>NZ_JJMN01000044.1 GCF_000696385.1 Vibrio metoecus | reverse complement strand
TTTTTGGGTAAAAATCCATGCGAGCGCCTGCTGTATAAGAAGCATATGGCCTTGTGGTAGGGAGATAATAGATTACTGAGAAGAGTGTTTTATGAGGCGTTAGGAAGAGAGTTCTAAAGCTTTAATGATTAGTCAGGGAATAAGTAAGTGGGGGAGTTTCTATTAAGATGAAATCTTAACGGCTAAATAGACGTTCGCTAAATCATTTATCGAAAAGAAAAAGTTCAGAAAAAAACAAAACCTAGCCGAAGCTAGGTTTTATTTATATGGTGCGGAAGAAGAGACTTGAACTCTTACACCTTGCGGCGCCAGAACCTAAATCTGGTGCGTCTACCAATTTCGCCACTTCCGCAAATTGTAGTGATAATTTGATTGCTCAAACCATCGATATAATGGCAGGTCTGCCAGGATTCGAACCTGGGTATGACGGGATCAAAACCCGTTGCCTTACCGCTTGGCGACAGACCTGCAGTATTCTGCACAACGATCGTCGTTGCTTTTCAATAATGGTGCGGAAGAAGAGACTTGAACTCTTACACCTTGCGGCGCCAGAACCTAAATCTGGTGCGTCTACCAATTTCGCCACTTCCGCAAATTTTAGTGATAACCCGATTGCTCGAATCATCGAAATAGTGGCAGGTCTACATGGATTCGAACCATGGGATGACGGGATCAAAACCCGTTGCCTTACCGCTTGGCGATAGACCTGCAGAATTCGATACATTTGGTGCGGAAGGAGGGACTTGAACCCTCACGTCCGAAGGACACTAACACCTGAAGCTAGCGCGTCTACCAATTCCGCCACCACCGCGTTAAATGCATCAAATTGTAATATGGTGGCTACGACGGGATTCGAACCTGTGACCCCATCATTATGAGTGATGTGCTCTAACCAACTGAGCTACGTAGCCACTCTAAATCTTTTCAGATTTAATTATGGTGCGGAAGAAGAGACTTGAACTCTTACACCTTGCGGCGCCAGAACCTAAATCTGGTGCGTCTACCAATTTCGCCACTTCCGCAAATTTTACTGATAACTGATTACTCGAATCATCGAAATAATGGCAGGTCTACCTGGATTCGAACCAGGGGATGACGGGATCAAAACCCGTTGCCTTACCGCTTGGCGATAGACCTGCAGAATTCGATACATTTGGTGCGGAAGGAGGGACTTGAACCCTCACGTCCGAAGGACACTAACACCTGAAGCTAGCGCGTCTACCAATTCCGCCACCACCGCGTTAAATGCATCAAATTGTATTATGGTGGCTACGACGGGATTTGAACCTGTGACCCCATCATTATGAGTGATGTGCTCTAACCAACTGAGCTACGTAGCCATCTTTTCGAGCGAAAGACTATAATACAATCTCGCTCTGACTTCCAATGGTTTTTACCGTGTTGAAAGTTAAGAAAATGGCAGGTCTACATGGATTCGAACCATGGGATGACGGGATCAAAACCCGTTGCCTTACCGCTTGGCGATAGACCTGCAGTGATGATATTCATCATCAAAATATGGTGTCGGAAGAAGAGACTTGAACTCTTACACCTTGCGGCGCCAGAACCTAAATCTGGTGCGTCTACCAATTTCGCCACTTCCGCAAATTTTTTTAACAACCTGATACTTTTGGTGCGGAAGGAGGGACTTGAACCCTCACGTCCTAGGGACACTAACACCTGAAGCTAGCGCGTCTACCAATTCCGCCACCACCGCGTGTTCAAAAGCATCAAATTGTATAAATTTGGTGGCTACGACGGGATTCGAACCTGTGACCCCATCATTATGAGTGATGTGCTCTAACCAACTGAGCTACGTAGCCAAATTTTTATTTCTCTGTCTAGGCGTTGTGCCTTATCGCTGAGAACGGAGCGCATTATGCGGATATGGGTTAGGAGCGTCAACAGTTTTTTTGAATAAATTCTTTGAAACTAACTGTTCGAGTTTTTTTTAAACAAAGAGGCGTGTTTATGATCAAAAACCATCAACAAAACAACAAATTCATTACGACTTTGAGGAGAACAAAGATCTATTTTTTTAATGCCGATAAAGAACAAAAGCCAACACTTTGGTTGGCTTTTGGTTTGCATTATAGCGAGTTTTAAACGTTGAAGCGGAAGTGGATCACATCGCCATCTTTTACGATGTAGTCTTTACCTTCCAAACGCCATTTACCGGCATCTTTCGCACCTGACTCACCATTAAATTGGATGTAGTCATCGTAACCGATCACTTCAGCACGGATAAAACCACGTTCAAAGTCAGTGTGGATCTTACCTGCTGCTTGTGGCGCAGTCGCACCGACAGGGATTGTCCATGCACGTACTTCTTTCACACCTGCGGTGAAGTAAGTTTGCAGGTTCAGAAGATCATAACCAGAGCGGATTACACGGTTAAGTCCTGGTTCTTCAATGCCCAGATCGGCTAAAAACTCATCACGCTCTTCTTCTTCGAGTTCTGACAGTTCTGCTTCAATGGCTGCACATACTGCAACAACAGAGGCATTTTCTTGTGCGGCAAACTCAACAACGGCATCCAGATATGGGTTGTTCTCAAAACCATCTTCATTTACGTTAGCAATGTACATGGTTGGTTTGAGAGTCAGCAGGTTTAAGTAACCAACGGCCAAGAGTTCTTCTTTCGTAAGCTTAACAGAACGAGCTGATTGGCCTTCGCTTAATACAGGTTGCAGTTTTTCCAGTACGGCCAGCTCAAATTTCGCTTCTTTATCGCCACCTTTCGCGCGTTTGCTTTGACGCAAAATCGCACGCTCACAGCTATCAAGATCCGCTAGCGCCAGTTCAAGGTTGATGACTTCAATGTCTTCCAACGGTGAAACTTTACCCGCAACGTGAACGATGTTTTCGTTTTCAAAGCAGCGCACAACGTGACCAATTGCGTCGGTTTCACGGATGTTGGCGAGGAATTTGTTACCGAGACCTTCACCTTTTGATGCACCCGCAACCAGACCAGCGATATCCACAAATTCCATAGTGGTTGGCAGAATACGCTCTGGCTTTACGATAGCGGCTAAGGCATCCATACGCGGATCTGGCACTGGAACAACGCCTGTGTTTGGCTCGATTGTACAAAACGGGAAGTTAGCTGCTTCGATGCCCGCTTTGGTCAGTGCATTAAAAAGAGTTGATTTACCTACGTTTGGCAAACCGACGATGCCACATTTAAAACCCATGACTGTAACCTTATTCAGCTTTGAAAGTGTGTAAACGATTTTGTGCTTTGGTGAGGCCATCCTTCATGAGGATCTCAAGGCAGCGAACGGATTCATCCACTGCGGCATCAAGGCATTCTTGCTCTTTAGCGGGAGCTTTGCCTAGCACATAACCGGCTACTTTATCTTTGTGTCCCGGATGGCCGATACCAAGCCGGAGACGATAGAATTCTTTGTTGTTGCCTAATTTGCTTATGGTGTCTTTGAGTCCGTTATGTCCACCATGACCGCCTCCTTGCTTGAACTTCGCAATACCGGGAGGTAAGTCTAGTTCATCGTGTGCCACCATGATCTCTTCTGGCTTAATCTGGTAAAAATTGGCCAGTGCCGCAATGGCTTTGCCTGAGAGGTTCATGAAGGTTGTGGGGACTAATACTCGTAATTCTTGACCATTGATCAACAGACGTCCGGTAAGGCCAAAAAATTTCGGCTCATTTTTTAGCGTAACGTTGTGAATACGGGCTAATTCTTCGACAACCCAAGCACCTGCGTTATGGCGTGTTTTTGCGTATTCAGGTCCTGGATTAGCCAGTCCGACAAGGAGTTTGATTGGTTGACTCAAGGCGAATATCTCTTCGGAAACTCAAAAGCGCGGTATGATAGCACACATCCGCCGCGAGGTGCGAGTCACACAAAAAGCAATAAAAAAGCGCTTCATCAAAGATGAAACGCTTTCGCATCATTGATTCCCGAACTTACCTGACAGGCAGTGAGGTTCGGTTATTCAATGATTAGTTAAACATCGCAGAGATAGACTCTTCGTTGCTGATACGACGAATCGCTTCAGCCAGCATGCTTGATAGGGTGAGTTGAGTCACTTTACCTGTCGCCGCCATCTCTTTCGATAGGGTGATAGAGTCAGTCACAATCACTTGATCCAACACGGAATTTTTGATGTTTTTCGCTGCATTGCCAGAGAACACCGCGTGCGTAGCGTAAGCAAATACGCGTTTCGCCCCACGTTCTTTCAATGCTTCAGCGGCTTTACACAGTGTGCCACCGGTGTCGATCATATCATCGACAATCACACAGTCACGGCCTTCAACATCACCGATTAGGTTCATTACTTCTGAAACGTTCGCGCGTGGACGACGCTTATCAACGATCGCGATATCGATATCACCCAAGGCTTTCGCGGTTGCGCGAGCTCGCACCACACCGCCAAGGTCTGGAGATACCACAACAGGATCTTCCAAGTTACGTGCTTTCATATCTTCCAGCAGTACAGGTGTACCGAAAATGTTGTCTACTGGAACATCAAAGAAGCCTTGGATTTGCTCTGCGTGGAGGTCGATAGTCAGAACGCGGTCAACGCCAACGTTAGAAAGGAAATCTGCAACAACTTTTGCAGTGATTGGCACACGAGCCGAACGCACACGGCGGTCTTGGCGGGCATAACCAAAGTAAGGAATAACTGCCGTAATACGGCCTGCAGAAGCACGGCGCATTGCGTCAATCATAACCACCAGTTCCATCAGGTTGTCATTGGTCGGGGCACAGGTGGATTGAATGATAAATACATCGCTACCACGGACATTTTCGTTGATTTGTACTGCTACTTCACCATCAGAGAAACGAGAAACAGTAGCATCACCAAGGGAAATGTACAGGCGATCAGCAATACGTTGGGCTAGTTCGGGTATTGCGTTACCAGCAAATAGCTTCATATCAGGCACGGTGGAAACCTCAGGGTTGCGTCCAGTTTTTAGTAAGGTCGGATTTTGGCTGATTGGTAATCAGCCAACGTCTTTCTGAGCGGTGAAACATTGCGCCCTTGGGCGACAAACGCTAAGACGTTGTCAGATAATTGAGCAAAGACGGCTTGTGCATCTTTCCTGCTCGAAAACTCAGCAAAAACGCAAGATCCCGTCCCGGTCAATCTTGACGGCGCGTATTGTAGCAGCCATGAAAGTTGCTGATCAACCTCGGGGTACAGTGATCGGACAATTTTTTCGCAATCGTTTTCGTAAGGAGTGGCAAGAAGGCTTGCCAGATCACGCTTTGGCGTATTTCTCACTAGCTCAGTATGAGTAAAAATATCTTTTGTCGCGATGCTGACCGCAGGGCGCACCACTAAATACCATTTTTCCTCGGGTTCTACCGCGGATAATTCTTCGCCAACACCTTCAGCAAAGGCGGCAAAGCCACGGGTAAAGACGGGTACATCTGCCCCGAGTGCCAACCCAATCTCGGCCAGTTGATCATCCGTGAGTTGAGTCTGCCAAAGATAATTGAGTGCCACTAAAGTGGTGGCCGCATTGGATGACCCTCCACCAATTCCACCGCCCATCGGCAAAGTTTTGTGCAGTTTAATATCTGCTCCCAACGGGGATTGGGTATAGCTTTTAAGCGCCATCACGGCCTTGTAGATCAGGTTATCCTCTAACGCGACATTGGCCAGAGCGGGGGATAGGGTAATGTCACCACGGGTGTTTGCCGTAATGGTCAACTCATCACCGTGATCGAGAAACTGAAATAAGGTTTGCAGATCGTGATAGCCGTTAGCGCGACGACCTGTGATGTAAAGAAACAGGTTGAGTTTGGCCGGTGAAGGCCACACGGTGGTGCCGTGGATCATGGGAGCAGCGTCCATTGTGAAATCACCAGTTGAATCGAGGTTTTATTTTGCTGGAGTTTGAGTTTATCCGGCAACGGAATGAGCTGATTTTGCCACTCAATGGCTTGGTAACGCTGATATTCCACTTGCCATTCTGCTGTTGAGGCGAGTTTGGTGAGCATGGCAAGGGTGTTCTGTTCATTCAGCTCATAATGAGTCGCTTGCGTCGGTAAACCTAAAATCCAGTCTTCGAGCTGTGCAACGGGAATATCCAATCCGGTCAAATTTCGGATCAGGCTTTGCGCATCTTGGTCGCGATAAATTTGATCATCATAAGTGTCGACCTGTGCGCCTTGCTCATCGACCCGTAGGTTGAGAACGGTTTGACCGAGGAAATTGGTTAAGCGAAGTGAGAGTTGCTGCGGGCTTTTTTGCCATTGAAAATTGAACGATTGACGCTGATCTGGCGCGATATAACCGAGCTTACCAGTGAGTTGATAGGCTTGAATTTGTTGTAATACGAGCTGATGAGATTGCCACTGAACATTGACTGGTTGTGGTGGTGTGGTGGCACAACCCGCTAAGAGAAACAGACTCGCCACTCCGGGGAGTAAGCGACGTAAGAGAGCATTCATAGTGCGTTTTTTATCCAAAGCGAGAACGAAAACGGGCTAACTATATCATTGATCTCACGAACTCAGGAAAACAAATCCGGTCTGCCCTTTCAATCAAAGAGGGCATCAAGTAAAATTCGGCCTCTAGTCCATCACCATATCTGAGAATCCTCTATAGATGTCTTTGCTTGCCATTGGAATCAATCACAATACGGCGTCGGTAGAATTGCGGGAAAAAGTAGCGTTCGGCCCAGAGAAACTCTCTTTGGCTCTGAATCAGCTCGCCACCAGTTCACACGTTAAGGGAGGCGTGATCCTTTCAACGTGCAACCGTACCGAAATTTACTGTGATGTGAGATCGGCGAGTAAGAACAAGGTCATCGAATGGCTCTCCCAGTTTCACCAAATCAGTTTGGATGAGTTAAAACCCAGCTTGTATGTTCATGAAGAGCAAGCTGCCATTCGTCATTTGATGCGCGTCGCTTGTGGTTTGGACTCATTAGTGTTGGGCGAGCCGCAGATATTAGGGCAGGTCAAACAAGCTTACGCGGAAGCGCGAGAAAACCACGCGGTCAATCCCGCGACTGAAAAGTTGTTCCAAAAAACCTTTTCGGTAGCCAAGCGAGTGCGTACAGAAACCGAGATTGGTGGCAGTGCGGTTTCGGTGGCGTACGCCGCTTGTACTTTGGCGAAACACATTTTTGAATCACTGGCAGATGCCACTGTACTACTGGTTGGTGCGGGTGAAACGATAGAACTGGTTGCTAAGCATTTGGCGGGGCATCACTGTAAACGGATGATTGTGGCTAACCGAACACGTGAGCGAGCTTTAGGGCTTGCCGAGCAGTTTGGGGCTGAAGTGATCGCCCTTAATGAAATTCCCGATTATCTCGCGCAAGCGGATATTGTGATCAGCTCTACCGCTAGCCCTTTACCGATCATCGGTAAAGGCATGGTAGAAACCGCGCTCAAAGCGCGCCGTCATCAGCCAATGTTGTTGGTGGATATTGCTGTCCCGCGTGATATTGAGCCGCAAGTCGGTAAGCTGAACGATGCTTACCTTTACTCGGTCGATGATTTGCAATCGATCGTGGACAGCAATATCGAGCAGCGGAAAGTGGAAGCGATTCAGGCGGAAGCGATTGTCAGTGAAGAAAGCGCAACCTTTATGAGTTGGATGCGCTCACTGCAAGCTGTCGATAGCATTCGTGATTATCGCAAGCAAGCCAATGACACTCGGGAAGATCTGCTGAGTAAAAGTTTGCAAGCTTTAGCCGCAGGCGGTGACCCTGAAAAACTGCTTATTGAATTAAGCAACAAACTGACCAACAAACTAATTCACACCCCAACTCGTGCGTTACAAACCGCGGCGGAACAAGGGGAAGCGGCTAAATTGGCCGTGATCAGACAAAGTTTGGGTCTTGACGATCTGAACTAAATCTCAACTTAGAGTTTAAAGAAGCAACTATGAAAGCGTCGATTTTAAGCAAGCTTGAATCCCTTGTTGAGCGCTACGAAGAGGTGCAACACCTCCTTGGCGACCCAACCGTTATTGGTGATCAAAATAAATTCCGTGCTCTGTCCAAAGAGTATTCGCAGTTGGAAGAGATCACTCAGTGTTTCCAAGCTTACCAACAAGCGAAGGAAGATCTGGTTGCTGCCGAAGAAATGGCACAAGAAGATGATGCAGAAATGCGTGAAATGGCACAGGACGAGATCAAAGCGGCGAAAGCGGCAATTGAGCGCCTGACCGATGAGCTGCAAATTCTGTTGCTGCCAAAAGATCCAAACGATGATCGCAACTGTTTCTTGGAAATCCGCGCCGGTGCGGGTGGTGATGAAGCCGGTATTTTCGCCGGTGATCTGTTCCGTATGTACAGCCGCTTTGCTGAGAAAAAAGGTTGGCGTATCGAAGTGATGTCATCAAGCGAAGCTGAGCATGGCGGTTACAAAGAGATGATCGCCAAAGTCAACGGTGACGGTGCTTACGGTACGCTGAAATTTGAATCTGGTGGTCATCGCGTGCAACGTGTTCCGGCTACGGAAGCGCAAGGTCGTATCCATACCTCAGCTTGTACCGTTGCGGTGATGCCTGAAATTCCAGAAGCGGAAATTCCAGAAATCAAAGCCAGCGATCTGAAAATTGATACGTTCCGCTCCTCTGGCGCGGGTGGTCAGCACGTTAACACCACCGACTCGGCTATCCGTATCACTCACTTACCGACTGGAATTGTGGTGGAGTGTCAGGATGAGCGTTCGCAACATAAGAACAAAGCGAAAGCGATGTCAGTATTGGCGGCGCGCATTGCTCAAGCGGAAGAGTCAAAACGTGCGGCGGAAATTTCCGATACTCGTCGTAACCTGCTGGGTTCTGGCGACCGTAGTGACCGTATTCGTACTTACAACTACCCGCAAGGTCGTGTGTCCGATCACCGTATCAACCTGACGGTGTACCGCCTGACGGAAGTGATGGAAGGCGACATGCAATCACTGATTGAACCGGTGATTCATGAGCACCAAGCAGACCAGTTGGCGGCTCTGGCGGATCAAAACTAATTCATGTCAGTCACTATTGAAGCGGCATTAAAAGCGGCAACCGAGCAACTGCAGCAAAGCGGCAGTGATTCGCCAGCGTTAGATGCCGCTGTGTTACTTTGCCATGTACTGGCTAAGCCACGTTCCTATCTGCTGACTTGGCCAGATAAAACGCTTGAGGAGCCAGCTTTGGCTTCTCTCGACGCGCTACTGGCTCGCCGCATGGCGGGCGAGCCGATTGCCTACATTCTCGGTGAGCGTGAATTTTGGTCACTGCCGCTGAAAGTTTCTCCTTCCACACTTATTCCACGCCCCGATACTGAACGTTTGGTCGAATTGGCATTGGATAAGGCCGCTTTGATGGACGGTGAACTATTGGATCTCGGCACCGGAACTGGAGCGATTGCATTAGCGTTGGCTTCGGAGCTGCCGCAGCGTCGGGTCACGGGCATCGATTTACGCCCAGAAGCGGCTGCGCTGGCGCAGGAAAATGCTACGCGTTTGGCGATTCACAATACACAGTTTTTGCAAGGCAGTTGGTTTAGTCCACTGGCCGACGGTACGAAGTTTGCTTTGATCGTCTCCAACCCACCATACATCGAAGAAAATGATCCGCATCTGAGCCAAGGTGATGTTCGTTTTGAGCCCAAAAGCGCACTGGTTGCGAAAGAGAACGGCCTCGCGGACATACGCTATATCAGCACGTATGCGCCACATTTTTTGCTCGACGGCGGCTGGCTACTGTTTGAACATGGCTACGATCAAGGCGCTGCGGTGCAGATGATGTTGCGTGAGCTTGGCTACCAAAACGTCACGACCGAACAAGATTATGCCGGCAATGACCGGGTTACATTGGGACAATATAAAATGGAAAGAGAATCATAATGTACGAAGGCTTAAAACATTTTCACCTGTTCACGATTGGCATCAGTGTCGTCATGCTATCGATTCGTTATGTGCTGATGATGCTGAACTCCGCGCATTTAGAGCGCAAGTTTTTCAAAGTTTTTCCGCATGTTAATGACACCTTATTGCTGCTTTCCGGTATCGGTTTGATTTTCATCACGGGATTCATTCCATTTACCGCTGCCGCGCCGTGGATGAGTGAAAAATTCACCTGTGTGCTGGCTTATATTGCTTTAGGCTTTTTTGCTCTCAAATTTGGCCGCAACAAATTGCTGCGTAGCTTTGCGTTTTTTGGCGCATTGGGCTGGCTAGCAATGGCAGGAAAAATCGCGGTCGCGAAAGCGCCGATTCTGTTTGGTTAAGCCTAGGAGCAACCATGCTGAATTTATGTGATGAAGATTTTGATGCGATGGAGTTGGTGGAAGGGGCGCTTGCGCTCAATAAAGCCATCAACCCTGACACGCAGCTAGAATGGGCTCACATTGAGTTAGCACGTCTGCTTGAAGAGGCTGAGTTGGCTTTGGTTCATGAGCGGCATGAGAAAGCACGTTTTGATGCTTTTTTGCGTCTGTTTTACCAAGAGTGGGGTTTTAGCGGGGATCGTGAAGCCTACTTTGATTCACGCAATGCATTCATGGATCAGGTTTTAGAACGACGCAAAGGTATTCCCGTGAGTTTGGGCGCGTTGCTGCTTTACTTTGGCCGCAAACTGGGCTTTCCACTGAATGGCATTAGTTTCCCCACACAGTTCCTGTTGTCGCTGAATTGGCCAGATGAAACGCCGATTTATATCAACCCATTCAATGGTGAAGTCGTTTCTCAACACACGTTACAAGCTTGGTTAGTTGGCCATAAAGGGCCTCTCGCTAAACTCAAACCGCAGCATTTGCAAGGTGTAGACAACCCGACCATTATTGGTCGTTGGTTGGCGCTGCTTAAAAGTGCCTTATTGCGCGAAGAGCGTTATACTCTGGCGCTAAGATGTACCGATTTGGCACTCACTTTTGTGCCGGATGATCCTTACGAAATCCGCGATCGTGGCTTTATCTACCAACAGCTAGAGTGTCACCAAATTGCCATTTCGGATTATCAATATTTTATTGATCAATGCCCGAACGATCCGGCAGCTGAATTGTTAAAAACGCAAGTCAATGCACTCAGTCACGATACGCACGTGACGCTGCATTAACCCAACAAGAGAGATGAAGATGGAACACAAGATTGTCCATGTCGGTGATATTCCGGTAGCCAACGATAAACCGTTTACCCTGTTTGCTGGTATGAACGTGTTGGAATCGCGTGATTTGGCGATGCAAATTTGCGAATACTACGTAAAAGTAACCGAGAAGCTCGGTATTCCTTATGTGTTCAAAGCTTCTTTTGATAAAGCGAACCGCAGCTCGGTACACTCTTACCGTGGCCCAGGCTTAGAAGAAGGCATGAAAATTTTCCAAGAGTTGAAACAAACTTTTGGTGTGAAAATCATTACTGATGTGCACACGGCTGAACAGGCACAACCTGTTGCGGATGTAGTGGATGTCATTCAATTGCCTGCCTTTTTGGCGCGTCAAACGGATCTGGTTGAAGCGATGGCGAAAACGGGTGCCGTGATCAACGTGAAAAAGCCGCAATTCATGAGCCCAGGCCAAGTAGGCAACATCGTTGAGAAGTTTGCTGAGTGTGGCAACGATAAAGTGATTTTGTGTGAGCGTGGTTCTTGCCACGGTTACGACAACCTCGTTGTGGATATGCTCGGTTTTGGCGTGATGAAGCAAGCCTCTAACGGCAGCCCAATCATTTTCGATGTGACTCACTCACTGCAAATGCGCGATCCTTCTGGTGCGGCATCGGGTGGTCGTCGTGAACAGACGGTTGAACTGGCGAAAGCAGGTCTGGCAACGGGTATTGCCGGTTTGTTTATTGAAGCGCATCCAAATCCAGAGAAAGCGAAGTGTGATGGTCCATCGGCTCTGCCGCTGGATAAGCTAGAGCCATTCCTTGTGCAGATGAAAGCGCTGGATGATTTGATCAAAAGTTTTGCGCACATCGATATCCGATAAGTGTGATATCCAGATAGACATCGATTTAAAGCCATCTGCGGATGGCTTTTTCATATCTAATGCACCGTAGGGGATGGGGTACGCAATTCTTGCAAAAGAGGGTTTGTGTAGGTTAAACGCTTGCGTGCACAAAATGAGAGTACCTGTCGTTTTATCAGTAAAACGTTTGCCTGTGATCGGGGCGGATTATCTTCTTAACTCTCATCCTTGATTACATGCAATTGGCTCGTTTTAGGTGATCCATCCTACATAAATATGAAATCAAGCTGTCTCATCAATTTCGTTACTTTAAACTAAATCAAGTTTTACCCGCGCATTAAGCAGTGGCAGTGGGAAGCGTATGCGCCGTACGAGCGCTCATCAATACACTTCAGCAGTGGTTTTCATCAGTTCAAAGGTATGACAATGAAACAAGGCCTCATTCTAAAATCCGTACTCAGTGCAGCCATTATTGCCTCTTTGGCAGGTTGTGCAACCCAACCCGCTCACCAGTGGGAAGCAGACAAAACCTATAAACTGACTATTTTGCACACCAATGACCATCATGGTCGTTTTTGGCAAAACCAGTATGGCGAATACGGCATGGCAGCTCGTAAGACGCTGATCGACCAAATGCGTGCTGAAATTGAAGCGCAAGGTGGCAGTGTGTTACTGCTGTCTGGTGGTGACATCAACACAGGTGTTCCAGAGTCCGATCTGCAAGATGCAGAGCCTGATTTTAAAGGGATGAGCAAAATTGGTTACGATGCGATGGCGCTTGGTAACCATGAGTTCGATAACCCAATCGACGTTTTGTTTAAGCAAAAAGAGTGGGCGAATTTCCCAATGCTTTCTGCCAATATTTACGACAAAGCTACTGGCAAACGTCTGTTTGAACCGTACCACATTTTTGATAAGCAAGGGATCAAGATTGCTGTTATCGGTTTAACCACCGAAGACACTGCAAAAATTGGTAACCCAGAATACATCGGTGGTATTGATTTCCGTGATCCAAAAGAAGAAGCGAAGCAAGTGATTGCTGAGCTGAAGAAAAATGAGAAGCCGGATCTGATCATTGCCGTCACACACATGGGTCACTATCAAAATGGTGAGCATGGTGTTAACGCTCCGGGGGATGTCGCTCTGGCTCGTTTCCTACCCGAGGGTGAGCTGGACATGATTGTGGGTGGTCACTCACAAGAGCCTGTGTGTATGGAAGGTCCCAATCTGGTGAAAAAGAATTTTGAACCAGGTGATGCTTGTAAACCTGACATGCAAAACGGTACCTACATCGTTCAGGCTTATGAATGGGGTAAATATGTTGGCCGTGCGGATTATGAATTCCGTAATGGTGAGCTGAATATGGTTAGCTACAACCTAGTTCCGGTTAACCTGAAGAAAAAAGTGGAAGTGAATGGTGAAAGCAAACGAGTGTTCGCGACTTCTGAAATTAAAGAAGATACTGCGATGCTCGACTTCCTACGCCCATACCAAGAGAAAGGCCAAGAGCAATTAGGTATTAAGATTGCAAACAGTAACGGTAAGCTGGAAGGCGATCGTAACATCGTTCGTTTTGAGCAAACCAACTTGGGTCGCATGATTGCAATGGCGCACATGCAACGAGCAAAAGCCGATTTCGCCATCATGAACTCTGGCGGTGTGCGTGACTCCATTCAAGCGGGTGACATTACGTACAAAGATGTGCTGAAAGTGCAGCCATTTGGCAACATTCTGACTTATGTGGATATGAATGGTCAGGAAGTGCTGGATTACTTAAATGTGGTGGCGACCAAGCCGGTCGATTCAGGTGCCTATGCTCAATTTGCGGGTATCTCTATGACGGTAGCGGATGGCAAAGTGTCAAACGTGATGATTGGTGGCAAACAACTGCGTTTGGATGCGACTTACCGCTTCACAATCCCAAGCTTTAACGCTGCGGGTGGTGATGGCTATCCGAAAGTGTCGGATCATCCGGGTTATGTCAACACCGGTTTTGTGGATGCGGAAGTGTTGAAAGATTTCCTCGAAGCAAACAGCCCAATTGACGTAAACCGTTTTGCCCCAGCGGGTGAAATTGTTTATCGCTAATAAGGTTTGACTCAGCGAGTCGAATTGCGTTTACTGACAGGCGGTGTAAAAACACCGCCTTTTTTGTTTTTTCCATATCGATATGGAACTGAGTTTTATCTGCTTAATCTGCAGTGTGAGTAAATGAGGACACGCGATTCATGACTCCAGCCATCAATCTTGCAAAGAAAAATAAAATCCCGCATACCATTCATCAGTATGAACATGATCCGAGCCATGCCAGCTATGGCTTAGAAGCGGCACAGGCGCTCGGCCAAGATCCGAAGCGGGTCTTCAAAACTTTACTGTTTTGTATGAACGGGGAAGAGAAAAATCTCGCGGTAGCTATTATCCCAGTCGATTTAAAACTGAATTTGAAACTGGCAGCGAAAGCAGCTAAAGCCAAAAAAGCAGAGATGGCGAAGCCGGATATTGCAGAAAAAACGACAGGTTATGTGGTGGGGGGGATCAGTCCTCTTGGTCAGAAAAAAGCACTACTGACCTTTATTCATCAAAGTGCGCAAACGCAAACGACGGTTTGTGTCAGTGCCGGTAAGCGTGGCTTGGAAATTGAATTATCACCGCAAGATTTAGCGCGCTTAACGCGTGGTCAATTTGCGGATCTGTGCCAAGAAGAGAGTTAACACCGACAAAAACGGCCTCAGCAAGAGGCCGTTTATCCCCTTAAGACTTGAAGCTCAAGTAGTAAGGGGAGTTAACCATCACGAGATTAATGACGCGCTTCTTCTTCCATCTGCGCATTATCCACCACGTGGCTTTCACCCAAATCCTTAGGTAAAACGAGATTCAGGACAATCGCGACAATACCGCACAAGCTCACGCCTTGTAGGCTGAAATCACCGACGCCGAATGCCATGCCACCGATACCAAAGACCAGTGTTACCGCGACAATCACGAGGTTGCGTGATTTGTGTAGGTCCACATGATTTTTGATCAGCGTGTTCAAACCCACGGTTGCGATGGAGCCAAACAGTAGGATCATGATCCCGCCCATGACTGGTACAGGGATGGTTTGCAGCAGAGCGCCAAGTTTACCGACCAAAGCCAGCACAATCGCGGTGATGGCTGCCCAAGTCATGATGGCTGGATTGAATGCACGAGTCAGCATCACCGCACCAGTGACTTCACTGTAAGTGGTATTGGGTGGCGCACCGAGCATGGTTGCCGCGATAGTGGCGACTCCGTCACCCGCAATCGTGCGGTGTAAGCCCGGTTTCTTCAGGTAATCTTTGTTGGTGACGTTGGAGATCGCCAACATATCACCCACATGTTCAACCGCAGGGGCGATCGCGACTGGGATCATAAACAGAATGGCGTTGATATTAAACTCAGGGAAAGTAAAGTTTGGCAGCGCCAGCCAAGCGGCTTGTTCTACGGCGGCAAAGCTCACGACTCCGAGTGCGAGTGACAGTACATAACCCGTGATGATGCCCGCGAGAATCGGCACTAGCTTGAAAAAGCCTTTCGCGAAGACACTGAAAACCACCGTCACCAAAAGTGAAAGGCAAGAGATCCACAGTGCTGCTTGTGGGTCAACCAGTTGAACGGAACCGTCCCCTGTTTTACCCAGCGCCATGTTGACTGCCGCTGGCGCAAGCCCCAAACCAATCACCATGATAACCGGACCCACTACAACAGGAGGCAACAGCTTATGGATGATTTCTACACCACGCACCTTGATGATGCCACCGAGAACGATATACACCGCACCGGCTGCCATCAATCCCCCCACTGGTGGCAGGAATGCCCCAAGTTTGGATGCCGAACATGATAGGAGCAATAAAAGCAAAAGAAGAGGCGAGAAAGATGGGGACTGAGCGGCGGGTAATCAATTGGAAAAGCAGAGTTCCTAAACCAGCACCGAACAGTGCTACGTTTGGATCGAGTCCCGTTAGCAGTGGGACCAGAACCAACGCGCCGAATGCAACAAACAGCATTTGCGCGCCTTGTATGGCATTTTTCATCATATTTTCCCTGAACTAAATAAAAATTCGCGGGATTCTATCACTTCTGCAATCGATTGCGAGCGGAATGAGATCAAAAAATGACAGGTTTATTAGTCAATCATAAAAACGACGTGGATCGCGTCGCACAAATTCTGACGTACTCCTGTAACCTCTTGCCTTGCTGAACTCAGGATAGTTGCTTATCATCGTCGTTCAGTAAACAGAATGTAGGTATGGTATGCGCTATTTAGCTGTGTTGATGATGGGATTGCTCACGTTTCCCGCATTCGCCCTCACTCGAGTCAATTTGTATCAAGCAGAAGTTGCGATTGATCCCCAACAAAATAACGCGGATGCCACTGCTCGTGTACGTGGTATGGAAGAGGTAATTGTGCGTGCGACAGGCAGCCAAGATTCCCTTAAGAATGATGCGGTGCAAAAAGCGCTGCGCCAAAATAACCAATACATCACGCAGATCAGCACTCAGCAGCAAGGCACACAATCTGTGCTGCGTTTGCAATTTAGTGCGCCACACATACGCTCTTTGTTAACTCAAGCTCAATTGCCGTTTTGGCCAGAAAGCCGCAGCAACCTGTTGGTATGGCTGGTGGAAGAAGCCAATTATGACCGCAGCATCAGTTGGGAGCATGCCGATACACCAGTGTTGAACCAAATGAAAAACCGTGCACGTGTGCGTGGTTTACCACTGACCGTTCCGGTCGGTGATTTTGATGATGTCACCGGGGTACAAGTTTCCGATTTATGGGGTGGCTTTATTAACCCGATCAGTGCGGCGAGCCAACGTTATCCAACCGATGCGGTCTTAGTGGTGCGTGTTCAAGGTTCCGATATTCGCTGGACGTTGTTTGATCAAGCGGCGAACAGCATGGTGGCTCAGCCCAAATCCCCTATCTCGGGTCAAGCTTCTGGTGAGCAAGCGGCCAGTGAGATGATTGATGAAATCAGTGATTACTATGCAAGCAAGAGCGCGGTGGTGGTGAGTAGTGAATCCTCACAATCTGTGCTTGCCCAATTTGGTCCACTCGATAGTGCGCAAGATTTTTTTGTGGTTGAAAACAAACTTAAGCGTTTAAGCTCCGTTGCTTCTCTGGATATTCTGAAAATTCAGGGAACAGAAGTGACGTTTAAAGTGCACTTGTTGGCGAGTGTTGATGAGTTTGCGAATGAAGTGGTGAGAATGGGACAAGTGGTTCGAATGGAAGCGCCGCAAGATGATGTTTCTGCAACCGATAATTTCACTTCAGAGGCGCCAACTGAAGGTTCATTGAATGAAAACCAAGAGCCTGCAGTCGCTCCTCAACCGGCTTTATCCACTACGCTGTATTTTTCTTGGCAAGGTTAAGTCATCAAAAATCGTATCGAAAAAAATAGCGCCTACAGAGGCGCTATTTTTTTTATCCACGTTGGGGGAGGGCAAACCAGCGGTATCGTTATGGGCGATTAGCCCTCAATGAGCAAAAAGATCATGGGTGGTCAAAACGTGATTTTTCCTGCTTTTCAACCTCTGACAGCTTGGTGAGTTTTAACCCCAGTTCTTGGCCGCGTAAGCGTGCATAAAGTGTATTACCAATGAAGGCGGTGAAGGTCAGTACAAGCTCAATCAATGCTAGCCAACGCTCACCCCCATCTACATACAACAAGGTTAGGGCGTGCAAGAAATAGAGCATCAGCACGAAGTTCGCCCATGCATGGGTATAAGGTTTGCCTTTGAGGATGCCCCAAAGAGGGAGTAGCAGAGGGATCACCCACCCGACCACTAATGCGATGGCATTGAGATGGGGATGGGGAGAGAGTTTCAATTGCCACAAGACAATCCAAACCAGTAACCCCAGATTCGCACTGAGTGCCAACCAGCGATAAAACGCAGTACGAGGTTGCATGTTAGGTGTGGTCATACGGATCCTTTTAACTGTTTGGCCACATTGGCGAGGCGTTTTCCTAACTGGCGAGCTAGCTCTGCCTCTTCCGGTGAAAGCGATTTTTGTTGATGAACATGGCTAGCACCATAAGGTGTTCCACCAGATTGAGTCGTGTGCAAAGCTGGTTCTGAGTAGGGAATCCCTAAGATCAACATACCGTGATGCAACAGGGGCAGCATCATGCTTTGTTGGGTAGTTTCTTGCCCACCATGCAAAGTGGCGGAGGAAGTAAAGACACAAGCCGGCTTATCGATCAGTGCGCCACTGAGCCAAAGTGGCGTAGTTTGATCCCAGAAGTGCTTTAAGGGGGCCGCCATATTGCCAAACCAAACTGGGCTGCCAAAGGCCAAAGCATCACATTGTTTTAGCTCTTCCAAAGTAAGATAAGGATCGCTTGCGCGCTCGTTTTCATCCCACTCAGGAACGGTACGCAGTAGAGCTTGGCAGCCCGTGACCGATTCAATACCCCGAGCGATCTGGCGTGCGAGGGCTAGGGTGCTGCCATGCCGACTGTAATAAAGGACAACAACCGAAATCATAGGATTTCGAGCACTTGCTCGGGTGGTCGGCCATGCCGAGCTTGATCGTTACAGACCACGATAGGGCGTTCAATCAGTTTGGGGTGTTCAGCCATCGCTGCAAACAGGTCATCATCACTGAGTTGGCTATTGCCTAGATTCAGCTCTTTGTACAAATCTTCTTTACAACGCATCATCCCCCGAACATCGCTCAGCCCTAATTGTTGATATAGGCGTTTAAGCTGCGCAACGGAAGGGGATTCTTCCAAATATTTAATGACTTGAGGTGTAATGCCTTGGCTTTCGAGCAAGGCTAAGGTTTCACGACTTTTTGAGCATTTTGGGTTGTGATAAATCACGACTGACATGGATTCTCCTTAATCAGATTTTATTATTGGAGGGATAAAAAGCGTTCACGCTGAACCATTAATTGATCAATGCGCGCATCATAACGGGCCTGAGCGAGGCTACCGAGTTCAACCAGTTGGCTTGCTTGGGTATAAAACTGAATCGCTTTGTTCCAATTTGCCTGCAGCGCCATGATTTCACCACGAGCCGCCAAGTCTTCGGCGCTATTTCCTAAGCGGCTATTTGCCTCAGAGAGTAATTGCCAACCATTGATATCATTGGGGTTGTCATGGGTATAACGCTGTAAAATACGAATGGCCTCATCGAACTTATCTTGCTTAAGCAGCACATTGGCATAGTTAATGGTTAATACCGAATTGTTTGGGGTTCGTTTTAGTGCGTTTTCCAGTAAATTTTGTGCTTTAACGGCTTGCTGAGTGCCAAGATAAAGATCACTGATCGCATCGAGATAAAAATGATTATCGGGCTGCTCTTTAATGAGTTGAGTGAGCAGAGGTTCTGCTTTATCAAACTGTTTCTGATCGAGATAGACCAACGCTTTACCATAGAGGATAGAAGGTTGCAGTGTCGGATCGATTTTTTTCTCCGTACGAGCAAACCAATCTAAAGCGGCATCTGCCTCAATCCCTGCATAACGAGCGATGATTCGTGCGCGCGCCAAGTGGTAATCCAGATGAGGGGCGAGCTTGAGCGGTGGATATTGTCGTGCACGTTCACGACTATCTGTGATGCGATCTTCCGGTAAAGGGTGCGTCAGCAGCATCGGTGGCGGCTTACTGGCATAACGATATTCATCCGCTAAGCGGCTAAAAAACAGTGGCATCGCATTGGCATCAAATCCCGCTTTGGCTAAGGTTGCGATGCCGAATCGGTCGGCTTCTTTTTCATTACTGCGCGTGTAGTTAATTTGCCCTTGAATAGTACCTGCCATCGTGGCGTTGATCGCAGCAATCCCGGCTTCTGGGGCGGCAATCGCAAGTAGCAAAGAGCCCGCCAGAGCCGCAATGGTCGCCGGTGATCGGCGTGCTTGCTCTTCCATACTTCGGGCGAGGTGACGCTGGGTCACGTGGGCAATTTCGTGTGCCATGACCGAAGCCAGTTCACTTTCACTTTGTGCATGTAGAAAGAGCCCTGAATGCAGAGCTACGTAACCGCCAAAAAACGCAAAAGCGTTGATGTTGCGATCGCGGATTAAGAAGAAAGTGAAGGGGGTTTTGACATCATTGGCATTGGCGACTAATTGATGCCCCAAACTGTCAATGTACTCATTCAGAACCGGATCATTAATCACCGGTTGATTATTGCGCAGCATGCGCATGTAGGCATCGCCATAAATCAGCTCTTGATCTATGGTCAAGGTGGAACCTGCGACGGTGCCGATATCAGGCAGTTCGATCGCTTCCGTTTGTGCAACCGCAGGGAGACATTGCGCAGCAATGCACAAACATAACAGAGTGCGAGTCGGGAACAATTTCATAATGGCGGTGAATACTCCGAGTTTATCTGCCAGTAAGACACAGTCGAACCCAATTGGTTTCTCAAGCTGACTATCCTGTAGTGAATTTCCTGTCAAAATCCGCCACCTGCGAACGCACAATAGGTGTAACCCTGACCGAAAGCCGATACAATGTGCCACCTATATTAAGGATTAAGCGGCAGAATGGAACCGATTATTCTCGATTTGCGGGAGCAACGTTGCCCTCTGGCATTATTGCTGGCTAAACGGGCAACTGCAGCACTGTTACCCTGTGAAGCGCTGACCATTTTGATTGCCGATCCCGCCTCATTACGTGACATTGAACAATATATGGCTCAACAGCCAGTACAATGTCAGCGTACTCAAAAACACGATCATTGTTCGCTCATGGTGAGTAAGGAGACTTCGTTTAATGTTTGAAATGGTCAGTCGTTGGTATAAACGACGCTTCTCCGATCCACATGCTGCCAGTTTGGTAGCGATTTTACTGTTTGGTTTTATTACCATCTATTTCTTTGGGCATCTAATTGCACCACTATTGGTTGCAATTGTGCTGGCTTATTTGCTTGAGTGGCCTGTTACTCAACTGCGCCGTTTACGTATTCCTCGTACCTTAGCGGTGATCATTGTGATTACCGTCTTTACTGGCTTGATGATCCTGGCGGTATTTGGATTGGTTCCGACAATATGGAAGCAAGTGGGCAACTTAATCAATGATGTTCCGAACATGTACAACGGTACGCAAAAGTTCATCACTACTCTGCCTGAGCGTTTTCCAGAACTGGCGCATTTAGAGATCGTGGAGTCGGTGATCAACAATGCGAAAAACAAAGTGCTTGGCATGGGCGAAACCGTCGTGAAAGGTTCGTTAGCGTCTTTAGTGAGTTTGGCAACATTAGGGGTTTATTTAATTCTGGTACCACTTTTGGTGTTCTTCTTGTTGAAAGATAAACAAGAGATGCTGCGCATGGCAAGCGGTATTCTGCCGCGCAACCGTAAGCTCGCCACTAAAGTATGGGAAGAAATGAACCAACAAATTTCTAACTACATTCGTGGAAAAGTGTTGGAAATTGTGATTGTGGGAACAGTGAGTTACATCACTTTCGCGATTCTAGATCTGCGTTACTCCGTGCTGTTAGCGGTTGCGGTTGGTCTCTCCGTGTTGATTCCCTATATTGGTGCGGCGGCCGTGACTGTACCTGTGGCGATTGTTGCCCTGTTTCAATGGGGGCTAACTCCACCGTTTTATACTTTGCTGATCGCTTACGGCATTATCCAAGCTCTGGATGGCAACGTGTTAGTTCCCGTCCTGTTTTCTGAAGCGGTTAACTTGCATCCCGTTGCCATTATTATCGCTGTGCTGGTATTTGGCGGATTGTGGGGATTTTGGGGAGTATTTTTTGCCATTCCACTGGCAACCTTAGTCAAAGCAGTATGGAAAGCCCTTCCTAGTATCGATGAAGAGCCGAACAAAGAGAGTTATTCGTAAAGAAAAAACCAGCGTAATGCTGGTTTTTTCTTGTCTTGCAGCCCAAAACTAAAAATTCAGACTAAAGTTTGTAAAGAAGGTTGGCGATATAGCACTTATAAGAAAGTCAGGTTAATCAAGATTATTTATCGCACTGCGGTTATCTGGAACCCAGAAACAGAAGGATTGGGAATTATGACGGTTTAGTCAGAAGATCGTTGCCGCTTCATCGGCTTTATTACTGTGTATTATTGCACTGCTTTCCTTTCAGCAGCTTTCAACGGTGCGTGAGGAGATTGAGTCATTAGTGCAAGATAGTCTGATGGAAATGGTGAAAGGGGTTAAAAACACCATAGAGTCGGATCTCGCGAGTAAAAAGGGGCTCGCCCAATCGACGACAGAAGTGTTGGAACTTGATCCAACCAATAAAACGTTTGTGAAAAACGTTTTGGAAGCGCCGAATTTAAAAGGCAGCTTTTTAGCGATCGGTTTGGGGTATGAGTCTGATGCCTCGGTTGTGGAAAACGATGATGGCTGGGAGCCGAACTCCGATTATGACCCCCGCAAGCGTCCTTGGTATATCGATGCGAAACGAGAAGGGAAGCTGACGGTTACAGAGCCGTATGTAGATATTTCAACCAAGAAAATCATCATTTCTATCGGCACGCCCGTGTATCAACAGAACAATTTTATTGGTGCCATGTTCTACGACGTAGAACTTACACAATTGGCGCAACTGGTCAACTCGATTAACTTGTTTGATGCGGGCTATCTGTTCATCACCACCGCAGACGGTATTACGATTGCGCACCCTAATGCAGAAAATAACGGCGAGAAGTTCAGCAAATTCTTGCCGAATGTGGAGCTAAAAGAGGGAACTCAGCGGGTTGAGCTTGATGGCAAATACTACTTAGTTAAGTTTGCCCAAGTACCGTCAGAACATTGGTATATCGGTGCCGTGGTTGATGAATCTGTCGCGTTCGCGATGGTGAATGATTTACGTCGCAGCTCGCTGATTTACACCGTAATTGGCGTATTACTGAGCATCGTTGGTCTGAGCTTCTTAATTAAAGTGCTGATGAAACCACTCGGTGCGTTAAGCCGTGCGATTGAAGATGTGGCTTCAGGCCAAGGTGATCTAACCAAACGCCTAGATACCAATACGGATATGGAATTCGCGATATTGGCGAAGGATTTCAACGTATTTAGCGAAACGTTACAAAAACGTATTCAAGCAGTTTAAAGGGATTGGCGCCGAGATCATGCATGGTACCGAGCAGACGGTTCAGGGGGCTCATGAATCAGCCAGTGCCATGTCTCAGCAGTTGCAAGAATTAGAGCAGTTAGCGACCGCAATGCACGAGATGGCCGTGACAGCAACCGAAGTTGCCAACAATGCTCAAGGGGCGGCGGCGGCGGCTCATGAGGCCGATGAAGCCTCACAAGATGGCAGCAAGGTCGTAAGTGATACTACGCGTTCGATTGATGCGCTATCAGCACGTATTGAACAAGCCGTAGAAGAGGTGAAAGGGTTAGAAGTGGCGACGGGTAACATCGAAACCATCTTAAAAGTGATTAACGATATTGCTGACCAAACTAACTTACTGGCACTAAACGCGGCGATTGAGGCTGCGCGTGCAGGAGAATCCGGCCGCGGTTTCGCGGTAGTTGCGGATGAGGTTCGTACCCTAGCACAGCGTACACAGCAATCGACAACGGAAATTCGCAGCATGATTGAACAACTGCAAAGTGGTGCGAGTGCGGTTTCGGTCGCGATGAATGAAAGTAAATACACGGCCGATGATGCGGTACAAAAAGCGCAGCGTGCCGATGAATCACTGCAACGGATCCGCAGCGCGATTCAGCGTATCAGCGATATGAATATGCAGATTGCATCAGCAGCAGAAGAGCAGAGTCTGGTTGCCGAAGAGATCAACACCAACACGGTCAAAATCAAAGACCTCTCGACTCTGGTTGCCGATTCAGCCAAAGCGGCTAGTTTGGCAATGCAAGTGCAAACCGAAAACGTGCGTGAGCAAGGCAAAGTACTCAATACCTTTATTGTGTAGCTCGGTTTACTCACAATAAATAGTAAGGCCAGTCATTGACTGGCCTTAAATTTAGATAAGCTTGTGGGTTATCATAGAAAGCGAATTACGCTTGGTTTAGGTAGTTCAACACAACTTCATGATGGTTGGTGGTTTTGAATTTATCAAATACCTGTTCAATCACACCTTGTTCATTGATCAAAAAGCTGATGCGATGCAAACCATCAAACACTTTACCCATGAATTTTTTCTCGCCCCATACACCAAACTGTTCCGCCACTTGGTGATCTTCATCTGACAGCAGTGTGAAATTGAGGTTATCTCGCTCGATGAACTTGCCGAGACGTTTTACCGGATCAATGCTGACGCCCAGTACGACCACATTATGTGCCTGCAATTTTGTTTGAACATCACGCAGACCTTGTGCTTGAACGGTACAGCCGGGTGTCATGGCTTTAGGGTAAAAATAAAGCAGCACTTTTTTACCTGCGAAATCAGCAAGTGAAATCGCCTTGCCATCTTGATCTGGCAGAGAAAAGGTTGGCGCTGGAGTTCCTGCGGTGAGAGTGTTCATAGTGATCCCTTTGATTACTGACTATTTTTTATAAAATTAAGCGAACCTTGAACATCAAGTTCTTCACACAAGGCATCAAACTCTTCTTGCAGTTGCATCAGATTACAGCCGGAATCCACACGCGCACCAATCGCAATATGGAACTGATCTTGCTCACTGTGCAGCTTTTCCTTGCTGATGGTTTGTGCGCTGAGTGAGGCCATACCGATTTGGCGTTGAGCAAAAAACTGAGTGAACTTTTCCGTGAGCCCCAATTTATCGTCAGACTCAACATACACCTCAACGGTATAAGCATGACTTTGATGATCATGAGGTGAAGTACGTTTCATCATAGTGATCAGATCATGTTGTTGACCTAGCAAGGGGAGTGTTGTCTCAACGCGAGTGATGCTGCTCGGGGATCCGGAGATCAACATCAGGAGAGTAAACTCCTTTCCAAACAAAGCAATACGGCTATCGATGATGTTGCAACCCGCTTGGGTAACCAATCGAACCACTTCATTACAAATGCCGGGTCTGTCGGTGCCCACGGCGGTGATCACAAGATGCTGGGTCATACTGTCACTTTTAAGATGATTTTTCGGGCATGTTAACACAGTTAAAGTATAGAAAAACCGTGAACAAACGCGTTTTTCCGTGCGATGCCCCTGAAAATGACGGTGGTTTGACACCCACTCGGCTGCACTGTGTATAAAGACGATTCATCAAGATGCCGTTTTATGAGGGCGTCTTATCAATATTCATCCGCATGGCGATTTAAGCCCATTTCTCCGCTTGTCTTTTTTTAGCGCCATGCATTACCATGCTGAGAGTATCAGATTAGGGAGATAGACATGTTTTCAGGAAGTATCGTTGCGTTAATTACCCCATTTACTCCAGACGGAGAGGTCGACTATATCAGCCTGAAAAAGTTAGTCGATTTCCATGTTGATGCTGGAACCGATGCGATTGTGTCTGTCGGCACCACGGGTGAATCCGCCACGCTGACGGTCGAAGAGCACGTAAAGGTGGTTGCTAAAACGGTTGAGTTTGCTGAAGGCCGACTTCCGATTATTGCCGGAACGGGCGCTAATGCAACGCATGAAGCGGTTACATTCAGTCGTCTGCTCAATAACACCGGCATATCTGGTTATTTGAGTGTCACGCCCTACTACAATAAGCCGACTCAAGAGGGGCTGTTCCTTCACTATAATGCGATTGCGCAAGAAACCGACATTCCTGTGATTTTGTATAACGTTCCAGGACGTACGGCAGTCGACATGCGTCCAGAAACGGTGGCCCGTTTATCTGAAATCAAGAATATTGTGGCTTTAAAAGATGCAACAGGCGATCTCAGCCGCGTGGCAAAACACCTTGAAATGTGTAAGAAAGGGTTTGTGCTGCTCAGTGGTGATGACGCAACGGGTCTTGAGTTTGTGAAACTTGGTGGTCAAGGCGTCATTTCTGTGACCAACAATATCGCCGCTGCCGATATGGCGAAGATGATGCATTTGGCTCTGGAAGGAAAATTTGAAGAAGCAGAAATCATCAATCAACGTTTAATGACGCTGCACAAAAATCTGTTTATCGAATCCAGCCCAATCCCAGTGAAATGGGCTGCCCACAAAATGGGATTGATCACAAATGGTGATCTGCGTCTACCTTTGACCCAACTGTCGGAACAAGCGCGTCCAATCGTTGCCCAAGCACTGTCTGAAGCCTGTATTTATTAAGGCGCTATCTATTACAATGCCGGGGTCTGATAACCCCGGTCATTTTTAGGAGTTTCAATGAAGTTTTCTCGCCAGCTAGTTCTCGGTTCACTGGCTGTTTTGGTTTTAAGTGCTTGCTCCAGCAGCCCGACGCAGCGACGCCAAGCCAAAAACGATTTCGACTACCTCGAAACCACAGAATTTAAGCCTTGGGTATTACCACAAGGTTCCACGCCACAGTTCTACCCTAACTACGATATTCCCCAAGGTGATTTCCTCGGTGGTGTGGGGAGTACGGTCGATATTCGTCCTCCACAACAAGTGTTGGAGTTGATTCCAGGTGCTCGCGCAGAACGCCAAAATGGTGAAGTAACGCTGTGGATGGTGCGCCAAGATGAAGCCCAAAAAAGTAGTGGCAAACTGCACTGAATATGATCGCTGAGCGTAAGATTCCGCTACGTAAGCAAACCGATTCTATGGTTGAAACGGATTGGGTTGAGTGGGTTTCCGAAGATGAAGATGTCACCATCGGTAGCCGCTACGTAATGTCGATGGTGGAGAACAACAACCGTTACGGTTTCAAGATTTCACTGGTTGGTTGGCGTGAAAATGGCCAAGTGCAAACCGTCTCTGCCACCAATAAAGAGCGCTATAACGCCTTTATGACGAACTTGGTGACCACTCGTTATGATTCCGACATTCGTGCGGAAGCGGCGCGTCGTGCTCAAGAGTTGGTGAAGCAGATCCCGATCACCATGGGCGCAGACCGTAGTGGCTTCCCTGTGATTATCGCGCGTACACCTTATGATGTGTTGTGGCAACGTTTACCAGAGTTGCTTCCTAAGATGGGCTTTACCATTGAAGAACGTAACCAGTCGCAAGGTACTGTTAAAGCGAAATACGCTTCGCCGGATGATGATTTCTGGCAAGAGATTGGCGTAAAACCGATTGAGCTAAAATCAGGGACGTATACTTTCTTGTTTGGCGATTTGGGTAACCGTACTTCGATTAACGTGACTGACTCTTCAGGAAAACCGGTTAATGAAGCCCTGCTTAAAGAGATGGTTCCTGTACTCTCTGCGGTAGTGGATAAGAAGTAATGTGAAAGGGGGCGTTTTGATGCTCTCATTTCAAAACGAATAACAAAGTAAAAAGAAGGGATGCAGTGGCATCCCTTCTTTTTTGAACTTCATCAGTCACTATGGCTTGTCTTCGGGGGCGGTCGTTTGTTTGGATGTATCGCTAGACTGAGGATTGCGCTGCTTATCCAGTTCGTTTAATCGATCCAGTTCACTCTTTTTTCCCATTTGTCCTACTTTCATATTGGCGGTGTATTTCAAGGCGGCAATATTGCCGACAATGACCGCAACGACAATGAAAGAGATCACCCAAGGGTTAAACAATATCTCCATTTTATCCCTCACTAATATTGGTAATGAAGCGCTGATAAAGCTCCGGTAGCATCGTGAGAATCGTTGATTGACCTTCGATGTCTGCTTTGGAAAGTTGTTCACGTAATCGCGGTTCAGTAAGCTCCGCAAGGCATTGTTGCGCGGTTACTTTATGGCTGATATGCCAAGGCTCAAAACCAACCCCTTGCCCGTTCTGATAGGGCAGAAAAAAGCCAAACTCAGCAAGGTGGGCATCTAGCCATAGGTAGAACTGACTTTGGTGACCGGTTAAGTATTCCCAAGGTTCAAGCAGTAGGCTTGTATTTTCAGGCAAGGCGTCTCGGTCGTAGACATCAAAATCCGTTCCCCAATGGTGACGGCTCGCGCCCGGTAAGGCTGACCAGCGTAAAATGGCCAGTATTTTTTCTGCCTCGCTTAATCTATCCACTGCGAAAGGTTGGCTTTGTTCATCTAAAATCGGCTTTTGGCCCGTCATCTTCTGATTCCAGATGGTTAACTGGCGTTCAAAAGGGCGAAAACCACTCGCAATGCACAAATTAAATCCAGCATCGTGCGCCGCTTGTTTGAGTGCCAACAAGTCGGCACTCACTTGCGGATGAACCTGAAATGCTTTTTGTCCTACCCAAACTGACACCAAATGGGTGCCAATTTGGCCGGTCAACTGCTCTGCCGTCATAGTTAGCCTAGAAGGTGATTTAAGGTTTTTTGGTACATGTCGGTCAATTTTTCCAAATCAGTAATCCGCACACATTCGTTAACTTTGTGAATGGTGGCATTAACGGGACCGAGCTCCACAACTTGCGCCCCCATTTGTGCGATAAAGCGACCATCGGATGTTCCGCCTGTCGTCAGGAGCGCAGGAGCTTGATGGTTGACTTCTTCAACAGCAGCCACAACGGCGGCGAGCAGTTCACCAGCATCGGTTAAGAAAGGTTGACCACTGAGTGTCCATTTCAGGTCGTAATCCAATCCGTGAGCATCCAAAACCGAATGTACGCGGCGTTTGATCTCTTCATCGGTGAGTTCGGTGCTAAAACGGAAGTTAAATTGCACATCAAATTCCCCAGGGATCACGTTAGAGGCGCCAGTGCCAGCTTGCAAATTCGGGATTTGAAAGCTAGTGGGTGGGAAAAACGCGTTGCCTTCATCCCATGAAGTTGCGGCCAATTCAGCCAATGCGGGGAGCGCTTTATGCACGGGATTATTAGCCAGATGCGGATAAGCAACATGGCCTTGAGTGCCTTTTACCTTCAAATCCCCAGTGATGGAGCCACGACGGCCATTTTTCACCACATCGCCTACGGCTAGGGTACTGGACGGCTCACCGACGATACACATATCGATCAGTTCGTTACGTGCCATTAGCGTTTCTACGACACGGACGGTACCGTTGATAAAGGGGCCTTCTTCATCAGAAGTGATCAAAAAACCGATCGAGCCTTGATGATCGGGGTGTTCGGCAATAAAGCGCTCTACCGCCACAATCATACAAGCCAGCGAGCCTTTCATATCTGCTGCGCCACGCCCATGCAGGAAACCATCAATCACAGTCGGCTCAAAAGGAGGAGTGTGCCACTGCGCCAAAGGGCCTGCAGGCACCACATCGGTATGACCTGCAAAAACAAACAGGGGAGATTGCGTGCCGCGGCGAGCCCAGAAGTTGGTGGTGTCTTCAAACACCATGCTTTCAATTTCGAACCCAAGCGCTTTTAAGCGCGCAATCATTACATCTTGGCATCCTGCATCTGCAGGTGTGACCGATTGGCGGCTGATGAGATCTTTTGCCAGAGCCAGAACAGGGCTATCTATCATCCTTGAAATCCTTGTATTAAGAGAAAAGAGCGCGGTACTGCGTATCGCTAAAGCCAAGATGGAGCGTATCTTGGCGCTGTAAAATAGGGCGTTTAATCATTGCCGGTTGGTCAACTAACAATGCCACGGCATTCTCGGCATTCAAAGTGGCTTTTTGTTCATCGCTGAGTTGGCGATAGGTGGTGCCGCGTTTATTGAGTACCTGTTCCCAACCTAACTGATCACAAAACCGAGCAATAAGCTCAGGTGTGATGCCATCTTTACGATAATCGTGAAACTGATAGGGAACTCCCTCTTGTTCTAGCCACTTACGTGCTTTTTTAATCGTGTCGCAGTTAGGAATGCCATACAGAATGTTTGTCATGTTTATCCTTGCTTTTATTGAAGGGCTGAATGGATTGCTAGACGAAGCGTAGCTCGCTGCAACCTTGCTTATTGTGCGTTCAATCCTAACAGGAAGGGGCAGCAGAGACAAAAGTGTGATGTAGATATTTCACGCAAAGAAAAAATACCCCGTCAAGATAAATCGATTGGCAAGTTCTTGATCAAACGCAACACATGACACGGTAAAACGGAAATAATGAGCACAGCACACTTTAGGAGGTATCAATGGAACTGAGTCCTGTTTTTGCAAGGCGCCTGTATTTAGCTTTGTTAGTGGAAAGCCTTGAGCGACCCAATGTCCCTAAGCTCATCGAAAAAACGGGTTGGCCACGTCGCACCATTCAAGATGTGATTAAAGCCATGCCGGGTATCGGCATTGAATTAAATTTTGTTCAAGATGGTCGTCGACATAACGATGGCTACTACCAGCTCTCAGACTGGGGACCCTTTGACAGTCAATGGGTGACTGAACGAAAAAAAGATATTGCGGAAAGTCTAGGATTTTGTGCATAAAGCCAGCATCGCTGGCTTTTTCTTTGTCCACATCATGTTGGTGCACATCAGCTGTTTTGCCACCACCAATAAGTGATAAAGCCTACCCAACTGAGCACTAATAATATCCATGCGAGTTTGGCTTGATTGGTATGAGATACATCGTCTAGCTCCGATACATAGTCATCCGCTTCGTGGATTTCCTCCGTCGAGGATTGCTTGGCTTTTAACGCCTTTTTACGCAGTTTATCGGCTTGTCGATGTTTCTCTTTTTGCTGCTTCTTATACAGTGCAATCCCTTTTTCGATACCTTGGGTAAGTCAGTTTCGTCTGCTCTTTGGTTTGCCCTGGTCTTTGGGTGGCTTTGGCGATTTTCTGCGCCTCTTGTTGCGTTTGCTCAGAAGGTATTGGCGTGGAATTTTTCATTATCGGCTCGAATTAAAAAGCTTGAGGGCTAAGACTAGCATGTGATGCTTCAGTAAAAAATGGCGCTTCTCAAGAATTAGCAGTGGTCATTTGGATGAATTGCGCTAGAGTGGAAAGCCCGTGATTTATCAGTAGAGAACCCCGTGCGTTATTCGCTAGAACAGTATGATAGCCAAGGATTTTTAAAAGCGCCGCTATGGCTATGGCTAGGATGGCTGTTTCTTATTCGGGCTTGGGTCATGTTTGTGATGGCAGGAGTGAGCCGCGAACATGGTTCGCGTTTGCTGTCTTTAATCTATCCTGATCATTCGTTGCTTTATGTAGGATTGGCGATGGGCGTGCCTATTCTCAGCTTGATGTGGTTGATTACGTTGCGTAACTCACAACGTGGATGGGTCAACCGAATCGTGGCTCAAGGTCGTGCAATGACTTTGTTGACTGTCATCGGTCAGGCTATTCAAACGGCTTTCCATGTTTATTTGCAGCAGGGCGCATTTCACTGGGCGAATGCGCTAACGTTGGTCTTGCTGCTGTGGTTTGGCATTTATCTTGTACAGAGCCGCCACGTCAAAGACAGTTTACAAATCCCCGTGTTAGACAAGGTATGATCATCATCAACGTAGGGATTTAACTTTTTATTACACTGAGCAAAACCTAAAAGTGAGGACTCATTATGTTTAAGTCACAGACTGCAATCGTGCCGGAAGCTGGCCCATTTGCCCTGTACACACTGATTAAAGTTCGTCAAAACCACGCGAATGTTTTGCAAGCACTTAAAGCGCTGCCTGCGTTAGTTGAGGAAATCAATCAAAATCAGCCGGGAGCAGATCTGACGGTTTCTGTCGCGTTCAGCAAAGGTTTTTGGAGCCATTTTGAGATGGCGTCGCCACCAGAACTGATTGATTTTCCTGAGCTGGGTGAGGGCGAAACTCACGCGCCAAGCACGGATGTGGATGTGCTGATCCATTGTCACTCGACGCGCCACGACTTACTGTTTTTATTGCCCTGCGTAAAGGGATCAGTGATATCGCTGAAGATATTGAAGTGGTAGACGAAACCTACGGTTTCCGTTATTTAGATGCGCGCGACATGACCGGCTTTATCGACGGCACAGAAAACCCGAAAGCGGAGAAACGTGCAGAGGTTGCTTTGGTAGCCGATGGAGAATTTGCAGGTGGCAGTTATGTGATGGTGCAACGCTTTGTGCACAACCTGCCCGCGTGGAGCCGACTCAACTTAGCGGCACAAGAAAAAGTGATTGGCCGTACTAAGCCCGATTCTGTCGAGCTGGAGAATGTTCCGGCCGCTTCGCATGTGGGCCGAGTGGATATTAAAGAAGAAGGCAAAGGATTGAAGATTGTTCGTCACAGCCTGCCGTATGGCAGCGTGAGCGGCGATCACGGCCTACTGTTTATTGCTTACTGTCACACACTGCATAATTTCAAAACCATGCTGGAAAGCATGTATGGTGTGACCGATGGAAAAACAGACCAACTGCTGCGCTTTACCAAAGCTGTGACAGGGGCTTATTTCTTTGCGCCATCGCAAGTGATGTTGCAAACGCTAGAGCTGAAAAATCAGTAATGCAACACTGTTGCATATGTTTCATACAAAAGCCGAGCCCAGTGCTCGGTTTTTTGATTAAAGAAAACGCAGCTCGCACCGATAAAAGAACAAGTAAGCAATAGTGTAAGGAGTGCAGCAGCCATGGCCATGACGGTAAACACCAATGTGTCAGCGCTGGTAGCACAGCGACATCTTAATTCTGCGTCCGAGATGCTCAATCAATCTCTGGGGCGCCTTTCCTCTGGTAACCGTATTAACAGCGCCAAAGATGATGCTGCGGGACTACAGATCTCGAACCGTCTGGAAACGCAAATGCGGGGCCTCAGTATTGCTGTACGTAATGCCAACGATGGTATTTCGATCATGCAGACAGCAGAAGGGGCAATGCAGGAAACCACTCAGCTATTGCAACGTATGCGCGACCTCTCTTTACAATCCGCGAATGGCTCGAATAGCGCCGCAGATAGAACCGCATTACAAGAGGAAATGGCCGCTTTAAATGATGAATTGAATCGAATTGCTGAAACCACCTCTTTTGCGGGGCGAAAACTGCTTAATGGTCAGTTTGTCAAAGCCAGTTTCCAAATTGGAGCCAGCAGTGGTGAGGCGGTACAGCTTTCACTGCGCAATATGCGATCCGACAGTTTGGATATGGGTGGCTTTAGTTATGTTGCCGCCGCAATGGCAGATAAAAAGTGGCAAGTCGCGAAAGGTAAGCAACAACTCAATATTAACTACGTCAATGCGCAAGGGGAGAATGAGAACATTCAGATCCAAGCCAAGGAAGGGGATGATATTGAGGAATTGGCCACTTATATTAACGGACAAACCGATAAAGTTTCGGCCTCCGTCAATGAAAAGGGGCAGCTCCAGCTTTACATCGCGGGGAAAGAAACCTCAGGAACCTTGGCGTTTGGTGGTAGCCTCGCCAATGAGTTACAACTTAACTTGTTGGGGTATGAAGCGGTGGATAATCTCGATATCAGCAGTGCAGGCGGCGCACAGCGTGCTGTTTCTGTCATTGATACGGCACTGAAATATGTTGATGGACACCGTTCTGAATTGGGTGCGATGCAAAATCGTTTCCATCATGCGATCAGCAATCTTGATAACGTGCATGAAAACTTGGCCGCGTCTAATAGTCGGATTAAAGATGCCGATTACGCCAAAGAAACCACACAAATGATTAAGCAGCAGATCTTGCAGCAGGTCAGTACATCTGTACTGGCTCAAGCGAAACGCCAGCCAAAATTCGTGTTGTTTTTGCTGCGTAACTAAAGAATAAGCCCACCTTATCGTCCGCCGTTGAGAAACCTTGAGTGCTAAAGTGCACTTTTTGTGCATTTTATGTGTTTGATGCCTAATTTATCGCCAAACAAACTTTTTTCTTAAAAAATCGAAAATTTTCCCTAAAGGATTTAAAAACCACGCCGTTATAAAAGGTAACTTTGAGAGAACTACTTTGGTTTTCCGAGACGTCGGAAACCGGATACATCGGAAAATCAATTGGAGAAATCACCATGGCAGTAAATGTAAATACCAACGTAGCAGCAATGACCGCTCAACGTTATTTGACTGGTGCAACTAACGCACAACAAACTTCAATGGAGCGTCTATCTTCAGGCTTTAAAATCAATAGCGCTAAAGATGATGCTGCAGGCCTACAAATTTCTAACCGCTTGAATGTACAAAGCCGCGGTCTGGATGTGGCAGTACGCAACGCGAATGATGGTATTTCAATTGCTCAAACCGCAGAAGGCGCGATGAATGAAACCACCAACATTCTGCAACGTATGCGTGATTTGTCACTGCAATCGGCAAACGGCTCAAACTCTAAAGCTGACCGCGTGGCCATCCAAGAAGAGATCACCGCGCTGAACGATGAATTGAACCGTGTGGCTGAAACCACCTCATTCGGTGGTAATAAACTACTGAACGGTACTTTCTCAACCAAGTCGTTCCAAATCGGTGCCGACAACGGTGAAGCGGTAATGCTGACCCTGAAAGACATGCGCAGTGATAACCGTATGATGGGTGGTACCAGCTACGTTGCGACTGAAAGCAAAGACAAAGACTGGAAAGTAGCCGCAGGTGCGAACGACATCACTTTCACGCTGAAAGACATCGACGGTCAAGACCAAACCATTACCGTTAATGCCAAAGAAGGTGATGACATCGAAGAAGTGGCGACTTACATCAACGGTCAAACCGACATGGTGAAAGCGTCGGTCAACGAGAAAGGTCAGCTACAAATCTTTGCTGGTAACAACAAAGTAACCGGTGATGTCGCATTCTCTGGTGGTCTGGCTGGTGCATTGAACATGCAAGCAGGTACTGGTGAAACGGTTGATACTATCGATGTAACTTCAGTTGGTGGTGCGCAACAATCTGTAGCGGTTATCGACTCTGCACTGAAATATGTAGATAGCCATCGCGCTGAACTGGGTGCGTTCCAAAACCGATTCAGCCATGCAATCAGCAACTTGGATAACATTAACGAAAACGTGAATGCTTCTAAGAGCCGTATCAAAGACACCGATTTCGCGAAAGAGACGACCGCTCTTACCAAATCGCAAATCCTGTCTCAAGCATCAAGCTCTGTGCTGGCCCAAGCCAAACAAGCGCCAAACGCCGCACTCAGCCTGTTGGGTTAATCATACCCACACCGCCAAAAAATCCAGCTTCGGCTGGATTTTTTATTACATCCGATTTCATTAATTCAGTGCCTAACTTCACGAAAGTGGAGGGGATTTTCTTTTTTCGAAAAAAAGCCTGAAATTTCTCTAAAGGATATTTATTTCTCGCCGTTACAGGATACGAGAGAAATGAGGTAAACCGACGTGAGGTGAGAGACACCGAGGTTTACCAACTTATCCGCCTAAGGAGATCAATATGGCAATTAATGTAAACACGAACGTGTCTGCCATGACCGCTCAGCGCTATCTAAATGGCGCTGCTGATGGCATGCAGAAATCGATGGAGCGTTTGTCGTCCGGCTATAAAATCAACAGTGCTCGGGACGATGCCGCAGGTCTGCAAATTTCTAACCGGTTAACATCGCAAAGTCGTGGTTTGGATATGGCGGTGAAAAACGCCAACGATGGTATTTCTATCGCCCAAACTGCTGAAGGGGCGATGAATGAAACGACCAACATCTTACAACGGATGCGCGACCTCTCGTTGCAATCCTCTAACGGTTCGAACTCCTCTTCTGAACGCCGAGCGATTCAAGAAGAAGTGTCCGCCCTCAATGATGAGCTAAACCGTATTGCAGAAACCACTTCATTTGGTGGTAACAAACTGCTCAACGGCTCCTTTGGTAACAAATCGTTCCAGATCGGTGCGGATTCCGGTGAAGCTGTCATGCTCAGCATGGGCAGTATGCGCTCGGATACCCAAGCAATGGGCGGCAGAAGTTACCGTGCTCAAGAGGGGAAGGCCGCAGACTGGCGCGTAGGCGCTGCAACCGACTTAACCCTGAACTACACTGATAAACAGGGTGAAGCACGTGAAGTAACCATTAATGCCAAACAAGGTGACGACTTAGAAGAGCTCGCGACCTACATCAACGGTCAGACCGATGACGTTAAAGCCTCTGTGGGTGAAAACGGCAAAATGCAGCTGTTTGCTTCATCGCAAAAAGTGAACGGTGATGTGACCATTGGCGGTGGACTGGGCGGTGAAATCGGCTTTGACGCAGGTCGTGATGTGACTGTGGCGAATATCGATGTTTCGACCGTTGCGGGTTCACAAGAAGCGGTTTCGGTATTGGACGGTGCACTGAAAGCGGTGGATAGCCAACGCGCTTCATTGGGTGCGTTCCAGAACCGATTCGGTCACGCGATCAGTAACTTGGATAACGTCAACGAGAACGTCAATGCGTCTCGCAGCCGTATCCGTGATACCGATTATGCTCGTGAAACTACGGCGATGACGAAAGCGCAGATATTGCAACAAGCGAGTACTTCCGTGTTGGCGCAAGCGAAGCAGTCACCATCTGCAGCTCTGAGCTTATTGGGGTAACCCTTTAAGCTCATTCGAGCTAGTAAGTAACTTGTAGTTAATGTTACTTATAAGGTGGAAGGGAGATTGTTATGGAAATACCATCCTACGCATCGAACATCCAGCCTTACGGCTCACAAAGTGGCATTAAAATTGCTTCAGAAAACGATAATGCAAAAAGCGTTTCGCTTTCAGGGGAGAACAGCCGCTCGGTTTCGCGTGCAGATAAATCATCTGAACACTTTTCTGAGCAGGCCAGGGCAAAGCAGCAAGAATCGGTTGATACGGCTATGGAGCATGCTAGGCAGCGCCAACGTCTCAACGAGGAGCAACTTGCCAAAATGGTGGATCAAATGAACGAGTTCGTGAAATCTATCAACAAAGGCCTGTCTTTCAGATTGGATCAAGAATCCGGGCGCGAGGTGGTTACCATCTACGAAGCTTCGACGGGTGATATCATTCGTCAAATCCCCGAGGAAGAGATGCTTGAAGTACTGCGTCGCCTTGCCCGTGAACAGGATCATCGATCCGGTTTACTGATGGCAAAGGTGTGAATGTGTTTTTGAGGTGATTGAATGAGTTTAGGCCCGATGGGGATGAATACTGGCTTTGATATCAATGGCATGGTCAGCAAAATTGTCAGTGCGGAGCGCGTACCCAAGCAGCAACGCATTGACAATGAGCGCACCAACATTGATACCAGTATTAGTGCCTATGGTCGGCTCAGAGAGTCGCTGGATACGATGAAAAATCTGATGACCCAGTTTCGTCAGGAGAAGGCTTTTGCTGTGCGCAAAGTCGACACCAGTGATGAAAAGGTTGTCTCCGCGACTGCCACCACGGAAGCGATCGCTGGCAACTATTCCGTCGATGTGTTGCAGCTTGCTCAAAGCCATAAAATTGCCTCTGAAGTGTTAGATAAAGATGCAAAGTTTGGCCCAGGCAAGCTGCAAATTTCATTGGGGGATAAAAGTTTTACGCTAGATGTACAAGCCAATTCCAAACTGGTTGATATTGTCCGTGGAATAAACGGTGAAAAGTCCAACCCGGGCGTGCGGGCCTCCATCATTAACGATGTGGAAGGGCCACGGCTGATTGTTGCCTCTAACGTATCGGGGAAAGACAACAGTGTAAAAATGTCGGCTCAAGCTGAGCCTGGCAATCCTCTCAAACAACTCGAATACAAAACGCTTGAGCAGCGGGTCCGCGATCTGGAAAAAGCACGTGCTCAAGCGCAGCAATTAATTAACCCACTGACACCTGAACAGCAGAAAGTCGCAGCGAAAGTCGCAGAAAAGATCGGCGATGCTGCACGGTTAGTGGATCAAGAAGTTGCACAAGAAATTCGCAATGCGGCACAAACGGCACAAACGGCGCAAGGCGCTAACGCGACAGATACGGCTGCCAATGCCGGTGAACTCACCGATAATGCAGTTAAAGCGGCAGCCAGTGCGGCAAGTGAAGCAAAAAAATACCTCAAGCCAGAAGACCGAATTCCAGGTTGGAGTGAAACGGCTTCCGGCACTTTACTCGATTCCTATTGGGAACCCGAGGAAGAACTCGATGCCAAAGGCAGTGAAAAAGCCTCAGATGTCCCAGGTTGGAGTAATACCGCATCTGGTACACTGCTCGATTCTTACGTGACGCCCAAAGAAGCGCAGCAAAAATTAGAGCAGAAACTTGCGCAAGAGAAAGCCGATATTGAAGCGGCAATTCGCAGCGGAAAAATGACCCCAGAAGAGGCTAAAGCTCAGGCACGATCCAAGCTCAGCCCTGAAGAGCGTGCCTACATCGAACAAGTCGAAAAAGCACAAGCCGCGCTCGATGCGGCGCAGACGGCGTTTGATGGCTATGGCGGCATGACCGAAGTACAATCGGCGCAAGACTCCATGGTCGTACTGGATGGTGTTGCCACCTTATCAAGCAATAACAACATCATTGAAAATGCCATTGAAGGCGTAAACTTAACCCTCAAAGGCAAGACGGAGCGCAACCAAACTCCCGCCGAAATCGGCATTGAGTATGATCGCGATCGGGTGCGTACCGACATTGAACAGTTTGTGGCGGCCTATAACCAATTTTTCCAAACCAGCAAAGAACTGGCAGGGGTTGATCCCCGTACAGGACAAGCTGGGCCACTAGCCGGAGACAGCATTGTACGCAGTGCCGACTCACGCTTAAAAACGGCTTTCTCGGCAAGCATCGAACAAGCACCAGATAACCTAAAATCATTGACAGAGTTCGGCATCACAACGACTCGACAAGGGACGTTGGAAATCAACTATGATATGCTCAACCGCCAGTTAAACAGTAACTTCACCAAGTTAGGTGATTTTTTTGGCGGTAATCAAGGCTTTGCCAAACGAGTCGAAGATGCCATTTCGAGCATGACGGGAGTGACTGGCTCCATCCGAACGCGCGAAAAAACTCTGACAGAGCAAACCTATCGACTGGATGATGATCAGCGCGCTTTAGATCGCCGCATGGACAGCTTAGAGAAGCGTACGCACGCGAAATTCAGCGCCATGCAAGATGCCACAGGGAAAATGCAATCCCAGCTTGCAGGCATGATGAATGCGTTAGGTGGTTAATGTGGAAGCACAACTGCAATATTTAAGTGATCTTGATCAACAAATAACAACTCTTCTGGCTGAAGATGATATTCATGCTGAAGATATTTTGCAGTTGGTCGATAACAGGGAACAGCTATTGCATAGCTTGTTAGGCTATTTAGCCGAGCACCCAGAATGGGCTCAATCCGATTTATGGCGCGAGGCAATTGGTAATACCCAACAACTTGTTGAACAGATGCTGTTAAAAACGGCGGCGATTGGTCAAACTCTTCATAAATATCGCCACGGAAATAAATCCGTTCAACAATACAAAAAGTTTTTATAAGAGGAGGACTATGCGTGGTTCTTTACAGGCGTACAAAAAAGTATCAGTGGATAGCCAGCTAAGTGCGGCCTCACCGCATAAAAATCGTCCAAAATGTTAAATGGCGGGAGCCATTGAGCGTCTTATCCAAGGTAAGGCGGCAATGCAGCAGGGCAACATTCCACAAAAGGGTGAGCGCTTAGGCAAGGCGCTGGATATCATCATCAGCCTGCGCAGTTGCTTATCGATGGAAGATGGTGGCGATATCGCTAAAAATCTCGACCAACTGTATGACTTTATGGTCAACCAAATTACCCAAGCTAACCATAAAAATGATCCACAAATGCTGGATGACGTGATTGAGATCATTCGTGAAATAAAATCAGCTTGGGATCAAATTCCGCCGGAATTCCACAATTTGACCGCCGCTGAAGTGGGTATTTGATTTCCGTCAGGGAAACTTTTAACGGATATCACACCCAGCAAATGCTTGGTTGCCTTATTTGCCGATTTAAATAGAATAGAAGCCACTAACTAGCCAAGTGGCTTTTTTTGTTGCTGATTTCCACAAATTGTCTATCGTTTATTCAGGTTATATAACAAAAATGAATCACCTGAAAATGATGTTCAACGGGTGCAACCACAACTTCTTATAATAAAGGCAAATAATCTCACCTATGCAGAGTTTAGCGAAACTACTTGTGATTGAGGACGATGCCGCGATCCGGCTCAATCTCAGTGTTATTTTAGAATTTGTAGGAGAGCAGTGTGAGGTCATTGAGTCTACTCAGCTTGCCCAAGTCAATTGGTCTGCGGTGTGGGCGGGATGTATTTTAGGTTCGTTGCGTGGTCAAGCGCTTTCTCAAGAATTAATTCAATCTTTGACCAAAGCAAACCATATTCCGCTATTGATGGCGAATAAGCAGTCTTATTCCTTAGAAGAGTTTCCCAATTACGTTGGCGAATTAGATTTTCCTCTTAACTATCCACAGTTGAGTGAAGCACTACGCCACTGTAAAGAGTTTCTTGGACGTAAAGGCTTTCAAGTTCTTGCGACGGCACGTAAAAACACCCTGTTTCGTAGCCTTGTTGGGCAAAGCATGGGGATCCAAGAAGTTCGTCATCTGATTGAACAAGTGTCGACGACTGAAGCCAATGTCCTGATCCTCGGAGAATCGGGCACGGGCAAAGAAGTGGTCGCTCGCAATATCCACTACCACTCAGGACGCCGCAATGGCCCTTTTGTGCCGATTAACTGTGGAGCCATTCCTGCAGAACTGCTAGAAAGCGAACTGTTTGGGCATGAAAAAGGCGCATTTACGGGGGCGATTACCTCACGGAAAGGGCGTTTCGAACTGGCTGAAGGCGGCACGCTGTTTTTAGACGAAATTGGCGACATGCCAATGAGCATGCAGGTAAAACTGCTGCGCGTGTTACAAGAGCGCTGTTTTGAACGGGTGGGCGGTAATTGCACCATTAAAGCGAATGTTCGCGTGATTGCGGCGACACACCGCAACTTAGAAGAGATGATCGATGATCAGAAATTCCGTGAAGATCTTTACTATCGCTTAAACGTTTTTCCGATCGAAATGCCAGCTCTGCGCGATCGCATTGATGATATTCCTTTGCTACTGCAAGAATTGATGACGCGTATGGAGGCGGAAGGTGCGCAACCGATCTGCTTCACTCCTCGTGCTATCAATTCGATGATGGAACACGATTGGCCAGGGAATGTGCGTGAATTAGCTAACTTGGTTGAGCGTATGGTGATCCTCTATCCCAATAGTTTGGTGGATGTTAACCACTTGCCGACCAAGTACCGCTACAGCGATATTCCTGAATTCCAGCCTGAACCTAGCCGATTTAGCTCGGTTGAGGAGCAGGAGCGCGATGTTCTGGAAGGCATTTTTTCAGAAGATTTCAACTTTGAAGAGCCGCATGAGTTCGCAGCCGATATCGATGCACCACAAGCGTTACCCCCTGAAGGGGTGAATCTGAAAGAGCTGTTGGCGGATCTAGAAGTGAATCTGATCAATCAAGCGTTAGAAGCGCAAGGTGGCGTTGTTGCGCGGGCGGCAGATATGCTGGGTATGCGGCGTACCACCTTGGTTGAGAAAATGCGCAAATACAACATGCAACGCTAAGAAAACCCATAGTCAATATATTGGCATTGGTAACGTGTTGATTTTTAAATAAAATGGCTTGGCATGACTCTTGCGTGTCAAGCCATTGTTGCATTTTAAGACAGAGAGTGAATGATGAGCAGCGCAGTGCAAGAGCAGCATTCCCATTTGGACTCGTTAGAAGATCAAGTTGAGCGCTATAAACAAGTATTGGATGTGATGCCCGCAGGGGTCATTTTGCTTGATACTCAAGGCATCGTGCGTGAAGCCAACCCTGAAGCGCAGCGCTTGTTGGATGTCCCCTTGGTGGGAGAAAGATGGTATAGCGTGATCCAAATTGCGTTTGCACCTAGAGAAGATGATGGGCATGAAATCTCACTGCGTAATGGCCGTAAAGTCCGTTTGGCGATTTCAGCTTCAACCACAGGGCAGCTTATCCTCATCACTGATTTAACGGAAACACGGTTATTGCAGTCACGGGTCAGTGATTTACAACGGCTTTCTTCACTCGGTCGTATGGTCGCCTCTCTTGCACACCAAGTGCGCACGCCACTTTCCAGTGCCATGTTGTATGCAGCCAATCTTGCTGCGCCAAATCTTCCGCCGGCAACGCGCGAGCGTTTTCAAAGCAAGCTTGTCGATCGGCTACATGATCTTGAAAAGCAAGTTAACGACATGCTGCTGTTTGCCAAAGGGGGCGATAATAAAGTGGTCGCGCCTTTTTCAATTGGTGATCTGGCTTGCGAATTTATGCCGATGGTGGAAACGGCGCTAAAAAATAGCCAGATCGATTATGGTCAAGAAGTCGAAAGTGAAGAGACCATGCTTTTGGGGAACGCCAACGCATTAGCCTCTGCTCTCAGTAACTTAGTGATGAATGCGGTGCAAATTGCTGGCAAAGGCTCACAAATTGATGTGTTTTTCCGCCCCGTGAATGGTGAACTCAAAATTTCAGTGCAAGATAACGGCCCTGGAGTGCCTGAATCTTTGCAGCACAAAATTATGGAACCCTTTTTTACCACTCGCTCCCAAGGCACTGGCCTTGGCTTAGCGGTAGTGCAAATGGTGTGTCGCGCCCATGGTGGGCGATTAGAACTGATATCCAAGGAGGGCGAAGGTGCTTGTTTTACCATGTGCATTCCCCTTGAACGTCAGGTAGATAGCTCAAACTCAGAGACTGGAGAGTGAAGATGGCTCAAAGCAAAGTCTTAATCGTAGAAGATGATGAAGGTCTTCGCGAAGCATTGATCGACACCTTAGCTTTAGCGGGTTATGAGTGGCTAGAAGCCGATTGCGCGGAAGACGCTTTACTCAAACTCAAGTCTAACAGTGTGGATATTGTGGTTTCTGATGTGCAAATGGCTGGCATGGGCGGCTTAGCACTGTTACGCAGTATCAAGCAGCATTGGCCGAACCTACCCGTGTTACTGATGACGGCCTACGCCAATATTCAAGATGCGGTTTCCGCGATGAAAGACGGTGCCATTGATTACATGGCAAAACCTTTTGCACCAGAAGTGCTGCTGAATATGGTCAGCCGTTATGCTCCGGTTAAATCCGATGACAATGGTGATGCGGTGGTCGCGGATGCCAAAAGCCTAAAACTGCTTGCCTTAGCAGAAAAGGTCGCGAAAACCGATGCTAACGTGATGATTTTAGGTCCCAGTGGTTCCGGTAAAGAGGTGATGTCGCGTTATATCCACAACGCTTCACCGCGTAAAGAGGGGCCATTTATCGCGATAAACTGCGCGGCGATCCCTGACAACATGTTGGAAGCGACACTGTTTGGTTATGAAAAAGGCGCCTTTACGGGGGCGGTACAAGCGTGTCCCGGCAAATTTGAACAAGCTCAGGGTGGCACTATTTTACTTGATGAAATCAGTGAAATGGATCTGAACCTACAAGCTAAGTTACTGCGTGTGCTGCAAGAGCGTGAAGTGGAGCGCTTAGGTAGCCGTAAAAGCATCAAGTTGGATGTTCGTGTACTTGCCACCAGTAACCGTGACTTGAAACAGTATGTACAAGCGGGGAATTTCCGTGAAGATTTATACTATCGTCTGAATGTGTTCCCATTAACGTGGCCAGCCCTGTGTGAACGTAAAGACGACATTGAACCACTGGCGAATCATTTGATTGAACGTCACTGTAAAAAGTTGGGTTTACCCGTTCCGAGTATTGAACCTAATGCAGTGAATAAACTTTTGAATTATTCTTGGCCGGGCAATGTACGTGAATTGGATAATGTGGTGCAGCGAGCGCTGATTTTAAGCGAGAACGGCCATATTACGAGTGAGCACATTTTGCTTGAAGGCGTAGATTGGCATGACGCCAGGAGCCTACAACAAGTCGTCGCGGGTGAATCGGTTGCCGCTCCGCAAATTAAACCGGTAGCTGAGCCTGAAGTGTTTAAACCTTTGGTTCAAAGCTCCAGTGTGCAGAGTACTGGAACGCCAAGTTCAGGATTGGGGGGGGAACTCCGCGATCAAGAGTTTGCGATCATTCTTGATACCTTGGCCGAATGTCAGGGGCGTCGTAAAGAGATGGCTGAGAAGCTTGGTATCAGCCCACGAACCTTGCGTTATAAGCTCGCTAAAATGCGTGATGCTGGAATTGATATCCCAGGATGAGGGCATGGCATATAAATTGCTCTTTAGAGTTAGGAATAGAAATTTTGAGTCAAAGAATTGGCATCAGAGGTAGCAATGAGACTTGACGGTTTAAACAGCGAAATGCAAGCGATGATGTTCGAAGCGATGAACACTCAACCCGCATCAACAGGTCAGAAAGTTGGCGCAGACTTTAGCGCAATGCTGAATAACGCGATCAACAACGTGAACGGCCTACAAAAGACCTCAAGCGATTTGCAAATGCGCTTTGATCGTGGCGATGAAGGAGTCTCTCTTTCCGACGTGATGATTGCCCGCAATAAGTCGAGTGTGGCGTTTGAAGCCACCATTCAAGTACGTAACAAATTGGTAGAAGCGTACAAAGAATTGATGAACATGCCAGTATAACTTGGGTAGCAAATTGTGGCTGATGATAAACAAACAACCGATCTTGCGTTGACCAACAGTAGTGGTGAGCACGCCTTAATGGCGAGCTCGGACCTTGACCACGATACGCAAAATCCAGACATCAACGAAAAAAGACAGCAAAATGGACTTTACCGTTGGTGATCTCGATTTATTGCGCCAAGTGGTACTGGTGCTCTCCATTTCTATCTGTGTTGCGCTCATCGTTATGTTGTTCTTCTGGGTTCGTGAACCGGATATGCGTCCACTTGGTGCGTATGAAACCGAAGAATTGATCCCAGTACTGGATTATCTCGATCAGCAAAAACAACAATACAAACTCGACGGTAACACCATTTTGGTGCCGGTGAGTGATTACAACAGCCTGAAATTGTCCATGGTGCGTGCTGGATTAAACCAAGAGCGCCAAGCGGGCGATGAAATACTAATGCAAGACATGGGGTTTGGTGTTTCACAACGCTTGGAACAAGAGCGCTTGAAACTGAGTCGTGAGCGTCAATTGGCAAAAGCCATTGAAGAAATGCGCCAGATAAACAAAGCTCGCGTTCTGCTCGCTCTGCCTAAACAGAGTGTCTTCGTACGCCAAAACCAAGAAGCCTCAGCTTCGGTTTTTCTCAGTCTGCGTACGGGCGCTAACCTCAAACAAGAAGAAATTGATGCGGTGGTCGATATGGTGGCCAGTGCGGTACCCGGTATGAAACCGAGCCGTGTCACCGTGACCGATCAACATGGTCGCTTGCTCAGCTCAGGCTCACAAGATCCGGTATCGGCAGCCCGCCGTAAAGAACAAGAACTGGAAAAACAACAAGAAGAGGCGTTGCGCGGAAAAATTGATTCCGTGTTGATCCCGATTTTGGGTTTAGGTAACTACACCGCTCAGGTGGATATTGAGCTTGATTTCAGCGCAGTTGAACAAACTCGTAAAGTGTTTGATCCCAATACACCGGCGACACGCAGTGAGTACACGTTAGAAGATTACAACAACGGTAATGTGGTGGCAGGTGTTCCTGGTGCGCTCAGCAACCAACCTCCAGCCGATGCATCAATTCCACAAGATGTCGCGCAGATGAAAGATGGCTCAGTACTTGGCCAAGGCTCTGTGCACAAAGAAGCCACTCGCAACTTCGAACTAGATACCACTATTAGCCACGAACGTAAACAATCGGGTGTCGTAAATCGCCAAACCGTCGCTGTAGCAGTGAAAAGCCGTTCGAGTGTTAATCCAGATACGGGTGAAGTCACTTACACCCCATTGAGTGAAGCTGAAATCAACTCGATTCGTCAGATCCTGATCGGCACGGTAGGCTATAGTGAAAATCGTGGGGATTTACTGAATGTGTTAAGCATGCCATTTGCTGAGCTGGAAGTGGAACAGATTGCGGATGTGCCAATCTGGGAGAATCCAAACTTCAACGACTGGGTTCGTTGGCTAGCCAGTGCGCTTGTGATCATCATTGTGGTGTTGGTCTTGGTACGCCCAGCGATGAAAAAACTTATCAACCCAACCGCAGATTCGGACGAACAAATGTATGGTCCGGACGGTATGCCTATCGGAGCGGATGGTGAAACTAGCTTGATCGGTAGCGAAATCGACAGTGGTGAATTGTTCGAATTTGGTTCCGGCATTGATCTGCCTAATCTCCACAAAGATGAGGACGTACTGAAAGCGGTGCGTGCTTTGGTGGCAAACGAGCCTGAACTCGCGGCTCAAGTGGTGAAGAACTGGATGCAAAATGGCTAAAGATAATAAAGACGGTGGAGAAGTGGTTGAGTCAACCATTGACATCAGTGAGATCCCAGGTGATGAAAAAGCCGCGATTCTTCTGCTCAGCCTCAATGAAGAAGATGCCGCTGGCATTATTCGTCACCTTGAACCTAAACAGGTTCAGCGTGTGGGTAGCGCCATGGCACGTGCCAAAGACTTAAGTCAAACCAAAGTGTCAGCGGTACATCGCGCCTTTTTGGAAGACATTCAGAAATACACCAACATCGGTATGGGCAGCGAAGACTTCTTACGTAATGCCTTGGTGGCGGCGTTGGGGGCGGATAAAGCCAATAACTTGGTGGATCAAATTCTGCTTGGTACGGGTTCTAAAGGTTTGGATTCCCTTAAATGGATGGATCCACGTCAGGTGGCGAGCATTATTGTTAACGAGCACCCGCAGATCCAAACCATCGTACTGTCCTACCTTGAGCCGGATCAATCGGCGGAAATCTTGGCGCAGTTCGCAGAGCGTGACCGTCTTGATTTGTTGATGCGTATCGCCAACTTGGAAGAGGTACAACCTTCTGCACTGGCCGAGTTGAACGAAATCATGGAGAAACAGTTTGCGGGTCAAGCTGGCGCGCAAGCAGCCAAAATTGGTGGCTTGAAAGCGGCTGCCGATATCATGAACTATCTGGATAACAACATCGAAAGCGTGTTGATGGATCAGATGCGCGAACAAGACGAGGACTTGGCGACCCAAATCCAAGATTTGATGTTCGTGTTCGAAAACTTGGTCGAAGTCGACGATCAAGGCATCCAAAAATTGCTGCGTGACGTGCCACAAGACGTCTTGCAAAAAGCCCTCAAAGGGGCCGACGATGCACTGCGTAGAGAAAATTCTTCAAAAAACATGTCGAAGCGTGCGTGCTGAGATGATGAAAGACGATCTGGAAGCGATGCCACCGATCAAAGTATCGGATGTGGAAACCGCACAGAAAGAGATCTTGGCGATTGCTCGTCGCATGGCCGATAACGGCGAAATCATGCTAGGCGGCGGTGCTGACGAATTCTTGTAATCGATACGGGTCGGCGTAAGCCGATCCGTTTCACATCGATAGGTTTATTGACCTTAAACTTGCTGCATGATTAAGGATCACAATGTCTGGTGAAAGAAAGCGCGGTTTTATTCGCCCAGGCGCAGACGATGCGACTGTCACTCCTCAACGTTGGGGACTACCTGATTACGGTGCTGAGAGCCATAAAGCGGCAAAGCAGACCGCCTTCAACTACGATCCGGGCTGGATTCCCAATTTTGATGAACCCGAGCTGGAAGTCGAACACGAATTAACCGAAGAAGAAATTGCGTTGATCCGTACTGCGGCTCAGCAAGAAGGTTTTGAGCAAGGCCATGCGGAGGGGTATCAGCAAGGTCTTGAGCAAGGCAAAGCGGAAGGGTTCCAAACCGGACATCAAGAAGGTCAGACGCAAGGCTACCAAGACGGGATTGCTGAAGGACAAGCCTTGATACAAGAGCATGTCAAAAACTTTATGGCGCTGGCGAATCAGTTTGCCCAGCCTCTTGATCTGCTCAATGCGCAAGTGGAAAAGCAGTTGGTGGATATGGTACTCGCGCTCACCAAAGAAGTGGTGCATGTGGAAGTGCAAACCAATCCGCAAGTGATCCTTGATACCGTGAAAGCTTCTGTTGAGTCGTTGCCGATTGCTGGCCACGCGATTACCCTCAAACTCAATCCTGAAGATGTCGAGATCATTCGCCAAGCGTATGGCGAACAAGAAATCGAAACCCGCAACTGGACTCTACTCAGCGAGCCGGCGTTAAGTCGCGGCGATGTACAGATTGAAGCGGGAGAATCGAGTGTTAGCTACCGAATGGAAGAGCGGATTCGTAGTGTACTGAAAAGCTTCTGCGGTATTAACCGCCATCATCCGGGAGAGTAAGCGATGTTGGCTTTAGCGGATCGTCTTGCCCAGTATAAAGTCGAAGGACATACCACCAGACCCATGGCTTCAGGCAAACTGGTGCGTGTGGTCGGCCTCACGTTGGAGGCCACTGGCTGCAAGGCGCCAGTGGGCAGTTTGTGTAAAGTACAAACCATGACGGGGGAAATGGAAGCCGAGGTGGTCGGGTTTTCGGGTGAGAATCTTTTTCTCATGCCAAGCGAACAGATCATCGGTGTCCTACCGGGAGCTAAAGTCACACCGATTACGTCTGAATCGGGTTTACCCGTGGGAATGGAGCTGCTCGGTCGAGTGATTGACGGTGTTGGCAATCCGCTTGATGGTCTTGGCCCGATTTACACCGATCAACGCGCTTCCTTGAATGCCGCACCGATTAACCCACTGGCGCGTAAACCAATCAGCGAGCCTTTGGATGTTGGGCTTAAAGCCATTAACGGTTTACTGACGGTCGGCAAAGGACAGCGGATTGGCTTGTTTGCAGGCTCCGGTGTGGGTAAATCGGTCACGCTCGGCATGATGACCCGAGGCACTACCGCGCAAGTCGTCGTGGTTGGGTTGATTGGTGAACGGGGACGCGAAGTGAAAGAATTTATCGAAGAGATCCTCGGGGGTTGATGGGGCGTCAGCGTTCGGTTGTCGTCGCGGCTCCCGCCGATTCATCACCATTGATGCGTTTAAAAGGCTGCCAAACCGCTCTGACTATTGCTGAATATTTCCGAGACCAAGGCTTAGATGTTCTTCTGCTGATGGATTCGTTAACCCGTTTTGCCCAAGCGCAGCGGGAAATTGCTTTGTCGGTCGGTGAGCCACCCGCTACCAAAGGTTATCCGCCTTCCGTGTTTGCTAAACTTCCAGCTCTCGTTGAGCGAGCTGGGAACGGTGGTCCACATCAGGGATCCATTACGGCTTTCTTCACAGTATTAACCGAAGGGGATGACTTACAAGATCCGATCGCGGATGCTTCACGTGCGATTCTGGATGGTCACATTGTCCTATCTCGTGAAATGGCCGATGCGGGGCATTATCCCGCGATTGATGTCGAAAAATCCGTCAGTCGGGTCATGCCACAGATCACCACTGATGAACATCTACTGATGTCTAAAGCCGTGCGGCAAATTCTCTCGGTCTGTCGTAAGAACCAAGATTTGGTATCGATTGGGGCTTATAAGCCGGGAACCGATAAAGCGATTGATGCGGCTTTCACCCTCAAGCCTAAGTTGGATCAGTATTTGCAGCAGGGAATGAAAGAAACTGTGCCTTATGACATGTGCGTTAATATGCTGCGCCATGTGCTCAGTTCATAGCTCGGAGCCGTTGAATGGATAACGCGTTAGATTTTCTGCTTGAGCAAGCTCAAGAAGGGGAAGACAAAGCCGTATTAGCACTCAGCAAAGCGCGTAGCGAGCTAGAGAGTTATTACCATCAGTTACGCCAAATTGAGCAGTACCGTTTGGAGTATTGCCAGCAGTTGGTGGAGCGCGGTCAATCGGGTTTAACGGCCAGCCAGTACGGTCACCTCAATCGCTTCCTGACTCAGCTTGATGAAACCTTAGCCAAACAGAAAAGTGCCGAGCAGCACTTCCGTCTCCAAGTCGAAAACTGTGAACAACACTGGCTGAGCATGCGCCAAAAGCGTAAGTCGTATCAATGGCTGCTTGAGAAAAAACAGTCGGAGCGTCAGCTGCTTCAGGAAAAACGTGAGCAGAAACAGATGGATGAGTTTTCAACGCTGATGTTCAACCGCCGACGTCTTTCCTCTTAATGTTCGTGCCAGCATCGCGCTGCCATCTTCTTCCTCTATTCCTTCGTTATAAACAGGCTATTTGGCGTATTTCTTGCTAGGTTTCCTGTAAAGGGGATAAATTCCCCATGGTTACCGATGAGTTGAACAATATGGGGTTGCCGCCGTTGGTTACGCCTAAGTTCAAATCCCACTGTGCGAGTAGCGAATATGAATGTGAATCTCACCCCTCCGGTTGAACCGGGCAAAGTCGCCTCTGTGGCTAAAAGCGGCGCAGTCAGTACGGATACGGTAGAAACCGAAGCCTCTGGTGGCTTTTTTGCGCAGTTACACGCTCTTATTTTTCGGTAGCAAAAACCCTCATCGGATGAGCCTGCCGCCAGTGCGACTCAGGTTGAAGACGCAGAGGTCACCGCGGATGCCGGAATGAGTTCCGACAGTGAGCCAGCTTTAACGGCAGAGATGGATGACGCTTTGCTTAGCGCTACGGATCTGGACACAACCAGTGATGAAAGCACGAATGCGGCCGCGGTAAAGCCCGATCAAAAAGCGCCTCCATTAGAAAAAGGAGAGGCCACCTCCGCCAAGCCTGCGCAAACTAATCAAGCTCAAGATAGCTCGAATACGCCAGTGCCGGCTTCGCTCGCTAAATGGGTTAAACCATCAGAGGTGGTCGATGATGCACAGGTCAGCGATGAGCTACAACGCAAAACCGCACAAGCCATGAGCGAGGGCGACAAAATACTTGGTCGCTTACAAGAATCTAATCAAGTGCTTTCAAAAACAAACGGCAAAACTTTGCCTGTGCAGCATGGTCAAGCGCTAGATAAACACACAACTGAGCTAGCAGAAAATGAGCCGTTATCTGCCGAAATAACTGCCCAAACCCCATCATCGGAGGCACGTGCGCTTGCCGCGCAAGGCGCGAAGCCTACGTTTGACGAGTTAAAGAATGCGGCGGTTGCGCAAGCTAGTGAAGATGAAAAAACACAAGATGAGCTGATGGCTGCCGCGTTGTTAGGTGGCGCGATAACTGGTGTGAGTGTGGTGAAAAATCAGCCGGCAAGCACCGTTGCTGAGGACATACCAATCGATGCTGCGCAAGTCGCTTCTTCCAACGTAGGGAAATCTGAAGCCGCGTTGGTTGACAATCAACTTATGACCAAAGCCAAAACACCGAGTACAGCAACACAGGTTCAAGCGCCGGTGCATGGTATAACGCCAACGATAAACGATGCATTGACGGCTGAAACTTCGGTTGCTGAGAGTGGCAAAGTGGCGATTCCATGGGCGACACAAGCACCAACGGAACATGAATTTGCCGCAGTATCTCCAGAATTGAAAGCGCTGCTAGAAGAAGGTGGTAAAACCCAAACGACTTACCCCTAATCCGTCGGGGCAATCCATTGCACAAGGAATCACACCTGCACACTTGGCAGCGCAACAGGCGGCAAGCACCGCTGTGCCAGTAAACCCAACGGCGGCAACCCCCGTTGATATGGCTGCTCTTGCACCACAGGCCGTGGCGGTGAATCCTATGGTCAACCCTGCTTCAACCGTTAATCCAGAACTGGCAGCCAGTTCAGCGATGCTCGCTGCATTAGGTGGGCGTGCTTTGGCGGGGGGAGATGAGCGCCGCGCAACCAACGAATCGGGGCATGAAGGGTTAGCGCAGCAAATTGCCGCTGCTGCAGGTCAGGGTGTGGGACAAAATCAGGCATTACATCGCGCGGAATCGCAAGCCGTGCAAGCCAATGCAACCCCTTTATATCTCAATAAAGAGATGGCCGCGGATCAGCTTGCGGAACGGGTACAGGTGATGATGTCCAAAAACCTGAAGAATATCGATATTCGTCTTGATCCTCCCGAAATGGGGCGGATGCATATTCGTATGAACATGCAAGGTGATGGTGCCACCGTGCATTTCACAGTGGCGAACCAGCACGCGCGTGATGCGTTAGAACAAACCATGCCAAGACTGCGTGAAATGCTAGCTCAACAGGGAGTTCAATTGGGGGATACCTCTGTTCAACAACAAAGTGCAGGACAACAACAGCGTTATGCAGGGCAAGAGCAGTCGGGTTTTGGTCAAACTGCACGCAACGAACAGCATAATAGCGAAGAAAACCTTGATACCGACGTCAAACTTGATTTGAATGTGGCAACAAAGCGTGATGGAATCAGTTATTACGCTTAAACTTATACAAAATTAACCACATACAGAGGCAATTATGGCCGAAGAAGAACAAGTTGCGGATGCCCCCAAAGGGAAAAAGAAATTGTTGATCATCATTATCGCCGCCGTGGTATTACTGGCTGGCGGTGGTGGTGCGGCATTTTTTATGATGGGATCCGGTGGTGAAGAGGCCGCAGCGCAAGCTGAGCAGAAAACAGAGCCAAGCAGCGACACCTGCCGACCCTGTCTCTTACGTCAACATTGCTCAGCCGTTTGTGTTTAATGTAACGGGTGATGCAAAAGATCGCATGGTACAAATCAAAGTGCAGTTGATGGTACGGGGCAGCGAAAACGAGAATTTAGCCCGTTACCATTCCCCTTTAGTGGAAAGCACCTTGTTGGCCACCTTTGCTTCGGCGACTGTTGAACAGCTACGTACGCCTAACGGACGTATTGAATTGCGCGACAAAGCGACTGAAGACATCAAAGCGGCACTTAACCAAGCCGTAGGTAAGCCGATTATTGAAAAAGTGCTGTTTACCGATTTTGTAATGCAATAGGTGAAATGTGACTGATTTATTAAGCCAAGACGAAATTGATGCGCTGCTCCATGGTGTCGATAGTGTCGATGAGGAAGAAGAGGAATTACCCAAGTCGGTCCCCGGCGCGGTAAACTTCGATTTTTCTTCCCAAGATCGTATCGTCCGGGGTCGAATGCCGACTCTGGAGCTGATCAATGAACGTTTTGCTCGCCACCTACGCATCAGTCTCTTTAACATGCTGCGCAAAACCGCTGAAGTATCGATCAACGGCGTACAGATGATGAAGTTTGGTGAATACCAAAACACCTTGTATGTCCCTACCAGTTTGAACATGGTGCGTTTTCGCCCCTTAAAAGGCACCGCGTTGGTGACCATGGAAGCGCGCTTGGTGTTTATTCTGGTTGAGAACTTCTTCGGCGGCGATGGTCGTTACCATGCGCGGATTGAAGGCCGTGAATTTACCCCGACCGAGCGACGCGTTATTCAACTGCTGCTCAAAATCGTGTTTGCTGACTACAAAGAAGCGTGGTCTCCGGTGATGGGGGTTGAGTTTGAATACCTCGATTCCGAAGTGAACCCGAGTATGGCGAACATTGTCAGTCCGACGGAAGTGATTGTAGTCAGCTCTTTCCACGTTGAAGTGGATGGCGGCGGTGGTGATTTCCACATGGTGATGCCGTATTCCATGGTTGAGCCAATCCGTGAACTGCTTGATGCGGGTGTACAGTCGGACAAAATGGAAACCGACGTGCGTTGGAGCACCGCGCTGCGTGAGGAGATCATGGATGTGCCGGTCAATTTCCGAGTGAACCTACTGGAAATGGATATTGCGCTGCGTGATTTGATGGAGTTGCAAGTTGGTGATGTTATCCCGATCAAAATGCCAGAACACGCGGTGATGTTTGTTGAAGAGTTACCGACTTACCGCGTTAAAATGGGTCGCTCCGGAGAGAAGCTCGCGGTACAAGTTTCCGAAAAAATCAAACGCCCTGATGTGGTGAAAACGGATCTCGCCTTCCTCGGCAAAGATATTATGGCCGAGTTTGAAAACGCAGAAGAAGACGAAATCGAGTAACCCGTTACACGTGATTAGGATGACCTCGCTGTCACCCAGCGAATGAAGATCAGAACCAATAGGTAGTTGAAGATGGCAAAAAGCGAAGATGAAAGATTGGCTGAAGAGTGGGCAGCAGCACTAGGTGAAGATCCGAATGCGCCCGATATTGATGTGGATGAAATCTTAGCCGCACCGCTTGAAGAGTTAAAAAATACTGCGCCACCGATCAGTGATGACGAACGCCGCAAGCTGGATACCATTATGGATATTCCAGTGACCATTTCGATGGAAGTCGGGCGTTCTAAAATCAGTATCCGTAACCTGCTGCAATTGAACCAAGGTTCGGTGGTTGAGCTAGATCGTATTGCGGGTGAATCACTGGATGTGATGGTTAACGGCACGCTGATTGCGCATGGCGAAGTGGTAGTGGTGAACGATAAGTTCGGTATCCGCTTGACCGACGTAATCAGCCAGACTGAACGTATCAAGAAACTGAGATAGCCAATGCGAAAATTGGCGGCTCTGATTCTTATCCCTGTTCCTGGGTTGGCTGCAACCAGCAGCCAACTGGATTTGGCGACCACTTTTGGGTCGCTTTTGTTCGTTATTGCCCTGATCCTTTTACTGGCTTGGTTGCTAAAACGGATGCGGGTTCCTGCCTTCGGTCAGCAAAAAGGGCTCAGTATTGTCAAACAACTGCCCGTTGGTACCCGAGAGCGGGTGATGATCATTCAAGTGGGCGAAGAGCAGTATCTGATTGGGGTGACCACTCAGTCGATTCAACTGCTGGCCAAACTCGATAATCCACTCACACAGGAGGAGCTGCCTGCAACGCCTTTTTCCAACCAGTTGATGCAGCTACTAGAAAAAAAATGAAACGGACTCAAAGACTTAATTTGACCTCTTGGTTGACAACTGGGTTACTCACTTGGCTGCTCTCCGGCATGCTAGGTTTTGCTTCGCTCGCTTTTGCTGAAGAACCACTCAATACCGGAATTCCATCGACTGCGGCGGGGGCATCTTCTGTCACCGTTACAGCACTTGAAAAAGAACAAGGTAACGCCAAAACCATCGCGTTGGGCAGTAGCAGCGGGGGGAGTGGCATTCCCGCTTTCACCATGACCACCAATCCGGATGGCAGTGAAGATTACTCGATAAACCTGCAAATTCTGGCACTGATGACCATGTTGGGCTTCCTGCCTGCCATGGTGATTTTGATGACCTCATTCACTCGCATTGTGGTGGTGATGTCAATTCTGCGGCAAGCCATGGGTTTGCAACAAACGCCTTCCAACCAAGTGATTATTGGTATTGCGCTATTTCTAACGTTTTTCATTATGGCGCCAGTGTTTAACCAGATTAATGAGCAAGCGGTGCAGCCTTATCTCAATGAACAGATCTCTGCGCGCCAAGCGTTTGATTTAGCGCAAGAGCCAATGAAGGCCTTCATGCTCAAGCAGACCCGAGTTAAAGATCTGGAAACCTTCGTTGAAATGTCGGGCGCTCAAGTGACCGCGCCTGAGCAAGTTTCCATGGCGGTGCTCATTCCTGCCTTTATCACGTCGGAGTTAAAAACCGCGTTCCAGATTGGTTTTATGCTGTTTTTGCCGTTTTTGATCATCGACTTGGTGGTCGCTTCGGTACTCATGGCGATGGGTATGATGATGCTCTCGCCTATGATTGTTTCTCTACCTTTTAAATTGATGTTGTTCGTGTTGGTGGATGGCTGGAACTTGATCCTGTCGACCTTGGCGGGCAGTTTTGCCTTGTAGCGGGGAAGCAACATGACACCAGAGATATTTGTCGAACTGTTCAAAGAATCACTCTGGCTGGTGCTGATTATGGTGTGTGCCATTATCATCCCTAGCTTGCTGATTGGTCTCGTGGTTGCGATTTTTCAGGCCGCGACCTCGATTAACGAACAGACACTGAGTTTTTTGCCGCGTTTGATCATCACCTTATTAGCGTTGATGTTCTTTGGGCATTGGATGACGCAAATGCTGATGGACTTTTTCTACAGCATGATTGAGCGCTTGCCACAGGTTCTGTACTAGGAGCACTTATGGAGTATCCAGCCAGTGTCGTCCTCGATTTCATCGCTAACTATTTTTGGCCGTACACGCGTATTGCGGCCATGTTGATGGTGATGACGGTCACTGGCGCGCGTTTTGTGCCTGCGCGTGTGCGTCTTTATTTGGGGTTAGCTTTAACCTTTGCGGTGATGCCGGCCATTCCTGCTGTGCCTTCCGATATCGCTTTGCTCTCACTGCAAGGATTCATGATCACCTTTGAACAGATTGTGATTGGCATGGCGATGGGCATGGTTACCCAGTTTTTGGTGCAAATCTTTGTCATGCTTGGTCAAATTCTCGGTATGCAATCGAGCTTGGGTTTTGCCTCTATGGTTGACCCTGCCAATGGACAAAATACACCGTTACTGGGCCAGATGTTTATGCTGTTGGCTACGCTGTTTTTTCTCTCCAGTGATGGTCATTTAAAAATGATCCAACTGGTGGTGTTCAGCTTTAAAAGCTTGCCGATTGGCAGCGGCTCACTCACTACGGTCGATTATCGCGAGTTAGCCTTGTGGCTTGGTATTATGTTTAAAGCCTCACTCGCGGTATCGCTCTCAGGCATTATTGCACTGCTCACCGTGAACCTCTCGTTTGGCGTGATGACTCGTGCTGCGCCGCAGCTTAACATCTTCTCGCTTGGCTTCTCGTTTGCGCTCCTTGTGGGTCTGCTGCTGTGTTGGTACATCCTTAGCGGCTTGTACACCCATTACGAAATTTACTGGCAAGAGACGGAAGAGCAGATCTGCCGTCTTATTCGCTTGAACTGTTAGGAGGCTGATTTGGCAGAATCCGACGGCCAAGAAAGGACCGAAGAAGCCACCCCCCGAAGGTTGCAGCAGGCCAAGGAAAAAGGCCAAGTTGCACGTTCGAAGGAGTTGGCTTCTGTCTCTGTATTAGTAGTAGGTGCGGTTTCCTTGATGTGGTTTGGCGAAGCCTTAGCCCAAGGTCTATTCACGGCTATGCAGCGGCTGTTTTCGCTCAGCCGAGAAGAAATCTTCGATGTCGGGAAACTGTTCGATATCATAGGTGGGGCGCTGGTTAATTTGCTGCTACCTCTGCTGATGATTTTGATTACCTTGTTTACCGCGGCATTGATTGGTGCAGCAGGGATCGGGGGAATTAATTTTTCCGCAGAAGCGGCAATGCCCAAACTGTCCAAAATGAATCCACTGAGTGGGTTTAAGCGGATGTTTGGTATGCAAAGCTGGGTTGAACTGCTCAAGTCGATTCTAAAAGTCATGTTGGTGGCGGGGGGTAGCTTTTCTATCTCATCGAAGCCTCACAAAAAGATCTATTCCAACTCAGTTTAGATGTCTACCCGCAAAACATCTTCCATGCGCTCGATATCCTGCTCAACTTTGTATTGCTGATCAGCTGTTCATTACTGGTGGTGGTGGCGATTGATATTCCGTTTCAGATTTGGCAACACGCTAACCAACTGAAAATGACCAAGCAGGAAGTGAAAGACGAATACAAAGACACCGAAGGTAAACCTGAGGTGAAAGGGCGTATTCGTATGCTGCAACGTGAAGCGGCGCAGCGGCGGATGATGGCTGCACTGCCACAGGCGGACGTGATCATCACCAACCCGGAGCACTTCTCGGTCGCGCTACGTTATAAGCAAAATACCGATAAAGCGCCCGTAGTGATTGCCAAGGGCGTGGATCATATGGCATTAAAAATCCGTGAAATTGCGCGGGAATACGACATTGCGATTGTTCCTGCACCGCCTTTGGCGCGAGCGTTATACCACACCACTGAGCTTGAGCAGCAAATTCCAGATGGCTTGTTCGTTGCGGTCGCGCAAGTGCTGGCGTTCGTGTTCCAGCTAAAACAGTACCGCCGTAAAGGTGGTCAGCGGCCGAAGCTCAATGAAGAGAATATGCCGATCCCACCGGATATGCGTTACTAAAGATTCGCTATTTCTCAGGAATCGACAGCAGCACCAGTAGTGCGCCATCACCACCAAACTCAAGTGGTGCTTGGTGGAATGCGAGTACATCGGGGTGCTGCGCCAACCATAGTGGAACGTTCTGTTTTAAGATGTGCTTGCCAATGCCATGCTGCACACAAGCACAATGCACATTCTCTTTTAAGCAGTAGGCAATCATCGCCCCCAATTCGCGCTTCGCTTCTTGCTGAGTCATGCCGTGCATGTCCAAAAACACATCGGGCACATACACGCCACGGCGTAGCCGTTTCACTTCATATTTGGAGACATCACCACGCGCGTAACGCGTTGGGCCTTCATCACTCAGATGGGGCATAAACTCATCTGAGAAATAGAAATCGTTGTCGGAAGCTTCACGCTCGGTACGGCGGATTTCTTTTTGCTTGGGATTTCTGTTTGGTGCGTGGAGTATGGTATCCTGACGCAACTTTTTTACGCCCTTTACTTCGTCACGAAACAGTGAGAAATCGTCGTCAAGATTATCTTTATCATTCTTGTTATGGGTAATTCGGTGATCGTTTTTGCTCATTAGGGTGACGTGTTTTTGTTACTGTAAATGGATGACGCGGTATTGTAGCGCTTTTTGGAGGCAATTTTGGATAAGATTTTCGTTGAGGAAGCGGTTTCTGAACTGCATACCTTGCAAGACATGATTCGTTGGACTGTGAGTCGATTTAACGCTGCTAACCTGTTTTATGGTCAAGGCACGGATAACGCTTGGGATGAAGCGGTACAACTCATTCTGCCAACGCTCTATCTGCCGATTGATGTGCCTCCGCATGTACTGAGTTCACGCCTGACCAGCAGCGAGCGCCTGCGTGTGGTTGAACGCGTGATCAAACGCATTAACGATCGTACTCCGGTCGCGTACCTGACCAACAAAGCGTGGTTCTGTGGCCTTGAATTCTTTGTTGACCAACGTGTATTGGTACCGCGTTCGCCGATCGGTGAATTGATCCAAAACCGTTTTGAACCTTGGTTGATTGAAGAGCCAACGCGCATCATGGATTTGTGTACTGGCAGCGGCTGTATTGCGATTGCTTGTGCCAATGCTTTCCCAGAAGCCGAAGTGGATGCGATTGATATCTCGGCAGATGCTCTGCAAGTGGCCGAGCAAAACATTCAAGATCATGGCCTAGAACAGCAAGTTTTCCCAATCCGTTCCGATCTTTTCCGTGATCTGCCACAAGAGCAGTATGACCTGATCGTGACCAATCCACCTTATGTGGATCAAGAAGACATGGATAGCCTGCCAAGTGAGTTCCGTCATGAGCCTGAACTTGGCCTTGCTGCCGGTAGCGATGGTTTGAAACTGGCACGCCGTATTCTGGCCAATGCGCCACTCTATCTGAAAGAGAACGGGGTTCTGGTGTGTGAAGTGGGCAACTCGATGGTGCACATGATGGAGCAGTATCCACACATTCCATTTACTTGGTTAGAGTTTGAAAATGGCGGCCATGGCGTATTTTTGCTGACTCGTGAGCAGCTTATCGATTGTGCTGCGGATTTCGCGCTGTACAAAGATTAATGATGACACGCTGAACTTATTCCAACGCCGACCTTTGAGTCGGCGTTTTTCATGGTGCTGCTTCCACCGAAAACTTGCTTAAGGTGGTGAATAACACTATTAGCCGGTGAAAACGGTCGAATCTGGTCATTTTTAGGACTTTACATCACAAAGCATTAACGCCACTATGAAGCCACGAAGAACAGTTAATCGGTGAAACTTACGTTTCACTGTGTATTGAGGAAGTCATGGCAGGAAACAGTATCGGACAACATTTTCGAGTGACCACATTCGGAGAAAGTCACGGTATCGCACTGGGATGTATTGTGGATGGCTGCCCACCGGGGCTAGCTATTTGCGAAGCGGATTTACAAGTGGATCTCGACCGTCGTCGTCCTGGCACATCACGCTATACCACTCAGCGTCGTGAGCCGGACGAAGTCAAAATTCTCGCTGGTGTGTTTGAGGGAAAAACCACAGGCACATCGATTGGGCTATTGATCGAAAACACCGACCAACGTTCCAAAGATTATTCAGATATCAAAGATAAGTTCCGTCCCGGACATGCGGATTACACCTATCATCAAAAATACGGTGTACGTGATTATCGCGGTGGTGGCCGTTCATCGGCGCGTGAAACCGCCATGCGTGTCGCGGCGGGAGCGATTGCCAAAAAATACCTGCAGCAAGAATTTGGCATTGAAGTGCGTGCTTACTTGTCGCAAATGGGGGATGTCGCGATTGATAAAGTGGATTGGAATGAGATTGAAAACAACGATTTCTTCTGTCCTGATGTCGATAAAGTGGCTGCGTTTGACGAGCTGATCCGCGAGCTGAAAAAAGAAGGCGATTCGATTGGCGCGAAAATCCAAGTGGTTGCTACTGGTGTTCCGGTCGGACTGGGTGAGCCTGTGTTTGACCGTCTGGATGCGGATATTGCCCATGCGTTGATGAGCATCAACGCAGTGAAAGGGGTCGAGATTGGTGATGGCTTTGATGTCGTGCGCCAAAAAGGCAGCCAACATCGTGATCCTCTCACTCCACAAGGTTTCCGTTCTAACCATGCGGGTGGCATTTTAGGCGGCATTTCTAGCGGGCAGGATATTGTCGCCAATATCGCCCTGAAGCCAACTTCCAGCATTACCGTGCCGGGTGAAACAATTGATGTTAACGGTGAGCCAACCGAGCTTATCACCAAAGGTCGCCATGACCCTTGTGTCGGCATTCGCGCCGTACCGATTGCAGAAGCTATGTTGGCGATTGTACTGATGGATCATCTGCTGCGTCATCGTGGTCAGAACCACGGTGTCATGACGGCAACACCGAAAATCTAGTTTTATCTTTAGAGTTCATAGCTTTACATGCAACAACGCCCTCAATCGAGGGCGTTTTCATATCCACTACTTACCAAGTAAAGATAAGGAATGGTTAGTGAATCGAGTTCTCAGCTTCCAAATGGAAAGAGGGGAGACGCCATTTAAAACGTACTGCAGCCATACGCAGAGTGTAACCGACCACGAGAGTTACCACGGTACTCACTACGTCGCTCACCCCAAATTCCAGTAGGGTTAGATACAGTCCCGATGCCAATAGAGCAATCGACGCATACAACTCTTCATGCAATACCAAGGGCGGCTGACGGCAGATCAAATCGCGTAGCAAACCACCAAACACACCAGTCACAACCGCAGATACCAAGCAGATGCCTGGGTGTAAGCCCATGCGCATTGCCACTTGTGTGCCGATGATCGAAAACACAATCAGCCCTAGCGCATCAAGACGAATAAATAACCCTTTAAGCTTGATCACCCATTTGTAGACCCAAGTGGTCAGTACACCTGCTACACAAGTAATCGCCAGATACTCAGGATTCTTTACCCAACCTAAAGGGTAGTGACCAAGCAAAATATCGCGCACAGTGCCACCACCAATCGCGGTGGCGCTGGCGACCAGCATGACACCAAACCAGTCCATTTTGCGACGGCCCGCACTCAAGGCTCCGGTCATGGCTTCCGCCGTGATCCCAATTACATACAAAATACTTAGCAGCATGTATCACCTCATTTAACAGCAGAGGATATACTCATCCTACTTGAAGTTGCAGCGGTGTTGGCTGCGTTCACTCCCCCTAATCACATAGCTTATCTATGCTCATAGGGATGAGTTCACTTACCGCCTACCTGCAACGCCAAGTAGTTTGGTATAGAAAAATTAAGGCGAAATTCTAGAGTTTATCTTAGAGAATAAACAATGATTTTTTATAAGGTGAAGGTGTTATTAATTAGTGAAACTAATGAGTTAATGGTTGGGGTAACCCAAACGTTTTCCGAGTAGATATCTTCGGTGTGAGGTTTAGTTCTTTACCCGATGGAAAAAAATCTCCAGAATGCACGCCGTCACTCCTATTTTCCATGCACTATGAACCATCAATACCAAGACTTAGTTGACATTTTCAACCAGACTTTTTACTGCGACTACAACACCAAATTAGAGTTAGGTGGTGATGAGCCGATCTATTTACCGGCCGATGAGCAGATCAGTTATCACCGGATTGTTTTTGCACGTGGCTTTTATGCCTCTGCTTTGCATGAGATTTCCCATTGGTGTGTTGCCGGGCCGCAGCGACGTTTGCTCGAAGATTTTGGTTATTGGTATGAACCGGATGGACGTACCGCGCAAGTACAAGCCGAGTTTGAAAAAGTGGAAATTCGTCCACAAGCTTATGAATGGATTCTAGCGATGAGCGCAGGCTTCCCCTTTACCGTGAGTTGTGACAACCTCAACGGAGATTTTGAGCCAGACCGTCTCGCATTTATGACCAAAGTCCACCGTGAAGTGCTCAATATTCTTGAACAAGGTTTGCCGTTGCGAGTCAAAATGCTGTCGGATGCGTTGCGCGCTTTTTATCACATTCCGGCTTTGCAGCCAGAGCACTTTATTGTTAAATGACCGATTGAAAAATGGTACGAGATAACGAGAACCTGATGATTATCGAATTCGAAGAAAAACTTCTGGAACTGATTGATACACAAGTAGAAAATGCATCTAGTGATGAACTGTTTGCGGGTGGTTATCTACGTGGACACATTTCACTTTCTGCGGCGCAGTGTGAAGAGGATGGGATCACCGAACTTGATGTGCTCAAGCAACGTATTGAACAAAGTTTAGAGGCTGCGCGCTCAGAGTTGAGCCCTGCCGACCGCGCGATTGTGGCTGAGCTTTGGCAACAACTGGCCGCGCAAGCGTAACCCAACCATCCGGTTTTATCGCGAAAGCTACTATCAGCAAAGCAAGGCTTTCGCGATTCTCCTCGTTTTTGCTCAACTCTCCAGTGCTAAAAGTCAGTTGTTCAAACTTTCTGAACAACTAAGTAAAAAAATCAGGATTGTTGCTCATTCATTTCCCGACTAATCTTGCTCTAACACTAGTCAGGGGAGACCACACCATGAAAATCATTGCTTTCGGTGCCAGCACCAGCTCAACTTCAATCAATAAAGCGCTTGCCACTTTTACTGCAAATCTGATTGATGGCGCACAAGTCCAAGTGCTCAACATCAACGATTACTCTGTACCTATGTTTAACGAAGATCTGGAAAAAGAGATCGGCCAAGCAGAAGGTGCTCAAGGTTTCTTGCGCGATCTGGCTCAAGCCGATGCATACGTTATCTCTTTTGCTGAGCATAACGGCCATTACCCAGCGGCGTACAAAAACTTGTTCGACTGGGCAAGTCGTATTAATCGTGCGATGTTTGGTGATAAACCAGCGGTGTACCTGTCTACTTCTCCAGGCCCTGGTGGTGCACAGTCAGTGCTTGCCGCGGCAACGGCTTCAGCGCCTTTCTTTGGTGGAAATGTGAAAGCTTCCGTTTCGGTGCCTAGCTTTTATGACAACTTCGATCTCGAACAAGGTGTTGTGACCAATCCTGAGATTGTTTCTGAGCTCAAAGCTGCCGTAGCTAAACTCAGCGCCTAAGTAAAAAATTGTCCATTAAGTCCTAAATGAATAAAGCCTCGCAGTGCGAGGCTTTTTTGATCAGCGTTGATAGCCTTTATCAGACTTTTTGTGTGAGTGCTTTTCCTTTGCGCAGCTTTCGTACCCACATGCGGCAAGGATGCAACTGTTCCAACAAATCGACGCCCAATGGCAGAGGATCACCACACATTTGTGAAGCGAGAAGTTCGGCCATGAGTGGTGCGCTACTTAAACCGCGCGAGCCGAGCCCGACAGACGCATAAAGTTGCGGATAGAGTGGAATAGGCTCAGGTTCTGCTTGCTGAGCTAAATCTCGGTATTGCTCAGTAATTTTGGTAAATTGGCCGACATTGCCGACAAAAGGCAGATGATCGCGGCTGACACAGCGTACGCCTTGGCGTGACTGATTGCCGCTGACATCCACTTCTAATGGCCAGGTTTGCTCCGGCAAGCAGTGAATCAGCTTTTGCGCATTTTCGCGTTGTGCTTGCGGATCAAAAGTCGCATCAAGGTGCTGGCGATCATAACTTGCCCCAATACAGTGATGTCCATTTTGTTGGCTAACGGGAGTCATATAGCCATCGTAGCAAAGTACGCTGTTGATTTTGCTCAGCGTCTCTGTTGTCGGGATGTGGCTCACTTGGCCTTTCACTTTGCCAAGTGGTAACTCTGCGGTTTGTGTCACGCTGTCAAACTGATGGCCACTGGCTATCACTACGCACTGATGCTGCATTACCTTATCGGCGCAGTGTAACTGCCACTGCTGTGTCTCTGACTGCCAAGTCAGGGCATCAATCGAAGTGGAATAATGCGCGGTGAGCTTGCCTTGCAGCGCTAAAAGATGGATTAAGCCTTGAGTCAGCTCAGCTGGGCAGAGCCAGCCACCAAGCGGATAATGCACACTGGCTTGATCCACTGGCACGCCGACTTGTTGGTTGGTTTGCTCTGCGGATAAACCATGTACTAATTGTTCTGGGAAATCGCCTTCAAGCATGCTAGTGAGCTTTTGGGTGGCCTTTTCATCCCACATTAATTGGGTAACACCGCACCAATCGTGGTCAAAGGTTATCTGCTCCGCCGCTTGTTCAATAAATTGACGCGCAAACAGAAAGGCTGGAGCAAACACTCGTGATACAACGTTGTGATCGCCACTGAGTAGTGGATAGACCGCGCCTTGTCGGTTACCGGATGCACCTTGCGCCGGTTTTTGATCTGCGCAATAAAGAGTTACTGCGATACCACGTTTGGCTAGTGTTGTCGCGAGGGTTGCACTGGCAACGCCACCACCAATAATTGCTACATCTCGTAGGTCGTTGGTGGCTTCAACACGAAATTCGGGCGCAATATTGGTGTACGGAACCTTCTCACTCAGGCTGCCGGCAATCATTTCGCGCTTTGTGCCAAAGCCTTTAACCTTTTTCATCGCAAAACCCGCGTCAATCAAGCCACGGCGTACAAAGCCAGCCGAAGTAAAGGTAGCGCAGGTACAACCGTTTTTCGCCAGTTTAGCCATACCTGCAAACAGATTTGGGTTCCACATTTCTGGGTTTTTGCTTGGGGCAAAACCATCGAGGAACCATGCATCCACTAAGCCTTGCTCTTGTGTCGCCACTTTCGGCAGGCAGTCTTTGATATCCCCAAACCAGAGATCGAGCGTGATGAGTCCATCATCCAACACAATCCGTTGGCATTCTGGAATCGCTAACGGGTAGTGTTTATGCAGTTTTTGCGCGAATTGCGCCAGTTCCGGCCATGCTTGATGCGCTTGAATTAAATCGCTTTTACTGAGCGGGTATTTTTCAAAACTGATGAAATGCAACTCTTTGAGTTTGGCCTCGGGATTCGCTTCACGAAACGCGACAAACGCTTGCCACACTGCCAGAAAATTTAGGCCGGTACCGAAGCCGGTTTCTGCAATCACAAATCGCCTTTGGTCATCATTGTGCCATCTTTGTGGGAGATGATTTTGCTCAAGGAATACATAGCGTGTCTCGGCCAAACCATTGACGTTAGAGAAATAGACATCGTCAAATTGATCAGAGACAGGGGTTCCGGCGTCGTTCCAGCCAAGCTGGGCGTGTGAAATGGATGACATAATGAACAAATTCTATGAAATCAGGCTGAATATGGGTCGAGATTGTACGAATTTATGGGAAAGCTGACCACTTCTGTTATTCTTCTTCGATATCATCTAGCCAAATTTACATAATAGGAATGTTACATGAAACGAGTCGTCATCACCGGTATGGGTATTATTTCGAGTATCGGTAACAACGTCGAAGAAGTTTTGGCCTCACTAAAAGCTGGCAAGTCAGGCATCACCGCCTCTGAACAGTTTAAAGAGCATGGTTTGCGTTCACAGGTTTGGGGTGATTTAAAAATCAACCCGGAAGAACATATCGATCGTAAGCAAATGCGCTTTATGGGTGATGCGGCTGCGTATGCATACCTATCTCTTGAGCAAGCGATTGCTGATTCGGGTCTCACTCCTGAGCAAGTGTCGAACGACCGTACGGGTATTGTTGCCGGTTCTGGTGGCGCGTCTTCTGAAAACCAAGTTATCGCGGTGGATACCCAGCGTGAAAAAGGCGTGAAGCGCGTTGGCCCTTACATGGTGCCACGTACCATGTCTTCAACTGTTTCTGCGTGTTTGGCAACCCCATTTAAAATTACGTGGCGTAAACTACTCAATCAGTTCTGCGTGTGCCACTTCTGCACACTGTATTGGTAACGCGGTTGAGCTGATCCAACTGGGTAAGCAAGACATCGTGTTTGCCGGTGGTGGTGAAGAGCTGTACTGGTCACAAACCATGATGTTTGATGCGATGGGCGCACTGTCTACCAAATACAACGAAACACCAGAAAAAGCGTCACGTACTTACGATGCGGATCGTGATGGTTTCGTGATCTCTGGCGGCGGCGGTATGGTTGTGGTTGAAGAACTGGAACACGCACTGGCTCGCGGCGCAAAAATTTACGGTGAAATTGTCGGTTACGGCGCGACATCGGATGGCTACGACATGGTTGCTCCATCGGGTGAAGGCGCAGTACGTTGTATGAAAATGGCAATGCAAGGCGTTGATAAGATTGACTACATCAACACGCACGGCACTTCAACCCCAGTGGGCGATGTGAAAGAACTGGGTGCAATCCAAGAAGTGTTTGCAGGTAAGAGCCCAGCGATTTCTGCAACCAAAGCGATGACCGGTCACGCACTGGGCGCAGCTGGCGTACATGAAGCCATTTACTCAACACTGATGCTGCACCACGGCTTTATTGCTCCAAGCATTAACGTTGAAACGTTAGATGAAGCGGCGCATGGTTTGGATATCGTAACGGAAATGCGTGAGCAAGAGCTGACTACAGTAATGTCTAACAGCTTTGGTTTTGGTGGCACAAACGCAACTTTGGTTATCAAAAAATACCAAGGTTAAGCGCACCAAATCCATCATAGTTTCCAGAACAGATTAGTATCGCTAATCGAACAGACGCAGACTCTGTCCCATGGAGAGCGGGATAGGATCCTTTTGTTCTGGATGTTTGCCCGGCGGCTTAGGTCGTCGGGTATTTTTATTCTCGACAGCCTCCGCGCTTTTCTGCACAATGCCTGCAACTTTGATTGCCGCAAATTCCCACTATGAAAATTCTGATTGATGAAAACATGCCTTACGCACAAGCGCTGTTTAGTCAGCTTGGCGAAGTGGTCTTAAAACCTGGCCGTACTTTAACCGCTGATGATCTGATTGATATTGATGCCTTAATGATCCGTTCGGTAACGAAAGTGAATGAGGCACTGCTCGCTAAAGCGAATCGCTTGAAGTTTGTTGGTACCGCAACGGCGGGGATGGATCATGTTGACCAAACGCTGTTGGCTGAACGTGGCATCTTTTTTACTGCTGCACCAGGCTGTAACAAAGTGGGTGTCGCGGAATACGTGTTCAGCGTGCTGATGGTACTGGCGCAGCAGCAAGGCTTCTCGGTTTTCGATAAAACGGTAGGCATCATCGGCGCAGGTCAAGTCGGCAGCTATCTCGCACAATGCCTCTCTGGTATTGGCATGAAAGTGCTACTCAATGACCCTCTTAAGCAAGCACAAGGCGATGAGCGAACGTTTACCGAGTTGGAAACGTTACTCAAAGAATCGGATGTGATCACTTTGCATACGCCGATTACCCGTGACGGTGAGTGGCCAACCCATCATTTGATTGATGCGGCAATTCTTGAGCAATTACGCAGTGACCAAATTTTAATTAATGCGGCGCGTGGCCCTGTGGTTGATAACGCAGCGCTGAAAGCTCGTTTACAAAAAGGCGATGGTTTTACCGCCGTGTTAGACGTGTTTGAGTTTGAACCGCAAGTGGATATGGAATTGCTGCCGCTACTGGCCTTTGCCACTCCCCACATTGCCGGTTATGGCCTTGAAGGTAAGGCGCGTGGCACGACGATGATTTTTAACAGCTATTGCGAGTTTCTCGGTAATGCACATTGTGCAAACCCTGCGAGTCTATTGCCTAAAGCCCCCGTGCCTAGGGTTTACTTAGACCGGGCATGGGATGAAGAAACGCTGCATACGCTGACCCAAATTATTTACGATGTGCGTAAAGATGACGCACTGTTTCGCCGTGAAATTCACCAACCCGGAGCGTTTGACTTAATGCGCAAACACTATTGGGACAGACGTGAATACAGCGCGGTGACACTAGCTGGAGGCGCCGATTGTCATTTGGCACCTTTGGCTAAACTCGGTTTTCAAGTAGAGGTATGTGATGAGCCAACAATTTAATGTTGCCATTTTTGGCGCAACGGGCGCAGTAGGCGAAACCATGTTGGAAGTGCTGCAGGAGCGTGAGTTTCCTGTTGATGAACTTTTCCTGCTGGCGAGTGAGCGCAGCGAAGGGAAAACTTATCGCTTCAACGGTAAGACGGTGCGTGTGCAAAATGTCGAAGAGTTTGACTGGTCACAAGTCCATATCGCGCTGTTTTCAGCCGGCGGTGAGCTTTCGGCACATTGGGCTCCCATCGCTGCTGAAGCGGGCGTGGTGGTGATCGATAATACCTCGCACTTCCGTTATGACTACGATATTCCACTGGTGATCCCAGAAGTGAACCCAGAAGCGATTGCTGAATTCCGTAACCGTAACATCATTGCTAACCCTAACTGCTCAACCATCCAGATGCTGGTGGCACTGAAGCCGATTTACGATGCGGTAGGCATTGAACGTATCAACGTAACGACTTACCAATCTGTCTCTGGTGCGGGTAAAGCGGGAATTGATGAGTTAGCGGGTCAAACGGCTAAATTACTCAATGGCTACCCAGCGGAAACTAATACCTTTAGTCAGCAAATCGCGTTTAACTGTATTCCACAAATCGATCAGTTTATGGACAATGGTTACACCAAAGAAGAAATGAAGATGGTGTGGGAAACCCAGAAAATCTTCAATGATCCTTCGATCATGGTCAACCCAACGTGCGTACGTGTACCGGTATTCTACGGTCATGCGGAAGCCGTACATGTGGAAACTCGTGCTCCGATCGATGCTGAGCAAGTGATGGACATGCTGGATCAAACGGATGGCATCGAGCTGTTCCGTGGTGCAGATTTCCCAACTCAAGTGCGTGATGCTGGTGGTAAAGACCATGTATTGGTTGGCCGTGTGCGTAATGACATTAGCCATCACAGCGGTGTGAACCTGTGGGTAGTGGCAGATAACGTGCGTAAAGGTGCGGCCACCAACGCCGTGCAAATTGCAGAGCTGTTGGTGCGAGACTATTTCTAAAGAGTGCAACCTACAGCATAAGTAATAAAAAAACCCACCGTTTGGTGGGTTTTTGCTATTTGACTTACTAAGCGATTATTTCTTTGGCTTATGAGCGTTAGGATTGTCTTTACAATTACCTTCGCTACCACATTTCCCATACAGATACAGACTGTGGTTAGTCAGTTGCACATTGTATTTTTCTGCAATTTCTTTTTGACGTTGTTCAATAACATCGTCAGAAAATTCGATCACTTCACCACAGTCAAGACACACCAAGTGGTCGTGATGGTGTTGCGTTGAAAGCTCAAAAACTGACTTGCCGCCTTCAAAGTGGTGGCGAGTCACGATACCTGCATCATCAAATTGGTTGAGAACTCGGTACACTGTGGCAAGACCAATCTCTTCGCCGAGATCAATCAACTTTTTGTACAGCTCTTCAGCACTAATATGTTGGCACTCTGGCTGTTGTAAAACTTCTAAAATCTTAAGCCGTGGGAGGGTAACTTTAAGACCAGCATCCTTTAGCGCTTGGTTATTGTCTGACATATACTTTCCTGTTGATGTTCTGCAGTGATACATCCGTTCTACTTGAGGTTGCAACAGTTATGGCTGCGTTGTTTAACCCACGTGACGAACTTCATTTGTGGGTGTCACTCACTTGCCGCTTACCTGCATCTCAATACGTTTGGTATAACAGAAGTCAATGTTGCTTTGCATTATAGGTGAGTCACCGCGAACAATAAACCACGAACTTCAAGAGGTTAATGAGAAACCTGCAAAGTCGAGTCAAATCACTGAACGAAGTGCTCTTACCAGTTACAATTATTTAACAATGATGGTATGAATACTCGGCAGCCCTGTTCATCCATTACAGTGGCTGTCCAAACCGAAGTCTAGGGCACTCAGGGTATGAATAAAACACTCTCTAAGCTTTATCAACCGAATATTGTGAAGTGGGCACTAAACTCTTGGCCTCCTTTTTGGGGCGCTGGGATCCATATCGATTCAATCAGTGCGGATTTTCGTGAAGTTCGCATCCGCTTGAAATTACGCTGGTGGAATAAAAACGCCAACCGGACTCAATACGGGGGCAGTATTTTTTCACTGACCGATCCGGTTTATGCCTTGATGCTGATGGGAATATTGGGTGAGCGTTATTACGTGTGGGATAAAGAAGCGAGCATTAACTTTATTAAACCGGGCGATACCGATTTATTCGCAGAATTTCGCATAACTCAAGAGATGTTAGATTGGATTCTGGCTTCAACGGCAGAAGGGTGATAAATGCTTTCCAGAGTTCATTGTACATGTCAAAAATGCCCAGGGAGAAGTGGTGTCTGAAGTGCAGCGTAAACTGTATGTACGCAAAAAGCCGCAATACCGCGAGAGTTCTATCGAGTGTATTGAGTGAGTTAGATATTTTGACGGCGGCATAAGGCAATCCAAGCTTCTGCTGTTTTTGAAACATAACGCTCACGATGCCAAATGACGCCCAAACGCCAATCTATGGTGGGAGTAATAGGGTAGATTAACACTCCATCACCTTGAATTCTTTGGCAAAGTGGTGCTGGTAGAAAACACACGCCGACTCCACTTTTGACTAATGCGACCAAAAAATCCCACTGGCTACTGCGTGCGGCAACTTGTGGCGTATAGCCCGCCGCTTGGCAACAGGTATGAATGTGGTCACTCAAGGTAAATTCATGGGTAAACAGATAGAACGGCTCTTGGCTGAGTTGCGTCCAACGAAGCGTATTTTGTTCACGCCAACGGGGAATATACTGGCACCACAGCAAAAATGGGGTAAATGATCGAGAGCTATGGTGTTGAGATCGGGATGTTGATTAGGAGAAAGCATGGTCACTGCTACGTCAATCTCGCCATCCAGTATCGCTTGCTCTATTTTGCGTCCACCATATTCGACCACGGTTAATTCTACGTTGGGGTAAGTTTGGCGGTATTGGCGGAATAGCCGTGCGTAAACATGCCCAACCATAGGCGGGATCCCCAGACGTAAATGCCCGCGCTGTAACTGATTAAGGTCTGTCAGTTCCGCTTCTAATTGCTGCATTTGAGTCAAAATCTGTTGTGCTCTTTGATAGACGATTTCCCCCGCTTCAGTCAGCCAAAAACGTCGGCCTTCACGATGTAGTAGTGGTTGTTCTAACTCCTGCTCCAAATTGCGGATCATCTTACTGATGGTGGGCTGGGTAACAAAAAGACGTTCAGAGGCTTTAGTAAAACTTTGTTGATTGATTAATTCAACGAAGTAGCGCAGAGCCCGGATATCCATCAGTTGCCTCTTTGTATGCCCAAATGGCATGAATTTGATAAATTTAAGTCATTTTATGCCGGTATTGCTCAAGAATACAATGTGATCTGGTTCCCATTCTATCAAGGCAATCCTCATGCAAGCGTTCAAGCATGCTCTCTCGTTAAAACATAGCCTGCTGATTGCGGCCCAAGTCGCCGCACTTTCATTGATTTGGTTTTTCTCTGACTGGTTAGTCAATCAGTTTCACATTCCATTGCCTGCGAATTTAACGGGTATGCTGCTTTTATTGTTACTGGTTATGCTCAAAGTGGTGAATGTGGAGTGGTTTCGGCGTGGAGCCAGCTGGCTGTTGGCTGAAATGTTGTTGTTTTTTGTGCCGGCGGTGGTAGCGGTGGTGAATTATCAAGATTTGATGCGCCAAGAGGGGATAAAAATTGCGGTGGTTTTAGTGGCCAGTACCATCTTAGTGATCGCTAGTACGGCTTGGGTTGTTGATAAAATGCATCGAGTTGAGCTGGTTTTAGCCAAACGTAAACGTCGTCAAATGGCTCTGGCTCGCAGCGTGGAGAAATAGAATTCATGTCGACTTCCTTGCTCAGCCTATTTTGTTTTTTGTTAACGCTGTTGTTTTACTACGCGAGTAAGTTTCTCTATCGGCGTAAACGCAGTTTATTCCTCATGCCATTGTTACTGGCTCCACTTCTATTAGTTGCCGTAGTGATGTTTTTCCACATTCCATACCAAGCGTATATGGCGGATGCACACTGGCTTTTATGGTTACTTGGTCCCGCCACGGTGGCTTTTGCGGTTCCGGTTTACGATAACCGAAGCTTATTGCGCCAGCACTGGCTATCCTTGTCCGTAGGGGTCATGGTGTCTGTTTTTATGGTCGATCTCGAGTACGGTATTATTGGCGCGTTGGCTTCATCTTCCGGAGTTGTTACAGCGCAGCCTGGCTATGCGTTCGATCACGACTCCTTTTGCCGTTGAGGCCACCAAATCAATTGGTGGGCAAAGTGATCTAACCGCACTGTTTGTGGTACTGACAGGGGTAATCGGCATGGCTGTTGGTGAGCTGATCCTGACTGCGCTTT
>NZ_JJMN01000043.1 GCF_000696385.1 Vibrio metoecus | reverse complement strand
GTTGTCAGCCCCTTAGGCGGGCGTTAGCATTTTCATGAGAAATCTCGGAACTTAAAGGTGGTTAATTAGTCCTAGTGCTGTCTAGTTTTTCGAGGTTTTTATGAAGTATGTACAGTATTTTGTTATAGCGGCTATCGCATCAAGCTGCGGTTTTATCGTTCATGTATTCAGCGCGGAATGGCTGCAAGCTTGGATTGCACAATATATGGAAGGACAAAGTGTTATTCCTTCTTGGGGATGTTAGATATATAGCAATGCTTACATCATTAGAATATGGAATATCAGCAATAGTGTTGTATTGGCTTATCAGAGATAAGGTTATCAAATATGGCAAATTTAAAGCTTTTATTATATTAAGTTTGTTGCTTACGGCCTTACATGGAGCCTTAATTCGTCAACCGTTAATGGACTTTGTTGTTGGTAATCCAATAGAGGTTGCTTTAGTGCAGAATGCCTTTAAGTGGCTAGTATGGGTTTTGATGTCAATAGTTACCGTTTATGGTTTTGAGCGTGTAGTTAGAAAATGCTAACAAACGCTTCAAGAGGGACAGCCAACGCGTGGCGTTTTTACTATGCGTTGGTTTCCGTGATTACGGTGTTATGCGGAAAGTTGGTAGTAGCGTAGGCTGCCCCTTAAGCGGGCGTTA
>NZ_JJMN01000042.1 GCF_000696385.1 Vibrio metoecus | reverse complement strand
TCGGGCGTTATGTGCTTTAGAGGAAGTATGGAACAATTTGATCGTGTTGAGCGTTATCTAAAACGAATCAGAAATGTGTACTCTGGAGATAATTTGATCTTGTGGGATGACAGGGCATATGTTGAAGATGATATTTTGTCTTTCTTTATGCACTGTCATCACTTACAAGATTGGGTGTCTAGCCTAAATAAAGTCGGCGTTACTCATGAGCAAATGAAACAATTCATCGAGAGTCATGAATCTCTTAGAATCTGTGCTGATTTAGCAAATCAATCAAAGCATTGCCAGCTGACAAAGAAACCTTGGTCGGAAGTAAAACCACATCTAGCAGGCTTTCAATATGAAACTGTCGATGGTTCCCATCGTCCTGGCATACGAGGTAAATTTGCAGTTATTACTGATGAGGCAATAATTGATGTTTTAGAATTGGCCGAGTCTTGCTGGCATCATTGGAGCCTTCTAAAACACGATATTGAGCAGCAATGGGCACGCACATAACAAACGCCTCAAGAGGGACTGTCAACGCGTAGCGTTTCCTAGTCCCAATGAATCGCGGTGGTTACGGTTGTTGTGTTTGAGTTTAGTGGCAT
>NZ_JJMN01000041.1 GCF_000696385.1 Vibrio metoecus | reverse complement strand
TGATTGCCCACAAACTTAACAGCAGACCCAGAGCTCGTCTGGGCTTTCAAACTCCGGAGGAATGTTTTGTTGGATATTATCGCTGATCGTTGCACTTCAAACTTGATACTAAGAGGAAATTTGAAGCGACAAAGAATAGAAGTGTTCATCACTATCAATGAGCTTATAACCAAGCGATTTGTAAAATCTTACCGCGGCATCATTTCGGATAAAACTGGATAACGTCACCCGGTTTCTCCCCTCGGAATCCGCACGCTTATGGACATAATTCATTATCTTTTGCCCAAATTTTTGGTTCTGAAACTCGGGAAAAACAACAAGTAGATGAACATGAATTGCATTGTCATAAGGTTTGAAACACAACATGCCAATTCGCTGACCTTCTTGTTTTACCCAGTGAAACCAACTCGGGTCATAGTCTCTTTTTAGACGGTTACGTTGAAAGTCATCATCCCAACCAAAAACAGCATCAACATGTGAATAAATGCCCTGCTTTACAACAGAAAAAAGACTATCGAACTCTTCACTTTCTATTGGTCGTAATTTGATATCCATATTCCTCATAACGCCCGCCTAAGGGGCTGACAACGCATTACCACTACACTCAAACCACAACAACCGTAACCACCGCGGTTCATTAGGACTGGAAACGCCACGCGTTGACAGTCCCTTTGAGGCGTTTGTTAGTTTCGTAGCCT
>NZ_JJMN01000040.1 GCF_000696385.1 Vibrio metoecus | reverse complement strand
GGAATCGTACCCCAAACCGACACAGGTGGTCGGGTAGAGAATACCAAGGCGCTTGAGAGAACTCGGGTGAAGGAACTAGGCAAAATGGTACCGTAACTTCGGGAGAAGGTACGCTCTTGATGGTGAAGTCCCTCGCGGATGGAGCTGACGAGAGTCGCAGATACCAGGTGGCTGCAACTGTTTATTAAAAACACAGCACTGTGCAAAATCGCAAGATGACGTATACGGTGTGACGCCTGCCCGGTGCCGGAAGGTTAATTGATGGGGTTAGCGCAAGCGAAGCTCTTGATCGAAGCCCCGGTAAACGGCGGCCGTAACTATAACGGTCCTAAGGTAGCGAAATTCCTTGTCGGGTAAGTTCCGACCTGCACGAATGGCGTAATGATGGCCACGCTGTCTCCACCCGAGACTCAGTGAAATTGAAATCGCTGTGAAGATGCAGTGTACCCGCGGCTAGACGGAAAGACCCCGTGAACCTTTACTACAGCTTGGCACTGAACATTGAACCTACATGTGTAGGATAGGTGGGTAGGCTATGAAGACGTGACGCCAGTTGCGTTGGAGCCGTCCTTGAAATACCACCCTTGTATGTTTGATGTTCTAACTTAGACCCATTATCTGGGTTGAGGACAGTGCCTGGTGGGTAGTTTGACTGGGGCGGTCTCCTCCCAAAGAGTAACGGAGGAGCACGAAGGTGGGCTAATCACGGTTGGACATCGTGAGGTTAGTGCAATGGCATAAGCCCGCTTAACTGCGAGAATGACGGTTCGAGCAGGTGCGAAAGCAGGTCATAGTGATCCGGTGGTTCTGTATGGAAGGGCCATCGCTCAACGGATAAAAGGTACTCCGGGGATAACAGGCTGATACCGCCCAAGAGTTCATATCGACGGCGGTGTTTGGCACCTCGATGTCGGCTCATCACATCCTGGGGCTGAAGTCGGTCCCAAGGGTATGGCTGTTCGCCATTTAAAGTGGTACGCGAGCTGGGTTTAGAACGTCGTGAGACAGTTCGGTCCCTATCTGCCGTGGGCGTTGGAAGATTGAAGGGGGCTGCTCCTAGTACGAGAGGACCGGAGTGGACGAACCTCTGGTGTTCGGGTTGTGTCGCCAGACGCATTGCCCGGTAGCTAAGTTCGGAATCGATAACCGCTGAAAGCATCTAAGCGGGAAGCGAGCCCTGAGATGAGTCTTCCCTGACGGTTTAACCGTCCTAAAGGGTTGTTCGAGACTAGAACGTTGATAGGCAGGGTGTGTAAGCGTTGTGAGGCGTTGAGCTAACCTGTACTAATTGCCCGTGAGGCTTAACCATACAACACCCAAGGGGTTTTGTAGGTGGACTCAAAGTTAAGCGCATAAGAATGTGTGTGAGAACGAAGACAGCTTTCCAGATTTTAAAATTTTGTCTTGGCGACCATAGCGTTTTGGTCCCACCTGATTCCATCCCGAACTCAGAAGTGAAACGAAACAGCGTCGATGGTAGTGTGGGGTTTCCCCATGTGAGAGTAGAACATCGCCAGGC
>NZ_JJMN01000039.1 GCF_000696385.1 Vibrio metoecus | reverse complement strand
GCGGGAGAGTTATGAGTACAAAAGATCTATCGAAAATGGGCTCGGCACGAGTCTCTATTGAAGAATTTGGTAGTTCCCTTTGTATCCATAAGCAAAATGCTTCTGATGTAGAGGTAAATTTTTACCAACATGCAGCTTCAAAGCTCAAGGGTGTGAATGTTCCCCAACTTTATAAGGTACAAGATAAGGATCTCTTTATTGAGCTTATTCCTAATCGAGTGACATTAAAGGAACTGCAAACCAATTCGAGCGTATTTGAGCAATTGGCTAGTATTCATTGTTCAAAATATAAACCTTGTTTTAGTACCAAAGAGCATCATTGGTCAGCTATTTCAACAGAGTCAGCTCTTGAGGCCTTAAGCCTTCCTCGCTCTTCTCAAAGTACGATAGTATCAATACAAGCTTTGTCTCAGGTTCTATTTGAGCATTCAGGCTTAATTTCGGGCGATACAAATGATGGAAATTGGGGCATCAGACAAAATGGTGAACTGGTGCTGTTTGACTGGGAGCGTTTTGGTTATGGTAGCCCAGCAATTGATTTGGCTCCTTTAGTACAAGGTTTGGGCTCAATTGAGGAGTATGCTTCGACTATCGAGCGATACACCCAATACAATTCATCATTTGCAGCGGATGAGTTAATGAAGCATTTGGTTATTGCAAAGTGTTGGATAGTTATTGAGGTAGTTAACATACTGATAAGTCGCAATAAACCTGAAGCAGCAACATATATAAACTGGTATCAAAAGAATGTACCTGCTTGGTTAAGTGCGGTAGAAAATGCGTTATAACAAACGCCTCAAGAGGGACTGTCAACGCGCGGCGTTTCCAGTCCCAATGAGCCGCGGTGGTTATGGTTGTTGTGTTTGAGTTTAGTGTTAT
>NZ_JJMN01000038.1 GCF_000696385.1 Vibrio metoecus | reverse complement strand
GGCTTCAAGTTCCGGCTCTACGGGAGTTTGCAACGCTTCGGCAAGTGCATCTTCTTCAGTGAACTCCGGCAGCTCTAGCTCATCCAGTACAGTGAACTCCTCCTCTGCTTCTGGCTCAAGGCTTACTTCAAGCTCAGGCTCCTCGGCAGATGCTTGCAACGTTTCGGCGAGTGCATCTTCTTCAGTAAACTCTGGCAGCTCTAGCTCATCCAGTACAGCGAACTCGTCCTCTGCTTCTGGCTCAAGGCTTACTTCAAGCTCAGGCTCCTCGGCAGATGCTTGCAACGTTTCGGCGAGTGCCTCTTCTTCAGTGAACTCTGGAAGCTCCAGTTCATCCAGTGCAATGAACTCGTCCTCTGCTTCTCGCTCAAGGGGTGGCTTCAAAGTTCCGGCTCTGCAGGAGTTTTCAACGCTTCGGCGAGTGCCTCTTCTTCAGTGAACTCTGGCAGATCTAGCTCATCCAGTGCTACAAACTCTTGCTCTACTTCTGGATCAAGACTGGCTTCAAGTTCCGGCTCTGCAGGAGTTTTCAACGCTTCGGCGAGTGCCTCTTCTTCGGAAAACTCTGGCAGCTCCAGCTCATCCAGTGCAATGAACTCGTCCTCTGCTTCTGGCTCAAGGCTTACTTCAAGCTCAGGCTCCTCGGCAGATGCTTGCAACGCTTCGGCGAGTGCCTCTTCTTCAGTGAACTCTGGCAGATCTAGCTCATCCAGTGCTACAAACTCTTGCTCTACTTCTGGATCAAGACTGGCTTCAAGTTCCGGCTCTGCGGGAGTTTGCAACGCTTCGGTGAGTGCCTCTTCTTCAGTGAACTTCGGCAGCTCCATTTCATCCAGCGCAACGAATTCTTGCTCGACTTCTGGTTCAAGGCTAAGTTCAGGCGCCGGTTCAACAGCAGCTTGTTCGCTACTCAATTCAGGTGCGAAATCATCCAATAAATCATCATCGATGATACTAGTCGCTATGCCTTGTTCTGTATCACTCGCATCAGCAGCAAGTGGCTCTGGTTGAGGAGCCATGTCAAGTTCAGAGATATCAGTCATATCCTGTTGAGCTAATGTACTGAAAGCCTGCTCTTCCGTTTCCTCAGGCAACACCAAATCATTGAGGGTCAGTAACTCATCTTGTTGATCTTCTTTTGTCTCATGGCCATCCGTAGTGTCGGACAAGTCATTGATAGTGCTTAGTGACTGCGTATCTAGGTTATCAGACTCATGCGAAGAGATTTCCTCTTCAAAGACCCAATCATCGTCTTGCGGAATACCAAACTCATTCGCTGGAAGTGTGCTTTGAGGTAAAGGCGCCGACTCCTCTTCGGTGCTACCTTCAATTTCCGGGTTGAAATCAAAATCATCGGCTTGCGCAATCGACTCTAATTCCTCACGTTGAGGCTCAAGTAAAGGATCGGTGGCGGGCGCAGAGTTGAGCAAATCATCAATGAAAGTATCGCTGTTAAATTCATCATCAATCGGGGGATCAACTTGTTCTGCTTGTTGCTCTATTTCAAGTAATTCATCAAACAGTTCCGTGCCATCTTCAACACTGAGTTTTTCCGGAGCCACTGAGAATTCACTGGTTTCAATCGACTTATCATCTAAATCCAAGTCATCAAGCAACTCATCCAACAGTTCCGTGCTATTTTGATCAATATCGAGTTCAGATAGCTCTTCATTCGATATCGGTTCACCCAACACTTCATCCAGTAATTGCGTACTGTCTTGCTCTAATTCTGCTAATGGTTCATCCGCTTGTGCAAGATGAGTCGCTCGCAGCCCAAGCTCATCGGTTTCGGGAGTATCAAATTCATCAAGCAGCTCTTCAAGAAGCTCGGTACTATTTTCAGCAACTGGGGTTTCATGCTCAGCCAACATTTCATCGAGTAATGCGGTTTCATCTACCGCGTTGGCTTCCAGATGTTCAAGATCGGCTTGCTCTTCAATAGAAGCAAACAAGTCATCGAGTTCTTGCTCATCGACAACACCTGCACCGCTTAAATCAAACTCATCATCGCCTTCTGTATTGAGCAGGTCTAATTCATCATTCAATAAAGTATCGAGCGTTTCTGTATCTTGAAGTTCAGGTTCTTCATCAAGAGCGTCCAGCTCACTGGCCAACAAATCATCCAGCAATGACTGATCGATATTCCCATCCTCAAGAGGTTCATCGTGTCCTGCATCGCCAGACAACAGAGCTTCAATATCATCCTCTGACATCTGATGCTCATCAGCCAAGTCAAAAGAATTAAGATCGTCGTCCTCGGTTTCTGTTGTCACATCATTGAGCGCCCGCTCCATCTCTTCAAGTCCGAGCGCTTTATCATCACCATTCACTGAAATACCGTTGGCACTTTCATTCAACGCATCAAATTCAGTGTCTAGATCTCCGTCATCGTCAATGCCAACAAACAGATCCTCACTATCCTGACCATCAAGATTGAAATCCAGATCGGTTTCATTCAAATCAGCGAAAACATCATCATCAGAGAAAGCTTTATCTTCTGAAGCGCTTTCTTCCTTCTCATCAGTGGTGCTGAATAAATCATCATCCAATAACAGATCATCGCCGATATCATCCGTTTGTGCCGGACCCAAGGTTACTGGCGCTGCGGTAGGCGTTTCAGAAACTAGGTTGGATGAATTATTATCTTGCTGTGCGGCCGAACGACGATTGAGCAGCAGTAGCACTACAATCGCAATTAGAAGCCCAGGAATAAGAGCCAGCAGAGCCACTAACCAACCATTTGAGAGTAGGTTATCCAACGATGAGGGAGCGAGACGCTGTGCTTCTTCGGCTTTGCGTCGTTCTTCTTCGAGCAGTTTTTCAACTTCACTGCGGATCCTATTTTCATCACCCAGCTCTTGTTTTAACGAACTCACTTCAGTCTGGACTTCAGATAACATGACTCGCAGCGTATGGTTTTTCTCTTCCAACGCCATTACTTCAGTCTCTGAGCTCACCGGCTTAACCGCGTTCTTAATCTCAGGGGCTGGTTTTTCTTCGACTTTGGGTTGAGGAACAACCTCAGGTTGTGTTTGAGCAACTTCCTGTACTTTAGGTGGCGCTACAGGACGAGCAGGTACAGCCGGTGCCACTGGAGCTTGGTTTAATTTCGCTTGATGAGCAGCCATGATATTGACTGCTTCTTGATTACTATTACGGCTAATTTGCGCTAATGACGGCACGCGCAATGTGCTACCAGGGATCAGAGTATGGATATTTTGGTTCTCAAACGCTTGTGGATTGAGCTGATAAATCGCCAGTAACGTCTGTTGTACCGTCACACTGGGAGACGGTCTTAATTGAGTCGCGATTGACCACAAGGTCTGATTGCCCGTTGTCGGGCCGAAAAATTTACCGGGTTCGTTATTGGCCGAATTACGAACAATATTGTCACTGTATTGAGGCGTAGGTTGAACTTGGCCATTAGGACCAACAAGACGAATGCTTTCTGCACTGACGAAAGAAATCTGAGTCACGACCATCACTGCGGCAGGCAGTAGTAGTCGTTGGAAAAATCGACGCATAAAAGGCTCAGTATGTGCTTTGAATTTTGAAGTACGGAGATTGGTTAAATATATCGGATCCTTCCAGCAAAACTATAGACTGGCTGGCAAAAAATGTGTCACGACCGGAATAATCGCAGGAATCTCACACAAATTTCAGCCCTAGCGTGAAGCAAACCCATTTTCACGCGACTAAAAATAAAGCCAGCACTCTGGCTGGCTTTATCAATAGTGATCCTTTTCGACTTATTCTTCGTCGATTTTTGCCCAACTGTCACGCAGGCCAACAGTACGGTTAAACACCAATGCTTGTGCAGTAGAGTCTTTGCTGTCTGCACAGAAATAACCCATACGCTCAAATTGGTAACCAAACTCAGCTTGAGCCGCAACAAGGCTTGGTTCTACGTAACCTTGAACTTTCACCAAAGATTCAGGGTTAATCGTTTCTGCAAAGTTATCTGCCGCACCAGGATTAGGTACAGTGAATAAGCGTTCATAGAGACGGAATTCTGCTGGAACACCTTTTTCAGCGGATACCCAGTGAATCACACCTTTCACTTTACGACCATCCGTTGGGTTTTTGCCCAACGTTTCCGGATCGTATGAGCAGAAGATCGTTGTGATATTGCCTTGCTCATCTTTCTCAATGCGCTCTGCTTTCACTACATAAGCACCACGCAGGCGGACTTCTTTGCCAAGCACAAGACGTTTGTATTTCTTGTTCGCTTCTTCGCGGAAGTCTTCACGCTCAATCCACAATTCACGGGTGAATGGCACTTCACGCTCGCCCATCTCAGGTTTATTTGGATGGTTAGCAATGGTGAGTGTTTCTACCGTGTCGGCAGAGAGATTTTCAATAACAACTTTAACAGGATCCAGCACTGCCATAGCACGAGGTGCATTTTCGTTGAGATCATCACGAATGCACGATTCAAGCGCACTGTACTCAATCATGTTTTCTTGTTTGGTTACACCAATGCGCTTACAAAACTCGCGGATTGCGCTTGGTGTGAAACCACGACGACGTAGACCAGAAATGGTTGGCATACGTGGGTCATCCCAACCGTTGACCAGTTTTTCAGTCACTAGCTGGTTCAGCTTACGTTTTGACATCACCGTATATTCGAGGTTCAAACGGCTAAATTCATACTGACGTGGATGGCACGGAATAGTAATGTTATCCAAAACCCAATCGTACAGACGACGGTTATCTTGGAACTCCAAAGTACAGATCGAGTGCGTAATGCCCTCTAGTGCGTCCGAAATACAGTGAGTGAAATCGTACATTGGATAAATGCACCATTTGTCTCCGGTTTGGTGATGCTCGGCAAAACGCACACGATAAAGCACAGGATCACGCATCACGATGAAAGACGATGCCATATCGATCTTCGCACGTAAGCAGGCTTTCCCTTCTTCAAATTCACCCGCGCGCATTTTTTCAAACAGCGCTAAGTTCTCTTCTACGCTGCGATCGCGGTATGGGCTGTGCTGACCGGGCTCAGTTAATGTGCCACGATATTCACGAATTTGTTCTGGTGTAAGCTCATCAACATACGCTAAGCCTTTTTGAATCAGTTCAACAGCGTATTCGTACAGCTTGTCAAAATAGTCAGATGAGTAACACACATCACCAGACCATTCAAAACCAAGCCAAGTCACATCTTTTTTGATCGACTCAACGTATTCAAGGTTTTCTTTTTCTGGGTTTGTATCATCAAAACGCAGGTTACACTGCCCCTGATAATCCTGAGCAATACCAAAATTCAGACAGATTGACTTGGCGTGACCGATGTGCAGATAACCATTCGGCTCCGGAGGGAAACGAGTATGCACGGTCGTGTGTTTACCATCCGCAAGATCTTTATCGATAATTTGGCGGATGAAGTTCGATGGACGAGCCTCAGCTTCACTCATCTATAGCACCTCAAAATTCATTTAGTATTGTCAGAAAGCGTTTCTTGTTTTCACGCACTAAAGGCTAGAAAACAGAAAATATTGCCGCTAATCATCCACAATTCTTGCGTTTGGCACAATAAAAAGTATGGATTTCTTGCGATTATTTCTATGGTTCGGTGGTTATATCGCCAGTTCTAAATAAGTAAAAAGCCTCCGCTTTCGCGAAGGCTTTGATTATGGCTAGAGTATTATTGCGATTATGGCAGTTTTACGGCTGACAAATCTTCGCTTGGGCTGATGGCTTTCATCTCACCCGCAACGATTTCAGCTAGAGGGCCAAGGATAACTTGCAAGTTATTCTCACCCAATTTCACTACGCCTTTCGCGCCAAGTTTCTTCAGAACCACTTCGTCAGCAACTGAACGATCTTTCAGAGTCAGACGTAGACGAGTGATACAAGCATCGATAGAAGTCAGGTTTTCATGACCACCCAGTGCTTTCAAGTATTGACGAGCTAGGTCACCTTTTACTGCATCGTTAGAACCGGTTTCAGTCGCCACTTCTTCATCTTCACGACCTGGTGATTTCAGGTTGAATGCACGAATCGCGAAAGAGAAAGTGAAGAAGTACAGAGCAAAGAATGCAAGACCGATGATGAACAGTGTGACTGGTTTTGTTGCTAGACCCCAGTTCAGCAGGAAGTCGATCAGACCTGCAGAGAAACCGAAACCATGCAATGTGCCAAACATGTTAGCAACAACCAGTGATAGCCCCGTGAACACAGCGTGCATTGCATACAGAGCTGGAGCTAGGAATACGAACATGAACTCTAGAGGTTCTGTAATACCCGTTAGGAATGAACAGAATGCTACAGAGAACAGCGCACCACCCACTTGACTACGACGCTCAACTGGAGCAGCTAGGTACATAGCAAGTGCAGCACCTGGTAGACCAAACATCATTACTGGGAAGAAGCCGTTCATGAATACCCCAGCGCTCTTATCGCCACCGAAGAAACGGTGTAGGTCGCCAGATTTAACCACTTCAGTCACTTCTTTAATCACTGCTGTGATTTCAGGTGTTACGGCATTTTTGAACGCAAAAGTATGTTCTTGACCAACCACTAGAGTTTTCGCTAGAACAGGATCCACACACAGTTTTTCGAGTGCAGGCAGAGCTTGACCAGCCGCTTGAGCACCAGAAACTAGGATCTCTTGACAAGTACCCATACCGAACCAGAAGTAAGAGTTCAGAACATGGTGCAGACCAACAGGGATCAGCGCGCGGTTAAGAGTACCGTAAACAAATTGACCAAGAGCGCCAGAAGTTGATACTGCATGAGCCAGAGCGTCTAGACCACCTTGAATTGAAGGCCAAACCACACCAGAAATAGCACCAGCAACCAGAGCAAACAAGCCAGCCATGATTGGTACTAAACGCTTACCAGCAAAGAACGCTAGCCATTCTGGCAGACGAGTAGTGTGGAATGCATTGTATGCGTGACCTGCAATGATACCCGCGAAGATACCACCGAAGAATGACATGTTAATTGAAGCATCAATCGTTTTTGCTGTTGCAGTCAGAACAAAGTAAGCCACTGCGCCCGCAAGGCCAGCAGCGCCCGATCCATCTTTAGATAGACCGATAGCAATACCAAGACCAAACAATAGTGGCAGTTGGCTAAAGATTGCATCGCCCGCTGCTGCCATGAATGGAATGCCTAACAGGTCAGGTTGACCCAAACGAAGTAAGAGCGCCGCAACGGGTAGCGTCGCGATAGGCAGCATCAATGCTTTACCTAACTTTTGCGCATATCCAAGAATATTCACCTTAAGTTCCCCCTATAGGATTTTTGTATAACTATTGGGGAGACTTTTTTTAGTCGCCCAATTTAGTCCTGGTCAGTTTATGATATTAATTTTGCTCCGCAAATTAAAACCTCATCATTTGTGATCCTAATCACCAGAGCTATCAAGAACGAAAGGATTTTGCTAGCCAGATCATAAAACTTATTTTATGATGTAAAAAAACATTATTTAAGCGCTAATATCACAGCGTTTGTTGGTCAGACAGTCGCCGTGTTACACTGTTAAGCAGAGTATTTTAAGCTTAAAGCATTGGTTTGAGCACCACACAATGTGGATTGACCAAAACTTATTTTTAGCCGCAGTTCCTGTGGTCTTTTGCACAAAAGATAATTCGCGACCTGATTGAAGTTAAGCCGCTAAGTGAAGCTACCCTACGCTTGGGTTGTAACCTTGTTTGAGTCGCTAAAATGAATCAAAAAATATCGACAAGAGGATTAGCTGATTATGTATGCGCTAACTAACTGCAAAATCTTTACTGGCAATGATGTGCTAGTAAAACACGCGGTCATCATCAATGGTGAAACAATTGACGCGGTTTGCCCAGAGGAAATGTTGCCATCGGGTATTAAGATGGTCGACCTCAATGGCGCTAATCTCAGCCCTGGCTTTATCGATTTACAACTGAATGGTTGTGGCGGTGTCATGTTTAACGATGAAATTACTGCAGAAACCATCGATATCATGCACAAAGCTAACTTAAAATCTGGCTGTACTAGCTTCCTGCCAACTCTCATCACATCGTCAGATGAAAATATGCGTCAAGCCATCGCTGCTGCGCGTGAATACCAAAGCCAATACCCAAATCAGTCGCTCGGTTTGCATCTCGAAGGTCCTTATCTCAATGTAATGAAAAAAGGCATCCACAGCGTTGATTTTATCCGTCCTTCCGATGACGAGATGATTGAAACTATGTGCGCAAATCGTGACGTAATTGCAAAGGTGACTCTCGCTCCAGAAAACAACAAACCTGAACATATTGAAAAATTGGTTAAAGCAGGGATTGTCGTTTCAATTGGCCATACCAATGCAACTTATGCTGAAGCGCGCCAAAGCTTTGAATCCGGTATCACTTTCGCTACGCATTTGTTTAATGCGATGACACCAATGGTTGGACGTGAACCAGGTGTAGTGGGTGCAATTTATGATACTCCTGATGTCTATGCTGGCATCATTGCTGATGGCTTCCATGTGGATTACGCTAACATTCGGATTGCACATAAAATTAAAGGCGAAAAGCTCGTATTAGTGACCGATGCCACAGCTCCTGCAGGCGCTGATATGGATTACTTTATTTTTGTCGGCAAGAAAGTAATATTACCGTAGATGGCAAATAGTGTTGATGAAAATGGCACGCTTGGCGGTTCAGCCCTAACGATGATTGAAGCAGTTCAGAATACGGTTGAACATGTCGGTATCGCTTTAGACGAAACTCTTAGAATGGCTACTCTGTACCCAGCCAAAGCAATTGGTGTTGATGATAAATTAGGTCGTATCAAAAAAGGTATGATTGCCAACCTAACTGTTTTTGATCGAGATTTCAAAGTTAAGGCGACGGTAGTTAACGGACAATACGAGCAGAATGAATAATGAATGGCGGACAAATTGGTAACGTAGATTTAGTTAAACAGCTAAACAGTGCGGCGGTTTACCGCTTGATTGACCAGCAAGGACCAATCAGTCGGATACAAGTTGCCGATGTTAGTCAGCTGGCCCCAGCCAGTGTTACCAAAATTACCCGCCAACTCCTTGAACGCGGCCTCATCAAAGAGGTCGCTCAACAAGCATCTACCGGTGGCCGGAGAGCGATTTCACTGACCACCGAAGTCAAACCGTTCCATTCTATTGCTGTTCGAATTGGGCGTGATTACATCCAACTTAGCCTTTATGATTTAGGCGGCAACTCCTTAGTCGATGAGCATCATGAGTTTCACTACAACACTCAAGATGTGTTGATGTCGAGCCTCATAAAGCAAATCAAACAGTTTATTCAGCAACACACTCCAATCATTGATCAATTAATTGCCATTGGTGTTGCCCTTCCAGGTTTAGTCAATCCTGAAACAGGTGTGGTTGAATACATGCCTAATGTGGCAATCAATGAATTGCCGCTCGGAGCAACCATTCGTGAAGAGTTCCACGTTGAATGCTTTGTCGGTAACGATGTGCGTGGTATTGCTCTTGCTGAACACTACTTTGGTGCAAGCCAAGATTGCCAAGATTCTATTCTTGTCAGTGTGCATCGAGGCACGGGGGCAGGGATCATTGTTAACGGACAAGTATTCTTAGGCTATAACCGTAACGTCGGTGAAATTGGCCACATCCAAATCGATCCATTGGGCGAACAGTGTCAATGTGGAAACTTTGGCTGTTTGGAAACGGTAGCGACAAACCCCGCCATTATTTCGCGTGTCAAAAAGCTCATTGCTCAAGGATATGAATCATCACTCTCAAACTTAGACAGCATCACCATTGATGACGTTTGTGAACATGCTAATGCTGGTGATGAGCTTGCCAAACAAGCCTTAGTGCGAGTGGGTAATCAGTTGGGTAAGGCTATCGCTATCACGGTTAACCTGTTTAACCCACAAAAAATTGTGATTGCCGGACAAATTACTGCTGCGAAAGAGATTGTTTTTCCTGCCATCCAGCGCAATGTAGAAAATCAGTCGTTAAAAACTTTCCACCAACATTTACCCATTGTCTCTTCGCAAGTTTACAAACAACCTACCATGGGGGCATTTGCGATGATTAAGCGCGCGATGCTAAATGGGGTTCTGTTACAAAAATTGCTTGAAGACTAAACATTTTAGCTAAGCTTAAGCAACTGATTGACCTATAATGACGGTGGCATTTTTATGCCACCGTTTTTTATTATTAAATTAAGAACATAGCTCATGGATTTGATACTTCTCTCAGCCGCATTTATCGCGGGTTTTATCGCGTTAAAATGCCATTTACCGCCACTAGTTGGTTTTTTGATTGCTGGTTTTGCACTAAATGCTTATGGATTTAGCAGTAATGACACCATTTCTCTGCTCGCAGATCTTGGGGTTACACTTCTTCTGTTTACTATCGGTCTAAAGCTCGAAGTCAAACCATTACTCGCAAACGATATCTGGGCAGGTTCGACAATACATAATGTACTGTCTACGGCACTCTTTACTATTTTACTTCTTATTTTCAAGCAATTAGGCCTTGATAGCTTAGCTGAACTTACTTTTGATAAACTCATTTTGATCAGCTTTGCTCTTTCTTTCTCTAGCACTGTCTTTGCCGTGAAATCGCTCCAAGAAAAGGGTGAAATGAATGCTACCTATGGCACATTGGCCATCGGCATTCTGGTCATGCAAGATATTTTTGCCGTTGTATTTCTGACTGCCTCGACTGGGAAACTGCCTGAATGGTATGCCATCAGCCTATTTTTATTACCCCTACTACGTCCGCTGTTTTATGAATTACTAGACTGGGTAGGCCATGGCGAAATGCTCGTTCTATTTGGTATCTTCTTCGCTCTTGTCGTGGGTGCGGGTTCATTTCAATTAGTCGGCATGAAACCTGATTTAGGAGCCCTGATCTTAGGTATGATGCTCGCTAGCCACAAAAAAGCCTCCGAGCTTTCCAAGGCATTGTTTAATCTAAAAGAGCTGTTCTTGGTTTGCTTCTTTCTTAACATCGGGCTCTCGGCACAACCAACGACGACAGGGATCATGTTGGCTCTATTGTTACTGCTATTGTTGCCGATCAAAGGCGCACTCTATTTCTGGGTGATCCATCAGTTCCATTTTCGTGTTCGTACGTCTTTGCTCGCCTCACTGTCACTATTTAACTTCAGTGAGTTTGGCCTGATTGTCGGGGGGCTTGCATTCAAAATGGGCTGGATCAACGGTGACATTTTAGTCGCTCTGGCAGTTTCAGTACCGCTCTCATTTATTCTAGCGGCTCCCATTGAGCGTAAAGGCCATGCGATCTACCAACGTTCGGCGAAATGGTTAAAAGAGCAAGCTGCGGAGTCACTTCACACTCGAGATCGTTTGATTGACCCCGGAGAGGCTCAAGTATTGATTTTAGGGATGGGGAGAATTGGGCGCGGGGCTTACGAAGAGTTAAGAGCACGACATGGTGATATCTGCCTTGGTGTTGAAATCCGTGAAGATGCCGCGCTAAGTCACCGTGAAGAGGGGCGCAATGTGATTTCTGGCGATGCGACTGACCCTGACTTTTGGGAGCGTATTTTTGATACAGGTAAAGTAAAGCTCGTTCTTTTGGCCATGCCTCATCACCAGGCAAACCAAGTGGCTCTTGAGCAATTGCAAAAACGCCAGTATCAAGGACAGATTGCAGCCATTGCAGAATATCCCGATCAGATAGACAGTTTACTTGAGCATGGTGCCCATGCCGCATTCAACATTTATAGTGAAGCAGGTACAGGTTTTGCCCGCCACGTGTGTGAACAACTAAAACCGAACTTTACAAGACGTTAATAAATAGGGCGAATCTCGCCCTATTGCTTCTTTTCTCACCACTTTTTAAAAAACATCCACCAAAAACAAACTTAAAATGGAAAACATTTAATCAAAATCTTTTTATTCAAAATAAAACACAACAAAGGGTTGAAATTTTTAATCAGAATGGCAAATTAAGTTCAACAGATTAAAAAACATTTAAAAGGATTTCATATGTGTTCTATCTTTGGCATCTTGGACATTAAAACCGATGCAGCAACGCTAAGACCCGTTGCTCTTGAAATGTCGAAAAAACTGCGTCATCGCGGCCCTGACTGGTCAGGTATTTACGCCTCCGACAAAGCTATTTTGGCTCATGAACGTCTGGCTATTGTTGGCCTCAACAGTGGTGCTCAACCCCTTTATAGCCCAGATCGCAAACTCATTCTTGCGGTGAATGGTGAAATCTACAACCACAAAGAAATTCGTGAGCGTTATAAAGATCAATATGAATTCCAAACCGATTCTGACTGTGAAGTGATCCTAGCGCTGTACCAAGATAAAGGTGCCGAGCTTCTTGAAGAGCTTAATGGCATTTTTGCTTTCGTCCTCTACGATGAAGAAAAGGATGAATATCTCATCGGACGCGATCATATTGGTATTATCCCTCTTTATCAGGGACATGATGAACACGGTAACTTCTATGTCGCTTCCGAAATGAAAGCTCTGGTTCCAGTATGCAAAACCTTGAGCGAGTTTCCTCCTGGCAGCTACTTCAGCTCGAAAGAACAAGCGGCAACACGCTACTATGTGCGTGATTGGAATAGTTTTGATGAAGTAAAAGATAACGTCAGTAGCAAAGAAGAGCTAACTCAAGCTCTGGAAGCCGCGGTAAAACGCCAATTGATGACCGATGTACCTTATGGTGTATTGCTATCAGGTGGGTTGGATTCCTCCATTACTTCTGCGATTGCCAAACGTTTTGCAGCAATGCGTATTGAAGATGATGAAAAAACTGCGGCTTGGTGGCCACAGTTACACTCATTCGCGATCGGTTTAGAAGGCGCTCCTGATTTAAAAGCAGCTCGTGAAGTAGCAGAAAAAATCGGTACTGTGCACCATGAAATGACTTACACCATTCAAGAAGGGTTAGACGCGATTCGTGACGTGATTTACCACATCGAAACGTATGACGTCACGACGATTCGAGCTTCGACACCAATGTTTTTGATGGGTCGTAAAATTAAAGCGATGGGCATAAAAATGGTTCTTTCTGGTGAGGGGGCTGACGAGATTTTTGGTGGCTATCTCTACTTCCATAAAGCGCCAAACGCAAAAGAATTTCACGAGGAAACAGTACGTAAACTGCTGGCTTTAAATTTATTTGACTGTGCTAGAGCCAACAAATCACTCGCAGCATGGGGCGTTGAAGGTCGAGTACCGTTCCTAGATAAAGAGTTTATCGATGTTGCAATGCGCCTCAACCCTGCCGATAAAATGTGTGGCAACGGCAAGATGGAAAAACACATCCTACGGGAATGCTTTGAACACTATCTACCAGAATCGATTGCATGGCGTCAGAAAGAGCAGTTCTCCGACGGTGTAGGATACGGTTGGATTGATACTCTCAAAGCCACTGCAGAAGCAAAAATCAGCGATCAACAAATGGAAACGGCCAAATTCCGTTTCCCTTACAATACACCGACTACCAAAGAAGGTTATGTATATCGTGAGATATTTGAAGAACTCTTCCCTCTAGAATCAGCAGCACGCTGTGTACCAGGAGGTCCGTCGGTGGCTTGCTCTTCCGCTAAAGCCATTGAATGGGACGAGTCGTTTAAAAACTGCATCGACCCATCTGGTCGCGCAGTCAAAGCGGTACACAAACAAGCCTACTAGCCATTGCCCATTTTATTGCCTACAAAAACAAAAAAGCCAGAGTCATCATGACTCTGGCTTTTCTATGAATATTTCACTATTCGACAATGCTTCTTAGCTTATTTCCCAATCGGTATTTTCAATACTCATCGGCACTTGCTGACTGATCATTTTCACCAGCATGATTGAACGTGTATCACCGTCAGGTTCTTGATAAATGGCTTCAATACCCGCAAATGGCCCTCTGGCCCACTCGAATAGTTTGCCCCTTTCTCTGGTAATTGCTTCGCCAGATTCTTCATTTTGCTCACAATCGAGCTGTTTAAGCTGATAAATGAGATCACCTTGCAGCTCTCTTGGGTGTGGTCCTAAACGAACAAAATCGACAACACCTCGCGTTGAACGCACGGTTGTGAAAGATGGACCGTGTTCAAAATCAAAACGCACAAACATATAAGAAGGGAAAAGCGGTTCTTGAACCATTTGTCGCTTTCCGCGTAGAATTTTTTCAACACAGACTTCAGGATAGAAGCATTCAACATTCTGATTCTCTAAGTGAATCTTCGCGCGCTGCTGCTCTCCACGCTTACAATAGAGTAAATACCAACGTTTCATTTATTATCTTTGCTGCTAGCCAAACTTTTCAGGCATGCTACCACACCCTATGAGCAAAGAGAAAATCTCGCCCTCCCCTCGTCCATAGAAGCCAAACCTAAATATGAGTACATTTTTAGGCTTACTTTGCACTGCATCTATACCCTATCGTTAAGTCACAACCACCCAAAATCAATAACACAAGCCAAATAATTCAATCAGTTATATTCTCGACAAGAATCAATAAATCACAAAGCTCAATTCTTTGCTGCAATACCTTTTTATGGGAAATTAGTTTTCGCAATAAAAATCACATTCAAACCAAGCAAAGTTTCATTAATTTTCATCGATTTACATTTACTTACACCTAGATAGCGTGAAACAAATTATTGCTATGCATTTATTTTGACTGTATAGGTATCAGCCGAATAAAAAACTCTCATGGATGAGTTAAATAAAAATAATGTTTGATGGTTGTTTTCTGAACAACAGATTTCACCAATTGCACTACACAATGATACAGGAATGCTTATGTCCAACCTTAATATCTTCAAACAACCCAATGCGTTCTATTTGATCTTTTCGATTGAATTCTGGGAACGCTTTGGTTTCTACGGTATGCAAGCCATCCTGACCGTCTATATGGTCAAAATTATGGGGATGGATGAGTCCGCCTCTTTCGTTCTTTTCGGCGCATTTTCCGCCTTAGTTTACGGATTTGTTGCGATCGGTGGTTGGATTGGCGATAAGGTGATTGGCACCAAGCGGGCCATTACCCTTGGCGCAATCGTCATGATGGTAGGGTATATTTTACTTGGGCTTTCTACAGCCAAACACCCATTAGTAGGGCCAACTTTAATTTACGTCGCTATGGGTTTCATTACTGTCGGCAACGGCTTATTTAAAGCCAACCCATCAAGCTTGCTTGCAAAAATCTACCCTGAGAATGATCCACGCTTAGATGGCGCCTTTACCATGTACTACATGGCAATTAACTTAGGCTCATTTTTCTCGATGATCATTACACCGATTGTCGCAGTAAAAATGGGTTACGGCATGGCTTTTGGGGTCAGTGCCGTGGGACTCGCCATTACTGTCGTCAACTTCCTATTCTGCCAACGCATGCTAAAGGGCACAGGCTCCCCTGCCGACCTTGCACCCGTCAATAAACTGCACTTGGTTTTGGTCGCAGTAGGATCGGTTATTGCTAGCTTGGTATGTAGCTACCTATTACAGAACTTGAGTCTTGCACACGGTATTTTAGTGCTCGCCGGCCTGTTTATTCTAGGTTGCTATTTTAAAGAAGCGTTCTCTATTTCTGGCATTGAACGTGCAAAAATGTTGGTGGCGTTCATTCTTATGCTGCAAGGTGTGGTATTTTTCGTACTCTATTTCCAGATGCCGACTTCACTTAATTTCTTCGCTATCAATAATGTTGAACATCATATCTTGGGTTTTGAAGTTGCCCCTGAGCAATTCCAAGCTCTCAACCCATTTTGGATCATGATCGCGAGCCCAATTCTGGCAGCGGCCTATGGAAAACTGGGCGATAAATTAGCGATGCCCTTTAAATTCGCGATTGGCATGGCGTTATGTGCCCTCTCCTTCTTAGTTTTAAGCTGGGGAACACTATTTGCCAACGAGCAAGGCATCATCAGCTCAAACTGGTTGATCGCAAGTTATGCTTTCCAATCGATTGGTGAACTTCTCGTTTCTGGCCTTGGTTTAGCCATGGTCGCACAACTTGTACCACAGCGTATGATGGGCTTTGCGATGGGTATGTGGTTCCTGACCTCAGCATCAGCCGCGGTTATCGCAGGTTGGGTTGCAAGCCTAACGTCAACACCGGCTAATGTGGCTGGCGCCACCGAGTCGTTATTGGTTTATGGCGATGTATTTGCCCAAATCGGCTATGTCACTGCAGCGATTGCCTTAGTTACTTTCATGATTGCCCCTAAGCTAACTCGAATCTGTCGTGGTGAATCAGAGCCATTAGAGCTAGCAACTCAATAATCTTTGAATAGAGTGTTTTAAAGTTGAAAACAGCGCCCAATGGGCGCTGTTTGTTTTAGCAAGCAACAAAGCCTCTAGCCTATCACTCAAGAATACGGCTTGATCAGTGCTGCCATTAATGCAATATGACCCGAACGATCATTCAAACAAGGGATGTAATGGAAAGCCTCTCCCCCATTGTGTAGAAAAATCTCTTGGTTCTGCTCTGCGATTTCTTCTAGCGTTTCTAAACAATCCACTGAAAACGCAGGGCAAATGACATCGAGCTTTTTCACCCCTTTATTGGGTAGCGCTTCCATCGTCTTATCCGTGTAAGGCTGCAGCCATTCTTCTTTACCAAACTGGGATTGATAAGTCATCATCACTTTACTTTCTGGTAATCCTAAAGCCTCAGCAAGCAGACGAGTGGTGGTTTGGCAGTGCTCGGGATAGATATCACCATTTTCTGCATAACGCTTAGGTATTCCATGATAGGAACAAAGCAACATCTCACCTTGTCCATTCTGCTGCCATGAAGCTCTTACACTGTCAGCAAGCGCTTCGATGTAGAGTGGATGGTTATGATAATCACGAATAAACTGCAATTCAGGCACGATCGGAAGATGACGTAGTGCTTTTGCTAATCCGTCAAATACTGCAGCCGTAGTCGTTGCCGAATACTGCGGATAAAGAGGCAGAACAACAATAGACTCCACGCCTTGTTGTTGCAGTTTCTGTACACCATCAAACAGGCTAGGCTTGCCATAAGTCATTCCTAGCTCCACTGGTAACTGTGTGATTTCGGATAATTTCAGACGTTGACGCTCGGAATACACCATAAGTGGTGAACCTTCTTCCATCCAGATCGATTGATACAATTTGGCTACTTTTGGTGAACGAGTCGGTAAAATGATGCCATGCAATAGAGGACACCAAAGCCAACGACTCATATCAACCACGCGTGGATCGTGAAGAAACTGGCTCAAAAAGGCTTTTACGGCTTCGGGGGTGGGCGCTTGAGGCGTACCTAAATTGGCCAGCAAAACGCCAAGTTTTTTATGATTATTCATGGCTTCCCTTAAAATGCATTCTACAAAGCGTATTACGTCGATTTCTGCCAAAAAGTTTATAAAAAAAGCGGCTTTAATGCCGCTTTATTTCACCTATCAATTCAATCAACACATCAGGTTGATGATTACGCTAACGCTTTTGCGATATCTGCGCTCACTTCGCTGACTTGCTTAGTGCCATCAAACTTCAGATATTGAGTTTTGCCTGCAGCCGCTTCTTTACCGTAGTACTCGATAAGCGGAGCAGTTTGAGTGTGATAAACATTCAGACGAGCACGAACAGTCTCTTCTTTATCATCTTCACGGATAACCAGCTCTTCACCCGTTACATCGTCTTTACCTTCGACTTTAGGCGGATTGTAAACCACGTGGTAAGTACGACCAGATGGTAGATGAGCACGACGACCTGCCATACGCTCAACAATCACATCATCGGCAACATCAAATTCAATCACATAATCAACATTGATGCCCATGCCTTTCAGGCCATCCGCTTGCGGGATAGTGCGAGGGAAACCATCGAGTAGGAAACCTTTCTCACAGTCAGCTTGAGCAATACGCTCTTTGATAAGACCTAAAATAATGTCATCCGATACCAATTGTCCTGCATCGATTACTGCTTTCGCTTGCTTACCGAGTTCAGTACCCGCCTTGATGGCTGCACGCAGCATGTCACCCGTTGAAATTTGTGGAATACCAAATTTTTCCATGATGAATTGAGCTTGTGTGCCTTTACCTGCACCCGGAGCACCGAGAAGAATGATGCGCATGTTTTATCCTCATACTAATTGATTTTTATACCGAAGCTCACAGCGCTTGCAAAAACTCACGGTAAGTTTCGGTATAACAGACAGAATAGCCCGTGAAACGAGCTGGCGTGCAAAAATACACGCGTTAATGACCACATTCAAGTGCCGCATTCTATCACAGAAATCGTTTGGCATACCGTTCTAAGACTAAAGAATGTGTTTGAAAGGACAGTCTGTACCAAACGTACTCTCATCAATCACACTCACGTAATCAGCCAAAGAAAAAGCCCGCCGAAGCGGGCTTAATGACCATGGGGACACGGCATCATTAATGTACAGGGCCTAACAACAGATTCATCGCATTCAAGAATTGTGATGGATCTTCCATTGAGCCTCGTTCTGCGAGCATGGCTTGACCAAGCAACACCTCGACCCAACGGCCAAAAATCTGCTCATCCGCTTCATCGGCCATGCGCTTGACCAAAGCATGTTCTGGGTTAATTTCGAGGATGTATTTTACCTCGGGTACAGGTTGCCCTGCCGCCGCCAGTAGCTTGGCCATTTGAGTCCCCATTTCATCGTCATCAGTGACGACAACTGCAGGAGTGTTGGCCAGTTTAAACGTAGTACGCACCTCTTTCACTCGGTCACCAAGGTAACCTTGCACTCGTTCAACCACTGATTTGAATTGTTCTTCAGCTTCTTTATGCTTCTCTTTTTCCGCCTCATCTTCGAATTGGCTAAGATCAAGCCCCGCTTTGGTGATGGATTGGAACGCTTTGCCATCAAACTCTGGCAGATAATTCATTAACCATTCATCGATGCGATCAAACATCAAAATCACTTCGATGCCTTTGGATTTAAACTGCTCTAAGTGAGGGCTGTTTTTCGCTGCGGTATAGCTGTCAGCGGTGAGATAGTAAATCTTATCTTGCCCTTCTTTCATGCGTTCAACATAAGACGACAAACTGATGGTTTGTTCTGCTGAATCGACATGAGTTGACGCAAAGCGCAGCAAACCGGCAATTTTTTCACGGTTAGCGAAATCTTCCGCCGGGCCTTCTTTCATCACCAAGCCAAACTCTTTCCAGAATTTCTGGTAGTTTTCAGCATCATTGCTTGCCATACGTTCAAGCATCGTCAGTACACGCTTAGTACATGCTTGACGCAGTGACTGAGTGATCTTGTTATCTTGCAGAATTTCACGCGATACGTTGAGAGGTAAATCATTAGAATCAATCAAACCACGCACAAAACGCAGGTAGGACGGCATGAACTGTGCTGCATCATCCATAATGAACACGCGTTGCACATACAATTTTAAACCATGTTTATGATCACGGTTAAACAAGTCCCAAGGTGCTTTAGCTGGGATATACAGCAAGCTTGTATAATCATTCTTACCTTCGACTTTGTTGTGACTCCACACCAAAGGATCAGCAAAATCATGGGACACATGCCTATAAAACTCTTTGTATTCTTCATCCGTCACGTCAGATTTAGAACGCGTCCATAATGCTTGAGCTTTGTTGATTTGTTCCCACTTCATGTCTTCAGTGGCTTTGCCTTCCTCGTCCAACTCTGCCGTTTGGATATAAACGGGAATACCAATGTGATCCGAGTATTTAGAGATCACATCACGCAAACGCCATTCTGAAAGGAACTCTTTACCCTCTTCGCGAAGGTGTAAAATAATGTCAGTACCCCGAGCCTCTTTATTGATGGTTTCAATGGTGTACTCACCCTCACCTTTCGAATACCACTGCACCGCTTCCGCCGGCGCAGAACCCGCCGCACGAGTGCGAACCGTCACCGCATCCGCCACGATAAATGCCGAATAGAAACCCACACCAAATTGGCCAATCAATTGTGAGCTTTTTGACTGTTCTTGAGAAAGCTTTGAAAAGAACTCTGCCGTACCCGATTTTGCGATAGTACCGAGGTTTTCGATCACTTCGTCACGGCTCATACCAATGCCGTTATCCGAAATCGTCAGCGTATTGTTTTCTTGATCAAACGAGAGCTTGACCCCGAGCTCCGCATCGCCCTGATAGAGATCAGGCTGAGAAAGTGCTTGAAAACGCAATTTGTCGGCAGCATCGGATGCATTCGAAATTAACTCACGCAGGAAAATTTCTTTGTTGGAATACAAAGAGTGAATCATCAGGTGCAGCAGTTGTTTAACTTCAGATTGAAAACCACGCGTTTCTTTATTAGTGGTGGATGTTTCGCTCATAATCGCTCCGTTTACTTCTGTTTCAAACTATTGATCCATCGAGATTCAATGGAATTACCTGGATGTGCAAGTGAGATATGGACAAAAAATGTAAATTCAAGGTCAAAACTCATAAAAACACTGTTTTTTGATTGAGATTGGATTATCCTAACCCGGCATTTTTATCAAAGAAGATAAAAAAAACCAGTAAAGTCTGAGTGTTGTGACAGGGAGAAACTGGGATATCAAATGTTCATACAAGGACATAACTCAAAAGAAGATATCGATGAGTAATATTGGTACTAAATTCATTCTTGCTGAAAGATTTACCTTTGATCCCTTAAGCAATTCTTTAATTGATAAAGAAAATAGTGAAGAGATCATTCGCCTAGGCAGTAACGAAAGCCGGATTTTGTGGTTACTTGCCCAGCATCCCAATGAAGTCGTTTCTCGTAACGATTTGCATGACTTTGTGTGGCGAGAACAGGGCTTTGAAGTTGATGACTCTAGCCTAACTCAAGCTATCTCAACACTACGAAAACTGCTCAAAGATTCCACAAAATCACCACAGTACGTCAAAACCGTGCCTAAACGTGGTTATCAACTGATCACTCGTGTCGACACGGTAGAAGAAGAGATTCAGCGATCTATAGAAGTGGACGAGTCAGCTCAGCAAAATAACAATATTGACGTAGCTGAAACGCTCAATTTGATGCCAGCAATCAGCAGCCCACACGCCCAATCTGCGACACAAACAGCCATAAATAAACCGACTCACGATTGGGGAGCTCGACTGATTTTTCTGGTTGCGATGATCATCCCGTTAGCCGTGTTATTACTGACGAACCCAAGCCAATCAAAATTTAAAGCCTTTGATTGTCGTGGATGATGTTGCCGTCAATATGCCAATCAACCACCCCGACCTATCAAAATGGCTACCTTCTATCGAACTTTGCGTTAAAAAATACAATGAAAAGCATATTGGGGGGACGAAAGCCTAAGGAAGTTATCGCAACCGGTGGCCAAAATAACCAATTGACGCTCAATTACATCCATAGCCCTGAAGTCTCGGGCGAAAATATAACCTTACGCATCGTCGCTAATCCTAAAGATGCCATCAAAGTGTGTGAGTAGGATTTTTATAGAAAACCAGATATATAGCTATTGGCGTTTTGCTGCTGTCCCTACTATTTAGTGGCTGGCTCTATTGGGGAAGTGATTTCAAGCTAGAGAAAGTATTAACGTCTCGTGAGTGGCAATCAAAAATGGTTTCACTCATCAAAACGAATAGTAATAGTCCGGCCATGGGGCCACTCAGCCGAGTTGATGTCACCTCAAATGTAAAATATCTGCCCAATGGTACTTATTTACGTGTGTCTATCGTCAAACTTTTTTCTGATGATAACAGTGCTGAAAGCATTATTAATATTTCCGAATTTGGCGAGTGGGACGTGAGTGATAACTATCTACTCGTCACTCCGGTAGAATTTAAAGATATTTCATCCAATCAGAGCAAAGACTTTACGGATGAACAACTTAAACTTATCACTCAATTATTCAAAATGGATGCCCAACAAAGCCGTCGAGTCGATATTGTTAATGAAAGAACCATTCTATTTACCAGTCTAAATCATGGTTCTACCGTGTTATTCAGTAATTCATAAATAAAAGTGAGTGGACTTTATGACGCATGACGTCCACTCACTTTGTATGCGTAACGTGCAACACAAGGAAAGTACAATGAATAAAGCACAGATAGCGATATATTACTGCCGACAATGCAATTGGATGTTGCGTGCAGCGTGGTTAAGCCAAGAGCTACTCCAGACCTTTAGCGAAGAAATTGCTTATGTCGCACTTCACCCCGACACAGGGGGGCGATTTGAGATTATTTGTAATGGTGTACAAATTTGGGAACGTAAACAAGAGGGTGGATTTCCAGAAGCGAAAGTGCTTAAACAGCGAGTTCGTGACTTAATTGATCCGGAAAGAGATCTCGGTCATGCCGACCGTCTCTCTCCGGCTAAAAACGAATCGCCTAGCAACCAATAACAGCGCTATAGTTTGGAGCCGATATCATGGCTGAGCAGAATCTCCCCCATGCTCGATATGACTTGCATTTGGTTACCATCCAACACCCCGTAACTCGGCTGATGATTTCCACGGGGAAAAGTCATTGAGCCCGGATTAACAATCCATACATGCCCAGCCCAATCCACCACGGGGACATGTGTATGACCATGCACTAATACATCACCTTTTTTTAACGGTGGAAGTTTTTCCCCGTGATAAAGATGACCATGGGTTAAAAATAAACGTTGCCCTGAATCTAATAGCACCCACGCATAGTCCCCCATCATCGGAAAGTTCAGTAACATCTGATCCACTTCACTGTCGCAGTTCCCACGTACCGCAATAATTTGCTCAGCAAATTCATTTAAGCGTTCAGCGACCGCAGGAGGGTTGTACCCCTCAGGAATCGGATTACGCGGACCATGGTTGAGAAGGTCACCCAATAAAACGAGCGATTGAGCTCCAGAAGCTTTATAGAGAGCAAGAGCTTGCTCTGTCGCAGGCAAAGAACCGTGCAGATCGGAGATAAAAAAAAGTTTCATGACAGGCCTCATGTTAAATACTCAGTGATTGTAAGGTGTTCATCACTGAGATGCACTGCTGATTTGTCATCTCTGACCTGTACCATATCTCGTCATAAGATTTTCTGATTTTTCGATCACACAGCGGCAAGATAGCCTTACGTGCCACAGAAGCGTGAAGCGGCTTTGCAGCCTGTCACTAGAGCTAGAGAAAAGATGGTCGATTACGGTTAAACTCTTCATATCGTTATCAAGAGAGGTCGTGAGATAACGCCACCACTCAAAACAAGGAGTCACTATGAGAATTTTGATCACCGGAGGAACCGGGTTTATCGGCTTTGAGTTGATAAAGTTACTCAGTACCCATGAGCTGGTTGTGTTAACTCGCGACATGGCTAAAGCGGCTTTGCGTTTCGCTCATACTCCCCAGCCAAAACATACACTATATTGGTTTTTTAGATGAGCTATCTGATCTCAATGAGATTGATGCCATCATTAATCTTGCGGGAGAACCGATCGCTGATAAACGTTGGAGCTCGAAGCAAAAGCAGCAGATCATACGTAGTCGATTAGAGATTACCGAACAGCTCGTCGAAAAAATTCACGCCAGTGCTCAGCCACCTCGCGTTTTCCTTAGCGGTTCAGCCGTTGGTTTTTACGGCGATCAACAGGAACATGCTTTTGACGAGAATCTTCATGTAAAAAGTGAGCACTTCCCTCATCTGGTTTGCCAGCAATGGGAACAACGAGCACTGAAAGCACAATCAGAGCAAACTCGCGTCTGTTTATTGCGGACAGGGATTGTATTAGCACCAGATGGGGGGGCGTTGAAAAAGATGCTTCCCCCGTATCGCCTCGGCTTAGGCGGTCCAATTGGTGATGGGCAGCAATACATGCCATGGATTCATATGCAAGATATGGTACGAGCCATCGTTTTTTACTAGAAACAGAACATGCTCAAGGGGCTTATAATCTTTGTGCTCCTCATCCTGTCACTAATGCTGAGTTTAGTCTCACTCTCGCCAATGCATTGAATCGACCACATGTGTTAAAAACTCCGCAATGGCTGATAAAACAGCTGATGGGGGAAGCCGCTGAGCTTCTACTCGATAGCATTCGCGCGAAGCCCAAAAAACTGACTGATCTGGGTTTTCAATTCCACTATTCTCGAATTGATCGGGCATTTAGCCATTTGCTGAGCCAAGCCCAGTAAGTGCTCACTTCATCTTCAATGATATGGCTTAACTCAATAAAGGATAGAGATGAAAAAATCCATTTTGATCACAGGTTGCTCAACAGGTATTGGTTACATGGCGGCCAAGCAACTGCAGCTGCGGGGTTATCACGTGATTGCTTCTTGCCGAGATGAACAAGATGTCGCACGGCTAAGGCAAGAGGGCTTCACTTGTCTTCATTTAGACTTGAGCTGTGAACAGAGTATTAATCTTGCCGTAGAACAAGCTCTTGAGATCTCAAACCACCAACTTTATGCCATCTTCAATAATGGCGCTTTCGGTCAACCAGGTGCTTTGGAGGATTTACCCGTTCAAGCCATGCGAGAACAGTTTGAAACAAACTTTTTTGGTTGGCATCATCTGACCACACGCTTGATCCCCCACTTCCGAAGCCAAGGCTACGGGCGCATCGTCCAAAATAGCTCCGTATTAGGCTTTGCTGCTATGAAATACCGTGGTGCATATAACGCGTCTAAATTTGCCCTAGAAGGTTGGACAGATACTTTAAGGCTAGAGCTACAAGGTTCTGGAATTCATATCAGCTTGCTCGAACCGGGTCCCATTGAAACACAATTTAGATCCAATGCACTACAAGCCTTCCAACGCTGGATAACGGTAGAACAAAGTACTCATCACTTAGCCTATCAACAGCAAGTTGAACGTTTAGGGAAACCTCATTCCAACAACCGCTTTGTGTTACCACCAGAAGCTTGTTTAGCACCTCTGTGCCACGCCCTTGAATCTGCAAACCCTAAAATCCGCTACCGCATTACCACTCCCACTAAAGTATTTGCACTACTAAAACGATGTTTACCAACGCGCTGGCTAGACAAACTGTTATTTAAAGCAGCATAAATTATCTAATTGTCATTATTTAGTAACAATCACTCGGCAAAATTCACAGCGTGCATAAGGCTGTTTTCGCTTATGCACGCAGACCCCTGATTTCCAAGCGTTGCATGTGGTACGACAAAAATGACATTAAACCAATTGAATTGGATAAGTGTCGGTGTTGCGCTGACCTTATTTATATTGCTTTAAACACCTTTGCTTGCAAGCTCGTAAGAGCAACGAAATCACTACCTCAGGGTGGTGATTTCGTTTTTTGCTCACCAATAAGCACTTGCTTTTAACACCATATAAAGCTTGAGTTTTCTCTGCTGCATCCCCATAGTTTATCGAAGCGATGTACCATCCAAACCAAGGATTTGCTATGCCAGCAGCGAATATGATTGATGTTTCTCAGCATAATTTTCACCAAGTATTACAGCACTCCACTCTTTCTCCTGTGCTTTTCTATTTTTGGGCTCCCATCAGCAATGAAAGTACCCAACTTCTACCACACCTTGAGCTGCTCACTGAACAATATCAAGGTGCGTTTGTTCTTGCTCGTCTGAATTGTCAAGAAGAACAAGCTATTGCCGCACAATTTGGCATTCAAGCCATTCCAACGATTGCACTTTTTATTGAAGGCCAACCAGTGGATGGTCTCGGCGGACCGCAGCCCATTGAAGCTATCGAGGAGATGCTCAAACGCCACCTGCCAAGTGATGAAGAACGATTAATGCAACAAGGGATAGACCTAGTGGCGCAAGAGCAATTCACTGAAGCGCTCTCAATACTGACCACGTTGAGTGATGAGTGGCGCAACAAAGGTGAGGTAAAACTTGCGCTAGCTCGTTGTTATTTAGAAACCGGTGATATCGACGCTGCGCAAGCCATTCTCAGTGACATACCTCTTGAATACCAGCAAGGTGAGTATAAAACCTTACTTGCTAAACTCGAACTGCATCAACAAACCGCGAATAGTCCAGAGATCATTGCATTAGAGCAACAATGGCGTAGTGATTTAGACAATCCAAACTTAGCGATCGAACTGGCTCGACAATACCATCAAGTGAAAAGAGATGAAGAAGCACTGAGCTTACTTTGGTCATGGTTAAGCAAAAACCTCAATGCCCTAGATGGGGATATGAAAAAAACGTTTATGGATATTTTAACGGCATTAGGACAAGGCCATCCATTAGCCAATCAATACCGTAAGAAACTCTACTCACTTCTATATTGAGCGAAATGACGGCTCGTCAGCAATTCAAGGTATTAATACCTTAACCACCAAGCATACAGTGGCATTCTTATTGAATGCCCTTTTTATCAGTTTGATTGTCAATAAATAAAAATTAACCATTTTTTAGAGCGAAGCTGTAATTTTCTGATCTTAATTTGGTCATCCCCCTGTCTTTGAGAGAGAATTTCCGTGCATGGATAATGCTCTTCTACTGTTTGGCTAAATACCCATTTGCTTGTTAAGCATAAAGTGGCTTTATTTCTCAATAATAAAAAGGATACGTCATGGCTATTGATTCATTAATCACTATCGCAGTTCTTGTACTGGCTGTGGTTATTTTCATCTCATCTGCTGTAAAAACCGTGCCTCAAGGTAATAACTGGACGGTCGAAAGATTTGGGCGCTACACACAAACACTCAATCCCGGACTCAACCTAATCATCCCTTTTATTGACCGTGTTGGTCATAAAATCAATATGATGGAACAAGTTTTAGATATCCCAGCTCAAGAAGTCATTTCCAAAGACAACGCAAATGTTGTGATTGATGCGGTTTGCTTTGTACAAGTCATTGATGCAGCCAAAGCCGCTTATGAGGTTAGCCAACTGCAACATGCGATTCGTAACCTCACCCTCACCAACATGCGTACTGTATTAGGTTCAATGGAGCTGGATGAGATGCTCAGCCAACGCGACATGATTAACACCAAACTGCTGTCGATTGTTGACCATGCCACCAGCCCATGGGGTGTAAAAGTGACGCGTATTGAAATCAAAGATGTGCAGCCACCTGCTGATTTGACCGCCGCAATGAATGCTCAGATGAAAGCTGAACGTAACAAACGTGCTGAAGTCCTTGAAGCTGAAGGAGTACGCCAAGCGCAAATATTACGTGCAGAAGGTCAAAAACAATCCGAAATTTTGAAAGCCGAAGGGGAAAAGCAAGCCGCTATTTTGCAAGCTGAAGCGCGCGAGCGTGCAGCCGAAGCAGAAGCCAAGGCAACCACTATGGTTTCCGAAGCTATCGCTAAAGGTGATATGCAAGCGGTAAATTACTTTATTGCTCAAGGCTATACCGAAGCCCTTAAAGCCATTGGTCAGGCCGAGAATGGTAAGATCATCATGCTGCCACTTGAAGCAACCGGCCTAATGGGATCCGTAGCGGGAATTGCAGAAATGTTTAAATCATCACAAACCTCTAAGTAGGTGCCCCGTGGTAGAGCTACTCTCACAATTGAATTTCTGGCATTGGTTGGCCTTGGGCTTACTTCTATTAGCCGCTGAGCTACTCGGTACTGCAGGTTATTTCTTGTGGCTTGGCCTATCTGCACTGTTAGTCGGAGTACTGCTCGCCATAATGCCTTTTGGTTGGCAACTGCAGTGGCTGGCTTTTGCGAGTTTTTCACTGGTCACGACTTGGCTTTGGTGGCGACGTCAATTTAGCCGAGATAAAAAGCAAGATACAGAACGCGACCTTAACCAGAAAGAAAAACAGTTACTCGGACGTATTATTCCGATAACCGAAGATACCCCTGCAGGAGAGTTTCAAGTATCGCTGGGTGATACGGCTTGGACCGCTCGCTGCGATCAGGAACTTTCTGCAGGAAGCCGTGTTTCTGTCATTGCTGTGGATGGGATTATCTTAGTCGTCAAACCAATCTAAGAACCATCTGTCCCAACATCACCCAGAGACCAAATATAAAATCAATTACATATAAACAATAAGACTCTTCGGAGTCTTATTGTGGGGAGCTTGAACAGCAATGCCCCTTCAACTGTTCGATAATCGGGCACTCGTAGCCTTCATCTCCAGGGCAAGACGCAACCCACTGTTCCAACTGTTGCTTAATAATGGTCAACTCAGCAAGCTTACTCGAGACTTCTTGTAATTTCTCTTGTGCATGAGCACGAACGGCTGCGCTTGTACGATAAGGGTCATTGGCAAGAGTGAGCATGGCCTTACACTCATCCAAACTAAACCCCACCCGCCGACAGCGAGCAATGAGCAGTAAATCATTCACATGCTGCTCAGTGTAGGTGCGATAGCCACTTTCCGAGCGTAATGGCGGATTGATAAGACCTTTCTCTTCGTATAAACGAATAGACTTGGCCGTCAGCGAGGTGAGTTTGGCAATCTGGCTAATATTCATAACAAGCTTTAGCAATAAAAGAAAAGGCATGGAAAGACCATGCCTCTATCCAGCGAGAAATGCAATTATTCTTGGCTGATTAACCAAGAGAGAATCGATGCTTTTTCGGCTTTATCGGCTTTTTTGTACCAATCTGCCATCATGTCGACTAGCTTATTTGAGGTGGAAATAGGCTGAGTTACCTCTGCACGGTTAGCAAAGGCCCAGTTAGCAAATTCTTGGCGCTCAGCTGCATTGGCTTCACCAAATAAGTACTGGATCATGTCATAAGATTTTGAAACGGATTGAGTCGTAGCTTGACTATTAACTATGGAATCTTGGGCTGCCTGAGCAGTTTTTGCTGGTTCTGATATGCTCTCACTACGTTTTCGATTAATCCCTACATTATTCAGAGCACTAATCGAGGCAATCTTATCTTGAGCATTATAGTTATAGAGTTCATTTTCATAATCTCGAAATACTGAAAAGCCTTTGGCAACTAAAACGTCTTGTTGGAATTCAATAGGCTGCATAGATGAATTCGTCAAAAGAACTGCTGGCTTTTTATCAAAAGTTTTGGCTGTAGCTTCATCCCTAACTACAGATCCTGGCTTCAGAAAAAGACTCTCATTGTCCGCATTAAAACTGACAACCATAGCAGGTGACTTATATTTATTTTGAGTCCCCCCGAAATGAATGACTTTTTCAAGACGAACCAAAAGTTGGTTTAAACCATTAGGTAAAGTCATTTCATCGGTGTGGCCAAATGAAATTTCAGGCTCAACGCCATTAACAGCTAAAATCTGGAGGTTTCGGTCTATATTCACCGTCACATCAGCGTAGGTGTTAGAAGAAACAACCATTCCTAATAGCGCGCTAATCAAAAGTTTATTCATTATTACCTCCAAATAAAAGGCGAGCTGTCGCTCGCCTTGGTATGAACTTTTAATCAATATGATTAGAAGTAGTATTCAACACCCATCAAGAAACGAGTTTGGTCATTTGCATCAGCATTGCCTTTGTCGTCGCCGTCAGTCGGTGTCATCATATCGTAGTTACGAACGTCGAAATACAACACTGCTGATGGGTCTAGTACATATAGTGCACGGGCAGTGATTGCACGGCTATCGCTATCAGCTTGAGTTTCACCACCAAACTTAGCTTTAGTTGTCGCAGAGTAACCTGCTTTAAATAGCCATTCTGATGTAGCCCAGTAAGCCAATGTTGCAGAGTAAGCATCTTGCTTTTTCTCAACATTGTTTACTTCATTAGTCATGTGTTTCCACGCTGCAGTTAAGCTTAACTTGTCAGTAATAGACACGTTACCACCCACTAAGTAGTAAGCCGCTTGAGCTTCGTCAACCTTAGCCGCAGTCGCTGGCTTTAACTCAGCAAGACCTGTTTCGGTATTGAATTCATAGTAAGCTTTTTTAGCTGCAGTTTTAGTCTCTTCTTTTGAACCTAGATAAGCGCCACCGTGGATACCAAAACGCTCTGCATTATAGGCTAATGCGAAGCTGACAACTGCGTTATCAGTAGATGAGTTCATCTTACTTGCAGACAGTGAGTATTTGAAACCACTGTAGTCAGAAGAGTCGAAACGGATTACGTGGTCAGCACGGTCTTGATAACCAGCACCGATAGCATTGTGCCAGTCAAACACGTTACCTAGACCTGGGTTTGAGTGTGGCCAGTCAACGTAGTCATAGATAGAAACAAGTTGACGACCGACTTTCACTGTACCTACGCCATCAAAAGCTAGACCCAAATAAGTATCACGACCACCAAATTGACCGCCTGTGTCACCATTGTAAGCATTTGATGTTTCGATTTGCCATACAAAATCAGGGCCGAAGTTATTAAAAGATTGTGTACCACGTAGACCGATACGAGATTCGATTTCAACGCCTACAGTATCATCTTTTGCACTGTCACCTTTGCTTTCAAAGTAAAGGTTACCAGCAGCTTGGCCGTAAAGTTGTACGTTATCAGTAAGTTGAGCAGCTTGAACACCTACTGCTGCCATCGCTACTGCTGCACCCAGAAGAGTACGTTTAAACATTTTGTCCATGGATAACTCCTAAAAATGGATATAGCTGTTTTTGATTTTCTCCCTTAAGTTGGCCGCCGAAGGGAGAAGTCATTTCCTTTTCGAGTATCGAAACCGATTCTCTTAGTTGTTGGCACACTCACCGTGTATCCATGTCTGTAGACTAACTCTCGGTTAGAAAACATCAATCAGAACTTAATTTTTATCTAAAAAAATATGAGCCACGGCAAACTTCTGGGGAGTAAGTGATCGAGATCGAATTATTATCAAAGTCAAAACAAATAAAACTCAAACAGTTGAAAATAAAGACTTTTTATTATTGCGTGTTTTAATTTATTTGAAATGCGTCGAATAATAAAAGGGCGAGTGATGACTTTTATAAAACAACAAAAACCATTTATTGACAAAAAATGCAGGGTTGTTTTTGAACAAAAATAAACCCCAGTCGAGACTGAGGTTTAGACTGTTCGGCGCTAAAAAGTTCCATTTATTTATCAAGGATGCTAAATACCACCCAATAAACTCGCTATTTTAAGAGTTCAATCAGTGCTTGTTCATCCATCACTGCAACACCCAACTCCGTTGCTTTCGCTAGCTTAGAGCCAGCGGCTTCACCAGCAAACACAATATCCGTATTTTTTGAAACACTCCCTGTCACTTTCGCCCCAAGAGCTTGTAGTGCTGCTTTAGCATCATTACGAGATAGTTGATTGAAGCTGCCCGTCAATACCACAACTTTCCCAGCCAATACAGAATCTGCCCCAGTAGATGAAATGGCTGCCATTGCTGGCCATGTAACGCCGAGTTCAATCAGTTCAGCAATCACTTTTTGATTACGTGATTGCGCAAAGAAAGCATGTAAGTGACCTGCGACAACGTTACCAACATCTGAAACTTCAATCAGTTGCTCCATGGTTGCCTGTGCAATCGCTTCAAGAGTCAAAAAGTGCTGAGCCAAATTAAGTGCGGTTGCTTCTCCAACTTCACGAATACCCAGTGCATATAAGAACTTAGGTAAGGTTGTTTGTTTGGCTTTATGCAAAGCATCAATCACATTTTGTGCTGATTTAGGACCCATACGTTCTAGGATCGTCAGTTCGCTAGCTCTTAAACGGAATAAATCGGCAGGTGTAGCCACCATTTCGCGATCGACCAGTTGTTCAATCACTTTGTCGCCTAAACCTTCAACATCAAGTGCTTTACGCGAGACAAAATGCTTCAACGCTTCTTTACGTTGAGCCTGACAAACTAATCCACCTGTACATCGAGCAACCGCCTCACCTTCTATACGTTCAATATCAGACTGACATACAGGGCAATGCGTCGGGAACAAAATTGTTTTAGCGTCAACTGGACGGCGTTCTAAAACAACGGAAACAATCTGTGGGATAACATCCCCAGCACGACGGATCACTACCGTATCACCGACCATCACCCCCAAACGCTCAATCTCATCGGCATTATGTAATGTGGCATTACTCACCGTGACACCACCCACAAAGACAGGTTCCAACTTCGCCACAGGGGTGATCGCTCCCGTACGGCCGACTTGAAACTCAACATCGTTAAGCAAGGTTAACTCTTCTTGCGCAGGAAATTTATAAGCAATCGCCCAACGAGGTGCACGAGCCACAAAACCTAGACGCTCTTGCAATGTAATGTCATCCACTTTGATGACGACACCATCTATTTCGTAAGCAAGAGCTCCTCGACGCTGCAATATATCTTGGTAAAAATCTTTTACTTCCGATAACGAGGCTACAAGCTTGGTTTCAGGGCAAATCGGTAAGCCCCAACTTTTTAGCTGTAGAAAACGTTGATAATGGCTTGATGCCAACATTCCACCTTCGATAATACCGACACTGTAAGCGTAAAATGCTAATGGACGTTGAGCCGTAATTCGAGAATCTAGCTGACGCAAACTTCCTGCGGCGGCATTACGCGGGTTAACAAACTGTTTTTCACCTTTTTTAAGCGCTCGGGCATTAAGGGCATCAAACCCTGCTTTGGGTCGATAAAAACTTACACCACGCACCTCTAAGCGGCGAGGAAAATCCGAACCTTGTAAGCGCAGCGGAATAGACTTAATCGTACGCACGTTTTCGGTGATATTTTCCCCAGTAGCGCCATCGCCTCGGGTTGCCGCACGAGTCAGTACACCATTTTCATACAGTAAACTTACCGCTAAACCATCTAATTTAGGTTCACAACAGAAATGGCTTTGTTGCACAGCAGGAATACGGTCTGTCATGCGACGATAAAAACTCTCTAACTCAGCATCATCAAACGCGTTATCAAGAGAGAGCATCGGAATCTCATGTATGACAGAGTCAAACCCATCAAGTGGACGCCCACCCACACGCAAGCTGGGTGAGTCAGAAGTAATCCACTCAGGGTGCTGCGCTTCTATATCCAGCAGTTCACGCATTAAGCGGTCATATTCTGCATCCGGAATGGTCGGTGCATCTTCGACGTAATAACGGATACCATGCTCATGCAGGGTTTGTCTTAGCTCGGTTAATCGTTGCTCTACATTTGACATCGTAATTCTCTCGGATGATGAAAAAAGGCTCCGCTATGGAGCCTTTTATTATAACTATAGAAATTTTTGCTTCGTCTAACTCGCTTCAATCTAGGGAAAACTTGAAGTAGCAAGTTAGTGATATGGCAAAACTCGCCTACACTCTGACAGAGCGAGCCTTAAACCCTTGAATTTGCTTACGGTAAGCATCAAGACGGTTCGGAGTCATCAAGTTGCGAGCATCATCTAAAACATGCCCACCTAGATCATCGGCGATTTGTTGTGCTGTTTTCAGCATCAACTTAAAATTCTGCTCTGGGTCACCAAAACAAGGTAGCGTCATGAAAAATGAGATGCCTTTGGTCGAAAAGTCCGCAGGATCATCATGCATCAGAGTACCTGGCTGCATCATGTTGGCAACACTGAACAACACTTTTCCTGTTCCAGAAAGATCGGCATGACGATGGAAAATATCCATTTCGCCAAACAGCAAACCATTTTGTTGCATACTGTCAAATAGCTTAGTTCCAATAAAGGGTTGGCTACCAGAGCAATGTACATTGATCACAATCACATCCAACTGTTCTTCTTGAGGCTCTTGCTCTTCAATAACGGGAGTAGCTTCAGGAACAGGCTGAGTCACGCTTGTTTGCGTTGTAGGCATAACACGTGGAACCTCTGCAACAGGCTTAACCTGTTTCGGTGGATGATACGTCGGGAACGGTTGCACCATCTCTTCATCATCTTCCAGCTCATCGTGAACGGCAAAATCAGAGATCAAAGGATCATGTTGCTGATTGGGGAGCCCGAAATCGGGTTCTTTACGCTCCTTGCGAATGATTTCAAAATCATCCTCAGCCACAAAATCTCGTGATGGCGGCTCATCATTTTCAACCGCAATCTTACGTAAGGGCTTATCCCCAAACTTAGATTTCCCTTCTTTTTTGCTGGTCCATAGACCATGAAACAGCAACGCCGCTATTGCCAACGCGCCAACAATTATCAATACGAATCGCAGTTCCTGCATCTTAAACTCTCAGTATCCCGTTTGATGTTCTGAGCTGTAGCGCCCGACAGGACGTTTATCAGGGTGTGTTTTTGACTTGTCGGGGTACTTTACCAAAACTCTCGTCGAATTTAGAACAACTTAATGTGAGAAGTTGAAAAGATGACGCGTTTTTTGCAGTTTCGTCATTTCACTTCAGTATCAATCAAGTACAATCTTCGTTCGGTTAATCAAGGAGAATACCGTTTTTATGCAGATCAGCTCACGTTCCGGATTCAGCTACTTCTTTTATGGCGTACGTTTAGCCCTAACCCCGGGTATACGCCGTTTTGTTATTCTCCCACTACTGGCAAACGTCATATTAGTGGGCGGCGCTATGTATTACCTCTTTAGCCACTTAGATTCTTGGATCACACAATGGATGGGGCAACTGCCTAGTTTTCTTGCTTGGTTAAGTTATGTCCTTTGGCCATTGCTTATCCTAACCATCTTAGCCACCTTCTCTTACTTCTTTAGTACCTTAGCCAATTTTATCGCCTCACCCTTCAACGGACTATTAGCCGAAAAAGTGGAAATGCATCTCTCTGGCGAATCTGTCGGTGAAGAGGGGATTGTCGCTCTGATAAAAGATGTACCTCGGATACTGAGCCGTGAGTGGCGAAAACTGCTTTATGTGCTCCCTAAAGCGCTAGGACTTTTTCTTTTGTTACTGATCCCCGCACTGGGTCAAACACTCGGTCCTCTTGCTTGGTTTATTTTTACTGCTTGGATGCTCGCTGTACAGTATTGCGATTATCCCTTTGATAACCACAAAGTTGCATTCCATGATATGCGTAATACCTTGAAACAAAATCAAAGCAAAGCCTACGGGTTTGGGGCCTTAGTGGCATTTTTTACCAGTATTCCCATTGTGAACTTATTTATCGTGCCAGTCGCCGTCTGCGGCGCAACCGCTATGTGGGTTGAGGTATTCAAGGTGCAACACCCTTCCAATCGCAACGAATAAGCTCCACATAAGTTATAACTTTTTAATCCTTTTCCCTTAGTGAATATGAACTTATTCTCTGCTCATATTCACTAAGTATTCACGCACGCGCTGACTGCGTAACGAATGAAGGAACATCACCATGAGCAAAATCTACGAAGACAACTCTCTTACTATTGGTAACACTCCCCTAGTACGCTTAAACAAAGTGTCACAAGGAAAAGTGCTCGCTAAAGTCGAATCACGTAACCCAAGCTTCAGCGTTAAATGCCGTATCGGTGCCAATATGATTTGGGAAGCCGAAAAACAAGGAAAACTCAAACCAGGCGTTGAATTAGTAGAACCAACCAGTGGTAATACAGGGATCGCCTTAGCGTTTGTTGCGGCAGCTCGTGGTTACAAGTTAACGTTGACCATGCCTGAATCGATGAGTTTAGAGCGTCGTAAACTGCTGAAAGCACTCGGGGCGACTTTAGAACTCACCGAAGCTGCAAAGGGCATGAAAGGGGCCATTGCTAAGGCGGAAGAAATTGTCGCCAGCAACCCAGAGAAATATCTGCTATTGCAGCAATTCAACAACCCAGCTAACCCACAAATCCATGAAAAGACCACTGGCCCTGAAATTTGGGAAGCCACCGATGGTCAAGTCGATGTATTTGTTGCAGGCGTGGGCACTGGTGGCACATTAACCGGAACCAGCCGCTATATTAAAGGCACTCAAGGCAAGGCCATTCTCTCTGTTGCGGTTGAACCAGCGGAATCACCGGTCATTACACAAGCACTGGCGGGAGAAGAAATTAAACCTGCACCACATAAAATCCAAGGTATTGGTGCTGGATTTATCCCTGGCAACTTGGATTTAAGCCTAATTGACCGCGTTGAGCGCGTCACCTCAGAAGAGGCGATCGAAATGGCTCGCCGCCTGATGGAAGAAGAAGGAATATTGGCGGGAATTTCTTCAGGCGCCGCCGTTGTAGCCGCAAACCGAATATCTCAACTACCTGAATTTAAAGACAAAACAATTGTAACCATTCTGCCAAGCTCAGGTGAGCGTTATTTAAGCACCGCCCTTTTCGCTGGCATTTTTACCGAAAAAGAAAACCAACAGTAATACGTGGTTAAATCAATTTTTCGTTTAAAAAAGCCCCAGTCAGGGGCTTTTTTGTTGATCCCTGCCTCACCTTTGGTAATATCGGCATGTTTTATTTTTAGCTTCAAAATAAAGAAGCCGACGGTTTACACTCAATTGCTCAAATTGCAAAAAATAGCAAAGGCAATTGATAAATTTTGACCAGTCTTAGTTCTGACACGAAAAGCCTGTGACAGTGCTAGCACAAAGCGGGTTATGCGGTTAAGCTAAATCTGGTTAACAAACTTACAAAAAATAAACTCATTGGGGTATAAAACATGTACGAGAAGCAAGTAGAAATCACAGCAGAAAACGGCCTTCACACTCGTCCAGCTGCACAGTTTGTTAAAGAAGCGAAAGCTTTCGATGCAGACATCACTGTGACTTCTAACGGTAAAAGTGCAAGCGCGAAAAGTCTATTCAAGCTGCAAACGCTAGGTCTGGTAAAAGGTACTGTAGTTACCATTTCTGCCGAAGGCCCTCAAGCGAAAGAAGCTGTTGAGCATCTAGTTGCTCTGATGGACCCAACTTCACTAATCCGGTCTTCCTTTCTAAAGCCATTTTGTTCACGCAAAATGGCTTTGTTGGAAATAACCCGAGAAATACGCTACACATTATCGTTAGCGCATTGTCCACTCTCCCGTTTACAGTTGACCAGTTTAAGGTAAGGCTATGATTTCAGGCATTCTAGCATCTCCAGGTATTGCGATTGGTAAAGCATTACTTCTTCAAGAAGATGAAATTGTCCTAAACACAAACACCATTTCTGACGATCAAGTAGAAGCCGAAGTTGAGCGCTTTTACACTGCGCGCAATAAATCGTCTGCGCAGTTGGAAGTGATCAAACAAAAAGCACTTGAAACTTTTGGTGAAGAAAAAGAAGCCATCTTTGAAGGCCATATCATGTTGCTTGAAGATGAAGAGCTAGAAGAAGAGATTTTAGCCCTCATCAAGAAAGACAAAAATGTCTGCCGATAACGCGATCCATACCGTTATCGAAGAGCAAGCCACTGCGCTTGAATCATTAGATGATGAATATCTTAAAGAACGTGCGACCGACATCCGTGATATTGGCACACGTTTTGTAAAAAATGCTCTAGGCATGCACATCGTTTCGCTCAGCGAAATCGATCAAGAAGTAGTCCTAGTAGCGTACGACTTAACGCCTTCTGAAACAGCGCAAATTAACCTGAACTATGTTCTTGGTTTTGCTTGTGATATTGGCGGCCGTACTTCTCACACTTCCATCATGGCGCGTTCTCTAGAATTGCCTGCGATCGTCGGCACCAACGACATCACCAAGCAGGTTAAGAATGGCGACATGCTGATTCTGGATGCAATGAACAACAAAATCATTGTCAATCCAACTGAAGCTCAAATCGAAGAAGCCAAAGCGGTTAAAGCAGCTTTCCTTGCTGAAAAAGAAGAACTAGCCAAGCTAAAAGATCTTCCAGCAGAAACGCTAGACGGTCACCGCGTTGAAGTATGTGGCAACATCGGCACAGTAAAAGACTGTGACGGTATCATCCGTAACGGTGGTGAAGGTGTCGGTCTGTACCGTACTGAATTCCTGTTTATGGATCGTGATGCTCTTCCAACTGAAGAAGAGCAATACCAGGCCTATAAAGAAGTTGCCGAAGCGATGAGCGGTCATGCCGTGATTATCCGTACTATGGATATCGGTGGCGACAAAGATCTGCCTTACATGGATCTTCCAAAAGAGATGAACCCATTCTTGGGTTGGCGTGCAGTACGTATCAGCTTAGATCGCCGTGAAATTCTGCGTGATCAACTACGTGGCATTCTGCGTGCTTCTGCTCACGGCAAACTTCGCGTAATGTTCCCTATGATCATTTCAGTAGAAGAAATTCGTGAACTGAAAAAAGCGATTGAAGAGTACAAAGCAGAACTGCGTGCTGAAGGCCATGCTTTCGATGAAAATATCGAAATCGGTGTGATGGTAGAAACTCCAGCAGCGGCAGCCATTGCGCACCACTTAGCGAAAGAAGTGTCTTTCTTCTCTATCGGTACTAACGATTTAACCCAGTACACCCTAGCGGTAGACCGTGGTAACGAGATGATCTCTCACCTCTACAACCCACTTTCTCCAGCAGTTCTGACCGTGATCAAGCAAGTGATTGATGCTTCTCACGCAGAAGGCAAATGGACCGGTATGTGTGGTGAATTAGCGGGTGACGAGCGTGCAACTCTGCTCCTACTCGGTATGGGTTTGGATGAGTTCTCAATGAGCGGCATCTCGATTCCAAAAGTGAAGAAAGTGATCCGTAATACCAATTATGCGGAAATCAAAGCGATGGCAGAAGAGGCACTCTCTCTACCAACTGCTGCAGAAATCGAAGCTTGCGTTGAAAAATTCATCGCAGCAAAAGCATAATTATTGGTTGATACCAAAGAGATAGGCGATGAAAATAGTCGTCTATCTCTAGCGATTGGTATACTATACTTCGACAGAACAAATTTAAAACGTTAGGAGCATGACACAATGGGTCTGTTTGACAAACTTAAGAAGCTAGTCTCTGACGACAGCGCTAACGCAGGTGCAATCGACATCATCGCACCTCTTTCTGGTGAAATTGTAAACATCGAAGATGTGCCAGATGTTGTTTTCGCTGAGAAAATCGTTGGTGACGGTATCGCGATCAAGCCTGCTGGTAACAAGATGGTAGCTCCTGTAAACGGTACTATCGGTAAAATCTTCGAAACTAACCACGCATTCTCTATCGAATCGGATGACGGCGTTGAGCTGTTTGTTCACTTCGGTATCGATACTGTTGAACTGAAAGGCGAAGGCTTCAAGCGTATCGCAGAAGAAGGTCAATCAGTGAAAATCGGCGATACCATTATCGAATTCGATTTGGCACTGCTCGAAGAGAAAGCAAAATCAACTCTGACTCCAGTTGTTATCTCTAACATGGATGAAATCAAAGAGCTGAACAAACTTTCTGGTTCTGTAACTGTGGGTGAAACTCCAGTTCTACGCGTGACCAAGTAATTCACTTGTGTGATGTTAAAAACGCTGCCTAGTGCAGCGTTTTTTTGTTTTTTAGAGCTTACTGATTAGACTGGTTCGTACTGTTTAACGAAGATACAGATCCATTTGAAAAACCCAGTGCATAACGCAACACTTGCGTTTTCAGTAGGCCAGAACGCTCAGCCAATGCCAACGCAGCATTACGCAGAAACTTCACTGGTGTCATTGAGTTACTGAAGGTTTTGTAGAACAAGTCCATTCCCGTTTGCATCAGTAAATTATCGGGACGACGACGACGCTCATAGCGTTCAAACAGTGTCTGACTTAATACCGCATGATCCTGTGTTTCCGCCAACAACACGGCAACATCTTTAAAGCCCAAATTGACACCCTGCCCTGCTAACGGATTTATGGTATGCGCCGCATCACCGACCAATACACAGCGTTTTTTTACATATTGCTGAGCAGTGGCGACGAGTCAGCGGGAAAGAACCCTGCTGCAAACACCTTTATATCCCCCAGCTCAGACCGGAAAATGCTGAAGAATCTCACCACGCAAATTGCTCATGGCTCAAACCTACCAGTTTACGAATACGTTGCGGAGTGTCATACCAAACCAAAGACGCCTGATTACCCCCCAAAGGCAAATAGGAGCGCGGGCCTGTTGGGAAGAACTGCTGCCAAGTGGTTTCTTGTTGGATCTGTTCCGTCTGCACATTAATCAACATGCAATGCTGCCGATAATCCCAAGCCGTGATCCCAATATGCGCTAATTGGCGAACTTGTGAATTCGCCCCATCAGCACCAATCACCCAATCACACTCAAGCACTGTGCCCGACTGCAGGGTGACATTGCATCCCTTTTCAGTCACATCCAATTGCGCCAATTGCTCTGGGCACATCAAGGTAAGTTGTGGGTAATGTGAAAATTGCTGCCACAATGCCAATTGAATCACTCGGTTTTCCACCATGTAGCCTAATTGTGGCAAATCCAAGGACTCACAGGAAAAACGTGTACGGCATTCTGGGTGTTCCCACGTTTCTAAGTGGCGGTATGGACAAGCACGCATCGCAACAATACTTGACCAAGCACCAAGCTCCTCTAGAAGTTCTACTGAGGTTTGCGAAATCGCCGACACACGTAAGTCCATAGGTTGCTTAGGCTCAAACGCTGGCGGTACATCAGAATCAATCACTGCAACCTTACGACCTTGGCGCGCAAAGCCGAGTGCTGCTGCAGCGCCTACCATGCCGCCACCAATCACGAGGATGTCAAATTTGTTGCTGCTCATACCCTTTTCCACCACGTATATTATCTAAACGGCATTGTACGGAGTAAGGGAAATATTGCGACATTTTTTACGTTAAAACCTTGCGCGGAATAAGGTAAAAAACCAATCACAACAAGGGTTACAAGAGAATTCCGCCAATTACTAGTCAGTCGGTTTTTAAAGCAGTACAATACGCCGCTTACCGCCGAGAGGGCGGCTAGAATGTGAGCTAAAGCTCAAATGATTGAAGAACTATTGAACGAGCGAAAGTGTGATGAGTAAGAAACTGCTAATTAAAACTTGGGGCTGCCAGATGAACGAGTACGATTCATCAAAAATGGCTGACCTGCTTAACGCTGCAAACGGCTATGAGCTGACAGAGATACCCGAGGAAGCTGACGTTTTACTCTTAAACACCTGTTCGATTCGTGAAAAAGCACAGGAAAAAGTGTTCCACCAACTTGGTCGTTGGAAAACCCTCAAAGACAAAAAACCCGGCGTAGTGATCGGTGTCGGTGGCTGTGTCGCGACTCAAGAAGGTGATTCGATTCGCGACCGTGCGCCTTATGTGGATGTCATCTTTGGCCCACAGACGCTGCATCGTCTGCCAGAAATGATTAAACAGTCGCAAACCACTGACGCACCTGTAATGGACATCTCTTTCCCTGAAATTGAGAAGTTCGACCGTTTGCCAGAGCCACGTGCAGAAGGCCCAACTGCATTCGTTTCCATCATGGAAGGCTGCTCAAAATACTGTACTTACTGTGTCGTGCCTTACACTCGTGGTGAAGAAGTTAGCCGTCCAATGGACGATGTGTTGTTCGAGATCGCTCAGCTTGCCGAACAAGGTGTACGTGAAGTTAACCTGCTGGGTCAAAACGTTTACGCTTACTGCGGTGCCACTCACGATGGCGAAATTTGCTCTTTTGCTGAGTTACTGCGCTTGGTCGCAACGATTGACGGTATCGACCGCATTCGCTTTACCACTAGCCATCCACTCGAATTTACGGATGACATTATTGCGGTGTACGAAGACACACCAGAGCTCGTGAGCTTCCTACATTTACCAGTACAAAGTGGGAGCGATCGCATTCTGACCATGATGAAACGCCCGCACACCGCCATTGAGTACAAGTCGATCATCCGTAAATTGCGTAAGGCTCGTCCTGACATTCAAATCAGCTCTGATTTTATCGTTGCTTTCCCGGGTGAAACCGACAAAGATTTCCAAGACACCATGAAGCTGATCCGTGATGTCGATTTCGACATGAGCTTTAGCTTTATCTTCTCTCCTCGCCCAGGCACGCCAGCCGCCGATTATCCATGTGATCTGTCGGAAGAGGTGAAGAAAGAGCGTCTGTACGAACTGCAACAGCAAATCAACAGTCAAGCCATGCGTTACTCACGCCTGATGCTGGGTACTGAACAACGTATTTTGGTTGAAGGCCCATCGAAGAAAGATTTGATGGAGCTACGTGGCCGTACCGAAAATAACCGTGTAGTGAACTTCGAAGGCTCACCAGAGCTGATCGGTCAGTTTGTTGATGTGAAGATTGTCGATGTGTTCGCCAACTCACTGCGTGGTGAACTGGTACGCACCGAACAAGAAATGAATCTGCGCATTGCGACCTCACCATCAGAAATGAAAGCGAAGACTCGCCGCGAGGATGAGCTTGGGGTTGCTACATTTACTCCTTAATCTCGTATACACTGTCAATAAGTGTCCGGTCACAATCGGACATTTATTGACATACTGAGAGGCAAATTTAGTAGCAATAAAAATACATAACCTTAGAAATCAATCTGGAACCTTCCGATAACCACCGACTCGCCAGCCTGTGCGGTCCTTTTGATGACAACATCAAGCATCTTGAACGTCGCTTGGGAGTCGAAATCAACTACCGCGGCAACTTCTTCACCATCGTGGGTCAACCTCATACTGCCGCCGCGGCACTCGACATCATCAAAACACTTTACGTTGAAACGGCTCCACTGCGTGGTCAAATTGCCGATATTGAACCCGAGCAAATTCATCTTGCCATCAAAGAATCCGGCGTGCTTGAGCAACACAATGAGTCTAGCCTTGCTCACGGCAAAGAAGTGTTTGTCAAAACCAAAAAAGGCGTGATCAAACCGCGGACTCCAAACCAAGCTCAATACTTGATGAATATGGTGACCCATGACATCACCTTTGGTGTTGGCCCTGCGGGTACTGGTAAAACTTACCTTGCGGTTGCAGCCGCGGTGGATGCGCTTGAGCGCCAAGAAATTCGCCGTATTCTGCTGACTCGTCCTGCGGTTGAAGCGGGCGAAAAGCTCGGTTTTCTGCCGGGCGATCTAAGCCAAAAAGTCGACCCTTATTTGCGCCCACTTTACGATGCGCTATTCGAAATGCTTGGTTTTGAGCGGGTAGAAAAGCTGATTGAGCGCAATGTGATTGAGGTCGCTCCGCTGGCGTACATGCGTGGTCGAACCTTAAACGACGCGTTTATTATTCTCGATGAAAGCCAAAACACGACCGTTGAACAGATGAAAATGTTCCTGACGCGGATTGGTTTTAATTCGCGCGCCGTGATAACTGGTGACGTGACGCAAATCGACTTACCGCGCGGCGCGAAATCCGGTCTGCGCCATGCGATTGAAGTTCTCAATGAAGTCGATGAGATCAGCTTTAACTTCTTCCAAGCTGACGATGTAGTGCGCCACCCAGTGGTTGCCCGAATCGTGAATGCCTATGAAAAGTGGGAAGCGCAAGATCAAAAAGAGCGCAAAGAGTATGAGCAGCGTCGTCGTGAAGAACGTGAAAACAAATTGCTTGAAATGCAGCGCGCAGAAATGACACTCAGCCACAACAATGAGTCCAACCCATCATGAGTATTGAACTGGATTTGCAATTGGCAGTCGAAAATCAAAATGGACTACCAAGCGAAGCGGAGTTTGCTTTGTGGCTCACTCGAACCATCACGCCGTTTCAGCCACAAGCTGAGGTAACGGTTCGGATTGTCGATGAAGCAGAAAGCCATGCGCTCAATTTGAACTACCGCGGTAAAGATAAACCCACTAACGTGCTCTCTTTTCCATTTGAAGCCCCTCCGGGGATGGAAATGGATCTGCTCGGTGATCTGGTGATTTGCCGCCAAGTCGTTGAACATGAAGCCATTGAGCAAAATAAGCCTTTGCAAGCACATTGGGCTCATATGGTTGTACATGGCAGCTTGCATCTGCTAGGTTATGACCATATCGAGGATGATGAAGCCGAAGAGATGGAGTCTCTAGAAACGGAAATTATGCAAGAAATGGGCTTTACTGACCCGTATCTGGCAGAAAAAGAGTAACCTTGTCCGTTAGGATAAGGTTTAAGTGAGCTATCACACTTCTGATAGCGTTAGTGAATTGAGACATAATGAACGAAGACAATTCTCAGAATTCGGAAGGTCCGAGTAGAAAGTCCTTCTTTGAACGCCTAAGTCAACTTTTTCAGGGAGAGCCGAAAGATCGCCAAGAACTGGTCGATGTCATCCGTGACTCTGAAGTGAATGACTTGATTGACCATGACACCCGAGACATGCTTGAGGGCGTAATGGAAATCGCCGAAATGCGCGTGCGCGATATCATGATCCCACGCTCACAAATGGTCACTATCGATCGTACTCACAACCTAGATGCTTTGGTTGCCATCATGACGGATGCGCAACACTCGCGTTATCCGGTGATCAGCGAAGATAAAGACCATGTGGAAGGCATTCTACTTGCGAAGGACTTACTCAAATATCTAGGCTCTAACTGTGCCCCATTCAACATCCAAGAAGTGATCCGTCCTGCGGTCGTAGTTCCGGAAAGCAAACGGGTTGACCGTCTGCTCAAAGAATTCCGTGAAGAGCGTTACCATATGGCGATTGTGGTGGATGAGTTTGGCGGCGTTTCTGGCCTAGTCACCATTGAAGATATTCTGGAAGAGATCGTCGGCGACATCGAAGATGAATTCGACGACGAAGAGCAAAAAGACATTCGCCAACTGAGCAAACACACCTTCTCGGTGAAAGCGCTCACCACGATTGAAGACTTTAACCACACTTTTGGCACCAAATTCAGTGACGAAGAAGTGGATACGGTCGGTGGTTTGGTGATGACAGCATTCGGGCACTTACCTGCTCGTGGAGAAGTGGTAGACATTGCCGGCTACAACTTCAAAGTCACGGCAGCAGATAATCGCCGAGTGGTGGCTCTTCAAGTAACCGTTCCCGATCTGGAAGTGCTTTCGCAAGTCGCGGAAGAGTAGTCCTCATCCTCTTACCGAGTAAGAGAAAAAGAAAAGAGACGATGAAAACTCTACTATCTCATCGCCTAATGCGGCCGCTTGCGGCCGCTTTTGTTGGCGTTTTAACTCCTCTGGCTTTCGCCCCTTATCAATTTTGGCCTTTAGCCTTACTCAGTCCATTTCTTTTATTGCTTCTTTTAAACCAACAAAGCGCGAAACGATCCGCTTTGATTGCTTACGCATGGGGCATAGGTCAATTTGCAGTGGGTATCAGCTGGGTACACGTCAGCATTGATACTTTTGGTGGCATGCCAAAAATCGCCAGCCTGTTTTTAATGACTCTATTGGTCGGCTATCTGGCACTTTATCCAAGCCTTTTCGGCTGGCTACTCAATCGCTTTTTTCCGAACAACTCGCGCAGCAAATGGCTGTGCGCCGCTCCTGCTTTGTGGCTGATTACCGATTGGCTACGCGGTTGGGTGATGACAGGTTTTCCTTGGTTATGGCTCGGTTACAGCCAAATTGATAGCCCTCTCGCCAACTTTGCCCCTATCGGAGGGGTTGAGCTCATCACTCTGTTACTGCTGTTTTGTGCTGGTAGCCTAGCTTACGCCGTGCTTAATCGCCGTTGGTTGATGGCTTTGGTCCCTCTTGTGGTTTACGCAACCGGCTATGGCCTCCAAGCGATGCAGTGGGTAACACCGCAAACTGAGCGCACAGCCTCACTGGCCTTGATTCAAGGCAATATCGAACAGGGATTGAAGTGGCAACCTAGCCAACGCTGGCCAACCATCATGAAATATACCGATCTTACTCGCGAAAACTGGGACGCCGATGTGATCATTTGGCCAGAGGCAGCCATCCCCGCTTTTGAATATGAGATTTCGTCATTTCTGCATAATCTTGATGCTGCGGCTCGTATGAACCAAAGCGCGGTGATTACTGGCATCATTAATCAAAGTGAAGATAAGCAGTACTTCAATAGCGTGCTGACCCTCGGTGACACCCCTCATGGTGAATATCGGTACGAACTCTCCCTGCGCTATCACAAGTACCACTTGTTGCCTTTTGGCGAGTTCGTGCCGTTTGAAGATATCTTGCGCCCATTAGCACCGTTCTTTAATTTGCCGATGTCCTCCTTTAGTCAGGGGGCTTACGTGCAACCGAATTTGATTGCGAAAGGTTTCGCATTTGTCACCGCACTCTGCTACGAAATCATCTTCAATGAGCAAGTACGCGATAATGTGACACCGGAAACCGATTTCCTACTGACGCTTTCGAATGATGCTTGGTTTGGCCGTTCAATAGGCCCATTGCAACACATGGAAATCGCTCGCATGAGGGCATTAGAATTGGGCAAGCCGCTGATCCGCGCCACCAACAATGGTGTTACCGCCGTCACCGACGAGCGAGGACGTATTATGGCTCAGCTGCCACAATTCGAAACTGGCGTGCTAAAAGCCACGGTCACACCGACTCGTGGTAGTACACCTTACTTCCTATGGGGCACGACGCCACTTTACCTTGGGGTAAGTTTAGCCGTTGGGTTCGCTTTCTGGCGCCAACGCCGAGCAAAATAAGCAAAACGGGAAGTTCATCTTCCCGTTTTTTATTGCAACGTTTTTATTCCGACTAGGGTTTCAGTGGTTGGCGACTAAACGCAGTACCACCACATTGCAGACAAGGAGCAATTTCCGTTGGGTGACTAAACTCGGTTTTATTGCCACATTGATCACACACCAAAACGCCCAGACCAATCATTTCACCAGCTTGATATAACCCTTGGTGTTCTAAATCGGCAAACAGCTCTACCCACTCCACCTTAGTACGATCGGTAATGTCCAATAACCCCTGCCAGATTGAATTGGCGATCATCAGATAAAACGGGCCGCTTTTGCTCTGCTCGAAGCTTTGTGAGAACTCTTTAAGATCAGCTTTTACATAAGCGGAGATCAGCGCAAGCTCATCCTTGGTCAAATTATTCGCGGCATCCACGTATTTCGCAGAGGATTCAACGATCTCATTGACCCCATTCGAGCTGTGTTTGAGCGTTTCTACTACCTCTTCCAGTAAGGCTTCATAACTTGCTTTCTGTTTTGGCATCTCTCACCTCTCTCAAGCCTGATGGCTGCCGGATAATACCCAAACGACTTGAAGTTGCAGGTAGGCGGCAAGTGCGTTCATCCCCATGAGCATAGATCAACTATGTGATTGGGGTGAGTAAACGCAGCCAACACCGCTGCAGCTTCAAGTAGGAAGGGTATAGCTATTGTTGTAAACCCCTGCTTTCTGTATTCTATGCCGAACCGAAAGACTTCGTTCCTACTGAACTCACAAATTCCAAGATGGATGTCATCGATGCAAGATCAATACAACCCGCAAGATATTGAACACAAAGTTCAACAGCACTGGGACAACAACAAAACCTTCGTTGTTAGTGAAGACCCAAACAAAGAAAAATTCTACTGTCTTTCTATGTTCCCATACCCAAGTGGCCGACTGCATATGGGCCACGTGCGTAACTACACCATCGGTGATGTAGTCTCTCGTTTCCAACGTCTGCAAGGCAAAAACGTTATGCAACCTATCGGTTGGGATGCGTTTGGTCTGCCTGCAGAAAACGCCGCGGTAAAAAACAATACTGCGCCTGCACCTTGGACTTACGAAAACATCGAATACATGAAAAACCAGCTCAAGCTACTGGGCTTTGGTTATGACTGGAATCGTGAATTTGCCACTTGTCGCCCTGAGTACTACCGCTGGGAACAAGAATTTTTCACTAAGCTGTTTGAAAAAGGCTTAGTGTACAAAAAAACCTCATCAGTCAACTGGTGTCCAAACGACCAAACGGTTCTGGCGAACGAGCAAGTGGAAGATGGCTGCTGCTGGCGTTGTGACACTCCGGTTGAGCAAAAAGAGATCCCACAGTGGTTTATTAAGATCACCGCCTACGCACAAGAGCTACTTGATGATCTGGATAACCTCGATGGTTGGCCTGAAATGGTCAAGACCATGCAACGCAACTGGATTGGCCGCTCTGAAGGTGTGGAACTGAAATTTGCCGTAAAAGGTGAAAACACCGATCTTGAAGTGTACACCACACGTCCGGACACTTTGATGGGTGTGACTTATGTGGGCATCGCCGCTGGTCACCCTCTGGCGACAAAAGCGGCAGCGAATAACCCCGCACTCGCCGCGTTCATCGATGAATGTAAAAACACCAAAGTTGCAGAAGCTGAAATCGCGACCATGGAAAAGAAAGGCATGGCGACTGGCCTAACGGCTATCCATCCTTTGAACGGTCGTGAAGTGCCTATCTATATCGCGAACTTCGTGTTGATGGATTACGGTACTGGTGCGGTAATGGCCGTGCCTGCGCACGACCAACGTGACTTTGAATTCGCGACCAAATATGGCCTCGACATCATCCCAGTGATTAAGCCTGCCGATGGTAGCGAGTTGGATGTGTCTGAAGCGGCTTACACCGAAAAAGGCATTCTATTCGCTTCTGGCGAATTTGATGGTTTGGATTTCCAAGCTGCCTTTAATGCAATTGCTGCCAAATTGGAAGCAGAAGGCAAGGGCAAGAAAACCGTTAACTTCCGTCTGCGTGACTGGGGTGTGTCTCGTCAACGTTACTGGGGTGCTCCAATCCCTATGGTGACCACTGAAGATGGCCAAGTACATCCAGTACCAGCAGACCAACTGCCAGTCATCCTGCCAGAAGATGTGGTGATGGATGGCGTGACTAGCCCAATCAAAGCCGATAAAGAGTGGGCAAAAACCACCTTTAACGGTGAGCCAGCACTGCGTGAAACCGATACCTTCGACACCTTTATGGAGTCTTCATGGTACTACGCGCGTTACTGCTCACCACAAGCGGATGACATCTTAGATCCAGAAAAAGCCAACTACTGGCTGCCGGTTGATCAGTACATCGGTGGTATTGAGCATGCGTGTATGCACCTCCTCTATTCACGTTTCTTCCACAAACTGCTGCGTGATGCTGGTTATGTAAAGAGCGATGAGCCGTTCAAAAAGCTACTGTGTCAAGGCATGGTACTGGCTGATGCCTTCTACTATACCAATGAGAAAGGTGGTAAAGAGTGGGTAGCGCCAACCGAAGTGAAAGTAGAACGTGATGGCAAAGGTCGCATCGTTTCTGCAGTGGATACCACTGGTCGTCAAGTTGAGCACTCAGGCATGATCAAAATGTCTAAGTCAAAAAACAACGGCATCGACCCACAAGAGATGGTCGATAAGTACGGCGCTGACACAGTACGCCTGTTCATGATGTTTGCTTCACCAGCAGACATGACACTGGAATGGCAAGAATCCGGCGTTGAAGGTGCAAACCGCTTCCTACGTCGTGTATGGAAACTGGTCCGTGAGCACACTCAGCTTGGCCAAGCACCCGCACTGGAGGCATCTGCACTGAATGCAGACCAAAAAGCACTGCGTCGTGATGTGCACAAAACCATCGCTAAAGTGACCGATGACGTAGCACGTCGCCAAACGTTCAACACGGCGATTGCGGCGATCATGGAGCTGATGAACAAGCTGACGAAAGCGCCAATGACGGAAACGCAAGATCGCGCGATTCTCGATGAAGCACTGAAAGCCATCACTCTAATGCTTTACCCAATCACTCCGCACATCTGTTTTGAAATGTGGGTAGCTCTGGGTCAAAGCAACATCGATACGGCTAACTGGCCAACTTACGATGAAGCAGCACTGGTCGAAGATGAAAAGCTGATCGTGCTGCAAGTCAACGGTAAACTGCGCGGTAAACTCACTGTCGCGGCCGATGCGACTCAACAGCAGGTTGAAGCTCTAGGCATGCAAGACGAAAACGTGCTGAAGTTCATCGATGGCCTGACAGTACGTAAAGTGATTTACGTACCAGGTAAACTGCTGAATATCGTAGCCAACTAACTCCTCTTTATTGATGAGTCACTAAGCCATTAGTGCACCTAATGAACTAATGGCTTACTTTAATGTCAGTAAACAGGGCTCGCCCTGTTTACTTATCTCAGCTTATCTTACGGTGAGTGAGCTGAGATAAGTATTCTGCCTAATAATGAGATTGAAGCATCCATGCGTAACACTCTTTTCCCTACTTTGAAATGGTCACTGTTGGTTCTGATGACAAGCTTGCTGACGGCTTGTGGCTTCCACTTACGCGGTGATTACGATATCCCACAAGAACTTTCTAACATGTCACTGACCAGTTATGACCAATACAGCACCTTTACTCGTATGGTGCATCGTCAGTTACGCTTAAATAAAATCAACCTTCAAGCTCCAGCAGAAGATCTACCTAATCTACATCTACTCAGTGAAAGCACTGGCGAACGTACTTTATCGCTGTATCAAAATACACGTGCAGCGGAAAAAGAACTCACTTTCCGAGCATCTTATCGCGTCACGGTACCAGAGCTAGGTAGCCGAACATTCACCACTAGCGTTACCCGCAGTTACTTAGATAACCCACTGACTGCATTAGCCAAATCTGTCGAACGCGACATGATTGAAGATGAAATGCGTAAACTAGCCGCGAGCCAAATCGTACGCCAAATGGCTCGTCTGAAAGTCGGACTTTGCACGTAAGACTTTGGAATGACGAAAGTAATTGAAAGCGACGGTGTGACGGACTATAGCGTTGATACTCAAGAAGTGCTCAATCCCGCATCAACAGAAGGCCGTAGCGAGTAGTTTCGATGCGCATTTACGCTGAAAAACTCGCCGAGTCACTGCACAAAACTCTCTATCCGATTTACCTCGTATTCGGTAATGAGCCACTGTTGATCCAAGAAGCCAAAACCGCCATTGAGAAAGCGGCACAAACGCAAGGTTTTTTAGAGAAAAACCGATTTAGTGCGGATGCAGGACTCGATTGGAGTTCAGTGTATGACTGTTGTCAGGCACTGAGTCTGTTTTCATCTCGCCAACTTATCGAGATTGAAATCCCTGAATCTGGGATCAATACACAAACGGCGAAAGAGCTAAGCTCACTCTCAGGTCAACTTCATCAAGATATTATCTTGCTCGTCATTGGTCCTAAGCTGACCAAGGCGCAAGAGAATGCGGCTTGGCTAAAAACACTTGCGCAACAAGCCTGTTGGGTGAATTGCTTAACGCCCGAATTAAGCCGTTTACCGCAATTTGTTCAACAACGCTGTTTTTTGCTCGGCCTCAAGCCGGATGCAGAAGCCGTACAGATGTTAGCACAGTGGCATGAAGGTAACTTGTTTGCTCTTGCGCAAAGCCTAGAGAAGCTGGCACTCCTCTACCCAGATGGTCAACTCACATTGGTTCGCTTGGAAGAGTCGCTGAGCCGCCACAACCATTTCACACCTTATCACTGGATGGATGCCTTATTAGAAGGTAAAGCCAACCGTGCTCAGCGTATTTTGCGCCAACTCATGCTCGAAGAGAGTGAGCCGATTATTCTGATCCGCACCGCGCAAAAAGAGCTAACTCAACTGCTTAAATGGCAACAAGAACGCCAACAGACCGCAACCCTTGGTCATCTGTTTGATCGCTATCGCGTCTGGCAAAACCGCAGACCACTCTACTCTGCCGCCTTACAGCGTTTACCTATGGTGATGTTATCTCGGCTAATTGGGCTGTTAACTCAAGCAGAATTATTGGCTAAAACCCAGTATGAACAGCCCGTTTGGCCAATCTTGCAGCAACTCAGCTTAGAATGCTGCAATCCTCAGGCAAACCTACCTTTGCCACAGTAAAAGCGTGGTATACTGCGCCGTTTTAAGCGAAAGCTGTTTTTTATTGAAGATATTCAGAGGTACATTCTCCTTGCAAGGTGAAGCACTTAAAGACTTTCTTTCCGACAAAGCCGACGACATGAAGGCAGTCGATATCGTTACACTTGATGTGCAAGGTAAATCCAGTGTCACTGATTATATGATTGTCTGCACCGGCACATCAAAAAGACATGTTGCCTCTATCGCCGATCATGTGGCTAGTGAAGCCAAGCTATCAGGCCTGCAACCGCTTGGCATGAATGGAGAAAATGAAGGTGAGTGGGTAGTTCTGGATATGGGTTCAGTGATGTTGCACGTGATGCAAGAAGCACCGCGCGAACTGTACCAACTGGAAAAACTCTGGGGTTAGATGTGAAGATTCAACTGATCGCTGTCGGTACTAAAATGCCCAAATGGGTTGAAGAGGGTTTTCAAGAGTACCGTCGCCGCTTTCCTCACGATATGCCGTTAGAATTGGTAGAAATTACTGCGGGTAAACGCGGTAAAAATGCCGATATTGCGCGCATTTTGCAAAAAGAGGGAGAAGCCATGTTGGCTGCGGTACCAAAAGGTAACCGAATCATTACTCTCGATATTCCCGGTAAACGCTGGGATACAGACGAACTTGCCGTACAGCTAGAAAGTTGGAAGCACGACGGCCGAGATGTCTCCATTCTGATTGGCGGGCCAGAAGGCTTGGCTCCCGCTTGTAAAGCCGCCGCCGATCAAAGCTGGTCTCTTTCACCACTGACCTTGCCTCATCCTTTGGTGAGAGTGGTTATGGCTGAAAGCTTATACCGAGCGTGGAGTATTACCACTAACCACCCCTATCATCGAGAATAGAGTGCCATGTTACGCCAGCACACCCCCATACGTGACCATCAAGCCGAAACACACCTGTTTCGTAATCGCGCTATTTTCTCATTTTTAGCGATTTTGATCTGCATGGGACTGCTGGTCACCAACTTATACAATATCCAGATAAACCAGTATCAGGACTACAAAACTCGCTCCAATGATAACCGCATCAAAGTGGTACCGATTGCACCGAACCGCGGTCTAATTTTTGATCGTAATGGCGTACTGTTGGCCGAAAACCGCCCCGTTTTCAACTTAGAAGTGATCCCAGAAAAAGTCGCCAATATGGATGACACCATTACGCGGTTACAGCAAATACTGGAGATCAGCCCCGAGAAAATTGCCGCATTTGAAAAAGAGCGCAGCCAAACGCGCCGTTTTAATTCAGTTCCCCTCCTCACTCAGCTCACGGATGAGGAAGTAGCAAAGTTTTCGGTGAACCAACATAAATTCCCGGGAGTCTCCGTTGCTGCCAACCTAAAGCGTTACTATCCATACGGCGATGTTCTAACGCACGTGATTGGTTACGTTTCTCGCATCAATGATAAAGATCTAGAACGTTTGGATCGAGAAGGGAAAAAGCCCAACTATCAAGCAACTCGAGATATCGGCAAACTCGGCATCGAGCGTTATTACGAAGACATTTTACATGGTATTGCTGGCTATCAAGAAGTTGAGGTGAATAGCCGTGGGCGCGTGATCCGCACCCTTAAATATGTACCGCCTATTCCAGGTAAAGATATTGTCCTCAATTTAGACATTGATCTACAACTCTACGCCTATAAATTGCTAGAGGGACGCCGTGGCTCAATGGTTGCACTTGATCCCAAAGACAATGGTGTCCTCGCAATGGTTTCAAGCCCAAGCTATGACCCCAATGCTTTTGTTCACGGCATTTCAGGCAAAGCTTACAGCGATTTATTGAATGATAAGAGCCGACCACTGGTAAACCGAACGACACTCGGCATCTATCCGCCAGGATCCACAGTGAAACCCTTTATTGCAGTTTCTGCGCTGCAAGATGGCATTATCACTCCGAATACCACTCGAAGTGATCCTGGTTACTGGCGTATTCCCAATACCGATACACGCCCTTTCCGTGACTGGCTCCGCTGGGGACATGGCCGCGTCGACGTGATTAAGTCTCTAGAAGAGTCAGTCGATACATTCTTCTACCAAATTGCCTATGACATGGGGATTGATAAGCTCTCAAGCTGGATGATGCGTTTTGGCTTTGGCGACCTCACGGGCATCGATATTTACGAAGAAAGCAAGGCCAATATGCCGACGCGGGAATGGAAAATGGCTCGCCATAAGGTGCCATGGTATCAAGGTGATACGATTCCGGTTGGAATTGGTCAGGGCTACTGGACCGCAACTCCACTGCAGATCGCTAAAGCGACTTCTGTGCTTGTCAACCACGGGAAAGTAATTGCCCCTCACCTACTGCGTGCCACGATTGATAACGGAGAGCAATTCTCAACTCAAAAAGAAGCGGAATACACAACCTATCCGCCAATCGAAGGGGTCCCACAAAAATACTGGGATATGGCGATTCGCGGCATGTACCTCGTTAACCATGGCGCCAAAGGAACCGCACGACGTGCTTTCCAAAATATGTCTTACGAAACCGCAGGCAAGTCCGGTACAGCGCAAGTATTTGGTCTTGCAGAAGGTCAGAAATACAACGCAAGCGAGTTAGCGGAGCACTTACACGACCATGCTTTGTTTACCGGTTTTGCCCCAGTTAAAGATCCCAAAGTCATCGTCACGTTCGTACTGGAAAACGGTGGCGGCGGTTCCAGTAATGGTGCGCCTGTTGTGCGGCAAATATTTGATCACGTAGTGCTCGGTAAAAAAGAAGAAGAGAAAAAAGAAGAGGTGGTGCAACCATGAAGATGGATCCTGCAACCGGACAAAACCGGGCGCTGTTTGAGCGTTTCCATATCGATTTACCCCTCTTGCTTGGTGTACTTGCGCTGATGGGATTTGGTCTTGTCGTTATGTACAGTGCCAGCGGTCAGAGTCTCGCGATGATGGATCGCCAAGCCATGCGTATGGCGATGGCTTTAGCAATTATGGTATTGCTAGCTCAAATTCCACCACGAACTTACGAAAGTGCTGCTCCAATATTATTTTTCTGTGGCGTCATCTTGTTGCTCTGTGTTCTACTTTTTGGCGAAATCTCCAAAGGGGCGCAGCGCTGGCTAGATCTTGGCTTTGTCCGTTTTCAACCATCTGAATTACTCAAGCTGGCCGTTCCCTTGATGGTGGCACGCTATATTGGAAAACATGCTCTTCCACCATCATTTAAAACCCTTACCGCTTCACTGATGATGGTGTTTGTTCCTACGATTTTGATCGCAAAACAACCTGACCTAGGCACCTCGATACTGATTGCGGCCTCTGGTATTTTTGTGATTTTCTTAGCCGGTATCAGTTGGAAACTGATTATCGCTGCGGCGATGGCGGTGGGAGCATTTGTACCCGTATTGTGGTTCTTCCTAATGCACGAATACCAAAAAACTCGGGTACGTACTCTGTTTGACCCAGAGTCCGATCCACTCGGTGCGGGTTACCACATTATCCAAAGTAAAATTGCGATTGGTTCCGGTGGTTTATCCGGTAAAGGTTGGCTACATGGCACTCAATCTCAATTAGAGTTTCTTCCTGAACGACATACTGACTTTATCTTTGCAGTGATTGCCGAAGAATGGGGTATGATCGGGATTCTGGTTTTTTTGAGCCTGTATTTATTTATTATTGGCCGCGGACTTTACCTCGCCAGCCATGCACAAACTTCTTTTGGCCGGATGATGGCTGGCAGTATTGTGCTGAGCTTCTTTGTTTATGTTTTTGTAAACATCGGCATGGTCAGCGGTATTTTGCCGGTAGTGGGAGTTCCACTACCTTTGATTAGCTATGGCGGTACCTCAATGGTGACACTAATGGCCGGTTTCGGTATTTTGATGTCCATCCATACCCATCGCAAAGCATTTTCGAAGACGATTTAATGAACCGAATTTATCTATACATATTGATCACGTTAATCCTTGCTGGGTGTAGCTCTTCGGGCGGCCGCTATGATATGCCCGATGACCAAGCACCTGACACACCACTGTCTGTCGAGCATATTGAGGATGCCGTTCCACAATATGAACCCTACAGCTTTGGGGGAAATAAGGACTACAACCTACGTGGCCAAAGTTACCGTATCATCAAGAACCCCCAAGGGTTCTCTGAAAGCGGTAAAGCCTCTTGGTATGGAAAAAAATTCCACGGACATCTCACCTCAAACGGTGAAATTTATGACATGTACTCAATGACGGCGGCGCATAAAACCTTGCCATTACCGAGTTATGTCAAAGTGACCAATACCGATAACGGCAAATCAACCATCGTACGCGTCAACGATCGTGGTCCTTTTCACGACGGACGAGTGATTGACCTAAGCTATGCCGCCGCATATAAGATTGGGGTGGTACAAGCTGGCACCGCCAATGTACGAGTGGACGTGATCACGGTGGATAAACCATCAAAACCACGTCCGAAAGGGAAAAACAATGCACTTGAATATGTGATTCAAGTGGTTTCATCACAACATATTGAGCGCGTGCGAACTTTAGCGCAAAACTTAGGTCAGAGTTTATCGGCGCCTAGCTTCGTGGAAAGTACAGAGAGTACTCATCGCCTGTTTCTCGGCCCATTTACTGACGATGACCTGACGCAAACCTTACTTGAACAAGTAAAATCCGCAGGTTACGACAGTGCCTTTGTTAAAACCATTAATAAGCGCGCACAATGACCACTCAAACCTGACCTGAGGAGATCCGGTCTGGTTTGAGACGTTATTTTTGTTAAGATTACGGACACTTAATTAGAACTAAGCATTCACCATGAAAAAATCAATCCTAAAATCCGTGTTAGCGTCTTCTATTACGCTTTCCATCACGTTAAGCAGCACTGCTTTTGCCTCACCTATCGTGACACCAGATGCTCCACAAATCGCCGCCAAGGGCTATGTCCTGATGGATTATCATTCAGGGAAAGTACTTGCCGAAAAAGAGATGAATACCAAGCTCTCTCCCGCAAGCCTAACCAAAATGATGACGAGCTACGTGATTGGGCAAGAGATCAAACGTGGCAACATCTCTCTCAATGATGATGTGGTGATCAGTAAAAATGCTTGGGCGAAAAACTTCCCAGATTCATCAAAGATGTTTGTGGAAGTTGGTACCACCGTTAAGGTTAGCGACCTCAACCGTGGCATCATCATCCAATCTGGTAACGATGCCTGTGTCGCGATGGCCGAACACGTTGCCGGTTCAGAAGATGCCTTTGTCGACTTAATGAATGCTTGGGCAAGCTCATTGGGTATGAAAAACTCTCACTTTACCAATGCCCATGGCTTGGATAATCCAAACCTTTACTCGACGCCTTACGATCTCGCATTGCTAGGTCAAGCTTTGATCCGTGATGTACCGGATGAATACGCGATCTATTCCGAGCAGAAATTCACTTATAACGGCATCACCCAGTACAACCGTAACGGTTTACTGTGGGATAAAAGCATGAACGTCGACGGGATCAAAACCGGACACACCAGTGGTGCGGGTTACAACCTCGTGAGCTCTGCGACTGAAGGTAACATGCGTTTAGTGGCGGTAGTCATGGGAACCGACAGTGAGAATGCTCGTAAAGCAGAAAGTAAAAAACTGCTAGGCTATGGCTTCCGCTTCTTTGAAACCGTTGCACCGCACAAAGCAGGCGAAACGTTCGTCAATGAAGCGATTTGGATGGGCGATAAGAATACGGTAGCCCTAGGGGTAGATAAAGATACTTACGTTACTCTGCCTCGTGGCCAAGCGAAAGATCTCACCGCAAGTTTTGTACTTGAGAAAGAACTGAAAGCGCCACTGAAAAAAGGCGATGTAGTCGGTACACTCTACTACCAGTTAGCGGGTAACGATATTGCGCAATATCCTCTGATGGCGCTAGAAGATGTCGAAGAAGGCAGCCTATTTAGCCGTCTTTGGGATTATCTCGTACTCCTATTTAAAGGTTGGTTCTAATAAGCCTACCAATTCCTCTCCATTGATGTGGAGGGAGTCACCAGAAAAACAAAGCCGCTCTATGCGGCTTTTTTGTTCGCTTGAGATTCCATTCGAATGGCTGTAGTATTTCGTCCCGTTTTCCAATGCTCAAACTGGAGTTTCACTATGCTGACCATCAACTCTGATGCGAAATTAAAAGATTTGCTCGAATTCCCATGTTCCTTTACTTACAAAGTAATGGGATATGCTAAGCCAGAGCTGCCAGAACGGGTGCTGGAAGTTATTCAACGTCACGCTCCTGGCGATTACAGCCCGCGCGTTAAGCCAAGCGCAAAAGGTAACTATCACGCGGTTTCAGTCACCATTCACGCCACCTCAATCGAACAGGTTGAAATTCTCTATAAAGAGCTGGGTGACATCGACATTGTGCGTATGGTGCTATAAACCTCGTTATTATTTTATTTATTCAAATATTTTTGAAAAGCAGCTTTGGCTGCTTTTTCTTTATTTTTCAAAAAATTAATAAAACCATCTTGTTAGCAGGGTCAAAAAGTTCCCCCTTGATGTGTAGTTCATTGGTGGTAAGCAGTTTATAATCCAAAAACTTTATATATCTCTGGTGGATGACAATAATGGAAAACCAGCTGTTGGTGAGATGCCTCGGCAGACAGGATTACACTCCGGTTTGGCAGGCTATGCATCAATTCACGGATCAACGTGACTCAACAACACGTGATGAAGTGTGGCTTGTCGAACACAACCCCGTGTTTACTCAAGGACAAGCCGGCAAGGCTGAGCACCTGATCAACACCGGCGATATTCCTGTTGTGCAAAGTGACCGTGGTGGGCAAGTGACTTACCATGGACCTGGCCAATTAGTCGCTTACTTTCTCATTGATCTTCGCCGTAAGCGACTCGGCGTGAGAGAACTTGTCACTCATATTGAAAACTTGGTCATTCACACCCTACAACACTATCACATTGATTCTGCGGCACGTCCTGACGCGCCTGGAGTTTACGTACAAAATAAAAAGATTTGTTCTTTGGGCTTACGCATCCGTAAAGGGTGCTCTTTTCACGGACTCGCACTCAATATCCAGATGGATCTCAGCCCGTTCTTACGCATCAATCCTTGTGGTTATGCAGGAATGGAGATGGTGCAAGTGAGCGACTTCTCTGGCCCCATTGAAAAAGAAGACAGGTTGAAAAAATAATTAATCCAAAAACTCGTTACCCTACTGGAGTACGAGCACGTCGAATTCAGCACAGAAGCATACAATCATGAGTAAACCAATTCAGATGGAACGCGGTGTAAAGTACCGTGATGCCGATAAAATGGCTTTGATTCCGGTAAAAAATATGCCGGCCGAACAAAAAGAAATTCTGCGCAAACCGGAATGGATGAAAATCAAACTCCCCGCCGATAGCCAACGCATCCAAGATATCAAGGCTGCGATGCGTAAGAACAAGCTCCACTCTGTTTGTGAAGAAGCCTCCTGCCCTAACTTAGCAGAATGCTTCAACCATGGTACCGCAACGTTCATGATCTTAGGTGCCATCTGCACTCGACGTTGCCCATTCTGCGATGTTGCCCATGGACGCCCTAATGCTCCAGAAGCTGAAGAGCCAAAGAAACTCGCACAAACCATTCATGATATGAAGCTAAAATACGTGGTTATTACCTCGGTCGACCGTGATGACTTGCGGGATGGTGGTGCACAACATTTCGCCGATTGTAACCGTGAAATCCGCGCTTTAAACCCGAGCATCAAAATCGAAACTCTGGTACCTGATTTCCGCGGTCGCATGGAAGTGGCACTGGAAGCTCTGAAAGACAATCCACCGGATGTTTTCAACCACAACTTGGAAACTGCGCCGCGCCTATACCGAAAAGTACGTCCTGGAGCTAACTACAAGTGGTCTTTAGAACTGCTGCGTCAATTCAAAGAACAGCACCCAGATGTACCGACTAAATCAGGCTTGATGATGGGTTTAGGCGAAACCAAAGAAGAGATCATTGAAGTACTGAAAGATCTGCGCGCACACGGGGTTAGTATGCTGACTCTTGGGCAATATTTAGCACCAAGCCGTCACCACCTACCCGTTGAACGTTACGTGCCACCAGCCGAGTTTGATGAGCTCAAAGAAATAGCCCTTGAACTTGGTTTTACTCACGCAGCCTGTGGTCCATTTGTTCGTTCTTCTTATCATGCGGACTTGCAAGCCAAAGGGTTAGAAGTGAAATAACCGAACCACATCAAGCCAGCCTCTGTGCTGGCTTGATGCATTATCTCGGATGAGATCCTACACCATAATCTGTATACACCAAACGGTTTAGCCTTGAATCCTACGCAGGGGTTCTATAGGCTTAGGTTACGTTTTGATGAATTTTCGCTCATACATTGGCATGTGCTTTTGAGTGAAGACAGACCATAAGGAAAACAATAATGAATCGTATCGGCTTATTCGCTCTGACTGCAGCAGCACTACTGGCTGGTTGTTCATCCAACACCCAGCAAGATAACTACCGCGAAGCCTCTTTTGAGCTCTGTAATACCGAAGTAAATATTTACTCGGTCAGTGATGATGGCCAAGTGCGTATTGTGTGTGCCGATGGTGCGAAGTTTGCGCTAAAAACCGAGAAAACCCTCGATATCATGCGCGATATCAACGTCGACTATTGTGATGGAGAAGGTCTTGGTAAATTTACTGAAAGCAACAAATACTACATGTTCAAGTGTAAATCCGGCACTATGATCAGCGTGAGTAAGTAAACACTCACCACTATGAGCGAAATAAAAAAAA
>NZ_JJMN01000037.1 GCF_000696385.1 Vibrio metoecus | reverse complement strand
TGTTGTGTTTGAGGTTAGTGGTAATGCGTTGCCAGCCCCTTAGGCGGGCGTTATACAAACGGAGGTAGTTTTGAATCTGGATGACTTGGGACTTGAAACGTTGCCACTTCAAAGAGAGCTGATTGAGTCTGTTTTATTCTCATTTATGCATGAAGAAAATGTGGTTGCAGGTGTTTTACTTGGTTCACTTGCAGCGGGTACTGGCGATAGAGTTTCCGATGCGGATGTTCTTATCTTTACTCAAAACAACTTTCATAATGACTCTAATCGCTGCTTTCAGACATTCGAGTCGGGAAAAGAGATTTTCTATTGTTTAAGCGGGGCTCACAACGAAAATGCTTATTTCAGAAAGTACATTTTTGTTGACCTGACAAGTGCTGAAATTCATTGTCTAGATTTAAGTGAGCCTTTCGAGATATCAAAACCATTTAAGGTGCTGTTTGATAAAACAGGAATGGTTGAAAGCCGATTAACCGACATTCCTGCGCCGAAGCACGAAGATTTCCCAACTTATGTTCATGGTGACAAAGGTTTGATTTGGGAGCTTTTCGATTGCATCAAGTGGCTAAGCCGAGATAACAACCAATTGGCTAAAAACTATTTAAAAAAGCTATCAGAAAAACTGTGAATGTTTGTATAACAAACGCCTCAAGAGGGACTGTCAACGCGTAGCGTTTCCAGTCCCATTGAGCCGCGGTGGTTTCGGTTGTGGTGTTTGAGTTTAGTGGTAATGCGTTGTCAGCCCCTTAGGCGGGTCGTTAGTTTACACAGTGTACTGTGAAAAATCTTATTGTCTTGAGGCGAGTAGTTTTTTCATTTCGTCCAATAATTTGGGCGCTTGTATCTTGATAATATCCTCTGCCCAATTTGCTTTCATTTTTACATTATTTGCAGCTCGGAAGTATTTATCTTCATTATCAACAATATCTTGTAGTGCTCTTATTAAATCAGGAATAATAGCCCTTTTACTGTAGTATTCTTCTGCAGATTCAATTGCTTGTTCAGGGATTTTTCCCCAAGCTGCATACATTGCAAGGATGTCAAAAATATCTTTATATGGCTCTTGTAGTTTTCTATCACTGTTAGCTAGAAGTTTAGTGTAGAAGCACGATTGCTTGTCCAAAAATGGGACGGGAAATCTATCCTTATCGAAGTCAAATGCAAGGTCATAATCTGCGAAACTAACAAATTCGAGTTTTATGAATGTGTCAGCGTGCTTTATGACAGTCCTTACTGCGTCACGATCAGAACGTATTTCACGAGCATATTCAAATTCAGTGGTTACGAGCTCATTGAGTTGAATGTTATCTACAGTCCCACGAACTGCTCGATACGAGTCCTTGTTTGGACAAAGAAAATCAATGTCAATTGACTCGCGGTACTCATCAAGCTCAAGAGCTATGCGAGTCCCACCGCCGAAAATTATGTTGTTTGCGCAAAAAAAATCAGCGTCAAAATTATTTAACGCTGATTCTATAATTTTATGATGTTGTAGGTTATATCTAGACATATCAATGTGTTGCTGGCATAAAGCAGCCATTACCAAATTCTTTAATAAGTAGGTTGATTAGATTTTTTTCTTTTGCTGTAAGTTTGTCTTTATCCACATATCCCCAACGTTTTTCGTATAGTTCAAATGCAGTCTTAGGCGCAATGAATTTCTTGTGCATATCCCAAAGAAGCAGATTTAGTTCATGATAATGAGTTCTATTAATGTTTCCCATAAATACTCCAATCATCTCTGTCATATGACTGTACCCAAAAAATGTAGCTACCTTAAGTATAGAGTAATATCTTTATACAAAAGCAACCCCTTTACCCAAACTTACCTTACCTTGCTCTGGTAGTGTGGTGCGTAGCACCACACTACCAGAGCAAGGTGCTTAAAGCAAATTACGTCTACTTCCTCTGAATCATACAGTAGACGTGCTTTATTGTATAGCCGAGCAACACATTCAGAAAAAGTTAACGCGCCTATCAGCTTACCACGGTCAGCTGATAGACTGTCAATGTTTAACTGTTTTGCTTTCTGGGTTCAATGATGACATGTAAACTAACAAACTGTTTAAGAGTGATTCGCAACGCGTGGCATTTGCACTATGCGTTGAATTTTAGTGGTTAAGATGCTATGCGGGGGCTTCGGTATTGCGTTGCTCACACCTTAACAGGGCGTTAGGTATTTGGAGATATCATGAGAGCTATCTTTTTGATTCTTTGCTCTGTTTTATTAAATGGCTGCTTGGGCATGCCCGAATCAGTAAAACCAGTGTCGGATTTTGAACTGAACAACTATTTAGGTAAATGGTACGAAGTCGCTCGACTCGATCACTCCTTTGAAAAAGGTTTAAGTCAGGTTACAGCGGAATACCGTGTTCGAAATGATGGTGGCATTTCGGTTTTTAATCGTGGCTATTACTGAAGAGAAAGGTGAGTGGAAGGAAGCCGAAGGCAAAGCTTACTTTGTGAATGGCTCAACAGATGGCTATCTGAAAGTTTCATTTTTGGTCCGTTTTATGGCTCCTACGTAGTGTTTGAGTTAGACCGTGAAAACTACAGTTATGCTTTTGTGTCAGGGCCGAATACAGAATATCTGTGGTTACTTTCAAGAACGCCGACTGTAGAACGAGGCATTCTGGACAAGTTCATAGAAATGTCGAAAGAGCGTGGTTTTGATACAAATCGGCTCATTTACGTTCAGCAGCAATAAATACCTAACAAACGCCTCAAGAGGGACTGTCAACGCGTAGCGTTTCCAGTCCCATTGAGCCGCGGTGGTTACGGTTGTTGTGTTTGAGTTTAGTGTTATGCGTTGCCAGCCCCTTAGGCGGGCGTTAGCCCAATCGCGTCAATACGGAGATTTAGAAACGAATGGACATTGTATTTGTAAGACATGGTGTGCCTGATTATTCGCTATCTGACGAGCGAAAAATGAGTCAACTAGAAAAGGACTATGCTCCTTTAAATCGAGAGTATATAGATGAGCTAAAGGCTATTGCTCAAGATATTCAACTCGAAAAAGCAGAAGTTATTATATCTTCACCCTATACAAGAGCACTTCAAACAGCCGAAATTATCAATCGTAAACTGGGCTTAGAACTCTTTGTTGAACATGACCTCCGTGAGTGGCGAGCCGACTTAGAGGGTGGCTATGTTGATCTGGAGGAAAGAGATCGCCGTTGGTGTGAATATCGCGCTTCACTTAAAAATAATGTGCTGCCTAACAATGTTTCTTATGAGTCTTGGGCAGAACTAAGAAACCGTGCGGAAAATGTTTTATCTCGATACACGCATTACTCAAAGGTAATAGTTGTGTCTCATTTCAACGTGTTTGAAAGCCTAGCTGGCTATCAAGATACTGGCATTGATTGTGGAAGCTACCGCTTGCTGACGTTGGAAGAATTGGGCTAACAAACGCCTCAAAGGGACTGTCAACGCTCGGTGTTTCCAGTTTCAGTGAGCCGCAGTGGTTATGGCTGTTGTGTTTAAGTTTAGTGTTATGCGTTGCCAGCCCCTTAGGCGGGCGTTATGAGGAATATGGATATCAAATTACGACCAATAGAAAGTGAAGAATTCGATAGTCTTTTTTCTGTTGTAAAGCAGGGCATTTATTCACATGTTGATGCCGTTTTTGGTTGGGATGATGACTTTCAACACAACCGTCTAAAAAGAGACTATGACCCTAGTTGGTTTCACTGGGTAGAACAAGGAGGTCAGCGAATTGGCATGTTGTGTTTCAAACCTTATGACAATGCAATTCATGTTCATCTACTGGTTGTTTTTCTCGAGTTTCAGAACCAAAAATTTGGGCAAAAGATAATGAAATTTATGTCCATAGTCGTGCGGATGCTGAGGGGAGAAACCGGGTGACGTTATCCAGCTTTATCCGAAATGATGCCGCGGTAAGATTTTACAAATCGCTTGGTTATCAGCTCATTGATAGTGATGAATGTTTCTATTCTTTGTCGCTTCAAATTTCCTCATAACAAACGCCTCAAGAGGGACTGTCAACGCGCGGCGTTTCCAGTCCCAATGAGCCGTGGTGGTTGCAGTT
>NZ_JJMN01000036.1 GCF_000696385.1 Vibrio metoecus | reverse complement strand
GGCTTTTTTGTATAGAGAAAACCCCCAGCTAGGCTGGGGGTTCCGTAAAGCTTTCAGCTATAAGTCAGTTATAAAGCCCCTTTCAATTTTGTTAAAACACTCTTGCGGTCTGGCAACTGCGAGAGTTAAACAGAAATTGAAAGGGGGTCCCAATGGGGGACGAAAAGAGCTTAGCGCACACGCGCTGGAACTGTAAATACCACATAGTCTTTGCACCGAAATATCGACGTCAGGTGTTCTACGGAGAAAAACGTAGAGCAGTGGGAGAAATATTGAGGAAACTATCGTGAATGGAAAAATGTGAACATTCTTGAAGCAGAGTGCTGTTCGGATCATATCCACATGCTTTTAGAAATTCCGCCGAAAATGAGCGTTTCAGCTTTTATGGGGTACTTGAAAGGTAAAAGTAGCCTAATGCTTTATGAACGATTCGGAGATTTGAAATTTAAATATCGGAATCGGGAATTTTGGTGCCGAGGGTATTATGTAGATACGGTTGGTAAAAATACGACCAAGATACAGAACTACATAAAGCATCAGTTGGAGCAGGATAAAATGGGAGAGCAATTGTCGATCCCATATGCAGGAAGCCCGTTTACGGGCCGTAATTAATCGTCATATGCAAATGTCAGATCGTAATGCGCCTGTTAGGGTGCTGCTTGTAAGAAAGCCTTATAGGCGCATATGAAAAACCTCCGGCTATGCCGGAGGATATTTTTTT
>NZ_JJMN01000035.1 GCF_000696385.1 Vibrio metoecus | reverse complement strand
CGTGCACGTTGCTTGAGTCAGTGTCGCCATACGAGGTGTCCTTTGTGGAGAATAATTGTCGGATAAGGCCGTTGGTATTTTCATTGGTTCCTCGTTCCCAAGAGTGGTGTGGGTTAGCAAAATAAAATCGAGTATCGGTGGCGGCTTCAATAAGCTCATATTGGTTAAACTCAGTGCCATTATCGGCGGTAATGGTGGTAAACAGGCCATCAAATCGACTCATAAGCTGAATGGTTCGCCGATTAAGTGATGCGGTTGTTCGGTCGTCCATTTGCCCAATCAGGGTGTAGCCGGTCATGCGCTCAACGAGTGTCACGATGCAGTGTTTAGAGCCTTTCCCCATAACCGTATCAATTTCCCAGTGTCCACGCGTTTTACGTGTTTCGACACTTTTGGGTCGTTCCGAGATATGTCGTTTATTGGCGAGCCTTCCGCGACTATCGTAGGCGGCGTAACGCTTGCGCCGCTGTTTGGTTGATTGTCGGAGGTGCTTCCAAAGCGTGCCTCCATTAGCTTTATCTCGCC
>NZ_JJMN01000034.1 GCF_000696385.1 Vibrio metoecus | reverse complement strand
AACACAGAATCAATTCCTTGCTCGCAAATCTCAATTGAACTACCATTTGTACATTAAATTGTACTAAATGGAGTTCATTATGAGCCGTATTCACCTTGATCAAGATATTCAGCCTTTGTCTGAGTTCCGTGCTGGCGTTGCATCATTTATCAAACAGATCAATGAGACTCGTCGACCATTGGTTATTACACAACGAGGTAAAGGTGTAGCCGTTGTTCTTGACGTTGCGGAGTATGAAGCAATGCAAGAGAAAATCGAATTACTCGAAGAAATGCGTACTGCAGAAGCTCAATTGGCTGCAGGTTTAGGTATATCAAACGAAGATGCTCGTTCACAAGTTCTGGGACGCATCATCAAATGAAAGTAGTTTGGTCACCTCTAGCGTTACAAAAACTGGGTGATGCCGCAGAGTTTATTGCTTTGGATAACCCATCAGCTGCAGAAAAGTGGGTGAATGAAGTATTCGACAAAACGGAATTGCTCGGCTCAATGCCAGAAATGGGCCGCATGGTTCCTGAAATGCCTCATACGAACTACCGTGAAATAATTTTTGGCCATTACCGCATTATTTATAGTTTGAGCCACGAAATCCGCGTTCTAACAGTTCGTAACTGTCGTCAATTGCTCACGGAACATGATGTGTGAAACTGTGTTATAACAAACGCCTCAAGAGGGACTGTCAACGCGTGGCGTTTCCAGTCCCATTGAGCCGCGGTGGTTATGGTTGCTGTGTTTGAGTTTAGTGGTAATGCGTTGCCAGCCCCTTAGGCGGGCGTTAGGCGCTTACTTGCTAATGTTAGATCGAACCCTTAGAACAAATTCTTGTAATGATTGATAATCAGCTCAAAATTATCCTCAAGATGAGTGAAATATGTTGCCGCCAAAAGAAGATCTTCTGATATTACTTAGCAAAGAATGCGAATTATATGCATCTATCCCAGATAATGAGCAGCAGAAAAAGCGTGACAAGAAACAATTTATCAATGGTTTAATGACTGCTTGTCGGGTTGTAGGTATCAGTTTTGAAGAACTCAACTCGATAATCGAACAGATGCCAAAGAGACCGATATTTAAAGACTTAGATGAGCAGCTGTCTGTCCCGACCTATGTTCGAAACAAGGTTGATATTAAGCTGTAAAAAATGGCTACGCGCCTAACAAACGCCTCAAGAGGGACTGTCAACGCGCGGCGTTTCCAGTCCCATTGAGCCGCGGTGGTTGCAGTTGTTGTGTTTGAGTTTGGTTGTTATGCGTTGCCAGCCCCTTAGG
>NZ_JJMN01000033.1 GCF_000696385.1 Vibrio metoecus | reverse complement strand
GTTATAAACCCAATCACGTTGAAACACTCGCAGACCTCCTGCCCATTGAACTCATCAATAGTGCTTATCAGCTTACGGATACCGTGACTCTAAGAAAACGAAAGCTCACTTTAGAGTCGATGGCATGGTTACTGGTTGGCATGGCTATCTATAACGATAAATCCATGGCTGACATTGTAAATATGCTCGATATTGTTGACCGCACAGGCAAGCCATTCGTTGCTCCAAGTGCATTAACACAGCGAAGAAAAAACCTTGGTGAGTCAGCGGCTAAAGCGCTCTTTGAGTGTACGCAACGTCATTGGTTTAAGCAGGCTAACTTACCAAACTGGAACGGACTTCGGTTACTGGGCGTTGATGGCGTTTTATGGCGAACAGAAGACACGAAAGATAACGCTGAAGCATTCGCCAAGCCTACCCACTGTGATGGTAAAGAAACACAGTACCCACAGGTGCGCATGGTCTGTCAGATGGAGCTGAGCAGTCACTTAATCACAGGCAGCGCTTTTGGCTGTTATACCGTTAATGAAATGAAGCTGGCAGAGCAGCTTATCGACACAACCCCCGATAACAGCTTAACGCTCTTCGACAAAGGCTTTTACTCCCTAGGTTTACTTCAAGCATGGTGTTCGCAAGGCATCAATCGACCTTGGCTTATCCCCATGAAAAAAGGGCTGATTTATGAAGTTGTTCAGTCTTTTGGCCGACAAGATAAACTGATAAAACTGAAGAGTAACCCGCAAGCGCGTAAGAAATGGCCAGAGCTAGAAGAAGAGGTAGTGGTACGTTTAATCACGAGAGTTAAAGAGGGGAAGCAATACGATGTTCTCACCTCAATGGTTGACCCGATGCGTTATCCGAAATCAGATATAGTCGGTTTATATGAATACCGTTGGGAAATTGAACAGGGGTACCGAGAGCAAAAGCAATACATGCTTGGTAACCGTCTTACACTGCGAAGCCGACTCCCAGAGCTGGTGAGACAAGAGCTCTGGGGAATACTCCTGACATACAACTTAATCAGATATCAAATGGTGCAGATGTGTAATACGTTGAATGGAGACTACTTGCCATACCAACTGAGCTTCAATGGAG
>NZ_JJMN01000032.1 GCF_000696385.1 Vibrio metoecus | reverse complement strand
GTACGGGAATATTAACCCGTTTCCCATCGACTACGCCTTTCGGCCTCGCCTTAGGGGTCGACTCACCCTGCCCCGATTAACGTTGGACTGGAACCCTTGGTCTTCCGGCGGGGAGGTTTTTCACCCCCCTTGTCGTTACTCATGTCAGCATTCGCACTTCTGATACCTCCAGCAAACCTTACGATTCACCTTCAACGGCTTACAGAACGCTCCCCTACCCAATGAAGTAAACTTCATTGCCGCAGCTTCGGTGTATTGCTTAGCCCCGTTACATCTTCCGCGCAGGCCGACTCGACTAGTGAGCTATTACGCTTTCTTTAAATGATGGCTGCTTCTAAGCCAACATCCTAGCTGTCTGAGCCTTCCCACATCGTTTCCCACTTAGCAATACTTTGGGACCTTAGCTGGCGGTCTGGGTTGTTTCCCTCTCCACGACGGACGTTAGCACCCGCCGTGTGTCTCCCGGATAGTACTTACTGGTATTCGGAGTTTGCAAAGGGTTGGTAAGTCGGGATGACCCCCTAGCCTTAACAGTGCTCTACCCCCAGTAGTATTCGTCCGAGGCGCTACCTAAATAGCTTTCGGGGAGAACCAGCTATCTCCGAGTTTGATTGGACCTTTTACCCCTAGCCACAAGTCCATCCGCTAATTTTTCAACATTAAGTCGGTTCGGTCCTCCAGTTGATGTTACTCAACCTTCAACCTGCCCATGGCTAGATCACCCGGTTTCGGGTCTATATCCAGAGACTGAGCGCCCAGTTAAGACTCGCTTTCGCTACGGCTCCCCTATACGGTTAACCTTGCCACTGAATATAAGTCGCTGACCCATTATACAAAAGGTACGCAGTCACACCACGAAGGTGCTCCTACTGCTTGTACGTACACGGTTTCAGGTTCTATTTCACTCCCCTCACAGGGGTTCTTTTCGTCCTTTCCCTCACGGTACTGGTTCACTATCGGTCAGTCAGGAGTATTTAGCCTTGGAGGATGGTCCCCCCATATTCAGACAGGATATCACGTGTCCCGCCCTACTCGATTTCACGCTCGATGAAGCGTCGGTTACGGGGCTATCACCCTGTATCGCCAAGCTTTCCAGCTTGTTCACCTACTTCACCGAGTGCTTAAGGGCTAATCCAGGTTCGCTCGCCGCTACTACCGGAATCTCGGTTGATTTCTTCTCCTCGGGGTACTTAGATGTTTCACGTTCCCCCGGTTTGCTCTGTTAACCTATGTATTCAGTTAACAGTAACTGCTTATGCAGTTGGGTTTCCCCATTCGGAAATCGCAGACTCAAACGGCTCTTACTGCCTTATCTGCGCTTATCGCAAGTTAGTACGTCCTTCATCGCCTCTGACTGCCCAGGCATCCACCGTGTACGCTTAGTCACTTAACCATACAACCCGAAGGAGTTTCGGATTGTTGTTTAAACAACCTAAGTTGTCTCGCGTTTAATTTACATGAGTGCGAGACAGATTTTGCCGGACTCAAATTTTGAACAAGACCGAAGTCTTATTCGATACCAAGCACACTTGAATGTGTTGTTGGTGTTTATCTTTACGATAAACATTGAAGAACTTTAACAAACAACTAATAAATTGTTGTTTTGTCAGCTTTCCAAATTGTTAAAGAGCAAGAGTACTTC
>NZ_JJMN01000031.1 GCF_000696385.1 Vibrio metoecus | reverse complement strand
TTTTAATCTCGCTGATAGTGTCACCACGCTATTAGCACACAATTTGCGGAGAGATGGCTGAGTGGTTGAAAGCACCGGTCTTGAAAACCGGCGATGGTTAATAGCTATCCTAGGGTTCAAATCCCTATCTCTCCGCCACTATTAAGAAAGGCCGCTAATAACTCAGCGGCCTTTTTGCATTCTGTCATTTTGACTTTCAATATCTAGGTTATCGATACAGTACCGATAACCTATTCTTCTAAAGTTCTTTATTTATCAACAACACTTTTCTTTGCCGAAACGACCCGCCACAGCGCTTGGACAAGCGGATTATCTAATTGTGAACGTTTACAGCAAACACCGAGCATAAAGGGTTTGATGGGCGTAAAGCTTAAACGCTGAATCTTGTCACGCACTGGACTATTGTTGATAACCACATCCGGGGCAATACCCACACCACATCCTAGAGCGACTAAACTGACAATCGCTTCATGTCCTGCGATCTGAGCATAGATATTGGGTTTTATCTTCATTTGCTTAAACCAGGTATTGGCTCTATCGCGCGCGGTTCCCGACTCCGGAACAATAAAGGGTATTTCATTCCAATCAGGCTGCTCTTTTTGTAGCTCATCCATAAAGCTGCTGATCCCAAGTGGTGCGATGACGGAAAGAGGGATCTCACTGATTGTGGCGAATTCAATTCGGCTTGGCAGTTGTTCAGGCATGGCAGAAATCGCTATATCCGCTTCATCGTGCAGGATTTTATCGATCGCTTGTGCCGGATCGCCTGTTAGCAGTTTAAATTCGATATAAGGATGCTTGAGGCGAAAAGAACTGAGAAGCTCAGGTAAGTGGCTATAACTGGCCGTAACAGAGCAGAACAACTTTATCTCTCCTCGCAGTTCTTGGCTGTGATCGTTGAGTTCGGTAGTGAATTGCCGCCAGTCGTGAATGATGCGTGCCGCAACGGGCAGTAATTGGTGGGCTGCGGGAGTGAGTTCAACACTGCGGTTGTCGCGCAGGAAAAGTGTATGACCTAAATCTTGCTCCAGCTTCTGTATCTGCCGACTGAGTGCGGAAGGGCTGAGATGCATTGCAGAAGCGGTTTTACTGAAATTTTTGCAGTCACATAGATGCATGAATAGCTGCAGAGTTTTGATGTTCACAAAAGATCCTATGTTGCATTTGTTGCAATAACTAGTTGTGAATATATCACTTTGCGCAATTTTGTCTCTGGCTTAGTATGAGTTTATTCGGTCATATCGCACCGACTTAACGGAATCACTTATTAAGGAGCACCCTCATGGCGAATTATTTCAATACGCTGAACCTGCGTGAACAGTTGGATCAACTTGGTCGTTGCCGTTTTATGGCGCGTGAAGAGTTTGCAACCGAAGCTGACTACCTAAAAGGTAAGAAAGTGGTGATCGTGGGCTGTGGGGCTCAAGGCCTAAACCAAGGCCTCAATATGCGTGATTCAGGTTTGGATGTTTCTTACGCTCTACGTCAGGCTGCGATTGATGAACAGCGTCAGTCATTTAAGAATGCCAAGAATAATGGCTTCAACGTGGGTAGTTATGAACAACTCATCCCAACCGCAGATTTGGTGATTAACTTGACGCCAGATAAGCAGCACACCAGTGTGGTCAATGCGGTGATGCCTCTGATGAAGCAAGGTGCTGCCTTGGGTTACTCACACGGTTTTAATATCGTTGAAGAGGGCATGCAGATCCGTAAAGACATCACGGTTGTGATGGTGGCACCAAAATGTCCGGGTACGGAAGTTCGTGAAGAGTATAAACGTGGTTTTGGCGTTCCTACTCTGATCGCGGTACACCCTGAAAACGATCCGCAAGGTGAAGGTTGGGAAATTGCTAAAGCGTGGGCTGCGGCAACGGGTGGCCATCGTGCGGGCTGTTTAGCTTCTTCTTTTGTGGCGGAAGTGAAATCTGACTTGATGGGGGAGCAAACCATTCTCTGCGGTATGCTGCAATCGGGCTCTATCGTTTGTTACGTGAAAATGGTTGCTGATGGCATCGACCCTAGTTATGCGGGTAAGCTTTTGCAATTTGGTTGGGAAACCATTACCGAAGCACTCAAGTTTGGCGGTATTACTCATATGATGGATCGTCTGTCTAACCCTGCCAAAATCAAAGCGTTTGAGCTGTCTGAAGAGTTGAAAGATCTGATGCGCCCGCTGTACAACAAGCATATGGATGACATCATTTCTGGCCACTTCTCTAGCACCATGATGGCGGACTGGGCGAATGATGATAAAGACTTGTTCGGCTGGCGTGCAGAAACTGCTGAAACTGCCTTTGAGAACTATCCAACAACCGACGTAAAAATTGCTGAGCAAGAATACTTTGATAACGGTATTTTGATGATTGCAATGGTGCGTGCTGGGGTTGAGTTGGCGTTTGAAGCGATGACGGCTTCAGGCATCATCGATGAGTCGGCTTATTATGAATCACTGCATGAACTCCCACTGATTGCCAATACGGTAGCGCGTAAGCGTCTGTATGAAATGAACGTGGTAATCTCTGACACCGCAGAGTACGGTAACTACCTGTTTGCCAACGTGGCGGTACCGCTGCTGCGTGAAAAGTTCATGCCGAATGTAGGCACTGATGTGATTGGTAAAGGTTTGGGTGTGGTCTCTAATCAAGTCGATAACGCCACACTGATCGAAGTAAACAGCATCATCCGCAATCATCCAGTGGAATACATTGGTGAAGAGCTGCGCGGCTATATGAAAGACATGAAGCGTATCGCGGTGGGTGATTAATCCCTAAATTGATTTTCCAAAGCAAACACAACAACACAATATAATAAAAACCAAGAAGGCTTAGTCTCATGACTAAGCCTTTCTTTATTGGGTTCTAAGCTATTCAACACTTACGTGTTTGCTGTGTGAATCCAGCGCTTATTTATCCGCTAATTTGGCTTCAAGCTCAGCCATTTTCTGCTCTAACTCAGTAAGCTTTTGGCGAGTGCGTAACAGCACTTGAGTTTGCACATCAAACTCTTCGCGGCTGACCACATCCAGTTTGTTCAGTTGGCCTTGAATGACCTGACGCACTTTCTGTTCTACATCAGCACCCAGTTCTTTGACGGGTTGTGGCATGGCTTCATGGATTTGCTTGGCGATCTGCTCGAGTTTTTTGGCATCAAACATAGTAATTCTCCTGTTAAGTTGCCGACATTCTATGCAATTCAGCTAGGGATGTCGTTAGATTGGATAATAAAAAAGGCCATCGAAATGGCCTTTTGTGATGAGACTGAATATTGGATTACAGTTGACGATGAGCCGCTTTGGCTTCATCTATGCGTGCCAACTTCTCCAGATCTTTATCCTCAACAAACACCGGCAGTGGTTTGTGTTTCTCTGCGAGATAGCTGTAAATCACAGGCAATACAAACAGAGTAAACAGTGTGCCGATTGCCAAACCAGAAACGATAACGATACCGATACTGAAGCGCTGTGCTGCACCCGCCCCTGTTGCGTACATCAGAGGGATGAGGCCTGCGATCATCGCGGCAGTGGTCATCAGGATTGGGCGTAAACGCACTTTCGCTGCATGCATGACGGCATCGATTCGGCTGAGTTTGTTGTGTAGCTGTTCTTCTTTAGCCACTTCACAAATCAAAATACCGTGTTTGGTGATAAGACCCACGAGGGTGATCAGACCTACTTGTGAGTAGATGTTCATCGTCGCGGTTCCCCATGCCAGTGCGATCAACGCACCACAAATCGCCAATGGTACAGAGACCATGATAACCAATGGATCTTTGAGAGATTCAAATTGAATCGCCAGAACCAAGAAGATGATCGCCAATGCTAGACCAAACGTCGCATACAGCGCGCTACCTTCGGTTACATATTGACGAGCTTCACCCATGTAATCATGGTTGTAGCCTTTAGGCAGTTTGCTGCTAGCCAAGTTTTCAAACCAGTTAATAGCATCACCCATTGCGGTACCTGGTGAAGGTACTGCACCTACGGTGGCAGAGTTTAGCTGGTTGAAGTGTGGCAGAGAACGAGGCTCCGCAACGACATCAATCGTGATCAGGCTGCCTAGAGGAATCACTTTGCCATCCGCCGCACGAACATAGTAATTGTTCATAGATTGCGGATTGAGACGCCATTTACGTTCTACTTGTGGGATCACTTCGTAAGATCGGCCATTGAGGTCGATGCGGTTTACATAACCGTCGGCCATCATGGTGCTGAGTGTGATGCCGATGTCTTGCATGGTCACGCCGTAAGCACCGGCTTTGTCTTTATCGATATTGATCTTCATCGTAGCCGAATCGAAGTTGAGGTTAAGATCCGAGTAGACGAACATCGGGCTTGATTTTACTTCGGTCAGAATATCGGTCGCGATCGTAAACAGGCTTTCAAAGCTGTTTGGCGTAGTGATAACAAACTGAATCGGTAGACCTGAACCTGCACCAGGCAACTCTGGCATTTGGAAGGCGGTTACCGCCATACCAGGGATCTCTTTTACCAGGGTACCCACACGGTTGGTGACATCTGCTTGGCTTGCTTCACGTTGACTCCATGGCACCATTGACGCAATACCAAACGCCTGATTTGAGCTAGGTACACCGGTAAACACCTGAGCAAATTGTACTTCAGGCTGATCAGACAGAATTTTATTCACATCATCCATCGTATTCGCCAGATAGTCGAGGTTCGCATTTGATGGGCCAGTACCCATCAACATGACCACCCCTTTATCTTCTGAAGGTGCCAGTTCACTTGGGATGAACTTGAACAGCATTGGTAAGCTAGCAAATACGATAAATGCAAAGGCAATGACCACAGGACGATGCGCCATCACCGCACCGAGCATACGCTCATAGCGTGCTGTCATGCGATCTAGCAAATGATGCACTTTCAGTTCAAATTTGTTTGGCGCTTCATTCGCCTTGAGCATTTTTGAACACATCATTGGAGACAAGGTCAGTGCGATGATGCCAGAGACAAATACCGAACCAGCCAGTGTCAACGCAAACTCTTTGAATAGAGCACCAGTAATCCCTCCCATCAACGCGATTGGAGCATATACCGCACCTAGGGTGAGCGTCATCGCAATAACAGGAATGGCAATTTCACGGGTACCGATGATCGCCGCACGGAAAGGGGATTCCCCTTCTTTGATGTGACGGTCAACGTTCTCCAGAACCACGATCGCATCGTCTACTACCAGACCGATCGCAAGTACCATTGCTAGCAGAGTCATCAGGTTCCAAGAGAAGCCCATCATCTGCATCACCATCGCGACACCAATCAGTGAAAGTGGGATGGTGACAATAGGGATGAGTACGGCACGCAGTGAACCCAAGAACAGAGTGATGACCACGAGAACGATCAGCGCCGCTTCTACGATGGTTTTAATAACCTCGTGGATGGACTCATTGATTGCAACTGTGGAGTCATAAAGCACGTTCATTTTGATGTTGCTTGGCATGTTTTTCTGCAGTTCAGGCAGCATGTCGAGCACATCTTTCGCAATGTTGATTGGGTTGGCACTTGGCGCCGCATTGATTGCAGCAACCACCGCTTCACGGCCGTTAGCACTCGCACGATAAGTATCATGGCTCTTCGCTAGCGTCACTTTAGCAATATCACCCAGACGAGTTACATTACCTTTCTCGGCTTTAACCACCAGATTTTCTAGCTCTTCAACGGTCGATACCTGAGTATCGGCACTGCCGTTGTAGAGCACGAATTCACCGATTGCTTGACCGGTAGCCGACTGATAGTTGTTGGCATTCAGAATGCTCATCACATCAGCTGCGGAGAGGTTTAGCGCTGCCATTTTGGCAGGATCTAACCATACGCGCAGAGCGTATTTCATACCACCGTACAGATCGATACTGGATACACCATTGACAGCGTAAAGCTGTGGATTAACCACTCGCTCTAAGTAGTCGGTGATTTGGCTAGAAGCCAATTCTTCACTGGTAAAACCAATGTACAGTACCGCGGTCGTTGAACCTGTCGACATAGTCACGGTTGGGTCTTCCGACTCTTTCGGTAGCTGTGAACGAACAGAGTTGGTTTTCGCCAATACATCCGACAACGCCGCATTAGGATCGGTGTTGAGCTTCATGGTTACCGTAATCGTCGAGCGACCGAGAACCGACTGCGATGTCATGAAATCAATGTTATCGGCTTGTGCGACCGCTTGTTCTAGCGGTTGGGTAATAAAGCCTTGGATCAGATCAGCACTGGCACCGTAATAGCCAGTACTCACCGTAATCACGGTATTGGTCATTTCAGGGTATTCACGCACCTGCATTTTGAAGATCGCTTGCAAACCAAGCAGTACGATCAAAAAGCTGATGGATACCGCTAAAACTGGACGTTTTATAAAAACATCAGTAAAGCGCATGATGCCTCCGCTTACAGCATTGGGGTTTCTGCTGGTGGTGTAGTTGCATCGCTTTCAACAATACGAACTTTAGCACCGTTACTTAGACGTACCTGACCCGTCGTAACAACGACATCGCCCGGTTTAACGCCTTCCAGAATGTGAGCAATTGATTCGGTTCGCTCACCCACTTTTACCACGTGTTGCTGTACGCGTTTCTCGCCGTTTTCTTCAGTCACGGTATAAACATTGTCACCGTAGAGCGTGTAGGTAATGGCGGTTTGTGGCAAGGTGACTTGGTTATCCAACTTCGGCAGAATAATGTTGGCACGCGCGAACATACCGCTACGCAGTTTGCCATCACTATTTGGAATATTCGCTTGTACTTGGATCAAGCCACTTTGTACGCTCACCGCTGGTTCAATGGCTGAAATCGAACCTTTAAATGACGTTTGTGGGTAAGAATCAACGAAAATGTCGACTTCTTGATTGAGCGAAATGCGCGAAATATCGGTTTGTGGCACCGTAAAACGTAGGCGCATGACACTGGTGTCTTCCAAGCGAACAATGTCCGTTCCTGGTTGTAGGTATTGGCCTAGGAACACATTACGAATACCGATCACGCCAGCGAATGGAGCTTTGATTTCACGACGAGCAATACTGGCTTTTAAACCGTCAATGTCTGCGGCGAGAGAGTAGTAGTTCGCTTCAGCTTCATCATAAGATTCTTTCGAGATAGAGCCTTTTGCAAATAGACCTTTGTAGCGCTCATATTTCGCCTTTGCTGCTGGGAAGCGAGCTTCAGAACTTTTTAAACTGGCTTTTTCAACAGATGAATCGAGCAATACCAAAGGCTGCTCTTTGGATACTTGAGTGCCAGATTCAAATAGGATTTGGTCAATAACGCCTGACGTTTCGCTGGTCAAAGTCACACCTTGGTTCGGTTCAATAAAACCGATCGCTTCAATGACCGGAACCCAATCGACAGGATTCACTGTAGTTACCGTCACCGGAAACTCTGGTTCAGGACGATTTGCCAAGTACTCGGCAATTTTCTTTTGTTTGAAAAGATTGAAGCCTATCACACTGCCAAACAGCAGGATTGCGATAAGCAACATAAAAAATGTCCACTTTTTCATTCTGGTGCGAACTCCAAATTAGTGTTGAGTAATAGCATCCCAACTGGCTTGAATCATTGCATCGAGAGTTGAATCATCCAGTTGATAAAAACCTAAAGCGTATTTACGAGCAAGCATGACTGTAGTTTCAAAACTCAACGCAGAAAGAAGCTGGTTATCGAGAGGTTTGAAAAGTCCTTGTTGTTTTCCTTGGTCGAACAATAATTCGACTTTGGCAAACATTTTCTGCTCTAGTTCCCTTACGTTGCAACAAGTTGTTGTTGGTAAAGACTCATACTGCACTCGATTACTGATAATGTCACGACAAGAGCCAGCCAACGTCCAAATATTAAGCCACATAGTACGGAAACGTTCTTGCAAAGACATGTCATCTTTGAGATTGGCTTGTACTGCTTCAGCGATCCTTTGACTGACATGCAAACGCACTTCAATCAATAAATGATCTTTATCGCGGAAGTAACGATAAATCGTTCCCGTCGCCATATTCGCTGCTTTGGCCACCTTATGCATAGAAAGCCCATGAAAGCCCTGTTCTGCAATCAGTTTTTCTGCAGCGATTAAGATCTGGATCTGTTTATCGCAGAGCACCAATTCTGACATCACATTTCTCTGAAAATGAACGTTTGTTCATTATAGCGGCTAATCCCCCCTGTTTTGCAATACATCTGTGCAGTAAAATTTTGTAAAGAAAGTTTCTTTGTTGGTAATCCAAGACTAGCAGATTATTATTGGCGGCTAGATTGAGAGGATTGAGAGCACCATGAAGCTGAACCCAAGACAAGATGAAGCCGTCAAATACGTCTCTGGACCCTGTTTAGTATTGGCGGGAGCAGGCTCGGGTAAAACGCGTGTGATCACCAATAAAATTGCCTATTTGGTCCAACAATGCGGCTATAAAGCACGCAACATCGCTGCGGTGACTTTTACCAATAAAGCCGCACGTGAAATGAAAGAGCGAGTCGCGCAGAGCTTAGGTAAAGCCGAATCTCGTGGGCTAATGGTGTCCACTTTCCATACCCTTGGTTTGAATATTATTCGTCGAGAGTTCAAAGCACTTGGCCTTAAAGCAGGTTTCTCGTTGTTTGATGACCAAGACCAGTTGGCGTTATTGAAAGAACTGACCGAAAAGCAGCTGGATGGTGATAAAGATTTACTGCGTTTGCTGCTGAGCACCATTTCCAACTGGAAAAATGACATGCTGACCCCACCACAAGCCAAAGCCATGGCAAAAGGTGAGCAGCAACAACTGTTCGCTCACTGTTTTGAGCTTTACCAAAAACAGATGCAGTCCTACAACGCACTCGATTTCGATGATTTGATCTTGCTACCGGTCTTACTGTTACGCAGCAATGAAGAAGTTCGCCAGCGTTGGCAAAACCGAATTCGCTATCTGCTGGTGGATGAGTATCAAGATACCAACACCAGCCAGTATGAGCTGGTGAAACTTCTGGTCGGTGAGCGTGGCCGTTTGACGGTGGTAGGGGACGACGATCAATCCATCTACTCGTGGCGTGGTGCAAAGCCACAAAACTTAGTGCTACTGGGCGAAGACTTTCCGAGTTTAAAGCTGATTAAATTGGAGCAAAACTACCGCTCTACAAGTCGTATCTTACGTGCTGCCAACATCTTGATAGCCAATAACCCCCACGTTTACCAAAAAGCGCTCTTTTCTGAGTTAGCGGAAGGGGAAAAGCTCAAAGTCATTCTCGCGAATAATGAAGATCATGAAGCAGAGCGAGTTACTGCCGAGATCATTGCGCATAAGTTTCTTAATCGAACCGAATATCGTGACTACGCCATTCTTTATCGCGGTAATCATCAATCCCGCCTGATTGAAAAGTCGCTGACTCAAAACCGTGTGCCGTACAAACTCTCTGGCGGTACCTCGTTTTTTGCCCGCGCGGAAATCAAAGACATCATGGCTTACTTGCGAGTGCTCGTTAACCCAGATGATGACAACGCATTTCTGCGCATTGTGAATACGCCGAAGCGTGAAATCGGCCCAGCCACGCTCGAAAAGTTAGGCAGTTACGCCAACATGCGGGGCAAAAGCCTATTTGCCGCGAGTTTTGAGCTTGGCTTAGAGCAACATTTGGCGGGGCGAGGGCTAGATAACTTGCGTCGATTTACCGAGTGGTTGGTCGCGATCGCTGATAATGCCGAACGAGGCAATAGTGTAGAAGCTGTACGCGCATTAGTGCGTGATATTCGGTATGAAGATTGGTTATACGAGACATCGGCTAGCCCGAAAGCGGCTGAAATGCGTATGAAAAACGTCTCCGATCTCTATTCATGGATCGTGGCCGATTTAGAGGGAGATAACCCCGATCAAGAAGAGAAAACTCTGAAAGAAGTGGTACAGCGTTTAACTCTGCGCGACATGATGGAGCGTGGTGAAGAGAACGATGACAGTGATGCGGTACAACTGATGACACTGCACGCCTCAAAAGGCTTAGAGTTTCCGTATGTCTATCTGATCGGGGCAGAAGAGGGCATTTTGCCGCACCAAACCAGTATTGATGAAGAGAATGTAGAGGAAGAGCGCCGCTTAATGTATGTCGGCATTACTCGAGCGCAACGCGAGTTGACATTTATGGTGTGTAAAGAGCGTCGTCAATTTGGTGAGCTGCTTAAGCCTTCACAAAGCCGATTTTTGGATGAACTACCGCAAGATGACATTGAGTGGGAAGTGAAGAAAAAGCCCGTCACACAAGAAGAGCGCATGGCCAAGGGACAAGCGCATATCGCTAACTTAAGAGCGATGTTTAAGAAGTAAAAACAAAAAAGGGCTTGTTACAACAAGCCCTTTTTATGATCGATACGCACTTATAGGCCAGCGGTCATATGCTCAATCGCCGCCACAATCTCATCCTCTGAACAATCCATACACGTGCCTTTTGGGGGCATGGCATTGAAGCCGTTTAGTGCATGATTTTTCAACACATCTTTACCTTGGGCGATACGTGGTCCCCATTCGGCCGCGTTACCAATTTTCGGTGCACCGCTCACCCCTGAGGCGTGACAAGCAATACAGAAAGTCCCATAAACTTGAGAGCCTTCACGTGGTCCGGTTGGTTCTGCTTTAACGGGCTCACTGCCAGCAAGATAGACATTACCCACGGGTTTGATGCGTTCGGCAATTGCATTTTTTTCGGCATCGGTAGTGGCAAACGCTGCTGTTGAAAATGTTAGAGCAGCGAACAGTACGCTTAAGAGTGATCGAGACATATCCATTAACTCACTTTACATTCCGAAGGTAAGTGCTGCTTACCTATTATTTTTAGAGTGTTTCAATTTAACAGACGGTAATTGCTGTTAAATCAATGTAAATTTTGGGTGATTATATCCTGAGAAGTTGTTGCAATAAACAACAAGTTGCGATCTTCCGGCGGTGAGTCACAACCTTTATAAGGGAATAGTAGCAAGCATCTGATGAAAAAGGCGCCAAACAGTAAAAAAGTAAAAAAACACTAGACGCCCTAATGTGATATACGTATTATTCCACTCCGCCGATAGGGCATGCGCCCGTAGCTCAGCTGGATAGAGCGTTGGCCTCCGGAGCCAAAGGTCGAAGGTTCAAATCCTTTCGGGCGCGCCATTTCGCCCGGGGAATATCGGTAAAGAATTTCAGTGGTGGCTATAGCTCAGTTGGTAGAGCCCCGGATTGTGATTCCGGTTGTCGTGGGTTCGAGTCCCATTAGCCACCCCATTTATTTAGGTGATAGTCAACTATCTCCTGTCTTAAGAAAGCTTCTTAAGCAAAACAAAGTCGGTGAATAGCGCAGTTTGGTAGCGCATCTGGTTTGGGACCAGAGGGTCGGGGGTTCGAATCCCTCTTCACCGACCACTTATTGAAAGACTAGGCGATTAGCGTGGTCTGAAATAACGGCAGACAAGCGGTTATTGCAAGCTTCAGTGGTGGCTATAGCTCAGTTGGTAGAGCCCCGGATTGTGATTCCGGTTGTCGTGGGTTCAAGTCCCATTAGCCACCCCATTTATTTAGGTGATAGTCAAACTATCTCCTGTCTTAAGAAAGTCTTCTTAAAGCAAAACAAAAGTCGGTGAACTAAGCGCAGTTTGGTAGCGCATCTGGTTTGGGACCAGAGGGTCGGGGGTTCGAATCCCTCTTCACCGACCACTCTTCAAAGCCTCAGCGTTTGCTGAGGCTTTTTGCATTTCTGCCTCTTTATTATTTCTCCCCTTTGTTCCCTCCTTCTCTGAAGTACAACGCTTATAACTCCACTGGCCATTTTATATCTGCCATGAATAGTTTACTTTTTTATATCGATTTCTGTTTATACATCCGGTGTGGATATTTGGTCTTATTTATCACTAATAAGTTGCGATATTGCCGACAATTCATCGATAGAACTGGTTGATGGATTGGATTTTATCCTGCCTTTGGTCTAGTTCTGTATATGGTCTTGTGACGCTTTTATAGTTTTTACGTTGGTTTTTGGGGCTTTTGTTTGGGCTTTATGACTAGATATTGGCTCTTTAATGAGATGTTTGATGGGTTTGACTTAATGGTTTAGTTCATGGTTGTTTGTTTTTTGTTAAATTGGCATTTTAAAGTGTGGGATAAATTATTCATTGGTTGTTTTATCTCCTGTTATGAATTGGGTAATTAACAGCAACAAATACTAGGTGTATCGAGAATTTTTCAATAAATTAAAAATGGTAAGACCAATAATATATGCGATTATTTTGCATATTCAGTGTTTTGTGGAAATTGTTTCTGCTTAAGGACGATTTTTTATCCTCTCTTTGTTGCTTTTGTGTGAAAGATTTGCCAAATTGAGAAGCTTATAAATTGTCAGAATATTGTTCTGATTTGAATGGATGCAAAATGTACATCAGTCTCGCCTTTTTTCGCTGATGTGCTTCAGACAGGGCAGAGTACTGCCTCAGCTGTAGAGGTCTGATGGAATGTCACTTTTAGAAGTCAAAAATCTTAGAATTGAATACCCTTCCCGTCACGGTGTGCACGCGGCGGTGAAATCACTCACTTTAGATATCCAACGCGGTGAAATTGTTGGTGTGGTGGGTGAATCGGGGGCAGGAAAATCTACCGTCGGCAACGCGGTTATCGATTTATTAAGCCCTCCCGGAACCATTGCTGGTGGCGAGGTCTATTTAAACGGTAAGAAAATATCGGGTCTTTCGCCGCAAGCGATGCGTGCAGTGCGTGGCAGTAAAATCGGTTTTATTTTCCAAGATCCGATGACATCACTGAACCCGTTGTTTACCGTTGAACATCAATTAACGGAAACGATTCATGCCAACATGCAGGTGAGTGCTCAGGAGGCGTATCAACGTGCTTTGTCACTCATGAAGCAAGTGGGCATTCCACAACCAGAAAACCGTCTTAAGCAATACCCTCACCAATTTTCAGGTGGTATGCGCCAACGTGTGGTGATTGCGATCGCGTTGGCCGGTGAGCCTGATTTGATCATTGCCGATGAACCCACCACGGCACTCGATGTGTCGATTCAAGACCAAATCTTGAGTCTGATCCGTGAGTTATGTAAGAAGAATAACGTCGGCTGTATGTTGGTCACTCACGATATGGGCGTGGTCTCTAACGTGACTGACCGTGTCGCGGTGATGTACCGCGGTGATTTGGTGGAGTTTGGACCAACGGCGAAAGTGCTAGGTACCCCCGAGCATTCTTATACCCGCAGCTTGATTTCGGCGGTTCCGCGATCAGATCGCAAACTCGACCGTTTCCCTTTGGTGAGTTATATCGAAGAAGCGAAAGAGCTCAAGCCGTTTGATGTTAAGAATCATTGGTTAGGGCAAAGCCAAGACCACCGTAAATACAGTGGTTCATTGCTGAAAGTAGAAAATGTGAATCTGCGCTTTGTGACCAAAGATTCCCTGTTTGAAAGCCGCCGTGAGTATGTACAAGCTTCGAATAACGTCAGCTTTGAAGTACACGAAGGGGAAACCTTTGGTTTGGTGGGCGAGTCTGGTTCAGGGAAATCGACCATTGCGCGCGTAATCGCTGGTTTGTATCAACCCAATGATGGGCGTGTGACTTTTGAAGGCATTGATTTAACCGCGCTGAAATCCGAGCACGAGCGCCGCCCAATGCGTCGCCAAATGCAGATGGTATTCCAAAATCCGTATACCTCGATGAATCCACGGATGAAGATTTTCGACATCATCGCCGAGCCGATCCGCTTTCATAAACTGACTCGTAGCGAGAGTGAAACCCGACAAATTGTTAATGATCTGCTTGAGCACGTTGGTTTAGGCACGATGGCAGGTTTGAAATATCCTCATGAATTTTCAGGTGGCCAGCGTCAACGGATCTCGATTGCGCGCGCGCTCGCGACGCGTCCACGTCTGCTGATTTGTGATGAACCTACCTCGGCACTGGATGTGTCGGTGCAGGCGCAAATCCTGAATTTGCTCAAAGATCTGCAAGATGAGCTGAATTTAACCATGTTGTTTATCAGCCATGACTTACCGGTGATCCGCCAGATGTGCGATCGCGTCGGAGTAATGCAGATGGGGACACTGTTAGAAGTGGCTCCGACGGAGCAATTGTTTACGGATCCACAGCACGAATACAGTAAGAAGTTGATTTCCTTAATGCCTGAGTTTACAGGCTTACGCGAAAGTACTACGGCAGCATAGCCGTTAACCATGGACCAACTGTTTGGTTGGCGATTGTCACAAAAGCAAATACAACAAACTAGGGATCTGGATTCCCGCATAAGGAGTTATGCAATGAAAACCATGAAAAACAAACTGGCGTTGGCTTTGATAGCGGCTGGCTTGAGTTTTGGTGCGATGGCCGCGGATATTACCGTGGCTTATGACGCTGACCCGGTCTCAATGGACCCACATGAGCAGCTGTCAGGTGGTACTCTGCAACTGTCGCACATGGTCTTTGATCCACTTATTCGCTTTACACAAAAAATGGAATTTGAACCTCGTCTGGCTGAATCTTGGCAGCGTGTGGATAACGAAACCATGCGTTTCACTTTGCGCAAAGGCGTGAAATTCCACTCAGGCAATGATTTCACCGCAGATGACGTCGTGTGGACGTTTAACCGTTTGAAAGAATCGGCTGATTTTAAAGGCATCTTTGAGCCATTGGTGTCACTGACCAAGGTGGATGATTACACGATTGAAATCAAAACCGCGGGCACCTATCCACTGATTGAAAACGTAGCAACCTACATTTTCCCGATGGACAGCAAATTCTACACCGGCACGACGGCTGACGGTAAAGATAAAGCGGAAATCGTTAAACACGGTAACTCTTACGCTTCGGAGCACATTTCTGGCACTGGCCCATTCACTGTGACGGCACGTGAACAAGGCGTGAAGATGGAGTTCCAACGCAACCCGAACTATTGGGATAAAGCCTCGAAAGGTAATGTGGACAAGCTAACTCTGGCGGTCATCAAAGAAGATGCAACGCGTGTTGCGGCTCTTCTGTCTGGCGGTGTTGACATGATTGCACCAGTGGCTCCTAACGATTATCAACGTATTAAAGATGCGAAAGGCGTGGATCTATTCACTATGCCTGGCACGCGCGTTATCCACCCTACCAAATGAAACCAAAACAGCAACCCAGCGCTGAAAGATGTGCGTGTGCGTCAAGCCATCGTTTACGCGATTAACAACGAAGGGATTGTTGAAAAAGTCATGAAAGGTAGCCGCCACAACGGCAGCGCAGCAAAGCCCAGTTGGCTATGCGGGTTACAACGAAAGCCTCAAGCCACGCTTTGATCTCAATAAAGCGAAACAGTTGATGAAAGAAGCAGGTTATGAAAAGGGCTTCACCCTCACCATGATCGCGCCAAACAACCGTTACGTGAACGATGAGAAGATTGCACAAGCCGCATCGGCAATGCTGTCAAAAATTGGTATTAAAGTTGACCTAAAAACCATGCCAAAAGCGCAATACTGGCCTGAGTTTGATAAGTGTGCAGCGGATATGCTGATGATTGGTTGGCACCCTGATACTGAGGATTCAGGGAACTTCACTGAGTTCCTGACCATGACTCGTGATGAGAAAACGGGTAAAGGTCAATACAACTGTGGTTACTACTCTAACGCAGAAGTGGATAAGTTAGTCCACCAATCGAACGAAGAGACCGATCTGGAAAAACGCAGCGTGATGCTGAAGAAAGTGGAAGAGATTCTGTATAACGAAGCGGCGTTTGTGCCTCTTCACTTCCAAGACCCATCTTGGGCTGCGAAAAGTACGCTAGATATCGCACCGATCATCAATGGTATGGACTTCCCATACTTTGGCGACTTGGTGGTGAAAGAGTAATTTTCTTTACGCTCAGCTCTGCGGGGGCTTGACCCCGCAGAGTGCGATCTCGGGTACTTTGTTTTCTTTCAGTCGGGCAAAGTACCCTTTTTAAGGCTGAAAGGTTTTGGCGCTTAACCGCGCACACAGATTCACATGGAAAGTTAAGGGGCAAGGAATGTTTTCGTTTCTGGTCAAGCGCCTGTATCAGGCACTGATAGTGATGTTTGTGATCAGTTTGGTAGCGTTTGCCATTCAGGACAACCTGGGTGATCCGCTGCGCGAGCTTGTTGGGCAGTCAGTTTCGGAAGCAGAGCGTCAGGCACTGCGTGACGAATTGGGCCTCAATGATCCCTTCATTGTTAAATACTCACGTTTTGTTACTGCGGCGGTGCAAGGAGATTTAGGCACATCCTATTTCTTTAAGCGTCCGGCGCTAGAAGTCATTTTTGATAAGTTGGTGGCGACACTCGAATTGGTGTTGGGCGCAACACTGATCATCATCGTTTTTTCGATCCCACTAGGGGTGTACTCTGCCATTCATCCCAAAAGCTTGTTTACCAAGATAGTGATGGCGGGCAGCAGCATCGGTATCTCGATTCCGGTATTTTTAACCGCGATCATGTTGATGTACGTATTTTCGATTGAGCTGGGTTGGTTGCCTTCCTATGGCCGTGGTGAAACGCTGAATTTACTGGGCTGGGAATCGGGCTTTTTCACGCTCGATGGTTTGCGCCATCTAGTGTTACCTTCCATCGCCTTAGCATCGATTATGCTGCCACTGTTCATCCGCCTTGTGCGTTCAGAAATGCTTGAAGTGTTGAGCTCGGAATACATCAAGTTTGCGCAAGCTAAGGGTTTACCGCTCAACAAAATCTATTACCAACACGCGTTGAAAAACACCATGCTGCCAGTATTAACGGTGGGTGGGGTGCAAATCGGTACTATGGTGGCGTACACCATTTTGACTGAAACTGTCTTCCAGTGGCCGGGTACGGGCTTCCTGTTTTTGGAGGCGATTAACCGAGTGGATACCCCGCTTATCACTGCGTATGTCATCTTCGTGGGATTGATTTTCGTGGTGACCAACACCATCGTTGACCTCTTGTATGGTCTGATTAACCCAACCGTCAACCTCACTGGCAAAGGAGCTTAACCATGAGTGCAGTATCTACCGCTCCTTCACGCTGGGAGCGCTTTAAGCAGTCGGATTTTCTGTATTATTTTCTACGCGACAAAGTGGCGAGATGAGCAGCTTTGCGGTGTTTTTGTTGTTTGTGATCATCGCGATCAGCTCACCGTGGATCGCCCCAACCAACCCGTATGATCTCTCTTCGATTGATATTATGGATGCGGAGCTTCCACCCTCATGGATGGAAGGCGGCAATGAACATTTTTGGTTAGGAACGGATGAACAAGGGCGCGACATTTTTTCGACCATTCTGTATGGTTCGCGCTTGTCGTTGACCATCGGCTTTTTGGCGGTGGGATTGCAGCTGATATTAGGGATAGTGATCGGTTTATCCGCTGGCTATTTCGGTGGTCGCATTGATAGCTTTTTAATGCGCTTTGCCGATATTCAGCTCTCATTCTCGACCATGATGGTGGCGATCATCGTCTCGGCAATTTTTAAAGCCAGTTTTGGTGGTGAATTTTTCAGCCAATACGCCGTGGTGATGTTGGTGGTAATTATCGGCGTGGCTGAATGGCCACAATACGCGCGTACTGTACGTGCTTCGGTATTGGCGGAAAAGAAAAAAGAGTATGTGGAAGCGGCACGCGTGATGGGCTTTAAAGCGCCGCGCATCATGTTCCGTCATATTCTGCCGAACTGTTTATCACCAATCCTCGTAATTTCAACGGTGCAGGTGGCAAACGCGATCATGTCAGAGGCGGCACTCTCTTTCCTTGGCTTGGGTTTGCCGGTTGATCAGCCATCACTCGGCTCACTGATCAGCATCGGCTTTACTTATATTTTCTCGGGCGCTTGGTGGATCACCGCCTTTCCTGGCGCAGTGTTGGTATTGCTGGTGTTGGTGATTAACTTGCTCGGCGATTGGTTGCGTGATGTGTTCAACCCGAAAATTTACAAAGGCTAAGCGAATCTGATTGATTTGCTTCACAAACTGTCCATAAACTAAGAGCCGTATTTGAATGCGGCTCTTTTTTTGCATTTATTTTTGCTATACCGGATCCCAATAAGTGTTCGAGGCGAGATAACTTGCCTGATTCGAACCCTGATTTCAGTCACAGAGTATTAAGGAGATAAGCGGATGCCGAAATGGATTCTATGCTGCAACCTGAGTGCGGCTTTGCTGTTGCTCTCTCCGATCGCTTTAGCGGCGAACAGCGAGTATTTGTGTGATGCGCAACAAGCGGCGGTGAATCAATTGCCGGTGCTCGATGCAACTTGCCCAATTGGTGATGGCCTATGGGGAAAAAAGCCTAAGCGCGGCGATTCTCTGTTCTGGATCCAGTGTGGCATGTTAAGCAAGCCAATGCCGCTTGCAACAGTGAAATCCATCTATGAGCATATTTCCACGGATATTTGGGTCAAACCTGAACCCAAAGGCGCGCGCTGTTTGATTGGCCCCTACACGGATTTTGAACTGGCGAATAAAGAGTTAAAAAAAGTCAAAAAACTGGCGACCTTTGAGCAAGCCTTTATCCGCCAAGTAGTGAAAACCTCGGCACAACAACCGGTGATGAAAGCGAAACCCGCTGCTGCTGCCTCTACCACAACGGTGGTGGCTTCTGAAGCTGAGATGAAAAAACCAGTGAGTACCCCGAAAGTAGAGCCAAAACCAGAGCCGATTGCCACAGTGACTAAACCTGTAGCAAAACTCAACAGTACACCTAAGCCCTCGGGAAATAATAGTTTTGTGCTGCGCCAACAAGTGAAAGTAGGTAGCCAAACCTTTGCTCTGCCTTACAGCGACAACCCTAAAGTGCAGTTTTACATGGAGCATGATCAGGCGTGGAATCGCCTCGATTATGATGCCGCGCAGATTGTATGTAGAGATCTAGGGATGCGTCTCGCTACTGAACAAGAGTGGTCAGCGTTATTACAATCGAAACAGATGCAGCAACATCAATGGCCAGTACAGTTACCGTATTGGGGAGAAGGGCGCAAAGGGATGTTCACCACCGGCAAAGTCAATGTGTTAAAAGGCTCATCACTGCTCAATGTGGTGTGTGTGAAGTAAAATGCTTCTAAATGATTTGATAAAAAGAAAGCGGCGATGGCCGCTTTCTTTTTGAGCAGAACGGAATCTCGATGCTGCTACCGCATCGTGACAAACTCTTCCGAGCCCGTAGGGTGAATGGCGACCACAGAATCGAAATCGGCTTTGGTTGCGCCCATTTTCATCGCGACACCAAAACCTTGGATCATTTCATCAACCGCAAAACCGATGCCGTGTAGGCCAACCACGGTTTCTTCAGGGCCAGCGCACACCAGCTTCATTTTGCATGGCTGACGGTGAGAGGTGACGGCGGTGTACATAGCGGTGAAGCTGGATTTGTACACTTTCACGTTCTCTGCGCCGTATTGCGCAATCGCTTGTGGTTCAGTCAGGCCAATGGTGCCGATCGGTGGGTGGCTAAACACCACGGTTGGCACCAACTGGTAATCCATCTTGGCGTTCAGTTTGTTATTAAACAGGCGCTCAGAAAGTTGGCGTCCCGCTTTGACCGCAACCGGAGTCAGTTCAATACCGCCTTCCATGATATCGCCGACACAGTAGATGCCTGCAACGTTGGTGTTTTGGAACTCATCGACCTTGATGTAGCCTTGCTCATTGGTCGCAACGCCCGTAGCTGCAAGGTTGATCGCATCGGTGGCTGGGTGACGGCCAATCGCCCAAATCAGGGTATCCACGTTGTACGTTTGACCATTTTCCAGATGCAGCGTCAGGCTACCATCGGCCTCTTTCACCACTTGTTTTGGCACGCTATGGGTGTGCAGTTGTGGCCCTTCGGTGTTCATCACTTCCACTAAGGTTTCGATGATCATGGGGTCGAAGCTACGCAGTGGTGACTCTTTGCGGCAGAACAGGTGGGTTTCTGTACCTAGCGCATTCAGCACGCCCGCAATTTCTACCGCGATATAGCCAGCACCGATCACGGCAACGCGTTTTGGCTGCTCGCTCAGCTCAAAAAAGCCGTTCGAGTCGATGCCGTATTCTGCGCCTGGAATATTTGGAATGCTTGGGCGGCCACCAACGGCAATCAGAATATGGTCAGCGGTGTACAGCTCGCCATTGACTTCAACGGTTTTTGCATCGACAAATTTCGCAAAACCTTTGATCACGTGAACTTTATTGTTGCCCAGAACACGATCGTAAGATTGATGGATGCGGCCAATGTAGGCTTGGCGGCTTTCAATCAGTTTTGCCCAGTTGAAGTTCTTCACATCGACATCAAAGCCGTAATCTTGCGCATAAAGGTGCATCGCTTCTGCGATTTGCGCGCCGTGCCACATCACCTTTTTCGGTACGCAGCCAACGTTGACACAAGTGCCGCCGAGATCTTTGGCTTCGATTAGAGCCACTTTCGCGCCATACATCGCCGCGCGGTTGGCTGAAGCGATACCACCGCTGCCGCCACCAATACACAGGTAGTCAAAATGTGTTGCCATTACTTTCTCCAATTATGTCTGGCGAAGATGTTCTTCGCTCTTTTCTTGTATTCCTTATATCAGGGCAAGTGCGTCACAATCCACCCGCCTTGATGAAAAATCTGATTATTCAGGCACAACCCATTCAACTTTGTAATGTCCCGTCGCAGGGGCAATCGCCTGTTTGAGGAAATGCAGAATGGTCTGCATCTGGCTTTCCAGCGTCCACGGCGGGTTGACTACAATCATGCCGGAAGCGGTCATACCGCGTTCATTAGTATCGGGAGAGACACCAAGCTCAATTTGTAAGATTTTGCGAATGCCTAAACCTTGCAAACCCTCTACCATGTCATCGATATCGCAGCGATTGACCACTGGATACCAAATCGCATAAATACCTGTTGCCCAGCGTTTGTAGCTCTGAGCGATCGCTTGCACCACGTCGCGATACTCTTTGGCGAGCTCGTAAGGCGGGTCAATCAGCACTAAACCGCGGCGTTCTTGCGGCGGCAAACTGGCTTTCAGACGCGCGAAGCCATCTTCTTTATAAATAGAGACTTGGCGATCACGGTGGAACTCTTGTTCCAACAATGGGTAATCGCTTGGGTGGAGTTCGGTCAGCACCATGCGATCTTGCTCGCGCAGATGAGCGCGTGCCACACGGGGCGAGCCTGGGTAATAACGCAGCGTTTCCCCTTGATTGAGCTGGCGAATCGCATCCAGATAGCTATTAAGCTCCGCCGGAATGTTGTCTTGTTGCCAGACTCTTGCAATCCCTTGTTTGTATTCGCCCGTTTTTTCCGACCATTCATGGGTCAGATCGTAACGACCTACACCAGAGTGAGTATCATGGTAGACAAAAGGTTTCTCTTTTTGTTGCAGAGAATTGAGGATCAGGCTCTGTACGATGTGCTTGAGCACATCTGCATGGTTGCCCGCATGGAAACTGTGTCGGTAACTTAACAAAATAGACTCTCAAACCCCACTAGGGGGCGCTGTACTAGCTGCTGCTAGTAATAGAAATAAAAATATTGGCTTGATTATATACCGATTTAAGGCGCAGAGCGCAGCGTAAAGCCGCGGTTTTTTGTGCAGCGAAAGGTGTGGGAGAGCCGCGTTTTTCCTACGCTTTTCCTACGCTCTCCTATTGAAAAATCATTCTGCTACCTATATTTACTAGCATATCCCTCAGGTCAAAATTCGGCCTGTCTCTATGCTGAAAAGGAATCTTTTTATGTCAAACCCACTTCTTACCTTTACGGATCTGCCGCCGTTTTCTGCGATTAAACCGGAGCACGTAAAGCCAGCGGTTGAGCAGGCGATAGCGGATTGTCGCCACACCATAGATCAGGTTCTGGCCGATAACCCACAGCCGAGTTGGGAAACCGTGATTGCGCCGATTGAAGCGGTGGATGATCGCCTAAGCCGCATCTGGTCGCCAGTCAGCCACATGAATTCCGTCATGAACAGTGATGAACTGCGTGAAGCGTATGAAAGCTGCCTGCCGCTGCTTTCTGAATATGGCACTTGGGTTGGTCAGCACAAAGGCCTGTTTGAAGCGTACAAAACCTTAAAAGAGAGCGAAGGCTTTGCGGCATTAACGCGCGCGCAGCAAAAAACCATCAGCGACAGTCTGCGAGACTTTGAATTGTCAGGCATCGGCTTGCCACTGCAAGAGCAAAAGCGCTATGGCGAAATCAGCAAGCGTATGTCTGAGCTGGGCTCTAAGTTCTCTAACAATGTGCTGGATGCCACCATGGGGTGGAGCAAGCACATTACGGACGTGAACGAACTGGCGGGTATGCCGGAGTCTGCGTTAGCGGCGGCAGAAGCGGCAGCCGAAGCCAAAGGTTTAGAGGGTTATCTGCTGACCTTAGACATTCCATCTTACCTACCGGTGATGACTTACTGTGATAACCAAGCGCTGCGCAAAGAAGTGTATGAAGCGTACGTGACGCGCGCTTCGGATCGCGGCCCGAATGCGGGTAAGTGGGATAACAGCGAAATCATTGCTGAGCAGCTCAAACTGCGCCATGAAATCGCGCGTATGCTCGGCTTTAACACGTACAGCGAAAAATCGCTGGCCACCAAAATGGCCGAAACCACTGATCAAGTGCTTGGTTTCTTAAATGATTTAGCGAGCAAAGCCAAACCGCAAGGTGAGCGTGAAGTCGAAGAGCTGCGCCAATTTGCGGAAAGTGAATGTGGCGTGAAGCAGCTTGAGCTGTGGGATATTGCTTACTACAGCGAAAAACAAAAGCAGCATCTGTTTGACATCTCCGATGAAGAGCTGCGCCCTTACTTCCCAGAACAAAAAGTAGTAAATGGTCTGTTTGAAGTGCTGAACCGTTTGTTTGGTATGCAAGTGAAAGAGCGCCAAGGGGTGGATGTATGGCACGAATCGGTGCGCTTTTTCGATATTTTTGATGAAAAAGGCACGCTGCGTGGCAGCTTCTATCTCGATCTGTATGCTCGTGAACACAAACGCGGTGGCGCGTGGATGGATGAGTGTCGTGTACGTCGCAGCACCGACAATGGCGAACTGCAAACGCCAGTGGCTTACCTGACGTGTAACTTCAACCGCCCAGTCGGCGATAAGCCTGCATTGTTTACTCACGATGAGGTGACCACTCTGTTCCACGAATTTGGCCACGGCATTCACCATATGCTGACCCAAGTGGAAGTGGGCGCGGTGTCAGGCATCAATGGTGTGCCTTGGGATGCGGTCGAGCTGCCAAGCCAATTTTTGGAAAACTGGTGTTGGCAAGAAGAGGCGCTGGCGTTTATTTCCGGTCATTACCAAACCGGTGAGCCACTGCCGAAAGCGATGCTGGATAAAATGCTGGCGGCGAAAAACTTCCAATCGGCGATGTTTATTCTGCGCCAGTTGGAGTTCGGATTGTTTGACTTCACTTTGCACACCACTTACGACCCAGAAGTGGGGCCAAAAGTGCTGGAAACCTTGGCAGAAGTGAAAAAGAAAGTGGCGGTGCTGCCGGGCTTGGAGTGGAACCGCTTCTCGCACAGCTTTAGCCATATTTTTGCGGGTGGCTACAGCGCGGGTTACTACAGCTACCTGTGGGCAGAAGTGCTTTCGGCGGATGCGTTCTCACGCTTTGAAGAAGAAGGCATTTTCAACCACGAAACGGGGCTTAGCTTCCTCAACAACATCCTTGAAATGGGTGGCAGTGAAGAGCCGATGGAGTTATTTAAGCGCTTCCGTGGCCGTGAACCACAAATCGATGCTTTGCTGCGTCATGCCGGAATCGCCGCGTAATCGATAGCACCTTCAGCCCACCTAGCGTGGGCTGAAATTTTTCCGGCCACCGCTACGCCCATTCAAGACGTTTGGGTATCTGCGACACTTGGGGTTATAATCGCCGCCATTATGTATAAATAACCAGTGGCGAAGTCATGATTGATCCCTCTCTATTGCTCGACGGTCTCAACGATAAACAACGCGAAGCGGTGGCAGCGCCACTGGAAAACTTACTGATTTTGGCGGGAGCCGGTAGTGGCAAAACCCGCGTGCTGGTGCACCGGATTGCGTGGCTGATGTCGGTGGAAGAAGCCTCGCCGTTTTCGGTGATGGCAGTGACCTTTACCAACAAAGCCGCAGCCGAAATGCGTGGCCGAATTGAAGAGCTGATGCATGGCACCGCTTCTGGTATGTGGTGTGGCACCTTCCACGGCATTTGCCACCGTATTCTGCGCGCCCATTATCTGGACGCTAAGCTGCTGGAAGATTTTCAAATCATCGACAGTGACGATCAGCAGCGCCTGCTCAAACGCCTCATCAAAGCACATAATCTGGATGACAAACAGTGGCCAGCACGGCAAGTCGCGTGGTGGATCAACAATCAAAAAGATGAAGGATTGCGCCCAGCGCACATTAACGCCTTTGATCCGGTCACCCAAACTTACCTTAAGCTCTACACCGCTTACCAAGAAGCGTGCGATCGCGCGGGCTTGGTCGATTTCGCTGAAATTCTGCTGCGCACCTTAGAACTACTACGTGGTAATCAGCATATTCGTGAGCATTATCAGGCGCGCTTTAAGCACATTTTGGTCGACGAATTCCAAGACACCAACGCGATTCAGTACGCGTGGTTACGCATGATGGCGGGCGCACAGTCGAATGTGATGATTGTTGGTGATGATGACCAATCGATCTACGGTTGGCGTGGTGCTCGAATAGAAAACATCGAGAAATTTACCCTTGAATTCCCGAGCGTGAATACCATTCGACTGGAGCAAAATTACCGCTCCACCAAAACCATTTTGGAAGCCTCGAATACACTGATTGCGAATAACAGTGAGCGAATGGGCAAACAGTTGTGGACTGACGGTTTGGTTGGCGAACCTATTTCGGTGTACTCGGCGTATAACGAGCTCGATGAAGCGCGTTTTGTGGTCAGTAAGATCAAAGGCTGGCAGGAGCAGGGCGGCACACTCACCGATTGTGCGATCTTGTACCGTAACAACGCCCAGTCGCGGGTACTGGAAGAGGCGTTATTGCAGGCGAGCTTGGCCTATCGCATTTATGGCGGGATGCGCTTTTTCGAGCGCCAAGAGATCAAAGATGCGCTCAGTTACTTGCGTCTGATTAATAACCGCAATGACGATACCGCGTTTGAGCGGGTGATCAATACGCCGCCGCGCGGTTTGGGTGATAAAACGCTCGATACCATTCGCTTTGCCGCGCGAGATCGCGGCTGCACCTTGTGGGATGCCAGTGTCGGTCTGCTCAATGACCAAGTCTTAACTGGGCGTGCAGCTAGCGCGCTGAGCCGCTTTGTTGAACTGATCAACGCCTTGGAAGAGGAAGGCATCGACATGCCGCTGCATGTGCTGACTGACCACGCGGTAAAAACCTCCGGCTTATTTGAGATGTATCAGCAGGAAAAAGGCGAAAAATCTAAAGCGCGAATTGAAAACTTGGAAGAGCTGGTGACGGCGACGCGCCAGTTTGAAAAGCCAGAAGAAGCGCAAGAGATGACCACTCTAACGGCCTTTTTGACCCATGCGGCGCTCGAAGCTGGCGAAGGCCAAGCCGATGAACATGATGATGCGGTGCAGCTGATGACCCTGCATAGTGCTAAAGGGTTGGAATTCCCTCAAGTGTTTATGGTTGGTGTGGAAGAGGGCATGTTCCCGAGCCAAATGTCTGCTGAAGAAGCCGGGCGCCTCGAAGAAGAGCGCCGCCTGTGTTATGTCGGCATGACGCGTGCGATGCAAAAGCTCTACATCACCTACGCGGAGATGCGTCGTTTGTACGGGCAAGATAAGTATCACAAACCCTCACGCTTTATTCGTGAACTGCCGGAAGGCTGCTTAGACGAAGTGCGCATGAAAGCACAAGTCAGCCGCCCAACCAGTACGGGACGCTTTAGCCAAACGGTAGTTAAAGAGAGTTTTAACGAAACGGGGTTTAGTTTGGGTTCACGAGTGCGTCACCCGAAATTTGGTGAAGGCACCATCATTAACTTTGAAGGCAGTGGTCCGCAAAGCCGAGTGCAAGTGGCGTTTAATGGCGAAGGCATTAAGTGGTTAGTCACGGCTTATGCAAGATTGGAGAAGGTGTAAGCGGCTTTTATAGCGGGGATTGATTGCCTCTTTGCAAGAGGCAATCTCTTGGCTGTTTCTCTTATTCGCTATGTAAAAACGACCATAAAAGAAAACCCCGGGGGCAAGCCCACCGGGGTTAGAGTCTTACTCGCAGCAATCCAGCTACTCAAAGTGCTCCCTGCATCAAATCCTTGATAGTATGCCGAAATCCGTCAGCTCAATCCTTGCATCGCCTTCCTAGCGGTGTCCTATGTCATCCATTACACTCACAATCCTCGTGAGTTCACATCACTTGTTCCCTGAGCGGTGTCCCTGCCATCATCCTGATGTTCAGTCCGTGCCTCGTCCAGAGGTGTCCATTTCCCATCCTTGTCGTTACCATCCTAGTAACGATTGCGTCCGTTCAATGTCCTGTTTCGCTTTCCTTGCTGAGCATTCATCCTGAATGTCCGACTCTTCATCCTGAAGATCACCAGTCCGTGGTGTTTTCCTGTTCCGTGTCAGTATCCTTCCGACGAGATTCATCTTACTCAGATGGAGTTTCTGAACAAGCAAATGAAATGGATTTCTGGAGTAGGTAAAGCGTTGGTTTTTTATTATTTCATTAAAAAACAAATGATTAGATTTATTTTGTCCATTTTTCTGGTGGAATAAATCGAATTTATCCTACCGCTTTGTAAGAGATCTCTTACAAAGCGATGAGCTAAAGTAGAATTACTCCTAACCGAGCGCTTGCATGATTGCTCGGCTGGCTTGCCATAAAATGACGCCTCCCGCCAAAATAAACACCAACGCGCATAAGCTGTCGATCGAACGAGTAATACGCTGCATGCGTTGCTGCATTGCCGAAGTGGTGAGTAGCCAAGCTAAACAGGAAAACCACGTTAAGGATAAGCCAACCAAAATCACTGCCGCACTCACTTTGCCAGACACGGACATACTGGCTGGGATCAGGCTGGATAATAAGCTGACAAAAAACACCAAGGCTTTCGGGTTGAGTAAGTTGGTCATGATGCCTTTGGTAAAGGCTTGGCGGCGGCTGTTCAGCTGTGTCACCGAGCTATTGGTCACTGGAGTGCTGCTTTTTTGCGCCAAAACGGACTGCAAAGCTCCCACCCCGAGATAGAGCAGATAGCTGCCTCCTGCTAATTGCAGCAGGTTAAACAGGAGTGGCTGTTGTTTGACCAAGTAGCTGATGCCGGTGAGACTCAAAATCAAATGCACTAAAATGCCGCACGACAAACCTAACGCGATCATGACTCCGGTTTTACGCCCGTGCTGTGTGGCGTTTTGCACCACTAAGGCGACATCCGGCCCTGGGCTTAATAAGGCAATAAAATGCACACCGGCTAAGGTGGCTAAAATGGACATTTCGTTCATGCTTTCTCCTTACAGTATTCACCCAGTATGCCGCGCGGCGAGCGCGAGGAGCTTGTAAATTTTTGGCAGCGTGGCTAAGAAAAGCGAGTGATCAAAGAAGGCGAAAGGCCATAAGTGGCTTTGAAGGCTTTGCTGAAATGGGCCTGATCATAAAAACCGACTTGATAAGCCACTTCGGTGCCTTGTGTTCCGGTTTTTAACAGCTTCATGGCTTGCTCTAGGCGTAACCGCCGTAACCAAGCGTAAGGCGTGAGTCCCGTTTGGGCTTTAAAATGGCGCTGAAATTGAGTTGGCGAGAGTTGGCATAGCTGCGCTAACTGTTCGAGCCGGATCGGTTGGTCAAGCTGGCTGAGTACCCACTCTTTGAGCAGGGCGAGATTGTGCTGGCCAAGCGGTTTGACGGCGGGCTGTTTTAGGTAGCTATAGCGTTCCAGTAGCGGAGCCAATCCTTGATAGGGTAAGCAATCTTTGGCGAGCTGGCTGAGCTGGTCTTGTCGCAGCAAATGATGGAGTTGCTGGAGCGAGCGAAACAGCGTGGTATCTTCTACGATCAGTTGCTCAAAGCCAATCACCTGCTCAATGTTGCTGGCTTCGAGCGTCTGCTGTAACCATTCAGGCTCAATTGCAAACACTTGCACTTGATAGCCCGCATCGTTGTGCGCTTGACCATCATGCAGTTCATCGGGTGACATCAAGACCATGCCACCTTGTCCTACTTGGTGCCATGCTCCTTGATGATAAAAGCGTTGCACACCTTGGGTGATAAGGCCGATATGGATATCCAGATGATAGTGACGCTCAAACGCAAACTGGCGATAGTCTGCTTCAATCAGACTGATCGCGGGGTAAGCGGTTGGGCGATAATGCACTTTATCCATAGAGACCAAAAAGTAGGCTAAATTGCCAAAATCTTAAGCGGTGAGTCAGAGCTTGTCTTGTAAAAAATGATCAGTGCCTCTTCGCGTGGGTGGGAAAAATGAGGTGCGAGTAAAAAATGATGGACAGACTCTGCCCATCACTTTTTGAGTTAACGCTTACTCGCCGATGGCGATGCCTTCACGGCGAGGGTCAGCGGCTCCTTCAAGACCTTGCGCGGTAATACGAATGGCGTGCAGGCCAGAGTTGAGCTCTTTGATCCCGACTTTCGCTCCCAAGCTTTCCAGCGCGGGCTTGAACTGCTCGGCGGAGGTACCTTGTTCGAGCTCGATTTCGCCAAAACGATTGAGCACATGCGGTTGATTGATCGCAGCTTGAATGTCCATACCCCATTGGGTGTGAGCAACGATCGCTTGTGCGACATAACCAATAATTCGGCTGCCACCAGGTGAACCAATCGCCAGATAGGGTTGGTTATCCTGCAAGACAATGGTTGGTGCCATCGAAGAACGTGGGCGTTTGCCCGGCTCTAGGCGATTGGCAATCGGGCGACCTTCACTTTGCGTGGCAAACGAAAAATCGGTCAGTTCGTTGTTGAGCAAAAAGCCGCGCACAAACAAGCGTGAACCGAACGCGTTTTCGATCGAGGTGGTGAAGGAAACCACGTTGCCTTCACGGTCAACAATATTAAAGTGGCTGGTGGAGGGCAGTTCTATCGATTGATCGGGGCTGCGTAGCTGCGCATGATGCCAAGGCGGATTGCCTGCCGGAGCACTGGTCAGCGCTTTGCCGGGTTGGATCAGTTTAGCGCGCTCGGCCAGATAGGTTTTATCCAATAAGCCTTGGGTCGGAACGGGCACATAATCTTGATCGGCCATGTACAAGCCGCGATCGGCAAACGCCAGTTGTGAGGCATCACCCAACACTTGCCATGATTTCACATCCTGCGCGCCCCAACCTTTGAGATCGTACTGTTCGGTGAGGGCGAGAATTTGCCCCACCGTCAGGCCACCTGAGCTTGGCAGCCCCATGCCGCAGACTTGGTAAGTTTGATAAGCCGCGCACACGGGCGCACGCTGTTTGACTTGGTACGTATCAAAATCTTGTTGAGCGAGCACTCCGGGATTGCCCGGCGCATTTTGCACCGTGGCAATGATGTCTTTGGCAATGTCACCTTGATAGAAGGCGGAAGCGCCTTGCTGTGCGATGGCTCTGAGCGTGGCGGCGTAGTCCGGGTTTTTCAGTAAAGTGCCGGCTGTGAGGGGTTCACCTTGTGCATCAAAGAAATAGGCTTTGGTGGCAGGAAAACGGCCTAAACGTTCTTTATCTTCCGCAATGAGTGCCGTGAGGCGAGGGCTCACCTCAAAGCCTTGCTCGGCGAGTTTGGCGACAGGTTCAATCAAGCGCGCCCATTCCAGCTTGCCGTATTGGCGATGGGTTTCCCACAGCAGCTTGACCGTTCCCGGAGTGCCAACCGAGCGACCGCCGACCACGGCATCGTAAAACTTCATTGGCTGACCAGCACTATCTAGAAACAGTTCAGGCGTCGCGTTGAGTGGCGCGGTTTCGCGGCCATCGAACGTGGTGAGCGCTTTTTTCTTGGCATCCCAATAAACCAAAAACGATCCACCGCCAATGCCGGATGATTGCGGCTCAACCAAGCCCAGCATCAGTTGTGTCGTCACCATGGCATCTATCGCATTACCGCCTTGGCGTAAAATCGAAGCCCCCGCTTCGCTCGCCAGTGGGTTAGCTGCGGTCACCATCCAGTTTTTGGCTTTGACTAACGGTTTGTGCTCAAAGCCAGTGGCTTGTTCTGGCGCAACCGCATCGGTGGCTTGATTCGGGGTGGCTTGTGCAGCCATCGCAAACATCAGCGCAGAAAGCGCCAAGGGGGTATGAGTCCAATTCATGCCCATCTCCATTTTCGTTGTTATGAAGATGTCATGTTAACGGTGGGTTAAAGAGTTGTTCTAGCAGGTTGTTGGCTAAATCGCCGATTTATGCAGCAATGTCTCAGGATTGAACGAGTTAGAGGAGATGGAATTGAGAGGTAAGCAAGGGATTACTTACCTCGGTGGCGCGAACTAACGTGCACGCCGTGCGGCATGTCCTGCTTTTAAACCATCAAAACTGAAGATGAGGAGTGCGCCCCAAATAAAAGCAAAGGTAATAGCTTTATCGCTGGTGAAAGCCTCGCCATACACCAGGACTGCCAGTAAAAACATCAAACTTGGGCCAATGTATTGGAAAAAGCCTAAGGTAGACAGTTTGAGGTGTGCTGCGGCGCCGGTAAAGCACAGCAGAGGCAAGGTAGTGACGACTCCTGCGGAGATCAGCAGTAGGTTAAGTTGCCAACCATTGAGTAGCAGATTACTGGTGGTACTGTCAGCAAACCAAAACAGATAAATCGCCGCAGCCGGCAGCATAAATAGGGTTTCTAGAAATAGCCCTGTTTGCGCGTCGACTTGGATCTTTTTACGCAGCAGACCATAAAAGCCAAAGCTGGTGGCAAGGGCAATCGCCACAATCGGCACTGAGCCAAACACCACTAACTGAATGCCCACGCCAATCGCGGCAAGCGCGACCGCAAACCACTGCAATTTACGCAGGCGCTCGCCGAGAAACAGCATGCCGAGCAGCACGTTGAGCAGTGGGTTAATGTAGTAGCCCAAACTGGCATCCAGCATATGGTTAGCGTTGATTGACCAGATAAAAATCAACCAGTTACCCCCTACGAGCAAAGCGGTCACTAACAGCAGCCAAAATTTGCGTGGGGTTTGTACCAGGCCAACGACGCTGCGCCAGCGTCCCGCTAATTGAATCAACAGGGCGAGTAACACAAATGACCACACCACTCGGTGGCTAAGGATTTCCAGCGCCGATACGGCGCCAAGTGCTTTGAAATAAATCGGCGCAATGCCCCACATGGTGTATGCGCTGATCGCGAGCAAAATTCCTTTTTTGGCATCTTGTTGGTCGGGTGTCATGAACAACTTCTCTGGTTATGGTGATGACCGCTTTGGCGGCGGTGGCAGCGAAGTATAACCTGAGAATCGTACACTGTACGTATTTTGCGGTTTTATTCACCGAGTAACCCCTCTACAATAGCCAGCTTCTTGGCGACCAATGACTCTCACTTTGCACTCTATCGATATGACCGCGACTTTCATGGCTGAATCTTCTGCTCTCTTTGCCACTCCTGAACGTGTTTTGCACGAGGTGTTTGGCTATCAGCAATTTCGCGTCGGTCAGCAAGAGGTGATTGAGGCGGCGCTGGCAGGACGTGATAGCTTGGTCATTATGCCGACTGGCGGTGGTAAATCGCTCTGTTACCAGATCCCTGCACTGGTGCTGGAAGGGGTCACGTTAGTGATTTCTCCCCTGATTTCGCTGATGAAAGATCAGGTTGACCAGCTTAAAGCCAACGGTGTCGCCGCCGAGTGTGTCAATTCCACCTTGGCGCGTGAAGAGCTGATCGCGATTTACAACCGCATGCATGCAGGGCAGCTCAAGCTGCTGTATGTCTCACCAGAGCGGGTATTGACCGCCGAGTTTATTGAGCGGCTCAGCCATCTGCCGTTAGCCATGATTGCGGTTGATGAAGCGCACTGTATTTCGCAATGGGGGCACGATTTTCGCCCTGAATACGCCTCATTAGGCCAGCTTAAGCAGCGTTTCCCGAATGTGCCGGTGATGGCGCTGACGGCAACTGCGGATGACGCGACCCGTCACGACATCATGCAGCGTTTGCAGCTCAATGAGCCGCATCAGTATCTGGGCAGTTTTGATCGCCCGAACATCCGCTACATGCTGGTGGAAAAACATAAGCCGGTTTCGCAAGTGATCCGTTATCTGGAGACGCAGCGCGGGCAGTGCGGCATCATCTATTGTGGCAGCCGTAAAAAAGTCGAAATGCTCACTGAAAAACTGTGCGGCAACCACATTCGCGCCGCCAGTTACCATGCAGGGATGGACGCCGATGAACGCGCTTGGGTGCAAGAAGCGTTTCAGCGTGATGACCTGCAAATTGTGGTGGCAACCGTGGCGTTTGGCATGGGGATTAATAAACCCAACGTGCGCTTTGTGGTGCATTTTGATATTCCACGCAACATTGAATCCTACTATCAGGAAACCGGCCGCGCGGGGCGTGATGGTTTGCCTGCCGAAGCCATGATGCTGTATGACCCTGCTGACATGAACTGGCTGCGCCGCATGCTGGATGAAAAGCCCGATGGCGCGCAAAAACAGGTCGAAAGCCACAAGCTCACCGCCATGGGCGCGTTTGCTGAAGCGCAAACTTGTCGCCGCCAAGTGTTGCTCAATTATTTTGGCGAATATCGCGATAAGCCATGTGGTAACTGCGATATCTGCCTCGACCCGCCCAAGCGTTTTGATGCCACCGAAGAGGCGCGCAAAGCGCTGTCGTGTGTCTATCGCGTCAATCAAAACTTCGGGATTGGCTATGTGGTGGAAGTGCTGCGCGGCATGCAGAACATCCGTATTCGCGAGCATGGCCACGACAAAATCACCACCTACGGCATCGGCCGCGATCACAGCCACGATTACTGGGTGAGTATTTTCCGCCAACTGATCCACAAAGGCATGCTCTACCAAAACATCACGCGTAACTCGACATTGCAACTGACCGAAGAAGCGCGCCCTTTGCTGCGCGGTGAAATGAATATTGAGCTGGCGGTACCGCGTTTAGATACCGCGGCGCGCGCCGCGAAATCCGACAAATTGTCGGGCAAAAACTACGACAAAAAGCTGTTTGCCAAACTGCGTAAGCTGCGTAAATCGATCGCCGATGACGAAGGGTTACCACCGTATGTGGTGTTCAGTGACGCCACCTTGATTGATATGGCGGAGATCATGCCAACCTCTTACGGCGAAATGTTGGCGGTGAATGGGGTTGGGCAGCGCAAGCTGGAAAAATACGCCGACCCGTTTTTGGATCTGATTCAGGAGCATTTGACTTACCATGGCTGAGTTTGGTTTAGGCGACTATCTTGCCGCGGAAGGGCGCTTGATTGTGCGCGCCGAAAACTTCGATTTTGAGGCTTTTGCTGACACCGCTTTGCGTTTGGTGAACTTACTTTCCGCTCGGGTGCTAGAAAAGCAGTGCGATGCGGATCTGCACACTTGGCTGATCGATTTCGAAGGCTGCCATTTACTGCTGCGCGGCGAGCATTACAGCCAATCATTGTGGCTGGAAACCCTAACCGCAGGTCAGGGCGATGAGGAGCTGGCGTTTATTGCCAAGCTCTTGCAGCGCATCTAGGCCAGTAAAGTCGAGCGTTGTTCCATCGCGCGCAGTCTGTGCTTTCCTTTTATTTTTCGCCCCTTATGCTAAGACTCATGCACTTATGGGTTTTAGCACTTATGGTTTTTCGCGCCTATAGGTCTTAACACTTACGGATAATGCACCTATGACCAATGGAGGAGAGGCGAATGCGTTTAGAGTCGATTCATCAAGAAGTCATTTCGTTTGAACGGTTTGTGTGGCGTTGCCTGCGCTATGCGTTGATTGCTTTATTGGTATTGCTCGTTGGTCTGCTGCCAGGGGTGATTGGCTTTATGTCGCTGGCGGATCTGGCTGCTGCTCATGCTTGGCTTAATGCACTTTCAATGGTGAGCGGCCTTGAGCTTCCTTATCCGGTGGCGGATTTCCACCAATCTGCAGCGTTACACCTCTTTTTGGCTTTTTATAGCTTATTCATTGAGACGGTGTTTTTTGTCTCCCTCGCTACGTTATTTGCCCCCGCTATTCACCGCGTGTTTCACCGCATGCACTGTGCCGAAGAGGCGCAGTAAAAAGCCCCTTGCGGGGCTTTATCATTTTTATCAAGAATTAGGCTTCGCCAATAAAACCGCCGGTCTGGTGTGCCCATAACTGGGCATAAATCCCTTTGTGCGCCAGTAGCTCTTGATGTGTACCTTGCTCTACGATTTTCCCTTCATCCATCACAATCAGTCGATCCATCGCGGCAATTGTCGATAAACGGTGCGCAATCGCAATCACGGTTTTGCCTGCCATCAAAGTATGCAGATTCTCTTGAATGGCCGATTCCACTTCAGAATCGAGTGCGGAAGTTGCTTCGTCCATGATCAGGATTGGCGCGTTTTTCAATAGCACGCGTGCGATCGCAATACGTTGACGTTGGCCGCCAGACAGTTTTACGCCACGTTCACCGACTTGAACATCATACCCAGTGCGGCCTTGTTCATCGTGCAACTCCTGAATGAAATCATGAGCATGCGCTTGGCGAGCGGCTTCTTCGATGGCGGCTTGATCGGCATCGGGGTCGCCGTACAAAATGTTATCGCGGATCGAGCGGTGCAGCAGTGAAGTATCTTGGGTGATCATGCCGATATGGCGGCGCAACGACTCTTGGCTGACATGGCTAATGTCTTGCCCATCAATTCGAATCTGACCGCTTTGCACATCATAAAAGCGCAGCAGTAGATTGACTAACGTGGATTTGCCCGCGCCAGAGCGGCCGACAATGCCGACTTTCTCTCCGGCTTGAATCACTAAGTTGAGATCGTCAAACACGGTTTTTTGCGCGCTGTAACCAAAACGAACTTGCGAGAAGCTCAGCTCACCAAATTTCACTTGGAGCGATTTTGCTTGCGGGCGATCCTCAATTTCCACTGGGTTCGCTATGGTGTTCATGCTGTCAATCACGGTGCCAACGCTTTCAAACAGAGCGCGAATTTCCCACATGATCCACTTCGACATGCCTTGCATGCGCAGCGCGATGGTAATGCCAATTGCGATCACCCCGACGGTGACCGTTTCTGCGAGCCATAACTGGATCGAGAGGGCTGCAATGCTAAACAGCAACAGATAGTTGATCAGATCCACACTGTAGAGAAGCGAGGTTAAGGTGCGCATTTGGCGATAAACCGTGTGCAAAAATTGCGTCATTCCTGCTCTGGCGTAGGTGGTTTCGCGCTGAGAATGGGAGAAAAGTTTCACGGTGGTGATGTTGGTGTAGGTATCAACAATCCGCCCGGTCATTTGCGATTGTGCGTTGGCTTGAGCGGTCGAAATGGTTTTCAAGCGGGGGACGAAGTAGACCTGAAATCGCGATATAGAAGAGCAGCCAAACGAGGATTGGCACCACCAAAATTTTGTCAGCCTCGGCAATCATCACCAGCATCGACACCATATACACCGCGATATAGACCGACAGATCGACCAATTTCAGCACCGTTTCGCGCACGCTATTCGCATTTTGTCATCACTTTTGTCGCAACGCGCCCAAGCAAAATCACGTTGGAAGAAGCCGATACTTTGTTTGAGTAAATAGCGATGAGTCGACCAGCGGATCGACATCGGGTAGTTACCCAAAATGGTTTGATGCAGCAACATCGAGTGTACGAGTGCCAGAATTGGCATCACTACCAGTACCAGTGCCGCCATCGTCCACAGTCGTTCGCCATGCACTTCCCAAAACTGGTGGCGCTCTTGAGTGCTGAGAATATCAACAATCTCTCCCATGTAACGTACGAGAGTGACTTCCGCCATCGCTACGCAGGCGCTGAGTAGCGACATCAATAACAGCGGTTTTTCAAAGCCTTGCGTGTAATAGCGGCAGAAAGCAACCAAAGATTTCGGCGGCGTTTGTGGCTCTTGAGCCGGAAAAGGTTCGGTCAGTTTTTCAAACCATTGAAACATGAACAGGGTGCCTTACTGAATGAAATTGAGAAGGATTCGCAATTTTTACTTTTTAATTAAGCTAATTATCACTAAAATCGCGGAAGCTTAATACTAATAAAAATAATTCTCAAATCATACAGCAGAGGTTTTATCATGCGTGATATTCGCCCGAGTCAGATCGGAAAATACATTCGTCGTGCGCTTCGCTTGCACTTTATCCCTGTCGTTTTGGTTGCCGCACCGAGTGCAATGGCCAATACCGATCAAGAAACTCAGCAGTTAGAAACCTTAGTGGTGACCGCTTCAGCCTTGAAAGTGGAAACCCCCGCGCAAGAAACGCCAAAAGCGTTATCGATAGTCACTCAAGAAGAGATTGTGGCTCGCGCGCCACAAAAATTGGATGAAGCGCTGCGCTATACCTCCGGCGTCACCGCTCAACCTTATGGCGCGGACAATGATACTGATTGGCTCAAAGTGCGTGGTTTTGATGCTGCGACCTATCAAGATGGCAGCCGCCTGTTCCGTGATGGTTACTACACTTGGCTTATCGAACCTTACGCTTTAGAGCGCATTGAAGTGCTGAAAGGTCCTGCTTCGATTTTGTATGGTGAGGCACCTCCAGGTGGGGTGGTCAATGCGGTGCAGAAGAAACCGACCGACATTCCACAAGGTGAGGTTGGCCTACAAGTGGGCAATGACGCGCTGCGCACCTTAACCTTAGACATCTCCGATTACGCGAATCAAGACGGTTCCGTGCGTTACCGTTTAGTCGCGTTGATGAAAGAGAATGACGGTCAGTTGAACGGTACGCAAACCAGCCGTAACTACCTTGCGCCTAGTCTCAGCATCGATATTTCGGAGCAAACCCGTTTAACTCTGTTGGCGAGTTTTTTGGAAGACAGCGGTGTGCCGACTAACCCATTTTTCCCTGCGGCGGGCACCTTAATCGATTCCAACTTTGGTCATATCGATCCCTCTACCAACTTAGGGCAACCGGATTACGACAAGTATGAGCGTCGTCAGGTGTCATTGGGTTACTTGTTCGAACATGATCTTAATGATGTCTGGGCGCTGTCACAGACCTTCAATTACGGCGATAACGATCTCTATCTGCGCAGCAGCTACGCTTTCTCGAATGATGACCCAAGTAAAGACACATTAACGCAAGGCATTGTGTTCCGTGATGGTTCAACCGAAAGCTTGAGTTTAGATAACAAAGCGGTGGCGAAGTGGGATTCTGCCCGTGTTGAAAACACGCTGCTGATGGGCTTAGAGCTGCAACGTCACCAGACTCAAGGTGTTGAGTTAGATAACTACAGCTTTGGCACCATCAATCCGTTTAACCCGATTTATGGCAATTACACGCCTATCGATGAATCTTCCGCAGCGGATCGCACCATTACCAAAGAGCAAGCGAGCCTGTACGCGCAGTACCAAATCAAGCTGGATCAGCAGTGGATTGGCCTGATTGGCGGCCGTATGGATTGGGTCGATACTGAAAACGAAAGCCAAAAGAACGTGCAGCGTAAAAGCCGCAGCGATGCGGAGTTTTCATTTAATGCGGGTTTGATGTATCTGGCCAGCAATGGTGTATCACCTTACCTCAGCTATTCACAATCGTTTGATGTGCTCAGCACCATCGATAGCGCGACGGGTGAGTTGTATAAGCCACTGAAGGGGGAGCAAACCGAGGTGGGCGTGAAGTATCAGCCAGAGTTTTATGATGGTTACATCAATCTGGCTTGGTTTGATATCACCCAACAAAATGCGCTGGTGACCAACCCAACGACTTTTGTGGCAACGCAAACGGGTGAAATGACCGCCCAAGGTATTGAAGTCGAAAGCGTAGGTTATGTCACCGATAGCTTGAAACTGACCGCCAGCTACACCTTCACCGATGCCAAAACCGATGAAACGGGTGGCAAGGGCACGCAACAAGCCGGTTTGATCCCGAAACATCAAGCGTCAGCGTGGCTGGATTACGATGCGGCGCAGCTTGGTCTGCAAGGTTGGACGTTTGGCTCCGGCGTACGTTACATCGGTGAGTCGAAAGATAATCCGCGTTCGAGCGATCGTACGGTGCCGAGCGTGACCTTGGTCGATCTGATGGCGGGCTATGAAATCACTGAAAACTGGCAAGCGCAGCTCAACATCAACAACCTGTTTGATCGCGAGTTCGTTTCTGGCTGTGATTACTGGTGTTACTACGGCCAATCACGCAGCGCGGTACTCAGTGCTAACTATCGCTGGTAATCGGCACTTGTTGTGAACTTGCCGTTTGGGGTCGCCGATTGTCCGTATTCTTGGATGATTGGCTGCCAGACAACTCCCGCTTCTGGCGGGATTTGTTGTTTTTATTGAATGCCAATTATTAGGGGGATCAATGTTTCAGTTAGCTGATATTCAAATGGTTCGCGGTGGGCGCACCATTTTGGCGATCGATCATTTGACCATTCCGACCCATGAGCTGACAGTCGTGCTCGGTCACAACGGTTCCGGCAAATCCACCTTAGTCAGTTTACTGTCGGGCCAACAGTCGCCCGATAATGGTCAAGTGACCCTCAATGGTCAATCACTCTCATCACTGCCGAGTAAAACCCTCGCCAAAGCCGTGGCCTTTTTGCCGCAGAAATTGCCGACCAGCGCTGGATTAACCGTGCGTGAGTTGGTGCGCTTAGGGCGCTTTCCGTGGCGTGGCACCTTGGGCCGTTGGCGCAAGGAAGATGAGCAGATTATCGATGCGGCACTTGAAAAAACGGGTGTGAGTAGTTTTGCGCATAACTTGGCGGATGAGCTTTCCGGTGGTGAGCGTCAACGCGCTTGGGTGGCGATGCTGCTTGCGCAGCAATCTCCGGTGCTGATTTTGGATGAGCCGACGTCGGCGCTTGATGTGCATCACCAATATCAATTGATGGCGCTGCTGGCGGAGCTCAATCAAACCCAAGGCGTGGGCATTATCGTGATTTTGCATGATCTCAATTTGGCGCTGCGCTATGCGACCCACATTGTGGCGCTTAAGCAGGGGCAGATCGCCTTTGAAGGCGTTACTGAGTTGTTGCTCGATGAGCAGCGGTTGTCTGAGTTGTATCACTCACCGATCCGTTTGATTGATCACCCGAATCCCATTTCCCACTCTTCTACTAATAAGGTTGCGATCGTATGTGCTTGATGAGTCTATGGAATGCTCGCCTGCGGAACATTTGCCGACCAAAGGCCGTTTTTGGCTGGCTTGCCGCGCTTTGCCTATTCGCACTGCCCGTGCAAGCACAAATTGTGCTGACGGATAGCCAAGGGACGCACACTTTTGCTGAGGTTCCACAGCGAGTTGTGGTGCTGAACTGGGATCTGCTTGAACAAGTGCTTGAACTGGGCATTCAGCCCGTTGGCGCGCCGGAATTGAGTTCTTACGCGCAGTGGGTTGTGCAACCCGAGGTGCCAAGTTCGGTGCAAGATATTGGCACTCGTACTGAGCCGAATTTAGAGAAAATCGCCGCACTTAAACCGGATGTCATTTTAGCCGCAGGGCCGCAACAAGATTTGCTGGCCACCTTAGGGCGCATCGCGCCAGTGGTGTATCTACCCAATTTTTCCGAGCAAGATAACGCTGCCCAAGTGTCGATTTCCCACTTTAAAACCTTAGCCACCTTGTTTGGTCAAGAAGCTGTGGCGCAGCAAAAACTGGAAGCGATGTATGCTCGTTTTGCTGAGCTGAAAGCTTCGCTACAGCACGCCTTTGGTGACACTTTACCTGCGGTGGTGACGCTGCGTTTTGCCAACCCAACCTCGGTGTTTTTGTATACCGAAAACTCCACGCCGCAATATGTGCTAGAACAGCTCGGTTTATCGTCAGCGCTGCCGCAGCCGCCGAAAGAGTGGGGCATAGTGCAAAAACGCTTGAGTGAGTTGCAACACGTTGAGCAAGGCTATGTGCTCTATTTCTTGCCGTTTGCGGAAGAGAAAAAAGTGCAAAAATCGGTGCTGTGGCGCGCGATGCCCTTTGTGCAGGCGGGGCGTGTCAATTCCGTGCGTTCCGTGTGGAGCTATGGCGGGGCGATGTCGCTGCGTTATAGCGCAGAAGCGATCACCGAAAGCTTGCTGGCGGTGGCTCCGCAATCATGAGTGTGCTGCGTTTAACTGGTTTGGGGGCGCTGACTCTGCTGTTGGCGCTGGTGAGTGTGCAGTGGGGGCACAATTTAACCCTCAATGAGCAGTGGCAATTGGTGCTCGGTAATCAAGCCGCGCAAAGTTTCGCGCAGGTGAATTTTATCTACGCGCAGCTACCCCGTGCGGTGATGGCCATAGTGGTGGGCGCGGTGCTTGGGTTGGTGGGCAGCTTGATGCAACAGTTGACCCAAAACCGACTCACCTCACCGCTGACGTTGGGAACCTCATCCGGTGCTTGGTTGGGGCTGATTATCGTCAATATCTGGTTCAGTGACTGGGTGGCCGATTACAGCGCATTGGCTGCGATGGCTGGAGCACTGCTCGCTTTCGCACTGATAATTTCGATTGCGGGGCTACGCAATCTCACCGGATTACCGCTAGTCGTTTCCGGCATGGTGGTGAACATTTTGTTAGGTTCGATTGCTACTGCGCTGGTGCTGCTGAACGAAGAGTTCGCCCAGAATGTATTTATGTGGGGTGCCGGTGATTTAGCGCAAAACGGCTGGGAGTGGCTCACTTGGTTGCTGCCGCGTTTGGCTTTGGTGTTCCCGTTACTGCTGTTTGCACCACGAGTGCTGACTTTGCTTCGGCTAGGCCATGAAGGGGCGGCGGCGCGTGGTTTAGCGGTATTGCCTGCCTTTTTACTTTTGATGGCGGGTGGGATTTGGTTGGTATCCGCATCGATTACTGCGGTTGGGGTGATCGGTTTTATCGGTTTATTAACCCCGAATATCGCCCGTTCACTGGGGGCGCGCACGCCCAAAATGGAGTTGTACAGCAGTGCGCTGCTTGGCGCGTTGTTGCTGCTTGCCACTGACATGCTCGCCATGGGGCTGAGCGTGTGGGCGGAGGAAGTCGTACCTAGCGGCATTACCGCCGCCGTGATTGGTGCTCCGGCGCTGATCTGGTTTAGTCGTCGCCAGCTCCAAGCGCAGGATTCGCTCTCTATCTCCTTGTCTTCACATCGCCGTTCGCCTTCTCGATGGGCGGTGATGCTCATTGCGGCGGCTTTATTTTTGGCTCTGGGTTTACATATTGGTTGGCAGATGGAAAGTGCAAGCTGGGCGCTGCCGAGTGAGTTTCAATGGCCGCTTCGTTGGCCGCGCATGCTCACCGCGCTGTTTGCTGGGGTGGGATTGGCGATCGCGGGAACGTTACTGCAACGGCTGATTTATAACCCGTTAGCCAGCCCCGATATTTTGGGCGTCTCTTCGGGAGCGACGTTTGCCTTGGTGTTTGCTAGCTTGTTTTTAGGGCAAAGTTTGCAGAGCACCCACTGGATGACGGCGCTGCTTGGCAGCGCTGCGGTATTGGTGGTGCTGTTGCTGCTTGGACGTCGCCATCATTACGCGCCTGCTAGCCTGATTTTGACTGGGATTGCCATCACCGCACTGTTGGAAGCTTTAGTGCAATTTACCTTGGCTAAAGGAACGGGCGACAGCTATCAGATTTTGCTGTGGCTATCGGGCTCAACTTATCGTGTCACGGGCGAGCAAGCTTTGCTGCTCAGCGTGGGTGTGGTGGGGTTAACACTGTTGGCGCTTGGCTTGTCACGTTGGCTTACCTTGATCTCAATTGGGCGCGGCTTTGCTTCTGCTCGCGGCTTGAGTGCGAGTCGCGCCAGCTTAGTTTTGCTGATCTTGGTCGCGCTGTTGTGTGCTTTGGTGACCGCGACCATGGGGCCCGTCAGCTTTGTCGGTTTGATTGCGCCTCACATGGCGATGATGCTCGGCGCGCAGCGTGCTCCATCTCAACTTCTGCTGGCCGCCTTGGTGGGCGGCACTTTGATGTTGTGGGCAGACTGGTTGGGGCAAGCCTTGTTATTCCCCGCGCAAATTGCCGCAGGCACGTTAGTGGCAATCATTGGTGGCAGCTATTTCCTGCTGCTGTTACTCAGTCAGCGTGCACGCTAAACCCTCAGTTGAGAGGCACTCGCCTCTCAACGCATCTGGCGAATGTCGGAAAGAAATGTCATCGATCAACTGCCGCGCGGATGTTTCACGCTGCTGAGTGAGGGTGAGAAAAATCAGGTCGGTCAGCACGTTTTGCGCGGTACGCGAAGCAATCGCAGAGCTGCGGTGCTGCGTTTCATCGGCAATCGTATCCAGCGCCAGATCGGCCAGTTCACGTAAGCGATTTTTGTTCGGTGTCGTTAGGGCAATCACTTTTGCGCCTTGCTGTTTGGCCGCTTCCGCTGCAATCAGAATTTCGCGCTTTTCTCCGGAAAATGAAATTGCAATCAGCACATCTTGGCTATGTAAGGTGCGAGCGGTCGCGATCTGCACATGGCTATCTTGCTCCGTGAGCGCGGTAATGCCGAGCTTGAGCAGCTTAAATGCGAGATCTTTGGCGACCAGCGCTGAGCCACCAATCCCGATGATCTGTACCCGCACCGCTTGCTGAATCCAGCTGATCGCCTCACTAAACTCATCCAAACGCAGGGCATTGGTCGTGTGAAACATCGCTTCGGTTTTGGTTTGCACCAGTTTTTGGGCAATAACGGCGACGGGGTCATCGGCCAAGATGTTGCTGTGTAAAGGCTGGTTGATCATGACTTGTTTGCGTCCCAGCTCTTCGGTGAGGGCGAGTTTAAATTCGCTGTAGCCTTTAAAACCAAGCCGTTGGGTAAATTTGACTATGCTCGATTGGCTCACATTGGCCCACGCCGCCAAATCTTGGCTAGTCATCGCTGCCGCCTGCGCCGCATTGGCGAGAACCCAATCACCAATCTGGCGGCCACTCTCGGAAAGTTGGGTGCGACGGCTGACGATGCGTTGTAGTACGGACATTTTTTTTACTCCTTATGAATAAATTATTCCGTTGTGGGAATAATGCCTGCCATGCTTCACTCTTTCTCAATCAATGGTTTCATGGTTGAGCGTTTATTTTTCTCGATACTTTTCACGATTATTCCAAAAATCGCCTGCTTAAAGAATAACCTTAATTGTGATTCCTATCACCAAAATGGAATATTTTATTCCATAGAATCGCCTCAATTCGAAATTTGCCGAGAAGTCTTATGAACATTGATTTAACCCGCTTAGTTACCGAAAGCCGTAATCCAGCCAGTGAGCAGATTGATACCTTGTCCACGTTGGACATGTTGCAAGTGATTAACCAACAAGATCAGTTGGTCGCCTTGGCGGTCGCGCAAACCTTGCCACAAGTCGCGCAAGCGGTGGAAGCGATTATCGCTGCTTTTGCTCAAGGTGGACGCTTGATTTATATGGGTGCAGGCACGTCTGGTCGTTTAGGGATTCTCGATGCGAGTGAATGTCCGCCGACCTACGGTAGCAAGCCTGAGCAGGTGATTGGCTTGATCGCCGGTGGACATACGGCGATTTTGAAAGCAGTCGAAAATGCTGAAGACAACCGCGAGCTAGGCCCAAGCGATCTTAAGGCCCTGAACCTTAATGAAAAGGATGTGCTGGTTGGCATCGCCGCCAGTGGCCGTACACCGTATGTGATTGCGGGAATGGAGTACGCACGCTCGGTCGGTGCCACCGTAGTATCACTGGCGTGCAACCCAGGCTGCCCGATGGAGGCGTGCGCGGATATTGTGATTACCCCCGTAGTCGGTGCGGAAGTGGTTACGGGATCATCACGCATGAAAGCGGGCACTGCGCAGAAACTGGTGCTCAACATGCTGACCACGGGCGCGATGATCAAAAGTGGCAAAGTGTTTGGCAACCTGATGGTGGATGTGGAAGCGACCAACGCCAAGCTCATCCAACGGCAAACCAATATTGTAGTGGAAGCGACGGGTGTGAGTGCTGAGCAAGCGGAAGCGGCATTGGCGGCGTGTGGTCGCCACTGCAAGACTGCGATTTTGATGATTTTGGGCGGTTTTAGCGCAGAGCAAGCCGCACAAAAACTGGCGCAGCACCAAGGTTTTATCCGCGCAGCGCTCAACCAAGAATAAACAGCAGAGAAGGAGCCGATGATGGCCAAAATAACCCAAACCATGATGGCACAAGTGCTGTCTCTGGTGGGCGGCAGTGGTAACGTCGCCAAATGTGGCAACTGCATGACTCGCTTGCGTTTAACGCTGAATAATTCTGCGCTCGCCGATCATGCGGCATTGAAAAAAATTTCTGGAGTGATGGGCGTGGTTGAAAGTGACGCACAACTGCAGATCATCCTCGGTCCCGGTAAAGCACAAACGGCCGCAGATATGATGAATGCCTTGATTGAATCGGGCGACAACGTGGCACCTGCAGTGAGCGAGGCGGATCTCTCCACGATTGCCGCGCAGCAGAAAAAGCAGATGAAGAGCAAGCAAACCAGCGCGGTACAACGCTTTTTGAGCAAGTTTGCCACCATTTTTACCCCGCTGATCCCCGGATTTATTGCCGCAGGATTGCTGCTGGGCATTGCGACACTGCTTGAGCAAATCTATGTGGTTGGCCAAACCCCGAGCGTGTTTATGCTCGATCTGGTGGCTTACCTCAAAGTGTTTGGCAAAGGGCTGTTTGCGTTTCTCAGCATCTTGATTGGTTATAACGCACAGCAGGCATTTGGCGGCTCTGGCGTGAATGGGGCGATTCTGGCTTCGCTGTTTGTGCTCGGTTATGACCCAGAAGCGACCAAAGGTATTTACTCAGGGATGAGTGAGTTCTTCGGTTTTACGATTGACCCGCGCGGCAACATCATCGGGGTATTACTGGCGGCGATTTTAGGCGCGCAAGTGGAACGGAAAGTGCGTGAATATATGCCGGATGATTTGGATATGATCCTGACGTCGGTGGTGACTTTGCTGATCATGGGCGCGGTGACTTTCCTTATCATCATGCCTATCGGTGGTGAGCTGTTTAAAGGCATGTCATGGCTGTTTTTAAACCTCAACGATAACCCACTGGGTGCTGCCATCTTGGCCGGTTTGTTCTTAATCTCGGTGGTGTTTGGTATTCACCAAGGTTTTGTGCCGGTTTATTTCGCGCTAATGGAAGCGCAAGGCTTTAATTCACTGTTCCCAATTCTTGCTATGGCAGGCGCTGGGCAAGTCGGTGCCTCACTGGCGCTATACGCGAGAGCCCAAAAAGAGACCACGATTCGCACCCAAATTAAAGGGGCGATCATCCCAGGCATTCTCGGCATTGGTGAGCCACTGATTTATGGCGTGACGCTACCGCGAGTGAAGCCCTTTGTCACCGCGTGTATTGGTGGTGCGGCGGGTGGCTTCTTTATCGGTCTCATCTCTTATTTGGGTTTGCCCGTTGGCCTTAATACGGTGTTTGGCCCATCCGGTGTGGTGGCGATTCCCCTGATGACTTCAGCCGACGGTATTTTTGCGGGTATGGCGGTGTTTGTCGGTGGTTTGCTTATCTCTTATGGTATCGGTTTTATCGCTACCTACTTCTTTGGCTGTAAAGACGTTGATCTAAGCTGATGGTGTTCCCTGTAGGTATCCCCCTCATCTCGCGGGGGATAGTAAAAGCGCCCTAAGGAGGGCGCTTTTTTTTTCTGGTAATCAGATTACTTCTTGGTGAGCTTATCCAAATAACCCATGGCAAACGCCGACAACACAAAAGTAATGTGCAGCAGCAAGTACCATTTGATTTTGTCACTCTCGATGTTTTTCGGTATTTCTTAAACACTTTGAGCAGATGAATCGAAGAGATCGCCACAATCGAAGCCGACACTTTGTTTTTCAGCGAGCTGGTATCGAGCTTGCCTAGCCAGCCGAGCTTGTCTTCAGTCTCATCTACATCCAGTTTTGAAACGAAGTTTTCATACCCGGAAAACATCACCATCACGATTAACCCACCCACCAGTGACACGTCAATCAATGAGAGCGCGATCAAAATGAGATCCACTTCTTTGATGGTAAAAATGTTCGGTAGCAGGTGAAAAATCTCTTGGAAGAATTTAATGCCTAAGGCAACCAAAATCAGGCTCAAACCGAGATAAATCGGCGCCATAATCCAACGTGCAGAGTAAAGAAGTTTTTCGATAAATCGTTCCATGGTTTTCCAATGACTAAGAGGTGAGATCATTAAATAAAAGCCCCGAATCAACGAGGCTTTCAAGATTATTCGATATTTTGAATTTGCTCGCGCATCTGTTCGATGAGCACTTTCAGTTCAACACCGGAGGCAGTGATATCGGTTGAGATGGATTTCGATGCTAGGGTGTTCGATTCACGGTTGAACTCTTGCATCATGAAATCGAGTTTACGACCACATGAGCCACCTTTTTTCAGTACTTCACGCGCTTCTTTGACATGAGAATCAAGGCGATCCAGCTCTTCAGCAACATCGGATTTCTGTGCCAGCAGGATCAGCTCTTGCTCTACACGGCTCGCATCGAGCTCGATTTTCGCTTCTTCAAACTTGCTGAATAGACGCTCGCGTTGCCACTCCAGAATTTCCGGCATACGCGCACGCACTTTGACCACTTCGGCGCTGATCGCATCCAAACGTTGCTCAATCAGCGCTTTCATGTTGTCGCCTTCACGACCACGCGCGGCGATAAATTCGTCCACGCCTTCATCAAACGCACTGAGTAGCGCTTGGTTGATGGCGTCCATATCTTGCTCTGGCGTTTCCATCACACCCGGCCACTGCATCACTTGGAATGGGTTAATCCGGCTGAGTTCACCAGTCATATGCATGATCTGACTTGCCGCATTAATCACTTGCTGGGCCAATGCTTCATTGATGGTGAGATGGCTTTGTGCGGCCGGGTTGGCTTCAAAGCGCAAATGACACTCGATCTTACCGCGTGACAGGCGCTGACGAAAACGCTCGCGCAGCAGTGGTTCTAAACCACGGAACTGCTCTGGCAGGCGGAAGTACGTTTCTAAATAACGTTGGTTTACCGAGCGAATTTCCCACACGGCGCTGCCCCAATCGCCTTTGACTTCTTTGCGTGCGTACGCAGTCATGCTGTAAATCATCAGGATGTCCTTTGCTTTCATCTCTTTGTGACTGGCGCTAATAGTAGCAAAGCAGGTAGAACGGCGCTACCGTGCTGAATTCGTTAACCTAGCGCCTGTAGGGGCTTTGGGCTATAATCCCGCCCCAACCGAATTGATACAGCCACGAGAAGGTCGAGACCCTATGCGTCCAGATAACCGCGCTGCGGACCAAGTTCGCCCCATCAAAATCACCCGCAACTATACTGCATACGCAGAAGGCTCGGTATTGGTGGAATTTGGCAACACCAAAGTGTTGTGTAATGCCAGCATTGAAGAAGGTGTGCCACGTTGGTTAAAAGGCCAAGGTAAAGGCTGGGTGACCGCGGAATACGGCATGTTGCCACGCGCAACCCATTCACGCACCCGCCGTGAAGCGACCAATGGTAAGCAAGGCGGCCGTACCATGGAAATTCAGCGTCTGATCGCGCGCAGCCTACGTGCAGTGGTGGATCTGGAAGCGATGAGCGAAATCATGATCACGGTCGATTGTGATGTGATTCAAGCCGATGGCGGTACACGTACTGCTTCGATTACCGGTGCAAGCGTGGCACTGGCGGATGCTTTTGCTCATTTGATGGCTAAAGGCCAACTGAAGAAGAACCCGATGAAAGGCCATGTGGCTGCGGTTTCGGTTGGTATCTTAGGTGAAGACGTGCTGTGCGATCTGGAATACGTTGAAGATTCTGCTGCGGACACAGATATGAACGTAGTAATGACCGAAGAAGGCAAGATGATTGAAATTCAAGGCACCGCGGAAGGTGAGCCGTTCAGTCATGAGCAGTTGCTAGAATTGTTGGCGGTCGCCAAAAAAGGCATTGCGGATATTGTCGCGGTGCAGAAGGCATCGTTATTAGATTGATCAAGTAGCTCCCAATTGGGGGCTATTTTTTTGCCCTCATCTTTTTGCATAGGCGTGTTGATTTGTTCTCTCGCCAATATCTTAGAAGATGAATTGTTCTTAAATCGTAAATTAGAGAAGATGTGATGAAAGCGTACCAGCGTGAATTTATTGAGTTTGCCCTAGAAAAACAGGTGCTGAAGTTTGGCGAATTTACTTTGAAATCAGGCCGTAAAAGTCCTTATTTCTTTAACGCTGGTCTGTTTAATACTGGCCGTGATTTAGCGCGCTTGGGTCGTTTTTACGCGGCAGCGTTAGTCGATTCTGGTATTGAGTTTGATGTGCTGTTTGGCCCTGCTTACAAAGGAATTCCGATTGCGACTACTACGGCGGTAGCGCTGGCGGATCACCACGATGTGGATACGCCTTACTGCTTTAATCGCAAAGAAGCCAAAAATCACGGGGAAGGCGGTAATCTGGTGGGCAGCAAGTTAGAAGGCCGCATTATGCTGGTGGATGATGTGATCACCGCCGGGACGGCGATTCGTGAATCGATGGAGCTTATCCAAGCCAACAAGGCTGATTTAGCTGGCGTGCTGGTGGCGATCGATCGCCAAGAGAAAGGCAAGGGTGAGCTGTCTGCGATTCAAGAAGTAGAGCGCGATTTCGGCTGTGCGGTGATTTCGATTGTGAGTCTGACCGATCTCATCACCTATCTTGAACAGCAAGGCGGTAATGCCGAGCATTTAGAAGCGGTCAAAGCGTACCGCGCGCAGTACGGCATTTAAGCCAAAGATTAACGCGCAAATCGAAAACGAAAAACAGCCCCAATTGGGGCTGTTTTTTTGTACTTGGTTTGGCTCGTATTAGTGATATTTACTATAAATATCACTGCCATCGCGTTGTGTTTTGAGCAGTCGTAAATTCCACATATATTGTTCTGGGTGGGGGGTGACAAGTGCTTCTATCGCTTGATTCATCGCCTGTGCATCTGCTTCTTCATCTCCTGTCGGAAAATTTTGCAGCGCAGGCAAAATATGCACTTCATAACGTCCTGAGTCACTGTTGTAGCATGACATTAAAGGCACCACGTGTGCTTTACACAGCTTAGCCATTTTGCCAAACCCTTTGAGCGTTGCTTTTTCGGCGGCAAAAAATGGTACAAACACTGAGTTTTGTGGGCCGTGATCTTCATCTGGTACCCAGTAGCCAACATAACCAGATTGAATCGAACGCAAGAAAGGTTTAATGCCAGATTCGCGAGTAAAAATACGGCCACCATACTGCATACGTTGGATGTGCATCAGCCAATCGGCAATCGGGTTGCGCTGTGGCTTCATGATGTTCGCGACTTTATAGCCACGAGCGGCCAGCATGACGGCAGCATAATCGATCGCCCAAGAGTGTGGGACTAACAGAATAACGCGTTCACCTTTATTGAGCAGAGGCAGCAAGTTTTCTTCACCGATCAATTCGCCACGAGCAGTATTGTGCTTAGTTGAACGCACCAATAGTTCCGAATAACCCAACATAAATTGTGCTGCGGTGGCAAACGTGCCATACAAGATTTTTTCACGCTCAACGTCATTCTTCTGTGGGAAACAGTGGGCGAGATTGGCACGGGCATGTCGCACGACACGGTTATTTTTGGTTATGATCAGCTTAGAGAGTGAAGTGGCTAATCGATCGCGCAATCGCCAAGGAATAAAGGCTAGCAGTGCCGCGAAAGCAATGCCAACCCATGTTCCCCAATGTTTTGGGTGCAAAAAATGCCACTCAAATTGTGGGTTATGCAGATGGCGTACAATGCCGTTATCTTGATCGCTCACAAATTCCTCGTTACTGATATCGTGAATGGTTCATTGTTGAATCTGGCATCGTTTTGAAACGTTTGTGTAGCCACATCCACTGCTCGGGGGCGCGCAGTATAATCTCTTCGACAAATTTATTCATGTATGCAGCGGCAGCGGTTTCATCTTTTTGTGGGTAGTCTGCTTCAATGGATTTATCAGCCATGATCTCATAGCGACCTTTGCTATTACGAAACCCAGAGCCGATCACGATAGGGCATTTGCAGCTATAAGCAAGGATACTGGTTCCTGTCGTCGTACATGCCTGCTCTACGGAGAAAAAGGGCACAAACACAGATTTATTGGGACCGTAATCATGATCGGGTAAATAAAAAAGTCTTTCACCATTACGTATCACTCGGATCATTTTCTTTAGGTTTTTACGGTCGACCAGTTGATTTCCGTTATGAGAGCGCCCCCAATACTGAATAAAATTATACGCAATATTGTCGTGTGGGCGGTAAACGCCGTAGCCACCGATGCCCAGTACGCCAAAAGCACGCGCGGTGATTTCCAGATTGAGTGCATGTACGCAGCAAAGTAATACGCCTTTGCCCGCCTGGATGTGTTGGCGCATTGCTTGGGTATCTTTATCAATCACAATGCGCTTGAAGCGCCAAGTTGGCCAGAACCAAGTGATGCCAGTTTCAATCAGCGCCATACCGGTGTTTTTAAAGTTCTCCAGTACAAAAGCGTCGATCTCGCTTTGACTCATGGTTGGAAAGGCGAGTTCCAGATTGCGTTTGGCAATGTGAACCCGCTTTTTACCAAAGCGCATCGAAAATTGGCCTAAACCACGGCCGATTTTTAGTAATACGGAATAAGGCAGCAAATTAACCAGCAGGGCGAGTAGGCCAAAACCCAACCAAACTCCCCAATATTTAGGGTGTAATAAAGCGAAAGAGAATTCAGGTTTGCTGTATTTTTCTTGAATCATTGTACTCACTTAATCTGCGCACTCAGCAGTGCCCAGTATTCATCAAAATTGGCGGTGGGCAGATATTTGAAATCAGAACGCACGAAGCGGTTCAAACTCCCTTCCACCTGACCGAGCAATTGCGCGGCAAGGATGTTTTCATCGACTGGGAAAGATTTTCCTTCGCGGATTTTACGTTCGCGCAGAATTTGGCGCAAAGAGGTTTCAATCCGTTCAAACAACTGGTTGATGCGATCGCGCAAGCGTTCATTCTCAAACATTAAAGCATGTCCGGAGAGAATGCGTGTCAAGCCTGGGTTACGTTCAGCAAAAGCGAGCAAGAGCTGCATGACCAAACGAATGCGATTGAGCGTGTCTTTTTCTTCATCAAAGATGCGGTTGATGCGCGACATCAGCGACTCTTCAATAAACTCAATCAGCCCTTCAAACATACGAGCTTTGCTTGGGAAGTGGCGATAGAGCGCAGCTTCTGAAACGCCAACCTGTTTGGCCAGTTTTGCGGTAGTAATGCGCGAAGCCCCTTCATTGGATTCCAGCATTTCTGCCAGAGCTTGCAGGATTTCTTCGCGTCGGTTGATTTTCTTATTGCCGGCCATGCCCCGTCTTTCCTTTTGGTTATCACTGCTGATGAACAAAAAATACGCCGCCGCAGCCAAAAAGTCTGCGACGGAGATGAAACCCTTGAAGTTTAACTAAGCTCAGAGGTTGTTCGAAGCGTGTTGATAAAAATGGTTGAAGTAGGTGGCGAAAATAGCACCTACATTTGATCGTTAATTAATTGCATCACCGCGGTGGCGAGTGCTTCTTTACTGGTCAAAGGCAGACTTTGTTGCCCGTCTTTCCAGAATACGCTCAAGGCGTTGTCGTTGCTGTTAAAGCCTTGCCCAGCGATCGATACGTCGTTGGCACAAATCATATCCAGATTTTTACGCACCAGTTTGCCACGCGCATACGTTTCGACATCTTGCGTTTCTGCCGCAAAGCCAACGGTAAAGGGTCGAGCTTGAGTCAGAGCCGCCACGGACGCCACGATATCGGGATTTTTCACCATCTCAACGGAGAGCGTGTCGTTATCGCTGTTCTTTTTAATTTTCTGTTCAGCCACGGTCTGTGGGCGATAATCGGCGACTGCGGCGCAAGCGATAAAGATCTGGTGCGAGGTGGCTTGAGCCATCACCGCGCTGTGCATCTCTAATGCGCTCTGCACATCAATTCGCTTAACGCCCACAGGGGTTGGCAAATGCACCGGACCGCTGACCAGCGTGACGTCAGCGCCGAGTTGCGCGGCCGCTTTGGCCAGCGCAAAGCCCATTTTTCCTGAGCTGTGATTGGTGATATAGCGCACGGGGTCGAGTGCTTCACGAGTTGGACCCGCGGTGATCAGCACACGTTTACCGAGCAGAATTTTCGGGGCGAAGAAGCTTTCGCAGCGCGCCACTAATTCCATTGGTTCCAACATACGACCGGGGCCGACATCACCACAGGCTTGTTCGCCCGCCGCCGGTCCCCAAAGGGTGTAACTACGGCGGGCGAGCGTTTGTAGATTTTCTTGGGTGGCGATATTGCGATACATCTGCTGATTCATAGCCGGCGCAATCGCGACTGGGGCGTTGGTAGCCAGAATCAGTGTGGTCAGCAAATCATTGCCCATCCCTGCGGCCATGCGCGCGATGAGATCGGCAGTCGCTGGTGCCAGCAACACCAAATCGGCCCATTTAGCGAGCTCGATATGCCCCATCGAAGCTTCTGCCGCAGGATCAAGCAAGCTATCCGATACGGGGCGTCCAGAGACGGCTTGCATGGTTAGTGGGGTGATGAATTCTTTGGCGGCGTGGGTCATGACCACTTGCACGGTCGCACCGCGCTCCACCAATCGACGAGTCAATTCTGCACATTTGTATGCCGCGATACCACCGCTGATACCGAGCAGAATCTTTTTGCCTGCCAATGTTTGCATTTGGGAACCCTCAAAAAATCTGCGCGCTATGTTAGCACAGCTAGAGCTAAAAGTTGGAGTCACAACCACCGCTGTGCATCGCGCCACTGGTCGAGCTGCAAAGCATCGGTCATTTCACAGACAATAGACCATGGATATGAGATAAGTTATTCACAACACTAACAATAATATAAAGGGAATCTTATGCTGTCTTCTCTACGTAGCCGTACCAAATTACTACTTTTAACTGTTATACCTTTAATCATTATTACCACTCTAGTCACTTTGGTGTATTACCGCAGTGGCCATGAAAGTCTGCAACAAGAACTGGATCAGTATCGTGAAGCGTTGATTCAGGCTAAGAAAAATGAACTCAAAGCCTACTTAATGATGGGGGTCACGGCAGTTAAGCCTCTTTATGAGAATGACAAAGCCGGTGAAAACCAAGAACAGGCCAAGCAAATTCTTAAAGCAATGCGTTTTGACAGTGATGGTTACTTCTTTGCTTATGATTCAAAAGGGGTAAATACACTACATGCGATTAAACCTGAGCTGGAGGGAAAAAACCTCTACGGCATGAAAGATGAAAATGGTGTCGCGGTGATTGCTGGCTTAATTGATGCCTCAAAAACGGGAGATGGATTCCTCTATTTCTCTTGGCATAAACCCACCATCAATGCTCAAGCGCCGAAACTGGGTTATGCCGAATACCTGCCGAAATGGGATTGGGTATTGGGTACCGGCATCTATATTGATGATGTTGATCAGCAAGTACAAGCCAAACGCCAAGAACGAGAAGCTGAACTGTATGATCAGACTGTGTATGCCATCAGCATGTCTGTGTTTGGGTTGCTGATTACGATTATTGCTGTTGGATTTGTGGTCTCGCGTGGCATCGCTCCACTACAACATGTCGTCAGCTCATTACAAGATGTGGCGGCAGGCGGTGGTGATCTCAGTGCTCGCCTCAAAGTCGAAAGCCAAGATGAGATTGGCGATGTGGCGAAAGCGTTTAATGCCTTTATGGATAAACTTCATCCGATGATCGAGCAACTTAGTTGTTCGGCTATTTCCGTTGAACAAGCAGCGCAGGATCTGGATAAGCAAACATCTGCGGCTAGCCAGAAAATGAGCCATCATTGCCTAGAAACCGAGAAAGTGGTGGCGGCTGTAACGGAGATGAGTGCAACAGCTCGTGAAGTGGCAGGCAATACTCAAGCGACTGCCCAAGCCATTGAATCTGCCAACGTACAAATTGTTTCAGCACAAACTGAAGTCAATCTAGCGATTGACGGGATTGGTGAATTGGTCAATGAGGTTAACCAGACATCGGAGGCGATCGTTCACCTTAGCCAACAAGCCGCAAAAATTACGCAAGTTTTGAAAGTGATTGGCGATATCGCCGATCAGACCAACCTGTTGGCACTTAACGCCGCGATTGAGGCTGCGCGTGCTGGTGAGCAAGGGCGCGGCTTTGCCGTAGTGGCGGATGAGGTGCGATCGTTAGCAAGTCGTACCCAAAACAGCACCAAAGAAATTGGTGACATGCTTAACGCGTTACATCAAGGCGTGAATAAAGCCGTAAGCAGCATGAGTCTTAGCCAAGAGCGTGGCGAAAAAACGGCGTTAGAATCCGTCCAAATTAAAGAGAGCTTAGCGGGGATCTCGCAAGCGGTTCATTTAATTCATGACATGGGTATCCAAACTGCTTCGGCGGCTGAGCAACAAAGCGCAGTAGCCGAAGAGATCAATCAAAATCTAGTCGCGATTCAACACATCGTCACGCAATTGAACGATAACCTAAACAGCTCGCAAGCAATCAGCTCACGTTTAGCGGAGGCTGGGCAAGAGATGGGATCGCTGGTTGGCCACTTTAAGCTTTAAGTAACAGTGGAGTTACATCATGGTTTGAGGTGATTCGAAACTTTATTAGGGCCGCTTGCGGCCCTCTGTATTCTCTGGCTTGTGTAAGCGAAATCCCCTCAGAGAATCGTCATGAGCCTAAAACAGTTACCCGTCGAATCCATGCCGCGTGAAAAGTTGTTGCAACGCGGTTCACAAGCATTGAGCGATGCCGAATTGCTGGCTATTTTTTTACGTACAGGAACGCAGGGCATGAACGTGCTTGCCTTAGCCGATCTGCTGCTGCGCGATTTTGGCTCATTGCGCGCACTGTTTTGTGCATCGCAACAAGAATTTTGTCGTCACAAAGGGTTGGGGGAGGCGAAATACGTTCAACTGCAAGCCGTTTTGGAAATGACGCAGCGCTATCTCGCAGAAACCTTAAAACGTGGTGATGCACTGACCAGTCCTCAGCAAACCAAACTTTATTTGTCGAGCGTGCTGCGCGATCGGCAGCGCGAAGCCTTCTATATTTTATTTTTGGATAACCAACATCGCGTCATCCGCGATGAAATATTATTTGAAGGCACTATTGATGCGGCGAGCGTTTACCCACGGGAAGTCGTGAAGCGAGCGCTGCATCATAATGCGGCCGCAGTGATACTCGCGCACAATCATCCGTCAGGGATTGCGGAACCCAGTCAAGCCGATCGAAGGATCACCGATCGCCTGCGTGATGCGCTAGGGTTAGTGGAGATTCGTGTGCTTGACCATTTCGTGATTGGCGATGGTGAAGTGGTCTCTTTTGCTGAGCGCGGCTGGATATAGTCAACACTTATGGTTTGCGGCATTTTTAAGCTTGTGAGTTAGCGAGAATCTGCTAATATGCCCCGACATTTTTTAACCCTGATTCAGCTCGCACCGTAAAAAGATCAGCAAATCCTGCGAAAAGGATCTGTTCGGGTCTTGAGCAATGTGCGGCAAGTTAGTATAATGCGCGACCTTTGATAGCCTTGTATGGGTATTCCATAACGGTTTTTAACCTCAACTTCTTATTTTGGAAAGAGAGAGAGGTTCGGCCACCAAGGTTGATATCGAGCTGAAACGATTTGGAGAAGACATTCATGTCACGAGTATGCCAAGTAACTGGTAAGCGTCCTGCCGTTGGTAACAACCGCTCACACGCAAAAAATGCTACTAAGCGTCGTTTTCTGCCGAACCTACAAACTCATCGTTTCTGGGTAGAGAGCGAAAAACGTTTTGTTAAACTACGTCTAACTGCTAAAGGTATGCGTATCATCGACAAGAAAGGCATCGATGCTGTTCTTGTAGAGATCCGTGCACGTGGCGAAAACGTTTAAGAGGAATTGAGCAATGGCTAAAGGCATTCGCGAAAAAATCCGCCTAGTATCATCTGCAGATACAGGTCACTTTTACACCACTGACAAAAACAAGCGTAACATGCCTGGCAAATTCGAGATCAAGAAATATGATCCTGTAATTCGTCAACACGTTATGTACAAAGAAGCAAAAATCAAGTAATTGATTCGAGCTCTTACAGTGTGTGAAAAAACCCAGCCTTTGGTTGGGTTTTTTTCTGTCTGTGATTTATGGGTTAACCTCAGTAGCTGAAAGTCTGCCATTTAAGGAACTTGGTGATGGCTAGGATCTCCTTCATCACTTTGCTACTCTTTGAACGTTTGCTTATCGCAAGGAGTGATTATGCGCGTTTCCCCCCCTCGACGCCGCCGTTGGAACAATATTCTGATTTTGGCTGTTATTGGTTTTATTGCCGTGATCAATTTACCGACGATCATAAAAACCTATCTCTTACCGGACTCTTCAAGCCAGTTTTCTTCGTTACTTCGAGTTGATGCGACTTTGCAGGCACTGCATTTCCCCGAATTTTCATTAGAAAAAAGCCGTGAAGAGTGGCTATCGACCCCTGAGCTGAGTGTCGAAGGACAAGAATTAGTGCAGCGTTGGCAATCTATAACGGGAACGGAAGTGGATGATGCGACGTATCGTTCATTGCAACCGGCATTACCAACCGCACAAACGATAGAAGTGTGGTATGCCGATCGCGAAGAGCCACAAAGGATTACCTTCTATCAGACTCCCCAATTTTGGTTGCTAAAAAATTGGCAAGATCGTTGGATTGCGGTCTCTGTTGAGACGAGTTATCTATTTCCTGCGCCATTGTAAGAGGTTGTCATGCCGGAATTACCTGAAGTTGAAGTAAGTCGTTTAGGGATCTCGCCACATTTGGTCGGCGGCACCATTCAATCCTTAGTGTTACGTACGCCCAAGTTGCGCTGGCCGATCCCTCAAGAGCTGAAACAGCTTGAAGGGCAAACTATTCTCGCGATTCATCGTCGAGCCAAGTATCTGATTATTGAAACCGCCGTCGGCAGTGCGATTGTGCATTTAGGTATGTCTGGCTCGCTGCGTATTTTGGATGGCGATTTTCCTGCTGCGAAACACGATCATGTGGATCTGGTGATGACCAGTGGCAAACGGCTGCGCTATAACGATCCGCGCCGCTTCGGAGCTTGGTTATGGTGTGCGCCAGATGAAAGCCACGAAGTGCTCGGGCGTTTGGGGCCAGAGCCGCTGACCGAAGCCTTTAACGCTGAATATATGATGGACAAAGCACGCAACAAACGCATCGCAGTAAAAGCTTTCATCATGGACAATGCAGCAGTCGTGGGCGTGGGTAATATCTACGCCAATGAGTCGCTGTTTACATCACGCATCCATCCACTGCGTCCGGCTAACTCGCTGAGTTTAGAGGAGTGGCAAATCTTAGTAGCGAACATCAAACAAGTGCTGCAAGTGGCGATTAAGCAAGGCGGCACCACGCTGAAAGACTTTACCCAAAGCGATGGTAAGCCGGGCTATTTCGCGCAAGAGCTGCAAGTGTATGGCAAAGCCAAACAGCCTTGCCCGAATTGTGGTGAGCCGCTTTGTGAGCAGAAAATTGCTCAGCGCAACTCATTTTTTTGTGTGAAATGTCAGTTTTAACCGCAGGTATATGTCGAAGAACTGTGATATAAACCACGTAGATTTCGTTCTGAAAAGAGAATTGTGATGAAATATTTAGTAACAGGAGCCGCTGGTTTTATTGGCTCAGCAGTCATTGAACGTTTATGTGCGGAAGGCCATGACGTAGTGGGTATTGATAACCTGAATGATTACTACGATATTGCCTTAAAAGAGGCTCGATTAAAACGTGCAGCACATGAGCATTTTTCCTTTATTGAAATGGATATTGCTGATCGTGAAGCGGTAGCGGATTTATTTGTTCGAGAGCAGTTTGATAAAGTTATTCATTTGGCAGCTCAAGCAGGGGTGCGTTATTCAATAGATAATCCAATGTCTTATGCCGATAGCAATTTGGTTGGCCATTTGACGATCTTAGAAGGTTGCCGCCATCATAAAATCAAGCACCTGGTATATGCATCATCTAGTTCAGTGTATGGTCTGAATCGTAAAACGCCATTCAACACATCAGATAGTGTTGACCATCCTATCTCTCTCTATGCTGCAACCAAAAAATCTAATGAGTTAATGGCTCATACTTATTCTCACTTGTATGGTGTACCAACGACCGGATTACGCTTCTTTACTGTCTATGGACCGTGGGGGAGACCTGATATGGCATTGTTTAAGTTCACGAAAGCTATTATCAGTGGTGAATCGATCGATGTATATAACAATGGCGATATGATGCGTGATTTCACCTATATCGATGACATTGTGGAAGGCATTATTCGTATTAAAGATGTGGTGCCACAAGCGAATGCAGACTGGACGGTCGAATCAGGTTCTCCAGCCACCAGCTCAGCACCTTACCGCGTATATAATATTGGTCACGGTAGCCCTGTTCAGTTAATGGATTATATCAAGGCGCTGGAAATTGCATTAGGTATTGAAGCGAAGAAGAACATGTTGCCAATGCAACCCGGTGATGTGTATACGACTTATGCTGACACGGAAGATCTGTTTACAGCAACCGGCTATAGACCTAAGGTTGGTGTATTGCAGGGGGTACAAGAGTTTGTTGACTGGTATCGTCAGTATTATCAGTGCTAGTCATGGGTTATAGTCTATGGGCGGGTGTGACTCGCCCATAGGATTATGGTTGTATCTTTTCTGCCATTTTCTGAGCAACGGATGGCGGAACAAATCGTGAAATATCGCCTCCATGTAAAGCCACTTCTCGTACAATGGTTGAGGAAAGAAAGGCGTATTCTTCACTGGGGGTCAGAAAAATGCTTTCCAGTTTAGGCATGAGTTTGCGATACATACTGGTTAGACCGAATTCATATTCGAAATCCATTGTTGTTCTTAGTCCTCGAACTAATAGATTTGCTTGTTTTTGCACAGCAAAATCAACTAGAAGCCCAGAGAATCCTTCAACAGTAACATGTGGTAAATGAGCAACCGCGTCACGCAGAATTGCCACGCGTTCATCCAAAGTAAACATGGTTTTTTTACTAGGGCTAGCCGCAACCGCGATAATCGTTTCATCGAATAGTCGATTTGAACGCTCAATAATATCTAGATGTCCGTTAGTTACCGGATCAAATGTTCCGGGATAAATCACTCTATTCATCGATGTCTCATCCTTTTTTTTGAGTCAATGCCCATAGAGCCACATATTTGTTAAAGGTGTATTGAGTGACAATCAGCGATAAGACAATACCGTGTTTGCCATCTAAAAAACCTTTTCGAATTAAGTAGGTTTTAAGAAAAGCTGATAGGCTGTGTGAGAATGCCTGCCATAGTGAGCCTTGCTTACCCTGCTGTTTGCGCTGGAGTGCCCATTGTTCTGCATAACGCAGTTGTTTTTGCTGAAATTCAATGAAATTGGGTGCAGTTTCGTGTAGTAGGTCGCCATCAAGATAATGCAGATGTGCCTGATCCATGTTCAATGATTCGTGTACTCTATCATTATTGTATTGTCGCTCTTCACGTAAATAGAGACGAATTACATGGTCAGGATACCAACCACAATGTTTCATATAACGTCCGATAAAACGGTTACGTCGAGCGCACGCATAGGCAATGTTTCGTTGCACAGGTTGTTGCAAGATACCTTGAATACTACGATAAAGTTCCGAAGTCACTTGCTCATCGCTATCGAGCATTAAAACGTAATCAGAAGAGGCATATGATTGAGCTATTTGTCGCTGACGGCCAAAACCTTGCCAATCGGTTTGCTCATAACACTGAGCGCCAAAAGTTTGAGCGATCGCGAGTGTGTCATCATCACTGCCACTGTCGAGCACAATAATTTCATCGGCCCAGCGTACGGATTCGAGTGTTGCTGCAAGCGTTTTCGCGGCGTTATGCGTAATTAATACGACAGAGAGGGTATTCATAATGAATGGTCTCCCAGTAACGGTTTAATGAGTGCGATATGTCGAGTAAGAGCCCCTTGATTGTGTTGCAAAACTTGTAACGCATTTTTTCCCATAGTTTGAGCACTTGAGCGATCTTTTTGCCACTCAATCAACTGTTGAGCAAGTTCCGCTGGGGAGTTTACGGTGATCATGGCTCCACCATCTGTTAATTTTTCAGCAATAGTGGAGAAGTTAAAATGAGAGGGGCCCATCATAATCGGCAGTCCAAACGCTGCTGCTTCAAGAGGATTATGGCCGCCATGTTCGACGAGGCTACCACCTATGAACGCAAAATCAGCCGCTGAAAATAGGCTCATCAATTCTCCCATTGTGTCACCAAGTAGAACCTGTGTTGCGTTATTGAACTTGCCTAATTGTGTTTTGCGCTGCATAGATAGACCCGTTTGCTCAACCAATACTGCCACTCGATCAAAGCGCTCAGGATGGCGAGGCACTAGAATTAATAGAGCATCAGGTGCATGGGTGAGAAAGTGTTGGTGGGCTTTGAGCAGTAGTTCATCTTCCCCTTGATGTGTGCTTGCTGCAACCCATACTGGACGATCACTTTTCCATAGACTTTTGAGTGCTTGACCTTGCTGAATTGCGCTATCTGAAGCTTGAATATCAAATTTAATGCTACCAGTGACATGCAACTTGTTAGCCTCTAATCCGAGTTGGATGAAGCGTTGACCATCGGTGTAATTTTGAGCGGCAACAGCGGATAACTCGCTTAGTAGTGAGCGAGTTAATCTTGCAACTTTCTGATAGCCTCGTTGAGATCGTTCTGACAAGCGAGCGTTAGCCAGCAATACTGGGATCCTTTTTCGATGAAGCTGATGTATCATGTTCGGCCATAACTCAGTTTCCATAATAATGGCAAGTTTGGGCTCCATGCGATTGATTAGGCGGCTCATTGCACATGGAAGATCGTAAGGTAAGTAGCAATGTTGTACACTGTCGGCGAAATGACGCTTAACTTGTTCCGAACCCGTTGGGGTCATTGTAGTTATGGTAATTGGAAGGTGTGGATAATCTTGCTGTAGTGCTTTGACCAATGGTATGGCAGCAATAGTTTCTCCGACGGATACTGAGTGAATCCAAATTCCACCACGCAGTGGTAGTGAAGCTAGTCCGTACCGTTCCTTGATGCGATGTCTATACTGGGGGGAGCGTATTGAGCGAATCCCAAGTCGGAGTAAGACCAGTGGCTGGAAACAGTAGAGCAAAAAGGTGTAAAGAAAACGATTCATGCGCCGTCATCAGTATTATTATCAATTTTAAACTGAGTCGATCTTACACATTTTTATCAGGTAGCGTTAGAAGATGGTAAAAAATATCTTGGTTATCCGTCGTGATAACATTGGGGATTTAGTATGCACGACACCATTATTTGAGTCATTGCGACACTTGTTCCCTCATGCGACCATTTGTGCCTATGTTAATACTATGAATGCACCAGTATTAACCGGTAATCCTTATATCGATCGGGTTTTTACCTATACGAAAAGTAAGCACCGTCAGCCGGGACAATCTTTATTTGGATTGTATTGGCAGAGATTATGCACGCTGATTGAAATTAAGAAGCAGCGATTTGATACGGTGATTCTGGCGAATCCTCGCCCTTGCTACCATAGTCTGAAAGTGGCGAAAACGGTTGGTGCTCAACGGATTATTGGTGCGGCGATTGAAGGGGAAAATGCAATTACACATCCGTTCAATCCAGACGATTTCTTCGGGGCGCATCAAGTGGAGCAGGTACATAGCTATTTGCGTGTATTCAGTGAGCCTCTCCCCGTAATTCCACCCAACCGAATCTTTATACAAGATTCGAGTCTAGAAACCGTACGAACACGCTTACCTAATTTGTCGCCAGATAAGGCTATCGTTGGGATTCATATTAGTGTACGGCGTCCTAAAAGTCGGTGGAGTGTTGAAAAATACGCTGAACTGATTCATCTGATTAGCCAGCACAATCCACAGATGCAGTTTCTTCTGTTTTGGGCTCCCGCTAAAGCTGATGATATCCGAGATGTTGGAGATGAAAGTCGTGCAACGCAACTGATGGAGTTGTGTGCTAATCTGCCCGTCTATCCATTGCCTACTGAAAATGTTGAGGTTCTTAAAGCTGGGTTATCATTATGTGAAAGCGTTATTTGTAGTGATGGTGGCCCGATGCATTTGGCTGCAGCATTGGATAAAAAGTTGTTGGTTTTTTTCGGTGATACATCAATAGAACATTGGCATCCGTGGTGCCAATGTTACCAAATCCTCAAGCCGCATAATGCTGTTTCCGAATCGATATCTTCTCAACAGGCTTTTGAGTCGTATTTAAAGTTACAATATGATTAATCGTTCTTATTTTTTCCAGCTTGCATTTTTGCTGCCGCTAGTCGGGTTGGTTTTTCTATTACCTTACGCTCATGTTAATGGTGTTGTTTTAGGGTTTCTCGTTCTCGGACTAATATTAAGTATATGCTATGCCCGCAATTTGAAGACACTGCGTTCAGTGTTGTTGGGTTGGGGGGGATTTGCATTATGGTATGCCGCATCCTCCTTGTGGACAAAGAACCCTGATTTAGTTTGGAATGGTTTGCGTAAGGAGATTTTGTATCCTCTAGTCGCCTTTTTAGTGGGTTTTCTTGGATTGAAAATCCAGTCCGCACGAGTTAAGACTTGGTTCATTAGTTGGACTCTAGTTGCGGGGACCTGTTTTGCTTTCGTGGTCATCGCTTATTTTCATCAAGGTTTTGGTTTCACTGTATTGCAGAGATTCAGTATCCAACATTTTCCTAATGTGGGTGATGGTTCAACTTTTTTAGTGTTGTTTTCAGCGGTTGGATTGCTGATATGGCAGTTACCGTTATCTCGTTGGTGGTGTGGCGTATTATTGGTCTGTTATCAGCTTACAATGCTTTATGCGACTCTGTTAACGCAAAATCGGATGGGAATACTGTGCTTTGTTCTATTAGCGTTGTTAATTGCTGTTTATCTGTGTTTCTTTTTACCTCGAAAAATGCGCTGGGGATTAGCGTTGGTGATGGTTCCAGTGTTATTTTTCATTATATATCAAGCCCTTTATGATAAAACCCCCGTTATGTGGGTGAATCTATCGAACCAACTGAAGTGGTGATGGAGGTCAGTAAGAATGATCCGCGCATTTGGATGTGGAAATACTATTTTAGTAAAACAGAAGGACATATTCTACTTGGCTATGGCGCGGGTTATAGGAACCTTAATTCTACCTTTCTAGGTGATTTCCCTAAGCAATTTGATGTGAATACGCGAATGCATGCCCACAATGTATTGCTCAACAAGCAATTACAGCTTGGGGTGATTGGTTTGGTGCTTTTCCTTTTGCTTTATGCGAGTGCTGCTCGGCCTTTTCTGCATCGTCCCGCAACGGTCATACAGTTGAGTGGTTTGAGTTTGATGGCTCTTTTCTTCTTCAAAAGTATGACTGATGATTTTTTTATCCGAAATAACTTAATCTTGTTTTGGTTATTACTCGGAATGCTTTGGCAATTGCGGCAGTTAGAGCTAACGCAAGACGAATAGTCTCAGCCAAGGTTTATTTTTAAGTAGTGTAGACAGGATTGCCACACGGTTTCGTAAGAGATTGATTGCATGCATGCACCGGGTGTTGGACATTGCTGAATGCTGCGTTTGCACTGGCGAACCCATGGCAACGATCGCTTAAAAAAGAGGGTTTGATCGCGACAATGTGGATTTGCATCGATAGCGATAAATGGAGCTGCGGAAAAATAAGTAGATACACCAGCAAGAGCTGGAGAGCCAGGCCCAAACAGTGAGACTGTTGGTGTGAAGGTGTGTTTAGCAATATGGCTAATCCCAGTATCTAGGCAAACTAGGAGTGTTGCATCTTCAACCAGTGTCCACATTTGTGGAATAGAGAGTTGGCCAACCAAACTGGGGTATTGTTTTTTGGGGTCGATGCGTTCGATAAGCGGCTCTTCGCCTGGACCTCCAGTCCATAAAGGTTGATAGCCTAGTTTGCTTAAATCAGCGGCTAATTGTTGCCAATAAGCATCAGGCCAGTGCTTTAATGGAGTGCTAGCGCCTACATGCAATAGCACATACGGAGTGGCGACCGTCTCTGGAAGTGGACTCTTCGGTACTAGCCACTCTTGTGGTGAATAAGGAGGAGGCGTCTGATCCCCAGATAGTTTGATAAGTAGTTCAGTGATCGAGGTTACCTGTTGAGGTAGTGTACGAATATCATTGAGTGGCCAGTCTTTAAGCCAAGAATGTCCAGCATAGCCAATAATTTTCGTACATCCCACGGCCAAAGCAGTCCAACTGTAGCGGTTATCGAGCAAGATATATGCTTGGTCAAAGGGGCCTTTGTTCCACAGTGTAAATAAATGAGTCCATTGCTTAGGTGTAAAGGGATGATACTTCACGCCATAAGGTTGGGTCTCATATAAGTTAGCGAGAAACGGTGGTCCTGCAAGAGTTATTTCGGCTTTTGGGTAACGTTGGCGTAATGCGGCGAGTAGCCCTGTTGTCATTAGGGCGTCGCCGAGCAATAACTGGTGGATAATTAATATTCGCCGAACGGGCTGTTCATTTTTGAATCTGAAAAGCCAGCGTTTAGGGATCTGGTATAGCAGAGCCACAAGTAGTAACAGACGAAACCCAAGTCGAGAATTTCTCATTTTAACGCGCCACCTGTATAAAAAATACTCTTCCATTTCATCGACCATTTTATCCAGTGTGCAATGAGCGAGTGCGTGGTGGTAACTATATTCTGCAAATTGCTCTCTCAATACCGAGCCTTCTAAAAGATACTTAAGTGCCTCAGCAAGTTCTTTGCTATTTTTTGTTGGTACACAAACTCCATTTTTGTGGGGATGTAAAACCCTCCAGAATACTACCTACATCGGTTCGATATGATAGGTAAGCGGCATAGCATTGCTTGCATAATCCCTTGAGGAACGCCTTCATTACCATAAGAGGGTAAACAAAATAGATCCATAGCTTGGAGGTAAGGAACAACATCATCTTGATTTCCTACCAAGGTAACCTGCGAGCGTAGCTGTAGGTTATCAATGCAGCTTTCTACATTCGCTCGGTTTGGGCCATCTCCCACAATTAATAAATGGTAGTCATGTCGTTTTAGTTCATCGAGAGCATGAAGAAGATATTCATGTCCCTTCCACGTTCGAATTGTAGCTAGAATTCCGACAATGGTTTTATCGGCAGGCAAATTAATTCGTGTTTTGGCGGCCACTTTGTCATCGCAAGGAGTAAAACGATGGGCATCAATCCCAGTCGGGACAGAGCGCATTTTTCCCAAAGGGATTCCATTGTCACGGTGTAAAGTTTGGCGTAATTTTTCTCCAGTAGTCACTAAAAAATCATTGCCTTTCAGGTAGAGCCAGCGTGAGGCGAGATTATTATGGACGGTTGTGGATAAGTGACGAGTGCGTACGATTCCGGGACGATGGCGTCGCCACATTAGCGTCAATGACACCAACCAACTATCGGTTGAACTGTGAGTATTGATGACATCAAATTTGTGTTTTGAAAGAAAGCTTGATATTGCTCGCAGCCCTTTAAAGTTTTTGCGTTGAATAGGCAAAGAGAATACTGGGATGCCTCGTTGTTGAGCTGCTCTATAGATATTCGACTCAGCTGGGCAGGCAATTGTTACTTGGTGGCCTTTAGCCATCATGCCTTCTGATTCGGTTAGAATTCGGATTTCTTGACCACCCCAACCGCAGGAGGACTCAGTATGCAGTATGTGTAATTTTTTCATGATCGGTATTGTTGTAATAAATGTTGATACAGAGTGTTTAGTTGTTCCGCTAAGCGTGAAGCGGTAAATGGTTCGACCGTTATCCTTGCTTGCTGCCCGATCTCTAGAGACATTTGCGAGTCGGACAAGCTGCGAATCGCTTGAGCTATGGCTTCAATATCAAGGGCATCAGTCACAAAGCCATTCTCACCATGTCGAATAATATCGCTTGCGCCACAGGTGGTACTGGTAATCACACCTAGTCCAGCCGCCATGGCTTCAAGCACGACATTTGGAAATGGATCATACAAGGTTGGAAATAAAAAGCCATCGGCTGCCCCATAATACGCTGCTGGCTGTTTTTGTAATCCAAGAAAATGAATGCGTTCCTGGCATCCCAAATTTTTCGCCTGTGTTCTATAGCGTTTTTCCTGTTTATCTTGGCCAATAATGAGTAGATGGGCATGGGTTTGGGCGATGGCTTCTATTGCCGCGGCGACCCCCTTACGCTCAAAACCGGATCCGACATACAGCATGACGGGCGCACTGTCTGGGATCGCCAATTGCTGACGAATTGGCAAACGATAGCGACGTAAGTCTGGATGAAACTGTTTAGTATCAACCGCATTATAGATTACGTGAATACGCTCTGGGTTGAGGGAAAAGTGTTGGCAAATTTCCCTTTTAACCAAATTGGAATTACAGATCACAGCCTTAAGATTGGGATGATCAAACATTGCTTGTTCTGCATTTATGATATAGCGATGAAAGCGACTACGTTGCATCGCCTTCGCCTGAGCGGGTGTCTGAATACGAGATTTATGCTCTAGCCAGCAGCGATGAACCCCATCTCCTGCTCGGAAAATATCACAACCTGGTATGCGTTCATGACTCTGCACTAAGTCAAAATCAGCAAACAGTGCTTGTGCTTGTTTAGCAAAGCCTCGCTCACGACTGACTCTTCCCCACTTAAAAGGATCGCAGCGTAAAACATGATAATGAGGATCTAGCTCCCCCTGCCACTGGCGAGTAATGACGGTTAAATCTATCGACTCCGTTTCTCTCAGGGCGGTGAGTGCAGATGCGACAAATTTCTCTGCACCACCATCAGGGCGGTATTTTTGTCGTACGATTGCCAGTTTAGTCATGTTTATTGAGCTGCCTTTCAATTGCTTGATACACCGTATCTACAGTAATGCTCACGAGACACTCGCTCACCTTTCCTGACCCACATCCATCAAAGCCGCAAGGACGACAAGTATGTTGGCTGGTTAACACATGGGCTTGTTGGCTCCATGGCCCCCACTCGTTGTCGCCACTCGGGCCAAAGAGCGCTACCAACGGGGTATTCACGGCAGCCGCAATATGCATTGGTACTGAATCGACCCCAACCATAAGAGTTGCACGACTGATGAGTGCGGCGAGTGTACGTAGTGATAACTGGCCATCTAAGCGAATCAAGCGAGGGTGTGTTAAACCATCCAACATATGATTCACTAAATCTAATTCCACAGGATCTGGAGCTGCGGAAATCACAATGTTATGACCGGCTTCCAACAAACGCTCAATCAATAGGCGATAATGATCCAAAGGCCAAGTTTTGAATAGCCAGCGTGAGGTTGGGTGTAGCACGATAAACGGCTCGGAAGGTAACGTAGGCGCCTGATGTTCAAGTTTTTGAAAATCGGCATTAGTTAGGTTTAAAACGAGTTTTTTTTCTGTTGGTTTAACGACAATGCCTGATTTACGCAGGCTGTCGAGGTGCACTTCGACCGTGTGACGGCGGTTACCTTGGCGAGGCAAAGGATAGCGGAGTGGGAAAGCTCGTTTCCAAAGTCGGTCCTGTCTATTCGAGTAGTTTCCGGCAATACCATAAGATGCATTGCACAGCCATTTGAGCCAAAGACCACGTCTCGATTCTGTTAAGTGGATGACCACATCATAATTTCGTTGGCGAAGCTGTTGTATCAATGACAATTCGTGGCGAACAGTAGAAAGAAACCCTTGTGATTTCCATTTTTTATCAATTACGTGCAATTGGCTGACTGCTGGGTGCTGCTCAAGCATCGGCGCGGTATCTTGGTAGACCAGTGCATCTATCTCAAGGTGTGGATAGTGATTTTTCAGCACTTGGAAAACCGGAGAACTGAGCAGAACATCACCATGGTGGCGTAGTTTGATCACCAGTACACGATGTGTTTTTAGCCAGTCAATAGGATGTGGTAAATAGGTTTCGAGCCAAGCCTGGGTCATAAGGAAAGTTCCGCTGAAAGTATTGGTTCTAATACGTTTAGAACATGGCGAGGAGTCAGAGTCTGAATGTCGTTAGAGCCTAAAAGTGAGGCGCTAAGTGGGTGCTGCTGTTGACCGTACCCACCAATCAATCCAGGATCTGTCGGCCCATATAGCGTTATATTCGGTCTATCCAATGCGGCTGCGAGATGGCTCAATCCAGTATCGACAGAGACAATCGCAGTGGCATCTGCGAGTTGAGCTGCAATTTCTGACAAGGTGAGTCTGGGAAGGACGTCGACATGATCAAACCCTGACGCTAGCCTTTGGGCGCGTGCCTGTTCATGGGGGGCACCCCATGGCAAGCGAACCCTTATACCTAAGGGTTTCATTGCCGCAATCAATGTGCGCCAGTGGTTTTCTGACCAATGTTTTTCTGCTCTAGTTGTGGCATGCAAAAAAACACAATAGGGAGCGATATTATGACTGTTCGGATTTTGTCTGAAATGATGGGCAATAGCATAGTCACCCGTTGTGTTGGGTAGACTATAACCTAAGCTCATGGACATTAAAGAGCGGATACGCTCTACGGCATGTTGAGTTTTGGATATATGGTGCTTATGTTGGTAGAACAGCGATGCCAAAGGCTCACGAACAGATGACCAATCGTATCCGTGTACGGGAGCTTGAGGAATTCGAGTCAACCAAGCACTTTTCAGTAGGCCTTGCGCATCGATAATCATATCGTAATGCGTTTGTGTGACCTGTTCGCGAAAGTGTTGCCACTGTTTGCGAGTGTTGGCTTGAAAGGGGGTTTTTCGCCACCGACGAAGTGCCACCGGAATGACGTGTTCAACGCACGTATGCCAACTTGGGATTTGCGCAAAGTTTTCTTCCACCACCCAATCAAAACGAAGGTCGTCGATCATTTTGGAGGCATCAGTCAGTGCCGGTAAGGTGTGGATGACATCACCCATCGATGAGGTTTTCACCAACAAAACCCGCATTATTCGTTTCCTTGTTGAGGTATTAGTTGATTCTGTAGTGCATCAAACACCTGTTGAGGCTGAATATCGATCAAACTCTGATGGTAGCCCTGTTCGCCATCACCTCTGCGAACTTTGTGATAACCGCTGATTAGTCGAATAATGTGAGCCTTGTTGGATAGTGGCGGGGTAAAGTCCGGCGAGGAAGGGCCATATAGTGCAACTAATGGCAAATTCAACGCAGCAGCAACATGCATGAGGCCTGAGTCATTACTCACTACTGCATCGCAAGAGGCCATGAGATCGACCGCTTCTTCGAGCTTGGTTTGACCCGCCAAATTTAAGCAACAGGAGTTGAGTTCAGTGGGTAAGGCCCGAATGATTTGTTCACCAATAAGTTGATCTTTCTGTGAACCCAAAATAACCACTTGCCAGCTTTGGAGAATGATTTTTTCACACAGAGTTGCATAATGGTACTCCGGCCAACGTTTTGCAGGACCAAACTCTGCCCCTGGGCAAATGGCTAACGTTGGACGTTCTGCATGTAATCCGAAATGTATGCGCAGTTTTTCCTGTCGTTCACTATCAGTGCTAAGAGAAGGCCAGAGTATAGGTTCAGGTAGCTCTTTAGCGTTCGTGATCTCATTTTTATCGAACGCTAGTGCAACGTAGCGTTCAACCATCATCGGAAAGGCGGGTTTATTAAGTTTTCGGTAATCATTGAGTAATCCAAAGCGCATTTCACCTAACCATCCGGTACGTATTGGTATTCTCGCCAACCATGGAATGAGTGCTGATTTGAGTGAGCCTGGGAGCACGATGGCCTGATCGAACTTTTGTGCCTTAAGTGATCGTGCGATTTGCCAACGGTGTTTTAACTCTAGCTTGCCATGCCCGATAGGCATGGCAAGGATCGCATCTACTTCAGCCATACGAGATAAAATAGCTCGACACCAATCAGGGGCTAAAACCGTAATATGACAGTTCGGATTTTTTGTCTTTAGAGTACGGTACAGACTTTGGGACATGACCATATCCCCAACCCAAGAGGGTCCAATGATTAGAACTTTCATAATGTTGGAACCTCTCGATTTAGAGGGAAAATAGTGTAAATAGATTCGACATATTAACGTTTATTTTTATTGCCATGACTGAGATTAATCAGAGCCAAAAAGGTCACGAGTATAAACTTTCTCGATCACGTCTTCTAATACCTCGGTCATTCGGTTAGATACAATCACATCAGAAGATGTTTTGAACTCTTCGAGGTCATTAACAATCCGTGAGTTAAAAAAGAGCGGCTCAGTAAGTATTGGTTCATACACAATAACTTCAATCCCTTTGGCTTTTAAGCGCTTCATGATCCCTTGAATTGAGGACGCTCGGAAATTATCTGAGCCCGATTTCATAATTAAACGATAAATACCAACGACTTTAGGTTGACGTTTAATGATAGAGTCTGCAATGAAATCTTTACGTGTACTATTCGCATCGACAATCGCACCGATGATGTTATTCGGCACATCTTGATAGTTTGCGAGTAATTGTTTGGTGTCTTTGGGTAAGCAGTAGCCACCGTAGCCAAAAGACGGGTTGTTATAGTGATTACCAATACGAGGATCTAGTCCAACACCCTCAATTATCTGCCGGCTATCTAATCCATGGACTTCAGCGTAAGAATCGAGTTCATTGAAATAGGCAACACGCATGGCAAGATAGGTGTTCGAAAACAGTTTAACTGCTTCTGCTTCTGTGGAATTTGTAAATAAGAACAGGAATGTCTTTTTTTCTATGGTACCTTGAACGAGTAAATTTGCAAAAGTTCGTGCACGTTCGCTTTGCTCACCCACAATAATACGAGATGGATACAAGTTATCGTGTAATGCTTTTCCCTCACGTAAAAATTCTGGAGAGAAAATAATATTAGTACAGTTAAAATCCTGTTTAATTTTTTCGGTATAGCCTACTGGGATCGTTGATTTAATGACCATTGTTGCATTGGCATTAATAGTCATAACATCACGGATAACGGCCTCAACCGATGCAGTATTGAAATAGTTAGTAGCTGGGTCGTAATCGGTTGGAGTCGCAATAATCACAAAGCTAGCGTCTTGGTAGGCAGTTACTTTATCTGTCGTCGCGGTAAAGTTAAGTTGCTTTTCACGAAGGAACAATTCAATTTCTTTATCAACAATTGGGGACTGACCACAATTAAGCATCTCAATTTTTTTTGAGTTTATGTCGAGGGCTACTACTTCATTATATTGGGCTAGGAGTAATGCGTTGGACAGGCCGACATAGCCCGTACCTGCTACAGCTATTTTCATAGGGTTCTCTCTTCTTTGTTATTCATCCTTAGGAGGAAATCTGGAGGGGAATATTATTTTCGATTAATTAAAGCCATATAATCTGCCACTCCTTCAGCCACAGTCTTGAACTGTACATCACAGCCAGCAGCGCGAAGTTTGGTGAGGTCTGCCTCGGTAAACTCTTGGTAAGCACCTTTTAGGTGCTCTGGGAATGGAATGGTTTCGACTTCGCCGCGACCATGGAAAGCGATTACCGCTTTCGCCACTTCGTTGAACGACTCCGCTTTACCTGTACCGCAGTTAAAAATACCGGATACACCGTTATCTAAAAACCATAAATTTACCGCAGCGACATCGCCGACATACACGAAATCACGTTTGAAGTTCTCGCTGCCAGCAAACAGTTTCGGGTTTTCACCCGCGTTCATTTGATTGTTCAAATGAAAGGCAACCGAAGCCATCGAACCTTTATGTTGCTCACGAGGACCATATACGTTGAAGTAACGAAAACCGGTAATTTGCGATAAGGTTTCACCGTGTTGTTTTGCATCTAGCCATAGACGGCGGACATAGTTATCAAATTGCTGTTTCGAGTAACCGTAAACGTTGAGTGCACCTTCGTATTGTGGTTCTTCAATAAAGGTATCGGTTTCACCATAAGTGGCTGCCGAAGAAGCATAAAGGAAAGGAATGTCGCGATCTAAACAGTAGTGCAGCAGCTCTTTAGAGTATTCATAGTTGTTGAGCATGACATATTTGCCGTCCCACTCTGTGGTCGCAGAGCAAGCACCTTCATGGAAAATGGCGTCAATGGGCCCGAAATCATCACCTGCCATGATCTGAGCTAGGAAGTCATCTCGATCCATATAGTCTGCGATCTGTAGGTCAGACAAGTTCTTGAATTTACGACCATTTTTTAAGTGATCGACGACCAGAATATCAGTGATACCACGCTCATTAAGCGCTTTGATAATGTTGCTGCCAATCATGCCAGCGCCGCCAGTTACGATAATCATTATGAATTCCTATAGATGCGAACAGTTGCACGCATTATAGCCTGTCATTTTCTTACTGTAATCACAAAATCTAAGCTCCGCCTTTTGATGGCTCGCCCTGTAAGGGGTTTTGGTTTAAACTTCGTGGCAAAATGCATGTTGTATAACGCTATTAGGAGCGAGACCTAAGGGCGGTAGCGTGTCAAAAAACTTGTACTTCTATACTGCAGGAGCAATCAGTGAGTTCATTAGCTAATACCCCTCCCGTTCAGCCCCCACAATACCCACATTACGCTTATCCTGCTAATGACGAAATTGATTTAAAAGAGCTTTTTTCAGCCCTATGGCAAGGCAAGTGGCTAATCATAATGACCACATTGCTGTTTAGTGTGGCCGCCATAGGTTATGCATTAACCGCCCAAGAATGGTGGAGTGCCAAAGCAACCGTTAGCCAACCGCAATTGCAAGGTATTGCTAGCTACCAACAAGCAGTAAAGCGTTATCAGCCGCTGTTTGATGTGTATCAAGAAGATGGCACCATTATTGTGAGTGAAACCTTAGATTTATTGATTGATCCAGAGGTTATTTTTAAACGCTTTATTCAAGCGTTTAATGCTAACGTCACCAAACGTCGCTTCATGCAAACTAATTCCACTTTTTTAACTTTACATAAGCAAGTGCTAGCGCAAACCAATGATCCGGAGGTTATACCGAAGCTATACGAAGAGTGGTTTGAGCGTATTCAAGCTTCTGCGGTAGATAAAAAAGTGAACGATACATTTATACTTAGCTTTCAGTCTGTAGATAAAGCTAACAGCCTAACCTTGCTTAATGACTATGTTCAGTTTGTTAACCAAACCCTTAATCAGCAACTCAATGATGATTTGACTAGCACCTTGGCTGCCAAATATGGCGAACTGACACAGCAAGAGAAGAACTTACTTCAACAAGCGCAATTACGCTTACACGTTGAGTTAGAGCGTACTCAATATGCGTTAAGCATTGCTGAAGCCGCTGATATTAAACAACCAGTACAGAATTTAGGTGAACAAGAGATTTTCGCAATTAACATTGGCAGCAGAGCATTAAAAGCGAAAGTGGATGCCTTAAAATCAATCAAAGATTTGAGTGTGTTTGAACCAAGACTGGCGATTTTACAAAGTAAGCTGAGCCAATTTGATTTAGAAGCGTTAAGTGCAGATGCTAAATGGTCGGTAAACGGTTTTTACTATTTAGAACAACCTGAACAACCGCTAACGAGAGATAAACCAAAGCGCGCTTTGATTGTTTTGCTCGGTGGATTACTTGGTGGGATGCTAGGTGTAGCGATTGTTTTAGTTAGGTATGTGTTTAGAAGAGAAGAAGAGAGGGCTTAGAACTAACCTCTAGATTTATTATTCAGGAAATAAAAATGAAAATTCTTGTTACTGGTGGGGCCGGTTTTATTGGCTCCGCTGTTGTTCGTCATATTATCCAGAACACTCAAGATAGTGTCTTGAACTTAGATAAATTGACTTATGCAGGCAATTTAGAGTCTTTAGCGTCAGTGGCAAATAGCGAACGTTATGCTTTTGAGCAAGTCGATATTTGTGACCGTTTCGAGCTAGACCGTGTTTTTGCAGAGCATCAACCCGATGCGGTCATGCATTTGGCGGCAGAATCTCATGTTGACCGTTCTATTGATGGTCCAGCGGCCTTTATCGAGACCAACATTATTGGCACCTATACCCTCCTCGAAGCGGCTCGTCATTACTGGAGCCATTTGGAGAGTGAACGTAAAGCCGCGTTTCGTTTTCATCACATTTCAACCGATGAGGTGTATGGCGATTTAGAAGGTACGGACGACCTTTTTACCGAAACGACCGCCTATGAACCAAGTAGTCCTTATTCTGCGTCTAAGGCATCCAGTGACCACTTGGTGCGCGCTTGGCTACGTACTTATGGTTTACCCACTATAGTCACCAACTGCTCAAACAACTATGGCCCGTATCATTTTCCAGAAAAGCTCATTCCATTGATGATTTTGAATGCACTGGAAGGGAAAGCCCTGCCTGTGTATGGCGATGGTATGCAAATTCGTGATTGGCTGTTTGTCGAAGACCACGCCCGAGCACTGTATAAAGTGGTGACCGAAGGTCAGGTTGGTGAAACCTACAACATTGGTGGTCATAACGAAAAAGCCAATATTGAAGTGGTGAATACACTTTGTGCATTGCTTGAAGAGTTGGTACCGAATAAGCCCACAGGCATTAACCATTACGCCGACCTCATTACTTACGTCAAAGACCGCCCAGGGCATGATGTTCGTTACGCGATTGATGCGTCGAAAATCGAGCGAGAGCTGGGCTGGAAGCCTGAAGAGACCTTTGAATCCGGTATTCGCAAAACCGTAGAGTGGTATTTACATCACCGTGAATGGTGGAACCGAGTGTTGGATGGCTCATACAGCCGTGAACGTTTAGGTACCGGACAATAACAATCAATTAAGTTGGCAATAGCATGAAAGGCATTATTTTAGCGGGTGGCTCAGGCACTCGTCTTTATCCCATCACGATGGGAGTCTCTAAACAGCTGCTACCGGTTTACGATAAACCGATGATTTACTATCCGCTATCAGTATTAATGCTAGCGGGAATTCGTGAAATTTTGCTCATCACCACTCCGGAAGATCAAGCCAGTTTCCAGCGTCTACTTGGAGATGGCAGTCAGTTTGGTATTGCTCTTGAATACGCAGTGCAGGAGTCACCCGATGGCCTTGCGCAAGCCTTTATTATTGGTGAAGAGTTTATTGGTGATTCCTCAGTCTGTTTAGTGTTGGGTGATAATATATTTTGGGGTCAAGGTTTTCGGCCGAAGCTGCGACAGGCGGTTATTAATGCCAATAATGGTCAAGGGGCAACAGTATTTGGTTATCAAGTTAAAGATCCAGAACGTTTTGGTGTCGTCGAGTTTGATCAAAATCAGCGTGCGATCTCGATTGAAGAAAAACCAAGCAATCCTAAGAGCAATTTTGCCGTCACGGGACTGTATTTTTACGATAATCAGGTCGTAAAACTTGCAAAAGAGGTTAAACCCTCAGCCCGCGGTGAGCTAGAAATTACCTGCCTCAATGAAATGTACTTAAATCAAAATCAACTCAATGTTGAATTACTAGGCCGTGGCTATGCTTGGTTAGATACTGGCACTCATGAAAGCTTGTTAGAAGCGGCCCAATTTGTCGAAACTATTGAAAAACGCCAAGGCTATAAAGTTGCCTGTTTAGAAGAGATTGCTTATAGCCAACAATGGTTATCTACCGAGCAAATCGCTTCAAGAGCAAAACTGATGGCAAAGAATGGTTATGGTCAGTATCTATCATCACTTGTAGAAGGCCAGTCATGAGTTTAATAAATTGGATTGAATTCCCATGTTTGGGGGATAAACGGGGCAACCTCGTTGCGTTAGAAGGGATGAAGAATATACCGTTTGAGATCAAGCGAGTTTATTATTTATTTGACATGCAGGCTAATATACCGCGTGGTTTTCATGCTCATAAAGCAATTGTACAATGTGCAGTCTGCGTTAAAGGCTCTTGTGATATATTGATGGATAATGGAACAGAAAAACAAATTGTCACTTTAGATTCACCAGTCAAAGGTTTATTGATTGATGTAATGCAATGGCATGAAATGAGCAATTTTAGCCAAGATTGTGTGCTGATGGTATTAGCCAGTGAACATTATGATGAAAGTGATTATATTCGTGATTATTCAACATTTTTAAAACAGGTGAGTTGATGAAATTACATCCATTAAGCGATGTTGCCTCCTCTTTTATTGGCGAAGGTACGAAAATTTGGCAATTTTCGGTTGTTTTAGCTGGGGCTAAAATAGGTAAAGATTGTAATTTATGTGCACATACCTTCGTGGAAAATGATGTTGTATTAGGCAATCGAGTAACGATAAAAAGTGGCGTTTATCTTTGGGATGGCATTGAACTGGAAGATGATGTTTTTATTGGACCTTGCGTAGCATTTACGAATGATAAGTTTCCTCGTTCCAAACAGTATCCAGGTTCATTCCCCAAAATTAGAATAAAAAAAGGGGCATCAGTTGGAGCCAACTCTACGATATTGCCAGGCATAACGATTGGAGTAAATGCGATGGTTGGTGCTGGTTCTGTTGTTACAAAAGATGTTCCTGATAATGCTGTTGTCATCGGTAATCCAGCAAAAATAATAAGATATATTGAGGCATAGAAAAACGTGATCCCATTTCTAGATTTAAAATCAGTCAACCAACAGTATCAAAATGAACTGAAACAAGCCTGCTATCGAGTAATTGATTCTGGCTGGTATATTCAAGGCCAAGAGTTACAACAGTTTGAAGCTGAATTTGCCGCCTATTGCGGTACTAAACACGCAATTGGCGTAGCGAATGGTCTTGATGCGTTAATATTAGTGCTGCGCGCGTGGAAAGAGTTAGGAAAATTGCAAGAAGGGGATGAAGTGATTGTCCCTGCGAATACCTACATTGCCAGCATCTTAGCCATTACTGAAAATCGTTTAACTCCAGTACTGGTTGAGCCAGACATCAATACCTATAACTTAAGCCAAGAAGGCATTAAAGCGGCGATCACGCCAAAGACCAAAGCGATTCTTCCTGTGCATCTGTATGGCTTAATCTCGCCGATGCCTGAGATTATGCAAATTGCTCAAGAACATAATTTATTAGTACTAGAAGATTGCGCGCAAGCCCATGGAGCAGAAATTAATGGGCAGCGTGCGGGTAATTGGGGGCATGCTGCGGGTTTTAGTTTCTATCCGGGGAAAAACCTAGGAGCATTAGGGGACGCGGGAGCGATTACTACTAATGATGATGAGTTAGCCAACACATTGAAAGCACTGCGCAACTATGGCTCACATAAAAAGTATGAAAACCTTTACCAGGGTGTCAACAGCCGATTAGATGAAATTCAGGCAGCAATGCTAAGTGTAAAATTAAAGTATTTAGACATTGATACAAAGCGTAGACAATATATTGCACATCGTTACTGCAGTGAGATTAATAATCCACATGTTATTTTACCTAAAGTCATAGAGGAAAAATCGCATGTTTGGCATTTGTTCGTCATTCGCACGAAGAATCGTGAAAAATTGCAAAACTATTTATCCATTAATGGTATACAAACACTAATTCACTATCCTATTCCACCTCATAAGCAAATTGCTTATTCTAGTTGGAATTGCATTTCTAAACCTATTAGTGAAATGCTGCATCAGCAAGTTATTTCTATTCCTCTAGATCCAACCATGGATGAAGGTTCGATCAAAAAAATCATTCATAAACTCAACGCTTATCATGATGAAATACTATAAAAATAATCATATAAGTGGTTTATAATCTGTTGAAATGATTTTCACTTTATGCCTACTTAATGTGTAGGCATAAATTTTTATATGTGATGTCATTAATGATATATATTAACTTTAATTCTGTATTATGATGTAAATAAGTTCTGGTTCCTATGTTATGAAGCAAAGTTTTATTATTGTATTAATTCAAATTTTCAATGCTTTATTTGGATTTTTTATTACAATATACGTGGCATCAAATGCCGGACCGAACAACTATGCGGTTTTTGTAATATATCAAGTTGTTATTAGTTTTATGGCCGCATTTAGTTTTATGGGATATGAAACCCATATGATCAGAAATTTGCTTCAATGGAAAAGAACAAAAAGAATAAATAGATTAAAATTTTACATTTCAAAAACGATAGTTAGTAGGTTTTTACTGTGTACTTTTTTAGTTGTCCCTGTCGCAGTTTATATATTCTATTTGTCACAAAGTGAATATTCTGAATATGGTGGCATACTCTACGTATTTATATTATCTGGATATTTTACTGCTTGCACACAATCAATATCTTTAATACTTAAAGCACAAAATAGATATGTTACATCGGTTCTCATTAATGTCGTTGGAATGATGATATTAAAGTTAATTTCACTTATAGCTTTCATGTATTATGGTTTTTATGCGTATATTGGTATATTAGTTTTTGGTTCATGTATATTGGCTTTGGTTTCTATATTTAGCATAAAAAACTATGTTTCATTGAAATGCTTTCGATTCAGACATGCTTTAAAAATAAAAAAAATAAAGATTATATTTTATCCGGGTACATGCAATATCTTGTTGGGTACTCGGATAGAGTGTTGTTGTCAGTTATTTTAACTCCTGATATTGTTGCATCATATAATTTGGCTAAGCAGGTTCAAGAAATGGCTAAATTGTTAATAGAAGGTTTTTTTGATCCTCTATGTCAGAAAGTGGTTGCATTTAAGAATGACAAAATAAAATTGGCAAACTACTTGAAGAAATTAATAATGATTAAACGTGGAGCTCAAATAATAAGTATCATTATGCTCTCTATATTTTTCATCAATATCGATATGATAACTAGTGTTTTGAAACTTGATGCCTACCAAGATATTGGCTTTTTTATACTTCTGGCTGGTGTTTCTAGTTTGTTATATCTATCAGGAAAGGTTGAAACGAACTATAATGCGTTGACGCTGCCACCATTAAGATTGTTAAAATATAATATACATAATTTTATATTGTCAACTGGATGTATAGTATTATTTTCTGGCGTCGTTGAATCGGAATATATCTACCTAAATAGAGTGTTTCTTGTAATTGTTTTTGTATGATGTATAACGTAGAAGATGTATAACGGGATATCAAAGTGAAGAAAGTATCGATCGCATTTTATAGTACGTTTCAACGGCCTGGTTGGAAATCTGAACAATTAGAAGTTCTTGTCCCAAGATTAAAGAAAGAAGGTATTTTTTCTAGAGGGTATGGAATTAAAAGAAGATGCCAAAAATCCCAAGAAGAAGATATTAAAACATCAGTTATCCCATTGCTAATAGCAAGGTTGATAAATAAAATAACCATATTTAAAGACTACTATGGTTATTTGGCTGGTGAGTTTTTTACAGGGGTTATTTTTAAAAATAAAATTAAGAATGATGATTCTGAGATTGTTTATTTAAAACCTAGACCACTTAGCTTAGTGAAGGCATGTAAAGGTAGAGATAAGTTTATTGTTCTCGAATTTGGTGAAATGCACCCCTTTGATACTTATTCTAGAGTTAATGGTGAAAATATAAAACATGGAATAAAGTCAAGATATATTTTTACTTCAAAGTATGCCATCAACCAGGCTGTAAAGGCTATTGATTATGCTGACTTGATCGTGGTTTTGTCTAATGAATCTAAAGCATCATTCATTAGAAATGGTGTGGATGAAAAAAAATAAAAGTAGTTAATCTTGGACTAACTCAGAAATATGAAAATAGGTATTCTATTGATAAAGAGTTTGCTTTTGTCTCCACAGCGAAACATTCCATAGTCAAAGGTAGCCACAATTTATTGTTGGCATGGAAAGCCGCGAATATAAAAAATATGAAGTTGTATATTGTTGGACCGATGACTAAAGAGTTAAAGTCATTTATTAAAAAAAATGGGCCATTTAATGATGTTGTCTTTACTGGAAATGAAAATATACATACGTTTTATCCAAATTTTAATTTTATCGGAATTTTGAATTCATTGTCAGAAGGTTGTCCCCGTGCAGTAATTGAGTATATGGGATATGGATTCCCTGTTATTACAACTCCTGTTGCGACATGTGATATTGTTGAGCATGGGCGTGAGGGGTTAATTGTTGATGGGCACCAAGAGCTAGTAATGGCGCTAAGGTACTTCTCGGAAAATCTAGAACAATATGAAGTAATGGGGGGGCTTTCTCGTTTTTCTGCGGAAAAAACCCTTAAAGATAATTATGTTGATAAAATGATTGAAATATTCAAGAGTGTGTAATTAATGTACATTAATATAAGAGACGATGATTGTAATTTTTTTACAAGCTTTAATGAGTTAAAGCTTGCATATGAAGAATATCTTGGTGTAATCCCAATCACATTGGCTTGTACCCCCTTTGTTTCAGAGCATTCATTTATTATGAATAAGCTTGATGGAAATAGAGAGCAACAGTTCAAACAGCTTAAAGAACTTGAATATGCAATGTCTGCTAGCGATATTGCCAATATGAATAGACTGTATCCACTTGGTGATAATATTGATTTAGTGAAAAGTATTAAACCGCTAGTTAGAGAGGGTATGCTTGAGATAGCTTTACATGGTTACAGCCATCGATTTTATGATAATGGTGCAGAGTTTATAAATAAACATGTAAATTATTATAATGTTATCGAGGGGAAAAGGTATCTCGAAAGATTGTTTGATACCGAGTTGAATTTTTTTGTTCCACCGAGCAATAGAATAGATGCAGATGCTTTAATTTTTTTAAAAAAATCATGCTTGAAGTTGCTGACATCAGGTGTTGTAGATGAAAGCAGTGTGGTAAAAAAAATATTACTATATGTCCACCTGTTGATGAAGCAACCACGTGCATTGCAGGGGTTGCTGAGTGGAAAGCTAACACTAAATCCAGTTATCATTTCAAATGTTATCTGTTATAGGAGTGCTACATTTAGGCTTGATGATACATGTTTATCATATATGAACAGGTGTAGAAGCAAAATGGAACAGGATGGATTTATTAGTATTGCAACCCACTATACTACCTTGTCTACTGATGAGTCATATCGTAAACGTTTCTTTTCAACCATTGAGTATATAAGGAATGAATATAAGAACAGCGAGTTCATTTCTATGGATAAATTATCAAGAAAGTTATCATAAATATGAAGATATTATTAGTTGGCGAATTTAGTGGTTTGCATAAAAACCTTAAAGAAGGCTTGGTTGAATTAGGGCATGATGTGACAATTGTATCATTGAGAGATGGTTGGAAAAGAATTGATTCAGACATAAGCCTTGACTCCGATTTACAGTGGCCACTGGCTGGTTTAATGAGACGGTTTAATGTATACACGAAAATGTTCCAATTTAAAGAGTATGATATTGTTCAGTTTATTAATCCATTCTGCCTATTTTATATTCCATTTCTCACCAGGTTTCTCATAAATAGAATAATTAAAAATAATAAAAAAACATATCTGCTTGCGGCTGGTACAGATAGTTTCTATTTGAAGTATGCAAGAGAAAAAATGAAATACACGCCTATCGATGATTATCTAAAATTCGATTATAAGAAGAGCCGACATCAATATGAAAAGTTGAACTATTTTTCTTTTAATAAATGGTTTGCATCAAAAGTAAATGGGATCATTCCAATTATGTATGAATATTCTGTTTGCTATTCTGATATGAAAAATTTGAAGCAATGCATACCAATTCCTATGAATATTGATGACATTGCTTTCCATGAGAATAATTTTAATGGGGTTCTTAAGGTTTTTCACGGGCTAAATCGATATGGATTTAAAGGAACCAAGTACGTAGAGGATGCTTTTAATGAATTAAATCTTAAATACAGAGGAAAGATTGATACAGTAATTGCTGGGAAAATGCCTTTAGATGAATATCTGAAAGTTCTTCAGAATGCAAATGTTATCATTGATCAAACGTCATCTTATTCAATTGGTGTAAATGCAGTATACAGTTTGGCTATGGGGAAAGTAGTTTTAGGGGGGGCCGAACCTGAATCATTGAAGGTTTTTAATGTAAATGCCAGTCCTGTAATTAATATTACGCCCGATAAAGAAAGTATTATTCAAGCAGTTGAAAGAATTATTAATGATAAGGATTCTCTTAGAGAAATAAGTAAGCAGTCAAGAGAATATGTTGAATTAGTTCATGATTATAGAAAGGTTGCCTTAGAATATATTAAGATTTGGAATTCGCAGGATTGATGAGTAGGATTTATGTATCCATATGTCGCTATATTTGTTTTTTTTTCAATTTTTGCTCTTATTGAGATTGCATGTAAAGATAAATATAAATCAATTATCGATTTGTTCTTTTTATATTCAACACTGCTATTGGTTTTTTTCGCAGGAGCTAGAGCTGTAGGTGTTGGTTCGGACGATGAGAACTATTATAACATGTTCTTATCAGTTCCAAATTTTTCAGAGTGGATATATGGAGAGTTTAGCTATAGCTTTGAAAAAATTTGGATGGAGCCCGGATATGTTTTTTTTGGTTCAATATTTAGAAGTATATCATCTGAACCTGTGGCATTGTTTTTTCCTGTGGCATTTTTATCTGTTACAATAGCTTGCTATTATTATTATAAATTATCCCCTTACTACTTTATTGTCCTTGCTATTGTTTTTTTCTTCTCAATTTCTTATTATCGTGATATAAATCAGATTCGTTCTGCAATAACATGTGCTATTGGGTTGGCGCTAATATCTTTTATTTACAAAAGAAAAAAAATACACACATTTATTTTAATCTTATTAGCATCGCTTTTCCATATGGTTGGGCTTGTTTATTTTGTCACTTTTGTTTTTTCTCGTATATCGCAATATCGGAAGCTTCATTTTTATGGGCTTCTTATTTCAGTCTTTCTTTCAATAAGTGGTTTTTTACATTTCCTGATAAGTAATATTAATTTTCTTGGTGTTATTTCAACTAAAATATCTAGCTATTCAACTACGGAAAAATATGTAAATTCGGTTGGTTTGCTTGATATTACCAATATAAAGAATATGGTTATTTTTCTATTGTTATACTCTTTTTGGGATGTATTATCTAGTAAATATGACAAGTTTAGAATTTGCTTTACATTTTTTGCCTTTGGGGTCTTTTGGCGTATTGCATTCTCAGAGTTTGGTGTGTTATCTGCTAGAGTTGCAACTATATTCACTATAACGGAAGTTATATTAATCCCAATGTTGATTTCTATTTTCAAGCAGAAGTTAACCCCAGCATTAATTACAGTGTTTTATGCGTTTTTAATGTTGTATATTAATTTGTTTATAAAAGATGGCCGTCATCCATATTATATTTCACTCGGTATTTTTTGATGAAAAAAATAAAAGTTATTTATGTTGTAAGCACTCTTAAGGTTTGTGGGCCAAATAATCAGTTATTTAATATAGTAAGCAACCTCGATTATTCTAGTTTTCATCCAATAGTAGTCACTCTTTCGAAAGAAGGAAAAGAGTCTTTTATTAATAAATTTAAGAGCTTTGGTATAGATGTTGTATCAATTAACTCACATAGACTTATGGGGCTTCCATATATAAAGAGAAATTTAAAAGCAATTATATCTAATTTATCCCCTGATGTTATTCATACTCAAGGTTATCGTTCGGATATATTGGTTAGATCGATTTTGAGTTCAGATAAAAACCTTTCATGTAGACAGCTATGTACGGTAAGAAATATTCCTCAGGATGACTATCCCATGACTTATGGGGTAGTATTGGGAAAGCTAATGGTTAAAAAACTATATTTCAATCATGAAAAATATCCGATATGGTTGTTGGTGTGTTCACATGCGGTGTCTAAAAATTTAAGAGATAGTTTTAAATTGAATAATGTCATATGCATAAACAATGGTGTTGACACGGAACGGTATAAACCATTATCTTTAAAAAAAGATAAAGAATTATTGAGAGATCATTTTTCTTTTCCTAAAGATAAAAAAATATTTATTTCAACTGGACATCTTTCTTCTCGTAAATCTCCTCAGTTTCTTATTGAAGGATTCATTAAGTCCTCGTTAAAAGACGCTATACTGCTTTTGGTTGGTGATGGTGAATTGAAAGAATTCTTAGTGGAAAAATATAAAGATGAAAAATCTATCATTTTTTTAGGGAGAAGTGATAGAGTATCTGAACTTCTTCAACTGTCTGATTATTACGTATCTTGCTCTGTATCTGAAGGTTTGCCAAATTCAGTTTTAGAAGCATTGTCCTCAGGTCTTCCGTGTGTGCTTTCTGATATACAACCTCATATGCAGATTATGCAATATCTCGAAGATAAAGTTGGTTACCTATATAATCTTGGTTCAATACAAAGCTTTATTTATGCACTATCGTCTATTTACAATGATGATCTATCTATGCTTTCTTCTCAATCTAGAAAACTTGCTGTTTCAGGGTTTAGCTCTAAGATTATGTCGAAAGAGTATCAAAATAATTATTGTAAATTGATTTTTAAATAAATATGAAAAATACCATATCTGTACTTATGTCTTTATATGAAAAGGAGTCTCCCAGTTTCCTTGTAATGTGTCTGAATAGTTTGAAGGTGCAATCTAGACCTGCTGATGAGATCATCATTGTTGTTGATGGTAATATTGGTTTTGATCTGGCAGTTATTTTAAATGAATATAAAAACACCCTTCCTATTGAGATTATCTATCTACCTAACAGTCTTGGATTGGGGGCTGCGTTGAATGAAGGATTGAAATTTTGTAAAGGAAATTTGATTGCGCGTATGGATACTGATGACATCTGTATGAAAGATCGTTTGGAAAAACAAGAAAACTATTTTGATAGTTACGACGTAGATATTCTTGGTTCTGCTGCGTTCGTGATTGATTTTTCTGGTGAGCATATAGGTGAGCGAGTTAACCCTTCTACGCACAATGCAATTATTGATAGTTTATGGTGTAACCCATTTATTCATCCTAGTGTAATGTTTAAAAAGGCAAGCATAGACTCTATTGGCTCTTATAATCCAGAGCTTAGGAGACGTCAAGACTATGAACTATGGTTTAGAGCTGCTAAGAACGGGCTGAAACTTGCAAATTTAGAGGATAAACTCATTAAATATCGATTTGGGCGACATACACTGAAAAAACAATCTCCAAGCTTAGCTTTGAAACAAGCATTCATTGGTTTTAATGGGTGCCTATCTTGCAACCTTGGCATGATAAAAGCTATTATATGTTTTATTCCATTTTTTCGATCTTTAATGCCTGTAAATTTGCAAATGAAATTTACAACCTTATTACATCGTTTTGATTTCAGAGCTCGCGGTAAATAGTATTTTAATGTATATTTTCTAGATGAGTAGGCGTCAATTTATGAGTATATTATTAACTGGTGGCGGCGGATTTATTGGAAAATATTTGGCTAATCATGTTGATGTTAGTCGAGTTGTGGTAAGAAAGAGTTCGCATTTATTAGATAAATCTATTTATTGTATCGATTCGTTTAATGATAAGACTGATTGGTCTAATGCATTTGATGGAATTACTTCTATTATACATTTAGCAGCCTTGGCACATTCAAAACATCACACTATCAATGAATATGAAAGCGTTAATTGTAATGGTACTCTCAATCTAGCTAGGCAAGCGGCTCTTTCAGGTGTGACGAAGTTTGTTTTTGTTAGCTCAATTGGTGTTAATGGTACTGCTACTAAAGAAACTCCTTTTTCGGAAAATGCTACTGAAAACCCTCACAATGATTATACCAGTTCTAAATATGAAGCCGAATTAGGTTTGAAACAAATTGCCGAGGACACAGGACTTGAGGTAGTTATTGTCAGGCCTACACTAGTCTACGGTCCTAATGCTCCCGGCAACTTTGGCATGCTGACTAAGCTAGTAAAAAAACTTCCTGTTCTTCCGTTTGGTTTAGCAAACAACCGACGTGACTTTATTTCTGTCCAAAATCTTGCTGATCTTCTTATTACTTGTGCAACGCACCCCAAAGCGGCTGGCCATACCTTTTTGGCGAGTGATAATGAGACGGTGTCCATTAAGCAATTTACTAACGTAATTGCTAAAGGGCTAGGTAAACAGGTTTTCCAATTACCAGTTCCGGTAGCTTTAATGCGCTTGGCTGGGAGGTTGGTTGGTAAGTCGGACATGATTGAACAACTTTACGGCAACTTAGAGGTCGATTCTTCCAACATTAAAGAAGTATTGGGTTGGACCCCACCATACACGATGGAGCAATCGATGGCTCTCTTAAAACATACGGATAAGTAACCAATGATTCGTCTAATTGATTTTCTCGCGGCCTTTTGGGGCTTGCTTCTTTTGTGGCCGGTTTTGCTCGTTGTCACAATTATTGGCTTGTTCGATACCGGCTCTCCGATTTTCATTCAAGAGCGTGTTGGGCGTAACAAAAAACCATTTAGGTTAGTTAAGTTTCGTACTATGTCGGTTAATACTCAGTCAGTGGCTTCTCATCTGGCGAGTGCGAGCTCCATTACTAAGCTAGGAACTTTTTTGCGTAAAACTAAGCTTGACGAATTGCCCCAACTCATTAACGTTTTGAAAGGTGAAATGAGTTTAGTAGGACCGCGGCCAAACCTTTTTAACCAAGATGAGTTGATTGCCGAACGTGATGCTTTAGGAGTTTACGATGTCCTTCCTGGGATCACTGGACTGGCTCAAATTCAAAATATTGATATGTCGACTCCGAAACTCCTAGCTCAAACTGACAAAAAGATGATTGAGACCCTGACCTTAAAGAACTACTTTGTTTATATCCTCAAAACAGTGATGGGGAGTGGTGCTGGTGACGCAGTAAGTAAACAATAGACCAATTATCTAAGTGTGAAGCAATTATTATGGCTAGGCTGAATTTTATCTGGAGTTTATCTCGGACGAATAAACGTATCATTAGTGTTGTGGTTGATACTTTGTTCATCTTATTCTCGTTCTATTGTGCTTATTGGGTCCGTATAGGCAATATTCAATTTATTCAATCTGAAACGATTCCGTATCTGCTTAGTAGTGTGGTGTTAGTAACGCTTTTCGCATTTGCACGACTAGGCTTGTATCGAGCTATCTTACGTTACCTCACTTTCCATGCTCTTGCCGTGGTGAGTATTGGTACCCTAATCTCTACAGCATCAGTTGCTATTGCCGCTTTTTATTTTAATGCACCAGTGCCTCGTTCTTTACCTATCATCTATGGCACCTTTCTGTGCCTGTTATGTGGTGGATCGCGTCTAATTGTGCGTGTATTGGTTTCTGGACTCAATGGCAAAGGTCGTAAAGTCGTGCTGATTTATGGTGCTGGCTCTGCTGGGCGTCAACTAGCGATAGCTTTACGTAACTCAGAAAACTACAAAGTGGTTGGGTTTATCGATCAAGATAAAACCCTTGAAAATACCGTAATCATGGGTTTGCAAGTTTATGATATTAGCCGAGCTGCTTACCTCGTTGATAAGTACGATGTTACCCAAGTGCTACTTGCCGTACCGAGTGCTTCACGTGCACGGAGAAAGAAAATCCTCGAGTCATTGATGGATTTGTCTGCTGAAGTACTTACGGTTCCAGATATGAAGGATATCGTTGAGGGTAAGGCATCGATCGATCAGCTGAAAGATGTGGCGATTGAAGACTTATTAGGGCGCGATCCGGTGATACCTCAACCCTGTTTAATGCAAGCCAATATTTTAGATAAAGTTGTTATGGTGACAGGTGCAGGCGGTTCTATCGGTTCTGAACTCTGTCGGCAAATTGTGTGGCAAAAACCTAAAGCACTAGTGTTGTTTGAGCTTTCTGAGTTTGGGTTATACCAAATCGATAGAGAACTCAAACAACTGATGGAAGCCGAGGGGCTGCACGTCGAAATAATCCCTCTACTGGGGTCGGTACAGAGAATTAATCGCCTTGTGGTAACGATGAAAAGCTTCAAGGTTCAAACTGTGTATCATGCTGCTGCTTATAAACATGTACCTCTTGTTGAATACAATGTCGTTGAAGGGGTACGCAATAACGTTTTTGGCACTTATTACGCCGCGCAGGCGGCGATTGAAGCAGGTGTTGAATCGTTTGTTTTGATCTCCACTGATAAAGCGGTGCGCCCGACCAATGTCATGGGAACCACCAAGCGTATGGCCGAACTGGGTTTGCAAGCGCTTGCGGAACAAGAGAACCGTAAGGCCAAAGGGACCCGCTTTTGTATGGTGCGTTTTGGTAATGTTCTGGGGTCATCAGGTTCTGTGGTTCCGCTGTTTAAACGTCAAATTGAGGCTGGCGGACCAATTACAGTGACGCACCCAGATATTATTCGTTACTTTATGACCATCCCTGAAGCGGCGCAGCTGGTGATCCAAGCCGGGGCTATGGGTAAAGGTGGGGATGTGTTTGTGCTTGATATGGGTGAGCCAGTGCGCATCACTGATCTCGCGGTTAACCTTATTCAGCTTTCTGGTCTGGAAGTGAAAGATGAGCAGCATCCTTATGGGGATATTGCTATCGAGTTCACAGGATTAAGGCCCGGTGAGAAGCTGTATGAAGAGCTGCTGATTGGCGATAACGTTGGAAATACCGCTCATGAGCGGATCATGACAGCCAATGAACGTTATTTACCTTTAACTGAATTTGAACAGCATCTTAACGAGCTAGACAAAGCTTGTCATGCGTTTAACCATGAGCGTATCCGTGAGCTATTGCTTGAAGCGCCGACCGATTTTAATCCGACGGATGGCATTGGTGACTTAGTCTGGCAGCGTACGCAAGACAACCAAACTCAGCTTGAAAAACAGCTCGTGCATTAATGGTGTCAATTTAAGTTTAAAAGCCGCGGTCTCTACCGCGGTTTTTTTATCCTTTCGATTCATGCTTGTGCGAAATCGGTATGATCCCATCGGTTGATTAATGTACTCAGGAGTGGAAAACAACATGGAAGTGGTTCATCACGGAGGGAAGGCGAGTGTCACGGGTTCATGCCATGAATTGCGAGCTGATGGGCAAGCGCTGCTGATTGATTGCGGTTTGTTTCAGGGGATGGATGAACGCCCGCTAGAGGTTGATTTTACTATTAACCATCTCAATGGATTGGTGCTTACCCATGCGCACATTGACCATATTGGCCGTTTGCCTTGGTTATTGGCGGCGGGCTTTAAGCAGCCGATTTACTGCACTTGTAGTGGTCAACTAAAATTAGCCACGGTTTTAGAGTTTTCCCAATA
>NZ_JJMN01000030.1 GCF_000696385.1 Vibrio metoecus | reverse complement strand
GGTTTTTTATTGCTGGACCCTGATAAATTGAGAATCGCTTCTCAACTGCAGTGAGGTTAACACTGCCAAACTTGTCTCTCTAATCGTTAGGAGAGATTGGTTGGCGGGGGCCGGATTTGAACCGACGACCTTCGGGTTATGAGCCCGACGAGCTACCAAGCTGCTCCACCCCGCGTCCGACTTGCGAGCATTATACGCTCAACAAGGTGATTTACAAGTTTGTAAATATGGTGCCGAGAGAGGGACTCGAACCCTCACACCTAAGGCGCTAGCACCTCATGCTAGTGTGTCTACCAATTTCACCATCTCGGCATATATTCTTCTATCTAATTCTAGATAGCTTAGTGAGGAATCTCGTCACTGCTTTTAGCAGGCGCTTCACTCACTGTGTCACCAGCTTGCTGAATCACTTGACCTTGTGAAGGGTCGACCCATTGTGACTCAGTTTTGTGAGTTGACATATTGCCAAGCACAAGGCTGATAACAAAGAAAACTGTTGCAAAAATTGCAGTCATTCGGGTTAAGAAATTACCTGAGCCACCAGCACCAAACACAGTGTTTGACGCGACCGGCACCGAATGAAGGCTCCCATGTCTGCGTCCTTTACCTTGTTGAATCAACACTAGGCCAATGATAGCAACCGCTGCCAACAGGTAAATCACAAGTAGAACTGTAAACATTACTTCCACCTATGTTCATATTTGTTGAGCTAGCGCCGTTCGTATCATCAGACTCGAACAAGGCCAGCGACCTTTCTCTCCGAAAGCGGACGCAATACTAACGAATGGTTCCAAGGCTGACAAGAGGTATTTTCTAAAAAAAATCACTTTCCGATTTGATCGCTCAAAAAACTCGCACAACAACGATTTTTCAAGCATTTCTACAATTCCTAGCGCGAAATCAATCAACTAGGAACTGTAGAAACCAGCACTCAAATTAGCAGTTATCTTTGACGGCTTGAGCTATTTTCAACGCAGACTGTTTCACTAGCGCATCATCCTCGCCTTCCACCATCACGCGGATCAGAGGTTCTGTCCCCGATTTACGCAGCAATACTCGGCCTTTCGAGCCTAGCTCGGCTTCTACCTCTGCGACCGCGGCTTTCACCGCCTCAGCTTCCAGTGGGTTATTCTCTCCCGCAAAACGGACATTCTCCAATACTTGCGGGTAAAGGGTCATGCCTTTGGCTAACTCATGCAGAGTCATTTCACTACCGACGACGGAAGCAAGCACTTGTAGACCAGCGACAATCGCATCACCAGTGGTCACTTTATCAAGTAAAATAACGTGGCCTGAGTTTTCTGCTCCAATCTTCCAGCCTTTTTCCTGCAGTTTTTCCATAACATAGCGATCACCCACCGCGGCACGCGCAAAAGGAATACCAAGCTGTTTCAGGCCATTTTCCATACCAAGGTTGGTCATCAGTGTCCCAACAACGCCGCCTTTGAGTTCACCACGGCGCAATGCATCGCGCGCGATAATGTAAGCGATTTGGTCACCGTCTACTTTATTACCTAGGTGGTCAACCATAATGATGCGATCGCCATCACCGTCAAACGCTAAGCCAAGATGTGCTTTTTCTTCAACAACGCGTTTTTGTAATGCGCGGACATCGGTGGCCCCAACTTGATCATTAATGTTCAAGCCATTTGGCTCAACGCCCATTGCAATCACATCGGCACCTAACTCACGGAAAACATTCGGAGCAATATGGTAGGTGGCACCATTAGCGCAATCCACGACTAACTTCACCCCAGACAAACTGAGTTTTGAAGGGAAAGTGCTTTTACAAAATTCAATGTAACGACCTGCAGCGTCTACCATACGTGAGGCCTTACCAAGCTCAGCAGATTCAACGCATTCGATGTCTTTATCCAACTCTGCTTCAATCGCTAACTCAATGTCATCCGGCAATTTGGTTCCCTCATAAGAGAAAAATTTGATGCCGTTGTCATAGTACGGGTTGTGCGATGCAGAAATAACAATCCCGGCTTCCGCACGGAATGTTTGGGTTAGATAAGCCACAGCAGGTGTCGGCATGGGTCCGGTGAACGTCGCTTTCAAACCCGCAGCAGCCAAACCGGCTTCCAAAGCGGATTCCAGCATATAGCCCGAAATACGAGTATCTTTACCAATGATGACTTTCTTTGTGCCTTGTTTTGCCAAAACACGTCCAGCCGCCCAGCCAAGCTTAAGTACAAAATCAGGTGTAATTGGGTATTGGCCAACTTTGCCTCGTACCCCATCAGTACCAAAGTAACGTCTTTTATCAGACATTTTTGTTTCCTTTACATTATTGTTTTTACAAATTTTCGTACGTCAGTTGCACTATTTTTAGTGCATCTAGCGTTTGTTCTACATCATGTACCCGAATGATTTGCGCCCCTTTACTTGCCGCTAAAGTCGCACAAGCCACGCTCCCTGCGACACACTCTGCTGGTTGTTTATTCAGTGTTTTAAAAATCATTGATTTACGCGACATTCCAGCCAAAACGGGCAATCCAAAACGATGAAACTGTTCTAAGTGTGCGAGCAAATGATAATTGTGTTGAATCGATTTTCCAAAGCCAAAACCGGGATCCAAGATAATATTCTCACGCTTAATACCAGCTGCCTCACAGGCGGCAATTCGCTCAACTAAAAACGCACAAACATCTTCGACCACATTGTCGTATTGAGGAGCCATTTGCATGGTACGTGGTTGTCCTTGCATATGCATAATACAGACGGGAACCTGAGCCTGAGCGGCAACATCTAGTGTTCCTGGCTCTTGCAAAGCTCTCACATCATTAATCAGATCCGCCCCCGCTACAATCGCTTGACGCATTACTTCAGCTTTGCTGGTATCAATGGAAATCCATACCTGAGCATTTTGTTGACGAATCGCGGTGATCAATGGAATCACACGTTGTAATTCCTCTTCTAAGCTTACATCCGGAGCCCCTGGCCGAGTCGATTCGCCACCGATATCAATGATCGCGACGCCAGCATCGATCATCTGTTGTGCTCTCATGAGTGCTTTATCGAGCTGAATGTAGCTTCCACCATCCGAGAAAGAATCTGGTGTGGTGTTTAAAATCCCCATGACAACAGGAGAGTTCAAATTGAGTTGCTTATTGGCATAACTGATTTTCATCGTTTTAAAATTTGCTCCCTTGCAAACACAAAACCCCGAACAAGTCGGGGTTTAGAGTTTAAAAGTGACGTTATTTCAGCGTCTTTTTTCTCGCTTTGACGGCGCAACATCATCAGCGACAACATCAGAGGTGGGTTCGGCTTTCACTTCAGGTTCCACCGCTTTCGCTTCTGGTTGTGCTTTGGTTTGATCCGCCCAACCAGCCGGCTCACGAATCACAGGCTTACGCGCCATTAAGTCATCAATTTGACCTGCATCGATCGTTTCATACTTCATCAAAGCATCTTTCATTGCATGCATGATATCCATATTATCGATGATGATTTGGCGAGCTCGTTCGTAGTTGCGATCAATAAGTTGGCGGACTTCGTCGTCAATCAACTTTGCAGTGTCATCTGACATATGTTTCGTCTGTGTCACACTGCGTCCAAGGAACACTTCGCCTTCATCTTCTGCATATAGCATAGGACCTAGCTTTTCAGAGAAGCCCCATTGGGTCACCATCTTACGAGCAATTTCAGTGGCACGCTCGATATCGTTTGATGCGCCTGTTGAAACTTTGTCTTTGCCGTAAATCAACTCTTCAGCCAGACGACCGCCATATAAGCTAGAGATCATCGATTCCAGATGCTGCTTAGACATACTCACGCGATCTTGCTCAGGTAGATACATTGTGACACCCAACGCTCGACCACGAGGAATGATCGAAACCTTATACACAGGATCATGCTCAGGCACTAAACGTCCCACGACCGCATGGCCCGCCTCATGGTAAGCGGTGGACTCTTTGATCTCTTCTGACATAACCATTGAACGGCGCTCTGCACCCATCATGATTTTGTCTTTTGCCAGTTCAAACTCAACCATAGAGACGTTGCGCTTGTTACCACGGGCTGCAAACAGTGCCGCTTCGTTGACTAAGTTCGCCAAATCCGCACCCGAGAATCCCGGAGTACCGCGAGCAATCAATGAAGGCTCAACATCATTCGCCAAAGGCACTTTGCGCATATGCACTTTTAAGAATTTGCTCACGACCACGCACATCTGGCAGGCCTACCACGACTTGACGGTCAAAACGCCCTGGACGTAGCAATGCAGGGTCAAGCACATCAGGACGGTTGGTTGCCGCAATTACAATGATGCCTTCATTTCCTTCAAAACCATCCATCTCAACCAGCATTTGGTTTAGGGTTTGCTCACGTTCATCGTGACCACCACCAACACCTGCGCCACGTTGACGACCCACAGCATCAATTTCATCAATAAAAATGATGCATGGAGAGGCTTTCTTCGCTTGTTCAAACATGTCACGCACACGAGATGCACCGACACCAACGAACATCTCTACGAAATCAGAACCCGAAATAGTAAAGAAAGGTACTTTCGCTTCACCTGCAATGGCTTTGGCTAGCAGCGTTTTACCCGTACCAGGAGGCCCTACCATTAATACACCCGTTGGGATCTTACCGCCCAATTTTTGGAAACGGCTAGGGTCGCGCAGGTAATCCACCAGTTCTTTCACATCTTCTTTGGCTTCGTCACAACCCGCGACATCACTGAAGGTCGTTTTTATCTGGTCTTCACTCATCATACGTGCTTTGCTTTTACCAAATGACATGGCACCTTTGCCACCGCCACCTTGCATTTGACGCATGAAGAAGATCCAAACCCCAATCAACAGAATCATTGGGAACCAAGAGATGAAAATAGTACCTAGCAAGCTCTGCTCTTCTGGAGGCGTGCCTTGCACTTTGACATCTTGATTAATCAAGTCATCGAGGAGCTTTTGATCATAAACCGGCATGTAGGTTACATAACGGCTGCCCCCGCCACGACGCATGAAAGTAATTTCACCGTTGTTGAATTGGGCTTCCTGAATCTGGCCTTGACCAACTTCCTTTACGAATGTGGTGTAGTCGACTGCTTTACCGTTGTTCTCGCCAGGGCCGAAACTCTGGAATACAGACATTAAAACGACAGCAATCACAAGCCACAGAATTAAATTTTTTGCCATGTCACTCAAGGTGTAAGCCTCTCGATAACTAATTGTAATTAAAAGGTAGGGTACTACAGTTTATAGCTAGCGGCTATAGGTTCGACTTGAGCACCAAACGGTGAAATAGTTAACCTTTGTAACCAGTCGCTACGATAAAAACTTCGCGTGAACGTGATCGAGATGAGTCCGGTTTGCGAATTTTAACCACTTTAAACAGGTCTCTGACTGCTTTGACATAATCATCAAAGCCCTCTCCTTGAAACACTTTCACCACAAAACTACCATTCTGAGCCAGAACTTGTCGACACATATCCAGTGCCAATTCGACAAGGTACATAGCCCGCGGTTGGTCAACCGATAGGTTCCCAGCCATATTCGGTGCCATATCAGACATCACCACATCAACCATCTCTGGTTGAATACGTTCCAGTAATGCATTCAATACGGCTTCTTCACGGAAGTCTCCTTGCAAGAAAGAAACACCGGCAATGGATTCCATCGGTAAAAGGTCGCAAGCAATCACTCGACCACTATCACCCACGACTTTCGCAGCAAACTGTGACCATCCACCTGGTGCTGCACCAAGATCAACGACAGTCATACCTGCTTTTAGTAGTTTGTCTTTATTTTGGATCTCTTCTATTTTGAAGATAGCACGAGAACGGAAGCCTTTCTTCCTCGCTTCGTTAGCATATTTGTCGTCAAAATGCTCTTTTAACCAGCGAGTTGAACTCGCCGAGTGTTTTTGTTTACTCATTTTGTTCCTAACTCAGTCACCGCTATCCAAGAAAGTCTGGTAGAAAATATAGTCTTCTAGAATAGATGGCGTTAAAATGACGGTTTTCAACCCTAATATTAAATAAATTTGGCCGCGTAATGAACCTAAGCAACAAACAAAAGCAGCATCTGAAAGCCTTGGCACACAACTTAAAACCTGTTGTGCTAATGGGCGCAAACGGATTAACAGAAGCTGTGCTGGCGGAAATCGAAATTGCGCTCGATCACCACGAACTGATTAAAGTGAAAGTCGTTTCGGAAGATCGTGAGACTAAGCAATTGATCGTTGACGCAATTGTTCGTGAAACTGGTGCCGAAAAAGTACAGGTAATTGGTAAAGTTCTAGTACTTTATCGCCAGTCTCAGCAACGCAAGATCGAATTGCCGCGCAAATAATCAGCCATTGGATGAACAAAAAAGGTCGCATTAGCGACCTTTTTACTTTTTGAATTACCGAGCTTATAGGTATTCAACACGATCGATTTCGAAATCTTTGTTGCCACCAGGGGTAACAATCGCTACTTCGTCACCTTCCATCTTACCAATCAAGCCACGAGCAATCGGTGAGTTAACCGAAATACGACCAGATTTGATATCCGCTTCATCATCTCCAACGATTTGATACGTTTTCTCTTCATCCGTATTGACATCGATCAGTGTCACTGTCGCACCAAAAATAACTTTGCCGTTGTTTTCCATGGTAGTGACATCAATCACTTGAGCCACAGACAGCTTGTATTCAATATCGCGAATTTGCGCTTCACAGATCCCTTGCTCTTCACGTGCAGCATGGTATTCCGCATTCTCTTTGAGATCACCCAATTCGCGAGCTTCTGCAATCGCTTCTGTAATTTTTGGTCTGAGCTTTAATAATCTATCGAGTTCTTCACGTAGGAGTTTCTCACCACGTAATGTCATTGGAACTTTTTCCATCGTCTACCTCTGCGCCAAAGTTTTCTTTGGACAATAAAAAGATTCCCAACATCCTAAATCGGGTCGGGTCAGTGTTGAACCATTTGGATTAATCGAAAGTGTAAACAAAGTTAAGAGCTAAATCATCCAAATTCAAGATTTGCGAGGCGAATTTACTCAAAATCCAATTTTCACATTTTATATGTGATCTTTAGCACAATTAGATCGTGTGCATTTTGCTCAATATCGATAAAAAAAATAAAAAATACAACTTATTGAATAAAAAAGGAAAGCTAACAAAGACACACTAAACCGTTATAAAACAATAGCTTGATAATTTTTTATCAACAATAAAACAGTGTTCATAAGTCTGATTTATATCATTTTACTAACTGATAGCGGAACTTTGGGAGTAAAAAAATAGCCACGAAAATGGCTGAACCATCAAATTTCTAACGCTTTATGGTTTCAACACAACAATGACCAATGAAGCTTGATGCATCACCTATTTCGATTGACGTGGCTTACGTCGTACAAAAAATCAAATTTATGGACAATAAATTAGGACTTAATAAGATGAACAAGACTCTAATTGCTCTTGCTGTTTCAGCTGCTGCAGTGGCTACTGGTGTAAACGCTGGCGAAATCTACAATAAAGATGGCGCTTCTCTGACTATGGGTGGCCGTGCTGAAGCGCGCCTATCTCTAAAAGACGGTAAAGCAGATGATAAATCTCGTGTACGTCTAAACTTCCTAGGTAAAGTGGCTATCAACGACAGCCTGTACGGCGTTGGCTTCTACGAAGGCGAATTCACAACTAATGATCGCGACGAGAAAAACGATAACCTCGACAACCGCTATACCTATGCTGGTATCGGCGGTACTTACGGTGAAGTGACTTACGGTAAAAATGATGGTGCACTAGGTGTAATCACTGACTTCACTGATATCATGGCTTACCACGGTAACTCTGCTGCATACAAGATTGGAGTAGCTGACCGTACAGACAACATGCTGGCTTACAAAGGCCAATTTGGTGACCTAGGCGTAAAAGCAAGCTACCGTTTTGCTGATCGTTCAGCAGACAAAGTTAATGGTAGCTGGACAGATACTTACACTGATAACAACGCAGATGGTTACTCTTTGTCTGCTGTTTACGCTATCGGTGAGACTGGTATCACTTTAGGCGCTGGTTATGCAGACCAAGATACTCAAAGCCAATACATGCTAGCGGCTTCTTACGCGATTTCTGACTTCTACTTCGCAGGTTCTTTTGTTGATGGCCAAGATAAGCCAGCTAACCAAGCAAAAGAAGACCTAACAGGTTATGAGCTAGCAGCTAAATACACTATGGGTCAAGCTGTATTCTCTACAACCTACAACTACCTAGAGTCTAAGACATCTGGCACTAAAGCTGATGAAGCAGACAATTTTGCTATCGATGCAACTTACTACTTCAAACCTAACTTCCGCTCTTACATCTCTTACAACTTTAATCTGCTAGATGAAGATGCGAATAAAGGTATCACTAAAGCACAAGCAGAAGACGAACTGGCTATCGGTCTGCGTTACGACTTCTAATTTGTTGACTTAAAGTCACACGCCAAACGCCTGCTCACTAGCAGGCGTTTTTCTATCTGGCTATACTTTCGCAACTGCCCTCTTTGGAAGTTTTTGGTTATGCCGTTTTCATCCTCGCCAGTTTGGCGACTTATTTTTTGTTTTCTTCTCTTTTTGCCAAGCGCCCATGCGGAAACTCAATTCAGTTCAGCCACGAATAAACTTCCCGTTGGATCTCGTTATGCATTACTGATTGAGGATATCGGCTCAAAACAGACCATTCTCGATCTGAATACGCATCTTTATTATCCCCCTGCGAGCACGCAAAAAATTCTAACCGCACTCGCTGCCAAACTCGAATTGGGCGATGAGTTTCGCTTTCGCACAGAATTAATTCGCTCTGGTGACGATTGGGCTATTCGTTTTTCAGGAGATCCCACTTTCACCACGGCAGATCTCACCGCGTTACTTAAACAACTTAAGTCACAAACAGGTGGGAAAATTGAAGGTGACTTATGGTTAGATAACAGTATTTTTAGTGGTTACGAGCGTGCGGTTGGTTGGCCTTGGGATATTCTAGGTGTGTGCTATAGCGCTCCTGCCAGTGCCATCAATTTAGATGGTAATTGTATTCAAGCGTCTATTTATACTGAGCCACAAGGACGCACTCGCGTCTACATACCGGAGCAGTATCCGGTACATGTTCAAACACGAGCCATCAGCGTCAGTAAAAATGAGCAAGAAAGCCTGCTGTGTGATTTAGAACTCACCGCTACTCCAGAAAACCACTACCAACTAGCAGGCTGCCTGACTCAAAGAGATAAACCATTACCACTAAAATTTGCCGTACAAGATACTGGGTTGTACGCCCAGCGCATCGTCTATCGCTTGCTGGCACAACTCAATATCGAGCTCAAAGGCGAAGTGAAAGTGGGCAACTCTGCATTTAACCAAGCTCAAAAAGTCGCTGATCATCAATCTGATCCATTACCCGTACTGCTAAAAACGATGCTGCAAGACTCAGATAACCTGATTGCAGACACATTAACAAAAACCTTAGGTCACCGTTTTTATCTACAACCAGGTAGCTTCTCGAATGGTACTCAAGCCATCAAGCAGGTTTTTTATTCGAGAACAGGCATCTCATTAGAAGATACCCAATTAGCCGATGGCTCTGGCCTCTCTCGGAATAATCGAATGCGCCCACACGTGATGATCGAGACATTGCGCTATCTTTATCAGCATGATGAGCAACTAGGGTTGATTACTCTGCTACCTTCGGCGGGGGAATCGGGCACACTGCAATATCGCCGTAGCATGCGTGCGCCTCAAATAAGTGGGCAAATGAAAGCCAAGAGTGGTTCGTTGTATGGCACGTATAATATGGTGGGATTCGTCGTCGATGAACATCATCGCCCGACAACACTTTTCGTACAATTTGTGACTGACTATTTCCCGCCCCAAAACGGCACTGAAGCTGCGGTTGAGCCCGCAATCGTTCAATTTGAAACTCAGCTTTATCAGGAACTTATCCAACGTAATCGTTTAGCATCTAAACCTCATTGAGGCTTATCCCCTTTTCAGCGCTAGCCACAAATATGCCAATACGGATCATGGGACAATAAAAAAGCGCCTTAGGCGCTTTTTTATTGTTATGAGTGAGCTTACTTAATGGTAACTCGCGCAAACTTACGCTTACCCACTTGATAAACCGATGTGCCACAAGCAGGTACGAGTTTCGCGTCCTCTAACTTCTCGCCATCAAGCTTCACCGCACCTTGCTTAATCATGCGCAGAGCATCCGACGTCGATCCCACCAATCCTGCGTCTTTTAGCAGATTTGAGATCGCAATACCGGCATCAAATTCGAACTCAGGCATCTCCTCTGGCATAGCGCCTTTTTGGAAACGGTTGATAAACTCTTGCTCTGCGGCGTCTGCATCAGCGGCAGTATGGAAGCGAGTAATGATCTCTTTTGCTAATAAGATCTTGATGTCACGAGGGTTTGTACCATTTTGTACATCAGCTTTGAACTGTGCTATTTCCTCTAACGGACGGAAAGAGAGCAGTTCGTAGTAGCTCCACATCAGGTCATCAGAGATCGACATGATTTTGCCAAACATTTCGCTTGGCGCTTCGCTCACACCGATATAATTGTGTGCCGATTTGGACATCTTCTTCTCGCCATCCAGCCCCACCAGCAGCGGCATCATCAATACCACTTGTGGTTTCTGACCGTTGGACTTTTGTAGTTCACGCCCCATCAGCAAGTTGAACTTCTGATCGGTACCGCCCAGCTCAACATCCGTTTCCATAGCCACTGAGTCGTAGCCTTGTAGTAATGGGTACATAAACTCATGGATCGCAATCGGCTGACCATTGTTGTAACGCTTTTTAAAGTCATCACGTTCTAACATACGAGCAACGGTCTGGTTTGAAGCGAGGCGGATCATGCCCTCTGCACCCAGTTGTGATAACCATTCTGAGTTAAATTGGATCTTGGTTTTCGACGGATCAAGAATCTTAAATACTTGCTGTTTATAGGTTTCCGCATTACGCAGAACATCTTCGCGAGTCAAAGGTAGGCGAGTGGTATTTTTTCCTTGTTTGGATCGCCCACCATACCGGTAAAAGTCACCAATCAAAAATGTCACGTCATGACCCAAATCCTGGAAAGTACGAAGCTTATTGAGGATTACAGTGTGGCCTAGATGGATATCCGGAGCCGTTGGATCTGCACCCAATTTAATGCGCAGCGGACGGTTTTCTTTGAGCTTCGCGATCAACTCTTCTTCAGGGATCAGCTCTTCAACACCACGTTTAATCTCAGCTAAAGCGGCTTCAATACTCGCCATTCTTGTTCACTCCCACAGATTTGGCAAAAATTTGATAGTGGAACATATTACTTGAATAGCGATGCATTTTGAAACCAGTTAGACTACCCGACAGCGATTTTGTTAATAATTAAATGAATTTGAACTGAATATGCTTTCACTTTTCACTCGTCTTCCGTGGCTGCACCGTGTGTTAATCACCGTTTTTAGTGCCGTCATTGCCTTCGCCGTTTTTTTTCTGCCTAATGCTGAACGTTTACATAAACCGGAATCTCAATTAGAAGTCGGACGTCATTATCCGCTCTCTCTTGATAATCAGCTACTTTCAACCACTAATGAGACAGAAGCTCCTAGTGCTCTACTGCGTTGGGAGGTTTATCAAGTACGCAATGGTGAAAGTGCAGCCGTCTTGTTTCAGCGTGCAGGGCTCTCTTCTCGCGTACTGTATGAGTTAACCTCCAGTAACAGTGACATCAACAGTCAACTCTCCAAGTTAATGCCCGAAGATGAATTGAAATTCGGATTTGATGAAAATAACCAATTAGTTAAGCTCAAGCGCACAATCAGCCCTTACGAAACCTTTGTCATCACTCGTTCTGAATCAGGCTTTACCTCAGAGTTTGATAAGAAAGAGATCTTCTATCAATACAACTATGCAGAAGCAAAAATCACCTCAAGCTTCTGGAATGCAGGGATGGCAGCCGGTTTAAGCGCTAACCAAATTATGGAACTCGCAGGATTGTTCGGTTGGGATATCGACTTTGCCCTCGATATCCGTGAGGGCGATCAGTTCAAACTGCTGTACCAAGAAAACATTGTAGAAGGGGCCGTGATCGGTCGCGGGAATATTATTGCCGCAACGTTTACCAACCAAGGCTCTACTTTTACTGCCATTCTAGATGACAATACCGGTAACTATTACGATGAGAATGGCCGCGCAATGAAGAAAGCCTTTTTGCGCTCCCCTCTGGATTTCCGACGAGTTTCTTCTAACTTTAACCCTCGACGCCTTCACCCTGTGACGGGTCAAGTTAAAGCACACCGTGGTACTGACTACGCAGCGCCTGTAGGTACCCCAATCTGGGCGGCGGGTGATGGTGTGGTTGAAAAATCAAGCTATAACCAATTTAACGGTAACTATGTCTATATCCGCCACAGTAATACTTACATTACTAAGTACCTTCACTTGCAACGCCGACTGGTAAAAACAGGGCAACGTGTAAAGCAAGGACAGAGCATAGGTACGTTAGGAGGTACTGGGCGTGTTACTGGACCGCATTTACACTACGAATTCTTGGTGAATGGCGTGCATAAAAACCCTCGTACGGTTGAGTTACCACAAGCACAATCACTCAGTGGTAAAGCCAAAGAGACTTTTATTGCTAATGCTAAACAACGCATGGCAAAGCTGGAGCGCTACAGTCAGCTGCTTTACGCTAACCAACAATAATGGCTTTCTAACGCCCTAAAAATAAGGCCAGCATTTTGCTGGCCTTAATGATCCTGAACGACAGCGATGAGCCGCAGACCTCTTTATGAAACCTCAAGCTCGTCATTCATGGCGGTTTTACGACGTCCTAACATCAGTAAACAAGGAGTGAGAACTAAGGTTAGCACTGTCGCAAAGGCTAATCCGCCGGCAACGGCGGTCGCAAGCTGAGACCACCACTGCGTGCTCGGTGCACCAAACTCAATTTTCTGATTGATGATGTCAATATTCATCTCAAGGACCATCGGCATCAAACCTAGAATGGTGGTGATGGTCGTCAGTAATACAGGCCGTAAGCGCTGCACTCCTGTGCGTAAAATCGCCTCCTCACGGCTTAATCCGCGTTTGAGTAACTGGTTGTATGTATCAATCAATACGATATTGTTATTGACGACGATACCAGCCAATGCAATCACCCCAATCCCAGACATGATAATCCCAAACGGCTTTTGGAAAATGAGCAAACCAGCAAACACCCCAACAGTAGAAAATATCACTGCGGTCAAAATCAAGAATGCTTGATAAAAGCTATTAAACTGGGTAATCAAGATGATCGCCATTGCCGCTAATGCCACCAAAAAGGCCTTTTCCAAAAAGGCAGCAGAGTGCTCTTGCTCTTCATTTTGACCACGAATACGAAATTCGACACTACTTGGTAAATTGAGCCCCTTAAGAGCTTGCTCAATGGCGGGTAACTCTAAGGCCAAATTGTAGCCTTCCTTAAGGTCAGCCATGACGTTGATCACTCTTCGTCCGTCAATACGGTGAATCGTATCTTGCTTAGGCTCAGGCGTTATTTGCGCAAAATTGGTCAGCGGAACCAAACCTTGTGGTGTTTTCACTCGCAGCTGGTCAAAACGTCCGATATCGCGATACTCACTCGGATAACGCACTAAAATGTCGACTTCCTCATCGCTATCATCCGGAAGATAGTCGCCAATCTTGAGGCCATTCGTCACAAACTGCACGGTATTACCCACTAATGTGGCATCCGCGGCAAAACGCGAGGCATCATCACGCCGGATATCAATTTTCCAATCAATCCCCGGCTTGCTGCCGTTATCACTTAAATTTGTTAACGCGGGATTCGCCTCAGCCCATAGCCGGACTTGTTGAGTCGCTTTCTCAAGTTCTGCCGGAACACGCGATGAAAGCTCAATATCCAAATCATGCTCAACGGGAGGCCCTGCATCCGGAAACTTGTACTCAATTTCCACGCCCGGAAAAGCATCCGTCACTTGCTTCAACTCATCAATGATGGTTTTGACACTGCGTCGATACTGCCAATCGACCGGAGTTATCTGCACCACTCCAATTTCATCATCACCACCAGTACGTGTATAAACACTTTCAAACTCTTTGTGGCCGAGCATCACCTGCTCTACATCACTCATGATCTGATCTTTTTCATCTAATGAGAGATCGCCATAAGAACGCACTTTGACAGAAAAAAACGGTGGATCTACCTCAGGGAAAAACTCCGCGCCTAAACCGGCTTTAGCGTAAGCAAAAGCAATCGCCGCCGACATCAATAAGGCTGCACATAATATTTTTATTGGATGACGGATCGCGATGGCTAAAGTCAGGTAGTAGGCTTTGGTAATCCCCGTTGCTTGTGAAAAATACGCCATTATGCAGCGCAACCATACGCGCCTGATTCGCTTGGGTAATTTGTTGTGGCCGCCCAAATAATCCACCGAGAACTGGCACAAACAGTAGTGCCATGACTAAGGAAGCGGTTAACGTGGCCATTAATGTCAGCGGAAGATATTTCATAAACTCCCCCGTAACATCCGGCCAAAACTAGCAAAGGGGCGAAACGCAGCTAATGTCGTCGCCGTTGATGCGGTGATCGGCCACGCCATGCGTTTGGCTGCATCTCGGTAGGCTTCGCTACGATGCACTCCTTCTTGCATACGCCGATCGGCAAACTCAGTCACCACTATGGCACCATCCACCAACATTCCCACGGCCATAATCAAGGCAAACAGCACAACGATATTCACCGTTAAACCAAACACCGCGAGCACCAATAAGCCAGTCAGGAATGAGCCAGGAATTGAAACGCCAACCAACAAAGAGGTACGTACCCCCAAGATCGCAATAATCACAATCACGACAAGAATGATTGCCGACAAAATATTGTTTTGCAGATCGTTGAGCATGAGTTTGACATCTTTAGACTCATCCCAAATGGTTTTAACCAGTAGGTTACTTGGCCATTCTTCACGAGCTTGTGCCTCGGTTAATACGGCTTTCACCAACCCAACCGTTTCAATAATGTTTTCACCCGAGCGTTTTTTAATATCTAAAACAATCGCAGGTTTACCATCCAATCTGGCATAGCTTTCTGGATCTCGGAAGGATTGTCGTACCGTTGCCACATCACCAAAGGTAATGACTTGTTTGCCATCCACTTTAATCGGAAGTTCAAGCATATCTTTCAACGATTCAAAAACTGAAGGCACTTTGACTGAAAAACGTCCGTATCCGGTATCGACAAATCCAGCCGCAACCACACGGTTATTGAGCGCAATCAGATTATAAATATCGCCTTGATCTAGCCCGTAACTCTCCATGAGTAGCGGATCCACAACGATTTCAACAATCTCCTCCCGATCACCGGCTATATCAACGGAGAGTATTTGCCGATAACTTTCGAGTTTATCGCGCAGTTGGCGCGCAATCTGTACGGCTGTTCGTTCTGGAACCGTGCCATAAAGCACCACAGAGAGAATCGGTTGTTCAGCCGCAAGAGTGACTTCATTCACGGTAGGCTCATCGGTATCCGCAGGCAGCTTCGGTTTTGCCAAATCCACCGCATCACGCACATCCGCCATCGCTTTCGCTAGATCAACGCCAACATTAAACTCCAGCACAACAGAAGCATGCCCTTCTGAAGCCGTTGCGGTCATCTCTTTCACACCTTCAATAGAACGCAGTTCTTGCTCTAAAGGTCGAACAATCAAACGTTCCGCATCACTGGGAGAGATGCCTTGGTGACTAACGGAAACATAAATAATCGGGATGGTGACGTCAGGGCTTGATTCTTTCGGAATGGTCACATATGTCGCAATCCCTGCAACCAGAATAAACACCAACAACGTCAGCATGGTTCGTGTACGAGATAACGCCGCATCAATCAGAGTAAACATGGGGCGGCTCCTAGTTAGTCGTCGCTAGCAGAGTGGCGATAACCTTATCCCCATCACGCACAAAGCCTTGACCACGAGTGATGATTTCCACCGTTTCACCCAATCCGGTCAGCCAAACACCATCTTGCTCAGCTTTCACTAATTGAATCGGCACAAAGTGAACCACATCTCCTTGCAGCGTTTTTACGCCTAGATTCCCAACATCATCTAGGGCAAGCATTGCCGGCGTAATTTTGATTGCCGACTGCGTCATCAAACTCAATGAAACTTCGGCACTCACCCCTGCCGGAATCGTTTGTTGTGGGTTATCCATTGCGACTTCAATGGCAAATGTATTGGTTGCAGGAGAAGAAAGCCTTGAAATATAACGAACTTTACCTTGAGTTTGACTTCCATCCATAAAGCGAATCACTGCTGGCTGCCCAAGCTGAACATGCTGTATATGTCGCTCACTCACATCCGCCTCAATCACCAGTCGATGCAGATCAATGATCGACGCGACGGGATCACCAATCGACACAAAATCCCCTTTTTCAATCGGCAAGGTTTCGACAACGCCCTCAAAGGGGGCTTGAACTTGAGTATTCTCCAATAGGCGCTGTACGGTACTTAACGAAGATTGAGCGTCCGTCAATGCCGCTGCGGCATTAGTAAAGGCAACCTCTCCTTGCAAACCTTTGTTTTTCAAAGTACTTGCCGCATTAAATTCTTGTTGTCGCACTTTCAACTGTGCTTTGGCTCGTTCTAACTGAGCATCCAGATCGCCTCGATCAATTAAAGCAATCACTTGATCCTTGCTTACCGCTTGGCCTTTAACAATTTTGATATCGATAATTCGCCCTGCGATCTCAGCACCAATATTGGCTTGTCGATCCGGAGCCGTTCGGCCATAAAGCTCAATCACTTTGTCCGTTTGTTCAGCCGTAAAGGTTTGATAGCCAACTTTAGCCAAGGGGACTTGAATTTCTGTCGAGGTTTGGGGTTCTTGAGCACTGGGGCGCCCTAAACCAAGCCATGCCACCAACACCACAATGAAGAAGATGGAAATCAACCAAGGTTGATGAAGAAAATAATCGCGAACCTGACGAACGGAGGTTTTTACCGGAAACATAAATATTCCTTATTGTTATGACCACGTTACATCCTGATACGTAGTTTGGGCCAATCGAATTCTTCGATTGGCCTGATTTTTCCTGATTCTGTGACTCAGGATTAGACGCTAAATGATGCGCCGCAACCACACGTTGTTGTTGCATTTGGGTTATTCACGAAAAATCTTGAGCCTTCAAGACCTTCCGTATAGTCAACCACGCCACCGATCAAATACTGCAAACTCATCGGGTCAACCACCAAAACAACACCACTATTTTCAATCGTGGTATCACCTTCATTTACGGTTTCATCAAAAGTAAAGCCGTATTGAAAACCGCTACAACCACCACCGGTAATATAAACACGTAGCATCAACGATGGATTTTCTTCTTCAGCGATCAACGCTTTAACACGCGTTGCCGCCGCATCAGAAAAGGATAATGGTACATTAACTTCGCTCACGATGACCTCTCTCATTCGTGGAAAGTGCCGCAACATTCTAGAGTTCGATGCGCAGCACATCTAATAGTGATAATGGCAGCGATTATCCAATACCTGAGTTGGCCGTTCAAGTATTAGCCTTAATCCGAATGATTTTGACCGATAAATTCGCTTCATTCCTCGCGGTTTTGGGGTTGCAGACAGGGAAAATCGATCAAAATGTAGCGAAAACATTTCACCACCCAAAGCATCGGCGTACAATGCGCCCCAAAATTGGTCCGATTCATCATAAGAGGAAAGTAGCATGACCAAATCAGCCGAGTTGTATCAAAAGGCGCAAACCACTATTCCGGGTGGCGTTAACTCTCCAGTTCGTGCCTTTAACGGAGTAGGTGGTTCACCGATTTTCATTGATCGTGCCGATGGCGCGCTGATTTTTGATGCCGATGGTAAAGCATACATTGACTACGTGGGATCTTGGGGACCAATGATTCTCGGCCACAACCATGCGGTGATCCGTGAAGCGGTCATCCAAGCGGCACAACGTGGTTTAAGTTTCGGTGCCCCCACCGAAATGGAAATCATCATGGCAGAGTTGGTGTCTGAACTGGTTCCTTCCATGGAGCAACTGCGCATGGTGAACTCCGGTACTGAAGCCACGATGAGTGCTATCCGCCTTGCTCGTGGTTACACCGGTCGCGATAAAATCGTCAAGTTTGAAGGCTGCTATCACGGCCATGCCGATAGCTTATTAGTTAAAGCAGGGTCTGGCGCGTTAACGCTTGGTCAACCAAGCTCACCTGGTGTGCCGGCAGATTTCGCCAAACATACTTTAACGGCTCGTTTTAACGATTTAGATTCCGTACGCGAACTGTTTGCCGCCAATAAAGGTGAAATTGCGTGCATTATTGTTGAACCTGTTGCCGGCAACATGAACTGTATTCCTCCCGTTGAAGGCTTCCATGAAGGTCTACGTGAAATCTGTGACCAAGAAGGCGCACTGCTGATTTTTGATGAAGTGATGACCGGTTTCCGCGTTGCACTGGGCGGAGCTCAAGCCCACTACAACATCAAGCCAGACTTAACCACTCTCGGTAAAGTGATCGGTGGTGGTATGCCCGTCGGCGCTTTCGGTGGTCGTCGTGAAGTGATGCAATACATTGCCCCAACAGGCCCGGTTTACCAAGCGGGTACACTTTCAGGCAACCCTATCGCGATGGCAGCGGGCTATGCCTGTCTGAATCTACTGCGTGAAGAAGGCAATGAAAAGCGCTTAGCCGCAAAAACCAAACAACTGGCTGACGGCTTTAAATCACTGGCAGATCAACATGGCATTCCACTTTTGGTACACCAAGTTGGCGGCATGTTTGGCTTCTTCTTCACCGAACAAGAGAAAGTCACTTGCTATGAAGATGTCGCGCGTTGCGATGTAGAGCGTTTCAAACGTTTCTTCCACTTGATGTTGCAACACGGCGTTTATCTCGCACCGTCGGCCTTTGAAGCTAGCTTTACCTCACTGGCTCACGGTTCAAAAGAGATTGAAGCCACATTAGAAGCCGCCGATCGCAGCTTTGCCATTTTGGCAGCGGAAGCGAAAGCTTAACAAACGGTGTGCTCTCACTTTTCAAAGGCAGCCGAGGCTGCCTTTTTCATTGAGCGAAAATCTATTGCCAATAATAAACACTCATCAGTACTAGAACGCAAATCACTACGCCAAACCACGGGATCGGTTTACGTTTCGCTTTTTTGTCACAACATTCGTTTTTATCACAACAGCCCATCTTGACCTCTAGATTGATAAGCAACTGAATTGGCGTCATTATAGCTCTTCAACTTACTTAAGGTGGATAAGTCTCGTGTCAGAAAAAATTAAATTAGCCTCCAGTCATCGCGTATTAGTTGTGGCTCTGTTGGCTTCTGCACTCGCCTGTTACTGGTTAGTCGAGCCTTATATCAACTCGATTGTTATGGCGTTCATCATCTCGTTATTGATGTTCCCTATCCATGATTGGCTTGATAGAAAACTTCCCTCACACCATAACATCTCTGCCTTTTTATCCTGCGTGGTGCTGACCGTCATCGTGGTGATTCCGTTGTTGTTTATCTTCGGAGCCATTGTGCAACAAGGCTCTAAATTTTCTCAAAACCTTTATTCTTGGGTGACTCATGGCGGCATTCAGGAATTATTGAGTCATCCTTGGGTAGTAAAAGCACTTGGCCTCGCCAATCAATATCTTCCTTTTGAAGAAATTAGCCCACAGCAAATCGCGCAGCGTGTTGCCCAATTTGCGACCACCTTTGGCAGTAATTTAGTCAGCATAAGCGCCAAAATTCTCGGGGATGCCACCAGCTTCGTGATGAATTTTTTCCTGATGTTATTTGTATTGTTCTTTTTATTGCGTGATCACGACAAAATTATCAGCGCAATCCGCCATATTCTTCCCCTATCGCGTAGCCAAGAAGATCGCTTGCTCAATGAAATTGAGAACGTCTCAAAATCGGCAGTGATGGGTTCATTTTTAACTGCGATCGCTCAAGGTTTTGCGGGAGGAATTGGTATGTGGTTAGCAGGATTCCCAGGGTTGTTTTGGGGAACCATGATGGGATTTGCCTCATTCATCCCCGTGGTGGGTACCGCTTTAATTTGGATCCCCGCGACGCTCTACCTCTTTTTAATTGGCGAAACCACTTGGGCTTTCTTCCTCGCAATATGGAGTATTGCGGTAGTGGGCTCGATTGATAACCTACTACGCCCATTCTTGATGCAGGGCAGTGCCGGTATGAATACTCTGATGATTTTTTTCTCGCTGCTCGGCGGAATTCAGTTATTTGGTTTGATCGGCTTAATTTATGGCCCGCTGATTTTTGCCATCACCATGGTACTGTTTAATATCTATGAAGAAGAATTTCGCAGCTTTTTAGATCAGCAAGATCAAAGCTAATCCAGAGTAAAGGCTTCATTCAAAGGGCAGATTATGCGAAAATCTGCCCCCTTTTATTGAGTAGAACGCGCCATGCAACACTATACCGCCCCGACTGAAATTGCCCTTCGCCAACTCGACTATTTTGCTGGTAAACATGTTCTGGTGGCGGGAGAGGCCGAAGATCGCTTTCCTATCGAACTTCGTCAGCATTGCGCTTCCGTTTCAGTGTTTACCACGCACTACGGCTACTATTCTCAGCTCAAACCGTTTGCTGAAATTAACTGCTATTTTGGCGAACAACTCACCGACGAGATCAACGCAGATTTGATCCTGCTCTACTGGCCAAAAGCCAAACAAGAAGCTGAGTATTTACTCGCAATGCTACTTTCCAAGTTCGGTACAGGCACGGAACTTGTAGTGGTCGGGGAAAACCGTTCGGGTGTGAAGAGCATTGAGAAAATGTTTACGCCTTATGGTTCGATCTACAAATACGACTCTGCTCGTCGCTGCTCATTCTATTGGGGACAATGTGAAAATAAACCTGATCAATTTGATATTACTCAGTGGTTTAAATCATACTCTGTAACCTATCAAGGCCATGAATTAACGATTCGCAGCCTGCCTGGCGTGTTTAGTCATGGCGAATTTGATCTGGGTAGCCGACTGCTACTGGATACGTTACCCGCTCTCAGTGGTAAGGTGATCGATATTGGCTGTGGTGCTGGGGTGTTGGGCTGTGTTATGGCAAAACTCAACCCTGAAATTGAACTGGAAATGACCGATATTAGCGCTCTGGCGATTCGTTCTAGTCAAGAAACCCTTATCGCTAATCAACTAAGTGGTCGGGTTTATCCGTCTGATATGCTCTCGAATGTAGGAAGCCAATACCACTATATCGTCACCAACCCACCTTTCCATTCAGGTTTAGACACGCGCTACAGCCCTACAGAACAACTCTTGGCTGAATCCATCCACCATTTAGCCGCCACTGGCTCACTTTGGGTTGTGGCCAACAGCTTTTTAAAATATCCACCAATCATTGAGCAAGCGTTTGGGCACTGCGACATTACAGCGAAAACGACTAAGTTTGCCATCTATCACGCTAAAAAATAACTTCTTACATTTTGCCGCTTTTGACGTAAATATGCTCAAAATGCGGCACCTGCCTCACGTTTTTTGCGCCTATGCCCACGCTTTAGCTTGGACTTACTTGTCAAAGTAAAAAAACTCGTTAATTTCGTTACTTTAGGTTTTTCTTGTCATTCACCCGCTCATGGCTCGCGAGCGCCAACGAGTATCACCAAAAGTAACGCCTTAATTATGTTTAGGTTCTATCGAAAACAAAAATTCAAGCGCCTGCAGAATACCCTGATGGCGGCCTTTTTGGCTCTTAGCATTATTCCATTGACGATTACCGCGCTGTTTTTCCTCCATTCCCACAGTAAAGACTTGGAAGAGCAAAGCACCTCGTACCTCGTTTCGGTACGAGATACCAAGCAGCAGCAAGTGATCGATTACATGATGGCCAAAGAGTCAGAAGTCATGGGCTTTGTCCGTTCCGAGCTTGCTTATGCCAGTGGCGGACGTTTTTATGGTTTAGTCAATGCATTCCAACGCTTGGATGTCAGTATCGAAGCGGCTCGTGAACATGCCCAGCAGCGTTACATCCCCGGTTCTGGCGATCCAATAAAAACGTCAGTGCTGCCACAATCCAGCAGTTATGTGGGAAGCGAACGTTACCGGTTACTACACAAACGCTATCACTGGGCCTTTTTAGAACTGCTAAAACGCTCAGATTTCGATGACATTCTCTTAGTTGATATTGAAGGCAACGTCGTTTACTCCATTTATAAATACGACAACTTTGGCACCAATTTATTAACGGGCAAATATCAAGATGCCAACCTAGGGCATACGTTTAAACGTCTAGAACAAACGGTCAATGAACAACGCAAAACCAATGAAGACTTCACCCCAGTGGTCATCTCAGATTTTGTCGAAGAAGACGGAAAACAGTACGCTTGGCTCGGCGCACCAATTATTCAACAAGGCTACTTACACAGCTATGCCATGTTCCGCCTACCCAGTAATGCCATCACCAAACTGATCGCCGATGGCAACAATAATCCATCAATGCAAACCATACTCGTCGGCCAAGATTTGCGTTCACGAACGCTAACGTCTGCAGAAATCGCCGTCGAAAAGAGCAAACAAGTGGTCGAGCTCGCCTTGTCTGGCAAGCGTTCGGTAGGTACCTATACGAATACCGATGGTGAACAAGTCATTGCTGCTTATGCCCCTATCAATCTGAAAAGCATTCATTGGGCTTTAGTGGTTGAGCTTCCAGAAAAAGAAGCGTTTGCCCGTGTACGTCAATTGGAAAAGCTATTTGTTTTTGCCATGTTGACTGCGATTGTATTAGTGGTGATAGCTTCGCATTATCTCTCGAACTTTATTACCGCCCCACTATTAAAACTCACTTGGGCCGCAGAACGTGTCTCTGCCGGAGATCTTGATGAGGCAATGATCAATACCGAGCGGAAAGATGAAATTGGTCGTTTAGCCGTCAGTTTCGAGCGAATGCAGCGCTCTATCCGTGAAAAAATCTCACTCATCAAATCACAAAATAAAGAGTTAGAGAGCAACCTGCTGATCATCCGTAAACAGAACGATGAATTGCAGCTCGCGAACAAGCTCAAAGATGAATTCCTCGCCACCACATCACACGAATTGCGTACTCCACTACACGGTATGATTGGAATTGCCGAAGCATTAGTTTCAGGTGCCAATGGCCCACTGACTGCCGCTCATAAATATCAACTCGATATCATTATTAGTAGTGGCCAGCGGTTAGCCACCTTGGTGGACGATTTGCTGGATTATCACAAAATGCGCTATGGCGCGTTGGATATTCAAAAAGGCGCCGTCGATTTATCCAGTGCGACGCGGTTAGTGCTAGAGCTCTCGCATCACTTACTCGGCAAAAAAACACTGCGTATTATTAACCAAGTTCCAGAGCTACCAGTCTGGGTTTCTGCGGATCCACAACGCTTGGAGCAAGTGCTGTATAACCTGATTGGTAATGCGATTAAATATACGTCGGAAGGCAAGATTGTTATCTCCGCAACCTATATGGACGATAAAATCCGCGTACAGGTGGTGGATACTGGCCAAGGTATTCCTGCCGAGCAACTGGAGCAAATATTCGAACCTCTGATCCAAGCAGGTCGTGATGCGAGCCGCTACCGTCAGGGCGCGGGATTAGGGTTGTCTATCAGCCGTCAGCTTATTGAGCTGATGAATGGTACACTTTATGTCAGCAGCCAGCCGATGGTTGGCACGACATTTAGCTTTACTCTACCGCTAGCGACTCAAGATGAGATTGCTCAAGCACGCTTAACTGAGCTACCCCACTTCCAAGCTCCAGAAATTTTGGATGCCGAACTTCCAGAGCAGAGCACGCTGCCTGAAAATGAGCACGGTCCATTACTTTTAGTCGCTGATGATGAACCGGTTAATCTCAGAGTATTAGACAGCTTCTTACGTCTTGAAGGTTACCGTGTTCATACTGTACAAGATGGTCATGAAGTGCTTGAAGCCGTGAAACGTGAAAAGCCTGAGCTCTTGTTACTCGATATCATGATGCCAGGCATGAGCGGTTATCAAGTGTGTGAAAAACTGAGACAAAGTTACGACCATGCTGAGCTCCCCATCATTATGCTAACGGCCCTGAATCAGTCCGATGACCGAGTGCGTGGTTTTGAAGCCGGTGCGAATGACTACTTATCGAAGCCATTTAACAAACAAGAGCTGGCGGCTCGTATCGTAGCTCACCTTACCGCGAGCAAAGCAGAGTTGCGCCGTGTTGAAAATGCGCAGCTTCAAAAAGAGTTAAAACACCGTGCAATGGTTGAAGCGAGTCTCCTTGAAACTCAAGGACGCTTGTTAGAACAACTAGAATCCGCCCCAGAAGCGATACTGTGTGTCAAAGAAGGCAATAAAATACGCTTTGCCAACGAGGCCGCATCACGCCTATTTAGACGCACGCCAGAGCAGCTTAAACGCTCGAATGCAGAAGAGTTAATCGCCCCCAAATACCTCAACATCGATCAAGAACATTACTGCGGCAATATTGATGTTTACGTTGATGATGTGCGCCAACATTTATCCGCTGACGTACTACGCTTACCGGAAGGCTCCGGATTGCAAGCCATGTACATCTTTAATGTCGGAGGCAGTATTAATGCTGCACGTATTTATAATCTAGAAACCGCGGTAGAAGCCCTCTCAAGCTACGCTTTCGAAGGTGATAAAGATAAATTACAACAGCTCAAAGAATTGGGTGGTGAGTTCACTCGCCTGGCCGATAAAGCATCCGGTGAGTATCAATCCAAACAAGATTTGATGCGTAGTGTCTTGGTCGAAGCCATGACCAGCGCTCTTGATTATTGGGAGCGAGTCTCAGGACAAAGTAAATTTACCTTTGCTGAACAAAGCGGCTTGTGGCGTGTGTATCTTGACCGCAGTACCTTACAAACTCGTACCTTAGATAAATATTTACGCATTGAGACATTGCCTAAAACACCACGCTGGAGAACGGTGCTTAACTCGCTCGATTACATCCTTGAGCACTGTAAAGAGTCAAGCCCAGATCGCACTCACATCGAGATGCAGCGCGATAAGCTACAGAAGTTACTCACCTCAGAATAGCCCTATGATGCATAACCAAACCCACCGAAAGGTGGGTTTTTTATTGGTATCGTTAAGCCATTTCCCTCGCCTTTCTCTCTCCAGTTTTACATGAAAAGTCCATGCCACAGACTTGATTTACGTAGCTAAAAAAGCACTTAATTGACTGATAAACTTGTTCAACAAAAAGGGTAAAACCACCGTAAGAAAAGACTTAAACTCAGACCAAAACTGAGTATTTGTTTGAGATTGCGAAGGGGGTCACAACAATTCGCCAGATTTAATTCAATCGATTAAATTAACGTAAAACAAGGCTAGTGAGCGAGATCTCGTTACTAGAACACTCCAAAAAAAACCAATAAAATAAAGGAACCAAAGGTTAGTAGACACTAACAACCCCAACTCCATCTCGTCACTTTTGCGAGGCGAATCACCTCCTGATTTTTGCACAAAAATCACACATCAAAGTGTATTTTGACGTTAATAACGAGAGGTAAATAGGTTTTGACGTTTTTAACGGGAAAGGGAATTGATAAATTTCTTGGCTAGGTGTTTTCTTACTCCTGCCAAAGGCCTACAGGCCACTCATTTCTTCCCCTTCCCTCCGACGGGCGAAAAATAACATGAGGTAGGTCTTGGAGAGTGTTTATCAATTGATGACATTCCATCCATTAGTGAAATGAAAGCAACTAGTAAGGAACAGCTATGCTTGCCAATATTAAAAAGACAGCACTAGCCGCCGCAGTAATCGCAGCAGCAACCAGTGTCTCAGCTCCAGCGTTTGCACGTAGTGAGCTAACCATCGTGCCAGATTTCTACCCTACAATGGTACGTAACTTCAACCCGTACCTAGCAACGAACCTGCGTACAACCACTGACTTTATCTATGAACCTCTGGTTGTATTCAATGAGATGAAAGGTAATACGCCTGTATTCCGTCTGGCTGAAAGCTACAAAATGGCTGACGACCTGATGAGCGTGACTTTCGATATCCGTAAAGGCGTTAAGTGGTCTGATGGTGAAGCATTCACAGCGAATGACGTGGTTTACTCTTTCAATCTGTTGAAAGCGAAACCAGAACTTGACCAACGTGGTATCAACAAATGGGTAACTAGCGTTGAGAAAGTAGACGATTACAAAGTGCGTTTCCGTCTGTCTGAAGCAAACTCTAACGTACCTTATGAGATTTCTCTGATTCCTATCGTTGCTGAGCACGTATGGAAAGAAGTGAAAGATCCAACGACCTTCACTAACGAAAACCCTGTAGGTACTGGTCCTTTCACCGTAATCGACACTTTCACCCCACAACTGTACATTCAATGTCGCAACCCGAACTACTGGGATGCTGCGAATTTGGAAGTTGACTGTCTGCGTGTTCCACAGATCGCAAACAACGACCAACTGTTGGGCAAAATCGTAAACTCTGAACTTGACTGGACTTCTTCATTCGTTCCAGATATCGACCGTACTTACGCAGCAGCGAACCCTAACCACCACTACTGGTATCCAGCAGCGGGTACTCAGGCGTTCATGGTTAACTTCAAAAACCCAGATGCAGCGAAAAAAGAAGCACTGGATAACGTAGACTTCCGTCGTGCGTTCTCTATGGCTCTTGATCGTCAAACTATCATCGATATCGCCTTCTACGGCAGCGGTACAGTGAACGATTACGCATCAGGTCTAGGCTATGCATTCGAAGCATGGTCTGATGAAGCGACACACAACAAGTACAAAGGCTTCAACACGTATGACGTTGAAGGCTCTAAGAAACTACTGGCAAAAGCGGGCTTCAAAGATGTAAACGGTGACGGTTTCGTTGAAACTCCATCAGGCAAATCTTTCGAACTGCTGATCCAATCTCCAAATGGCTGGACTGACTTCAACAACACAGTTCAACTTGCAGTAGAACAGCTACAAGAAGTGGGTATCAAAGCGAAAGCACGTACTCCAGAATTCGCGGTTTATAACCAAGCAATGCTGGAAGGTACTTACGACGTTGCGTACACCAACTACTTCCACGGCGCAGACCCATACACTTACTGGAACAGTGCATACAACTCAGCACTACAATCTGGTGATGGTATGCCACGCTTCGCAATGCACTACTTCACAGACAAGAAGCTCGATGGCTTGCTAGACAGCTTCTACAAAACAGCAGACAAGAACGAGCAGCTAGCGATCGCTCACGGTATTCAGAAGATCATTGCTGAAAACCAAGTGACTATCCCTGTTATGTCTGGTGCATGGATGTATCAGTACAACACCACTCGCTTCACTGGCTGGTGGAATGAAGAAAATCCGAAGGGCCGTCCAAGCGTTTGGGCTGGTATCCCAGAGCGTCTACTACACGTACTGGATCTGAAACCAGTTAAGTAATACACGTTCATTTCTTGCGGCGCACGCTGTGCGCCGCCTATCTAAATCCCCTCATGTTGTTAAGCAAACATATGGCGCTCGTCGTCAGGGGATTTCTCGCTCTCAAATTCGCTAGGGGCGAGACCTGAAACCAGAGACAGGACAAAACTGGGTGAGTAAGGTGTAAGTTATGGGTTACTTTTTAAGACGATTGTCGTTCTATTTTGCCGCGTTGCTGGTTGCAGCAACATTAAACTTTATTATTCCGCGTGCCATGCCTGGTGATCCCGTCACCATGATGTTTGCTAACGCAACCGCACAAGTTACCCCAGAGCGTATTGAAGCAATGAAACAGCTTCTGGGCTTTGTGGATGGTCCTTGGTATGTCCAATACATGACATACATTAAAAGCATCCTGACTTGGGAACTCGGCACCTCAATCAAATTCTACCCTTTGAGTGTGAATGAACTGCTTGGTGGCGCTTTTGGTTGGTCACTGTTCCTTGCAGGTACCGCAGTTATTATCTCTTTCTCCATCGGTTCTGTACTCGGCATCTTTGCCGCGTGGAAACGTGGTAGCCGTTACGACACTTTTATCACACCAGGTATGTTGGTTATTCAAGCAGTGCCTCAAGTGGTTATTGCGATGTTGGCGATGTTCACTTTCGCTATCGGCTTAGGTTGGTTCCCAACGGGTTACGCTTATACCGCAGGCACCATGCCTGATTGGACAAGCTGGGCATTCATTAAAGACGTCAGCTATCACGCGGTACTTCCTTTGGTCTGTGCTTCGATTGTGCAAATCGGTGGTTTCTTGGTCAACATGCGTAACAACATGATTAACCTGCTCGCTGAAGACTATATCACCATGGCAAAAGGTAAAGGCTTGAGCGAAAACCGCGTGGTCTTTAACTATGCGGCACGTAATGCTCTGTTACCTAGTGTCACAGCACTTTCTATGTCTCTCGGTATGGCGATTGGTGGCCAGTTGATTATTGAAATCATCTTCAACTATCCAGGTTTAGGCACTGTGCTATTTAACGCTATCACCGCGCGTGACTATCAAGTTCTGCAAGGCCAGTTACTGATCATGACTCTGTTCATGCTGTTCTTTAACCTACTGGCTGACATGTTATACGTTGTTCTAGACCCTCGCTTACGCAAGGGAGGTAAATAATCATGAAAGCACTTTGGAAACTCTTACGCGGCAACCGTATGGCGATGATTGGCGTGACCATCTTAAGCCTGTTTTTTCTGCTCGCGGGTCGCAGCGCCTCTTATTACCTCTCATGCTCCTGATAAACGCACGGGTAACCCACATGAATACCCAGCGTTTGTTGTGAAAGCCGCCAAAGCAAACCCAGATGGCTGGGTAGCTGAAAACTTAGCAACCGATCGCCGTACATTGGCGATGTCTAAAAAAGCCGATCACATACTCGGTACCACCCGTATGGGTCGTGATGTGTGGTCTCAAGTTGCTTACGGTGCTCGCGTATCGTTAGCAGTAGGCTTCGGCGCTGGTATCACAGTCTGTTTCTTAGCCACAGTCATCGGTGTTTCGGCTGGCTATTTTGGAGGGAAAATTGATGATTTCCTCACTGCCGCAATGAACATCATGCTGGTGATTCCACAGTACCCATTGTTGTTCGTATTGGCCGCCTTTATCGGTGAGGCAGGGCCTTTAACCATCGCCTTGATTATCGGGTGTACCTCCTGGGCTTGGGGTGCGCGGGTGGTTCGTTCACAAACCATGGCACTGCGTGAAAAAGAGTTCGTTAAAGCTGCTGAAGTTCTGGGTGAATCTTCATGGCGCATCATCTTTGTTGAGATTCTGCCAAACCTTATCTCCATCGTAGGTGCAAGTTTTATCGGTTCGGTGATGTACGCCATCATGATGGAAGCGACGATTTCATTCTTAGGCTTGGGCGATCCAAACACCATCAGTTGGGGCATCATGCTGTACAACGTACAAACCTCATCATCCATGCTGATCGGCGCTTGGTGGGAACTGTTAGCACCTTGTATCTCACTGACCGTGTTAGTAACAGGCCTTGCTCTGCTGAACTTTGCGGTTGATGAAATTGCTAACCCACAATTGCGTTCACACAAAGGCATGAAGCGTTGGAAAAACCTTGCTAAGCAAGATCAAAAAGCGCGTCAGCCAAATTTACCACCACAAAATGCACTTTGGAGCGGAGATAAATAATCATGACTGCACCACTAATCTCAATCCGCAACTTATGCGTGGACTACATTACCGATGCGGGTGATGTCCGTGCCTGTAACAATGTGAGCTTTGATTTAGCGCCAGGAGAGGTGTTTGGCCTTGCCGGTGAGTCTGGTTGTGGTAAATCAACCGTAGCTTTCTCGCTAATGCGCCTGCATAAGCCGCCCGCGTTTATCACTGGTGGCGAGGTGATCTTCAACGGTGAAGATATCCTGAAATACAGCGACGAACGTATGCAGTCTTTCCGCTGGAAAGAAATGTCGATGGTGTTCCAAAGTGCGATGAACGCACTGAACCCTGTTCTGACTATGGAAGAGCAATTTTGTGATGTGATCATGCGCCATACCAATATGACGCGTGAACAAGCAAAACGTCGCGCTGAGGGTTTGTTAGAGATCGTGGATATTCATCCAAGCCGACTCAACGACTACCCACACCAGTTCTCTGGTGGTATGCGTCAACGCTTAGTGATTGCGATTGCGCTCGCACTCAATCCAAAAATGATCATTATGGATGAACCCACTACCGCTCTAGATGTAGTGGTACAGCGTGAAATCCTGCAAAAGATTTACGCACTCAAAGAAGAGTTTGGTTTCTCTATTTTGTTCATTACTCATGACTTGTCACTCATGGTCGAGTTCTCCGACCGTATCGGCATCATGTACTCCGGTGAATTGATTGAAGTTGCACCTTCAAAACAAATTCTGGAAACCCCTTACCATCCTTATACCAAAGGATTGGGAAGTTCTTTTCCACCATTAACTGGACCAAAAACGAAACTCACAGGGATCCCAGGAAACCCACTCAACTTGTTGGAAATTCCACAAGGCTGCCGTTTCCAAGCTCGCTGCGACCGAGTTCATGAAGCTTGTACTAAGGTACCGACCGTACTGCGCCAAATCGAGCATGGCCGTTTTTCTAACTGCCACCTCTATGGAGCAAGCGCCACAATAAAACGCTAAGGCGCACAGCAAGCAGTAGCAAAGAATTTCTGGAGACAATTATGAGCAAACCACTTGGCGAATTACTGGTTGAGGGAAAAAATCTGGTTAAGGATTTTGCAATCAACAGTAACGCACTCAAACAACCCATGATGCGTGCAATCAACGACGTATCATTCAAAATGTACAAAAGCCGCGGTTTATCGGTAGTGGGCGAATCTGGCTCAGGCAAATCCACCACCGCCAAAATGATCGCCAAAATGTATGCCCCAACCTCTGGCGTCATCGAGTACAAAGGTCGTGATATCCAAGAGATCACGTCACGTGATGACTTGATGCACTACCGCGAAGGCGTGCAAATGGTATGGCAAGACCCGTTTGGTTCTCTCAACCCAACCCATACCATTTTCCATCATATTGCGCGCCCATTGCTGATCCACAAAAAGGTCACTCCGGGCAACAAAAAAGAGCTGGAAGAACGAGTTTACGAACTGCTTGAGCAAGTGGGTCTCATCCCACCCAAAGCCACTGCCGCTAAGTACCCACATCAACTTTCTGGTGGCCAACGTCAACGCGTTAACTTAGCGCGTAACATCGCGGTAGGTGCCGAAGTCGTTCTGGCGGATGAACCCACTTCGATGTTGGACGTTTCAATCCGTGCTGGCGTACTTAACTTGATGGAAGAGATGAAGTTCGAGCGTCAAATGTCACTGCTGTACATCACGCACGACATCGCGACCGCTCGCTACATCGCTGAAGACTTGGCCGTTATGTACGTAGGACACATGGTGGAATGGGGTGACACCGATGAGATCATTCACGATCCACAACACCCTTACACCAAGCTGTTAGTGTCTGCCGTGCCGGATCCGAAAAAGTCGATCCACTGAAAAATTGGAAGGCAATAAGGGCGAAATCCCACTTTGGACACCAAGTTCTGTCGGTTGTCCATTTGCAGGCCGCTGTTTGCACGCTTCCGCGAAATGTCGCGAAGCCTTACCAGAAGTCACGCAACTGTCTGACAACCACTTTGTACGTTGTTATCTGTTTGAAAAGTAAAAAACCAGTAGCTCCCTGCCTAGCAGGGAGCTTACTCAATCCATACTGTGGAGAAAATGAATGCAGTTACTGACCAACCACATTGGCTATGAAATCAAAGGCCCCAAACAAGCAGTATTGCTCTGCGGGCAAGCACAATTAATGGATGATTGTGTGCTTTTGGTTTGCGCTCGTAGCCACCAAACCGTAGCAACGCTCCCGATTGAGCGTCACGGTAGCGTGGACAACTGGCATCAGGGACAATTTCATCGTATCGATTTCTCGAATTTTACAACTCCGGGCGACTACTATTTGCGTCTGGATCACACTCATTCTGCCACCTTTACCATTGCGCAAGGCGTATTAATGCAACGCACATTCTCCGATGTGCTGCACTACTTCAAATCGCAACGCTGCACTGGGCAGTTTGATCAGCAAGACAAGCAAGTACCGCTGCTGGGCACATCAACCACTGCCGATGTGCACGGCGGCTGGTACGACGCTTCAGGTGACGTTAGTAAATACCTCAGTCACCTTTCTTACGCTAACTATTTGAACCCACAACAAACACCTATGGTGGTCTGGAACATGCTCAAAGGGTTAGCGGTTTTACAACATCACTCGGGTTTTGCGCCTTTTTCCCGCACTCGCCTCAAGGATGAAGCGTTGTTTGGTGCTGATTTTCTGCGTCGTATGCAAAACTCCGAGGGATTTTTTTATATGACCGTCTTTGACAAATGGAGCAAAGACATCAAACAACGCGAGATTTGTGCCTATGCCACTCAAAAAGGGCATAAGTCAGCCAACTATCAAGCAGGTTTCCGTCAAGGCGGTGGCATGGCCATCGCGGCACTTGCTGCTGCGGCTCGTTTAGAAACGCACGGTGAATATACTCAAGCGGAGTATTTGCAAGCGGCAGAAACAGGTTATTGGCATCTAAAACAACACAACACTCAATACCTTGATGATGGTGTTGAAAATATTATTGATGAATATTGCGCACTGTTGGCATGTTGTGAGCTTTACCGCAGCACAGAGAACACACAGTATCTCACTCAAGCGCGTGAGTGGGCTGAGCGTTTAGCTCAGCGCCAATGCAGTGATGAGCAGGTTACGCACTATTGGTCTGCGACCAATCAGGGTGAGCGCCCTTATTTCCATGCCTCCGATGCCGGTCTGCCCGTTATCGCATTGTGTGAATACCTCAATATCGAAACCGACACGGCTAACTATGCCCAGCTACAACGGGTTATCGAACAAGCCTGCCAGTTCGAACTAACCATCACCCAACAAGTCACTAATCCGTTTGGTTATCCACGCCAGTATGTAAAAGGCGTAGAAAGCGCGAAACGCACCAGTTTCTTCATCGCACAAGACAACGAAAGTGGTTACTGGTGGCAAGGTGAAAATGCCCGCTTAGCTTCACTCGCTAGCATGGCTTATTTGGCTCAACCGCATTTAAATATTGAGACAGCCGAGTCACTACAACATTGGGCGCAAAATGCCCTGAACTGGATTGTCGGCCTCAACCCATACGACATGTGCATGCTCGATGGACACGGGCACAACAACCCAGACTACCTCCCTCATTTAGGCTTTTTCAATGCCAAGGGTGGAGTGTGTAACGGTATTACTGCGGGCTTCGATGACCCAAGAGATATCGCGTTTAACCCAGCTGGGCAAAAAGACGACATGCTGCAAAACTGGCGCTGGGGGGAACAATGGATCCCGCATGGTGCTTGGTATTTGCTCGCCATCATCAGTCAGTATGATCACTTTACTGCGCATGGGGAGGAGATCTGATGAACTACTACGTTGGCATTGACGGTGGCGGTACCTCTTGCCGTGCTCGTATTCGCAACCAACAAGGTGAATGGATTGGCGAAGCAAAAAGTGGCAGCGCCAACATCATGTTGGGAGTCGATGTGGCACTGAACTCGGTGATTGATGCAATTACTCAAGCGGCTGAACAAGGTGGGTTATCCCAAAATGATTTTGCCCATATGCATGTCGGCCTTGCATTAGCTGGAGCCGAGCAAAAAGAAGCATGGCACGCCTTTATGCAGCAACCCCATCCATTTGCTTCCATCACCTTAAATACCGATGCTTATGGCGCTTGCCTTGGTGCTCACCTAGGCGAAGATGGCGCCATCATGATCGCAGGAACTGGTTCTTGCGGCATTTTGCTCAAAGGCGGCAAACAGTACGTGGTGGGGGGGCGTGAGTTCCCGATTTCGGATCAAGGCAGCGGCGCTGTCATGGGGTTACGCCTTATCCAACAAGTGTTACTCGCTCAAGATGATATTCGTCCTCATAGCCCCTTGTGTGAAGTGGTCATGAGCCATTTCAAACATGATATTGACGCGATTGTTGCTTGGTCGAAAACCGCGCTTCCCCGCGATTACGGTCAATTTTCACCGCAGATTTTTAGCCATGCTTATGCGGGTGATGGTTTAGCGATTGAGCTTCTCAAACAAACCGCAGCCGATATTGAAATGTTCTTAATCGCCTTACACCACAAAGGTGCAGAACGTATTTGCTTGATGGGCAGTATTGCCGAACGCATTCATGATTGGCTATCTCCACCGGTTCAGCAGTGGATAGTTAAGCCTCAGTCCGATGCGATTGAAGGCGCATTAATGTTTGCCGGTAAACCCGAGCACAACCTGTATTAAGGATGATTTATGAGTTATCGAATTGAATTTGCTGTGCTCTCGGAACAAAAGCCGGATTGTCGTTTTGGTTTAACTTTACACAACCTGAGTGATCAAGATCTGCAAGACTGGTCGCTGCATTTTGTTATCGATCGTTATATTCAGCCAACCAGTGTCACGAATGGTCAACTAACCCAAATTGGCAGCTTATGTTCCATCGTGCCAACGGAAAAAGTATTGGCGGCCAATAGCCACTTCTACTGTGAATTCATCATTAAAACTGCGCCTTACCACTTCTATACCGATGGGGTAAAGCATGCCTTTGTACAACTCAATGATCAGCAGCCAGTTGAGCGTATTGATGTCGCTGTCAACCCGATCGTTCTCGCTTCACCGTTTCGTGAACGTAGCCAAATCCCACACGTTGAGGCCGCCGAGCTGTGCGTCATCCCAAAACCCAATTCACTTCAGCGCTTCAATGGTGAGTTTGTGGTCAGCAGTTCAAGCCAAATCTCTTTACAGTCCGACTTAGCCGCGCGTGCGGCACACTGGCTTGATAAAGAACTGTATAACCTACATGGTTTTACCCTCAATGCTGTTGGTCATAGCGATATCGTCTACCGTAACAATCCAATGTTGGATGAAGGCCGCTATCACCTCAATATTGATGCACAAGGCATTAAAATTGAGGCGGGCAGCCATAGTGGGTTTATGCACGCCAGTGCGACTTTGCTGCAACTAGCGCAGGCACAGCACGGGCGATTGAGCTTCCCACTGGTCAAAATTGCCGATGCGCCACGTTTTAAATATCGCGGCATGATGCTCGATTGTGCACGCCACTTTCACTCGCTTGAACAGGTCAAACGCGTGATTAACCAGCTAGCCCACTACAAATTTAACGTGTTCCACTGGCACCTCACGGATGATGAAGGCTGGCGTATTGAGATCAAACGCCTACCACAACTCACCGAAGTCGGGGCATGGCGTGGGATGGATGAAGCATTAGAGCCGCAATACAGCCTGCTGACTCAGCGTCATGGCGGTTTTTATACCCAAGATGAGATCCGTTCTGTTATTGAATACGCCAGCGATCGTGGCATTACCGTCATTCCGGAAATTGATGTGCCAGGACATAGCCGTGCCGCGATTAAAGCGCTGCCGGAATGGCTGGTCGATGAGGAAGATCGCTCACAGTACCGCAGTATTCAATACTACAACGACAACGTACTCTCCCCTGCTTTACCAGGCACTTACCAATTCCTCGATATCGTATTAGAAGAAGTTGCAGAACTGTTCCCAAGCCAATTTATCCATATTGGTGCAGATGAAGTACCCAATGGCGTATGGGTAGACAGCCCGAAATGCCAAGCCTTAATGCAAGAACAAGGCTATACCGATCCGAAAGAGCTGCAAGGGCATTTGCTGCGTTATGCCGAGAAGAAGCTTAAGAGTTTAGGTAAGCGTATGGTGGGCTGGGAAGAAGCCCATCACGGCGACAAAGTGAGTAAAGACACGGTGATTTACTCTTGGTTATCAGAAAAAGCCGCGTTGGAATGCGCCAAACAAGGCTTTGATGTGATTTTACAACCGGGCCAATTCACCTATCTGGATATCGTTCAAGACTACGCGCCGGAAGAACCCGGTGTTGATTGGGCAGGCGTTACCCCGCTGGAGCGTGCTTACGGCTATGAGCCGTTAGCGGATATCCCAGCAGACGATCCTCTGCGCAAACGTATTTTGGGTGTTCAGTGCGCTTTATGGTGTGAGCTGATCAATAACCCAGAACGCATGGAATACATGCTCTATCCACGCTTAACCGCGCTTGCGGAAGGCGGCTGGACAGAGAAATCCCAGCGTAATTGGTTGGATTATTTGGCGCGTTTAAAAGGGCACCTACCTCTGCTCGATAAGCAAGGCATCCCTTACCGCGCGCCTTGGAAGTAATTCCGCCTTGAAAGTAATTCTTCCGGAAATCGTAACGACGGCGTGACGGAACTCACGCTGGTTTTCACTAGCAAAATTTTTAGCTGCCACTAAGGCAGCTGGTTTAAAAGGAAAGCACAATGAAATACGGCTATTTCGATAATGATAATCGCGAATACGTCATCACTCGCCCTGACGTACCCGCACCTTGGACTAACTATCTCGGTACTGAAAAGTTCTGTACTGTGATTTCACACAACGCAGGGGGTTACTCCTTTTATCACTCACCTGAGTACAACCGCGTCACTAAGTTCCGTCCAAACTTTACCCAAGATCGTCCAGGGCATTATGTCTACCTGCGCGATGATGCGACGGGTGATTTCTGGTCTATCTCTTGGCAACCTGTTGCGAAAAGCCTTGAACAAGCGAAATACGAAGTTCGCCACGGCTTGTCTTACTCAAAATTCAAGTGTGAATACAACGGCATTCATGCGACCAAAACGCTGTTTGTTCCCAAGGGCGAAGATGCTGAAGTTTGGGATGTTGTGATTGAAAACACCTCCAACGAAGTGCGTACTATCAGTGCGTTCAACTACGTTGAGTTCTCTTTCAGCCACATCAAGTCAGACAACCAAAACCATCAGATGTCGCTCTACTCAGCAGGTACAGCGTTCAAAGATGGCGTGATTGAGTATGACCTGTACTACAACACAGATGATTTCTTAGGCTTCTACTACCTGACCGCCACCTTTGATGCTGACAGCTACGACGGCCAACGTGACCAATTCCTTGGCATGTACCGTGATGAAGCCAACCCCATCGCCGTGGCGCAAGGTAAGTGCTCGAACAGCGCGCAAACCTGTTACAACCACTGTGGTGCACTGCATAAGCAATTCGTACTGCAACCAGGTGAAAAAGTTCGCTTCGCAGTGATCTTAGGTGTAGGTAAAGGCAACGGCGCAAAACTGCGTGAAAAATACCAAGATCTGAGCAAAGTGGATGCTGCCTTTGCAGGTATCAAAGCTCACTGGGATGAGCGTTGTGCGAAGTTCCAAGTGAAATCGCCAAACCAAGGTCTAGACACCATGATCAACGCTTGGACCCTGTACCAAGCGGAAACGTGTGTGGTTTGGTCTCGTTTCGCCTCTTTCATTGAAGTCGGCGGCCGTACAGGCCTAGGTTACCGTGATACTGCGCAAGACGCGATCTCAGTACCGCACACTAACCCAGCGATGACTCGTAAGCGCCTAGTAGACCTACTGCGTGGTCAAGTGAAAGCCGGTTACGGTCTGCACCTGTTTGATCCTGACTGGTTCGATCCAGAAAAAGCGGATGTTAAACCGTCTAAATCGCCAACCGTCGTACCAACCCCATCGGATGAAGACAAGATCCACGGCATCAAAGATACCTGTTCTGACGATCACCTGTGGATTGTGCCAACCATCCTCAGCTATGTGAAAGAGACTGGTGACTTCGCCTTTATCGATGAAGAGATCCCTTACGCGGATGGCGGCAACGCCACTGTGTATGAGCACATGATGGCAGCGTTGGATTTCTCTGCAGAATACGTGGGTCAAACCGGCATCTGTAAAGGTCTGCGTGCCGACTGGAACGACTGTTTGAACCTCGGTGGCGGCGAGTCCTCTATGGTGTCTTTCCTACACTTCTGGGCGTTGGAATCCTTCCTTGAGCTGTCACGCTATCGCAATGATGAAGCGGCAACCGACAAGTACCAAGCGATGGCCGATGGCGTTCGCGAAGCGTGTGAAACTCACTTGTGGGATGAGCAAGGCGAATGGTACATCCGCGGCCTGACCAAAAATGGCGACAAGATCGGTACCTTCGAGCAAGTAGAAGGCAAAGTGCATTTAGAGTCTAACTCACTGGCAGTTCTGTCTGGCACTGTAAGCCATGAGCGCGGCATCAAAGCGATGGATGCGGTCTACAAATACCTGTTCTCCAAATACGGTCTACACCTGAATGCGCCATCATTTGCAACGCCAAATGATGACATCGGTTTCGTAACTCGCGTTTACCAAGGCGTGAAAGAAAACGGTGCGATCTTCTCGCATCCAAACCCATGGGCATGGGTAGCAGAAGCGAAACTGGGCCGCGGTGATCGTGCGATGGAGCTGTATGACGCGCTGAACCCATACAACCAAAACGACATCATCGAAACCCGTATTGCTGAACCTTACTCTTACGTACAGTTCATCATGGGTCGCGACCACCAAGATCACGGCCGTGCTAACCACCCATGGTTAACCGGTACTTCTGGCTGGGCATACCACGCAACGACCAACTACATCCTAGGTGTCAAAGCCGGCTTCGACACACTGGAAATCGATACCTTGTATCCCAACATCATGGCCTGGTTTTGAAGTGACTCGCGAATGGCGCGATGCGACTTACCAGATCAAAGTTGAAAACCCACAAGGCGTGTCAAAAGGAGTGAAATCCATCACCCTGAATGGCCAAGTAATTGAAGGCGCAGTCCCTGTGCAAGCCGCTGGCAGTGTCAACCAAGTGGTAGTAGTTCTGGGCTAACCCATTTTCGGGCACTCTGCGAGTGCCCGTTTTCTAATACCTAAGCGTTTTATATGCCCAAACCACTTATCGTTGCAGGTAGGCGGCAAATGCATGAATCCCCATGAGCATAGATAAACTATGTGATTAGGGTGAATGAATGCAGCCAACACCCCTGCAGCATCAAGTGGGAAGGGATAGGGGGAGAAAATGATTAAATTTGGTACTGGCGGCTGGCGTGCGTTTATTGGTGAAGAATTCACTAAAGATAACGTTCGTTTGGTCGCTCAAGCATTAGCTAACATCATCAATCATGAACAAGCAGCCGCCAACGGATTTGTAATCGGTTATGACCGCCGCTTCCTATCTGATAAAGCAGGTTGTTGGTTTGCCGAAGTATTAGCCGCAAATGGCGTTGTGGTGAGTTTTATCGACAAGTTTGTGCCAACACCGGTGGTGATGTTTAAAGCGAAAGAAATGGATTGTGCATATTCTGCATGTATTACCGCCTCGCACAACCCGGCCGACTACAACGGTATTAAAGTGTTTATTCGCGGTGGTCGTGATGCGGATGAAGTGATCACCCAGAAGATCGAGCAGCAAATCGCCACTCTGACGGTACAAGATGTTAAATCGATCGATTTTGATCAAGCCGTCAATGACAAGCTGATCGACATCATCAACCCGATGAACGAGTTCGTCGATAGCATCATCAACTTCATCGACATTGAAGCGATCAAAAAAGCCAATCTGCGAGTGTTGATCGACCCGATGTTCGGGGTAGCGAAGAACGCATTGCAAACGGTACTGATCAATGGCCGCTGCGACGTGGACGTGATCAACGATGGCAAAAACCCTGATTTCGGTGGTTTGATGCCTTCGCCTAGCGCGGCCACCTTGTATCGCTTGAAGCATCTGGTGAAACACGAAGGTTATGACATCGGTATCGGTACCGATGGCGATGCGGACCGCCTTGGCATCATCGATGAAAAAGGCAACTTTATTCACCCGAACGAAGTGCTGATCCTGCTTTACTACTACCTGCTGGAGTACAAAGGCTGGAAAGGTTCTGTGGTGCGTAACATCGCAACCACACATCTGTTGGATAAGATTGCCGCCGATCATGGTGAGCGGTGCTTTGAAGTGCCCGTGGGCTTTAAGCACATCTCTTCGCAAATGGAAGCTGACGACTCTCTGATCGGTGGTGAAAGCTCTGGTGGTTTGACGATTCGTGGCCACATCAAGGGGAAAGATGGCGTGTTCGCCTCTAGCCTATTGGTGGAAATGATCAGCGTGACGGGCAAGAAACTCTCTGAGCTGTTAACCGAGATCTATAGCCGTTACGGCTATGCCTACACCGCAGAAGGCGATTGCAAATTTAAACCCGCCCAGCGCGATGAGATCTACAACAAGGTATACATTGAGAAAAAACTGCCTGAGTTTGAATTCGACATCGACAAAGTCAGCTATGAAGATGGCGCTAAGGTCTACTTCAAGAACGGCGGTTGGGTGATTGCCCGCTTCTCCGGTACAGAGCCTCTATTACGTATTTTTGCCGAAATGGCCGACAAAGATACTGCGGAGCGTGTTCTTCAACAGATGAAAGCATTCTTGGCGTTGTAATCATCGCCTTGTCAAATCATCCCCTGAGGTAAAGTCCCCTCAGCGGAGAAGAACACTTGCCCGACGCTCGACGTCGGGCTTTTTTATTGCGGGTAAAATGCTTTTGTAAACAAGGACTCTTAGCGAGAGCGATTTAGGCGAAAGCGAGTACGCCTTGGGTATCAATATTGACCGAGACTGCCTGCCCTAACTCCAGCGGTTGCGAAGAAGTCGCGAGAAGCTGAGTACCATGCGCATCAATCAGGTAACGACAATGGTCGCCCATGAACTGCTGCTCCGTTACCGTCACACTGCTCTCCTCTTCCGCACGAATTTGCACCTGTTGTGGGCGCAGCAGCAGCTTACACTCCGCCTCTACCGCGATCGGTTGGCGCGCAATCGCTTCGACTACCCCAAGGGCAGTTTGGTACTGAGTTTCACTGATCCGCGTGGCATTCAGATAACTACCACCACCCAGAAAATCGGCCACAAACTGGCTCGATGGTTGGTAGTAAAGCTCTGCAGCGGTACCGTATTGTTCAATCACACCACGGTTCATCACCGCCATTTTATCAGCGAAGGCAAACGCTTCTTCTCGTGAGTGTGTAACGAAAATCGCCGTCACGCCCTGCTGTTTAAAGATTTTGCGAATCTCAATGATCAGCTCATGGCGCACTTGAGTGTCGATATTGGAAAACGGCTCATCAAGCAGCAGTAAATCTGGTTTATAGGCTAATGCACGTGCGATGGCGACACGTTGCTGCTGACCACCCGAGAGTTGATGCGGGTAGCGCTCAGCGAAAGCCTCCAGATGCACCAAAGAGAGCATCTCAGTAATTTTGGCCTGCTTTTGGGCTGCGGGCATCGCATTCAAAGCAAAGCCAACGTTTTGCGCCACCGTTAAGTGAGGAAACAGAGCGTAATCTTGAAAAATCATCCCAATATTACGCTGCTCAGGTGGCAACCAGTGTTCACCATCATCCAAGGTCAAGCAGTTCAAGTTCAATCGACCTGACGCCAACGGTAAAAGGCCGGCAATCGCCTTAAGTAAGGTCGTTTTACCACAACCGCTTGCGCCAAGCAGGCAGACGATTTCGCCCGAGTTCACTTGCAGTGATAGGGATTTCAATACCGTTTGCGAGTCGTATTGGCAAGTGAGATTTTCAATCAGCAGTGCGCAGCTCATCAGTGCTTTTGCTCCAAAGAACGGTTAACCATAACAAGGGGAATCAGTCCGACTAACACCAACAAAATCGCGGGTAATGCGGCCAATTCCAATCGCTCGTCAGAGGCGTAGTTATAAACGTAGGTGGCCAGCGTTTCAAAGTTAAACGGACGCAATAAAATCGCCGCGTTTAACTCCTTCATTGACTCAATAAATACCAATAATCCCGCAATTAATGCACCACGACGGATCAGCGGTAGGTGTACACGTTTAAGCATTTGGTTGGCATGGCATCCCATTGTTCGAGCGGCCATATCCAGTGAAGGTGATATTTTGCTTAGGCTACTTTCAATACTGCCAATCGCTACGGCTGAAAAACGCACCACCAGCGCAAACACAATCGCAAATAAACTGCCGGAGAAAACAAGCCCTGGGCGTCCCCATTCCATCACTTTGGCAATATCGTTAACCAAGTGATCCAATGCCAACACAGGAACCAAAATGCCAATTGCCAGAACGGTTCCCGGCACCGCATAGCCCATCGAAGAAAGGCGCATCAAGGCCACGCTGGTGCGGTTGTTCTGCAAGCGGGCATAGAAATTAGCGATCAATGCGACCAATACAGCAATGACGGCGGCACTGATCGAGACCGTAAAACTATTCAGCGCGTACTCTCTGAACTGCGCTGTCCAACTCTGGGCAAAGTAAGTCCACGCATAACTGATCAACTGCAGCAGGGGCAAAATAAACGCCACCGCCACCAATCCCCAGCACCAAAGTAACGCCGCCCATAAACGCCAACCTTTTAAGGTATAGCGATATTCATCGTGGCTGTTAAATTGGTTTTGATAAAGCTTTTGCCGACGGCGGCTGTAGCGTTCACTACTGAGCAGCAATAGCACAATCAGCAACATAACTGCTGAGATTTTCGCCGCTGCATTGAGATTGGAATAACCAAGCCAAGTGTCGTAAACCGCCGTGGTTAAGGTATTGACTGCAAACAGGCTTACCGTACCGAAATCGCCAATGGTTTCCATGGCCACCAAAGACAAACCCACCGCAATCGCAGGACGTGCTAGCGGTAGCGAAATTCGTCGAAAACTTTGCCAAGGTGAGCATTTGAGTAAGCGAGCCGATTGCAGCAAAGCGACGTTCTGTTCCATAAACGCCGCACGGCACAAAAGATACACGTAAGGATAAAGCACCAACGCCAGCACCACACTCGCCCCGCCTAAACTTCGAATATCGGGAAACCAGTAGCCACCCGCTTGCCACCCCGTTAGATCGCGCAAAGCGATTTGAATAGGGCCTGCGTAATCAAACCAATGAGTGAACAGATAACCAATAATGTAGGCAGGCATCGCCAATGGTAAGACAAGCGCCCATTGCAGCCAACGCTCGCCCGGAAGCTTGCACATGGCGATAAGCCAAGCGGAAGGCACGCCAAATAGCAAAGCCAATAGCAGTACGGAGACCGTCAATACTAAGGTATTGATAATATAAGTGGGCATTACCGTCGCCAGTAGATGAGCAAAAACCTCATCACTGTTGCCGAATGCGGTATAGAAGATCGCTAAGATCGGTAAAACCAGCAGTGTGGTTAACACAAGGCTGCTGATTTTCCAGATAAAATATTTTTCTTTCATCGCCTAACAGTACAAGGCTTAAGCAGCACACAAGGCGCTGCATCCCTCAAATAAAATAGGGGTACGTTATACCCCTGATTTTACTTACAGGTCAAATTTGACTTCGTCGATCAATTTGATCGCAGCAGCATTGTTATCCGCTACTTTCTCAAGAGGCAGGCTATCTGCTTTGAAGTCGCCCCAAGAAGTCACCAATTCGGAACGCTTTACGCCCTCTTTAATGGGGTATTCGTAGTTCACTTCTGCATACATTTGCTGCGCCGTTGCCCCCGTCAAAAACTCCATCAGCTTAACAGCGTTGTCGCGGTTTGGAGCGTATTTCGCCATCGCCATACCACTCACGTTCACATGCGTACCTTGCGCATTTTGACCAGGGAAGTTGATATACACCGCTTCTGCCCACGATTTTTGCTTCTCGTCGTTAAGCATTGCACCTAGGTAGTAGCTGTTACCTAGCGATACATCACACAAGCCTTCTTTGATCGCGCGAACTTGGTCACGATCATTGCCTTGCGGTTTGCGTGCTAGATTCGCCTTTACTCCCTCTAGCCAAGTTTTTGCTTCCGCTTCACCGTGGTTAGCAATGATAGAAGCCACTAGGGCAATGTTGTATGGGTGCTTACCGCTACGAGTACAAATTTTGCCTTTGAATTCAGGTTTCGCCAGATCCATATAATCAAAATCATCCCCCAGCTTACCAATACGGTCGCGAGAGGAGTACACACTGCGGGTACGCTGCGTGAGAGCAAACCACTCATCACCACTATCACGGTATTGAGCAGGAATGTTTTCTTCAATCACTTTGCTATCGAGAGGTTGAGTAAGGCCTTTTTCGGTCAGCTCAAACAGACGACTGAATTCGGCGGTTAAAATCACGTCAGCAGGGCTGTATTCGCCTTCTTGCGCAAGTTTTTCAGCAATCCCTTCCTTAGCAAATTTCACGTTAACTTTGATGCCCGTTTCTTTAGTGAACTCTTGGAACATAGGTTCAATCAGAAACGGTTGGCGGTAAGAGTAAACATTCACTTCTTCGGCGGCCATTGCAGAAGGAGCCAGTACACCACAAGCAATCGCAGACAACGTGAGCAGCTTTTTCATCTTAAAATCCTTTATAATTACTAATGATAACGTTTATCAGTTTCAATGCATTATAAGAATGATTATTAAGAAAACAATCAGCAGAAATAAAAAACCTGCCCAAAGGGCAGGTTCTCTAAAGTGAACTTGGTAACTAAATGTTACTTAACGGTCACGAATTCAGGGTAAGCACCGACACCACAATCGTGCATGTCCATCCCTTCCATCTCTTCTTCTTCTGAGACACGGATCCCCATCGTCGCTTTGAGTACGCCCCACACCAGTAGGCTTGCCCCAAATACCCACGCGAAGATTACTGCGGCACCCAACAATTGTGCACCAAAGGTTGCATCAGCATTGCTCAGCGGTACCACCATCAACCCAAAGAAACCACACACACCGTGAACGGAAATCGCCCCCACTGGATCATCGATTTTGACTTTATCAAGCGCGATAATGCTAAACACCACCAAAGCACCGGCAACCACACCAATCGCCACCGCATATAGAGGAGATGGAGATAATGGATCAGCGGTAATCGCCACTAAGCCAGCCAAAGCACCGTTGAGTACCATCGTCAGGTCTGCTTTACCCCAAGTTGTTTTACACACCAACAGTGCGGCGATAGAACCCGCCGCGGCAGCGGCATTAGTATTGAGGAAAATCTTACCGACGGAGGTGGCGTTTTCAAAATCCGATAACATCAGCTGTGAGCCACCGTTAAAACCAAACCATCCAAACCACAAGATGAAGGTACCTAAGGTAGCTAATGGCATGTTTGAGCCTGGAATTGGGTAAATTTCGCCATTTTTGCCATATTTACCCTTACGCGCGCCTAGCAAAAGTACACCGGCTAATGCCGCAGAAGCGCCGGCTAAATGTACGATGCCTGAACCCGCAAAATCGCTAAAACCAGCCGCAGAAAGGAAACCGCCACCCCAAGTCCAGTAACCTTCCATTGGGTAAATGAACGCCGTCAAAATCGCAGAGAAAATCAAAAATGCCCAAAGTTTCATTCGTTCAGCCACCGCACCGGATACCACGGACATCGCGGTTGCCACAAACACGACTTGGAAGAAAAAGTCTGACTCCAAAGAGTGATCCGCACCGTCGGCTTGTGAACCAATCAGCGCACCAATCGAAGGTAGCCAACCCCCTTCGCTGTTATCGACATACATGATGTTGTAGCCAACGATTAAATAAGTGGTACAAGCAATCGCGTACAGAACAAAGTTTTTCGTCAAAATTTCGGTGGTGTTCTTAGAGCGAACCAATCCTGCTTCGAGCATGGCAAACCCAGCAGCCATCCACATGACTAGGGCTCCTGAAATCAGGAAGAAAAAGGTGTCGAGTGCGTAGCGCAACTCTGTCACTGTCGTTGATAGTTCCATAATCAAATCTCCCATCCTTGAAATTAAAGGGCTTCAGAATCCATTTCACCAGTGCGGATACGTACCGCTTGGCTTAGGTCATACACAAAAATTTTGCCATCACCAATTTTGCCGGTGTGTGCCGCTTTAATGATCGCCTCCACTACGCGATCCACATTGTCGCTTTGCGTAGCAATTTCAATTTTGACTTTAGGGAGAAAGTCCACTTGATATTCTGCACCACGGTACAGCTCGGTGTGCCCTTTCTGACGTCCAAAGCCTTTCACTTCAGACACCGTCATCCCCTCGATACCTACATCCGCAAGTGCCTCACGAACATCATCCAACTTGAATGGTTTAATGATTGCGCTAATCAGTTTCATCTCTTCCTCTCTGAAGCAGTCGTCCATTTGCTATTCATTATCCAAGTGGCGTGCCAAGTTTTTAATCACATGATTTTTAAAGACAAAAAGATAAATAGATGAATAAAAAACAAAAGGCTGCACCGATGAGGTGCAGCCTTTTCCCAACAATAACGCACAAGTTTTAACAAATAACGAGCTTGCCAGTTATTTTCGATGCACAAAACTCTGCCATTGGTTCAAGAGTGCCATAAAGTCCTCTCGCCCACAGGCTGCGACACTTTCACTGTCGTACAGTGAAAAATCCGTTTCCAGCTCATGCTCACTTTCATAAGCAAGTGCATTGTCTTGCACCGTGATCTCATCGCCCTGCACCAGTAGAGAAATCTCTCGCCCTGTCCATAGAAACTCTTGAGCAGGCGAATGCTCGGCTTGTTCAATCAATGCAAAAACTTGATGCAGTTTAGCCAGATCTTGACCAATCTCTTCTTGTAGCCAACGCCCGACAATTTGATGCTCCATACTGCATCGCACGGAATACTCACCCAACAAGGTATTTTTAATAAATTCAAATTCCATGGTGAACTCTCCACAGATAAACCATGTCGCGAGTATATAGCAAAACGGCTTCACGGCATTGAGACAAGTGAGATCCATAGGTTGGAGACAGTCAAATGACTGGAAAAAATAAAGCCGCGACAAGCGCGGCTTTATTAGATAAACAAATGACTTTGCTTATGCAGGTTCTTGGAAAATCACTGAATCCGCTTTGCTGGTGTATTGACCCATACGGTGGAAGTTGAGGTAACGGTAGGTATCCGCTGCCGCCGCATCAATCTGCTTCGCGTACTCCATGTACTCTGCCACGCTTGGGATGCGGCCCAGAATCGCTCCCACTGCCGCTAATTCAGCAGAAGAAAGGTACACGTTAGCACCAGTACCCAAACGGTTCGGGAAGTTACGTGTTGAAGTTGACATCACCGTTGCTTTGTCCGCTACGCGCGCTTGGTTACCCATACACAGCGAACATCCCGGAGTTTCAATACGCACCCCAGCGCGACCAAAAATACCGTAATAACCTTCTTCCGTCAGTTGGTCACGATCCATCTTAGTTGGCGGAGCCACCCACAGGCGTGTGTTCAACTGGCCGTTGAATTTATCAAGCAGTTTGCCTGCTGCACGGAAGTGACCAATGTTGGTCATACAAGATCCAATGAACACTTCATTGATCGTTTCACCCGCACATTCAGAGAGCAGACGTGCATCATCCGGATCGTTTGGTGCACACAAGATAGGCTCTTTGATGTCTGCCAGATCAATTTCAATCACATGCGCGTATTCGGCATCTTTGTCTGCTTCCATTAATGCAGGGTTAGCTAACCACGCTTCCATCGCTTTAATGCGGCGTTCAATGGTACGGCGATCGCCATAGCCTTCCGCAATCATCCACTTCAGCATCACGATGTTCGAGTTGAGATACTCTTCAATCGACGCTTGTGAAAGCTTCACGGTACAACCTGCCGCAGAACGTTCTGCAGATGCATCGGAAAGTTCAAAGGCTTGTTCAACCGTCAGGTGTTCAACCCCTTCGATCTCCAGAATACGACCAGAGAATTCGTTGATCTTGCCCGCTTTTTCTACCGTGAGCAGACCTTGTTTGATGCCGTAGTAAGGGATGGCATGCACCAGATCACGCAAGGTGATCCCAGGTTGCATTTTGCCTTTGAAGCGCACCAGAATCGACTCCGGCATATCCAGAGGCATTACCCCAGTCGCAGCCGCAAACGCCACCAGACCAGAACCCGCAGGGAAAGAAATACCCAATGGGAAACGCGTATGCGAGTCGCCGCCAGTACCAACTGTATCAGGTAGCAACATACGGTTTAGCCATGAGTGGATAACACCATCCCCCGGACGCAGTGAAACACCGCCACGGTTCATGATGAAATCCGGCAGTGTGTGATGCGTTTGAACGTCAACCGGTTTAGGATACGCGGAAGTGTGGCAGAAAGACTGCATCACTAAATCAGCAGAGAAGCCCAAACACGCCAAATCTTTCAGTTCATCACGCGTCATTGGGCCTGTGGTATCTTGCGAACCCACAGTGGTCATCTTAGGTTCGCAGTACGTACCTGGGCGAATGCCTTGCACGCCACACGCTTTACCCACCATTTTTTGAGCCAGCGAGTAACCTTTACCGTTATCGGCCACCGCCACTGGGCGACGGAATTCTTTTGATGCTTCCAAACCTAACGCGTGACGCGCTTTATCGGTCAAACCACGTCCAACGATCAATGGAATACGGCCGCCCGCACGTACTTCATCGTACAGTACATCGGTTTTCAGTTTGAAAGTCGCCAACACTTCGCCCGTCGCGTGGTTACACACTTTGCCTTCGAATGGGTAAACGTCGATCACATCGCCCATATTAAGCTTGGAGACATCCACTTCGATCGGCAGCGCGCCAGCATCTTCCATCGTGTTAAAGAAGATTGGGGCAATTTTACCGCCCAAAACATAACCGCCAGTACGTTTGTTCGGTACGTTCGGAATGTCGTCTCCCATAAACCACAACACGGAGTTGGTTGCAGATTTACGCGATGAACCGGTACCGACCACATCACCCACGTAAACCAGTTGGTGACCTTTGGCTTTAAGTGCTTCAATCTGTTTGATCGGGCCAACTTTACCCGGTACATCCGGCTCAATGCCATCTCGCGCGTTTTTCAGCATGGCTAATGCGTGTACAGGAATATCAGGACGTGACCATGCATCCGGCGCTGGAGAGAGATCGTCCGTGTTGGTCTCCCCCGTCACTTTAAATACGGTTAAAGTGACTTTTTCGGCCAACGCTGGCTTAGACAGGAACCATTCAGCATCAGCCCAAGATTGCAGCACTTGCTTGGCGAATGCATTACCCGCCTTGGCTTTTTCTTCTACATCGTAGAAGTTATCAAACATCAATAAGGTATGAGATAACGCTTTCGCAGCAATTGGCGCGAGTGCATTATCGTCAAGTAATTCAATCAGCGGTTCAATGTTGTAACCGCCTTGCATCGTACCCAGTAGCTCTGCCGCTTTTTCACGACTCACCAGAGGCGATGTCACTTGTCCTTTGGTTACAGCAGTCAAGAAACCCGCTTTCACGTAAGCCGCTTCATCAACACCAGGAGGAATTCGATTTTCAAGTAGGTCAAGAATAAAAGCTTCTTCACCTTGTGGGGGATTTTTCAGAAGTTCTACAAGTCCTGCGACTTGCTCTGCATCTAGGGGTTTAGGTACAACTCCTTCAGCGGCACGCTCTGCGACGTGTTTACGGTAGGCTTCAAGCACGACTTTTTCCTCTCATTGCGGTTCACTCAGTTGATTATAAAAATACGAGCGAACATCCTTGGAAACTTGGCTCTCCCTAGCCCTTGTTTTCACTCAAATTGACTGAGAAACAGCGCCATAGAGGCCAAACTGTGGGCGTCAGAATAGCAAGTTTAACGATAAATTAAAATCTCATCATTTTGACCAACATAGCAACTTGAGACTAAAGTTTTAGCTTTCTCACTGAGTGAAAAGCGCCCAATACGCCTTAGTCGCTCACTTTGGTTACTTAAATGTGGTGCCAATAATGAAATAAAACGAGTCATAATTCTGTTCGGTACGCCCGTACCCAAACATAATCGGCCCAATCGGTGAATTGACTCCAGCAAAGACTGAACCCGCGGCATATAACGGTGCGTCTTGCAAACTCAGGTTAGTATCTGACCATACGCCGCCATATTCTATCGAAGCACCAAGGTAGACCGGCGAGGTGAACATTCCAAAATCATTATCAAACCAACGGTAGCGGTAAACCAGATTTCCGTACACTTTGTTTTGACCTATCAAGCTGTTACGCGGGATGCCGGACAAATTAAGAAAACCACCGATACTTTTCGGATCTATCGGGGTCGATGAGTGCTTACTCTTCACCACACCAAGATCAAGATTTGCGACTAAAGTATGGCGCGAAATGGTCTGCGCAGCGACAAATCGTCCGGAAAGTTCGTACACCGTATCCGAAGAGAGCGCATCATTCGACAGTGGATTACTACCCTCAAAGCTGTCTCTGGAGATCAGATATTCCAAATCAAAATAGACACCTTGTTGTGGCAAGCTGAAATCGTCCAAAGTGTCGTGTCGATAATCGAAAAATACTCCACGCCGATCAAATGAAAAATCGCCAAATGCCGGTAACGAGGATGCTCGCCCATTGCCCTTACTGTAGCGTGTACCGAGTTTGATTTCTCGCCACAACTCAATTTGATAACCGAGTGCAATCTCCCCTATCCACTCTGAATAGGTGATCGGTAAGTAATTTTCGGTCGCACTGAGTGACGTATCTTCAAATCCGGCAATCGGGGCATTGCGTCGTTCATTACTGTAACGCAGCGAAGCCGTAGTAAAGGTTTTTTGTCCCGATAGCAAAGGAGAATAGAGTTCTGCTTCAATCAGTTTGTCGGTTCCCATATCCATATTGAGAGCCAATTCCGCACCATGCGAATTGATGTCGGTAAAATTGGTAGAAACTCCCAAAGCATATTGGCTTTCGGTTTCAAAATCATCTTCCAGAAAGAAGCGAAAGTTAACGTAATTCGGCCCCCACGACTTTTCGCGAACATCGATCACTAGCTGTTCTGTGTCTTGTTGCTGCTCGTATTGATAACGTACCAGCTCGAACCGATCTAACGCATAAAGATCTTCGATACTGGTTTCAATCTCTTCGGTGCTGAGCTTTTGCGCGGGTTCTAAATTGAGTCGGTTCAGTAATAGCAGATCGCTGTAGTGGGTATTGTTTTGCAGAACAATTTCGTCAACTTTAACATTATCACCATAACGCAACGTTTTACGGCGCTCTTCTTTGGCATCGATGTAGTTTTGGTATTGTGCTGAACTTAAGGCGATTTTCTGTAAAAAGGCTTGGTTATCCATCGCGACCTGATAGCCCATCGCAAAAGCATCAGGCATTTTATCAAACTCGGTGGTTTCCATTTTTCCCACCTGAGGACGCAACAGCAGATCCTGCTCAGTCAGGTTGTCACTCTGCTTTTCGGTGCTACGACGAACAAGATAATTGGATAGCTGATCGGCCACCGTAAACAGATTAGTGAAGTCTTCTTGGGATTTGTAATCAGTGCTGATGTCTACCGCGATGATAATATCGGCTCCCATCGCACGAGCTATATCCACTGGCATATTGTTGGTGACACCACCGTCCACCAACCATAAACCATCAATCTCGTAAGGAGGTAACGCCCCTGGCACTGACATACTGGCCATCATCGCATCGACTAAAAAACCTTTATCAAGCACGACTTCTTGTAGATGGATGATATCGGTCGCGACGGCACGATAAGGGATCACCAACTGGTCAAAAGAATCAAAAGCGGGCAAATTGCCTGTGGTTTCACGCAACATGCGCAGCATGTTTTGTCCTTGCACCACGCCTTTCGGGGCGCGCACTTCCCCCCAATGTAAACCAAGATCCGTGGTGATTTGGTAGCGATCTTCGTACTCTTTGTCACGTACTCGACGTTGGCTACGATCAACGCGATCGCGATACCCACGGTTCCAATCCACGCTGTATATCAGTGCTTCGATCTCTTCTGCGCTCATGCCAGTGGCATATAAACCTCCGACATAAGCGCCCATACTGGTTCCTGTGATGATATCGACGGGAACGTGGAGCTCTTCCAGCGCTCTTAGCACGCCCATATGCGCCGCACCTTTCGCACCACCACCCGCCAGCACTAACGCGATTTTAGGGCGCTGAGCTGCCTGAGCATTGCTTTCTTGCGCCAACGCCAACGGAGCAAGTAATACTCCGAACACAACGCTGAATGACACCGCCCATTTCATCACGTGAGTTACCCTCTAAATCCTTAAGAATCAAACCACTATAAACACCTAAATTCAGCCAAACAACTTGAAGTTTTAGGTCAATGATAAATCGCTGTACTGCCTATCATCGATGACTCTTATCACTAGCCTACCAAGGGAAAAGCTTTTTCAGCCATTCGGTCGGGCGGTTTTCACACTGCTGTTTTAACTGCTGCTGATTATCCCAGATTGGTAGTTTAAACGCGTTATCACAGTCGAGCGTTAATCCACCTTGAGCTTGTTTCGCAAATCCGAAAGTGGTGATCCCCTCCGGCCACGGCAACTGTAATCGCTCAGGAATTCGGTATTTCAAATACTGAGCATATACCCGCAATGCACCACTTGCGCCAGTGAGCTTGGTCGGTTGGTTATCATCACGGCCAAGCCAAATCGTGGTCACTTCGCGGCCATCCACCCCTACAAACCAACTGTCTCGGTTATCGTTGGTGGTGCCAGTTTTGCCCGCCAACGCAGCACTGCTGAACTGCGCATTCAAGTAACGTCCGGTGCCTTCTTGTACACCTTGCTTCATCGCATAAGTGGTGAGCCATGCTGCTTGCTGATCGACCGCTTGTGACACTTTGGGTAGGGATTCATACAGCACATTGCCTTCCAAATCGAGCACAGAACGTAGCGCTGACAGCGGGGCTTTTTTGCCGGAATTGGTCAACGTTTGGTACATCTGCGCCACTTGATATGGCGTGAGTGAGAATGAACCGAGCAACATCGAAGGGACAGGGCGAATTTCGTCGCGATTCACGCCGAGCTTACCCAAGGTTGCTGAGACTTGATCAATCCCAAGTTTCATCCCCAAAGCCACGGTCGGCACATTGAGTGATTGAGCGAGCGCCAAATAAAGTGGCACTTCACCACGGTATTTTCGATCGTAGTTTCTCGGTGTCCACGCTGTGCCTTCACTGCCTTTTAAAGTGATCGGTTTATCTTCCAGTGTCGTGGCCAGATTGTATTGATCCGGATGAGTTAGCGCCGTGAGATAGACCGCAGGCTTGACCAGAGATCCGATTTGTCGGCTGGCATTAAGCACGCGGTTAAAACCATCGTAACCCGTGCGCTTACCGCCAACCATGGCGCGAATTTCCCCACTGTGACGATCCACCGCAATCGCCGCAGCTTCGAGATCTTTGCCTGCGGTTTTTGCTAATTGCGGGATCTGATCGTGGATCGCTTGCTCCAGTTTGGACTGCGAAACCGGATCGAGCGAAGTAAACACTCGCAACCCAGAGTCGGCTTTGAATTTGTCACCCAGTTTTTCTTTTAGCTCAATCGAGACTTGTTGGAAATAAGCAGGCTGACGACCGGCAATTTGCGCAGTTTTCTGCACATCTAACGGACGAGTCACCGCCTGTTGGTACTCTTGCGCGGTCAGAATATCGTGCTCCATCATCAACTTGAGCACCAGATCGCGTCGCTCACGAGCGCGCTCGGCAAAACGCATCGGATTGTAATAAGAAGGTCCTTTAACCATGCCGACCAACAATGCCAATTGATCAATCCGTAGCTCTTGCAGCGGCTGACCAAAATAGAGCCGTGAGGCCAGACCAAAACCGTGGATCGCATCTGCGCCACTTTGCCCTAAATAAACTTCGTTAAGATAGGCTTCAAGAATGCGATCTTTGCTGTAACGATAATCGATGATCAGCGCCATATAGGCTTCACGCAGCTTACGCCACAAGGTGCGATCGCTAGAAAGGAAAATATTCTTGGCAAGCTGCTGAGTTAAGGTACTGCCCCCTTGCACCGTGCGCCCCGCTTTGAGGTTGACCACCATAGCTCGGCCAATCGCCATCGGAGATACGCCATCATGCTGATAAAACTCACGATCTTCGGTCACCAATAGCGCATCCACCAACACTTCAGGAAATTGCTCGCGACGTAAAAAGAGTCGCTGCTCCGGTGAGTCTTTTTCCAGCATCCCCATCAACTTCGGCTCTAACCGCAGATAGCCTAGCTCACGTTTTTGCTCTAATGATTCGATTTTGTTCAAACCACTGCCATCAAAAGTGAGCATGACGCGACGATCCGGCTCAGGGCCATCGGCGAACTCAAACGGACGACGGATCAGCTCAATTCGGGTGGAAGAAGAAGAGTATTCGCCGGGAAAACGGGGTTGTGACACTTTGCGGTAATTGAGGACATCGAGCTCATTACGCAGTTCTTGCAAACTGAGGCTGTTACCGGGCTCAAGCGTCAAAATGCGCGCATACACCACGGTTGGCAAATCAAACAACTGCCCTTCAAAGCGCTGTTTGATCATCGAATCGAGATAGATACCAATAAAAACCAACACGGCTGCTAGCGCCAGTGCCATTTTCCAACTGATGCCCCAAATCCTCCCGAGCCAAACTCGCAGCTTGGAGGAGGAGGCACTTTTGCCACTGCGCGCTTTGCGGGTGCGCGGCTTGTTACTACTTTTTCTTGTCATGCGTTAAATTGTCGTTTGGTTTTACTGGTTGCCACATGATTGGCAGGATCATCCGGCCACACATGTTTCGGGTAGCGGCCTTTCATCTCTTTTTGCACTTCTTTGTACGCGCCCGCCCAGAAACTGGCGAGATCGCGAGTGACTTGCAACGGGCGTTGTGCGGGAGAAAGTAGCTCCATCACCACGGCGCGCGTTCCTTTAGCAACCCGCGGTGAGGTTTGCTCACCAAACACTTCTTGCATGCGCACAGAGAGTGTCGGCTCCATCCCCGGCTGATAACGGATTTTTTTATGATTCCCCGTTGGCAGCAAATGATGGGTTGGCAGCCACTCGTCAAGCTGCTGACTGAGCTCCCAGCCAAGATAATGCTTGAGTGCCGCCAATACCGAGACATTCTGCAAACCTTTCACCGAGGTTACGCCGGCCAAATACGGCTCTAACCACATCTCTAGATGTTTAAGCAGTGCTTCATCATCCAACGCTGGCCACGCTTCTTCCGGTAGCCATTCGGCGGCGCAGCGCGCGCGGGCTAGCCACTCGCTCGCCTCTTCGCCCCACTGTAACACTGTTAAGCCTTTGCGCCGTACATAGCTCAGCAAAGCTTGTGTCATTTTTTGTTTATCGGGTTCTGGCAACTTTTCACGGCGAAGCACCAGTTGATCGATTCGCCACTGCGCTTCCGCGCTCAGGCGGCCGGCTCTTTCATCCCAATCCACTTGTTCAACCCGAGAAATCAGCGCTGGCAATAGGCGCTCAAGCGCGTGGATATCGAGCTCAAGCGCGCTGAAAATTTGACTGGCTTGGGTTTGGCCGCGCATTAAATCCAAGGCGACCAGATAATCGGCGGCGGACAAACGCTCCTCCACCGCTAGCCAAGCGCCGTGACCATTGGCGAGTAAAAATTGCCCTGTTTGTTGGCCGCGCTGCTGGGCAATTCGATCTGGAAAGGCCAAACACGCCACTAAAGGCAGCCATGCGGAGTCAACCGAGGAGAGTGAAAATGCCGTATCGAGTTTTTGCGCCAAAGATTGGGCGCGTTGGATCAGCAGTTTTTGCTTCGGATGGCGACCTTGCTGCAAGCGGTGCAAGCTATGTTGTACATCAATCACTTGCCGTTCTGGCTCTTCAAGTAACACCGCCAGAGCTAAAGCGCTTTGCAAGGCCAACTCGCCTAAGCGATCGGCGCTCAGCAGCATCGCGGCAATCCGCGGCTCAACGCCCAGTGAGTGCGCCTCTTTACCCGCCGCAGTGAGTTGCCCACGCGCATCCAAAAGACCAAGGCGCTGCAACAGTTGCTGCGCCTGCACAAACGCACTGCTCGGTGGCAAATTCAACCAAGCCAAATCGCTCGGCTGCGCGCCCCATTGCGCCAATTCTAATGCCAGTGGCGCTAAGTCCGTATGTAGCATTTCGGGCTCAGGAACCCAAGGTTGCTGCTTAAGCTGCGCTTCGCTGTATAAACGCACGCAAATCCCCGGCTCTAAACGTCCGGCACGCCCTGCCCGCTGTTCAGCTGAAGACTGCGCAATCCGCACTTGTTCAAGGCGGGTAATGCCAGTTTTGAGATCAAAGCGCGCACTGCGTTCAAGCCCACTATCTAGCACTATGCGGATACCTTCGATGGTCAGCGAGGTTTCAGCAATATTGGTGGCCAAGACCACTTTGCGCCGCCCCGCCGCCGCGGGAGCAATCGCACGTTGCTGCGCGGCGAACTCCATCTGTCCATACAAAGGGCAGATTTCAACCTCGTTGGCCAAATCGCTCATCTGTTCGGTTAACTGGTTGATGCTGGCGGCACCGGGCAAAAAGGCCAGCAATGAGCCCGTTTCGTGCTGCAAAAGATGACGAATTTGTCGCTGCATCGCCGGCACCAAAGGTTCATCAATCCGCATAGGTTGATAGCGAATCTCAATCGGGAAACCACGCCCTTGTGATTCGACATAGCTCGCTTGCGGCAGTAAGTTCTGCAAAGCTTGCTGATCGAGTGTGGCCGACATCACCACGATTTTTAAATCGTCCCGCAGTGCAGACTGCACTTCAAGCGCCAACGCCAACGCAGTATCAGCGTGAATGCTGCGCTCATGAAATTCATCGAAAATCAGCACATCTACGCCATCCAGTTCCGGATCGTTTTGTAGCATGCGCGTCATAACACCTTCAGTCACAATCTCCAACTGAGTGGCTCGGCTGACTCGGTTTTCACCACGCACCCGATACCCTACGCTCTGCCCAACCTCTTCACCCAGTTGCTGCGCCAAATAGCGGGCAATGTTGCGCGCAGCCAAACGCCGTGGCTCCAGCATAATGATTTTGCCGTGGAACAGTCCCGCTTGCAGTAACTGCAACGGAAAGTAGGTGGACTTACCGGCACCGGGCGCGGCTTTGAGGATGAGTTGTGGAAAGTCGGTGATACCGGACAACAACTTCGGCATCACCTCAATAATGGGCAGCGGTGACAAGGGCGGTTCCTACAACATGAAATGACCGCGCCATTGTACATAAAACTGAGTAAGCGCCCAAAGTGCATTCCGGTAAAACCTGAATGCACGACTGAGATTAAACTTATTGCGCGGCAGAGACAGGCTCTTCCGGTTGAGCAGCTACAGGCACAACGAGAAGCGACTCTGACAGAGGCGATGCGCTTTGTTGCGGTTCAGCCTCTTGCGATTCAACTAACGCCGGTTCGGTGTTCAGATCATGTTCATTCGCGGCGTTAGCACGTGCATTTTCAGCGTTGCTGAATGCCTGATCATCGAGCAGCACGCTCGACGGTTCTAATCGTTCAGAAGTCGAGGCCTCACTCATTGACTCGGGTTTTAACTGCATCCAAGCATTGAGTGCTAAGGCTTGATCGTGAGTCAAAATGCCGTTATGTCCTGCAATAATGCCGTCCGCAACCGCCAGCACCCACACCGCTTGACGATTCGCATCTTCACAGCTTTCAACGGTTTTTCGTGCATAAAGCCTAGCGCGAATTTTCCAGCCAGCGCCATCCAATATTTGCATGCACCCCGGTTTGGCATCGTGCTCGACTAGCCACTGAGGGATCTTAACTGACTTATTGCAATCATGCCCCGAACACGGATCCACGTCATGAGTGATTGCCCAAGAATTCCCCACGGCGCGCTCACCATCCTTAATCCAGTTAAAAGCTTCACGCACCGCAAAGTCCGTTTTCGACTGCAATACCAGCATGGACGGCCCAAAGCCTTTCGGGCTGAGCCATTTATCCAGCGGTTGGTACTCTTTGGCGGAGGCCGCGGGATTTAAAAGTACGGTCAAATTCGTTTCACCACGACCGGCAGCCAGATTATCCAAAATCGCCTGTTTGCGAGCGTGCAGCGCAACCACGCCACCGAGGCTATGTCCCACCAAAATATAGCGCCTCAGCGTTCCTTGACGATGCAGATCTTCCAGAGAATTCAGCAAATTTCTAACTCCATGCTCACCAACTCGCCGAGCCACCTGCTTACTGGTCAAAATCGTCGGGAAGTCCAGCGCTTCCACTTGACTGGTAGGGTCATCAGAACCATCCAGCCAGAAAGGATCGTATTGATCACCACGCCAACCAATATACAGCCCAATCAAACCGGGATGGCTTTCAGCCATTTCACGATGAAAACGTTGAAAAGCGACAAAATTATCGTCAGTCGGTGCAGCATTGTGATGCCAGCCATGGATAAAGATCAGCAGTTCTGCCCCAGGTTTTTTTGCCAGTCGCGCCTTTAACGCTTGATATTGCCCCGGCAGGTGCATTTCACCATTATCATTGAATTCAATGACATGGAAATCAGACTGACTCAGTTCAGACGTCACCTGATGATAGGGCATATCAGGAATACGGGTAGACCAAATTGACAACGCGAGAACAGCCAACAATACAACCTTAAATATGGCTATATTTTTCAAAAAGTTACGCAAGGAACCTTACCAAAAAACAGATACCCAGACTCGGGCGGGCGGCAATTATATGTTCAACTTCAATGCTTCACCAGAGGCGGAATGAGGGACTTTCTCACCTGCCGCTAACCTCTCGATGGCATTGCCATTTAACACCTTGAAACACCATGGCTATAGCTTCCAATAGGAAGGGGATGCGATTGTGACAAAAGCCACTAGGGTATGTTTAAATGTCCCCGCCATTGGGTATTAATAAGAAGAGAAACATGCACTTTTCCCCACCTCTGCAAAAAGGAACCTTACTCAAACGTTACAAACGCTTTTTAGCTGATGTGATGCTAGAAGATGGTTCAGTGATCACCATGCACTGCGCGAACACAGGAGCCATGACTGGCTGCGCCGAGCCTGGCAGTACGGTGTGGTTTTCTACATCGGATAATCCCAAACGTAAATACGCCCACAGTTGGGAACTAACGGAGACAAAAAAAGGTCACTGGATTTGCGTGAACACCGCACGTGCCAACACGTTAGTCGTGGAAGCCATCTTGGCTGGGCGTATTCCTCAGTTGCAGGGTTATGCTGAGCTCCGCACAGAAGTGAAGTACGGCCATGAAAATAGCCGTATCGACATCTTGCTAAAGTCAGATTCTCAACCAAACTGCTTTATAGAAGTAAAAAGCGTCACTCTTTTGGATGAGATTCAAGGCGATAAAGGACAAGGTTACTTCCCTGATGCCGTCACAACTCGCGGGCAAAAACATCTGCGTGAATTAGCGGAAATGGCCAAAGATGGAAGCAGGTCGGTACTTTTGTTTGCCGTTTTACATTCGGGGATTGAAAAAGTCTCTCCCGCTCTCCATATAGACGCGAACTATTCACAGTTACTAAAAGCGGCACAAGAAGCCGGGGTGGAAGTGTTGTGCTACAAGGCGTCACTTTCAGAGTTCGAAATCCAAATGGTATCTGAGGTCAAATTTGCCCATCAAGTGACAAAAAATTGATGGTGTCTTCACATTGACGATAACTTTACGTTGGATTGTTTGCCTCACCCACTTCTTTTTGCTATAGATACCCGCCTTAAATTTAACTGCTCTCGCAGTTGACTAGGGTTAGTAGGAGATCTGTATGACAGAGTCTAAAAAGAAAACGCTAGGCATCCTAGCCATTGCTGGTGTTGAGCCATATCAGGAAAAGCCGGGTGAAGAATATATGTCACCTGCGCAAGTTATTCATTTTACAAAAATTTTGGAAGCGTGGCGCAACCAACTGAGAGAAGAAGTGGACCGCACCGTTCACCACATGCAGGATGAAGCAGCCAACTTCCCAGACCCTGTTGACCGTGCTTCTCAAGAAGAAGAGTTCAGCCTAGAACTGCGTAACCGTGATCGCGAACGCCGCCTGATCAAGAAAATCGAAAAGACTCTCGACAAAATTAAAGAAGAGGATTTCGGTTTCTGTGATTCATGTGGTGTGGAAATTGGTATTCGTCGTCTAGAAGCGCGCCCAACCGCAGATCTGTGTATCGATTGCAAAACACTCGCTGAAATCAAAGAAAAGACAAATAGCTTGGCTAAGATAAAGCAGTAAAGAAAAGGGAAGCACACGCTCCCTTTTCTTGTTTCTTTGCATTTGAAAGGTAAATCGCCCTATGAACTATATTGGTCGCTTCGCCCCCTCCCCTTCAGGCCCCTTACATTTTGGTTCGTTGATTGCGGCTTTAGGGAGCTATTTCCAAGCCAAAGCCCATCAAGGCAAATGGCTGGTTCGTATTGAAGACCTTGACCCTCCCCGCGAAATGCCGGGCGCGGCAGCGCATATCCTACGTACATTAGAGGCTTATGGCCTGCATTGGGATGACACGGTGGTTTACCAAAGCCAGCGACATGCCTTGTACCAAGACCAAATTAATCAATGGCTCGCCACAGGCCAAGCCTACTACTGCCAGTGCACTCGTAAAGAGATCAAAGCCATGGGCGGCTTTTATAATGGCTACTGTAAAAACCATTCCCCCGCACAGCAGCAAGACTGCTCCATTCGGCTGCGGATGGATAACCCAGTACAAGATTTCATTGATTTGAAACACGGCTCAATCACCATACCAAAAGCCTTAGCGGAAGAGGATTTCATCATCAAACGTCGTGATGGCCTGTTTGCTTATAACCTCGCGGTGGTGTTGGATGATATTGACCAAGGTGTCACCCAAGTGGTGCGTGGAGCCGATTTGATTGAACCGACAGGGCGGCAAATCAGCCTGTATCACACTTTAAAACAAAAGCCGGTCAGCTACTTACATTTGCCTTTGGCGATGGATGGTAACGGGAATAAACTCTCGAAACAGAATCACGCTCCAGCGATTGAGTCATCACATCCTAGGCAGACGATTTCGCATGCCATGCAGTTTCTAGGCTTTGTATTGCCTACGGATTTTTCCGATGCGAATACTGAGCAAATGCTGGCTTGGGGATGCCAACATTGGCAGGTGAACCAACTGCCGGAAGCGATCGAGATCACACCAAGATTCTCAAATGGTCCGGCTTAAGCTATTATTAGCGCCAAATTCCGTCCGTGTGAGCGTTAAATTAAGCAGCGTAGCGCTTACAGCGGCAACAGCAATCATTGTCAGAAGCACATGAATAATAACGATTTTGAACCGAGCAACACTCGCACATATCCAGACTTAGCTTTGACGATTATTCCGCGTCAGGAACACCCTATCTCGCGTCAGCAGATCAGCGAAAATGCACTGAAAGTGCTCTATCGCTTGCATGGCGCAGGGTTTGAAGCCTTCCTTGTCGGCGGTGGTGTGCGTGACTTACTCCTTGGCGGCAAGCCAAAAGACTTTGATGTGGCCACCAACGCCACGCCAGAGCAGCTGCGCCAACTGTTTCGTAACTGTCGTCTGATTGGTCGTCGTTTTCGTCTGGCTCACATTATGTTTGGACGCGACATTGTTGAAGTTGCGACTTTCCGTGGCCATCATCAAGAGACGAGCCAAAGCCAAAATATTGCAGCGCAATCGGAAGCGGGCATGCTGCTGCGCGACAACGTGTACGGCACAATTGACGAAGATGCTGAGCGCCGCGATTTCACCATCAATGCAATGTATTACAACATTGCAGACTACAGCATTCACGACTATGCCGGTGGCATGGAAGATCTGGAAGATCGCCTAGTACGTCTAATTGGCGACCCAGAAACTCGCTATCGCGAGGATCCGGTGCGCATGCTGCGTGCGGTGCGCTTTGCAGTCAAACTCGATTTTGATATCGAGGAAGACACCGCCGAGCCGATTGAGCACCTTGCGCCTTTGCTGCGTGACATTCCTGCCGCTCGTCTTTATGAAGAGTCGCTCAAAATGCTGCAAGCGGGTCATGGTTTAGAAACCTACCACTTGATGCGTCAGTACAATCTGTTCCAGCAGCTTTTCCCAACCATCGCGGAACATTTCACCGCTGATCACAGCTCGCAAACCGAGCAGATGTTGGACTTGGTGCTGGATGCGACCGATATTCGTGTCGAAGAAGATCTGCGTATCAACCCGGCCTTTATGTTTGCCGCTATGCTGTGGTATCCGATGATCACGCTCGCCGATCAACTGATGAAGTCACTGAGTCTCCACGAGTTTGATGCCATGACCGAAGCCAGTAACCGCATTTTAGATGAAGTGGTGAAACGTATCGCGATCCCACGTCGTCACACGACGACCATTCGTGATATTTGGCAGTTACAACAACGCTTACCACGTCGCAGTGGCAAACGGGCTTTCCGTTTATTGGAGCTGAGCAAGTTCCGCGCAGGCTTTGATTTCCTCGAAATGCGTGGCGAAATTGAAGGCGGCGAAACCAAGCAATTGGCCGAATGGTGGGCCACTTTCCAAAACGCGGGGCGCAATATGCGTCAGGCGATGGTGGGTGACATGGGGAACGCAACAGGTACAGGTAAAACAAGCTCACGCCGCCGTAAACCATCACGTAATAAGCCAAAGAGTAAATCGAGCGAATGATGCTTGCCTACATTGCGATTGGCAGTAACTTGGGCGACCCAGTCGCTCAAGCCCAACAAGCCATACAACAGCTTACTCAATTACCGAAGTCGCGCCTTATCGCGGCTTCATCGCTCTATAGCAGCACTCCAATGGGACCGCAAAATCAGCCAGATTACATTAATGCGGTCGCGGCCATTGAAACCGAATTAACGCCACTGGAACTGCTCGATTGCACACAACGCATTGAACTGGAACAGGGGCGTGTCCGTAAAAACGAACGATGGGGACCGAGAACACTCGATCTCGATATTGTGCTTTACGGCAATGAGGTGATAGAGACCGAGCGCCTGACCATTCCGCACTATGGAATGAAAGTACGTGAATTCGTACTGTATCCGCTCGCGGAAATCGCACCAAATTTAACTCTCCCTGACGGGACTGAAATCCAAGCGCTATTGCAACAAGTACCGCTCAATGGGCTCAGCATTTGGCATTCGCCAACGTCGAGTAAGGACTAATAATGAAAAAAATTACCATCAACGACCTGATGAAATGGAAGCAGGAAGGTCGCAAATTTGCTACATCAACCGCTTATGATGCGAGTTTTGCTCAGTTATTTGAGAGCCAAGAAATGCCAGTCCTGTTGGTTGGTGATTCACTTGGCATGGTGTTACAAGGAGAAGCCGACACCTTACCCGTGACGGTGGATGAGATTGCCTACCACACTCGTTGTGTACGTAAAGGCAGCCCCAATTGCCTGCTCATGGCAGATATGCCTTTCATGAGCTATGCCACGCCTGAACAAGCGTGTGAAAATGCCGCCAAGCTGGTTCGCGCCGGTGCGAACATGGTGAAAATTGAAGGTGGCGATTGGTTAGTCGACACCGTAAAAATGTTGACTGAACGTGCAGTGCCAGTGTGCGCTCACCTCGGCTTAACACCGCAGTCGGTCAATATTTTTGGTGGCTACAAAGTACAAGGCCGCGAGCAAGATAAAGCGGATCGCATGGTACGTGATGCGTTAGCTCTGCAAGAAGCAGGCGCACAAATTGTCCTGTTGGAATGTGTGCCAGCCGAACTAGCGAACCGCATCACCCAACTTCTTGATGTTCCAGTGATCGGTATCGGTGCCGGCAACGGCACAGATGGTCAAATTCTCGTAATGCACGATATGTTTGGAATTTCGGCGAACTACATGCCAAAATTCTCGAAAAATTTCTTGGCTGAGACAGGCGACATTCGCCAAGCGGTTACCAAGTACATCAACGATGTCGAGAGTGGCGCTTTCCCAGATCTCGCTCATACCATTGCCTAAGGAGTCATTCATGCAAGTTTTTGCTGACATTGCCGTTCTTCGCGAGCAAATCAAACAGATCAAGCGTGAGGGTCGTCGAGTCGCTTTTGTGCCGACCATGGGTAATTTACATGAAGGCCATTTAACTCTGGTTCGTAAAGCTCGTGAACTGGCCGATGTAGTCGTTGTGAGTATTTTCGTCAATCCGATGCAATTTGATCGTGCAGAAGATTTAAAAAACTACCCACGCACCCTAGAAGACGATTTGAGTAAACTCAATGGCGAAGGGGTTGATCTCGTATTAACGCCAACACCAGAAACCATGTACCCACAAGGTTTGGATAAACAAACCTTTGTTGAAGTACCGGGGCTTTCTTTCATGCTAGAAGGCGCTTCTCGCCCTGGTCATTTCCGTGGTGTCGCCACGATCGTCACTAAGCTATTTAACATTGTGCAGCCTGATGTGGCGTGCTTTGGTGAAAAAGATTACCAACAATTGGCGGTGATCCGTCAAATGGTGGACGATCTGTGCATGGATATCGAGATTGTTGGCGTAGCGACCGTACGTGAGTTAGATGGCCTTGCCATGAGTTCACGTAATAATTTGCTGACGCTCGATGAGCGCCAACGTGCGCCCGTTTTGGCGCGCACTATGCGCTGGATCAGTAGCGCCATTCGTGGTGGTCGCGATGATTATCCATCAATCATTGAAGATGCGGTGGATCAGCTGCGCGCGGCCGATCTAGAGCCAGATGAAATATTTATCCGTGATGCACGCACTCTGCTACCTATCAGCAGTGAGAGTAAGCAAGCAGTGATCCTGATGTCCGCTTTCCTTGGTAAAGTACGTTTGATTGATAACCAAGTTCTCGATCTGCAAACCGACACCAAAGCCAGCAGCGAAGAAGAATAATCCTCTTGCCTCTGGATCAAAAAAGGTCAACCTCGGTTGACCTTTTTTATCTCTATTGACTCAAGTTAGCTGCGTAGCCCTTTACCTTTGGTCACCAAATAATGCGCCACACAGTACAGCGCCACCACAAATGCCATTAACACGGCAAACGAAGTCGTGATATCCACATCCGATACACCGAGGAAACCGTAACGGAACGCATTGACCATGTAGACGATGGGATTGATCTTCGATACACCCTGCCAAAACTCAGGCAGCAAGCTAATCGAATAAAACACCCCACCGAGGTAAGTCAGCGGCGTGAGGACAAAGGTCGGGACAATCGAGATGTCATCGAACGTTTTAGCAAACACCGCGTTAATCAAGCCGCCAAGAGAAAAAACGACGGACGTTAAAAACACAGTCGCAATGATGATTCCCCAGTGATCCACTTTAAGATCAACAAATAACAGTGATACCACTGTCACCATCGCGCCAACTAACAGACCACGTGCGACCCCGCCCATTACATAACCGGCGATAATCACGTAGTTTGGCACCGGAGCCACCAGCAGCTCTTCAATGTTCTTTTGAAACTTAGAGCTAAAGAAAGACGACGCCACATTGGAATAAGAGTTGGTGATCACCGACATCATGATGAGACCCGGCACGATATATTCCATATAGCTGAAACCGTTCATCTGCCCAATTCGAGAGCCAATCAAGTTACCAAAGATGATGAAGTACAACGTCATGGTAATCGCAGGCGGCACTAAGGTTTGTACCCAAATCCGCGTGAAACGGTTAATTTCTTTGCCCAGCAGACTGCAAAATGCCGTCCAATAAATTTGATACATGCTGATTAACCTCGCTTACCACTATTCACTATGCTGACAAACAGCTCTTCCAAACGGTTTACTTTGTTGCGCATGGAAAGGACCTTTACCCCTTGCTCCGTGAGTTGGGTAAACACATGGTTGATCCCTTGGCTTTTTTCTAATTCGATTTCCAACGAGCCTTCCACCATCTGTTGCTTCACGACACCTTGCAATGGCGCAATACTTTCGGTGCCATCCACATCCAACACGAAGGTTTCGACATGCAGCTTACCCAACAGAGATTTCATGGTGGTGTTTTCTATCAGCTCGCCGCGTTGAATGATGCCAATGTGGCGACAGAGCATTTCCGCTTCTTCGAGATAATGAGTGGTGAGAATAATCGTCACCCCTTGCGCGTTAATCTGCTTGAGAAACTCCCACATGGAGCGGCGCAGTTCGATATCGACTCCCGCCGTTGGCTCATCAAGGATCAGCAGTTGCGGTTCATGCATTAAAGCGCGCGCAATCATCAAACGGCGTTTCATACCGCCGGAGAGATTTCTGGCTCGTTCGCTGCGTTTTTCCCACAAATCGAGTTGCGTCAGGTATTTTTTCGCACGCTCTTTCGCCAAGGCTTTAGGCACGCCATAGTACCCCGCTTGCTGCAGGACTATCTGCTCAACGGTTTCGAATGGATTGAAGTTGAACTCTTGTGGCACTAAGCCGAGTTGCTGCTTAGCCAGTTCTAGTTGCGAATCAAGATCGTAACCAAATACGCAGACTTTGCCGGAGGTTTTATTGACCAGCGATGAGATGATGCCAATGGTGGTCGATTTACCTGCCCCGTTTGGCCCCAGCAGAGCGTAAAAATCGCCTTTTTTGACTTGCAGACTAATACCTTTGAGCGCTTCAAAGCCACCTGAGTAAGTTTTTTTAAGTTGTTCTATTTCCAGTGCGTACATGGCAGAAACCTTGCTATCGATAACAATCACGATGTTGCGCTTTTATGGCGTTTTTTCAACCCTTTATTGGATAAGGGCAATCATTAATACAGAAATAGCTAATATAGTTTTCCATTTCATGATTTTTACACATAAAAATGCCGCATCACTGCGGCACTTTACTTGACGATTTATAGGCAATTTCTATTTTTCACTCACTAGCCGTGACCTGTTTTACCGCCGCATTAAGCGCTTCATAGCGGAAGCTAAAAGTATTCGAGTCTGGAACCAGATCAATCACATGGAATTTCTCTAACTCCGCGCGAGTTTTCTCATTTGGACAAAGCAAATAGACTTCACAATTCGCTTCCTGTGCATCACGAATGGCGTTTTCCAACGCCAACCCGACAGTGACATCGATCATCGGCACATCGGTCAGATCGAGGATCATCGCCTGATACTTATCTACACTGCTGTGCTGGCGAGTAATGGCTTTCGACACACTAAAAATCATCGGTCCCGACAGATAGAAAAACAGCACCTTACCATTCGCTTTATCGAGCAACTTGCGCTCACTTTCGGTCAACGGCACATCATCGTCATCCGCATCACTAATCGCCTTCACTTGACGCGCCTGTTCACGGCTTAAACGTTCAATCACCAAAATATTGGAGATAAATACTCCCAGCCCCACAGCCACAATCAAATCAACAAACACGGTCAGCAACATAACGCCATACATGATGGCCATGCCTTGTATGCTGATTTTGTGCGCTCGTTGGATAAACGCCCAGTCGAGGATATTCACCCCGACATAGACTGCGATACCAGCCAATACCGCCATCGGAATAGGCTCGGTTAAACCGCCAGCAACCAAAACCACCAGTGCTAATACTAAGGCTCGTGTCACTCCAGAGAGTGGTGAGCGCGCACCAACTTGAATGTTAGTCACCGTGCCCATGGTTGCCCCTGCACCGGGTAAAGCGCCAAAAAGCCCAGCCACCATATTGGCCATGCCCTGTCCTTGCAGTTCGCGATCGGAATCATGCTCTTTACGCGTGAGAGAATCGCCGATCACCGCGGTTAACAGTGTATCGATACAGCCCAAAGTACCGAGCACTAGAGCATCAATCACCATAGTGACAAAAATTTCACTGCTAAAGGTAGGGACAACAATATGGGGTAATCCGGCAGGAATTTCGCCAATACGACGAATATCGTCAGTATCAAAGAAAATGACTGAAAACAGCGTTACCGCCACCAGTGCCACCAACTGTGCGGGGACTTGTTTGCGGTATTTTTGTGGTAAAAAAAACAAAATTCCGAGTGTCAGCCCCCCTAAAAACAGCTCACTGAATTTTAGATTGGCGAGCAACTCCGGCAGTGCCGATAAAGTTCCCAGCACACCACCACCGGGAGAAGGATGACCAAGTAGTGGAGAAAGTTGCAGAATAATCAGTATCACCCCAATACCCGACATAAAACCCGATACCACACTGTAAGGCATGAGCGTGATGTATTTCCCGAGTTTGAGCGTGCCGAGCAGAATCTGAAACGCCCCCGCCATCATCACCACGGTAAACGCAATGGCCGCACCAGATTCAGGATAACGCGACACCATAGTGGTCAGTATCGCCGTCATAATTACTGTCATTGGCCCAGTTGGTTCTGAAATCAGCGTTGAAGAGCCACCAAACAAAGCGGCAAATAGACCAACCAGTATCGCTCCCCATAAACCAGCTTCTGCCCCCGCACCAGAGGCAACACCAAATGCCAACGCCAATGGCAGTGAGATAATCGCGGTGGTTACCCCTCCAAACAGGTCACCACGTAAATTAAGATCCGCAAATCGAGCCTGAAACACATCCACTTCCTCTCGGTGCTATCGAATGCCTTAGTTTAAGTCGAATGTTGTAAAAACACGTCAGATGAGTTAATCAGAAGGTAAATTTTATGGGATTGAATTTGTAACATTGTGTATATTGTTGGCAATTAATGAAGGGAAGTAAGATGCCAGAAATTAAACAACTTTTTGAGAACAACTCAAAATGGTCTGAGTCGATCAAAGCCGAAAGTCCGGAATACTTTGCCAAGCTAGCCAAAGGGCAAAATCCGGATTTTTTATGGATAGGGTGCGCTGACAGTCGAGTTCCTGCTGAACGCTTAACGGGCCTGTATTCCGGTGAACTGTTTGTGCACCGCAATGTGGCGAATCAGGTGATCCACACTGACCTTAACTGTTTATCGGTGGTCCAGTACGCAGTGGATGTATTGCAAGTCAAACACATCATTGTCTGTGGTCACTATGGATGTGGTGGTGTGACCGCAGCCATCGATAATCCACAGCTCGGCTTAATCAATAACTGGTTACTGCATATTCGCGATTACTACCTTAAACATCGTGAATATCTCGATAAGATGCCGGCCGAAGACCGCTCCGATAAGCTGGCTGAAATCAATGTCGCCGAGCAAGTATACAACTTAGCCAACTCAACGATACTACAAAACGCATGGGAACGCGGGCAAGCGGTAGAAGTGCACGGTTTTGTTTACGGGATAGAAGATGGTCGATTGGAATATCTCGGCGTACGCTGCGCTTCAAGAGCCGCCGTTGAAGATAACTATCACAAAGCGTTAGAGATGATCCTCAATCCTGAACATCGTTTGCTGTGTCGCTAGTGTTTTCTACTGCTAGGTAAGAATGACAACGCCCACGTAACCGTGGGCGTTTTTATAAACTAAATTTTTAGCCGTGGCATTACATTTATTCAGCCAAAGGAACCACTTTGCCAATGTAAGGTAAATGACGGTATTTCTGCGCGTAATCGATACCAACACCCACCACGAATTCATCTGGAATTTCAAAACCTACCCAGTTCACTTCAACATCAACTTCACGACGAGTCGGTTTATCGAGCAAAGTACAAATACGGATCGATTTCGGCTCACGCAACGCCAAGATCTCTTTCACTTTATTGAGCGTATTACCCGTATCGATGATGTCTTCCACCAAGAGTACATCTTTGCCTTTGATGTCGTCGTCCAGATCTTTCAGGATGCGTACATCACGTGAACTTTCCATGCTATTGCCGTAGCTAGAAGCCGTCATAAAATCGACTTGATGAGTCAGATGAATTTGACGAGCGAGATCGGCCATAAAAACAAAGGAACCACGCAACAATCCAACCAAAACCAAATCGTCACTACCTTGATAATGCTCTGTGATCTGTTGACCTAATTCGTGGATGCGCTTGGCGACTTCTTGCTCAGAAATCATGACTTCAACTGTGTGTTTCATACCATTCTCGTTGTGTTAGGCGATGCCAGCATCGCTGACCTTGGTGGCGCGTATAGTATCACCTCACTCAAATCCTGTTAATCGTTTCCCTGCGCATCCCATTACTGTTATACGCTTACTCAATAAAAAGAATTGAAACGACAAATAATTAACATAATTGAGCATTTTTTCACCCAACAAAGATTGACCTCTCTGATATGCACCATTACACTCATAGGGCTTTTAGTAGCAAATAACAAAATAATCATTAGAGCAAAATGCTCAATCAACTCAATTGGCAAGGATATACCCCTATGGACGCATCAATCGAAAAACGCCCTCGAACTCGGCTATCTCCACAAAAACGTAAACTGCAACTGATGGAAATCGCATTAGAAGTGTTTGCAAAGCGTGGAATAGGCCGCGGTGGTCACGCAGACATCGCAGAGATTGCGCAAGTCTCAGTCGCAACGGTGTTTAACTACTTTCCTACTCGCGAAGACTTAGTCGACGATGTACTGAACTTTGTGGTTCGCCAATATTCCAACTTCCTCACCGATCATATCGATTTGGACTTGGATGTTAAAAGTAACCTACAAACATTGTGCAAAGAGATGGTCAAACTGACCATGAACGACTGCCATTGGCTAAAAGTATGGTTTGAATGGAGCGCATCGACTCGTGATGAGGTATGGCCGTTATTTGTTTCGACGAACCGTACTAATCAGCTACTGATCAAAAACATGTTCATCAAAGCCATGGAGCGTGGTGAATTGTGTGAAAAGCACGATGTAGACAATATGGCGAGCTTGTTCCACGGCATTTTCTACTCCATCTTCTTGCAAGTAAACCGCTTGGGTGATCAAGAAGCCGTGTATAAATTGGTCGATAGCTATCTCAATATGTTGTGTATCTACAAAAAACTTAGTTTTTGTCATATCCAAACAAGACTTAGGGCGCCTCAAGCGTCCTTTTTTATTTTGGTCTAGATAAATCTAGCGAATGATTTATTCCCCCAGATTGTCCAAACCCCATTTATACAATGCATTTTTTTTCAGTTGGTGAATTTCTGCCACTAAAGCCGCCGCTTTCTTCAATGGTAACTCTTTGGTCAAAATCGTTAAGGTACGTAAGGCATCATCGGGTAAAGTCTGTTCACCTGCGTCACGATAGCCATGCACAAGCAGCACCATCTCACCTTTTTTACGATTATCATCTTCAGCGATCCACTCGATAAGTTCGGCCAAAGGCATACCTTGAATGGTTTCAAACGTTTTGGTCAGTTCACGTGCTAGTACCACCTCACGCTCCCCGCCAAGCACTTCGAGCATATCTTGCAGTGACTCGCAGATTCGATGTGGTGATTCATAAAAAATGCACGTACGCGCTACTTTCGCAATGTCGAGCAACTTATCTTTACGTGCTTTGCTTTTCGCAGGTAAAAAGCCTTCGAAACTGAAACTATCGGATGGCAACCCAGATGCGCTCAGCGCAGTGATCACCGCACATGGACCAGGAAGTGGCACAACTTTAACCCCTGCTTGACGACATTGGGTGACTAAATGATAACCTGGATCGCTGATCAGCGGTGTACCGGCATCTGACACCAAAGCGATCGACAACCCGGACAATAGTTTATCCACCAATACTTGCGCTTTTTGCTGCTCATTGTGGTCATGTAATGCAAAGGTTTTGGTTGTGATGTTAAAGTGAGCTAACAATTTACCGGTATGACGTGTATCTTCTGCGGCAATCAGATCCACACTGGCTAACACGTCTAGGGCTCGTTGTGTGATGTCACCCAGATTACCAATCGGGGTTGGGACAATATAAAGAGTTGGAGCACCATTTGGCACGGTTTTATTATCTGTCATTTGTTTACCATCACATCAACGATTAATATAGAGACAATTTTACACGGACTAACGAAAGAACTCATGGCTATGAACCACCATCAGCGACGCAGTGTACCACGCTTACTCACTCCGATTGCATTATCAATCGTTTTATCGGCCTGTTCGACTCAGCCTTCGTCACCGGATGTGGTCGATATTACCGCTCAACCGCTGTTAACAGCACAAACTTATTTGATGCGTGCCGATGCCAGTCAGGGCTCTCAGCAAAATGACTGGTTGATCATGGCCCTAAAAGCCGCCATTGAAGAAAACAGCACAGATCAAGCCCAGTTATTGATTATGCGTCTTGCTAAGCAACCCCTGACACCAACACAGCAGGCACAATGGCAATTATTGCGAGCTCAATTGCTAGTGAATACCGAGCAGTATCAAGAAGCTCTCGATCAACTGAGTTTCCAAGCAAATTGGTCATTGCCACAGGTTCAATGGCAACAATACCACCAATTGCGCGCTGATATATTTACCGCGCTGGATCGTTCTTTTGACTCAACGCGCGAATTGATTGCGCTCTATGGCATGTCTTCGAGTAAAGAACAAGAAGCTTTAGCCGATCAAATTTGGGCCAATTTAAACCATTACTCTGCTAGCAAAATTATCAAACTTTCTGCAGAACCAGACGAAGCGCAGTTGGATGGTTGGTTACAACTCGCGGTATATATGAAAACGCTAGGCAGCAATCTGCCACAATTGAAAAATACATTAGAAAAATGGTTAGCTGAGAACCCACAACACCCAGCCGCAATTTATACACCTAAAGCCATCTCAGATATTCTTGCGCTTGAGATCGTCAAACCAACCCACACAGCCCTGCTACTGCCTTTAACGGGAAAGTTTGCAAAACAGGCTCAATTTATTCGTGATGGTTTTGTGTTTGCAATGATGAACGATGCGGATCGCCAACCAGAAGCCACACTGACGATTATTGATACCAATGCAGAGACATTGGAATCGGTAGATGCCATTCTCACCAGTAAGCAAATTGACTTTGTCGTGGGGCCGCTGATCAAAAGTAATATCGAAAAACTACAGCAGTTCCAACAAAACCGCGGCCAGACAATTCCCACTCTCGCGCTTAACATCCCAGATCAAATTGATACAGCAGCTGGGACTTGCTACCTAGCTTTATCACCAGAGCAAGAGGTTGCTCAAGCGGCAAAGCATCTGTTTAGTCAGGGATATCGTTATCCACTGATCCTTGCACCACAAAACAGCTATGGTGAACGAGTAGTCGAAGCCTTTAATGAAGAGTGGCGTCGCTACAGTAAAAACAAAGTTGCGGTAAATCTGTTTGGTGATAAACGCCAATTACAGCGCAACATCAATTCCATTTTCGGCCTACAAGATAGCCAACAAAATATCGCTCAAATGGAATCACTACTTGGGATGAGCATGGAAAGCCAACCTCGTAGCCGCCGTGATATTGATGCAGTCTATATCGTAGCCAACAGTGCTGAGCTAACCTTGATCAAGCCCTTCATTGAAGTGGCGATTAACCCAGATACACGCCCACCAAAGCTGTTCTCAAACTCCAACAGTAATACTGGTGGTCGCCAATACGAAGATTTGTCCGGCGTGACTTACAGCGATATTCCATTGTTGGTTCATCCAGCCCCAAGCATCAAAGAACAACTGACTCAAATCTGGCCAGAAAGCTCCAATGCAGAGCGACGCTTGCAAGCACTAGGGATGGATGCCTACCAGCTAATGGTGGAACTTCCACAAATGAAAATCGTCGAAGGTTACACGGTTGATGGGCAAACGGGCGTGTTAAGTATTGATGAACAATGTGTGGTTCAGCGTGAAATCAGCTGGGCAGAGCATGGGGTTCGTTAACTCTCGGCAACAAGGCCATCATTACGAACAGATGGCGGCGGAGTATCTCCGCCGTCACGGCCTTAAGCTCATAGCTCAAAATATCAATTATCGCTTTGGCGAATTAGATTTAGTGATGAGTGATGGAACGGCTCTAGTGTTTGTTGAGGTACGTTACCGAGCTAACGTTCATCACGGCCACGCTGCTGAAACCATCACCCCAAGCAAACAAGCGCGCTTGATCAAAGCAGCAAATTGTTGGATGCTCGCCAATAAAATTAATAGTCATAGTGCAGATTTTCGTTTTGATGTGATTGCCATTCACCAACAAGGGCAACATATCGAATGGTTGAAAAACGCAATTACTGAAGGATAAATGATGCTCGATAGCATTAAAGACAGTTTTACCGAAAGCATTCAAATACAGATCGCGGCTGCAGAAGCCCTGCCGGATGCGATCATGCATGCGGCACAAGCTATGGTTGCCAGTCTACTCAATGGCCACAAAATTCTCTGTTGTGGTAACGGTGGCTCGTCCGTCAATGCGCAACAATTTGTCTCTTGTCTTCTTAATCGCTTTGAAACCGAACGTCCTAGTTTGCCGGGTATGGCACTTACTGCAGATAATACGACATTAACCGCAGTAGCCAATGACTATCACTACCAAGAAATTTTTTCTAAACAGGTGCGTGCTTTTGGCCAACCTGGCGATATCCTACTCGCCATTTCGACGAGTGGTAATAGTAAAAACATCATCAAAGCCATGGAAGCGGCAGTAACTCGGGATATGACCATTATTGCTCTTACTGGCAAAGATGGCGGCGAGATGGCAGGTTTACTCGGCGAAAATGATGTAGAAATCCGTATTCCATCACATCGCACCGCTCGCATCCATGAAGTTCACATGGTGACACTGCACTGCCTATGTGATTTGATTGACCAAGTGTTATTCCCAGCTCATGAAGAGTGATTATGAAAAGCATTAAACGACTTATTCTTTCCGTTCTACTCGTGAACCTTACAGGCTGTGCAGGGTTATTCATTGCCGGTGCAGCAACAACAGCGACAATTGTTACGGATCCCCGCAGTACCCAAGAGATCTGGCAAGATAACAATGTCGAGTTAGAAGTTGCAGGACTCGCGAACAAAGAGCCGTACCGCAAAGATACTCGTATTTCTGCTGTTGCCTACCGAGGCACGGTAGTATTACTAGGGCAGTCACGTAGTGATGCGATTCTTGACCAGTTCATTGCTCAAGCCCGTCAGGTAAAAGGGGTCAAAGAGTTACACAATCAAGTACAGATCAAAGCACCACTGTCTGTAGGAGAAATCAGTAACGATAGTTGGATAACGACGAAGGTCAAATCGGCGCTCCTCACAAAAGCTGAGTTAAACGGCATTAAAGTGAAAGTGGTCACAGAAGATCGTGTGGTTTATCTCTTTGGCTACGTGTCGCCTGAACATGCCGATATGGCGATTGATGTTGCAAGAAATATCATTGGTGTCAAACAAGTCGTCAAGGCCTTTGAATACGCCCAGTAAGCAAAAAATGACATGATGAAAGAAAATAGAAAAGGCAGCGATAAACGCTGCCTTTTTAGTATTTAGAATCTACTTACTTCACGACACGCAAACTTGGTCGACCTTTGGGTCTAGGTGCATCCTCAAAAGGCTCATCACCTAAATCACTTTCCAGCTCAACAAGGGAATCTTCGGAATCCAAATCTTCCTCAAGCTCCATCGTTTCAAGGTAAGCAGGTTCAGGCTCGAACATAGTACCAGCACCATTTTCACGCGCATAAATAGCTTGTACTGCGTAAATCGGTACGATCACTAAGTGAGGACGGCCACCAAAACGGGCATTGAAAGTAACTTCCTCATTCCCTAGCTCTAAATGTCCAACCGCACGAGGAGCCACATTAAGAATGATTTGACCATCTTGAACGTATTCAAGTGGCACCTTCACACCAGGTAATGTGGCATCCACCACTAAGTGCGGCGTAAGTTCGTTTTCCAGTAGCCAATCATAAAATGCTCTTAGCAAATAGGGTCGGCGTGGTGTCATTTGACCAATATCCATTCCGGCATCCATTAGCGAGCCAGACGCATCTCGCGTTCAGCTTCCGTCAGAGAAGCAAGGAATGAATCACGTTCGAATACACGGTTCATATAGACTTTCAGTTCTTTAGAACCAGGACCAATCAAGTCAATACCAAGAACAGGTAAACGCCACAGTAGTGGAGCTAAATAACAGTCGATCAAGCTGAATTCTTCACTCATGAAGTATTCATACTCAGCAAACACAGGTCCAAGAGTCAGCAAATCGTTACGTAATTTATTACGCGCATTCTCTGCCACTTCAGGGGAACCATTAACGACTTTCTCAGCCAACGAGTACCAGTTTCTCTCAATACGGTAGATCATCAAACGGCTGTTACCACGAGCGACTGGGTAAACAGGCATAAGTGGCGGATGAGGGAAACGCTCATCCAAATATTCCATGATGATCTTTGAGTCATACAGAGCAAGCTCACGATCAACTAGAGTAGGAACTGTTTTATAAGGATTCAGCTCAATCAATTCCGCAGGAAGGTTGTTCTCATCAACCAACTCAACTTCAAAACTGACGCCTTTTTCAGCTAGCACAATGCGAACCTGATGGCTATACATGTCAGATGCACTTGAAAACAGAGTCATCACAGAACGTTTGTTGGCAGCTACAGCCATGGAGCCCTCCAGTACAGATGCGGGTATAAAAAATCAATGGAGGCTAAAGCCTCCACTGATGAGTTAACAATCGGGAATTAGCGCAGCATAATAGCACAATTAGTGCACATCACGCCAATACTCTTTCTTCAGCGCTACAACGACAATGGTAAATATCACCAAAAATGCCATAGCCCACCAACCTAAACTTTGACGCTCAAGTTTCATTGGTTCACCCGAGTATTGTAGGAAGTTCACCAAATCACGTACCGCTTGGTTATATTCCCCTTCACTCAGCTCACCATTACCACGAGATTTTACGCCAACAACATGTTGAACTTCGTTACCATCCACCATCTGTGTTTCAATGATCGGATCCGGTGTACCTTGCAACTCTTCCAGTACATGCGGCATACCAACACTTGGAAATACGATGTTGTTGACACCAAATGGACGAGAAGGATCTGCATAGAAAGAGCGTAGATAAGTGTATAACCAATCCGTGCCTCGTACTCGAGCGACTAAGGTCAAATCAGGCGGTGGCGCCCCAAACCACTTTGCTGCGGACTTATCAGGAATCGCATTTTCCATCAATTCACCAATCTTGGTAGCAGGATTAAAAATGAGGTTTTCCTTCATCAAATCAGCTGGAATACCGAGATCGTTCGCCACTCGCTCATAACGTTGATATTGCGTTGAGTGACAACCAAAACAGTAGTTCATAAACAGTTTGGCACCATTTTGTAGTGATGCTTTATCCGTTAAATCGTTATTCGCTTTATCTAAATGTACATTTGCACCTGCTGCCATCACCAGCGATGGTAACATAGCAAACAAAATTACAATCCATTTTTTCATTTGTACGTCACCCTTGTTGGTAATGGCTTGGTTGCTTCATTTTTGCTGTAAATAAATAGCAATACAAAGAACATGAAGTAACCCAAACTAAAAATTCTAGCCAGTAAGGTATACGTTGGGGTTGCAGGTAAAGCACCTAGTACACCTAACGCAATGAAACATACAGTGAATTGCGCAATATTGAGCAAATGAAGCTTACTGCGATAACGGTAAGAACGAACTTTACAGCGATCTAGCCAAGGCAATAGGAATAGCACCACTATCGATGCCCCCATTGCGATAACACCGAGTAACTTGTCAGGAACTGCACGCAAAATGGCATAAAATGGCGTGAAGTACCAAACCGGTGCAATGTGCGGAGGCGTTTTTAATGGGTTAGCAGCCTCAAAGTTGGGCGGCTCAAGGAAGTATCCACCCATTTCTGGGTTAAAAAACAGCACATAGCAGAACAAGAACAAGAATCCTGCCACACCAATCAAGTCTTTCACCGTTCCATAAGGATGGAAAGGAATAGAGTCGATAATGTCGTACTTCTTGGTGTAATACTCATGAAACTTAAACTGTGTCTGGTAGTCATCACCCATTGAGCCTTTTGGCAACTTAGTTTCAATACCATCAGGGTTGTTTGAACCAACTTCGTGCAGAGCCAAAATATGCAACACGATCAAAAGCAGCAATACGATTGGTAACGCTATCACATGCAAGGCAAAGAAACGGTTTAGTGTCGCACCAGAAATGACATAGTCACCACGAATCCACAGAGTTAGATCATCCCCAATGACAGGAATCGCACCAAACAGTGAAATGATAACCTGAGCTCCCCAGTAAGACATTTGCCCCCAACGGCAGCAAGTAGCCCATAAAGGCTTCTGCCATCAGCACGAGGAAAATACAACATACCGAAGATCCAAAGTAACTCACGAGGTTTCTGATATGAACCATAGATCAAACCACGGAACATATGCAGATACACCACAATGAAGAATGCCGAAGCACCGGTTGAGTGCATATAACGCAATAACCAACCATACTCCACATCACGCATGATGTATTCAACAGAGGCAAAGGCACCTTCACCTGAAGGTACATAATTCATCGTCAACCAAACCCCAGTAAGAAGTTGGTTAACCAACACCAGCATCGCAAGCGAACCAAACAAATACCAAAAATTGAAATTTTTTGGCATTGGGTACTCAGAAAGGTGTTTTTTATACGCATTCATTGCCGGTAGGCGTTTTTCTACCCAATCAAGTAGCGCTTGCATTATGCCTCCCCAGTCTCATCAAGACCGATGACAATTTTTGTGTCAGTCAGATACATGTGTTTTGGAATAACCAAGTTAAGCGGTGCGGGTACTCCTTGGAATACACGACCAGCCATATCAAACTTAGAGCCATGACATGGGCAGAAGAAACCTGATTTCACCCCTTGAACTTGCTCACTGAAAGAGTCAGGAAGATAAGTTGGAGAGCACCCAAGGTGAGTACAGATACCGACGGCAATAAAATATTCAGGTTTAATTGAACGGTAGCCATTTTGTGCATAGTTAGGCTGCTGTTCTTCTTGCGAACTTGGATCGCGAAGTTGATTATCGTGATCCTTAAGGCTATCCACTACCGACTGTGCACGGCGTACAACCCATACAGGCTTACCACGCCATTCCACACGTACCATCTGCCCTTCTTCGAGTTTGCTGACATCAACTTCGACAGGGGCACCGGCAGCTTTAGCCTTAGCACTTGGATTCCATGATTTAATAAAAGGTACGGCGACCGCGACAGCTCCTAAACCACCCACAACAGCCGTTGTGGCGGTAAGAAATCGTCTGCGACCTTGGTTTAGAGGCGCATTACTCATCCAGACATTCTCCCATTTGCTCCTTATGGATCCTGCTTATTCCGTTTAAAGAGCAAGGCTAACAAACACGAGTTTATTTTGTATTTATTTGATAGCAAATGATAAATAAAACCCTACTTTTTGACAAGATAAAGCTACCTTTCTGTAACATTTGTCAATTCAAATCGCTTGCGGCATCACAAAAGGAACAACTTATTTATAGAGTATAAAGAGGAGAATAGCGTAAAGCCTTTGGAGAAGATTTTAGAATGTAAAAAACCCGGCTGAGTAGCCGGGTTTTTGAACCACATCCAGTAACACTGGAGCGCATTTTTCCAAAAAGGAAAATTAACGCTTAGAGAACTGTGGACGACGACGTGCTTTACGTAGACCCACTTTCTTACGTTCAACGCGACGAGCGTCACGAGTAACGTAGCCAGCAGCACGTAGAACAGGACGTAGAGACTCATCGTATTCCATCAGAGCGCGAGTGATACCGTGACGGATAGCACCTGCTTGACCAGAAATACCACCACCTTTAACAGTGATGTACAGATCCAGTTTTTCTACCATGTCTACCAGTTCAAGAGGTTGTTTAACAACCATGCAAGAAGTTGGACGACCGAAGTACTCTTCAAGGCTACGCTTGTTGATTACGATGTTGCCGCTGCCTGGTTTAATAAAAACACGAGCAGCTGAGCTTTTGCGACGGCCAGTGCCGTAGTATTGATTCTCTGCCATTTCCGAAATCCCCGATTAGATGTCCAGTACTTTTGGTTGTTGAGCAGCATGGTTGTGCTCAGCGCCAGCGTAAACTTTTAGCTTACGGTACATAGCACGGCCTAGAGGACCTTTTGGCAACATACCTTTAACCGCTAACTCAAGTACCATCTCTGGCTTACGCTCAATCAGCTTCTCGAAGCTGAATGATTTCAGGCCACCTGGGAACTCAGAGTGACGGTGGTACATTTTGTTCTTAGCCTTGTTACCTGTAACAGTAACTTTCTCCGCATTAACAACGATGATGTAATCACCAGTGTCAACGTGAGGAGTGTATTCAGCTTTGTGTTTGCCACGTAGGCGAGATGCAATTTCACTTGCTAGACGGCCAAGAGTTTTACCTTCAGCGTCTACAACGTACCAGTCGCGTTTTACAGTTTCTGGTTTAGCAACGAAAGTTTTCATGCTAATAATAACCCGTTAATTTAAATTTACACTTCAAGGAGCTTTCGCTCCCACTGTCTAAGAGCCCAGTCATCACCCCTTCGAGTGGGTGGCACTCTCGGCCACAAAGGACCTGCAGTAACGGTGGGTCGCAGGATTATAGAGAAGAGCGCAGAAAAAATCACCTCTTTTTACGTAAAATCTGAAAAAAATCCGACGCCAAAGCTGCCTGATGTTTTTCTGTTTAAACTAGGTGCTCTTTCGCCAAATAATCATGACTTTGCATCTCGATCAGTCGTGATTGGCAGCGTTTAAACTCAAACTCTAATAAACCATGTGAGTAAAGTTCAGAAACAGCCACTTCTGCAGACACAATCAATTTTACATGTCGTTCGTAAAATTCATCCACCAAGGCAATAAAACGTCTAGCCGCATCATCGTTGTTTTTATTCATCTGCTTTACATCAGCAAGAAGAACGGTGTGGTAGATTTTCGACAACTCGATATAGTCATACTGACTACGTGCGGTTTGGCATAATTGAGCAAACGTCGCATACAACACGCCATCACAAGCCGCATTAACTGGCACAAAACGGTGATTCACTTCAATATGATCATCTGGTTTATGCTCAGAACTGATCAACTGCCGGAAATAACGTTGCAAGTTATCTGACGCTTTTTCATCTAATGGATAATGATAAATTTCGGCTTGTTGTAAGGTTCTCAGACGGTAATCCACCCCACTATCGACATTTAAAATATGGCAATGAGTTTCGACCAGAGCAATCGCAGGTAAAAAACGAGCGCGTTGCAGCCCATTACGATACAGATCTTGCGGAGCAATATTTGAGGTAGCGACCAAGACTACTCCGCGTCTAAATAGCGCTTCGAACAAGGTGCCTAGAATCATGGCGTCAGTAATATCTGAGACAAAGAACTCATCAAAACAGATAATATTCGCTTCGGCACAAAAACGATCCGCCACAATTTCGAGCGGATCACTCACTTCCGATAGCGAGCGCAGCTCATCATGAACTCGATACATGAAACGATGAAAATGGACTCGTAATTTCTTGTCATTCGGCAAGGATTCAAAAAAAGTATCCATCAGGTAGGTTTTGCCACGACCGACACCTCCCCACATATACAGGCCTTTAGGAGGAGGCGTGGGTTCGATACGCTTACCCAATAACTTATGCCACAAAGAAGGTCGTACCACTGGCTGATTTAGATAATCAATCCACTGATGATACAGATTATCTAAGGCATCCACGGCACGAGCCTGCGCTTCATCACTATAAAAATCAGTGCGTTGCAAATCTTTTTTATATCGCTGCTTCGGAGTCATACTGGTCTACTACAGTTACAATGAGAGCCATAAACGCAAAACCACTCACATGCATTTTGCTTTATCCAACCTGACTCTCATAGTAACATGTCCCTCGTACATGTGTAACCGATGGGTAAAAAACATGTTAAATAACAACAATAAGGAGCTATTATGCCTTGGATCTATGCCATTGCTGGATTGCTAGTGGGGATTGCTGTCGGGATGCTGATTGCTCGTTTGACTACCCCTCAATATAAGACGCAGAAGAATCTGCAAAAAGAACTCGAGAGCACTAAATTCACTTTAGAGCAACAGCGCCAAGAGCTGTCTGATCACTTTGCTCAAACAGCAGAAATGCTCGACACCCTAGGAAAAGATTACACTAAGCTGTATCAACATATGGCGAAAACGGCTACCGATTTGATTCCAAATTTGCCAGAGCAAGACAACCCATTCAGTAAATTAGCTCAGCAAAAAGAGAGCGAAAACAAACAACCAGAAGAACTGGAACAGCCACCAAAAGATTACGCTTTAGGTGCTACGGGTTTATTGCGTGGCGAGGAAAAAGCCATTATCCGTTCGGCTGATTTGGTGAATGCCAAAGCTAGTTAATCAATTCACACATTCTGTGGTGAACTTTGTAAAGGTTTTTGAGTCATAACTCGCAGACTGTCAGTTGAAGTTTCTTTAAGTGAACATATTTTTACTTCAACCAGACGTTAAATTGCACGAGGAGTTTATGATGAAAAAACCTTTACTTGTTTTGACTGCTCTGTCACTCAGCTTGAGTTCCATTCTCACGCCATTATCGGCAACAGCAGCACTCCCTCTCTCTGTTAGTGGAGAACAAGTCCCTAGCCTAGCCCCTATGCTCGAAAAAGTGACCCCAGCGGTAGTCAGTATTGCTGTTGAAGGTACCCAAGTTTCAAGGCAGCGCTTACCTGATCAATTTCGTTTTTTCTTCGGTCCTGATTTCCCAACTGAACAACTCCAAGAAAGACCTTTTCGTGGTTTAGGCTCTGGAGTCATTATTGATGCTGCCAAAGGGTATGTTGTGACTAACTATCATGTCATTAATGGTGCGGAAAAAATTCGCGTTAAATTGCATGATGGAAGAGAGATCGACGCAGAGCTCGTCGGTGGTGATGAAATGTCAGACGTCGCTTTGCTCAAGCTCAGTAAAGCCAAAAACCTCACAGAAATTAAAATTGCCGATTCAGATACCCTACGAGTCGGTGACTTTGCAGTGGCCATTGGTAACCCTTTCGGTTTAGGGCAAACCGTAACCTCTGGCATTGTGTCCGCTTTAGGTCGCAGCGGTTTGAATATCGAAAACTTTGAAAACTTCATTCAAACCGATGCCGCGATCAACAGTGGAAACTCTGGTGGTGCGCTGGTCAACCTCAATGGTGAACTCATCGGTATCAACACCGCCATTCTTGGCCCTAACGGTGGCAATGTCGGGATTGGTTTTGCAATCCCGTCAAATATGATGAAGAACCTTGCGGATCAAATCCTAGAGTTTGGTGAAGTTAAACGTGGCATGCTCGGCGTTCAAGGTGGTGAGATTACTTCCGAGCTTGCCGATGCTCTAGGCTATGAATCGTCCAAAGGCGCTTTTGTTAGCCAAGTCGTTCCAGACAGTGCAGCGGATAAAGCAGGTATTAAGGCTGGTGATATCATCACCTCACTCAATGGTAAGAAAGTCGATACTTTCTCTGAATTACGCGCCAAAGTGGCCACATTAGGAGCAGGCAAGACCATTACACTCGGCATATTGCGTGATGGACAAGCCAAGAATATTGATGTCACTTTGGGTGAGCAGCAAAATTCCAAAACCAAAGCGGAATCACTCCATCAAGGATTGAGCGGCGCAGAGTTAAGCAATACCACTGAGAGTGACCCAATCCAAGGTGTTAAAGTCACTGAGGTTCAAAAAGGTTCGGCAGCAGAATCCTATCAACTGCAAAAAGATGACATCATCATCGGCGTAAACCGCAAACGAGTGAAGAATATTGCTGAATTACGGGCGATTATGGAGAAATCACCGAATATTCTAGCATTAAACATTCAACGCGGAGATCGTACAATTTATCTTGTGGTTCGTTAATGTACTTCACTGTTACCGCCCAACAGGGCGGTAACCCACTCTTCCGTCATCTATTCCCCCCCCCCTATTTATCCCTTATTCATCCTGGTTCCAATGCAACTTTGGCGAAATTCATTTCCAGTGTTATTCTTGGCGACTCACAGTGAGGAATTTATTCAATATTGAGTTGAGGAAACTATGCTGAAATTTTGGGTTCGCTCAATCGGCTTCGGGCTATTGGCTGCGATTATCATCATTTTTGTCACGCCCTCACTGCGTTCAAAACTCATTCCTGCTGTTCATTCTCAGCCACGTAACATTGGCGCATTACAGATATCGTTTAACGAAGCAGTTCGTAAAGCCGCTCCTGCGGTAGTGAATATTTACAACCGCAAATACAGTGAAAATGATCGCCAGAAATTATCGACTCAAGGCTTAGGTTCTGGAGTGATAGTCAGCGAAAAAGGCTACATTATTACCAACTACCATGTGGTAGCCCAAGCAGATCAAATTGTGGTGGCATTGCAAGATGGAAGGGCTGCCGCCGCACAATTAGTCGGTAAAGATCGTCGAACCGATATTGCGATATTACGAGTAGAAGGCACTGGGTTACCGGTGATCCCACTCAACCCTGATTACCATCCCAAGGTAGGCGATGTCGTGTTAGCTATCGGCAACCCTTACAATCTCGGGCAAACCACTACCTTTGGCATAATTTCAGCGACAGGTCGTTCCTCGATCAGCGCCGATGGACGCCAAGCCTTCATTCAAACCGATGCAGCGATCAATGATGGCAACTCAGGGGGAGCTTTAGTCAACACGCAAGGTGAGCTAGTCGGTATCAATACCGCCTCTTTTCAGCAAGCGACTGACCTAGAGACTTACGGCATTTCATTTGCCATACCCTATTCTCTTGCCAGTAAAATCATGACTAAAATAATTGCAGATGGACGAGTGATCCGAGGTTATATCGGAGTTGATGGTCAAGATATTAATTCAATGACCTCACGCCTACTCGGTAATGAGCATGTGGGTGGAATTATTGTTTTAGGGGTTGATCCAAATGGCCCCGCAGCGCGAGCAGGTTTTTTAGAGCAAGATATCTTACTGAAAATTGATGGTAAAAAAGTCAATGGGCGCCAAAATGTCACTGATACAGTGACCGATTTACGCCCCGGTACCGTAGTCGATTTCACCTTGCTGCGTAAAGGCGAAGAGATTGTACTGCCTGTTACGATTGGAGAGGATTCTCGCGAGTAACGGAGATTTACGTTTTCACTAAGACACACTTTAGTGATCAATGAACACAAAAAAGCGGAGCCCTTGGGCTCCGCTTTTTACTACGAGAACGAGAGTTCTAGCATTACTTCTTAGCAAGCTTCTCTTTGATACGAGCAGCTTTACCAGATAGGTCACGCAGGTAGTACAGTTTGGCACGACGTACTGCACCGCGACGCTTAACTTCGATGCTATCAACTACTGGAGAGTGAGTTTGGAACGTACGCTCAACACCTTCGCCGTTAGAGATTTTACGAACGGTGAATGCTGAGTGCAGACCACGGTTACGGATTGCGATTACGATGCCTTCAAAAGCCTGTAGACGCTCACGGTACACCTTCTTTTTACCTTAACTTGAACCACAACAGTGTCGCCTGGTGCAAATTGAGGCAGGTCTTGTTTCATTTGCTCTTGTTCTAGAGCCTTGATGATGTTACTCATTGTCTAAATTCCTAGAATAAACTGATACTAAATTTAATAGGTTACTGATGCTGAGTCTCTTTAATGTACTCGGCCAGTAATTGTTCCTGTTCGTCAGTCAGAGCTAGGTTTTCCAGGAGCTCCGGTCTTCTAAGCCAGGTACGGCCAAGCGACTGCTTGAGTCGCCAACGACGAATGTCCTCATGATTGCCGGATTTCAGTACCACTGGCACCTCTTTTCCATCCAATACTTCAGGACGCGTGTAGTGCGGACAATCCAACAAACCATTCGCAAAAGAATCTTCTTCTGCTGACGCAAAATCCCCTAATACTCCCGGAATAAACCGCGAGACAGAATCAATCAACGTCATGGCTGGGAGCTCCCCACCCGTCATTACGAAATCCCCAATTGACCATTCTTCGTCAACTTCAGACTCAATAATGCGTTCATCTACCCCTTCATAGCGGCCGCAAATCAGAATCATATTCTGGTTTTGCGCCAGCTCTTCCACACCTTGTTGGTCGAGTTTTCGACCTTGCGGAGAGAGGTAAATCACTTTCGTCTTACCCGGTGACGCTTGTTTCGCAGCATGGATGGCATCGCGCAAAGGTTGCACCATCATCAACATGCCGGGACCGCCACCGTAGGGTTTATCATCGACAGTGCGACGTTTGTCATGAGCGAAATCACGAGGATTCCAAGCTTCAACTGACAATAACCCTTTTTTAACCGCCTGACCTGTTACTCCAAAATCGGTAACGCTGCGGAACATTTCAGGAAATAGGCTAACAATGCCAACCCACATGTTTCCTCGCTTATTCGATTTTTGAGTTAAAACGCAGGATCCCAGTCAACTTCGATCCGTTGAGCTTGGCGATCAACAACTTTGATCACTTGCTCTTCAAGAAACGGAATTAACCGTTCCTTTTGGCCGAAAGCATCTTTCAGATTCGCTTTCACCACGAGAACATCGTTGGAGCCTGTTTCCATCATATCGGTTACCACGCCAAGGTCGTAGCCGTTAGTGGTCACTACTTGCATACCAAACAATTCACGCCAGTAGAATTCATCTTCTGACAATTCAGGTAGTGATGCGGGGTCAATAGCAATTTCAAAGTTAGTCAGCAGGTGTGCATCTTCACGGACATCAAGCCCTTGTAAGTTTTACTACCCAACCTTTGTTGTGGCGTTTCCAGCCTTCTACTTTGTGCTCAACCCACTCGCCCTTTTGGTCAATAAACCAAGGACTGTAATCAAAAATACTTTCTGGATTGTCTGTGTAGGAAAAAACTTTAAGCCAGCCACGAATGCCGTAAGAAGAACCTAATTTTCCCACAACCAATCTTTCGTTTTGCTTGCCCATCGTCTCTTTACCTTTCATCGACATAAACTAGTTACTACTTAACAGTAATAATTAAGCCGCTTTTTGAGCGGTTTTAACTAGCTGTGCTACGCGATCAGACAGAGATGCGCCTTGTGAAACCCAATGGTTCACGCGATCTAGGTCTAGGCGCAGGCCTTCTTCTTGACCAGTAGCAGTAGGGTTGAAGAAACCTACTTTCTCGATGAAACGGCCAGTTGCTGAGTTGCGGCTGTCAGCTACAACGATTTGATAGAATGGACGCTTTTTCGCGCCGTGACGTGCCAAACGAATGGTTACCATGTCGTCCTCTTTGCTTTTCAAAAATAAAAATTAACCCCGAAAACCATCTTGACAAAAAAAATTCACAAAATCAGTTTAGGGTCTCGTGCCAAAATAAAGCCTCGGAATTCTACTCTTATTCCGAGGCTTTGCAAGGGGTTTAGCTACTTTTTCACCAGCAAAAAGTGCTACGAATTACCGTGATTCAGCTAACAGATTGAAAAGCTCACTGATCACTCAAGTGGCTGCGTGCGAGTGGACTAACGCCCGAAGAAACCGCCGCCAAAACCACCACGACCACCGCCACCCATTAGGCCTTGCATGTTACGCATCATGCCTTTCATGCCACCTTGTTGCATTTTCTTCATCATCTTCTGCATCTGGGTAAACTGCTTGAGCAGGCGGTTTACGTCTTGCACTTGGGTACCTGAACCCGCAGCAATCCGCTTTTTACGTGAGCCCTTGATGAGATCGGGGTTTTGACGCTCTTTCATGGTCATTGAGTTGATGATGGCTTCCATCTGCTTGAAAACGCGATCATCCACTTTATCTTTCATATCCGCCGGCAGTTGAGACATTCCAGGCAGTTTATCGAGCATCCCCATCATGCCGCCCATGTTTTTCATCTGACCTAACTGCTCACGAAAGTCTTCTAAATCAAAGCCTTTCTTCTCTTTGAATTTTTTCGCGAGTTTTTCAGCTTTCTCTTGGTCAACGTTGCGCTGCAGATCCTCGATCAGCGACAGAACATCACCCATACCGAGAATACGTGAAGCAATACGATCCGGATGGAAAGGCTCTAAGGCATCGGTTTTCTCGCCGACACCGATAAATTTAATCGGTTTACCGGTAATATGGCGTACCGACAACGCCGCACCGCCACGCGCATCACCATCGACCTTGGTCAGGATCACCCCTGTGAGCGGCAATGCATCACCAAACGCTTTCGCGGTATTCGCGGCATCTTGGCCGGTCATGGCATCGACCACGAACAGCGTTTCAACCGGATTGATCGCTTTATGCAGCGCCTGAATTTCGGCCATCATCTGTTCGTCGATCGCCAAACGACCCGCGGTATCGACAATCAGTACGTCGTAGAATTTCTTCTTAGCGTGGTCAATCGCAGCGTTAGCGATATCAATCGGTTTTTGATCCGGTGTGGACGGGAAGAAATCAACGCCTAAATCATTGGCTAATGTTTCGAGCTGCTTGATCGCCGCAGGGCGATACACGTCAAGCGGAAAACCACCAACACTTTCTTCTTATCACGCTCTTTTAGGAGCTTAGAGAGTTTGCCAACGGACGTGGTTTTACCCGCACCTTGCAAACCGGCCATCAAAATAACCGCCGGTGGCTGAGCGGCAAGATTCAAGGCTTCGTTGGATTCGCCCATCACCGCTTCTAATTGTTGACGGACGATTTTGATGAACTCTTGACCCGGAGTCAGAGATTTAGAAACTTCGACACCAACGGCACCTTCTTTGACGCGATTAACAAAATCACGAACAACAGGCAGCGCAACGTCCGCCTCTAACAGCGCCATGCGCACTTCGCGCAGGGTATCTTTAATGTTGTCTTCAGTAAGACGACCTTTGCCGCTGATATTTTTCAGCGTTTTGGACAATCGATCGGTTAAATTCTCAAACATCTTTTTTCTCTTCGCTAAGCGGCGATAAATTGGCGTGAGTATACCTTAGACAAACGGACAGGCATACCCGTAGCGCATTGCGGAGATTCACGAAAGTTCAATTGACCTGGTTTTTTGTGTTCTATGCTCTACAAAAACGAAGGTGATCCAAAGTAGCCCCATTGGCACAGAGCAAGGTATAATTCGCCCACTTAACCCTTATCTATGTGGCAGGTATGGACAACTTAATCGCGATTGCCGCGGCGATGTTATATCTCTTGTCGATTGCGACTATCGTACCCGGATTGGTTAATCAAACCGGGATCCGAGCGAAAACCGTGTTTATCAGTGCTGCGATCGCACTGTTGTTTCATGGTTGGCTACTGAGTGATTTGATCCTACACAGCGGTGGACAAAATCTGAGTATCCTCAATGTTGCATCGTTAATCAGCTTCATTATCTCTTTGGTGATGAGCGTTGCCATGTTCAAAACTCGGTTATGGTTTTTGTTACCCGTCGCTTACAGTTTTTCGGCAATCAATCTTTCTGCAGCCACTTTTTTACCTGGCACCTTTATTACTCATTTAGAGAATGACCCCAAGCTGCTGTTACACATTTCTTTGGCATTATTCTCATACTCCACGTTGAGCATCGGGGCTTTATACGCGTTACAACTGGCTTGGCTCGACCATAAGTTGAAAAGTAAAAAAGTCTTCTCTATCAATCCCAACCTGCCACCGCTACTCATGGTTGAACGGCAACTGTTCAAAATCATTCTGATTGGCAATCTATTACTGACTGGGACACTACTCAGCGGATTTATCTTCGTTCAGGATATGTTTGCCCAAGGTAAAGCACTTAAAGCCATTTTGTCGTTTGTGGCTTGGGTTGTGTATTCAATTTTACTGTGGGGTCATTACCGTAAAGGTTGGCGCGGCAAAAAAGTCACTTGGTTTGCCGTCGCGGGGGCCACTTTACTCACCTTGGCGTATTTTGGTAGCCGCTTTGTACGTGAGATCATTTTGCGCTGAACAAGATTCATCAACCTGTCATTTGACACATAAGATAAATTCAGCCTTTAATTAAAAATCTGTCATAAGGAAAATTCGCGTTTTGGACGACATATCAACGGGTATCTTATTTGCGCTACTCGCGTGTCTCATTATTATTTCTGCCTACTTCTCCGGTTCTGAAACCGGCATGATGGCTCTCAACCGTTATCGTTTAAAGCATTTAGCCAACAGTGGCCACAAAGGTGCCAAACGAGTTGAAAAGCTCTTGGATCGCCCAGATCGTTTGATTGGCTTAATTCTGATTGGTAATAACCTAGTCAATATTCTCGCATCAGCAATTGCGACCATTATTGGTATGCGTTTGTATGGTGATTTAGGCGTCGCGATTGCGACAGGTGCCTTGACCTTAGTCATCTTGGTATTTGCTGAGGTCGACCCCAAAAACCTTAGCCGCACTCTACCCTGAACGTGTTTCTTACGCGAGCAGCGTATTGTTGACCATTTTGATGAAAGTGCTCTCACCGCTGGTTCTGTTTATCAATGTCATCACCAATGGTCTGATCCGTATTCTTGGTATTTCACCGAAGCATAGCAAAGGCGATCACCTAAGCTCGGAAGAACTGCGCACCGTTGTGAATGAAGCCGGTGGCCTTATTCCTCGTCGTCACCAAGATATGTTGTTGTCGATCCTCGATCTTGAACATGTCACCGTAAACGACATCATGATCCCACGTAATGAGATCTCAGGGATCAACATCAACGATGATTGGAAGTCGATCACTCGTCAGCTCGCACACTCCCCTCATGGGCGTGTAGTGCTGTACCGCGACAAGATTGATGAAGTAGTGGGGATCCTGCGTTTGCGTGAAGCTTCACGCTTTATGCTGGAGAAAAACGACTTTAATAAAGAGATGCTGCTGCGTGCAGCCGATGAGATTTACTTTATTCCTGAAGGGACGCCACTCAACGTTCAGTTGCTCAAATTCCAACGCAATAAAGAGCGCATTGGTTTAATCGTGGATGAATACGGTGAAATCATTGGCTTAACGACGTTGGAAGATATTTTGGAAGAGATTGTCGGTGAGTTTACTACCTCAATGTCACCGAGCTTAGCGGACGAAATTACTCCACAAAGCGACGGCAGCTTCTTAATAGAAGGCAGTGCCAACATTCGAGATATCAACAAAAGCCTCAAATGGAAACTCCCTACTGATGGACCTCGTACCTTGAATGGTTTGATTCTAGAGCACCTTGAAGAGATCCCGGCCAGCCACCTGAGTGTGAAAGTAGCACAGCACAAAATGGAGATCATCGAATTGGAAGAAAACCGAATTAAGTTGGTGAAGGTTTACCCAAGAAAAACCAAAGCCAGTCTGGTTTAATGTAAACGCCCAAACAAAAGCCCGAACAAACATTCGGGCTTTTTTCATTTTGCGTGTTCATCGAAAAGTGGACTGTAATCGACTTAGTGAACCTTGAGTTCATTAAGCATAGCGTCAGGCAGCGCCAGCTCATCGTTACGGTTAACAGAGATACCTGCCGCAATCACTTTCTGCGCAATGCCTTTGGCTTCTTCTAGCGAATGCATTGCGGCTGTGCCGCACTGGTATTCGTTGAGCTCAGGAATTTTATCTTGGCTTTCCACTTTTAACACATCTTGCATTGCGGCTAGCCATGCTTGTGCTACTTGCTGCTCTGTCGGTGCACCAATCAAGCTCATGTAGAAACCTGTACGGCAACCCATTGGTGAAATATCGATGATCTCCACTTGGCTGCCGTTAAGGTGAGCACGCATAAAGCCTGCGTACAAATGCTCTAAGGTATGAATACCGCGCTCAGACAGAATGTCTTTGTTAGGCACGGTAAAACGCAAATCAAATACGGTAATCGTATCCCCTTTTGGGGTTTGCATGGTTTTCGCAACACGCACAGCCGGGGCATTCATCCGCGTGTGATCAACCGTAAAACTGTCTAGTAATGGCATTTCCTTTCTCCCTTTCTGGCTCGTCTTAACGCGTGCCAATCAATAGCTAACCCTAAACTGTCGCCTGCAAATACGCAAAATATTGCGTTAAGTAAGCATCAAAACTGAGCGTATCTTGCGCTTCAATCTGCGCTTGCGCTTCTGTTGAGCGACTCACTTCCTGTTCCATTTCTGCTTGCGAATAAAATTGATATTGATGCTGTAAATTAGCTGATCGATATTTGTTGCCTAGCGCACACCCCGTTTTACCTAGACCGCCGTGCTGTTTAATCTCCGCTAAAATCTGAGCAGAAAGCGTTAGCTCAGGGTGATCAATCCAACTCTCCAACTTCTCGCACACATCCTGATAAGCGGTACCGCCTAATGATGCATCCATCGTTTCCGCTATCACACGTAAATCGGCAAACACTCGCTTCGCCCATGCTTGTAAGGTTAACACTTCGCCGTGACAACCAATTTGCAGTTCTAAGCCCGGTTTACGACCTTCCAACACCACTTTACGCCAGTTATCACGCCAACATCCGAGTTCACAGCCATCCATCGGATCCGAGTCTGAGAGTGCCGTCCAAGCCAAAAATAGATCAAGGAAACGAACCTGATCTTCATCGATACCAATTGGGCTAAATGGATTCACATCAAGCGAGCGTACTTCAATATACTCAACTCCAGCACGCGCTAGAGCTTGAGATGGGCGTTCACCACTTTGCGTCACTCGTTTCGGGCGAATCGGTGCATACAATTCATTTTCGATTTGCAGCACGTTGCTATTGAGCTGGCGGTATTCCCCCTCAACCTTCACCCCAAGTTTTGTAAACTCTTGCGATGGCGTGCGGATCGCTTCATTCAATCCTTGCAGGTACTGTTCAATGCTGTTGAAACCAATTTGCAGCACACTTTGCGCACTGTTGGTATAACCCAAATCACTTAAACGCAGTGATGTGGCATAAGGTAAATAGAGCGTTTTACCAATCGACTCAAACGGTAGATCCGTTTTGCGCCCCTGTAAGAAAGAAGAGCAAATGGCTGGCGATGCACCAAACAAATACGGGATCAACCAACCAAAGCGGTAATAGTTACGAATGACACCAAAATAAGCGGCTGATTTACAGGCTTGGCGTGCTTGTGGATCTTGCTCGCCATACAGCGCATCCCAAAAAGAATCCGGGAATGAAAAATTGAAATGCACGCCGGAGATAATCTGCATTAGGCTACCATAGCGTCGTTTCAGACCTTCCCGATACAAGGTTTTCATTTTCCCTGTATTGGATGAACCGTATTGCGCCAACACGATGCCCTCTTCGCTGCCCACATAACAAGGCATCGACAATGGCCACAGTTTTTCATCGCCCAGTTTGGTTTGCGCGAAATGATGAATATCCGACATCTGGGCGATAAGCGTATCCACCTCATGTGAAACCGGAGTAATGAATTCAAGCAAAGATTCGGCAAAGTCGGTGGTGATCCAACGGTGTGTTAATGCTGAGCCCAGTTCTTTCGGGTGTGGCGTTTGCGTGAGTGCACCTTCCGGCGTGTAACGCAATGATTCGCGCTCCAGTCCACGGCTAAAGTTTTGAAATACTTCTGGTTTATTTGCAACTGTTTGTAGTCGCTCGGCAAATTTACTCAAAATACGCTTCGCTTATGTCGGTGGTTATAATCGAATGCCGTCTCTTAAGCAGACAGCTTAAGTAGCATAGCGAGTGTGGGGCGTACAACGCCCCACTAATAAATGTGTACTCTAGCGGATGATTTCAAGCTCTTCTAGCGCGATACCTAACTTTTCCAACTGGGGCTTAAGTTGCTTAGTATCACCGACCACAATGATCTGATAGTCATCGGGATTAAACCATTTCGCCGCTAACTGATTGAGTGTAGAACGCTTTACGCTTTTCACTATCTCATTACGCTGCTGCAAATAGTCACGATCTAAGCTATAGGTCAAAATGCTTGAAATCAGCTGCGCTTTTTGTGCTGGTGTTTCATACAACAACGCATCTTGTTGACCGACTGCCAAACGTAAAAATTTCATTTCTTCTTCTGTGATGCCAGTTTGACTGAATTGACGCATCTCTTTGATCATTTCTTGGATCGCGTCCACCGTCACATCTGCCCGTACTGGCGCATTGAACACAATCGCACCAATTTCACGGTTGCTCGCAAAATAACTCCCAGCACCATAGGTATAACCTTTATCCTCACGCAAGTTGAGATTAATGCGGCTATTAAAGTTACCCGCTAGGTTAAAGTTTGCCAATTGAGTTAAGTAAAGTTCATCCGTTGCATCGAAAGGAAGCCCTTTACGTACCATACGAACAATACTTTGTGGGGCTCCCGGTTTATCCACTAGGTAGATTTTTTGTTGGGTTAAATTGGGCACGACTTGAGGGTTGATCAGTGGCGCGGCTTCACCTTTCCAATCGGCAATAAATTGCAATTGCTGACGAATATCTCGTGCACTGATGTCACCCACTACCGCAATTTGTGCACCATGAGGTGTGTAATGCTGACGGTAGAATTGCTGGACATCGTTAAGGGTCAATGAAGCAACGGACGCTTCCGTTCCATCCCCAGCACGAGCAAATAGGCTGTTACCCCACAACACTTGGCGTGTAGCTTGTGAAGCCAACCAGCTCGGTTGCTGATGTTGGTACACCAGTCCTTGCAACATCTGTTGTTGTAAGCGAGCAAAATCGGCTTTGCTAAAAGCAGGGGTTAACAGTATTTCTTGCACCACGTTTAACGTTTCAGGTAGGTTTTTCTTCAAGCTAGAGACCACAATACTGGTTGAATAAGGCCCTGCGGCGACTTGAATACTCGAACCTAACGTATCCAGTTGAGCTTGAATTTGTTCTGCGCTACGGCTTTGGCTACCTTCTTGCAGTAAGCTCGCGGTCAAATTAGCCAGTCCTTCTTTAACCGATCGCGACTTGGCGCTCACCCGCTGGTAGTTCGATCTCAATCAGTACCGTGGGGGTTTCACTGGTTTGAGTGCCAAGTAGCTGCGCACCATTGTCAAAATAAACATCGTATAACGTTGGTGAACGAGCTTGCACGGCTTCGGCGACTTGTGGCATGAGTGAGCGATCAAAGCTGTCTTGCACTTCACGATACGCGAGTTGATCATCACCAATTTTTTGGTGCTCAGGCAGCTTACGAGCGGGGGTAATAAATGTTGCAGGACGCACCGCGAAATCAGTTTTGCCTTTTGCTACCACACTTAAGGTCACTTTAGGTTGGCCATCAAGGTAACGAGTAAATACTTGCTGTAGTGATGCGGGAGTGACTGCGCGGATTTTCTCAAGCTGGCTTTCGATGCGATCTGGCTGATTAAAGAAAGTCTGATTGGCTGCCAATTGGCTAACTTTGCCTTTGACACTCTCTAACGCAAAAACGGCATTGGCTTCTTCCATTCCTGTGATTTGCTCTAAGCGCTGTGTCGATATCCCTTGTTGCTTAAATTTTTCTAACGCTTGCATAGTTTCTTGATACAACGGTGCCAACTTACCTTCCGCGCCAGAAGGCGCCATGGCATAAACATAAAAAGTACAAGCAAGCTCAGCACAATCTTGGAAGGCTCCTGCATCCACTGCTTTTTGAGTTTTGACTAACTCTTGGTACAAAAAGCTGTTGTTACCACTGCCCAAGACACTGGCCAGTGCATCCAGCGCAACTTCATCATCCGAGCCTAAATACTGAGTCGGCCAGCCGATCAGCAGCATCGGCTGCTGCACACGATCTTCTAAGGTGATATAGCGATCTTCCGTCAAACGTGCAGGCTGTTTAGGTGCATCCACCACTTCTGGGCCTTTCGGGATCGAGCCAAAGTATTTTTGAACCCAAGCTAAGGTTTGTTTAACATCCAGATCGCCACCTATGGTTAACACCGCATTATTTGGGCCATACCAACGAAGGAAAAAGGCTTTTAGATCATTAACATCAACCTGATCAAGATCGCTGACATAGCCAATGGTTTGCCAAGAATATGGATGCCCTTCGGGATAAAGCGCCTCACCCATTTTTTCCCACATCAAGCCGTATGGGCGGTTATCATAATTCTGAGCGCGCTCGTTTTTGACGGTGTCACGCTGGATTTCAAACTTACGCTGCGAAACCGCATCAAGCAAAAAGCCCATTCGATCCGCTTCTAACCACAACATTTTCTCTAGTTGATTCGCGGGTACCGTTTCAAAATAATTGGTACGGTCACGATTGGTGGTGCCATTTAATGAACCTCCCGCTTCAGTGATCAAACGGAAATGCTGCTGATCCCCCACATGCTTCGAACCTTGAAACATCATGTGTTCAAAGAAATGAGCAAAACCTGATTTGCCCGTTTCTTCTCGGGCAGATCCGACATGATAAGTCACATCAACATGCACCAAAGGATCGGAACGATCTGGCGACAAAATTACCGTTAACCCATTATCCAAGCGATATTTCGAGTACGGGATCATCACTTTACCCGGCTCGGTTTTGACCTCTTCAACTAAGGTGACGCCTTTCGGCAGAGAAGAAAATAGAGGGAATGAGGTATCAGAAGCACTACATCCCGCCAACAACAGCAGAGAAAATCCAAACAACGCGACTTTTCTCATGACATCTCCTTAAAACAAACCGTAATACAGCGCAGCGAGTAATGAATAACGCAGAGCCTTACCAATCAAAATCATCAAAAAAGCAGGGAGCACTTTTAAACGTAGCCAACCTGCCGCTAAGCAGAGTGGGTCACCAATAATCGGCAACCAACTCCCCAGCAGCGCCCAATAACCATAACGTTGCAGCCAGAGCTTGGCTTTATGACCTTGTTTTTGCGTGTGAGTTCGATGCGGAAGCCATAAACCTAACCAATAGTTAGTCATGCCACCTAGAGTATTACCTGCCGTAGAAACAGCTACAATCAACCAAACTGAATGCTGGGCGAGCGACAAACTGGCTAACAAAGCCGCTTCAGAGCCGCCAGGTAACAAAGTGGCGCTGAGAAAGCCGCTCCAAAACAGCAAACTGAGCGGCGATTCAGCCAGTAGAGAGGTCAGTGGCGCTGAAAATTCATGCAGCCACTCTAGCATTTCATATCAAGAAGCAACTTGCCTCTAGTGTGTCCAGATTCAATCTGCTCATGGGCTCTTGCCGCATCTAACAGTGAATAGATGTGCTGAATTTCGATTTTCAGCAGCCCAACACTGACCATATACAGCATAGTGTCGAGTTGCTCAGGATTCGGGTCAACGAGCATACCCGTGGCTTCAAAACCCAGTAGTTTTGCTTTTTCACAAATCAGCTCGGCCGTTAACGTCGGTACCGTAATCACTCGCGCATTATCTTTTAAGCATTTCAGTGCATCCAAGGCGGCATCGCCACCAACCAAGTCAATCAACACATCAACCTCTTCCAGACGCTGTGAAACTGGCGCAAATTGGTAGTTGATGGCATGTGCACCAAGAGTGGCAAGATAGTCTAAATTCACCTCGCTGCAGGTGGTAAACACTTCCGCTTTAGCCGCTAGTGCAATTTGTACCGCGATGTGACCCACACCGCCTGCGCCGGCTAATATCAAGACTCGCTCACCTTCTTGTACTTGTGCTTTACTGAGTGCTTGCGCTGCCGTTTGCCCAGCCAAAGGCAAAGCTGCTGCGGCTTCGAGCGTCACTGCATCCGGGACTAAGCTCAGTTCTTGCTCAGGCACACAGATGTATTGGCTATAACCTCCACCTCGCAGTGGAAATCCAATAAACCCTGCCACGTTATCACGCTCTTTAAGGCGACTAACCCCCTCACCTAACGCGACAATTCGTCCGGAAATATCGTAACCCGGCGTCCACGGCAGTTTGTCTTTGTTTTGCGCAGCCGCCCAACCTAAACCAGCTCGGGTTTTCACATCGATAGGGTTAACACTCGCAAAAGCAACTTTCACTAACACTTCCCCTGCTTTAGGCGTTGGGATCGGTAAAGTGTGTACAGCCAGCACTTCTGGTGTACCAAATTGGGTAATGACGATTTGTTTGTTTTCCATTTCCACTATCCCTATCGCGCGAATAAAAAGGGATGCCGAAGCATCCCTTTGAATATATACCAATTTCTTTAAATTCGTTAACTTTGCGTTGCTATTTTGAGCAGATCGTAGCCATGTTTCCCTTAGCCAACTAAAGCAAGCAACACACCCGCAGCAACAGCAGAACCTAACACGCCTGCCACATTCGGCCCCATAGCATGCATCAATAAGAAGTTTTGCGGGTTTGCCTCTAAGCCGACTTTGTTCACCACGCGAGCGGCCATTGGCACAGCCGAAACGCCAGCAGCGCCAATCAGCGGGTTAATATCCTCTTTGGAAAACTTATTGAGAATCTTCGCCATGATCACGCCGCCAGCAGTACCAATACTGAATGCCGCCGCACCGAGCGCGAGAATGCCTAACGTCTCCAAGTTCAAGAACTTGTCTGCTTGCAGTTTTGAACCGACACCAAGACCGAGGAAAATAGTCACGATATTGATCAGCTCGTTTTGGGCGGTTTTGGATAAACGATCGACCACACCCGATTCACGCATTAAGTTTCCTAAGCAGAACATACCCACTAGAGGCGTTGCTGCTGGTAAAAACAATATGGTCATCAAAAGCACGACTAATGGAAAAATGATCTTTTCAGTTTTGCCCACATGACGCAGTTGAGCCATTTTAATTTTGCGCTCTTCTGGCGTGGTCAGTGCTTTCATGATCGGCGGCTGAATGATGGGGACGAGCGCCATGTAGCTATATGCAGCTACCGCAATCGCTCCCAGCAAATCCGGAGACAGACGGCTCGCGAGGAAAATCGCCGTCGGGCCATCTGCACCACCGATAATCGCAATCGATGAAGCGTCCGCCATGGTAAACTCCATTCCCGGTACAAAGTTCAGCAAGATCGCACCAAACAAGGTGGCGAAAATACCTAACTGAGCTGCAGCCCCTAACCACAAAGTTTTCGGGTTGGCGATCAACGCACCAAAATCCGTCATGGCTCCTACGCCCATAAAAATCAGCAATGGGAACACGCCAGACTCAATCCCTACGTGATAAATGTAATACAGTAAACCGCCCGGCTCAGTGAAACCTGCTTCTGGGATATTGGCAAGCACAGCACCAAAGCCTATCGGCAACAGCAGTAGCGGTTCAAATCCTTTACGGATCGCCAAAAATAGCAGCAGACAGCCAACCATGATCATGATGATCTGCCCTAACTCAAAGTTAGCAATCCCCGTTTCTTGCCATAAGGTAATTAATCCGTCCATGATTTTCCCTTATGCCAAGCTCAGCAGTGATGCACCAACACGAACACTGTCGCCTTCTTTCACATGCAGCTCATGAACGACCCCATTGCGCGCAGCACGAATTTCGGTCTCCATCTTCATCGCTTCTAGCACGATCAGAACATCGCCTTCAGCCACTTCAGTACCTTGCTCCACTTCAATTTTAAAAATAGTTCCAGCAAGTGGTGCGGCAACGGCTTCTGTGGACTGGGAACTTGTCAGTATCACTGGCTGTGATGCCGCTTTTTGCGCTGCAGGCACAACAGAGGTCAGTTGACCTTGTGGACCCACTTCAACGTCATACACAACACCGTCCACTTTTACACTGTAACTCTCGATACCCGCAGCAGGTTTGGTAGTTGGAGCCACCGTTAATGCAGGCTCTTTACCTGGTGCAGGTTCAAACGCTTCTGGATTATGGCGATTCTTCAGGAACTTCAGGCCAACTTGTGGGAACAGTGCATAAGTCAGAACATCGTCTACCTGCGCATCCGCTAAGGTGATTTTTTCGGCCTGCGCTTTTTCAAGCAACTCTTTGGTCAGATGCTCAAGTTCATCTTGCAAAAGATCGGCAGGGCGGCAAGTAATCGCTTGTGAGCCGTCTAATACTCGCGCTTGCAACTCAGCATTCACGCTAGCAGGCGTTGCACCGTATTCCCCTTTCAGAACACCGGCAGTTTCTTTGGTAATGCTCTTGTATCGCTCGCCGGTCAAAACGTTAATCACCGCTTGAGATCCAACAATCTGAGAGGTTGGCGTCACTAACGGGATAAAACCAAGATCTTGGCGTACACGTGGAATCTCTTCCAATACTTCATCAATACGATGGGCGGCACCTTGCTCTTTCAACTGACTTTCCATATTCGTCAGCATTCCACCAGGTACTTGCGCAATCAGGATCCGCGAGTCAACCCCTTTTAATTGACCTTCGAACTTAGCGTATTTCTTGCGCACATCACGGAAGTAAGCCGCGATCGGTTCAAGCTGTTCCAGCTTCAGTTGAGTATCGCGTGGTGTCTCTTGTAGCATCGCAACCACTGTTTCCGTGGGCGTATGGCCATAAGTCTGGCTCATTGAAGAAATCGCGGTATCAAGAATATCAATCCCCGCTTCCACCGCTTTTACTGCCGTAGCCGTAGATAAGCCGGTTGTCGCGTGACAATGCAGCGCCAAAGGCACCGCGCAAGACTGCTTAATTCGTGTGATCAATTCTTCGGCTTCGTACGGTTTTAGTAGCCCTGACATGTCCTTAATACACAAGGAGTGGCAGCCAAGATCTTCCAAGCGTTTCGCCAAATCTACCCATGTTTGAGTATTGTGAACCGGACTCGTGGTATAAGAGAGCGTACCTTGAGCATGCGCACCGACATCAATCGTGGCTTTCACCGCTTTTTGGAAATTGCGGACATCGTTCATGGCATCAAAAATACGGAACACATCCATACCATTGGCATGAGCTCGTTCAACAAATTTTTCAACCACATCATCGGCGTAATGGCGGTAACCTAGCAAATTTTGCCCACGCAGTAACATCTGCATCGGGGTATTCGGCATTGCTTTTTTTAAGGCACGTAGGCGCTCCCAAGGGTCTTCGCCCAAGAAACGAATACAGGCATCAAATGTGGCCCCGCCCCACGTTTCTAAGGACCAGTAACCAACCTTATCTAACTCTGCGGCGATCGGCAGCATATCTTCGATACGCATACGCGTAGCAAAGAGTGATTGATGGGCATCACGAAGAACCACATCCGTTATTGCAAGCGGTTTAGACATGCTCATTAACTCCTTTTAATCCAGACTACTGTTTCACTGCCGCTGCGCGGTATTGATGTACCGCAGCAGAAATAGCGGCCACAACTTGTGGGTTGACAGAATCAGTGATCGGTTGAACTTTTTGACTTTTCTTGGGCGTTACAGCTGCTTCAGGAGCCTCTTGAGGTATAAAACGAGACATGAGCTGAACGAGATAAACGAGAACAGTAAGAAATAGGAATACCACAGCCATTCCGGTGACCATCAGAGTGGCGGCATCCATAAGTAGACTTCCAATATGTATCATGTTGCTTCCTTTGCGTGTCATCCTGACATTTCTGCTAATGCTTATTTTTCATTCACATTACAGAAGAACTGGATTATCTCGACTGAAAAATAATTGTCAATTTGGTTACAAGCACTCTTTTAGCTTGGACACAAACTGGAACAATAAATCATCAAATCCAGCGCCAAGATCCCTCGAAAGAACAAAGAAAAGAGGCTGTTTTTTCACCCATTTCATTTAAGTTACAGCGAAAAAGGGCTAAATTCTGCGATGAAGTTAATATAGCGGGAAATACTCTCAACAAAACAATAAGTTGTAAATCAAGAGTAAATGAAGTGATCGAGAGATGTAAAAAAGCCCTGCATTTTCATGCAGGGCTTTTAATAGTGGCGCGCTCGAGAGGATTCGAACCTCTGACCGCCTGGTTCGTAGCCAGGTACTCTATCCAGCTGAGCTACGAGCGCGCAATATATAATGATTCGATACCGACATTTCAGTATCAGGGTATTACCCTTCTCTCTTAACGAGATAAGAGTGGCGCGTCCGAGAGGATTCGAACCTCTGACCGCCTGGTTCGTAGCCAGGTACTCTATCCAGCTGAGCTACGGACGCGCAGGCTTTGATTGCTTTCACAATCGACTCCCGAAACTTCAGGAGCTTTAAATAGTGGCGCGCTCGAGAGGATTCGAACCTCTGACCGCCTGGTTTCGTAGCCAGGTACTCTAATCCAGCTGAGCTACGAGCGCGCAGGTTGTGAACTATATCACAAATACTTTCTTCTAGAACAAAAAAATTGACCATAGGCCAATAAATGGCGGTGAGGGAGGGATTCGAACCCTCGATACGGCTATAAACCGTATACTCCCTTAGCAGGGGAGCGCCTTCAGCCTCTCGGCCACCTCACCACTTTCATATTCTAGAA
>NZ_JJMN01000029.1 GCF_000696385.1 Vibrio metoecus | reverse complement strand
CGGTATAACAAACGCCTCAAGAGGGACTGTCAACGCGTGGCGTTTCCAGTCCCATTGAGCCGCGGTGGTTACGGTCATTGTGTTTGAGTTTGGGTGGTAATGACGTTGCCAGCCCCGTTAGGCGGGCGTTAAAGTGCACGAGTGAACAGATGGGATTTACGGATGAACAGAAATATAGAGTTTAGATCTAAGAAATGGCACTCGAAAATAGTGTTGTCCATGGTGGCTAGTTATGTGGTTTTTACTCTTGTTTTTAACTGGTTCACCGAAACTGAATTTCAACAATGGTCATTCCTTTTTGGAGTGACAACTATGGTTGTTATCTATTTATTTTTAGCCCTAGTCAAGAAGGCACATTTGTCCGTTACAGGAGGGGAAGTTTTTCTCCATGGTCTAAAAGCCGAGTTGATAGCCAAAAGAGGCATATTTGGAACGCAGTATATTCAAATTACCTCAAATACAGAGAAGGGCTATCATCGGCTTAAAATTACTAAGGATCAGATTGCTCTTTCAGACTGGAATCTTTTATTAGGAAAGTGCATTTAACAAACGCCTCAAGAGGACTGTCAACGCGTGGCGTTTCCAGTCCCATTGAGCCGCGGTGGTTGCAGTTGTTGTATTTGAGTTTAGTGGTATGCGTTGCCAGCCCCTTAGGCGGGCGTTATGTGAATGGAGAAAATAATGTCTTCAGTTCCAGAATCAAAAGATGAGTTGCTCACAGCTATAAATTCTATATTCCCGAAACTTATGGACGATTATCTGAGTATTCCTGCATCAATGGCACGTAAGTGTGAAATTGAAGGCAATGTAAAAGGAACACAAATTAGCGTTTGTGACACTGTCGCTTATCTTATTGGTTGGGGAAACTTGGTCTTGAAATGGCACAGTTTGAAGTCACAAGGTTTGCCAGTCGATTTTCCTGACACGGGTTATAAATGGAATCAGCTTGGATTGTTGGCGGTCAGTTTTCACGATCAGTACCGTGATTGGCAATACGAGGACTTACTTCAGGAGTTAGAGTCAACAATAAACAAGCTTATCTTGTTAGTCGCAAGTTTAAGCAATGAAGAATTGTATGAAACGACGTGGTATGAAAAATGGACATTTGGTCGAATGATCCAGTTCAACACGTCATCACCAATGAAGAATATGCGAGCCAAAGTTAGGCGCTTTAATAAAAACAACAGGCTTCGGTAGGTAATTCACATAACAAACGCCTCAAGAGGGACTGTCAACGCGCGGCGTTTCCAGTCCCATTGAGCCGCGGTGGTTACGGTTGTTGTGTTTGAGTTTAGTGTCATGCGTTGCCAGCCCCTTAGGCGGGCGTTAGCTGAATGGTGGTAAATATCAGCATGATCGAAATTAGAAAGTATCAAGAATCAGATGCGATTGATTTATGGGCTATTTTTTATCATACGGTTCGTAATGTGAACTTACGTGATTATTCGCAAGCCCAAGTTGAAGCATGGGCTCCAGATGGTTTTTCTTCTGAGATTTGGCAACGGAAAATGAACTCGTTGTCACCTTTTGTTGCTGAAAGTGACGGGAAAATTGTTGGTTATAGTGATCTTCAAGAAAAAGGATTAATTGATCATTTCTTTTGTCACCATGAACATCAAGGCCAAGGAGTTGGACGACAGTTAATGGAACATGTACTCAGAATGGGTGAGTTACAAGGAATTACTAGGTTTTATTCTGAGGTGAGTATTACAGCTCGTCCGTTTTACGAGAGATTTGGTTTCAATGTGATACAAGAACAAACCATAAAAGTTCGCGGTCAAAAGCTGTGCAACTTTGTCATGGAGAAATTCAGCTAACAAACGCTTCAAGAGGGACAGCCAACGCGCGGCATTTTTATTATGCGTTGGCTTTGGTGTTTACGGTGTTATGCGGAAAGTTAGTAGTAGCGTTGGCTGCCCCTTAAGCGGTCGTTATGCGCTAATTGGAAAAATAACAGGAGTTAACAATGAACCAGCATGAAAAGCTCAATTATGTAGAGTTTGCAGCGAAAGACTTAGAGTCAACGAAAGCGTTCTTTTCAAAGGTTTTTGGCTGGGAATTTGTTGACTATGGGCCTGAATACGCAGCTTTTTCAAATGAAGGTTTAGATGGTGGTTTTTTCAAATCTGAGCGTTCTAGTCGGACGGAAAGTGGTGGCGCACTTTTAGTTTTCTATAGTTCAGACATTGAAGCAACATTGGATAAAGTTGTGAAAAATGGCGGTGAAATCATCCGTCCAATTTTTGAATTTCCTGGAGGTTGTCGTTTTCATTTTGTGGAGCCAAGTGGTAATGAATTTGCTGTTTGGTCTGAAGCACGCGCATAACAAAGCGTTAAAGTGGGATTCATGCCGCGTGGCATTTTTGGTTTGCAGTGAGTTTTGGTGGTGAAAGTGGTCTGCGGAAGCTAGGTTTAGGCGGCACTCACCCCTTAACGCGGCGTTATGTGCTTTAAGTTGTGAATGGGGAAGTATGATTAATCAAAAATTACATAGTGAAATGATGCGCTTAGGCTATTCTGATGCCGATGCGATTGTTTTTGTAAGAGCTAATGGTAAATGTGAATATTGTAACGTTGACCTCATTCATGATCGCATTGCTTTCGATTCTGTACAGTTTGATCACATTATTCCCAAATCTAAAGGCGGGGATAATTCTGTAGAAAATTTAGCGTTATCCTGCAAAATTTGTAATAACGCTAAGACTACTTATTTACCCGAAGGCCAGACACGAGAAGCTCGAATAGAAAGTGCCAAAATGCACATTCAATCTCGAAGAGAACATGCAAATCAGTTTTGGCAAAAGGTTAGTTCAATTTTTCGTAATTGCTAAAAGGTGGTTTACTTAAAAACGCACATAACAAACGCCTCAAGAGGGACTGTCAACGCGTGGCGTTTCCAGTCCCATTGAGCCGCGGTGGTTTTGGTTGTTGTGTTTGGGTTTAGTGGTAATGCGTTGTCAGCCCCTTAGGCGGGCGTTATGTGCATGGAGGCACTAATGAACATTGGTATCTATATTTACAATGAGGCCGAAGTTCTCGACTTTTCAGGACCCTTCGAAGTTTTCAGTACAGCTAAACGATTAGGTGCAGGAAGTTGGAATGTATTTTTAGTCTCAGAAACCTTGGAACCAGTGAAAGCCAGAGGTGGTTTTACTGTTTTACCCGACTATTCGTTTCAGAATCACCCTCAAATTGACCTATTAATCGTTGTTGGCGGTGTCCATACGAACGAAATGAATAAGTCCAATGTGCTTCATTGGGTTGCATCAGTGGATAAGCACGCTAAACATATTGCATCAGTTTGTACTGGAGCATTCATATTAACTAATGCCGGTTTGCTGAAAGGACTTGCTGTTACGACTCACTGGGAGGATATTCCTGAGCTGAAACAACGGTTTCCTGACTTAGTCGTTGTGGAAGACAAACGTTGGGTAACAACAAGCAAGTACACAACGTCGGGTGGTATATCTGCGGGGATTGATATGAGTTTGTTCTTGGTATCAAAGTTTCATAGTCAAAGCCATGCTGAATTGGTTGCTCATCAAATGGAGTACAACTGGCAAAAATGCACATAACAAACGCCTCAAGAGGGACTGTCAACGCGCGGCGTTTCCAGTCCCAATGAGCTGCGGTGGTTACGGTTGTTGTGTTTGAGTTTGGTTGTAATGCGTTGCCGAGCCCCTTAGGCGGGCGTTATAACCTAATGGGAAATCATGAACTTAGAAGAGTTTCAAGAATCGGATTTTGACCTGCTTATAAAATGGATTGACTCAGATGAGTTGAACTATTTATGGGGAGGCCCTGCGTTATGTTTTCCCGCTGACTTATGAACAGATCCATTCCCACTGTAGCAAAGCGGAAGTATTTCCCTATCTGCTAAATGTGAACGGTAGACATGCCGGGTTTGTTGAGTTGTACAAAGTCACCGATGAGCAATATCGGATTTGCCGTGTCTTTATTTCAAATGCTTATCGTGGGCAAGGGCTATCAAAATCGATGTTGATGTTATTAATCGATAAAGCCCGATTAGATTTTTCTGCAACCAAGCTTAGCTTAGGCGTTTTTGAACAGAACACATTTGCTAGAAAATGCTATGAGTCATTAGGTTTTGAAGTGGTTTCGACAGAAATTGGTACAAGAGCTTTTAATGGTAAGTTATGGGATCTGGTGCGAATGGAAAAACGGTTATAACAAACGCCTCAAGAGGGACTGTCAACGCGCGGCGTTTCCAGTCCTATTGAGCCGCGGTGGTTTCGGTTGTTGTGTTTGAGTTTAGTGTTATGCGTTGCCAGCCCCTTAGGCGGGCGTTAGCTTCTTAAAGGCTGGAATCATCAAAATCCAAGCTCAATTGTTCTGAAAAATCCGCTTTTAGCGTTCAAATTTCACAATTTGGCTTTCGAGTTTTCTTGATGCTGATTTGGTCTAACGTGTTGAAAATTCAGTCGGTTTCAAAGTCGCTGAAAACTAGCAAGTCTAGATGCTTCAATGCTGTTGGATGTTCAACACTCAAAGTTTGGTTTCACTAAAAGGCTGCATCATCGCTGTGATCTGGCTTTCTTTGTCGTGGACTCTTAACCGTGGTCAACTTAACCTTGATGGTTTTGAGTTTTGGCCGCCAACATCACAGCTTTTGGCGTTGGATGTGTGTTTGTGTGATGCTTTTTCGTAAAATGCCTTTCAAGCAAAAGTGGTTAAAAGTCATTTTGAAACAATAGGCTACGAAGCTAACAAACGCCTCAAGAGGGACTGTCAACGCGCGGCGTTTCCAGTCCCAATGAGCCGCGGTGGTTTCGGCTGTTGTGTTTGAGTTTAGTGGTAATGCGTTGCCAGCCCCTTAGGCGGGCGTTAGCCGTTTGAAAACTTGCTATGCTCAGAGTGATAGAATAGTATCACTCCAGTGTTTCTTTGGAGCAGCTCAAATGAAAGTAGAACTTGTGACGTCACTAAAACGTCAGGCCACTAAGATCCTTGCCGATCTTCATGATACGAAAGAGCCAGTATTGATAACTGAGCACGGAAAACCGTCAGCTTATCTTATTGATGTAGACGACTATGAATTTATGCAAAACCGTTTAGCGATCCTGGAAGGTATTGCTCGTGGAGAGCGAGCTCTAGCGGATGGAAAAGTGGTCAGCCATCAAGATGCTAAGGACAGAATGTCAAAATGGTTGAAATAATTTGGACGGAGCCGGCTCTATCCGATCTGAATGATATTGCTGAATACATCGCGCTTGAAAATGTCGTCGCTGCTAGACAACTGGTGCAAACCGTGTTTACAAAAGTTGAACGTTTGGCCGATTTTCCAGAATCTGGACGTATCCCGCCAGAACTAGAACACCTCAATTATCGTGAAGTCGTTGTAAATCCGTGTCGTGTTTTCTACAAGTATGATGATGCAAAGGTTCGTATTCTTTTTGTTATGCCGTGACGGAGCGAGATTTGCGTCGGTTAATGCTTACGAAACAGTAGGTTTGGATAAAACGGCTAACAAACGCCTCAAAGGGACTGTCAACGCGCGGCATTTCCAGTCCCATTGAGCCGCAGTGGTTACGGTTGTTGTGATTGAGTTTTGTGGTAAT
>NZ_JJMN01000028.1 GCF_000696385.1 Vibrio metoecus | reverse complement strand
CCTAACGCCCGCTTAAGGGGCTGGCAACGCTACCGCACAGCTTAAAACAACAGCCGTAACCACTTCGGTTCAATGGGACTGGAAACGCTACGCGTTGACAGTCCCGGCTTGAAGCGTTTGTTATGTGCCTGACTGTAAATGCCTTTTATGGCTATATTTTCAATTCTAGAAACCTACGATTGAGAGCTGACACCGCTTTACGTTTCTAATTCGGAGTTTCTTACAATGGTCACCAGTAAGAGTATCGGGATCCTCAAACCCTTTAAGTAAGGGTAATAGACTGAATAGCCCAACGATTTTGCTTATGACAAATGCAGGTCTGTCTAGATTAAGAGTCGGAGCCTTGGTGGCATATTATGCCAAACAGCATTCGATAAAAGTCATGACAAAGAGAACGTAACAAACTGAATTTATTAAGGATGAATAAGAAGAAAAGGTGTGTTTAACAAAAAAGCACATAACGCCCAATTAAGGTGTGAAGCACGCAATCACAAAACTCAATTTGACCACCATAAACGCTGAACTCAACTTACACCAAAAATGCCAAGCGTGCTGAATCACTCTTAAATTGTTTGTTATAAAAATACAGTCTATTTCAGAGTATCATCAACCAATGAATCTAACTTCTCTGATATTTTTTTCACTTTAGACTCCATTTGCTCACGTTGTTTGGCAATTCCTTGCATCTTTTGAGTTTCTCCATATGTTGGTAAAAACGAAATCCTCTTTTCAAGAGATTCGATGGAGGCTGTGAGCACATTGATTGTCGCTGTCTTAGACATGGCCTCAGCTTGCAATCTCAGTGATTCTTCAGACTTTTCTTGAGCATTTGCAGATTTAGCTAATTCATCCCGTGTCAAAGCTAACTCTTCCCTTTGAAGTTTTAAACTCTGTTTTTTTGTAGTAGAAATCGCATAAATAACACCTAAAAAAGCGAATCCAGAAAACAACGCATTAACTGCACCAAACATATCACCAAATGTACCCCTAGCTTCTGGCGAAAAAAACAAAAGTAACAATGAAGAAGCCCATAAACCAAGAATACCCTTGGCCACCTTAATCATCATTTCTTTTTCTGTTTGTTCACTTGACTGAACCATATTTGACTCCATTTTTATAACGCCCGCCTAAGGGGC
>NZ_JJMN01000027.1 GCF_000696385.1 Vibrio metoecus | reverse complement strand
TTGTGTCACTGTTAAGCACAGTGAGGCTTTTAAATGTGGTTGCGGGAGCTGGATTTGAACCAACGACCTTCGGGTTATGAGCCCGACGAGCTACCAAGCTGCTCCATCCCGCGTCCGTATATATCGCTAGACGCAATAAATCTTTTCTTCAGTTTTCTGTGGTATGCAAGAAACTGGAGCGACACACGAGGTTCCCTTCTTTAAAACAAAAAGGCGTGACCTCAACCTTGGCAAGGTTTTACTCATCAAATGAGCAAGTGTGGCGCACTTCATCGTTAAGTACGATGAAACTATTAACTTGGAGCGACACACGAGGTTCGAACTCGTGACCTCAACCTTGGCAAGGTTGCGCTCTACCAACTGAGCTAGTGTCGCATTTGTCGCGATGCAACTGCATCTACGAGAGATTTGGTTGCGGGGGCCGGATTTGAACCGACGACCTTCGGGTTATGAGCCCGACGAGCTACCAAGCTGCTCCACCCCGCGTCCGTATGTTATCGTTAAGCACGATAAGGGCTATAAAACTGGAGCGACACACGAGGTTCGAACTCGTGACCTCAACCTTGGCAAGGTTGCGCTCTACCAACTGAGCTAGTGTCGCATTTCATCGTTAAGTACGATGACAACTATCAATTTGGAGCGACACACGAGGTTCGAACTCGTGACCTCAACCTTGGCAAGGTTGCGCTCTACCAACTGAGCTAGTGTCGCATTTCATCGTTAAGTACGATGACAACTT
>NZ_JJMN01000026.1 GCF_000696385.1 Vibrio metoecus | reverse complement strand
AGGCAACGCATTACCACAAAACTCAAACACAACAACCGAAACCACCGCGGCTCATTGGGACTGAAAACGCCACGCGTTGGCAGTCCCTTTGAGGCGTTTGTTAGCTTCGTAGCCCATTGTTTACCAATGATTTTTCAAACAAATTCGCTTGAAATGCATTTTACGCAAAAGCATCACTCAAACACACGTCCAACTCCAAAAGCTGTGAAGTGAGCAGCCCAAACTCGCAGTGATCAAGGTTAAGTTGGCCACTTACCGAATTTCCGACAAAGAAAGCGCGATTTCAGCGACAATGCGGCCTTTGTGAAACGAAACTTTCCGTGTGGAGCATCCAACAATATTGAAGCATCGAAACTTGATGGTTTTCAGCGACTTTGAAACCACTGAACTTTCAACACGTTCGACCAAATCAGCATCAAGAAAAAAACGCAAAAAGCCAACTTGTGCAATTTGAATGCTAAAAGCTGATTTTTCAGAACGATTGAGTTTGGATTTTGATGATTCCAGCCTTTAAGAAGCTAACGCCGCGTTAAGGGGTGCAGGCACGCACTATAAACTCTACCGCATAGTGCCGTAATCACTGAACTGAATGCATACTAAAAATGCCACGCGTGCCAAATCCCTCTTAAACGCCTTGTTAGCATTTTTTTCACACTAAACTCCAAACCTTCAAAGTCTCGATCATAGTGACTGACTAATTGATCTGCATATTTGATACTAGTTTTATCAGTAACACTGATGAACGCTAATATCATCAATGTTATCGATATAATCAACACGACAAAAACGTTGCTTATAGATGCGAAAGACAAGGCCACTTCACCTACATGTAACGCAACTAATTCATCATATAGCCACATTAAGGAATATATTGCAGGCATTGCTGTAACAAAATAGCCAGTAAAGTTTTTTACTGGTTTCAATATATACTCACGTAGACGAACGTTCGGGCTATTATACTTCTCTGATAATACGAAGGACTTATCTTTAACAACTACATACGTTTTGCACTTTCTGAACAACTGGATTGCATTACTTGGTTTTTGGGATAGTAGCAATGCCTCGATTGCATCAAAGTCTGCATTCAATTTGAAAACCGACTTAAACTGTTGTTCGACTACTAGTTTCATTGATTTATTCTTTTCAGATTCAAAACACTGATAGAAGAATTCTAGATTTTTTACCCGAAACTGATTACGAGCAGACAACCAATCGTTAAAGAAACTTAAACACTGGTAAAGCAACCTAAACAAAAATGCTGTAATCGCTGCCCATGATACCGATACCAAATTGTTTCTCCTTATTGAATGCTAACGCCCGCCTAAGGGGCTGGCAACGCACTACCACAAAACTCAAACACAACAACCGAAACCACCGCGGCTCAATGGGACTGGAAACGCCACGCGTTGACAGTCCCTCTTGAGGCGTTTGTTATGCTTAAGCTTTCAACACTTTACATTTGAACCAACTTAAGAATAACCCAATGAAATCATTAACCAAAACTCGAATTTTCTTGAACTAGGAACTGACTCAACTTTTACCTATGAACTGACCAATGCAGGCTTTCATTTAGCAACTAGGCCAATGTAGAAAACCTCTCCGACAAACTCACTCACCACGCATGGGCACGATAACTCAATGAGGCAATCACACTGAAACTTACAGCGACAGACACATTGCCGTTTCATTAGGCAGCGCAAAACAACATTCAATTGCCGACAGACTTTAAGCCTGTAAGTAAAGGCACCAGACTACTCAAAGCGACTTGAGCCAACAAGACTAACCTCGCGCAGACTCAAAAACCTAATGAGGCAATAACTCAGAATTTACAGCGCCAGACACATTGCAGCTTCATTAGGCAGCGAAAAACAATATTGAATTGCCGACAAAACCTGAACGAAATGCCAAAGGAATCGACGTTCACAACCTACTGATTTTATGGATTAAGCATAACGCCCGCCTAAGGGGCTGGCAACGCATTAACACTAAACTCAAACACAACAGCCGTAACCATCGCGGCTCAATGGGACTGGAAACGCCACGCGTTGACAGTCCCTCTTGAGGCGTTTGTTAGGCAGCAGATCCTGCTTACCAATTACAAGTCTTACGAAGAGGAAGTAAGGCATTCGATAGGCCAGCAGTGTCTAAAGATTGCTGTTAATGGATTTTTCATTGTACGGCGTAATTTGCGCTACTAGCTTATCCGCTTTTTTCCATGGTTTTTAAGAAAGCAATCGGTTTTCTGTGGAACGTAGCTTTACTGTCTGTAGATAAACTCCACCGTGTAGTTACTGCCTCGTCGGAACCTACGCGCGTGAGTACACTCGCTTCTCTACCTAAGTAGTCATTCCAACTAATATACACATCTGTTTGATTACTTTTACAACGAGCAACGAAAAAGACTTTTTCGTTCCATTTACTTTTACCTGAAGTTGCTTCCAAAACTAGTGTAATAGTCTTTGAGTCATCTACTGGATTTATATCTTCCGACACAACCCACTTACCCGTATCAGAAGTTTTGATATCAACAGGTTGCGGCATGTGTAACTTATGTTTCTTTGCAAGAGAATCATAACAATCAAGACGAGCTAATTCTCCGTTAACTGCAGCACAGTTAGCAATTTCCTTATCTAACTCAGAAGACAGCGCACTTGTAGACAAAAGGATGGAAGTTCCTAGTAATAGTAATTTTTTCATAATTTTTCTCGATCATATTGGTAACGAAATGATGCCTAACGCCCGCCTAAGGGGCTGGCAACGCATTACCACTAAACCCAAACACAACAACCGAAACCACCGCGGCTCATTGGGACTGGAAACGCTACGCGTTGACAGTCCCTCTTGAGGCGTTTGTTATAGGGATTTTGCCAGCTTATTCAAACCATTACCTTCAAATCGGTAATACTCTTTTTCTCTAATCAAACTGGCTCCGATTGATTTGTAAAACTTTCCTGCTGTCGGATTCGTACTCTCTGCTGTCCAGTCTAGGCGCTGACAGTTATGCGTAATAGCGATAGTAGCCAAGTGTTTCATCAATTGAAGTCCGATACCTTTACCACGAGCAGAGGAAGACACAAACAGGTCTTTCATATACATCTGGCCTGATAATTTTGGTGCCGGAAACATTATTGTGTAAGTTGCAAAACCCAAAACCTTATCGTGTTCAACGGCTGCGATCACTTTTACGCCTGAGTGCTCAGAAAATACTTGATGACTAAGATAGTTGGCTAAGTCCTGCTCTGATGCAGCCTTATCACCGAAATAATACCGCTCAAGTTCAATGAAGATCCCAACTAAATCAAGGCAATGGTGTTTATCTAACTCTTTTGATTTCTACAGACATTTACATCCCTATAACGCCCGCTTAAGGGGCAGCCAACGCAACTACTAATTTGTCGCATAACACCGAAATCACACAAACCAACGCATGATAAAAATGCCACGCGTTGGCTGTCCCTCTTGAGGCGTTTGTTAGGCAATTTTTCCATTCACCAATGACTTGGACTCTAGCCATTGAAGCGCAACCAAAGCTGCAACTGAACATGCCGCTTCATCATTACCATCAATGAACTTAAGTTCTTCGATTTCTGCCGCTGGAAGCAATTCACCAGAAAAATCCGCAAAGTAGCAGGTCAGCTTTACTGAAACACCCTCGGCCTTACCATCTGCCTGTGCTGTGAATGTTTCCATATATTTGAGGCTCGTAGGTGAAAGATCTACTGAGAGCTCTTCTTTTGATTTCTACGGATTAATGCTTCCTCATCATTTTCACCGGCTTCACGCTTACCTCCGGGAAGGTAGAACAGAGCCTTTCCTTTAGACCTTACTGCTAAAAGCTTGCCATCTTGAATCAAAACCCAAGCAAGTTTATCGATCACTTTATTAATCATTTTGCCTCAATACTAAATGTGCAATTGCCTAACGCCCGCCTAAGGGGCTGGCAACGCATTAACACTAAACTCAATCACAACAACTGAAACCACCGCAGCTCATTAGGACTGGAAACGCTACGCGTTGACAGTCCCTCTTGAGGCGTTTGTTAACTGGCCAGTGCTTATGATTTTCAACTAGTACTTTTAACCAACACAAAGAAGATTACTCTACTCTTCGTTTGGTGTTTTCACATCTCGGGCAGGTTTCCGGAGCATAAAAAATCCGCAAGCTTCACGCGTTGCTGTCGTAGGTTGCTCCCAAGCACCACAAAGATCCTTGAGATTATTTTTAGCTCTTTCGAAATGACGACACTGTCCACAACGAAACATTTTCAGACTCCTTTTGCCCAGATGCTTTTGGCATTTCCATTTTTGCCAGTTAACGCCCGCCTAAGGGGCTGGCAACGTATTACCACTAAACTCAATCACAACAACCGTAACCACTGCGGCTCATTGGGACTGGAAACGCCAAGCGTTGACAGTCCCTCTTGAGGCGTTTGTTAGCTTAAATTGCCTCATAATAGGCAACCAACCCTTTACAAAACTCTTTACCCGCCGGAACATCACCAAATTGGCCAATTTTCTTCTTTAGCTCTACAGCTCTTTGATTCGGATGAACCTTATGATTCAAGCTCGGGTAGAGATCATGGTAAAAAAGGACTCGTTGATACTCTCCAATATGAAAGTTGTGCAAATGAGTATCTATAGCCTTTGCGGTTTTCCATACGATCCTTTGATACTTAAGCAACCTTCCACGCGATAATGTTTCAATTGGCAATGTAGTTATCTCACCTTTTTTTCGAGAGGCCTCGATATCTCGACCAAATGAGTGAGCAACGTTATTACGTAAGTTTCTCATCTTGTCCAATTCAGAAACATGACCATCCAAAAATTTAGGCGCACGTCCAAAAGCCCGTTTATATGCTGCGAGCCTGCTATGCCATGTACCTTTTGTGCATGATACAACTATGTCCTCAAAGTCAAATGGGGACTCTTTACCATGCTTGAGAATTTCAATTCCATCAATCTTCTTCGGCGTCCCGAATAACACACCTAAATCAGACTCTAAGGCCAAGGGGATAATAGTAGCCATATATGTTTCCAAGTTGGACAAAATAGCAACAAGTGCATTTAAGTTCATCCAGTTTTCCAACTGGTTAAACGCTTCGCTCCAATCTTTGAGGTCTGAAAACTTTTCGTACTCCCATTGGTTTTCAAAGTAAAAATGCTTAGTCGGCCTATCTGACCACTGAGCTTTATCTGCACCTAACTTTTTATACGTATATTTGTGAGAATTATCGAACGTAGTATACATACGATAAAATTCCAGATTGTGTTTTTTAAACACTCTCCAAGCCCATGACGTTTTAGAGTGAGGACTCCACCGATCAAATTGATAATCACTTCTTGCCATTTTCATCTCAATATTATGGTTTTAAGCTAACGCCCGCCTAAGGGGCTGGCAACGCATTACACTAAACTCAAACACAACAACCATAACCACCGTGGCTCAATGGGACTGGAAACGCCACGCGTTGACAGTCCCTCTTGGGGCGTTTGTTAGTTTCGTAGCCTATTGTTTAGCAATGACTTTTAACACATTTGCTTGAAAGTCATTTTACGCAAATGCATCGAACAAGCACACGTCCAACGCCAAAACCTGTGAAGTTGGCAGCCAATACTTAAAACGATCAAGGTTAAGTTGGCCACGGTTAAAAGTCGGCGACAAAGAATGCATGATTTCAGCGATGAAGAAGCCCTTTGTGAAACTAAACTGACCGATTTGAACATCCGACAACATTGAACAATCGAAGCTTGTTGCTTATCAGCGATTTTTAAACTACTGAACTTTCAACGCTTTCTACCAAATCAGCATCAGGCAAAACTCAAAAGCAAAATTGTGCGACTTGAACGCTTAAGGCTGATTTTTCAGGGCATTGAATCTGAGCTTTTGATGATTTTTTCTAGATAGAAACTAACGCCCGA
>NZ_JJMN01000025.1 GCF_000696385.1 Vibrio metoecus | reverse complement strand
ACACATAACAAACGCCTCAAGAGGGACTGTCAAACGCGTGGCGTTTCCTAGTCCCAATTGAGCCGCGGTGGTTTCGGCTGTTGTGTTTGAGTTTTGTGGTAATGCGTTGTCAGCCCCTTAGGCGGGCGTTAGGCGATAGTAGACATCGACAGGTATTGATTGTGATAATGCGAGCCATTGTTATCAATCTCTAGATTTATATGTGGCTCATAATCAAAGGTTACAATCGATGCGTACTCCATTCCGTTTTATCTTATCCTTACTTGGGCGAGCCAATTCCCATGAAGCGACAGAGCTCATTACTGGGGCAGACGAAACAAAGGTTGTTTCCAATGAGCCTGTGATGAAAAGAGCGCTGAAGACTCATATTAAAAATTTGCAAGGTGAGCAGCGTGTTTATGATGCGACCTTAGAGATGTTGATCGAAACCAACCAGTTTTCATTGAGCATTGCGGAAAAAAACTGTTTTGGATTTGAAACTGGGTATCGAGACCTTTGCAAACTATTTGCGATTGGGCACTATCTGCCATCAGTCGCAGACTCTGAGGTAGTAGAGCATTTTTTCTCTGCTCAACAGTACGCCATATTATGGTTACGCCAGATGAATCAACCGAAAGGGGAGTTCATCTCCTTTCAATACCAAGGGGTAGATTTTGAAATTCCAGCTCAAGGTAGAACGGAGTATATTCAGTCGCTTGATTGGCTTGATATGCTTTACCTCACTATTGTCACGGGGCGTAATGAGGATTTAAATTTATTAATAGCACTTCTGCATAAGGGGCAAGTGGCATGGCGCTCTGAGCAAGGTCGGTATCATCTTGAAATAGTGCTGCATATGCTTGGCCTCCAAGCCAGCTGTGATATTACTGATTTAATCAATCGGTTTATTGCCCATATCCAGCGAGAAGGCCAAACACCTAAGGAGCGCATTCCTAGTTACCACGGGATTACAGTGACCTTGGGCTTTTTCGATGTGATGCAAGCTATACATCAGCAAGACCAAGTGGCGTATAACCTATCCATGCATCGTGCTTTAGAAATGCATAAAGAGTGGTGGACTCACGATAAGGATTTTAAAACAGATGCTAATGGTTATATTTCATTACATCTCCTCACGGCAGCCAAATATGCGTATGAAAAATATGGCTACACACTAGATGTGGAGTCCGATTACATACCCAATTATCTCTACCAGAGATAATTCATCTGCAAAATCGCCTAACAAACGCCTCAAAGGGACTGCCAACGCGTGGCGTTTCCAGTCCCATTGAGCCGCGATGGTTACGGTTGTTGTGTTTGAGTTTAGTGTTATGCGTTGTCAGCCCCTTAGGCGGGCGTTATGTGTTTTTCTGGAAAGTTTTCACAGCTCTGCGCTTATAATTCAGACATGAGGTGCACTATGTCTGAAAATCAAAACGTTAAAAGAGCTGAACCGATTGAAACGTGTTCATATAAGAGTCCTTGTGTTCGTCATTGTTGTTTAGATGACAAAGACATCTGCATAGGTTGTGGTAGGACTCTTGACGAGATATGTCGTTGGAGTGGTGCAACAAATAGCGAAAAACAAGAGATACTAATCAATAGTTTAGCTAGAGTTCAGAGCCGAAATATATCGACATGAAGCATCTTAGTCTTGTGTATATGATGGTTTTTATCGAATGCTGTTTGGCATAAATGCCTTTCGCTAGCTCTTTAAATGGAAGGGTGGGTATCAGAAACACACACATAACAAACGCCTCAAGAGGGACTGTCAACGCGTAGCGTTTCCAGTCCCATTGAGCCGCGGTGGTTGCAGTTGTTGTGTTTGAGTTTAGTGTTATGCGTTGCCAGCCCCTTAGGCGGGCGTTAGCTTAAAACAATAAAAATCAATTGGTTGTGGTCTTTTCTCTCTTCCCTTGGCCATTCGTTCTGGTTTTTCGGCAAATTAGCATTGTTTGTCAACGCGAGTTTTGAGCAGTTGCCTCAATCGAGCTTTGGGATTGCGCGAGGTTAGCCATTTTGCCGCAAAGTCGCTTTGGAAGTTTGGCTTTCGCTTTGAGTTCACCGAAAATGAATTTTCAAAATTTTCGGGTTTTCAAATCGCATGAAAGGCCACAAAGTTTGAGCCAATTCGGGTTTTAAAACTCAAGCGGTTTGTTGGTTTTCCAAATCTGTTTAATCTCAGGTTTGGTCAATCTTAAGGTGCTGAAATTTAAGCTAACAAACTGCTTAAGAGGGATTCGCAATGCGTGGCATTTTCAGCATGCGGTGAGTTTTGTGATTAAGGCGGTGTGCGGCAGCTTTTGTAGTGCATTGCTCACCCCTTAGCAGGGCGTTATAAC
>NZ_JJMN01000024.1 GCF_000696385.1 Vibrio metoecus | reverse complement strand
AGCTGAAACCACCGCGGCTCATTGGGACTGGAAACGCTACGCGTTGACAGTCCCTCTTGAGGCGTTTGTTAGTTTCGTAGCCTATTGTTTAACAATGACTTTTTAAACTCATTTGCTTGAAAGTCATTTTACGCAAAAGCATCACTCAAACACACGTCCAGACGCCAAAAGCTAGTGACGTTGGCTGCCAAAACGTTAAGAGTCCGCGACAAAGAAAGCCAGATAACAGCGATGATTCAGCCTTTTATGAAACCAAACTGATCAAGTTGAACGTCCGACAACATTGAAGCATCAAAGCTTGTTGGTTATCAGCGATTTTGAAACCGCTGAACTTTCAACGCGTTCGACCAAATCAGCATCAGGAAAAACCCCAAAGCCAAATTGTGCAGCTTGAACGATAAAGACTGAATTTTTACAGAACCTTGTGCGTGAATTTTTGATTGATTTTTCCTGAGAGAAACTAACGCCCGCCTAAGGGGCTGGCAACGCATACCACTAAACTCAAACACAACAACTGCAACCACCGCGGCTCAATAGGACTGGAAACGCCACGCGTTGACAGTCCCTCTTGAGGCGTTTGTTATAAGCCCGAACCCTAGACTTCTGGATTACTCGAACTGTTGTACGAAAACATACGGATTTCATCTCTCGGATACCAATCTAACTTGATATAGAAGTCCTGTGCCGCAACATTCTCAATCAACACAAACAAATGCGTCTTAGAAATGCCTATTCTTGATAATGCAGCTGTCGCTTTTTGAATTAAAGACTTACCAATCCCTTGGCCTCGAAAGTCAGATGAGACAGCCAGATGTTGTACGTAACCTCGCCTACCGTCTGTACCAACCAAAACAGCGCCAATCACAAGAGAATCTGAAACTGCGACAAAGCTTAAACCTTGATTTCTTTTCAAATAAGCTTCGATGTTTGGCCGAGAATCGGCATCTCTGAGGGATACGTTTTCAGTAGTAGCCCATAAAGCAATCACTTCGTTGTAATCGGAAATATCCATTTCCCTAAATGTAACCACAATTTCTCCTTGGCTTATAACGCCGCGTTAAGGGGCGCAGGCACGCAATACAAAAGTGACCGCATAACACCTTAACCACTAAACAAACTGCAAACCGAAAATGCCACGCGTGCCAAGTCCCTCTTTAACGCTTTGTTATGTTTATTTAGCCTAAGATTTCAAACAGTTAAATGCTTCAGCGACTGTTTCAAACTGAATTTTTGTCAAACAGACTTCCGCTAAACAGAACTCATGACGTTGAATCAATCTAGACGCTTCCTCTGCTGAAATCTGGATTGAGTTTCCAATCAAGTTAACTACTGAGCCATCTGAAACAATTGAATAGACAAAACCTTCAGAATCAATGACTCGATCGCTTGGACTAACGATCAAATCCAAACACTCGCAGTTCAAATCAGCTTCAGAACCCAAATAAACAAGCTCATCGTCACCATCTAATTTCAGAATACCAGGCCAATTGACCATGAACTTCTCCGATAAACATAACGCCCGCCTAAGGGGCTGGCAACGCATTACACTAAACTCAAACACAACAACCGTAACCACCACGGCTCATTGGGACTGGAAACGCTACGCGTTGACAGTCCCTCTTGAGGCGTTTGTTAGCTTCGTAGCCCATTGTTTACCAATGACTTTTTAAACACATTTGCTTGAAATGCATTTTACGCAAAAGCATCACTCAAACACACGTCCAACGCCAAAAGCTGTGAAGTGAGCTGCCAAAACTCGCAGCGATCAAGGTTAAGTTGGCCACTTACCGAATTTCCGACAAAGAAACGCGCGATTTCAGCGACGATGCTGCTTTTTGTGAAACCAAACTTTCCGAGTTGAGCATCCAACAACATTGAAGCATCGAGGTTTGATGGTTTTCAGCGACTTTGAAACCACTGAACTTTCAACACGTTCGACCAAATCAGCATCAAGAAAAACGCAAAAGCCAACTTGTGCAAGTTGAACGCTAAAAGATAATTTTTCAGAACGATTGAGTTTGGATTTTGATGATTCCAGCCTTTAAGAAGCTAACGCCCGCCTAAGGGGCTGGCAACGCATAACACTAAACTCAAACACAACAACTGCATAACCACCGCGGCTCAATGGGACTGGAAACGCCGCGCGTTGACAGTCCCTCTTGAGGCGTTTGTTAGGTATTTATTGCTGCTGAACGTAAATGAGCCGATTTGTATCAAAACCACGCTCTTTCGACATTTCTATGAACTTGTCCAGAATGCCTCGTTCTACAGTCGGCGTTCTTGAAAGTAACCACAGATATTCTGTATTCGGCCCTGACACAAAAGCATAACTGTAGTTTTCACGGTCTAACTCAAACACTACGTAGGAGCCATAAAACGGGCCAAAAAATGAAACCTTCAGATAGCCGTCTGTTGAGCCATTCACAAAGTAAACTTTGCCTTCCGCTTCCTTCCACTCACCTTTCTCTTCAGAATAACCACGATTAAGAACCGAAATACCACCATCATTTCGAGCACTGTATTCCGCAGTAACCTGACTTAAACCTCTTTCAAAGGAGTGATCGAGTCGAGCAACCTCGTACCATTTGCCTAAATAGTTGTTCAGTTCAAAATCCGACACCGGTTTTACTGATTCGGGCATGCCCAAGCAGCCATTCAATAAAACGGCGCAAAGAATCAAAAAGATAGCTCTCATGATAACTCCAAATACCTAACGCCCGCCTAAGGGGCTGGCAACGCATTACCACTAAACTCAAATACAACAACTGCAACCACCGCGGCTCAATGGGACTGGAAACGCCACGCGTTGACAGTCCCTCTTGAGGCGTTTGTTATATGCCGCTACGACTTTCCCAGATATGGATCTAAAAAAGCGCTAACCTGACTGCTACATAACCCAATATCTACTTGTATGCCGGCTTGCTCAAGAATTTGAATCCCACGTCCACTATTGCGTAGATCTGGATCAAGTATTGAAACTACAACATGTTTAATACCTGACTTTACGAGAGTTGCTGCACAAGCAGGTGTTCTACCAATAAATGAACAGGGCTCTAGTGTTACATAGGCTGTCACACTGTCCATATCGCCTGAGTATGCTTCAAGTGCTTGCACCTCTGCATGGTTACCGCCAATTTTTTGAGTAAAGCCCTCGGCTACAATACTGCCGCCTTTAACTAACACACAACCAACTGGTGGATTAGGTAGGCAATTTGGTAAAGCAAACTTAGAAACTTCCAAAGCTCTAAGCATATGTTCTTCTGACATTATTTTGGAGTTCCCATTTCAGGCATATAACGCCCGCCCAAGGGGCTGGCAACGCACTACCACTAAACTCAAACACAACAACTGCAACCACCGCGGCTCAATGGGACTGGAAACGCCGCGCGTTGACAGTCCCTCTTGAGGCGTTTGTTATGTGTTCGACAGACCAACCAAAACTTTTTCTGTAAACCAATCCCAGTCTGGTGCACTGAAAGCAATATCACGAACATCCTTTACTGCCGACATTGATTCTTCTACACCGAACCCTTTGGATTTTAAAAGGTATGCTGCTAATGCTAGCCCTGTCCGATCTTTGCCTGATTTGCAATGTACTACAACTTTGCCTTGAGTCTCATTTTGTTCAATGAACTTGATAATTCGAGGTAATGCATCAAGACAAACCTCAAAATCACCACTTTGAACTGGTGCATTACTTGAAAGAGGAATGTGTTCATACGCAAAACCAATAGCCTTTAGGCGTGAAATATGAACACTCTCTCCGTCATTGACCGAAATAATTGCTCGAACTCCAGATGACCACAACTCTTCTAGGTCCCACATGACTTTATCTGGCCCACAGCGCCCTGCTACAGAGTTTGTTACGAAAAAAAGATTTTCCAATTGAGCCTCAAAACACATAACGCCGCGTTAAGTGGTGAACAACGCTAACCATCAAACTTAAACCATTGCATCTTAAACACTTAACCTGACTGGAACTGAAATCGCCAAGCGTTGTGAATCCGCCTTAAACGCCTTGTTATGTTCACATTACTCAAATAGTATGCCCACATTTGGGGCATTCGATTTTTCTATCTTTTAATGATTGCCCAAAGTTTGATTTCCCACAGTTATCGCAAAACTTAGCACCACGTATGTTCATAAAAGTTATTAGAGAAACAATGGGAACAATTACCATCCAGAATTGATGATTAACAAAGCCCTGCAAATATACAATGAACAAAAATAAAGCACCCGTTACGACAGAGAATAATGGATAGTATTTCCTCTTAAACTGTGCGTTTTTATTTATATAGAACAACACAAAGCTGAGGAGTGAAACACCGCCCAAAACACCAAAAGCTATTAGTACTTTCTCATCCATTTTTACTATCCATCTTGTGAACATAACGCCCGCCTAAGGGGCTGACAACGCATACCACTAAACCAAAACACAACAACTGCAACCACCGCGGCTCAATGGGACTGGAAACGCTACGCGTTGACAGTCCCTCTTGAGGCGTTTGTTAGGTGAATTTTACTCGTACACCTGCCCATTGTAGTTTCAACCAACCATGAGCATGACGATTTTGAGGATCTTTATGAGCCTAGTGAAGAACTCCACCCTTTTTGTTCCATTCGTATTCACCATAAAACTCAACACTGTCACCAACCTGTAAGTTTGGAATTCTAGGTGCTAAGTCGATGTTATGAGCAACCAGCAATGTTTGTCCGCTATTGAGCTTTAAGATGAATTTTTGATGCTTTGAACCATCGTTGTCATCAGGTAACACTTTCACTACCTTTCCGAATCCTTGAACCTGTAGATCACTTTGTTGCGATTTATAAGCTCGTTGTAAAACGGAGTCATTGGCATGCAAGCCGACCGAAAAAAAGCTTGCGAGAACGAGCCAAAAAGCAAAAAACCATTTCATAAAACTGTCCTTGTTCAATCCACTGACCATTCACCTAACGCCCGCTTAAGGGGCAGCCAACGCTATTACCAACTTGCCGCATTACATCGTAATCACAAAAACCAACGCATAATGAAAATGCCACGCGTTGGCTGTCCCTCTTGAAGCGTTTGTTAGTTGCCCTACCCCAACACCAGTGCTAACATTCGTACACACAACAAAGGAGCTCACCATGGATACTAGAATTCAATTTCGTGTAGACGAAGAAACAAAACGTTTAGCTCAACAAATGGCTGAAAGCCAAGGTCGAACTCTTAGCGATGCTTGCCGTGAACTCACTGAACAATTGGCTGAGCAGCAACGCAAGGCATTATCTCACGATGCATGGCTAACAGAACAAGTGAATCAAGCATTTGAGAAGTTCGACTCAGGAAAAGCAGTATTCATTGAACATGACATCGCCAAAGCACGAATGGCTGAACGTAAAGCAAAAATCCGAAATCGAGGCCACGCATGATTTTCTGGGAAGAAGCATCTCTCAATGATCGTGAGAAAATTTTCGAATTTCTTTACGACTTTAACCCAGCAGCCGCTGAAAAAACGGATGAGCTCATAGAAGCCAAAGTTGATAATTTGCTTGAGCAACCACTAATGGGTGTTCAGCGTGATGGCGTTAGAGGCAGATTGCTTATTATCCCTGAGATATCAATGATTGTTTCGTATTGGGTTGATGGTTCTAAAATTCGAATAATGCGTGTACTACATCAGAAACAAAAATTTCCAAACGACTGATTTGTTGCTGATTGGCAACTAACGCCCGCTTAAGGGGCAGACAACGCTACTACCAACTTACCGCATAACACCGTAATCACAAAAAACAACGCATAGTAAAAATGCCGCGCGTTGGCTGTCCCTCTTGAAGACGTTTGTTAGTTGCCGTAAATCACAAAATGCATTCAGGATCTTTTAGCACTTTTTCTACCACCTGCGTTACGAGCGGAAAGAGAGTGCAATTGAGTAAATCATCACTAAAGCTTTCGCTTTTATGAAATAACTTGTTTCTTGCATCAGTAATATTTTTTATTGTGCTTTGATCTAATGTACGTTGACCAGTAAAACTATTTATCTCTGTTATACCTAGCTGGTTTATGATGCTAAGCAATTTTTCATTCCTAAATTTCTCCGTTCTACTTAAGCAACTAAGTAACGAACTTTTTTGCGCTCCCGAAAATTTTTCGGCAAGTTCTTGTATCTTTGCTTTTTGATCTTCGTCAAATAATGTTCCAGCAGGAAACGTTCTTTTGTACAAATCGCTACCTTCTAGTATTTCTAAAATAAGGAAAAAGTGGAAAAATTTTGATTTTCCACTTTCCGCTCTCAAACCGTTATAGTAGTGGCTTAGTAACTCCGTATCTTGAATTGAGCTAAAATCAAAATCTGAAAATTTCACATGAGAAGTTAACTTGAGGCTTAAAGAATCTCTTAGTTGTAAAGTTGTTCCTGAAGATGTCCCTTCTACTCTAGAATGAAAACTACGCAGATCTAGTGTTATAAAGGGAGTACCATAAAAGGGATTTTTCTCTTTAAATCCCAGAATTGAAGACAAGAGTATGACAATTTTTTCAAGATATTTCACTTGTTCTCCCTTATCAGCAATTGAGATAGAGGACACTGTAATCTTGATTGTGTTTTCGTCGGTGTTTTCTACCGTTATATTCGTATCTTGATTACCATACGGACAAATCAGATTAAATTTTTCATCCAATACAATAGAACTTTCCCCAGAAAACTCGATCTGATTAACATTATGAGAGCTTCTAATTTCAAAATTACAACTAAATATATTCATTAGTCTTCCTTTTTCATTTAGTCACATCAAAGCAACTAACGCCCGCCTAAGGGGCTGGCAACGCATGCCTACCAAACTCAATCACAACAACCATAACCACCGTGGACTCGAATGGGACTGGAAACGCCACGCGTTGACAGTCCCTCTTGAGGCGTTTGTTAGGTGAATTTACTCGTACACCTGCCCATTGTGTTTCAACCAACCATGTGCATGACGATTTTGAGGATCTTTATGAGTCCAATGAAGAACTCCACCCTTTTTGTTCCATTCGTATTCACCATAAAACTCAACACTGTCGCCAACCTTCAAGTTCGGAATTCTCGGTGCTAAGTCGATGTTATGAGCAACCAGCAATGTTTGTCCGCTATTGAGCTTTAAGATGAATTTTTGATGCTTTGAACCATCGTTATCGTCGGGTAACACTTTCACTACTTGCCCAAGTCCTTGAACCTGCAAGTCACTTTGTTGCGATTGATAAGCTTGTTGTAAAACGGCGTCATTGGCATACAAGCTGACCGAAAAACAGCTTGCGACAACAAGCCAAAACGCTAAAAAACCATTTACATAAAAACTGTCCTTGTTCAATCCACTGACCATTCACCTAACGCCCGCCTAAGGGGCTGACAACGCATTACCACTAAACTTAAACACAACAACTGCAGCCACCGCGGCTCAATGGGACTGGAAACGCCACGCGTTGGCAGTCCCTTTGAGGCGTTTGTTAGTTTCGTAGCCTATTGTTTAACAATGACTTTTTAAACTCATTTGCTTGAAAGTAATTTTACGCAAAAGCATCACGCAAACACACGTCCAACGCCAAAAGACTGTGAAGTTGGCTGCCAAAACGTTAAGAGTCCACACAAAGAAGGCCAGATCACAGCGATGATTCAACCTTTTATGAAACCAAACTGATCAAATTGAACGTCCGACAACATTGAAGCATCAAAGCTTGTTGGTTATCCGCGATTTTGAAACCGCTGAACTTTCAACGCTTTCTACCAAATCAACATCAGGAAAAACCCAAAAGCTAAATTGTGCAGCTTGAACGATAATGGCTAAATTTTCAGAACCTTGTGCGTGAATTTTTGATGATTTTTCCTGAGAGAAACTAACGCCCGCCTAAGGGGCTGGCAACGCATTACACCAAACTACAAACACAACAACCATAACCACCGCAGCTCAATGGGACTGGAAACGCCACGCGTTGACAGTCCCTCTTGAGGCGTTTGTTATAAGCAAGATACCAACGTTACAGCAGCTCTTCTAAATCCGACATTAGCCAAGCACTATTATGCTGCTTAAAACCAATTTTTGGATAAAATTCCGTCGCTTGTGGTGCTGATAACAAAATCAACTTACAGCCTCTTTTAAGACTAGCGAAAGTCTGTCGGATTCAATTCTTTACCAATACCTTTTGTACTGTATCTGCTCAGAGACTGCCAGATCCGATAAGTAACAGCAGTAATGAAAATCTGTCACTGAACGAGCAATACCGACAAGTCGCTCACCAATCCAAGCTGAAACAAGCAAATCCGCATGTGCCAACATCCCATTGATGCATTCGTAATTATCGGTTGGGCGTCTAGCCCCAAGCGTTGTCTGATTGAGTAGTTCAACAAATTGCTCTGGCGTAATTGGGCGATTTACAAAATATTTAACTTCCATTTTTTACTTTCCTTTAAAGCCCAAAGTTAAACTTGCTTATAACGCCCAATTAAGGGGTGAGCAACGCTACCACCCAACCTAAAGCATTACACCGTAACCACTAAAAGTGAAGTAGAAGAAAAAATGCCACGCGTTGAGAATCCACTTGAATTGCTTGTTATGTGCATTTTATCGTGAATTCAAAATAAACCACCGTAGAAATGAAGAGATTTGAATAAGTTACGTAAAAAACGATGCTTACCAAACCCTAAATTTCACAGCGTTCTTAGCCGAAGAAAACCACTTACAGAATCAACAACAAAGAAAGCGCCCTTTCAACAACCGCTAAACTTTTTGCTTCACCAGACTTTCAGTGCTGAATGTCAGCAAGCAAATCAGTCAAAAATGCATTTCAATTGAAGCGATTTGAAACCGATAAAACTCAACACAAACCAGATCCAAAACTCAATTGAGGCAACCCAAGAACCTTGAAAACGATCAATCTCAGATTGTTCAAGAATCCATTTCGACCAAGCCAACTTGCCGAAAACACGGAACGAATTCTCAATGAAATCGTAGATTTGACCTTAAAAACTCATCAAACACATAACGCCCGCCTAAGGGGCTGGCAACGCACTACCACTACACTCAAACACAACAACCGTAACCACCGCGGCTCAAATGGGGCTGGAAACGCTACGCGTTGACAGTCCCTCTTGAGGCGTTTGTTAGCTTCGTAGCCTATTGTTTAGCAATGGATTTTTCAAACACATTTGCTTGAAAGTCATTTTACGCAAAAGCATCAAGCAAACACACATCCAGCGCCAAAAGCTGTGAAGTGAGCTGTCAAAACTCACAGCGTTCAAGGTTGACGTTGGCCACTTACCGAATTTCCGAACAAAGAAAGCGCTATTTCAGCGACGATGCAGCCTTTTGTGAAACCAAGTTGACCGTGTTGAACATCCAACAACTTTGAAGCATCGAGACTTGTTGGCTTTCAGCGGCTTTGAAACTGCGGAACTTCCAACACTTTCTACCAAATCAGCATCTAGCAAAATTCAAATGCCAAATTGTGCAATTTGAACACTAAAAGCTGATTTTTCAGTACAAGAAGTTTGGATTTTGATGATTTTAGCCTTTAAGAAGCTAACGCCCGCCTAAGGGGCTGACAACGCATTAACACTAAACTCAAACACAACAACTGCAACCACCGCGGCTCATTGGGACTGGAAACGCCACGCGTTGACAGTCCCTCTTGAGGCGTTTGTTATATGTCATTTTTACCACTATAATCAATGCGCATTTAGAATACGCACGGAGTAACTTCATGAGAACCACGTTTAGTACACAAGCACCTAAAAAGGCTACCAATCTTAGCTTAAACAGTGAGTTACTTGCTGAAGCTAAACGCCTTAATATCAATCTATCCGCTACGATGGAAAAAGCCTTAGAAAAAGAAGTTTCCTCTAGATTGAAAGCTGAATGGCTAGAACAAAATGCCGAAGCCATTGAAGCTTGTAACGAACTTACTGAGAAACATGGCCTTTTTTCTGATTCATACCGAGTATTCTGATGTCTCAATTTACCCTTTACGAAAATCTCGACAAAAGTACGTCTACCGCTTATCCCTATTTTGTTGACGTACAAAGTGAGCTGCTCAATACGCTAAATACTCGATTGGTGATACCACTTACACCACTTGATTTACTAGAAAAGAAAGCACCAAGCCATTTGTGCCCAATGATCCATATTGAACAAGGTGACTTTGTCATTCTTACTCAACAGATGGCAAGTGTACCAACCAAAATCTTAGTTGAGCCCGTCGCAGACTTAAGCACTTTCAGAGATGAGATTATCGCTGCTATCGACTTTTTGATTACTGGCATATAACGCCCGCCTAAGGGGCTGGCAACGCATTACCACTAAACCCAAACACAACAACCGAAACCGCCGCGGCTCATTGGGACTGGAAACGCTACGCGTTGACAGTCCCTCTTGAGGCGTTTGTTAAATGCATTTTTCAAAGTAGTCCACGGACATATTTTCAAATACACCTTTACCACAACGCTCAAAACCAAGCTTTTTCAGGATGTGCTGTGACTGTCCATTTTCAGGCTCGGTTAAAGCTAGCACGCTTGAATACCCTATTTGTTTGGCATAGTCCAAAACCGCCGAACTCGCTTCAATTGCATACCCATAACCTCGGGACTGAGGCCTTATACGATAACCAAGTTCAACAACATTTTTTCCTTGATATGAAAAATTCTCCAGGCCTGAGTAACCGATAAGCTCTCCTGTGGATTTTTCAACCAGTGCAAACTTCCCAATACCGTGTATTTCATAAGCATCTAGCAATTCTTGGAATCGAATTATTGCCTGTTCGTAGCTCATAGCTCCTGTTGGTGAATAAACCATGAACTCTGGATTTCTTAATAATTCTACGATCGATTCAATGTCAGAGAGACTCGAACTTTACGGAGCAATAATCTAGGAGTTTCAATCATTTTGCCTCCATGCATTTAACGCCCGCCTAAGGGGCTGACAACGCATACCACTAAACTCAATCACAACAACCGAAACCACCTCGGCTCATTGGGACTGGAAACGCCACGCGTTGACAGTCCCTCTTGAGGCGTTTGTTAGGTGAATTTACTCGTACACCTGCCCATTGTGTTTCAACCAACCATGAGCATGACGATTTTGAGGATCTTTATGAGTCCAGTGAAGAACCCCACCCTTTTTGTTCCATTCGTATTCACCATAAAACTCAACACTATCGCCAACTTTCAAGTTCGGGATTCTGGGTGCTAAGTCGATGTTATGCGCAACCAGCAATGTTTGTCCGCTATTGAGCTTTAAGATGAATTTTTGATGTCTTGAACCATCATTGTCATCAGGCAGCACTTTCGCTACCTGTCCAAATCCTTGAACCTGTAAATCACTTTGCTGCGATTGATAAGCTTGTTGTAAAACGGCGTCATTGGCATACAAGCTAACCGAAAAACAGCTTGTGAGAACGAGCAAAAAAGCTACAAACCATTTCATAACACTGTCCTTGTTCAATCCACAGACCATTCACCTAACGCCCGCCTAAGGGGCTGGCAACGCAAACCACTAAACTCAATCACAACAACCATAACCACCGCAGCTCATTGGGACTGGAAACGCCGCGCGTTGACAGTCCCTCTTGAGGCGTTTTGTTAGTTTCGTAGCCCATTGTTTAACAATGACTTTTTTAACACATTTGTTTGAAGATCATTTTACGTAAATGCATCAAACAAACACACGTCCAACACCAAAAGCTGTGAAGTTGGCAGCCAAAACTCAAAACGATCAAGGTTAAGTTGGCCACGGTTAAGAGTCCGCGACAAAGAAAACCAGATCACAGCGATGATGCTGCCTTTTGTGAAACCAAACTGGCTGTGTTGAACATCCGACAACATTGAAGCTTCAAGACTTGTTGGTTTTCAGCAACTTTGAAATAGCTGAGCTTTCAACACTTTCTACCAAATCAGCATCAGGCAAAACTCAAAAGCCAAATTGTGCGACTTGAACGCTTAAGGCTGATTTTTCAGGGCATTGAATCTGAGCTTTTTATGATTTTTTCTAGATAGAAACTAACGCCCGCCTAAGGGGCTGGCAACGCATGACCACCAAACTCAAACACAACAACTGCAACCACCGCGGCTCAATGGGACTGGAAACGCCACGCGTTGACAGTCCCTCTTGAGGCGTTTGTTATGCGATTTTTCAAAGCGTGCTCTTAAGCCTCTGATCAAGCTCCCATAAAGCTATTTTGTTTGAGTCATATTTCAAAAGTTCACTCGCTTCTTGAAATCCACACCAACGAAAATTTGTATGCTCATTTGATAACTGAGGCTCAGCAGACACTCGAACTGAAAAAGAATATTCCGGTACTACAAACCGATGATTAGTCCAATTCTCATGGTCCGCATAGTACACTTTGGGAAGCATACACATTGAGTCCAATTGCTGCCAATCGCAGCCAATTAAACTAGTTTCTTCTTGAAGTTCACGCTTTGCTGCCTCAAGAATAGATTCACTATCTTCACCACCGCCTGAAATAGCTTGCCATACGCCATTATCACTTCGTTGGCCGATTAAGTATCGAGGTTGTTGTTCGTGAATTTGATACGGAAAAAACTAATACTTGAAATGGTGCTCTCATTGTTCTCTTCCTCGAATCGCATAACGCCCGGTTAAGGGGTGAGCAACGCAACTACCAACTCACCGCACAATACCGTAATCACTGAAATCAACGCAAAACAAAAATGCCGAGCGTTGCGAATCCCTCTTTAACCGTTTGTTAGGCCGCGCCAATCCACGTTTTAAAAATAGCGCTGGCTATATTTAGAACATTAAAAAAACGCATTCAAACGGACTGCCTCACCGACTAATTAAATGTATCGGCTAATAAACTCCATTTTCCATAAGAACATTTAAATAGGCCGCTTTATCACCAGCAATGCTATTGTCGAGTTTAACATCACACTCCAACTCATTACTGTAATAAACCGACACCCCCAGACCATCAATATTAGCGAGCGAATCACAAGTTAAATTACTTACAGAAATCAAGACAAGTGGAACTTCCCGATCATAGTTAGAAAAGTTAAATTTTTGCAAATTCGCGTCTCCAATTACATGTACAGATCTAGCTTTCAAATAATCAAAACTAACCCCACTCTCAGGAGAAACCTTAATTATCACATCCCCCTTAGAATTACTTCTAAGACCTTCACCTTTGAATGAATTAATGAAATCCGACATCGCAATTAATCTAGCATCACTAGAATCACCAAATAAACGCCGCGCTTCATAGTCAATCGCCTTGTCATTACTAATAAATTTAATATCTGACGAACCAGAAAGATTAAATATCACAGTCTCATTAAGAAGATAAAACGAAACATTAACAGACGAATCCAAAAATGTATAACTATAAAAATTATCAATAGAGTTATCTGTTCTCCCAGAGATAATTAATGAACTATCTCTGACCTTATTAAAAATCGCAACTTCTGATTTTGAGTCCACTAACAAACCTTTAGAGTTATTAAAAACCGAAGGCTTATTTGAATCACTCAAAATATATATTTGATACCCATTCATGTAATTAAATTGAACAGGTGAGGATATTAAATTTAGCCCGATAGACTTACCTGCACCCACCCCACCCATAAATAAAACATCAGAAGAAATTAAAGTAAAATCCAAATCAGAATTAATGGGCTTTATAGTAACACTACTATCAGAAATTAGAGGATTTTGTTGCTTTATAGTCCTCAAAATCCAATTTAAGTCTTGAACCCTCTATTTTAAGTCCTTTAATTTCATTAGTGGAATTAAAGCCGTTAAGTAAGATACTTTCTTCCAACTTTTTGTTTACAATTGACAATCCACTACCGCTATTTTTTTTTAGAAATTTATGCAATGTATCTACATACATTAGTGAACTATCATCACGATTACTTAATACTGCCAACGTATTAGCAGTTTCACTTAACTCAATTGAACGCATAGTGATGTAGGCTTGCCAAAACGTTACAATAAAAACCGACAGTAAAGTTAAAACTGCTGAAAATTTTACAAATGGATTTCGAGCTTGCTTATCAATAAACACTATCATACATATGAAATTATATATGCATAAAAAGAAATATTTCACAGCTCTTACAGCCTGATAATATCCTTGTCTAGTTAACATACTTCCACCTTTATTAAATATTCAACTTATGCCTAACGCCCGCTTAAGGGGCTGGCAA
>NZ_JJMN01000023.1 GCF_000696385.1 Vibrio metoecus | reverse complement strand
TGTCGATGATGGTAATGGCAACCTGACTTACACTGCGATGGCGGGCTCAGTCACCGTCTTACTTTGACCTTGAATTCTGATGGCACCTACAGCTTCACGCTGGCAGCGCCGGTTGACCATGCGCTCAATAGCAACGATTTAACGCTCAATTTCAAAGTGATTGCCACCGATTTTGATGGTGATAGCGACAGCATCGTGCTGCCAGTGAAAATCAATGATGACAAGCCTTACTTCACCAATGTACAGGGCTTGTACGTACATGAAAACGACTTGCCACAAGGCTCGGATACCGACAAAGAGCCCGTGACCGTTAATGGTCAATTCCAGTTGGTGCAAGGGGCAGATACGGTCGCGAGTTTTGCGCTCGATAGCAGCGTCAATCCAGTACAAGGGCTGACTTCAAATGGCGTGGCGGTGACGTTGTCAGCGCCTGTCGATGATGGCAATGGCAATCTCACTTACACTGCGATGGCGGGCTCAGTGACTGTCTTTACCTTGACCCTGAATTCTGACGGCACCTACAGCTTCACGCTGGCGGCGCCGGTTGATCATGCGCTCAATAGCAACGATTTAACGCTCAACTTCAAAGTGATTGCCACCGATTTTGATGGTGATAGCGACAGCATCGTGTTGCCCGTCCAAATCAATGACGACAAGCCTTACTTCACCAATGTGCAGGGCTTGTACGTACATGAAAACGATCTGCCACAAGGCTCGG
>NZ_JJMN01000022.1 GCF_000696385.1 Vibrio metoecus | reverse complement strand
GGTTGAGTTTAGTGGTAATGCGTTGCCAGCCCCTTAGGCGGGCGTTATAACTCACGGAGGAAAAATGTACTTTTACTTGCCAATATACAAAGAAACAAAAGAACAGTTTGAAGAACGGTACGAAAATAACTTCGCTAAGAGAATCTCTGAGTTAGAAGCTCAAGGCGGTAATGTGATTAGCCAAAGAATGCAGATGAGAATCAAGGTTCAATTGGCTAAAGATATGGGAAGAAGTTGGCGACAAAATCAAGCGGTAGGTTGGATTCAAGTCGGCAAGGGAAAAGGTGGTTTTACTTTTATTATCTCAAAATCTAACCCTGAAAGACCGCGTGGCCCCAAACGTTATTTCGACTTAATTCCACCGGACGAATGTTACGGCGGTTACCATGTTATTTCTTTTGAATCCTGTGCCAACTCCGCTGAAGTACTAGAACTATTTAAGCGTATTTTTTCAGAGATTGTAGAAGATTCTCCGTTCAAAGGTTGTTTTGTTGACGACAGCCAAATTGTGAATTTAGCTGATTTTATTGATTGGAAGGCGCTCATCGATAAATGAGTTATAACAAACAATTTAAGAGGGATTCACAACGCTCGGCATTTTTGCTTCTACTTCAAATTTAGTGTTTATGGCACAATGCTTTAGGTTTTGGTGGAGGCGTTGTTCACCCCTTAATTGGGCGTTATGTGATTTCGAAAGGTGGAAAATGAATCAAGTAGATATTCTTTATAGTCTGCTTAACGATGTGGTGTCGGATATAAATCATCGTTTCCGTAGCTCTTTAGTTTTAAACCAACAAAAGGTCACGAAAAAACATATCAGTTTGAGTGGCGCAAACGGTAGGCTTTGGGTATCTCCTTCGATTGGTGGCTACGATGTTTCTGTCAGTGGTAAATCATTAGAAAATGAGTTAGTACCGACTCTAACGTCATATTTTGGTCGTGGTCCTAATGGTTATAAGCAAAAAAATTCAAACAAAGGCTTTGAGCATCAACCGTTTTGGAGGACAAAGGACTTCCACGATGTTCAAGCTGTATGTGAAATGTATGTAAAGACAGCTAAGTAAAATATCACATAACAAACGCCTCAAGAGGGACTGTCAACGCGTAGCGTTTCCAGTCCCAATGAGCCGCGGTGGTTGCAGTTGTTGTGTTTGAGTTTAGTGGTAATGCGTTGCCAGCCCCTTAGGCGGGCGTTATGCTTAATCCATAAAAATCAGCAGGTTGTAATTGTCGATTTCTTTGACATTTTGTTCAGGTTTTGTCGGCAATTCAATATTGTTTGTCGCTGCCTAATGAAGCGGCAATGTCTCTGGCGCTGTAAATTCTGAGTTATTGCCTCAGTAGGTTTTTGAGTCTGCGCGAGGTTAGTCTTGTTGGCTCTAGTCGCTTTGAGCAGTTTGGTGCCTTTACTTATAGGCTTAAAGTCTGTCGGCAATTGAGCATTGTTTTGCGCTGTCTAATGAAACAGCAATGTGTCTGTCGCTGTAAGTTTCAGCGTCATTGCCTCATTGAATTATTTTTCCCTATGCGTGGTGAGTTGGTTTGTCGGAGAGGGTTTCCACATTGGCCTAGCTGCTAAATGAAAGCCTGCATTGGTCAGTTCATAGGTAAAAGTTGAGCCAGCTCAAATTCAAGAAACTCGAAGTTTGGTCAATGATTTCAGTGGGTTATTCTTGAGTCGGTTCAAATGTAAAGTGTTGAAGCTTAAGCATAACAAACGCCTCAAGAGGGACTGTCAACGCGCGGCGTTTCCAGTCCCATTGAGCCGCGGTGGTTGCAGTTGTTGTGTTTGAGTTTAGTGTTATGCGTTGTCAGCCCCTTAGGCGGGCGTTATGTGCTTTGGAGAAAATCATGGAAGTTATTGTTGTTGAAGAACATACATCTGAATATCCAAATCCTATTTATTTGAAGCAAGGCGATGAGGTTCAACTTGGAGAAATGGATGATGAGTTTCCTAATTGGATATTCGTTGCTACAGATTCAGGTGTACAAGGTTGGACTCCAGCTCAATATATCGAGCCGATCTCAGGCACTAAGAAAGGCATACTGCTGCATGATTACGATGCTGTAGAGCTCAATACTCAATTTGGAGAAAAGCTGACAGTCTTGTTTGAACTTAATTCTTGGTACAGAGTGTCGCGTTCAACAGGTGAAGTGGGTTGGGTTCCTGTGAAAACGGTAAAACGCACATAACAAACGCCTCAAGAGGGACTGTCAACGCGCGGCGTTTCCAGTCCCAATGAGCCGCGGCGGTTATGGTTGTTGTGTTTGAGTTTAGTGGTAGTGCGTTGCCAGCCCCTTAGGCGGGCGTTATGTTTTTAATCGGGTTTAGTGAATCATGGAAGAAAGAAGTCAGTTATTCTTGGAACAATACCTTAGCTCTTTACCTAGAGAAGTATCTGAAAAATATACCTCTTTCAGCGCAGACTATTTTTGTGCAGATGAATACAACGCAAATGTATGTGCCGATTTAATCCTCCGAGGCGAGAAACGAGCGTCATGCAGTCTGGAATATTGGTACAGTCAAAAAGGCGAACTTATGCCTCAAGTTGGCCACCTTCAAGTGGTGACTAACTGGGATGGTAAGCCGATTTGTATTATCGAAATTACCTCAGTCTCTAAGTGCCAATACAATCAAGTCTCTGAAGATTTTGCCGCTTCAGAAGGTGAGGGTGACAAATCATTGGCATGGTGGCAGGAAGCTCATCGAAATTTTTTCTCACGAGAATGTCATGAGCTTGGAATAGAGTTTCGAGAAGATATGCTTTTGGTTTTAGTAGCACTTTAAGGTCGTGTACCACTAAAAACGGACGGTATGTGGTTGGAGCAGATCGCCGCGACTGGCT
>NZ_JJMN01000021.1 GCF_000696385.1 Vibrio metoecus | reverse complement strand
AGTGGTTTTTTATTATCTAAATTTCCTTTTTCGGGAATTTTAGATATTTGCTTGGTATTTAAATTGGGCTCTAAGCCCTTTTTTTGTTTCTGGAGTGGTTTAGATGACTGGTTTAGAAAGACAACTTACTGAAATGCTTGAAGCTCCGGTGGTTGCTGCAGGTTACGAGTTGGTTGGATTAGAGTTCGTCCGTGCAGGGCAACATTCCACACTACGTATCTTTATTGATCACGAAAACGGTATCACAGTGGAAGACTGCGCAGAAGTAAGTCGCCAAGTGAGTGCAGTTTTGGATGTTGAAGACCCAATTTCGGTCGTTTATAACCTCGAAGTGTCTTCGCCTGGTCTGGAAAGACCACTCTTTAAAGCAGCACATTACGAGCAGTTTATTGGTCACGAGGTCAGCATCGTTTTGAAAATGGCTGTTGCTAACCGTCGCAAGTGGAAAGGGTTCATCCAAGCAATTGATGGTGAAACCGTGGCTGTGATGGTCGATGGGCAAGAGGAACATTTTGCTCTGAGCAACATTTCAAAAGCTAACCTGATCCCTAAATTTTAAGTCTTTGAGGCTAGAACAATGAGTAAAGAAATTTTAGCGGTAGTTGAGGCGGTTTCTAACGAGAAAGCGGTACCTCGTGAGCGTATTTTTGAAGCGCTGGAAACTGCGTTAGCGACTTCAACTAAAAAGAAGTATGAGATTGAGATCGATGTTCGCGTTGCGATCGATCGTAAAACTGGCGCTTTTGAAACCTTCCGTCGCTGGTTAGTGGTTGAGAATGTTGAACATCCAACCAAAGAGATTTCATTTGAAGCAGCAAACTTTGATGATGAATCTGTGCAGATGGGTGACTACATTGAAGATCAGATCGAATCTGTAACCTTCGACCGTATTACTACCCAAACAGCTAAGCAAGTGATCGTACAAAAAGTACGTGAAGCTGAGCGTGCACAGATCGTTGAACAATTCATCGATAACGAAGGTGAGTTGGTAACGGGTGTGGTGAAGAAAGTAAACCGCGAGACAGTGATTCTGGATCTGGGTAATAACGCCGAAGCGGTTATCCTGCGTGAAGATCAACTGCCACGTGAAAACTTCCGTCCTGGTGATCGCGTGCGTGGCCTGTTGTACAAAGTGGCTCCGGAGGCACGTGGCTTCCAACTGTTCATCACCCGTTCTAAACCAGAAATGCTGACCGAGCTATTCCGTGTAGGAAGTTCCGGAAATCGGTGAAGAGCTGATTGAACTGAAAGCGGCAGCGCGTGACCCTGGTTCGCGTGCCAAGATCGCGGTGAAAACCAACGACAAGCGTATTGACCCTGTGGGTGCGTGTGTGGGTATGCGTGGTGCACGCGTACAAGCGGTTTCGGGTGAGCTAGGTGGCGAGCGTATTGATATCGTGCTGTGGGACGATAACCCAGCGCAATTTGTCATTAACGCCATGGCTCCGGCTGATGTTGCTTCAATCATTATGGATGAAGATACACATTCAATGGATATCGCTGTTGAAGCGGATAACCTTGCGCAAGCGATCGGCCGTAACGGCCAGAACGTACGTCTTGCCTCTCAACTGACTGGTTGGGAATTGAACGTAATGACGGTTGCGGATCTGCAGAAGAAGCACCAAGAAGAGTCAATGGCATCTATCGAGAACTTCATGAAGTATCTCGATATCGAGCAAGATTTTGCTGAGCTTCTGGTTGAAGAAGGTTTCTCTACGCTAGAAGAGATCGCTTACGTACCAATGAACGAGCTACTTGATGTTGATGGTATGGATGAAGATCTGGCCGAAGAACTGCGTAGCCGTGCAAAAGAAGCTCTGACGACGATTGCTCTGGCAAAAGAAGAATCGTTCGAAGGTCTTGAGCCTGCAGAAGATCTGCTTGCACTAGCAGGACTGGAACGCGACATGGCATTCAAACTGGCAGCAAAAGGTGTTGCGACACTGGAAGATCTGGCTGACCAAGGTGTGGATGATTTAGAAGGTATTGAAGGTCTGACCGAACAACGTGCGGGTGAGCTTATTATGGCTGCTCGTAACATTTGTTGGTTTGGTGAAGACGCATAATTTTCAGCAAGGGGAGGAAGCGGCATGACACAAACTACCGTTAAAGCACTGAGTGAAGAAATTGGAACACCAGTAGACCGCTTATTAGAGCAACTTGCTGATGCAGGAATGAACAAGGCTGTTGCGGATCATGTATCTGAAGATGAGAAGCAGAAATTGCTTGCTCATTTGCGTAAAGAGCACGGCGATGCGACAGGCTCTGAGCCAACGCGTTTGACACTCCAGCGTAAAACCCGTAGCACACTGAGCGTGAATGCCGGTGGCGGTAAAAGTAAGAATGTTCAGGTTGAAGTGCGCAAAAAACGTACGTATGTTAAGCGCAGTTCTGTTGAAGATGATGCGACTCGTGAAGCGGAAGAAGCCGCAATGCGCGCCGCAGAAGAGCAAGCACAGCGTGAAGCTGAAGAAGCAGCGAAACGTGCGGCTGAAGAAAAAGCCAAACGTGAAGCAGAAGAGTCAGTAAAACGTGAAGCAGAAGCAAAACGTGTGGCGGAAGAGAAGGCGAAGCGCGAAGCGCAAGCTGTCGCTCAACCACGTTCTGACGAAGAAAAATTGAAGCAAGAAGCAGCGCGCAAAGAAGCCGAGGCGCTAAAACGTCGCCAGGAAGAAGAAGCAAGACGTAAGGCCGAAGAGGAAAGTCGCCGTCAACTTGAAAAAGTACGCGAATTGGCTGAAAAAAATGGTGAGCGTTGGTCTGCTGAAAAAGAGACTGTAGGTGATATGCAAGAAAACACTGTTTACCATGTAACGACTTCGCAATATGCACGCGAAGCGGAAGATGAGGCAGACCTCCACGAGGAAGGTGCTCGTCGTCGCTCCACAAAAGCGAATAAGAGAAAGATGTCTTCTCGCGATGACAACCAAGAACGTGACGCTCGCCCTCGTGGTGGCAAAGCGGGTCGTAAAGGCCGCATCAACAAGCCAATGTCTATGCAGCACGGTTTTGATAAAACCGCTGTAGTAGCCAAAGCGGATGTTGTGGTTGGTGAAACCATCATCGTTTCTGAACTGGCACAAAAAATGTCAGTGAAAGCGACTGAAGTCATCAAAGTGATGATGAAAATGGGCGCAATGGCGACCATTAACCAAGTGATCGATCAAGAAACTGCTCAATTGGTAGCAGAAGAAATGGGTCACAAAGTGGTACTGCGTAAAGAAAACGAACTGGAAGAAGCGATCCTTTCGGATCGTGATGACAAGTTCGACGAAGTTTCTCGTGCGCCGGTTGTGACCATCATGGGTCACGTTGACCACGGTAAGACTTCTACGCTGGACTACATCCGTCGTACACACGTTGCCTCTGGCGAAGCGGGTGGTATTACTCAGCACATCGGTGCTTACCACGTTGAAACACCAAACGGCATGATCACCTTCCTCGATACTCCTGGACACGCGGCGTTTACCGCAATGCGTGCTCGTGGTGCGCAAGCAACGGATATCGTGGTACTGGTTGTTGCTGCGGACGATGGCGTAATGCCGCAAACCGTGGAAGCTATCCAGCACGCGAAAGCAGCGGGTGTTCCACTGATCGTTGCAGTAAACAAGATCGATAAAGACACGGCTAACCCAGATAACGTGAAAAACGAACTGGCACAGTACAATGTTATGCCTGAAGAGTGGGGCGGTGAGAACATGTTTGTTCACATCTCTGCAAAACAAGGTACAAACATTGAAGGTCTTCTAGAAGCGATCCTGCTACAAGCTGAAGTTCTTGAACTGAAAGCGGTGAAACAAGGTATGGCATCTGGCGTGGTTATCGAATCTCGCCTAGATAAAGGCCGTGGCCCTGTGGCAACCGTTCTGGTTCAATCAGGCACTCTGCGTAAGGGTGACATTGTTCTGTGTGGTCAAGAATATGGCCGCGTTCGTGCAATGCGTGATGAAGTGGGTAACGAAGTTGAAGAAGCTGGCCCATCGATCCCTGTGGAAATCCTCGGTCTGTCTGGTGTTCCAGCAGCCGGTGATGAAGCAACCGTAGTACGTGATGAACGTAAAGCGCGTGAAGTGGCTAACTACCGAGCTGGTAAGTTCCGCGAAGTCAAACTGGCGCGTCAACAGAAGTCTAAACTGGAGAACATGTTCTCTAATATGACAGCGGGCGATGTGGCTGAGCTGAACATTGTACTGAAAGCTGACGTACAAGGTTCTGTAGAAGCGATTGCGGATTCTCTGCGTAAACTTTCTACCGAAGAAGTGAAAGTGAACATCGTAGGTTCTGGCGTAGGTGGTATCACTGAAACTGATGTGGTGTTGGCTGCTGCTTCTAACGCTATCGTGGTAGGCTTTAACGTACGTGCTGATGCATCTGCTCGCCGTACTATTGAAGCTGAAAATATCGATCTGCGTTACTACTCAATCATTTACCAATTAATCGACGAAGTGAAACAGGCGATGAGCGGTATGCTTTCTCCTGAGTTCAAACAAGAGATCATCGGTCTGGCGGAAGTTCGTGTACGTTAATTTAAGTCACCAAAACTGGGCGCGATTGCAGGCTGTATGGTTACTGAAGGCGTTATCAAGCGTAATGCTCCGATCCGCGTTCTACGTGATAACGTGGTTATCTACGAAGGTGAACTGGAATCTCTGCGTCGCTTTAAAGATGACGTTGCAGAAGTTAAGAATGGTTACGAGTGTGGTATCGGCGTTAAGAACTACAACGACGTTCGCGTTGGCGACCAGATCGAAGTGTTCGAAACGATCGAAATCCAACGTACCATCGACTAATCAACTACTGTTGCATTAATCAAGGCAATGTAGGTTGTTGAATACACCATGGGGGGCTGGCTAAGACCATCCCCCCATTCTTTCTATCAGTGAGAAACGATATGCCGAAAGAATTTAGCCGCACACAGCGTGTGGCACAGCAATTACAAAAAGAACTGGCGATGATCCTGCAACGTGAAGTGCGCGATTCTCGTCTGGGTATGGTGACTATTTCTGATGTAGAAGTGTCGCGCGATCTGGCTTACGCCAAAGTGTTCGTGACATTCCTGTGCATCGGTGAGCAAACACCAGAATCTTGCTTGGCTGCTTTACGTGAGCACGAAGTGCAAATCCGTATGATGTTAGGTAAGCAAATCCGCTTACGTTTGACACCAGAAATTCGCTTCTACTACGACAACACTTTGGTTGAAGGTATGCGCATGTCAAACCTAGTAACGGAAGTGATCAACAGTGATAAGCGTCGTATGCATGAAGCTGGTCGTGATGAGGACGAAGCGTAATGGCTCGTCGACGTAAAGGTCGGGTTATCCACGGTGTGATTCTGTTGGATAAGCCGACAGGCATTTCCTCCAACGACGCTTTGCAAAAAGTTAAACGTCTCTATGGTGCTGAAAAAGCTGGCCATACCGGCGCACTTGACCCTCTGGCGACCGGCATGCTGCCGATCTGCCTCGGTGAAGCCACAAAGTTTTCTCAGTTTCTGCTTGATTCCGATAAACGTTATCGCGTGATCGCAAAATTGGGCGAACGTACCGATACGTCAGATTCTGATGGGCAAGTGGTACAAACGCGTCCTGTTAATGTGGAACGCGATACGCTTCTTGCGTGTATTGAAAAGTTTCGCGGTGAGACCGATCAAGTCCCATCCATGTTCTCCGCGTTGAAATATCAAGGTCGTCCACTCTACGAATACGCTCGTCAGGGTATTGAAGTGCCGCGTGAAGCACGCAAGATCACCGTGTATGAGATTGAGCTGCATCGCTTTGAAAGTGATGAAGTGGAGATGGAAGTGCACTGCTCAAAAGGCACTTACATCCGTACCATCGTCGATGATCTGGGTGAAATGCTGGGTTGTGGTGCTCATGTCACGATGCTGCGTCGTGTTGGTGTTGCTAACTATCCGTATGAACGGATGGTGACACTAGAGCAGCTCAATGCATTAGTTGAACAAGCCCATCGTGATGAAAAGACGGTTTCTGACGTTCTCGATCCGCTATTACTGCCGATGGATACCGCCGTGGAAGCGTTACCAGAAGTCAATGTGATCCCAGAGCTGATGCAGCTTGTGCAGCATGGACAAGCGGTGCAGGTTTCTGGTGCGCCAACCGATGGTATGGTGCGCATCACTGGTGGTGAACAGAAGCTGTTTCTTGGCGTTGGTGAGATTGACGATAACGGCAAGGTAGCGCCGAAACGCTTAGTCGTTTACGGCGAATAAACCCGCAGGATGGCTCGTTTGATGGCGAGACATTCCGCTTGTGCGAGTCAGGATTATTCCCTATAATTCGCGCTTCTCGTGTCGGCTGAATCAGAGATTGGCTGACACAAACTTAAACCTCAAACTCTTTAGGAGAGAATTATGTCTCTGAATGCAGAAACTAAAGCAGCAATCGTTGCTGAATACGCACGTTGTGAAAATGACACTGGTTCACCAGAAGTACAAGTAGCTCTGCTGACTGCTTCTATCAACCACCTGCAAGGTCACTTCCAAGCACACAAAGGCGATCACCACAGCCGTCGTGGTCTGCTGCGCATGGTTTCAAGCCGTCGTAAGCTGCTGGACTACCTGAAAGGCAAAGATCTGTCTCGTTACCAAGATCTGATCAAACGTCTAGGCCTGCGTCGTTAATTCGTCGCTGCAAAGCACAGTTTGTACAGAAAAGGGGCGAAAGCCCCTTTTTTGCACTCTAAATTAGCTATCCTTCCGTTAAGTAGTTTATACTACCCGCCGTTCAGTTCGCGTGACTGAGCAAGTTTGTACTCATGGCATTACCGTCACCGCAGTCGACCAAAAGGTCGCGGCTATTAAAAACAGATTGTTCTCTCGAATATTTCCCCAAGTTTCAGTCTTTTTTTACTAGTCGCGATTCGTAGTGCTTTGAGTATTGATGATTTGATTTCAGGCTTGTCCTGAGAATAAGGAATACTCATGTTCGAAAAACCAGTAGTAAAAACGTTTCAGTACGGTAACCACACCGTTACTCTAGAAACCGGTGTTATGGCTCGCCAAGCAACGGCAGCAGTTATGGCAACCATGGACGACACCGCAGTGTTCGTCAGCGTCGTTGGTAAGAAAGAAGCTGTTGTTGGTCAAGATTTCTTCCCACTGACTGTGAACTACCAAGAGCGTACATACGCAGCAGGTAAAATCCCTGGCGGTTTCTTTAAGCGAGAAGGTCGTCCTTCTGAAGGTGAAACGCTGACTGCTCGTCTGATCGACCGCCCAATTCGTCCACTGTTCCCAGATGGTTTTACCAATGAAGTGCAAGTGATTGTTACTGTTGTTTCTGTTAACCCAGATGTACAACCTGACATCATTTCTATGATCGGTACTTCTGCAGCGCTGGCGATTTCTGGCCTTCCATTCAATGGTCCAATCGGTGCCGCTCGTGTCGGCCACATTGATGGTCAACTGGTTCTAAACCCAAGCGAAAAAGAGCTGAAACAGTCTCGTCTGGATCTAGTGGTTGCGGGTACTGACAACGCAGTTCTGATGGTTGAATCAGAAGCACAAATTCTGACTGAAGAAGAGATGTTGGCAGCGGTTGTGTTTGGTCACGATCAACAACAAGCCGTTATCAATGCAATCAACGAATTCGCAGCTGAAGTGGCAACTCCAGCATGGGAATGGGTTGCTCCAGCTGAAAACACTGAGCTGAAAGCGAAAGTGGCTGCTCTAGCAGAAACACGTCTGGTTGAAGCGTACCAAATCACTGAAAAAATGGCGCGTTATGCTCGCATCCATGAAATCAGTGCTGAAGTGAGCGCGGCTCTGCTGGCTGAAAACGAAGCGTTGGATGCAAAAGAAATCCACACTATTTTCCACGATTTGGAAAAAACTGTTGTACGTCGCAGTATCATCGCGGGTAACCCACGTATTGATGGCCGTGAAAAAGACATGGTTCGTGCTCTTGATGTACGTACTGGCGTTCTGCCACGTACTCACGGTTCTGCACTATTCACTCGTGGTGAAACTCAGGCTCTAGTAACAGCAACGCTGGGTACTCAACGTGACGCACAGATCATCGATGAGCTGACTGGCGAGAAGAAAGACCACTTCCTACTGCACTACAACTTCCCTCCATACTGTGTAGGTGAAACTGGCTTTGTAGGTTCTCCTAAGCGTCGCGAAATCGGTCACGGCCGTTTGGCTAAGCGTGGTATCGCAGCAGTTATGCCTTCAGTAGACGAGTTCCCATACACTGTACGTGTGGTTTCTGAGATCACTGAATCGAACGGCTCATCTTCAATGGCTTCTGTGTGTGGTTCATCTTTGGCTCTGATGGATGCGGGTGTACCAATCAAGGCTTCTGTTGCGGGTATCGCAATGGGTCTGGTGAAAGAAGAAAATGATTTCGTCGTTCTGTCTGACATTCTGGGTGATGAAGACCACCTAGGCGACATGGACTTTAAAGTAGCGGGTACCGCAACAGGTGTTACTGCACTGCAGATGGACATCAAGATCGAAGGTATCACTAAAGAGATCATGCAAATTGCACTGAACCAAGCAAAAGGTGCTCGTCTGCACATTCTGTCTGTGATGGATCAAGCGATCTCTGCTGCACGTAGTGATATCTCTGAATTTGCTCCACGTATCCACACCATGAAAATCAGTGTAGATAAGATCAAAGACGTGATCGGTAAAGGCGGTGCGGTAATTCGTCAGCTGACTGAAGAAACGGGTACTACGATCGAGATCGAAGATGACGGTACTATCAAGATCGCAGCAACTGACGGTGATCAAGCGAAAGAAGCGATTCGTCGTATTCAAGAAATCACTGCAGAAGTTGAAGTGGGCGTTATCTACACCGGTAAAGTGGCTCGCTTGGCAGACTTCGGTGCGTTTGTAACGATTCTTCCAGGTAAAGATGGTCTAGTACACATCTCTCAAATCGCTGACAAGCGTGTAGAGAAAGTGTCTGATTACCTGACTGAAGGTCAAGAAGTTCAAGTTAAAGTGCTTGAAATTGACCGCCAAGGCCGTGTTCGTCTAAGTATGAAAGAAGCGGTTGAAACGTCAGCAGAAGCTGCAGCTGAAGTTGCACCACAAGCGGAATAATTTTCCGTTTACGGCAAAATCAACATGGCTTTTCCTTTTCTGAGGAAAAGCATGTTATAAAGGGGAGCGTTATTCGCTCCCTTTTTTATGCGAAATCCCACAGGAGTACGATGAGTGAAATGGTTTCGATTCCCTGCCGCAGTGATTGGATTGGCTTTGTTGTCTGGCTGTGCCTCACAACCTGAATCTACAACGCAGTGGATTTACCCCCCAATGGCGGTGCCATTACAAGCCTCTGTTCAGCAAGAAGTTCAAATCGCTCGCTTAACTCAATTGTTGCAGCGTTCGGATCTTGAGCCAGAATTGCGCGCCAAAATGCTTTTTGAGCGTGGTAACTATTACGACAGTGTCGGGTTACGTGATTTGGCTCGGCTCGATTTTACTCAATCATTGTCGATTAATCCGGTGCAACCAGATGTGTTTAACTTGCTTGGGGTGTATTACACCGAGGTGGGTGAGTTTGATGCGGCTTATGAATCCTTTGATTCTACTGTAGAGCTAGACCCAGGTAACGAATACGCAGTACGTAACCGTGCTATTGCATTGTATTACGGCGAGCGCCCACGATTGGCTCTGGAAGAGATCCAGCAGCACTATCAACAAGACCCTGAAGATCCTTTCCGTGCTCTGTGGTTATACATCATTGAAAGTGATGTGGATGCGGTGAAAGCGCGGTCCGATCTGCTCGCGCGTTATCAACAGCATGATGAACAGTGGGGCTGGGTGTTGGTCGGTTTGATGCTCGATCAGCTTTCAGAAGAAGTGGCCTTTAAAGCCATTATTGCAGGCTCGCGGGAAAATGATCTATTGGCCCAACGCCTGACCGAAGCGTATTTCTACCTAGGCAAGCGTTATCAGATGCAAGGGGAGTTAGCGCACGCGCTGTCTCTTTATAAGCTTGCGATTTCATTCAATGTTTATGAATACGTTGAACATCGCTACGCATTTATTGAACTCGGACGTATTTTCGAGCAGGCTCGTGAAGAGCGTTTAGCAAGAGCTAAAGCTGAATCGCTGACACAATAACGTCATCCATCAATGATAAAAAGCCGCTGATTGCGGCTTTTTTTATGCTTATTTTTTTGGCAGAATAGTTAGCCTTGCTAACTATATGCTGTGAATTATGCTAGAAAAAAATTTAGAGAAGATGGAGCGTTTTGCCGCCAAGGTTTGGCGTAAATACGGCAAAGAAGATCCGCTCGCCCAGCTTAGTTTCAACGAATACGACTATCTGAAAGTGATCCAAAATTCACCGCAAGCGATTCGTTTGACTGATCTGGCTATTGCTCTGGAGGTGACCAAACCATCGGCATCGAACATGATCAAAAAGCTAGAAAGGCGTGGTTTGGTTAAACGAGTTCAGTGCGAAGAGGATGCTCGTTCACAGCTTTTTGAACTCACAGAACAAGCGGGGTTGCATTTAGCTAGCGAGGCGCGAGTTTACCAAGTTTTAGCGCAGCAAGTCGCACAACATTTGTCTCCAGAAGAGGCCATTATGCTGGATTTATTGCTAAGTAAAGCGCTACGTCAGTGAGTTTTATTAGATAGGCTAACTAAATAGATATGTGTTTATGATGAATCGATCGATTTACCGACAGTTTGTTCGCTACACCATTCCGACGGTGGCTGCGATGCTGGTTAATGGTCTGTATCAAGTAGTGGATGGGATTTTCATCGGCCACTATGTTGGAGCGGAAGGGTTAGCGGGAATTAATGTGGCTTGGCCGGTGATCGGCACCATTCTCGGTATTGGGATGCTGGTTGGCGTGGGAACCGGAGCGCTTTCTTCAATTAAGCAAGGTGAAGGACACCCTGACAGTGCTAAGCGTATTCTGGCCACTGGATTGATGAGTTTACTGCTACTCGCCCCTATCGTGGCTGTGATCTTGTGGTTTATGGCGGATGATTTTCTGCATTGGCAAGGAGCACAAGGTCGAGTGTTTGAGTTGGGCTTGCAGTATCTGCAAGTATTAATTGTTGGCTGTGTATTTACTTTAGGTTCCATCGCCATGCCATTTCTGCTGCGCAATGATCACAGCCCCAATTTGGCGACCTTGTTGATGGTGATTGGCGCTCTAACCAATATTGCCCTCGACTATATTTTCATTGCATGGCTTGGTTGGGAGCTGACGGGAGCGGCGATCGCAACGACGATCGCTCAACTTGTGGTGACGTCATTGGGTTTGGCGTATTTCTTTTCCAAGCGAGCCAAAATGCGCTTAACACGCCGTTGCCTAAAGTTGGAATGGCATTCGTTACCTAAGATTTTCGCGATTGGTGTTTCAAGCTTTTTCATGTACGCCTATGGTTCCACCATGGTGGCGTTACATAACACTTTGATGATTGAGTATGGCAACGCGGTGATGGTTGGTGCTTATGCGGTGATGGGCTATATCGTAACGATTTACTATTTGACGGTAGAAGGCATTGCCAACGGCATGCAACCGTTGGCCAGTTACCATTTTGGTGCACGCAATTATGACCATATTCGTAAACTGCTGCGCTTAGCAATGGGGATAGCGGTATTGGGGGGCATGGTGTTTGTGGTGCTGCTCAATGTCTTTCCCATGCAGGCGATCGCGATTTTTAACTCGACGGACAGTGAGTTGATGGCGGGGGCGCAGATGGGCATCAAGCTGCATCTGTTTGCTATGTATCTGGATGGATTCTTGGTGGTGAGTGCGGCGTATTATCAGTCGACGAATCGGGGTGGCAAAGCCATGTTTATCACCGTGGGTAATATGTCGATTATGCTGCCATTTTTATTTGTTTTGCCTCAATTCTTTGGGTTGAGTGGCGTGTGGATTGCTTTACCAATCTCCAATATTGTATTGAGTTCTGGCGTAGCCATTATGCTGTGGCGTGATGTGAGGAAAATGGGTCATACCGCGCAAGCTTCCTACGCATAGCGGTTGTGAAAAAGCCAAAAGGGTTGCCATGAGCAACCCTTTTTAGTGAACGTCAACTTAGTTATTTTTTACGGCTAACCCAGCCAGTTGATGCCAGTAACCGTTGCATTGGTGATTCTCAATGAGCTGCGGCTTTTGGCCTTGTTCGTTGGCTTTGAATTGCTGGAGATGTTGGAACGTCTCAACACCTAATGGGCTTAAACGTACCACATCCACCAACCCTGCCATACTTGGCAAATCATTGATTAAGTTGTAGCAATAACCAGACTGGGTTTGAATGCCGTTGAGGTTAAATACCGATTGCCCCTCTTGGCTTGCGACTTGAATTCCGGTTGGGTAGCGAATACAGCAGGTTTCGCATTCATCTTTCGCACGGTTTTCTGCTCGTGCGGTGAAACAACGTGCCGAATACGCCAGTGGCAGATAGCCATGACTAAAGACTTCCACTTCAAACTGGTGACGAATGCCCAAATCATCACATTGCTGTAACGTGTTAATTAACCAATCACGCGAGAGTTCTACCGGCATACACCAACGGATCATGCCTTGCTTTAAAAACAGCTTCAGAGTGTGCGCGTTGTAGGTATTGACGGCAGGCCCCACGATAAAAGGAATGCCTTTTTCATGAGCCATTTGAATGGCCGAAACATCGTTGGCCTCAATCGCAAAGTCACCGTTATCAATGTATTTTTTCATCACATTGATTTCACTTGGCGCTTCGAGCAGAGCCATCGTGGAAAGCACTACCTGCTTGCCTGCATCCGAGAGGGATTTGGCAATGTCAAACCAATGCTGAGGTCTCATCTCACGACGTTTCGAGCAAACGGTTTCACCGAGATAAATGACATCCGCGACACTAGCGGCGGCTTGAGCATAGAAACTATCGACGTCTTGTTTTGGCCAGAAATAAAGTAGGGGACCTAAAGCATATTTCATAATCGCTTGACCTTATTGCCATTGACGGTGATAAGCACCGAGCGTGGTTTGTGTACCTTCTGACACATTGGCCAGTGCAGCATCCCATTTGGGTTCTACATGATACTGTGTCGGATTGGCCAGATAGCGGTCGATCGCGGCACGCCACGTACGAGTCACTTGTTCTACATACGCAGGGCTACGTTGCCGACCTTCAATCTTGACTGAGGCTACATTTGCGGCAAATAGTTCTGGTAGCAGTGACAAGGTGTTTAAGCTGGTGGGTTCTTCGAGTGCGTGGTAGCACTTACTTTCACCCTCAAGCTCAGTAATGAAGCGACCTTTACACAAAGTCGGGTAGCCTGCATTTTCCCCCGCTGCGTACTTATCAATCAAAATCTCGTTCAAACGTGATTCGAGCCCAGATTCCGTTTCTTGCCAACGAACGTACTTGGCTGGAGAACAAGCACCGACCGTGTTGGGGGATTCCCCCGTCATGTAGGACGAGAGATAGCAACGCCCTTCCGACATGATGCACAAGCTGCCAAAGGCGAACACTTCCAACTCAACACCTTGTGGGATGTTGCGTGAAAGCTGTTTGACTTGATGAATGGAAAGTACGCGCGGCAGTACCACACGTTTCACATTAAAATTCTGATGGTAAAACTCAACCGCTTTCACGTTGGTAGCAGAAGCTTGTACGGAAAGATGCAGTTCAAGGTACGGGTATTTACGCGCCGCATATTCAAGCACCGCAATATCGGCAATGATCAAAGCATCCACACCCAGATCCGCGGCCTGATCAACCGCGTTAGTCCAACGCTCAAAGCCATTCGGATGTGCAAAAGTGTTGAGTGCTATATGAATTTTTTTACGGTGGTCATGAACATACTGAACGGCTTTTTCCAGTTTTTTGCCGCTAAAATTAAGGCCAGCAAAATGGCGAGCATTCGTATCATCTTTGAAACCGATGTAAACCGCATCGGCGCCACAATCAATCGCTGTTTTCAGGGCCGGCAAATTTCCGGCCGGACAGAGAAGTTCCATAGCGTAAGGCTCTGAATTCAGGGAATAGTGGATGCATTTTAGAAAGGATTGAATCAGGCAGATTTGATGTAAGGCAGGTTTCAGACAATCAGAACAAAATTAACCCCTTAGAGGGATTTTCGATGACGGCGATTTTGCGCAAATAACTCTTCAACTTCATGCTTGGGTTGAGGGCGATAGAAATGGAAGCCTTGAATGGAATGACAATTGAGATTGGAAAGCAAAGTGGCTTGCTGTTGGGTTTCGACCCCCTCTGCCACGACCGTTAAGTTCAATGAGCGGCCTAAGTTGATGATGTTTTCAATAACAGTGAGCTGCTTCGGTAGCGTATCGATATTACTGATGAACGCGCGGTCAATTTTCAGTTCGTCAATCGGGAAGCGGGCTAAATAAGCTAATGAAGAGTAACCGGTACCGAAATCGTCAATCGATAAAGTAAAGCCGAGCTTTTTAATCGCATTGAGCATTTGTTGGGTGTGCTCACTGTCACTCATCACGGCACTTTCGGTCAGCTCAAAGGTGATGCTGTTTGGGTCTAGCCCGGTTGTTCTTAGCAGTTTTTCCAGATAATCGATCAGTTGTGGGTTGCCAAATTGTTCTGGAGAAATGTTGATCGCTACGCGTCCGGGCAGAATCCCTTGCAGTTTCCAGCGTTTGACGGTGGCAAACACTTCGCGCATCACGACTCGTCCTAAATGTTCAATCAAGCCGGCTTTTTCGGCCACCGGAATGAACGCTCCTGGGCTGATATAGCCTTCGACGGGATGTTTCCAACGTACCAGAGCCTCTGCGCCATTGATGCTAAAATCACGCGCGTTGACTTTCGGTTGGTACCACACTTCCAATCCATTTTGTTGTAGTGCTTTTTGCAGCTCAATTTCCAACCAAAGCCGCATGCGCGCTTCTTTATTCATCTGATCGTTAAATTTGATCAGTCGGTTGCGGCCACGTTCTTTGGCTTCATACATGGCGGTATCGGCATTTTGCAGCAGCACGCGGGCATCGTTGCCATCGCCTGGGTAGCGTACGCTACCGATAGAACAGGCTAAACGCTTGCTGAAGTGATGAAGATCAAAGGGCTGATTAATCAAGGAGATGATGCGATCGGCCAACATTTCCGCCGAACGGTTGTGTTCTGGTTCAGGTAAAATTAAACCAAACTCATCGCCGCCTAAATGGCCAAGTACCGCTTGTTGCGGCAGAAGGCGTTTAAGACGAGCCGCCACTTCTTTGATCACCTTGTCACCGATGTGATGGCCAAGGGAGTCATTAATATTTTTAAAGTTGTCGATATCCAGATAGAGCATCACCAACGGTGTTTCATTGTGAATTAATTGCTCTAAACGTTTGGTGAAACCGTGTCGGTTGTACAGTCCGGTTAAACTATCCATGTGAGCATCGACTTGAGTCGTTGCTGAAAGCTGTTTTGGTGCTTCGTCCGCATCTTGCAATAAGATCAGCTGCGAGTGGCTGCCGAGCAGGGAAGTGCTGCCTGCATGCAACTGGATTTTACGTTCAAATCCACATCGAGGACCGGTGAGGCACACCAAGGGTTTTTCAGTAAGCAGAGTCGCCAATTGTGTGGAAAACACCGTTTTGGTTTTCTCATCAATAAACAGGCGCGATAAATTCTCACCCAAGAGTTTTTGCGCATCGTCAAAACCGAGCAGACGTGCGGCTGAAGGGTTGGCGGAGATAATGCAGTCGTTTTCGACCATCATCAAACCATCGGGCAGTAACGTTGTCAGAAGCGCATATTTGCTTTCTGACTCTTCTAACGAACGCACCAAAATTTGCTTTTCTGAGGTATCTATCGCATGAAATACGATGTATTGCACTTGGTCGTGCATCACGATAGGCGATAAGGAAAAGTGCAAACTGGTTTCGAGATCGATTTCGCTGAGCGTCAGTTCGGATTCGATATGTTCGTTTTTAAAGGCGCGTTCGTAGAACGGTTTGAGGTGTTGGTAAAAATGTTCACCCAAAACTTGGCTGTCACTCATCCCGGCCATCTCTTCGCTTGAGAGACCCGCGATATCGCAATAGCGCTCGTTGACCATCACATACTTGTGTTGATCATTGAGGATTGCAAAAAAGAACGGACTGTGTGCCGTAATTTTAGCAAACCAATGCTTGAGCTGAGATGAGGTTTGAGCAGGCATTTAAAATACTACCAACTGTCCGTGCGCGATGACATTTATAATATCCCCTCTAACAACGACTAACAGTTTGCATCGTAGTATTTGAGATTGATGAGCGCATCGAACGCCGTTCATCTAACTTTACAACCTAGCAATATCGGCAGTGGTATGTTGTTGGGGGTATAGCGTTACCAATTCGGTAACTCATTCACTATAACTGTGATTTTCACAGTAGAAAAGGTTCTCGGCCTGAAGTTATTTTTTGATACATAACAGGAATCCGTCTTTTGACATCCAGTATGATGATCGCAGAATGACTAACAAGGTAACGGATAACGCTCGTGTTAAACAAGATTCGCACTCAACTGGTTCAGAACGCTGCTTCAATTTTGCGATCTCCAATCCACTTATTGCCTCAAAACGTTCAAAAAAAGCCTTGCTTGATGCAATGGGTTTAGTATTCCGCGAGGCCTTGCAAGACGGGGACTTTGAGTTTCTCGAAGAGAAATGGCTGAAGGTCGAAGTGAAGGACATGGATTTACGTTGGTTTATTAGCTACCAAAACGAACAGTTGGTGGTGGCAGATGCTCCGGTTCAGGAAGATGTCAGCTTTAGCGGCAGTCTGAATGATTTGGTGCTGATCGCGGGACGTAAAGAAGACCCTGATACTTTATTTTTCCAACGCCGCCTTTCGATTGAAGGGGATACTGAACTCGGGTTGGAAGTAAAAAACCTGATGGACAGCGTGGATCTGCAACAATTGCCCAAGCCGCTGCAAATTTTGCTTCAACAGTTGGCGGATTTTGTGCATAAAGGGATGCAAAAGCCGAATTCATCCCAAGAGGTTATTAATGCTTATTCGAACTGAAGCACCTGCCGATATTCTGGCTGTCGATGAACTGTTGAAAAATGTCTTTGCCACTGAAGCCGAGGCTAACTTAGTGATGGCATTACGTGAAAATGGGAAGCGAACGTTGTCATTGGTTGCCTGTGATGATGAAGGGGCAATCCTTGGACATGTGATGTTTAGCCCTGTGACGGTTGCTGGGGAAGATCTGAATTGGCAAGGTTTAGCACCGTTGGCGGTGAAAGAAGAGTATCGTCGCCAAGGTATTGGTGCGGATTTGGTTAAAGAAGGACTCAGTTCTCTGGGAGAGCTAGGGTATCCAGCCTGTGTGGTTCTGGGCGATCCTGATTACTACGCACGGTTTGGCTTTGAAGATGCGGCATCCTATCAGTTGCACTGTGCTTGGGATGCGCCGCAAGGGGCTTTTCGTGTGGTTGCACTCTGGGAAAGAGAGTTGGATGGCCGATCTGGGCTTATCGAATACAGCCCTGAGTTTGCCGCTGTCTAAATCGCCTTTCAAAAAGGAGCATTTATGCTGCTTTTTCTCTCTAGCGCTTGAGTCGCTAATCCTCTGTTTGTTAGCATTGCCGCTCAGATAGGCTGCGAGTAATACCATGCGTTCTTCTTCACACTATTTGTCCGCGATGGGCATTCAACAATGGGAATTGATCCATCCCGAACGTTTGGCGGGGTTTCAACCACCGACTCAAGCGTTGGATCAAGGCTGCCGGCTCTTGCTGGTCGCCAATGAGCCACCGCAAGGGGCTGAAATCCTATTGCTGGAGAGGATCCTCAAAAGCGTTCAGCTTGAACTGTCAATGGTTCGCCATATCGCTCCAATGCAGCTTAGTCACCTTGCTTATGAGGGTTTAGAGTGGATCTGGTTTGCTGGTTGTGAGCCGTTGCCTCATCACGCTCAAAAGCCGCTGCATTCACCGCGGTTAAGTGAGATTGATGGTCATACCCAATATCGCCGCGCACTGTGGCAACAAATTTGTGCTTACCAAGGAACCACATCATGAGTTTATTTTTTACGGCTATGCAATCTGAGCATTTGGATGCGGTTTGGCGCATTGAGCGCGTAGCCCACTCTCACCCTTGGAAGGAATCTATGGTGCGAGATCTCAATAGTCGTGGTGCGCGTCATCAGGTGATGTTGGTGGATGAGCAGGTGGTCGGGTATTTCTATGCGCAGAATATTGTTGGCGAAGTGACCTTGCTGAATATTGCGATTGATCCTGCCATGCAGGGTAAAGGCTATGGCAAGCAACTGCTTGATCATTTTATTGCTCAGTGCGAGCAACAAAATGCAGAAAGCGCTTGGTTAGAAGTGCGCGAAAGCAATCGGCGTGCGTTTCATCTTTATCAGCAAGCGGGCTTTAATGAAATTGATCGGCGTATCAATTACTACCCTGCGGCAAATGGTAAAAGTGAAGATGCGATCATCATGAGTTACCTATTTTTGTAAGCTATTTGTGGCGATCGGTAAGGTTTGAATTTTCCGATAACTGTTGCTCACAAACCGTTGTGCAATTTCTTCTGCGCGCAGCGGTTTATCAAACAGGTAGCCTTGGAATTGGTTACAACCAAGCTGTTTGAGTGCTGCCAGCTCAGAGGTGTCTTCAACCCCCTCGGCAATGACTTCCAAGTTTAACTTTCTGGCAATCGCCAAAATGGTATCGACGATGGCTTGGTCGTTATCATCCAGATGCAGTTGATTGACAAACGAGCGATCAATTTTCAACACATCCACTGCGAGATGTTTTAGATAACGCAACGAAGAGTAACCCGTACCAAAATCATCGATCGAAATACTGATCTGACTCTCTTTGAGCTTAGCCATTTTCTGAATTGCACTTTCTACATTCTCAAGCAGTAAACTTTCAGTAATCTCCAACTCAATCGGTTCTCCGGTGATCCCAGCTTGGCGCAACGCATGGTTAACCTGTTCGATAAACGAGTCTTGAGCAAATTGTAGTGGGCTAATATTGATCGCCAAGCGGCGAAAATGCGGCGGTAAAATGCCTTGTTTTTTCCACTGAGCGTATTGATAACAGGCTTGCTCAATTATCCAAGTACCGATGGGCAAAATCTGCCCAGTCTCTTCGGCAATCGGCATAAACACACCTGGAGGCAGTAATCCGCGTTTCGGATGATTCCAACGAATCAGTGCTTCTACCCCAATGATATGATGTTGCTCATCGACTTGAGGTTGATAATACAGCTCTAGCTGATGTTGATTGAGGGCTTCGTGAAGTCCTTTTTCAATCTCCAAAAACGATTCGACCTGCGCCTGCATTTCTGGCTCATAGAACATGAATTTATTACGTCCACTGGCTTTAGCTCGATAAAGCGCAGTATCAGCTTGGCGTAACACATCAATATTACTGATCCCAACCGAAGGAAAAATCGAGATACCGATACTCACCGTACAGTAAAGTTGGTGATCGTCTACGGTATAAGGGTTAGAAATCAGGGTAAGCAACTGTTTGGCCACCTCTTCCGCTTTGTTGGGGGATAAATAGGGGATGAGCACCACAAATTCATCACCACCAATCCGCGCTGAGAGATAGTCATTCTTTGTCCATGCATCCATGCGCAGTGCGACGGCTTTAATCAACTGATCGCCAATGGTATGGCCAAGCGAATCATTAATGGTTTTGAAGCGATCGAGATCGAGATAGAACAGTGCTCCAGTCGTGTGTGCATTTTGCGCTGTCGTAATTGCATCACTGAGTTTTTGTAGCAATAAGCTGCGATTAGCTAGCCCTGTTAAGCTGTCGTAATAGGCGAGCTGATTGAGTTTAGATTCGGCTAGCTCTTTGCCTTTCCACATTGATTGAAAGGTAGAAGCTAGCTCGCTGAGTTCATCATCGTGGGTTAGGCGAGGTGGCAGCGGCGAGCGCTGAGTATCATTGAGTGAGTTTACCCAGCCAATCAACATGGTGATTGGGCGCGATAGCTTTTGGTAGAAAAAGATCAGTAAAATCGTTGTGAGCAAGGTGTTGCGCAAAAGGTCGAACAAAAGCACCCGTGTGGTTTTGGCAATGAATTCTTTGGCGATCGAAGTTCCATCGATGTAGAAGCTCAATTTACCGACCACCACATTTGAGTTGGGTTGATGCAGTTCGGCACTGAATACGGAGACCGAAGGCGTCAGGTAACTTGCTAATGCATTGACCCATTCACTCTGCTTACCAATCTCCCGCTCTTTGCGGGTCATGACATCCCCAAAATCATCGACAATTTCAACTTTAAAAATCCCAGGGTCGAGCATTAAGGTTGTGGCGACCTGCTCCGCCAGCAAATTATTCAGATGATAAGCAGCTTGGCTGGCGTTCTCATAACTCTGCACCAGTTTAAAGTTGTAGTGCTCCTGAACCTTGCTCTGTTCTTGATGTAAATCAGACAGTCGTATGGTATAGGCTAAAACAGAGCCCCAATAGTTACGGGAGACTAAAAAAACACTTTTTGGCTTGCTTAAAGGCCAACGAATGAATCTTACGAAATTTGGTCATAGGCCGACTTCATTTTTATCTACTCTCTACAGTTATAGTTCATGTTTATTGATAAATTAATTAAAACGGTGATGGGAAAAATATGAAATCACTCATTAATTGCAGTGAAGTTGCTCCCAGAGCCAAGATAAGGGAGAATACCGCGCAAATTTGAACCGAAACGCTAGTCAGCTCACGTAAGCTGACCCAAGCACAAAGAGAATCTGTTGATGTCAACTACACCCTATTTCGGCGAAGTGTCAAAACGCCGCACATTTGCGATCATTTCGCACCCTGATGCCGCCCAGCTTTTCAACGCTTAAAATCACCTTTCATTGCACACCACAATCACATCTCTACGTACTGAATTTAAAGGCTTTTTGTCTTTTTCTCGTTTCTTTGCTTTTCAATGATGTTCAAGCGTAACCTCGGAAAGTGTGTACAAACTTGAGTACAAATCACCATATTTACCGTTTTTAGCCAAATTTCATGACACAAACCTAGCTGTAGGCCTTGTGGTTACTGGGTTCTGGCCAAAACTTGCCTATATTTTTTATGCCAAAAATCGAGAAATGATGGTAAGACGTTCGCGATTATCTCTAATTGTTTGCCGGTTGAGTTGGTTACCGGTTTTTTTCTGCTGTCCTAAAAGTTCATTTGTATGGACCTGATCTTCTGAACAAATCATGCATCTTTCTGACCATCAACAAGTGATGAATCAGGCGATGATAGCTTTACATTGATTTTCAGGAGAATGCAGATGACAGCAGTAGCGCACCAAGTAACCCCTTTTCTCACGTCTTACGAAGTTATGGCTCGTTACCACATTAGCTATACGACGCTCTGGCGAAGAATAAAAGATGGCAGCTTGCCGCAACCTCGTATCAATCGAAATACACGAAACAAGCTGTGGCACATTGAAGACTTGGAAGAGTATGAGAAGAAAGAGGACTGAGCCTCTTTCTTTTATTGTCTGAAACGCCAGTTGAATGGAAAACCTGTCGGCTCAATGATGGTTTCTAGTTGTTGATACCAAACGTCGTAAGCATGACGCATTTCATCCAGGTACTGATATTGGTTGTAGATAGCATCCAACCCTTTTTTGCTGTGGCCAATCATCAACTCGGCAACTTCTTGCGTCGTAATGGCAGACATTCGCGTTCGCATCGTTCTGCGAAGATCATGCATAGACCAATGTTCCATCTCGACACTAAGCGACCTGCGAGCCCAAATTTTCACATTGTTAGGAATAGTGGTATCAAAGCCATTTGTGGCAAGCTCTTCTTGTCCGTTCGCGGGAAACAAGTAAGTTGATTTGCTCATCTGCATCGCCAGTTCAATCAGCTCGATAGCCGGTTTAATTAGTGGCCGCATGATCGGCGCTCCAATTTTCTCACCTTGTTTGCGGATCTCTATGGGCACTGTCCACATTGCAGATTGCAAGTCAAAGTGATGCTTTTCAGCTTGAATGAGTTCGCCCTTGCGACCGCCCAATAGCAGAAGCAATTTTATGTAGATGCGGTTCTTCTCAGTGATTTTTGACTCGTGCAAATAGCGCCAAAGTATCCTGATCTCGTTATCGTTTAGCACCCGAGTTCGTTTACCTTTCTTACCGCCAACCTTTTTTGCTGTGATCCCAGCGGCAGCGTTAATTTCCAAAATTTGTTCATCAATTAGCCAGTCATAAAACTTGTGCAACACAGACACCAGACGTTCTGTGTTTGAAGGGGACGACTCCGAAACCTCACGAAGACAGTTTCGTAAGGACAATTCATTGATGTCAGTTAATGGGTACTTGCCAAGTCGGGGCAGCAAATATATTTCACTGCTGCGTTTTTGGTAGTGCCACGTTTTCTCCTTTAGCCCTTGCTTACCGGCAGAGTCTATCCAGTCTCGAAAAATCGATTCGAAACTTTGATTGGCAGAATACTTGGCCCGCTCCTGCTGAAGGTAGAGCTTGGGGTTTCTGCCCTGGTCGAGTACCGCCCTTAATCTATCCAGCTCATTCCTGGCTTCAGCAAGCTTCATAAGTGGGTAAGTACCTATGTCTACCCGCTGTTGCTTGCCATCGAACCGATAACGAAACTGAAAAACAATTTTGCCCTTGGGCGATACCCGAGCACTTAGCCCATCTCGGTCGGCTTTTACTACGGTTTCTTTTGCTTCTTTATTTAACCTGGCATCGAGCCAGCTAACTGATAACGCCATGTTATAAGCCCAGCCCTAGTTTTGATTTTAATGATTGTTTACGTGATTCTGCTTTGGGTTCTGGCGCTGTACTCATAAAAGTCACTTCACCATCTGGTGCAAGGCCATCCACCGGTACAGATGTCGTGGATAGATTGGGTTGGCTCATGTGAATTAACCCAAAGGTGGCCAGCATCCGCAGACGCTCAGCGCGTTCCCGTGGCGGCGTCTTTTCTAATTCTTTGAGCAGTTCAGGGTGGCTCCCTGGGGGAATGTTGACGACAACTCTCATGATCAGGCCCCATAAAACCAGAAGCCTCGGACGTTCGCCAAAACAGACTGTTCCGGCACGATGATCTTGCTTCGTGAAAAAATCTCTTTGGCCGCTTCCTTATAAGCCAAGGCTCCCCCTCCGGCGATCAAAACCAAGTCCGCATTGATGCTTTCGTCACGCATGGATTGGCGCATGGCTGTTAGAGCAACAGGCGCTACCTTTTTCATGGCAGCATTCAGATAAGGTGAAATATCGACTTTTTCTCCAAATAGCAGCACCTGCAAGTCGCCGGTTCTCATGGCTTTTTCAAGTCGATCCATACCCACTTTGGCACCATGATCTTCCGAAATCAGCTTATCAATCGTTTCAAGTAGCACGGACATTGCCTGAAGACTGGTTCCTGATGAGCTGTAGCGAATTTCTCCGGCCTCAAGGGCAACCCAGTCAACAGAAAAGAAGCCTGGATCTATGACGACGACGCGACCTTCTTCAATCAAGCCCAAATCACCACCTGTTTGAACCAGATCCATATAGGCACCGGCAGGCTGCGGCAGCACTTTGACGTCATGAACAGTTATGCTGCGCTTAGGCGTCACTTGATGGACACCTTTTAAACGCTGCACAAGGTCAGACTTACGTTGTGGTTCATGAAACTGGGAAACCGGTAATCCAGTGACAACCAAATCGATGGATTCTGTTTCAGCCATTAACAAGGCGGCATGAAAAAGCGCCTTATAGGTTTTTGTGGTGGGATACTCCGGGTGAAGCTCTCGTTCCCAGCCTTGAAGGCGTCCAGCAGGCACACCAGCGGCCCAACGCTCATTATCGACAGATACATACAAACAAGTTTCATCATCGCCTCCACCGATACGCTCCGGCATACGATCCGCAGGACCGGCACCCGCAGGCAGAATAATGGTTTTCGGTTCACTGCCTGATTGGCCAATTGCCAGCTTCAGGTTTGAGTAACCGATATCTACGCCTAGTACAAACATACTTATCTCCTGTGCACTCAAAGTGCTCTAACGGTTTTCAATCAACCGCGCTGTTTACGCTTGGGCTTTTCCAAGTGCTCTGGCGGTTCACTCAAATGTCATTATCAGGATTCGGTGCACTGGCGGTGGGCAGAAAGGTGACAAATCCTTTCATCTATCTGCCTATTGCATTTTCGCAAAAGTATGAGAATAGGCTCTGTTTGGCGGCGGATGACTGAGCCAAAAAAATCGAGACGCCAAACGTTCGTTTGCATTCTGACCTGAACTCGCCAAACGGTTTGTATCTTCATGGCGATACGTCTTTTTAGGCGTTTTTAAGTGAAATCGGCCTGTATCCCTTGTCAGGTATGGGGTTGCGCGAGTTGATTTATATCGAGATGCCAAACAGTGATTGTGACGGGAGTTTTACGTTTGGCGTTTCGATCCAAAAGCCAAACGGATAGTGGTTTTGGCTTTTGGGGTTAATTGGATGGGGAAATTGGTTTGGTAGAAATCGTCAATGAACAATGGAAAACAGTGGTATCAGATTTACTTCAGCAAGAAACGGACAGGCTAAAAGCGCTGGCACGAGCTGAAGTGGATGACTTTTGGGTTACCCATTACAAGGTTCGCGAGAATGCGCCCTTTAAAGATTGGGGGCTGCTTGGTGTCCGTATCAGAGACTTTAAGTATGGCTTTGGCATTGAGTGGTACATCAACAGTTTTCACGGTCAACGAGGCAAACGCGTGGTCTTTAGCAAGGGGCTGCGTATTTCAAAGACGAAGCTGAGATACGCATTTTTGGACTGCCAAGGTTTGGCCAAAGAATGGGAGCTAGCGCTGGCCATGGAGAAAGAAGAATTCTTCAGTGATATTCGACGCCAGGTTGATAAGCTCAACATGCTGCGTCGCAGAGTGAATGCCTACTGAATTATCGGCGCTACTTCACTCGCGGTAATTGGTCCCAGCGTGTTGTATAAGCGGGAGATAAAAGCTCTCGCTTCATCGACCAATCTTTCTTCGTACCTTGTCCAGCAAAGAAAACCTTTCCGGCACCGCTTTGGTTAATGGTGTCCAATACAGACATTAACTGTTGGCTATTAGAGCGGGTCGATACGTCATCGAATAGTCCTGGTTGAAACATGCCAGGATCGTAAAAGTCAGACAGCATGACGCCCGCTTTGGCATAACGAAAACCATCCTTCCATATCCGCTTGAGTAAGTGACTGGCCAGCTCGATAAAATCCCTCGTATCACAACTGGGTATCAACAACTCGCCCGATGCGGAGTTGCTGTATTGCGGCTCGCTGTCCTTAAAGGGGCTGGTACGTATAAACACGGTCAGCACTTTGGCTTGCTGCTGTTCTTTGCGAAGCTTCTCAGTGGCGCGGGTTGCGTATTCGCAGACGGCTTCACGTAACAATTCAAATTGCGTTACTTTTACGCCAAATGAACGGCTACAGACAATTTGCTTCTTAGTTGGCGGGATCTCTTCAAGTTCAATGCACGACTCACCATTGAGCTCTCTGACGGTTCTCTCTAAAACCACCGAAAACTGGTCTCTGATGGCTCTAGGAGAGGCATTGGCTAGGTCTAGGGCTGTGGTGATACCCAAAGCATTTAAACGCTTAGAAAGCCGTCTGCCAACGCCCCAAACATCATCAACCGGGACTAATGCGAGTAATCGGCGTTGCCGATCTGGATTGGTCAGGTCTACAACCCCTTGAGTGGCTGGATATTTTTTGGCGGCATGGTTGGCCAGTTTGGCGAGTGTTTTAGTCGGTGCAATGCCTACACAGACGGTGATCCCAATCCAGTGGCCAATGCGCTCCCGCACTTGTTGTCCGAACTCGCCAAGAGATATGGCAGACTCAATACCGGTTAAGTCCAAAAACGCTTCGTCAATGGAGTAAACCTCTACTCGTGGTGCCATCTCTTCCAAAGTGCGCATCACTCGACTGCTTAAATCTGCATACAGCGCATAGTTGGACGAGAATGCCAAAATACCATGGCGCTGCATTTCAGCTTTGATTTGAAAAACGGGGACGCCCATTTTAATACCAAGTGACTTGGCTTCGCGCGAGCGTGCAACCACACAGCCGTCATTGTTGGACAGCACCACAACCGGCGTATCTTTTAAATCAGGACGAAACAGCTTCTCACAACTGGCGTAAAAGTTGTTGCAGTCCACCAAGGCAAATACAGGCATGGGATAGTCACGACTTGCGGCGCATGTTTCGCACCACATTGGTGACCACACCAAATATCTCTAACTCTGTCCCTTCAGGAATATGGATAGGTTCATATGCTCGGTTTCTTGGGAGCAGCTTGACGCACGGCCTCAGTTGAAGCTCCTTTACCGTGAGTTCACCATGGATACCAGCGATGACAATGTCACCGTGTTCTGCTTGAACAGAGCGATCAACCACCAAAATATCATCTGGGTGAATCCCAGCATCAATCATTGAATCACCTTCAACACGCACAAAGAACGTTGCAGCCGGTCGCTTGATGCACAGCTCATTAAGGTCGAGCGTTTGCTCAACATAATCATGCGCTGGTGAAGGAAAACCAGCAGAAACACGTTCCATGAACAATGTGGATACGAAGGCGCTTGGCTTTGATGAAGGCAAGTGCGCCGCTACGGCCTATCAGCGAGACACTCATGACGAACCTCGAAAAATTACAATTAATACTGTTTGTTTATACAGTATCTAATGCTATGCTGATTTCTACAAGTAAAATTGTAGGTAAAACTGTAGTTGTTCGAGTAAGACGTTGTGTCGTGGGTGATTTCTTTTTTGTGTTGAAAAGCTTGATGTGGGGGATCGCTCGCCCTAGTCAAAGCCTGCAAGGCTTGGACAATACTGCTTCTGCCTACTGCTCTTGTTTCTGTTACTGATCCTGTTACTGCTACTGGTAAACGCATGGGTCGAGTAACCGTCAGATAAGGCTTTTTGAACCCTTTTCAAAGGGTTTCAAAACAGTTAGTAAAATTCTGCTTCGTATTGAATTTACAGGCTTAAAGCGAAGTCAGGAGAATCATTAAAATGCTCAGCCAAACTCGTTTAAGCCTTTTGCAACCGTTTGAAAAGGGGTTGGCTAAGCCATACGTAAAGGGTATCGGTAAGGGTTACCTAAACGGTTTAGCTAAGACTTTCTGAAAGGCTTAGCCAAAGCCTTCATACATGGGTTCACCCATTAGAAAGATTAAAAAAACGCTGAGGTATCCAAGGTGCATTTTGTACAAACGCGTTTATAAACGAACAGGGCACAGTGAAATAACCCAAAGCGAACAACAGAATTGAAGAGGAACCATCAATGACAAGAGCCCCTGCGCTATTTCCGCTAGAGCGCCTCGCGGATATCCCAGACAGACCAGAAGATTTTAGATTGCTGGAGCGTATTCCATTAACGCGTGAGCCGCAGTCCTGGCCACTTGAACTTTCTCCTATGGTCGGCGATGAACAGCCAATGGTGCTGCTCGATACAGAGACAACTGGACTGTCTGCCGATGACGAGTCCATTATTGAGCTTGGTATGGTTAAGGTGCTTTACAGCCCCTCTGCTAAGCGGATTGTGTCGATTGTTGATGTGATCAGTTTGTATGAAGACCCCGGCAAGCCAATCCCTGAGCTGATTACCGAGTTAACCGGTATCACTGATGATATGGTGCAAGGCCAGCGCATTGATGATGCACTGGTTGCGAGTTGGTTATCCGATGATCCGCTGGTGGTCGCGCACAATGCACAATTTGATCGTCCTTTCTTTGAAAAGCGGTTTGCCGCATTAGGCCATCTATCTTGGGCCTGTTCAGCCAGTGGCATAGATTGGAAGGCGCTGGGTTTTGAAAGTCGAAAACTTGAGTACCTGCTGCTTCGCTTAGGTTGGTTCTATGAAGGACACCGAGCTGCAACCGATTGTTTGGCAATGGCCTGGTTGTTCTATTTGTTGCCCGAGTCCGTTGCAAACTTATTGTCAGAAGCAGACAGGCGTACTGTGCTAGTTCGTGCGTTTGGTGCGCCGTTTGATGTAAAGGACTATCTAAAAGAGCGTGGTTACCGCTGGCATGACGGTGTTAAAGGTGCCAACAAGCATTGGTGGCGCGAAATCAGCGAAGACGAGCTGCCGCAGGAACAAGCTTACCTGGATGATTTGTACCATCGTGGCTCAGAACATGCCCACTATGACTACAAAGATGCCCGCAATCGATTTAAAGCTTTGTCATAGCCTCTTGCATATTTGAAAACCTCTGGAAAATGGAAAGTGAACTCATGGTTTAAGCAACAAGAGGAATCTTTCCATGTACCAAGACACCTACATTGAATACTGGGGCGAAATCTTCGTCTCTGCCCGCATCATTGAATTTGGCATCACGTTCGAGCGCTTTCTTAAAGATCCATGGAAGCACTTGATGTCCTGTGGCCAAGAGTCTGCCCCAGACGCGATTGCTGAAGGGTTGCTGCCATTGCTACCAGTTCAGGCTGAAGTTGCCAGGCGCGTTCGAGAGATTGAGCAACGCGTTCTGATGTCTACAGAGTCGGATAAAGGTGTATCTCATCGCGGTAACATCGTGGTGCCACTGGTTCTGGTAGCGCATTGATAGCGGCTATCATCGATGGCACCAAACAAGGTCTTCACACCGATACCTGAGCGGCAATTGCAATCCAGATCAAAAAGTTGCCGCTTACTCTTCCCTACAAAATAATTTGTGATAGGATGTTACCTAATAAAATTAATTAGGTTGAAGCCTATTCAGTGTTTTATGACCATCTGTCCAGCTTCAACCGGTAGAGATTGCTAAGTCATTGCGGATGAAGAGCAGTATTGAGTGATGCTTTTCAATGTGATTACGCGATGTCGGTCCTTACTTTATAAACAGAATTTTTAAAAAGCTGGTTGAATTGGATAAACAAGACGCATGACAAATGATGGTCTGAAACAAACAGTAGTGGCGAAATCAGATAAGCTCTCGCAGATAGCGCAGTTGCCACAAGCAACCAGGGATCGCATTGCCCACATCGATTTCACCTTATTATTTAAGGGCGAAGCGGTACGGGCGGATTTAGTCGATCGCTTCAGCATAGCCGCCGCACAAGCAACGAAAGACTTCACAATGTACCGAGAGCTTGCGCCAGGCAACATTGAGTATGACCAAAAGCTCAAGTTACATAAGCGTGGTGAAGCTTTTGAGCCATTGTTCGACTATGACGTTGTGAGAACGCTGGCAACCATTAGCCAAGGCTACGGAGATGGCTTTACTAGGAAAAGGTAAAACCCACCCCTTGCTTGTGAAGCGCCTTATCACCTTAACAAGCCGAGTTTATCGATAGTGGCGAAAGTCACCGAGGCCATCCACAAAGGTAAAGCCTTGAGTATCACCTATGTGTCGTTATCGAGCGGTGAAACCACGCGAGAAATTGTGCCACATACGCTGGTGGACAATGGCCTGCGTTGGCACGTTCGTGGTTTTGACCGCAAGCATGGTGAATTCAGAGACTTTGTTCTGACCCGAATTAAAGAAGCGGTTGTGCTTGAAGACTCAAGGTTATCTGAGGCTGAGCTAGAAACCCAAGACCGGCAATGGAACCGATTTGTAGAGCTGGAGTTAGTGCCGCATCCACGTATTGAGCACAGCGAAGCGATAGAGCTGGACTATGGCATGACCGGTGGCGTGATGAAGGTCGAGATCAGGGCGGCAACGGCTGGGTACTTGCTTCGCCAATGGCATGTGGATTGTTCTAAAAATTCCGAATTAGAGCCAAGAGATTTTCAACTAGCGCTGAAAAATCTAGGTGCCTTATATGGTGTGGGAAATTTAAAAATAGCACCTGGTTATGAGTAATAAATAAGATATAAAAATGAAAGATTTAATAGAGAAAATGAGTGTTCAAGATTATAACACTGCAATTAAAGATATTGCGGGCCTGAAAGACTATACACTTGTTTTCAATATAATTAGTGCCTATTTTTGTGAGCCTAATTTGACTGACTCGAAGATAACTGATGAAAATGAGTTTGACATAAGAACTTCAAAAACACGCAATAAAGTAAGTTGGGCGATTAATAAGGCGATTATAAAGTTTATAAATCAAGATCATGAGCTTTTAATTAAAAAAATTTATCTTTCAGATGCGCCTTTAATAGATAAGAAGTTTTGCTTTTTATGGCACCTATGTCTAAATAATCGGTTGTTCAGAGAAATCACAACACAAGTGTTCAGTAAAGTGTATTTCACAGGAAGAGCACAGATTTCACAGGATGACATTATTGCCTTTCTAAAAGATAAAATGTCCTCAGAGGGTCCTGATTTTCCGCAATGGTCAGAAGATACTTTATATAGGGTTGCTACAAAGTACCTCAGTTTAATGACCAAATTTGACTTTGTGACAGCTGGTCGGGTGAAGTCCTTTAACCATATTCGCCCAACGCCAGAAGCATTAGTGCTTTTCGTATATTTTTCCAATCTATTCTCACCTGAGATAAAAAATATTTTTGAGCATGAATTGCTTCCCACAAGTTTTATAGCCAAAGAAGATATTCAAGACCGATTCAAAAAGCTTTCAATGAAAGGCTTCTTCGATATGAGTTTCAATGGTGTAGCGCTCAATGTCGAATTAACTCACAACTATAAGGATATATGCGATGCCCTTTATAGCTGATCACAAACAAAAGTTTGCTGACCTAGACTTTAATATTGAAAACCAAGATCAGCTTCGTCGGCAAGCCAATGGTGGTAACAGTATATTGTTTTCCTATTGTCCAGGTGAGGAAAATTTATACATTGATAAAGCGAGAGATATTTATGAAGAGAAAGCGGAATTCATAGATATCAGCCAATTACTTGTCAGATTTATAGATTCTGATGGCTGGGATGCTTTTTCCGAGTACTACAGAGATTTCATTAACACTCCACATGTTGTTTTTAAATCTGACGATCCAGAACAAGACCTTTTTGACATGATTATTTCAGCCATTAAACAGGCTTGTGAAAAAGATAAGATTCCATTTCTTATTCGAAGTGGTTGCTTGTATGGCACGGGTATAGAGAATGTAAACATAATGGAGCACAAAGATGTTATGCAGCTAAAGCATCCACTTGTCATTTTCTATCCATCGAAAATATCAGAAGACAATATTTTATTCTTGAATTTTAGACCAGCATCAAAGTATCGCTGTACGTTAGTGAAATAGGGACTAATTTAAATGACAATCATAAATCAAATACTAACGTTAGATCTCAAAGAAGACATTAAAAACGTTATCGACCTTGAAGACCGTTCAGAAACAGAGATTCAACACGAAATCGAGTCATATATCGTTACCGAAGGTATTGGTCGACACCTCTATGAATTTACAAACCAATTCACCTCAAATATTAAAGAGACTGGTGTCTGGCTATCAGGTTTTTATGGCTCTGGTAAGTCATATTTCGGGAAGATGCTGGGTTATATAATAGATAACCAGATTATAAATGGCACCCCGGCACGTGAGCGTTTTATACCGCGTTTAAAAGGTGTAAGTGATGCAGGTCTTATTGAAAATGCCCTACGCAATCTTGACGCAATTAACAGCCGTGTAGTGTTCCTAGATGTTGCAAAGCAAAATACTGAACGTGGATTGGCGTTCACCTTGTTTGCTAATCTACTTAAAAACCTTGGATTTCGTGATGATATTTACGGTTATATGGAGTTTGATCTGCTCCTAGATGGTAAATTCGACGAGTTTAAATCTATTGTCAAAAAACTAGAGTCGCAGGATTGGGATGAGCTAAAGAAAAGTAATCGGCATGTCGCTAGAGTTATGCGAAAGGTCTTTTCAGAAATGGGCTACAGCGAGTCAGATTATGAAGATACTAAAAGCGTCTACAGTGCTTCGATAGAGGATTTTTCTGCCAGTAAATTTAAAACGGAACTGGAAAAATACCTTAAGTTTAATTCAGAAGAAACACTGGTCTTTGTTTTTGACGAGGCGAGTGAGGCTATTAGCCAGAAGAAATTTACACTTTTAGATTTAGAAGGGATTAGTGAGTCGCTATCGAGTATTAGTAATAAAGTTTGGACTATAGCGATTGCTCAAGAAAAGCTCGACGACGTGATTAATAATGCTAACGTCAGTCGCAGTAGTTTGACCAAGGTTACCGATCGTTTTAAAACCAAGATTCACCTTGAGTCTACAGAAGTAGATGTCATCATTCGTAGTCGATTACTTCAAAAAACAGAAAAGGCAAAACAAGATTTAGTTGCTTATTACCAAAAGAATGAAGGCTTAATCAGCGACGCAACCAACCTAAAATCATCGTTTCCTACGAAAACGGAAACAGCTGAAGATTTTGCGGTGTATTATCCTTTCCACAAATATCAATTCGATATTTTGCAAAAGTTCTTGTTTAGCTCAAACGCTTTAGTTGCTACCCAAATTGCAGCTCGAGGCATGATTATCACAACATTTGATGTGCTACGTAAGCAAATGCGTGACAAAGAGCTGTTTAGCTTTACGCCAGGGTTCGCGATATGTGATGAAGCCCAAACCGCGCCGCCAGTTGGATTGGTCAACAAATACGATACAAGCCGAAAAATATTAAAGGAAAATGGCAGCAGCATTGACGGCGAGAAACTGCTCAAAACCATGCATCTATTAGCCGACTCTGAAGTAGTAGCGCCAACGGTTGAAAATTTAACCAAAAGCTATATTACGGACATTACGTCTTACTATGAAGTAAAACCAGCAATTGAAGATGCGCTGAAGCTACTGCTTGAAGCTAAAGTACTACTACTATCAAACAACAACTACAAAATCACATCAGATCTTGAAGGCAAAATGCTCGAAGAAATGAAAGATTTTGATGTCGAACTTTTCAGCAAGAAGCGTGAGTTAATTAAGTATCTGAAGGACTACAAAACCTTTAACGCAGTTGCATCCTACAATGACGGTAGTGATGCATTCAAATTTAGCGTGCTGTCGGACCAAGACGATGAGTTAGCACCTGTAGGAAGCAAACACTTAAAGATCACAGCGTACAGCTTGTTCAATATCAGTGATGATCGTCAGGATTTTATTGAACAACTGAAGCTTGATACTCAGTATCAGAAAGAGCTTATTACCTTGGTGCCAGATACTTCAGAATTCTCCCAGATTGATAAATTGATAGGCGAAGTTATGCGCTACGCCTACATGGAGGAAAAATACTCGAATGAAAAAGATGCCGACAAGCGTCAAATTATTCGTGAATTTGAAGTTATACGAGAAGAGAAGCAACGAACATTAAGAGGGCTAATTCAAGACGCATATCACAATGCATCCCTGATCTACATGTTCGACGAGCATCTGTTGAACGTTGATACATTTAAGGGAACCATTGCCGACAACCAGCGAAAAATGGTGAAAAACATCTACACCAAGCGTTTATCAAGTCAACTTTCTGATAGCCTGGTCTCGAAGATTTTCAGTACACATAAAGAAAGCCTGAATAAGTTATTTACCGCTAATGATTTTGCATTCTTCGACGGTCACGGCAATTTTACCTGGCGATCACCTTAAAATTGTTCGAAGAGATCAACGCTAAGATAAAGTCGCGCTATATGGACGGGAAATCCTTAGAAGCTGACTTGTCAGGTGCTCCATGGGGCTATAGCTACGGAACATTAGTAACGACTCTTGCAGTACTATTCCGTGCCGGTCGACTATCGGTTAAGTTTAACGGCGACACCTATTTTTCTCATGAGCATAAAGCGGTTCACGATGCCTTTACGAATACCACCAAGTTTAAATCTGCGTCGTTCAAATCGATTACTGCAACGCTAACCGCTGTACAGAAGAACCAGGCAGTACAACTACTGATGGAACTCGAAACACAGGATCATATCGGCAAAAAGGTAGATTGGAATACAAACGATTTTGACTTGGCTGACAGTATTCGTTTGATGGCTGAACATTTTATCAGTGCCATTACCAACCTGAGTGATACTGAACAAGATTTTGAAGAACTATTCCCCAAAGTGGCGGGTTTAAAACAAGACTTGCAAGGTTTTGCGGGTAAAGTTACCGAGAGTAACTATATCGAAAAGGTTGAGTATTTACTTAATAACAGCGATACGTTCAGCGATGCGGTTCAAGCCATATTAAAAGCTTAAAAATTCGTTAAAAAAGAACTTTACCTAAAGTTAAAGAATTTAAGCGCTTTGTTGACGATGTTCGAAGCGAGCTGATAAAAGCTGATCGCAGTGACAATAACATTGATGAAGCCTATGAAGAATTCGAGCGCTTATTCAAACTGGATATGGTGAAAAACTATGCCAATCTCCAGCAACAAGTACAAGTTGTAAAAGATGCTTATTACAAGTTAGTTAAGACAGCATCTATAGGTATGAGTCACGAGTACAAGGTCCTGAGCGGTAAAATTGAGGCTGCTTTTCGTGAACTTAAAAACTACCCCGCGGCGCCGAACCGATTAAATCAGCAAAAGCTTGATGCCTTAAAAGCCTACGCAGAAAAACGAGTAGTTGGTGAACCAGTACTTGCGTTCAGCATTAGTTGTTCAAATAGTGGTTTTTCGCTCTCCGATATTTTGAATTACACAGCTCAAGCACCGCTAAAAGATAGCGAGCTGCTTATCGTGCAAAGTAGTTTTATCACAGAAGAACCGCTGCCTGAGCCTGTACCCACACCGCAGCCTACACCTAATCGTGGTCCCGATGGTGGCGAGCCTGCTCCGGACCAGACTCCAGTTCCAACACCAGCACCGAAACAACCCCGCAAAGTTGCGTTTAAAGTTTCTAGTAAGGTGATGACAGTTCAAGAGTATAAAACCCTGCTGACTACTCAGCTAACGGCGCTTGCTGCGGCCAAGCCCGATGAAGAAATCGAACTAACTATAGATATTAATAGCGAAGGACTGTAACCCCATGAAATTAGCTGACCACGTAGACCATTTAAGAGAGCTGATTGAAGCCGCCTTCGATAAGCAATTTGCTAGACTGGGTTTTAGTAAGACCAAGCAAATGGACGCCATCCAGGTAGAAAAACTACCAGAGGAAGTTAAAGCTAAGCGTGAGCGCTTCGCCGTGATGCTGGATAATCATATCGGTGAAACCGGTGGTTATGAAAGCGCCCGTGAAAAGCTGCTGGATGAATTAACGTTTACGTTATTCAACCGCCTTGCTGCCATAAAGGTGATGGAGGCAGCCAGCTTATTTCCGCCGATATTAACCAAGCAAAAGGAGCATGGTGATCGTTCATTCGGCCATAAGGCTTGGTTAGAAATGAATCCGCACATGCGTGATGAAGAGCTGGAAGGTATTCGCGAATATTTGAAGTCAGCGTTTGACGAACTTGGTCAAACGTTGCCACTGTATAGCAAAACTTACCCTTATGCGCTTTTACCTGATGCCATTAGCTTAAACGATATTATTGACGCCTTTAATGCGGTTGAAACTGACGCGCAAGCTAATGACTCATCAGAAGAGACCATCTGGCAAAGTGATGATGTACTAGGTTGGATGTACGAAAGCTACAATAACGCCAAGAAAAAGGCTCACAAAGATAGCGGTGATAAAACCGAATACAACAAGGTGTCACTGCAATCGCAGGTATATACGCCGCGTTGGGTGGTACAGTTCTTGGTAGAAAACTCTCTGGGTAAAATGTACCTCGAGATGTACCCGAACTCTGAGATAAAACAGCGTTATAAAATTGCCAATGCACCAACAACGCAAATACGTTCACCTAAGCCATTACATGAAGTGCGAACTATTGATCCCGCATGCGGATCGGGTAACTTTTTGTTGTATGCCTTTGACTTCTATTATGAGTTGTATCTGGACCAAATTGAAAACTATGGTGCAGACTATGATGAAAAAGATATCCCTAAACTCATCATTGAAAATAACCTGCATGGCATAGACCTAGACGATCGCGCTATCCAGTTAGCACAGCTTGGCTTATTTATCAAAGCCAAGAAAAAGCGCCGTACAGTCGGCGAGTTGCATTTCAAAGTGGTATCGTCCGATTTCTATCTGCCTGAGTATGAAGCAGTAAAACACATCTTCGAACAGGGCAATTTGGTGTCAGCTCAGCAACGGGAGTTTATAGAGAAAGTATGGGCTGATCTCATGCAAGCCTATAAGTTTGGCTCGCTGATTCATATTGATAAAGAGTTAAAGGAACAGCTATCTCAGGTTAAAGAGCTTGCCCTTGGTGAAACGTTTGATTCGACGCAAAAGTTAAAAAAGAAAATTGTTGAAGGGGATCTTTTTGCAGCGGCAGACTATGCCGAGCACCAAGAATTTGCAGAAAACTTCTTTGCAAACTTATTTGCTGCGGTAGAGCAGTATGCTCGAACAGAACGCAATACATTCTTAAGTGGCAAAACACGAGATGCGATTACATTCTTAGAGCTGTTAACCACCGAATACGATGTGGCGACAGCTAATCCTCCTTATACAGATAGCGGAGATTTTGGACCTGATCTTAAGAGATTTATCGAAGAGAACTATAAGAAACCATATAAATTCCACACAAATCTTTACGCTGCATTTATCAAGCGCTGTTACGAGTTGACCGCTGTTGATGGCAAGATTTCAATGATACACCCACATACATTTATGTTTATTAAGTCGTTTGAGGGAGTGCGCAAGTTCATTATTGAAAAATGCCACATAGATACCGTGGTAGATTTTGGTTTGGATCGAGTTAATCTATTTGGTCCAGGAATTCTATTGGATGCCACCTTTTATGTTTTGAGTAAGAACCAAAGTAAAAAGAACGGTTTGTACTTTAACCTGACAACCAATCTTCAGGAAAAATTCAAAAAGTCTGAATTTCTAAATGCACTTGATCACCATATATCAGGAGTAAAAAACAACCGAGTTTATCTTCTAAATCAGGATAATTTGAAAATCATTAAATCTTGGCCTTTGATTTATTGGATATCTGATGATTTTCGTTCAAAAGTTTAAAAGAAAAAAACAATTGGAGGGGCAGCAGAAGTTGCACTTGGATTGAAAACAGCAAACAATAATAAATATCTGCGATTTTTCTGGGAGGTTGATAGTCAAAGCATATCCCGTCAATTGCATGATAATAAGAAATGGATTGTTTATCTGAAAGGTGGTGCATTCAACAAATGGGTTGGTAATGAGTGGTTGTTAGTTGATTGGGAAAATAACGGAGAGAGAATAAAAAACCAGAAAAATTCGCAGCAAATCGAAAAAGGACTAGGCTTTAAAGCTGGTGTTACGCTATCAACAAGATCTGTAAAAGGTGTTTGTGGTCGCAGTTTCGTAGAAAATAGACTGTTTGATATGGCAGCAAGTGCTATTATTTATCGTAACTCAGATGAAAACCTATATTGGTTAGCTTATTCAAACTCAAAACTCTTCAATTACGTTCTAAACTGCCTCAATCCCACCGTAAATAAGCAACCAGAAGACATAAGACGTTTGCCTGCGAAAATTTCAATTGAATGCAATCAGAACACTCTTAATTGTATTTCTATAAATAAACTACTACTTGAAAAATTTAAACTTTCTTAGTCTTGATTTCGATGGTTCCCCCGACTCACCACTCTAGGAAACCAAACAAGATTTTGTTGGGAAAGCAAAAGCTTACTTTAATTTTGAAAACTATTTGATTATCGAAGTCCTCATTAATGAAGCGATAATTAATGAGAAAATATTTGAGTTATATGATCTAACTGAACATGACAAGCAAATGGTTTTAGCCCAAGAGGGCCAGAGCATTGGCGGACTACCTGTTGTGGCAGAGGCTCGGACTGCCTATCTTTCTGAAACAGAAGCAACCAGCGAATTTCCTATCGATACCATCCGAGAGTTTATCGAGGCACTACCAATCAAGGAGTTCGCCGCCGAAGAGCGTGAGGTGATCGAAATCGGGTTCTCATCGCTTTATCAGAGCAATAATGATTTGGAAGAGTTCTGCATTCGACATCAGGTGAATCCGATCAACGTATGGTATTGGTTCAAACAAAGCAAAGTCGTCCCTAAGCAACGTATGCAGACTTTAGGCATGGAATTTATGGCTGATATGATGCGTGAAATCCTGATGGAAGATGAAGATGGAATCATCCCGCTAGTGCCTAATGCAGGCGAGAAAGTGCTTCTTGATCGTATCGAAGAGAAGTTTCTCGAGAAAGGTTTTAGTACTGCTCAATACTCAAGCTTTGATTCTGTTTTAGGGCGGCCAATCCATGACTACCTAAACAAATATTTCTTTGCAGAGCTGTCAGATCACTTAAATCTGTTTATGTATTTGCCTAAAACCCCATTTATCTGGCACTTAACTAGCGGCCCTGAACAAGGCTTCGATTGCTATATCATCATCTACAAATGGAATCGCGATAACTTGCTGCGCTTACGCTCGGTATATATCGAAAACCGTGAACGCGCTTTGCAAAACCGCCAGAGCGATATTGCGAATAATGAAAGTGCAGAAGCGCAAAACGAGAAAGAGCGCATCTTTAAGCAATTGAAAGAAATCGACGCCTTTAAAAAGAAAATCGACGAACTATTGGCTGAAGGTTACAACCCGATTCTTGATGATGGTGTAGGCAAAAATATCGCGCCTTTAACAAAAAAAAGAAAATGCTGGCTTATGACGTGTTAAATGCGGGTCAGCTAAAAAAATACTTGAACGCTGATTGGTAAGGATGCCCGACTATGATTGATACCTGGTTTAAAGAGGATTTAGCGCGCATCTTGGAACCGCACCCTGTGGCCGTGTTTATTGACGAAAGCGGGGAGGCGGAATTTCTATTAAAGAGCCTTAAAGGACACTGTGAGGTGTACCTCACCAATGGAGAACTCGACGAGTTGGAAGCGAAATATCGCATTGAAAAAGCCCTGAAAGAGCATCCAGAATCTGAACACAAGTACGTTATCTATACGCAACTCAGCAAAGAAGACTTAACCTTCGTACGCGAGTACTGTGAGACCAATGGTTGCATCGAAATTCGTTATTTGCAGAACTACATCAAAGATAAAGTTCACCGGACCTTAAACTTAAATATTAACTTGCCGAAAGACGAGTTGATCGCTGCTGCAAAAGTGAGTGTGGGTAAAGATCGTACCTACTGGATGGACTTAAGCCACAAAGGGGCCTCTGAAATCTTTGATTTAGACAAGGAACTGCTGCCCTTTGTTCATGACCCCGAAAACTATGTCACTGAAAAGTACGACGCACAGTTACGTGAAACCTTTTACCGCAAGGTTAATGATCTGCTAGGCCAAGAATATATAGATAAACCTGCATCTACGCTGGCGTCTGAAGTAGTATCTGCGATGTTAAAGGGATTGGCGGATAATGACTGTGATAAGACGTTGTTATCAGTTTACAACAGTTGGCTTGATTCGGTGAGTTATCGCAATTCATTTGACTCATACCTCGCCAAACATAAGTTGGACTCAGCGTTTATTAACAGCAGTGCTATCTGGCAGATCAATCCCGACCACCCATTTAGGCAGGTGGATGAAGCTTGGTTAAAAGAATTAGGCAATAAACTGGCTAATAAATCTTTGGCTAAAGGAGAGTCAGCACAACTAGTTGCTAGGCTGAAACAACGCCATCAAAGCAAACAGGCACAAGCGCTGGGCATTGTGTTTTGGAACGACATTATTACTTTGCTCGACTTTGATCCGAAGGATATGGCCTATTTAAGCAGTTTTGCTGAATGTGTTGAGTTTTACAAAAAGCATTTTTGCCCGCTTGATACTGCCATACGTAATTTGTACACCGAATTTTTGCAACAACGTGACAGCCTTGAGCCTTTCCAAGAGCTTTACAAAGAGTACGTTACGCTGTTTTTAGATAAGTGGTTCCAGTATTTCAGTCAGTACCGGGAAGATCAAACTGGCATTTTACAAGCCATTATTGACCGCGACATCCAAATTGATCGCCCAGGAAAGAACAGCAAAATAGCCGTGATTGTAGGCGATGGCGTGGCCTACGAAATTGCCGAACAGGTTGCTATCAAGGTGAAACAGCTATGCAGCCATAGTGAGCTTACACGCAAGCATATTTTGGCCGACTGCCCCTCTGAAACTGAAAACAACATGAGTCATATCTACATGGCTAATGGTGTGGTTGAGGCTGTTCAAAACAAGCGCGAAAAATATCTCTCAGCCCAAAACTCTGGCATTAATATCGACTATATCCGTTTGGATGAAGTGAGTGATCAGGCTCTATCGGGTCAGGTGCTAATTTGTACCTATAAAGATATTGATGACATGGGTGATAAGCTCAATCATAAGGCGCTGAAATACTTCCCAGAATCTATCGATTTTTTTGCTGAAAAGATTAATCAGTTGCTCAATATCGGCTATGGAAAAGTGTATTTAATCACCGACCATGGTTTTGTGTTGACTGGCTTGCTAAGCGAAGCCGATAAGATAGTGGTTAAGCCTTCAGGGCAAAACTACATTGACGAGCGGTTTATCTGGACCAGTGACAAGCAAGAAAGTTTAAGCCCTCAGTTTATTGAAGTAGCAAAGGCCTACAAAGATTACAACTACCTTTACTTTGCCCGCAGCATGAACCCGTTCAAAACCCCTGGCACCTATGGCTTTGCGCACGGCGGTTTAGCGCCTCAGGAGTTGGTGACGCCTTATTTTTGTTGGGAGCAAGAAAGTGATGTTATGGGAGAGCTGCCTGTAACCATTGCGAACAAGCATGACTTGGTCAGTGTAACTGGAGAGCTGTACCAGCTAAAACTGCGGGCTGAATCGGGTGAAGGAAATATGTTCACGCTTGACCGTAAAGTGATGTTGTTGTTCTTTGCTAACAAAACCCAAGTGAACAAGAGCGATGTTATTACCGTGCAGAGTAATGGTCTCGTTACTAAAGAGTACACTTTTGATGGCCATGAAGAGTTAGAAGTGCAACTGGTAGACGCGATTACAAAACAGCAGCTTGATCGTGTTCTTATTAAAAAGAACAACGACCGCGACCTTGGCGGATTATTTTAAGGCCAGTTATGTTAAAGAATGCGATAGAGGAATAGGCGATGGCCGTTTTGAACGATTTAGATCACAAGCTGTTAGAGCACTTCCGAGGCTATGTGGTAAAGAAAGACTTAGTGCGAATGGTAAAAGTTGGTGCCAACGTACCGGTGTTTGTATTGGAATATTTAATTGCTAATTCCTGCTCTACTGATGATGAAGAAAAAATTAAAGTAGGCATGGAAAACGTTAAGAAAATTCTTAGCGAGCACTACGTTAACCCTGAAGAAAGTTCTCTAATACATTACTAAAATAAGAGAAAAAGGTCGAATTTAAAATAATCGAATTAAAATTTCTGTCAAACTGGATTACGAAAAAAGATATCTATTGGGCTCAGCTTCAAAATAGCAACATTAACAACGGTAATATCCGTGATGGTCTTGTGAAAGAGCATGAGAAGATGTTGATGGGCGGTATCTGGGCCATTATTGACGTCGAATATGACCCCGACATAAGAATCGGTCAAAACATATATCCGTTTGTAGTGACAAATATAAAGCCTATTCAACTGTCGACTTTTGATAACAGTAAGATTATCCAGAAAAGGAATGAGTTTTCGAGAGATGAATGGCTGAATGTATTGCTACGTAGCTGTGGATATGAGCCTGATGCTGAAGGGATGACAACCCGCGTAAAAATGCTGTTACTTGCACGTCTGCTGCCAATGGTCGAGAGTAATTTTAACTTTGTAGAGTTAGGTCCGCGGTCAACAGGTAAGTCGTTCGTTTTTAAAGAGCTTACACCTTATGCCGTACTTATATCTGGTGGGCAAGGGACAGTTGCCAAGCTCTTTGTTCACGGTTCTACTGGCAAAGTTGGTGCCGTTGGTCAATGGGATGCGATATGTTTTGATGAGGCAACTGTACAAGATCTTCAAAGAAAAGGACGCTGTTCCTTTAATGAAGGACTATATGGAGTCTGGCTCGTTTTCGCGAGCTGGTGCAGGAGGTGAAATCACTGGTGTTGCTTCAATAATCCTAAACGGCAATATAAATCAACCAGTTGAGACGGTATTGCAAACATCTCACTTATTTAGTCCTCTTTCTGATGAAGTGAATAACGATACTGCATTCCTTGATCGTATTCATTTTTATCTACCTGGGTGGGAAATGATCAAGTTTGCTCCTAAGCACTTCACATCTAATTTTGGTTTCAGTACCGATTACTTTTCAGAAGCATTGAAGTCGTTTCGTCGCGTTACATACACTGATGCTCTTGAAAACTTTTTTTCACTAGGTTCACACTTGAAACAACGTGACACCAAGCCAGTGAAAAAGACGGTATCGGGTCTGATTAAACTGCTACACCCGAATGGTGAATACACCAAGGAAGATGTACGCGAATACCTCGAGATTGCTCTTGAAATGCGACGTCGCGTGAAAGAACAGTTAAAGCGAATCGGTGGAATGGAATTTTGGGACACGAATTTTTCTTATATAGACAAAGAAACGCAGGAAGAGCACTTTGTTGGCTTGCCTGAGGAAAAAGGATCTCACTTAATCGAAAATACGCCACTGCCGCCTGGTGTTTGTTACACCAGTACAAGTGATGGTGACAATGTCGCGCTCGTGCGTATTGAAGCTGTTACTACCTCGGGTTCTGGGAAACTCAATATTTCTGGTGTAAGTAATACCGGAGTAAAAGAAAATATCAAGAATACCTACCAGTATATTAAAGCTAATGAAAAAACAATTTTAAGTGAACAGCATTCGCTTAAAAATTACGATATCACTATCCAAGTAACCAATATGCTGGGGGCTTCAATATCAACGGGAATTGGCTCGGCTGTTTATATCGCAATCGTGTCTGCTCTGTACAAAAAGAACCTAAAGGCTGGCCTTGCTGTGTTGGGTAATATATCCGTTGGCGGTGCGATTGAAAGGTCCATTAACTTTGCTGACAAGATAACAATGTTGTCTGAGAACGGCGCGAAGACGGTTGTTGTTCCAATGGATAATCTAGTTGAGCTAACAAATGTACCACCAACAGTTCTTGGCAATACAGATGTTCCTTTTTACCAGAATAATCAGATGCTTATGCAAAAAAGCATACTGCTTGACTGATTTTAAATGTTGTTGGGGTAAGATAATTGACTATTGTTAATAGCAAAGAATTCATTCGTGAGGTAAAGCGCACACCTCAGAATTTCTACATTATTCACTATTCTTGCCAAAGCTTGAATGATGATAACGATGGCTTATCTCCTCGAATTACCTCGATCGCTGTACTGCATCTATCTACAGATCAGACAGTAAGTTTTTCTATTCATGCTATTGCAGAAGAACTTGGTATCAGTCGAGACGAAATCCATCAACGTCTCGATGATATTGAGCGTGCGTTACTAAGTAAATTCAATGAATTTGTCCGTGATCGTCGAGATAGATACTGGATTCACTGGAATATGCGTAATTTGACTTACGGTTTTGAACATTTAGAGCATCGATACCGAGTGCTTGGTAAAACCGATATGGCGGTAATTCCTGTTGAAAGACGAATCAATCTCAATGATATTTTGTCTGACCGTTATGGTAGCGGCTACGTTGCAGATCCTCGGTTAAAGTCATTGATGAATTTAAATGGTGGTATCCATCGGCACTTTTTAACTGGTGCGGAAGAAGTAGAAGCTTTCAAGAGTAATGAATTTTATCAAAATGCATAACTCTTACGCTGTGTAAGACCGGTTTTTATAAAAAAGTAATTGATAAGCTAGCTCAGGGAAAACTTAAAACGAACTCAAAAGGTATGGGCGTTCTCATTGATAGGCTTTTTGAAAGCCGGTTGGCTAAGACAATTGCATTGGCTAGTGCATTAATTTCGGTACCCATATCTGCTTATCAAGGATTTATTTGGCTAACAACATGACGGGACAGTGTTTTATGGTCAGGGAGGATTACTCATGCCAAAACTAAAAGGTTCTGAAATTAGAACAATAGACAAAATTTTCGAAATGACAGATGGCTACCTGTTAGATTTTTCAGATAGGACAATGGCTGAGTATTTTGAAGACGAGTTGAGCATTGATATTACTCAAGAAAAGTACCAGATTAATGGGGGCTCAAAGGCTAAACGTTTAAGAGCTTTTATTGAGCTAGAGGATGGTTACTTGGTTGGTCAAGTACTCAGAAAACTTTGGCAGTATAAATGTGATTACAAACCCGAAGACCCGCAGGAAAAGGTAAAACTGTTTGAAATTTTAGCCAAAATTGAAACCGGTGTTAGTGCTTCAGTGTTAGCAACGCTTTCAACCAAAGCCGAAGTTTTGAATATGGATACGGTATCTAGGGACCTTGATAGAGCCCTGGAAAGCGCCTTTCGTGATCCGGAAAGTGCTGTCACATCGGCTTGTTCTACGCTAGAGAGTGTGTGCCGTTCGATCATAATTGAACTTGGCTTTGAACTTCCTAAGAAGAAAGATATTAAGGGATTGTTTGACTCAGTAAAGCGACCACTAGGGTTGTCTCCTGGTGAAATTAATGTAAATCCAGAAATTGCTGATGACGTAAGAAAGGTCCTATCTGGATTGGCAACCATTGTTGAAGGTATCGGAGCTCTGCGAACACATGGTGGTGATGCTCATGGTCGAGAGCGGGGATACACTCGACTAGATGCCCGTATAGCCAAGTTAGCTATTCACTCAGCAAGTACCGCAGCGTTATTTCTAATAGAAACATGGCAACTAAAGTATCCATCAAAAGAACTCGTAAAACATTGATAGCAGGTTGTTAGCCTCTTGGTGGTTTGAAAATGACACGGCAGTTTGATGCAAGATTCTTGAAGCTATCGAACTAAACAACTCTGTTTGAACCTTCACACTATCGTGTCGGAGGTTCACTATGTTCAAAAACCTATTTTTTCAAGCCAAAGCACTACCAGAGCTGTCATCGCAACTGGATGCAGACATTCCACGCTACCCGCCATTCCTGAAGGGGTTGCCAGCTGCGTCACCTGAAGATTTGCAGTCCACACAAGACGAGCTAATTGCCAAACTGCGCCAGGTACTTGGCTTTAATCAGCGTGAGTTTCAAAGGCTGATTCAGCCCTGCATTGATCATCTGGCGGCTTATGTCCACTTGCTGCCAGCTTCTGAGCATCATCATCACAGTGGTGCTGGTGGTTTATTACGTCATTCGTTGGAAGTTGCTTTCTGGGCGGCACAAGCAGCTGAAGGGATCATCTTTGTTGCCAGTGGCACTCCAGTTGAGAAAAAAGAGCTTGAACCAAGGTGGCGTGTTGCGGCGGCTCTTGGCGGTTTGTTCCATGATATTGGTAAGCCTGTTTCAGACTTGTCCATTACAGACGAAGATGGACGCTATCAGTGGAACCCTTTTTTAGAAACCTTATCTCAGTGGACCACTAATAACAGCATTGAACGCTATTTCATTCGCTGGCGCGACGGACGGTGCAAGCGGCACGAGCAATTTTCAATTCTGGTGTTAAACCGGGTGATGACACCTGAGTTGCTCGTCTGGTTAACCCAGCCGGGCCCTGAGATTTTGCAAGCCATGCTGGAAGCGATTGGCAATACCGATCCCGAGCATGTCCTGTCTAAATTGGTTATTGAAGCTGACCAAACCAGTGTCCAGCGAGACCTGAAAGCGCAACGAATTTCCGTTGACGACAATGCCCTTGGTGTCCCAGTTGAACGCTATCTACTTGATGCCATGAAGCGATTACTTGCCAGTTCGCAATGGTTGGTCAATCAGCGAGACGCCAGAGTCTGGGTACGAAAATCGAATCAATCAACCCATCTTTGCCTGGTTTGGAAAAGTGCGGCTAAGGACATCATTGAGCTATTGGCCAAAGACAAGATACCTGGCATTCCAAGAGATCCCGATACCCTTGCGGACATCCTCATTGAGCGAGGATTGGCCACTAAATCCGCCTCAAATGAGCGATATGAAAGCCTTGCCCCTGAAGTGCTGATCAAAGACGACAAGCCAATCTGGTTACCCATGCTGCATATATCTGAGGCCTATTTATTGTTCAGCTCGAATGTACCAAGTAGCGTGAGACTGTTTAGTAAACCTGAGTGGGAAGCAACGCAGCAAACACAAGCAGAACCTCAGAGTCGCTCCAGTGAGCATTCAGACTTGCCTGAAGCGTCATCATCAATCGATCACAGCAATTCGACTGAGTCGCCATCGACAAAATCGTCCGAACAAGATGATGAACTTCGTCATGCCAGTGATGTTAATCACCTTCAGGCAAATGAAAATGTTCCGGGTGATGGTTGTGAAAAGCCAAACGATTCAAGCGATGCTGCTATCGCAAATAACGCAAAACAGCACGATGCAGAAGCATTGAATCTCCCTGAATCTTTGGCGTGGCTCCCAGAGGCCAGCAGTGCGTTGGTTATGGTTGGTGAACAGATACTGATCCGCTATCCAGATGCCATAAGGCCTTGGTGTGCACCCCGAAAACTGCTTGCTGAACTCAGTCGATTAGACTGGCTTGAACTAGATCCTGCAAACCCGACACGTAAGGCCAGAACTGTGACTACGAATGAAGGCGTTCAGGAGCAAGGGTTACTGCTGAAAGTATCGATTTCTAAAGGGCTAACTGTACTGATAGATCTCTCCAATCAAGACGAAGAACCGGCGGAAATTCAGGATGAAGTAGCTGCACAGCGTCCGAGTCGAATTAATTCAACCAATGCCCAAGCAAAAGAGCCCGTCACAAGAGCGGAGCGTAAGCAAAAGCCGATTGCGCCCAATGCGAACTCAAGTACAGATCCCAAACACGCGCAGCGGCAACAGATGGTTAATTTTGTGAAAGATTTGCCCATCTTACTGACCGATGGCGATTACCCAGACGTGGATCATAGTGCCGATGGTATTCGCGTCACGATTCAAACCTTACGCCAAGTCGCCAATGAGCATGGCATTCCAGCCGGACAGCTACTTCGGGGGATCTCGGCCAGTGACCAATGCCAGTTTGATGAGGGGGAAACGGTTCTGTTTACCGCTCACGCTAAACGTTAATCCATTTGAAGTTAAGCGGATTGTAAACGGTTATTTTGCGGAGCATGAATGAAAGAAAACGCATACGAAATGCCCTGGCGTACGAACTATGAGGCCATGGCAGCAGCAGGTTGGCTAGTTGGGGCCACTGGGGCAATTGCCGCAGAAGTGCTGACTGAGCTACCACCTGAGCCATTTTGGTGGATGACAGGGATTTCCTCGGGCATGGCGTTGTACCGCCTGCCTGAGGCTTACCGTCTTCATAAGTTACAGAAGGGACTAAAAGGCAAACCTTTGGCTTTTATGGCGCTGTCGCATTTGCAAAAGGTGATGGCAAAACATCCTGATGAATTGTGGTTAGGGTATGGCTTTGAGTGGGATCAACGTCATGCGCAACGCGCTTATGAAATCCTAAAGCGGGATAAGCAAACCTTGCTTAACCAAGGTCACGGCAAGCAAATGGGTTCGACCTGGATTCATGGTGTCGAGCCCAAAGAAGAAGATGTGTACCAGCCAGTTGGTCACACTGAGGGGCACACCTTAATTGTCGGTACGACCGGTGCCGGAAAAACCCGATGCTTTGATGCGATGATCACCCAGGCCATTTTGCGCAATGAAGCCGTGATTATTATTGACCCTAAGGGAGACAAGGAACTTAAGGATAATGCGCAGCGAGCCTGTATTGCCGCCGGTAGTCCTGAGCGCTTTGTGTATTTTCATCCGGGTTTTCCTGAGCATTCCAGTACGTCTTAATCCCTTGACGGAACTTTAACCGGGGTACTGAAATCGCCAGCCGAATTGCGGCCTTAATCCCATCCGAAACCGGTGCTGATCCATTTAAAGCCTTTGGCCAAATGGCACTGAACAACATAGTGCAAGGTTTGTTGCTTACTTCACAGCGTCCTGATCTGAAAACACTGAGAAGATTTTTGGAAGGTGGCCCAGAAGGCTTAGTAGTAAAAGCCGTCACAGCCTGGGGGGAGCAGGTGTATCCGAACTTTAGTGTGGAGATAAAGCGCTTTACCGAAAAGGCCAATACCTTGGCTAAACAAGCTATGGCGATGCTGCTTTTTTACTACGAACGCATTCAGCCCGTTGCCGCCAATACCGATTTGGAAGGACTTTTGAGCATGTTTGAACATGATAGAACCCACTATTCCAAGATGGTGGCCTCACTGATGCCGGTGCTCAATATGCTCACATCAAGTGAACTAGGCCCATTGCTATCACCGATTGCAAACGACGTAGATGACAGCCGGTTAATTACGGATTCTGGCCGTATTATCAACAATGCCCAAGTGGCGTATATCGGCTTGGATTCATTGACCGACGCCATGGTTGGCAGCGCGATTGGTTCGTTGCTTTTATCCGATCTCACCGCCGTGGCCGGTGACCGCTATAACTATGGTGTTGAAAATCGCCCCGTAAATATCTTCATCGATGAGGCGGCTGAAGTCGTTAACGATCCCTTCATTCAACTGCTCAACAAAGGCCGTGGCGCAAAAATGCGTTGTGTGATTGCTACTCAGACCTTTGCTGACTTTGCAGCTCGAACAGGCAGTGAAGCTAAAGCTCGCCAGGTGTTAGGTAACATCAACAACTTGATAGCTCTTCGGGTGATGGATGCCGAAACGCAGCAGTACATTACCGACAATCTGCCTAAGACTCGGTTGCAGTACATCATGCAAACTCAAGGTATGTCTTCCAACTCGGACAGCCCCGCGTTGTTTACCGGCAATCATGGCGAACGCTTGATGGAGGAAGAAGGCGATATGTTTCCACCGCAGTTATTAGGCCAGCTCCCCAACCTGGAGTACATCGCCAAGCTTTCAGGTGGCCGCGTGATTAAAGGTCGCATTCCTATTTTAACCAGCTCTACACAGGCAGCATAAGGAGTCTGTATGCATCATTCTGTCTGTCTGAAAATGACAACACTTACCAGTAAAGAAATGCTCGCTCAGTGGCAGCAACATAACTCCCAGTTCAAGGAAACCTTAAGACTACTTGAAACCGACTGGCCTCATGCGTTGGCCTCGGTGTATTGCTTGGCGGACTATTTAACGGATGCGCTCACGTTAGATGGCCATTCCATCTTTGATTTGTGTCTGTGTAATGGCTTGGGCAGTTATGAAGAAGTCAGTTGTGATGATGACAGTGTGCGCCTGTGGCATTTCATTGAGGCACTGACTTGGACTGCCGCCAGTGCTTTAACGGGGATTCGGCTGCGTGATCCTGATCATTTCGAGTGGGCCGCTGTAGATGGTGTCTATTTCCACACCTGGATGCGTAATCGTCCAAATCGGATGGCGTATCTGGCTGAAGGCCGCATCGCAGTGCGTTATGAAAGTGGTCACACGACGACAAAGCGGCTTCAACAAGTGATTAAAGCCCGGATTATGACGCCAACCGTTGCAGTCATGCTGGCGCGAGTAGAAGAGGATGTTTGGCATGAGCAAGCATAAGTCGGTTTGGCTACTTTGTCTGGCGCTGATGCTGGAGATTATTGCCATTGGCGTGTTAGTGCCCGGTGATTGGACTGGCCGGGTCATTAGTAAAGAGAAGCAGATGATCCAAAACCAATTGGGCGCACAAACAAGCTATTGGATTGGTCAAACTAGCCATAGCTGGTATCAGTCATGGGTTGTGGATACGCAGATGGAGCAATCTGTGCGTGATTTTCTGATCCCCACTGAAGAGCAGCGACTGCGCTCTAAAGGGATGGAGAACATGGGAGGCTTTTGGTTTGTCTGGGTAGAAGACCGTATTCAGGCATTTTTTGATGTGTTGTACCAAGTGTTCACTCGATTTGCGTTGCTGATGGTCTGGTTGCCCTTTGCGCTTATTCTCATGTTACCGGCGCTGTGGGACGGCTTAATGACCTGGAAGATTAAGAAGACAACCTTTGATTTTTCGAGCCCTATCATTCACCGCTACAGCATGATCATCTTGGGCTCAGGCGTCATCTTGTTGTTTATGGGATTGTTCGCCCCGCTGGCTATTCCACCGGTGGTACTACCGTCGCTGATTATCGGTTTGGCATTGATGGCAGGGTTGGCGTTAAGTCACTTGCAGAAGAAGATTTAGTTTACATTTCAACCTCGGGTTAACAAGTTCAAGGTGGGTTGACAAATTTAAGAATTAGCATATTATTGTCCATGGTATCTAATCCTATTGCTTTACTACCTGAGGTAACAAATTTGAACACACCGATGACACTAAACCCTAATTTTAAAGAAAGTCAGCTAATTGAAGTTGCTCAACTTTTAGCAGATGTTCGAGCAGAAGTTGTAGATTTACACAACAGAGATTTGGGTGACACCAACAAATCATTGGGCATAAGGTCCTACGAGTGTTGTTGTACACATTTAGTAAGAAAGTCACTTGAAGTTGATTGGCTTAAGATACTGACTCCGAAAGGGAGGTTTACGTTTAGTATCGCTGACGTTCCAGTTCGTTTCTGGAAAGGTCAGCCTGACAAACTCCCATCAGGGAAACTGATACGTTCCCACGAAGCTATGATGCAAATGGAGTTATTTTCAACACAAGATAGTCCGTCAGAGATCATTTGGTTTTTTGTTCTGAGCACTGATCAAACTAAATGTGTAGATCGCGCCTTTTTCGTTGGTTATAGCGATGTTGGTGAAATTGTAGTCAACTGGGAAGTACCAATGAATTCTAAGGTTACGTTAATAACAGATACTGATGAGAATGTTTCTCATGGTGTTGAACTTGAGTCGGCTGTTTCTAAAATCAAAATTAAGAAAAAGTCGAAAAATGCAGTAAATCATGAATAACGAATTTTTTGGTGAAAAACTAAGACTGGCGAGATTAATGGCCGGAATTACTCAGCAAGAACTAGGTGAGTTAGTTGCGGTCAGTCGTCAGTTTATACATCAGCTTGAAGCAGGTGTTAAACCACCTGCTGAAGACCTGCTTTTGGCATTGGCTGAAGTATTAAAAGTGAAAAGTGATTTCTTTTTTAAGAAACCACAAAATGATGTTAAGTATGAGCAATGCCACTTTCGCAAGCGCAAAACAACACCAGTTGGACTTGCAAATCGAGTATTGGCTCTCGGCACCATTTTTGAACTATTAGTTGAGATTATTGAAGATCATCTTGAGTTGCCTGTTGCCAATTTTATTGATTTTGAAGAATCAGATCTGAGTGCGGAGGCTATCGAAAGAGCAGCGGAGCAATGTCGTATTAACTGGGGTCTGGGTTTGGATGCTCCAGTTACAAACATGGTAAGAGTACTGGAGAATAATGGCGCTGTAATCACTTGCTTTGATGGTGTTTCAGATAAAGTTGATGCGTTATCAATGAATCGAAAAAGACCCATCATAGTAAGAAATAATGCGAAGGAAAGCTGCTGTAGAATGCGCTTTGATTTGGCGCATGAATGTGGCCATTTGGTTTTGCATCAAGGTGTAGAAACTGGGTGTGTTAAAACAGAGAGAGAAGCTGATGCTTTTGCAAGTGCGTTTCTTTTTCCACGTAAGGCTTTTCTAAAAGAGTTTCCTCAATGTGTGGGACCTGTTCGAATCAGGTGGGAGAAGATCTTTGCATTGAAACTTAGATGGCGTGTTAGTGCGAGAGCAATAATTTATCGAGCTAATTATCTTGGGTTAATTTCGTCGCAACAGTACAGAACCGCAAATGTTTATTTGAATAAATCGGGTCAATCGAAAACAGAAGACTTAGATGATCAAATACCAATGGAACAGCCAGAGCTTTTATCAGCTGCAATAGATCAGCTTAACGAGCATTTGGGTATTTCGATTTTTGATATTGCAAACGATTTAGGTGTTTCAGAGCAGATAGTTGCTCAGTTAACCAGTTACGATTTGACTAAGCAAATCAATAAGTCAAATGTCAGAAATATCAATTTCTAAGACAACCACCTCCCTAAAACAGATGAACTAGCGCTCGATAGTTCAAAACCTTCAAGAATTCGATATCTACCTGACCACAGCCCTGAGTCTTTTCGGGGCATTCTTCACTTCTCAATTCAAACAACGAGGAGTGACTATGGAACCTGTGAGTATTCCGTCCTATATCGATGACCCGCCGCACTTCCTGCTTTGGAGTGCCGATGAGATGGCTCCCATTCTGTTGGGGCTAGTGATCGGCATTTTTACCGGTAATGCCTTGGTTTTATGCCTGTTGGGGTTGGTGACAACCAAGCTCTATCGGCGTTTTCGTGATGGTCGCCCGGATGGTTTTATTCTTCACGCCATCTACTGGGCCGGACTGTTGCCAACCAAAGCCAAGACGATCCCTAACCCATTTATCAGGAGCTATCTGCCGTGAAGTTCGACGTGTTTTTAAAATCATGGCAAGGCACGCAATTAGAGAACCGATGGCAACGGTTCCTGATTGCGGTGCTGGTGCTATCTAACTTGCTGCTTGCGGTTGCGGCATTTTCTCGCAATACCGTGGTAGCTATTCAACCACCAACCTTGTCTGAAACGGCTGAAGTGTCACGAAACCAGGCTACTCAGTCTTACTTGGAATCCTGGGGGCTCTACCTAGCTGAGCTTATGGGCAACGTGACGCCGGGCAATGTGTCTTTTATCCGGGTTGCTATCGAGCCGCTACTTTCACCTGCGGTGTACCAGCAAGTGGTCGATGCACTGGAGATTCAGGCAAGACAGATCCGTGAAGACCGAGTCACGCTCAAATTCCAACCCAGACAAGTGGAGTATGAGTATGAAACCGGCCATGTCTTTGTGACCGGTTATTCCTTGGTCTCTGGACCATCTGGAGATGAGCAGCGCCAAACTCGCACCTATGAGTTTGATATCGATATTGAGCAATACCGTCCAAAACTTAGCTGGATGGATACGTATGAGGGGCAAGCTAGAACGAAGCGAGTTCGTGAAAAGTTGACCCAAGAGCAAAACCGGAGGGTGAATGATGCGAACCAAAATTAGTCGATGGATGACACCAAGCTTAATCGCAATTAGCCTGAGTGGCGTTCTGTTATCTCAAGCGTCGTATGCAGACGTGGAATTGCCGATTGTGCCAGCCAGTGTGATGAAGCAGTCTGCTACTGCAAATCCACCGGTTCAAACCAATACGGTTTCAACGGATGTGCCAACAACGCTACTGATGACACCGGGGGTTAATGAACTGATCCCTGTAGCGCTTGGGCATCTGAATCGGATTGTGACGCCGTTTGAATCGCCTCAGGTGAGAACAACCAGTGATGCTCAGACGCAAATCAAGGGTAATGTTGTATATGTGGCCACGGACAAAGAATCACCGGTTTCACTTTACATCACTCCGCCTGGTCAGGAAGCGCCCGCATTATCTGTCACCTTAGTACCTCGTCGTATTCCACCGCGTGAAATCACCTTAGCTATTGATGGTCAGCAGTGGCCTATTAAGGGCGTCGTGAACCGAAAAGCCGCCACTTGGGAAACAGCTCAGCCATACGTCGATAACCTACGAGACTTACTCAGACGCCTTGCATTAAATGAGTTACCACAAGGCTATGACATCCGTTTAGCTGGCCAAACGGACACAAGCCCGAAATGCTTTCAGCCTGGCTTAAAGTTTGGTTTTAAGCAGGGGCAAATAGTGACGGGACATTACTTCACCGTCTATGTAGGACTGGTTGAAAGCTTTGCCGATGAACCGATAGAAGCCAGTGAAATAGCCTGTCATGCACCAGATATAGTGGCAAGCGCCTACTGGCCTCGCAATATCTTGTTGCCGGGTGAAAAGACTGAGTTGTATGTGGTTGTTCGCAATCATCGTGAAGAAGCGGTGGAAAGTCAGCGACCTTCGCTTCTTGTGGGAGGTGAATAACGATGAAAGCACAATGGGAACAAATGAGCCCGAACATGAAGCGGGGTCTATCGGTTGCTGGTATTGCTGGTGGTCTCATTCTTATGGTGATGGTGTTTTCACCTAATCCTGACGATGGCTCAAGCAGTCGGAACCGACAGGAAACGATCCGGCACATTCTTACGGATACCAATACTCGTGATGTTGGGGTCGATAGTTTGGCTGCGAACGTAAAACTACTCAGTGAGCGCAACGAGCAGTTACGTCGTGAAGTTGAGCGCTTGCGTCGTGACGTCGATTCAGGACGGCTAAGTCCAGGTTCGCCTTCTATACCAAGTGAGGTTAATGCGGAGTTGGCTCGCCTTCGAGCGGAGCTTGATGATGTTCGCGCTGGAGGTGATGCAGCAGTTGAAGGCACAAATAGCCGTTTTGAAGTGCCTTTATCTGCCATGGAATTACCTAAAGAAGAAAAGCCACTGCCGTCTAACCCAGACGACTATTTTGCCAATGCGCCGCTGCCAGATCCGCTCTATCAGCAGCCAGCCAATGGCCAAGGTTCACGAGCACGGGATGTTCCATTGCCGCCAATAACGATTCGTATGATTGAGCCTGAAGTGGTTGTCGAGCCAGAAGTTGTAGTGCAAGAAGCGCCGCCTTTGTATTTACCGGCGGGCAGCATCATCTCAGGTACTTTGATCACGGGTTTGGATGCACCTACTCACGAGTCTGCAAGACGTGAACCTTTTCCTGCATTGCTGAGGATTCAAAAGGAAGCCATTTTACCCAACCGATTCAGAGCGGATATCAAAGAGTGTTTCTTGATCGCCGCAGGTTACGGTGATTTGAGCTCTGAGCGTGCCTATTTGCGAGGCGAGACCATTTCATGTGTGAGAGAAGATGGTGGCGTCATTGAAACGCGACTGGATTCTTATGCCGTGGGTGAAGACGGCAAAGCCGGTATTCGTGGCCGATTAGTGTCGAAACAAGGCCAGCTGGTGGCCAAATCAATGATGGCCGGATTCCTTCAGGGCTTGGCTGGCGCATTTGATGTAAATCCTGTACCGACGATTCAGACGGGTAATGCCGGTGATACTCAGCTGTACCAGCAAGTCATGAGCCAAGAAGCATTGCAAGGCGCTGCGATTAAAGGCACCGGTAAAGCATTGGATCGCGTGGCCAAGTTCTATTTGGACATGGCTGAAAATATGTTCCCAGTCATAGAGGTAGACGCTGCAAGGAAGATTGAAGTCATCGTCACTCGTGGGGCCTCGTTATCGTTGGCCACTTCACAAGGGGTAGGTGCAAGAAGATGAAAAAATCCTGCATGTTGCTAACCGATCGAAGTCCGTTTCAGACAATAAGATGTGTATCCAGAGGAGAGTTAACCATGACGACATCAATGCAGAACAACCCAAAGCACCAGTCAAAACAGTGGTCTAAAGCTGGATTACTTTTATTGGCGGTCGGCTCAACCTTATTGTCTGGCTGTAGTTCATTGGGTCTTGGGAGTAGTGAATATGGATGCCCAGGTATGCCTGACGGTGTGCGCTGTTTATCCGCTCGTGAAGTCTATGAGCTTACCAGTAATGGCGCTGCACCCAAGACGATTGATGCTGTGGCGACTCGAATTGGTTCTCCCTCTGGGTATTCACAATCTGATTTAGAGACAGGACTGCTGAGCCATCCAGCATTACCTGAGACGCAGCAGTCTGTACCTATTCGCATTCCTTCAAGGGTGATGCGAATTTGGATTGCGCCTTGGGAGGATGACCGTGGAGATCTGAATTTATCCAGCTACGTGTTTACCGAAATTGAACCGCGCCGGTGGGATATTGGGGTGTCAGCACCTCGAACGGTTTCGCCAGTGCTACGTCCACTTCAGACTCAAAGCGATTCAGCCTCAGCGGGAGCTGATGGTAAGCGCGATAACTTGAGTATCTACGGAGAAACTAACGAATGACAAATGCAGTTCGCACCATTCAAACTCAGCGCCTAATGACCATTGGTGCGCTTGGTTTAATGGCGTTAATGATTTCGGAGCCCTCATTTGCGGGCACCGGTGGTGATGCTTTCACTGATGTGTGGGATACCCTAAAAGATTGGACCCAAGGTACTTTGGGACGGATCGTAGCGGGAGCCATGGTTCTGGTGGGTATTGTGGGCGGTATCGCTCGCCAAAGCTTGATGGCTTTTGCCTTGGGCATTGGTGGCGGTATGGGTCTCTACAATACGCCAACCGTCGTTGAAAGTGTTATGTCTGCAACCTTACCTGTTGTTGCTAGCACTCAAGAAGTCATTGGCACAACAGTTCCAGCAATCAGCGCCGTTTTACTGGGCACCTGATAATATAGACGGCTTCTCTTGTGCAAGGGGAGCCGTCATCTCAGTCTATCGACAATGATTTTTCGATATCGCAGATCCTTGCCATGAGTACTAAAGGATCAAACGTCGATTCTTTGAAGCCAAATTTCTTGTAGAACGTTTGCGCAGTGTCATCAATAGCATGAACTAAAATTCCTGCTCCACCGACAGCGTTCATTGCTTGTACTGAGCGAATGATACAATCTTTTAAAAGACCGGCTGCAATGCCTTGACCTTGATGGGCTTTATCTACTCCAAGCCTGGCTAGAATCACCATGGGAATGGGATCTGGACTATTTCTTCTTAATGAACTGAAGGCTTGCTCTCTGGAAACTGATCCCATGGCAATGGCATAGTACCCAATCACTTGATGTACTTCCGTGTCATTGACCACATACACTCTCGCGGTTCCCCGCTTTTGACTCTTTAACGCCTGCTTTCTTAACCAAGTATCGAGTTCTTCGATGCCACATTGAAAGGCGTTAATCTACGTGATCAGCAGTGAGTAGGGTTGGTGCGCTTATTCCCAAGGCGCTTTCCTTTTAAACAGATCTTTCATACCTTCAAGAGTCTGTGGCTCTGCACGAAGTTCGTTATCAAACGCTTCAAAAGCCTTTGCTTCTAGAACAAAATACCCGCTGTTCTGCCAGTATACTATAGCGCTTCATTGAGCGCTGCTTGCTGAATGAACACGGTTCTATCAACTTTTTTTAAACTTGCTGCGGCATCGATGATGTCTCTTACCGATGGCAGTACTCGCATGTTGATTGGGGCTGTCTTTGTAGCCATGACACCATCCTCTGTATATCTACTTAATACACAGTTTAAACGGTTCTAGCGTGTAGTCAATAGATACACACGGTGTTGTTCTTGGAACTTTGAGAGTTGGTTAGTTGTATTTCGACGGTACGTAACTCTTTTTGGTTTAAACCATTGTAAAATTTAACACCTAGAGTATGAAAAAATAGACTTAAGTAAACCAGAAGTCTAGCAGGGAGGAACCTGTCAACTTTCAGAATGATAGCTATACCGTTACCAATAATGCGTCACAACAAGTGGCACCCTAGCAAGGCATCAAATTCTTCAATCTATCTAACCGAGTCCACATAGGTGTAAAAAAACGGGCTCAGCTAAACCGGTTGGCTAGCAACGGCGCTTCTGTCATCGCTTGTAGGCGATAAAAGTGTTATGTCTGCAACCTTACCTATCGTTGCCAGCACTCAAGAAGTCATTGGCACAACCGTTCCAGCAATCAGCGCTGTTTTACTGGGCTCCTTATAACAACAAAAACGCCCAAGCGGCCAGATATCTGAAGGCTTGGGCGTCATCCTACCCCGTACCCGTTTATCATGACGGCGTTTCAATTAGAAGTAGCCAAAGTAAAGTTGTTTGGGTTCTTTTCATTGTCTTGGCTTCATGAGAGTTATGTGATGTACAAAATGGCACTTATGGGTTATAAATTTACCCAGAGGGTGTGAAAAATACCTTCCTATAAAAACCTTTATTTGTTCGATGGTGCGCAATTAATGAGGCCTTTAAATCGAAGGTTGTTGGCACGATGCTTGATATTTAGGATGAACAACTCATTCGATCAAAGGACGAAACATGGCGTTATTAAGATACGCAAACTTAGGAATTCACAGGCCAGACATCCTGCTTAGTAAAGCAGTGAGTGGTCTTGGTGACTTTTATAAGTATTTAGACACCACTCGAAAGTACCTAGAAAGTACGAAGGCTGTTAAAGCGATAGCTTGGGAAAAGCTGGACGATGCTCAAAGTGGAGTATGGATACAATTAGTTGAGCCTGCCGATAACTGCGGTGATTTCGAAAAGAACTTAAAGCTCTTTTTAGATGAAAGTACCGACACGGTATACGAAGCAAGCCCCGCTAGATGGAAAGCCGTGGGTAGTGCCGCTAGAGAGTGCCCAAATTGTAGAAGTCACGGTAAACCTAAAATGGCTTATGCAACTGAGGAACACGCGGACGAAATTGCGAGTGAATTAGGCAATGGGCTGTCGTCGTATGAGTGTCCAGACGGTTATGGTTGGCATTTGACTGGGAAATCACAAAGCAATGTTGGATTCAATAAATCCAACGCAATTTCAGTCCTGGACAGAAATGTAGAGAATGACAGCTTGTTATTGGATCGTTTACCTGACCACGACTATTTGGTTATTCGTCCAAACACATACCAGTTAAAGTGTCAGATTAATGCATTACAAAGCTTACAAGACACCCCTTCTATTCACCATCTTCCGCTATTGAGGCTGTTTGAAGGTAAGGATCATGCTAAGTGGCCGAATGTTCCTTATGATGAGCACTTATTTAGCCATGACTACTACGTTCTTACCGATGGAGCAAGAGAGGGAACATCTCAGCAGCGTGAGTTTGTAAATATTGCACTCAATACACCAGACTTTGCCTTCCTTGAAGGCCCCCCAGGATCTGGTAAAACTACAGCCATTTGCGAACTGATTCTTCAATTAATAAAGCGAGGTAAGCGGATCTTACTTTGTGCATCAACACACGTTGCTGTTGACAATGTTCTTGAACGAATGATGTCTGAAGAAAATATTTATCGCGACATGGTGTTACCTGTACGGATTGGAGATAAATCAAGCGTTTCTCAAAAGGCAAAGCCATGGCAATTGGAAGAGTTTGTTAAAACTGAACGCACAAGATTGCTAAAACATCTTCAGCAACAACCGCACATTTCAGTTAGTCAGAAGTTACTTAAAAGTAAGGTCGGTGAGGGTAAACATATTGTTGAGCGTCTTGTTCTTGAAGCGGCGAATTTAGTTTGCGGGACAACTATTGGGTTGCTTCAGCATCCTGATATCAAAAATAAACAATCAACATCGCCAATCTTCGATGTGATGATTATTGATGAAGCATCAAAAACAACTTTTCAAGAGTTTTTGGTGCCAGCGGTACTTGCCAAGCGTTGGATCATGGTGGGAGATCCAAAACAGCTTTCACCTTATGTTGATGATGAAGCTACCGAAGTAAATTTGCAGCCATGTTTACAGGATAGTTATCAGCGAGAAGCATGCGCAGATATTTTCTCTGCTCGACAAATCAATATTCAGAAACGAGAAGTATCCTTGGTTTGCACTGACGATGAAAAGACAATTGAATTTTATCATCAGCAAGCAAAGTCCAAAAATGTATTGGTTGCATCATCTAAAGGTCCGAAGACAGATCTCCCTTACGCATCAGTAGTCCTTGGTTCGTCAGCGTTCATCGCTCAGAATGCTAATCACCTTCCCCTGGATTTCGACGACCATAAGGGGGCTGCCTGCGTTACCGGAAAAGTTAGAAATGCGACTTGCAGCGCATTCGAGATTAACTCGCACAAAAATCAAGACCGAGTCCGATAGCTGGGAATCCCAGTTAGCGTGGCGACTGGCTCGTATGTACGAACAGCGCCTAAATACAGAATCTAACGGAAGTTCTAAAACTGTTAATAAGTTAGAGGAAGATATCAAAGCGCTACTACCTATTTGACTCAGGAAAAGATACGTTCACTGACAATAGACAGGGTACGTAGGATCGCACTGCCTTCTATCCTTGAATCACTGCAAGTTGGATTTGAACGAACAGAGTATCAGAAACAAGGCACCGCTCTGTCTGATGGACTTCCAGCCAGTGTTTTGGAACAACGACAAATACGGCTTAGTTACCAGCACAGAATGCATCCAGACATTGCCGAGTTTTCCCGAGTACATATATACCATGAAAAAGCACTGCAAAGTCCTGATGGCCAAGCTGAAAAGCGGGACTGGGGATACCGAAGCGGCTCACATCGTTGTATATGGCACGATGTTAAAGGTCGAAAAGGCAAAGAAGGTGAAATCACCGCTGAAGTAGAAGAAATATTAAAAGAATTAAGTCGCTTTGATTCTTGGGCAAAATCAAACCCAAATGTTGAGAAAAACCAACAAAAGCCTTGGGAAGTAGCTGTTTTGGCATTCTATCGGGCTCAAGAGCGAGCTATACGTCGATCTTTACGAAAGTGGACGGGAAGTCATCACGGAGTAAGGCATTTCTATCGAGGTGAAAAATCCTCACCGTATATTGATATTCAGATATGTACCGTAGACCGTTTTCAGGGGCATGAGGCTGATTTTGTCATGCTTAGTTTCGCAAATAACCATCCCACGAGTTTTCTTGAAAGCCCAAATCGCTTGAATGTGGCAATTACGAGGGCCAAGCATCAGCTCATTGTGTACGGAAACCGCACTGCAATGCAAAAGGCATCGGGTGTGTTAGGTACTTTTGCCAGCAATTCTTACTGGTCTACAACAATCGAGACTGAAGCACAGGAGGCACTATGAGCCAGGACATCATACTAAAAACGAGAAATTAAGACTGAAAGTTGGCTCGTACAGGGTGAAATCGCGCTGGCAGATAGCCGTCCAGAAATTAACTGCGTGCTGCAATTCCTTCAAGATTATCCGAATGCGAGTTCTGCTGAGTGCTCCGAGCATTTATTTGGGGACAAAATCGGACGTCGTGTCGTTGCTGATAGGTTACTAAACATATGTCGATTATATGGGCTTGCTGAGTCTAATCGAGACCAATACAGGCTCACTGAATCAGGACTGATTGCTCTTGAGAAAGATCAAATCCTAGTGCCAGAAGATGGGTGTTGGAGCCTTTGCGTTTGTCATGAGCCTTTATTGCCTCATCCACTTCTTACTATTGATGCGCACACAGAGCCTAGTGCAGCGTCGATCGGACTTGGAAAAAACAGAAATGAGCTAAATGAAAGAGCAAAGCGACTCGTTGAGGTTCCTCAACTAGTCAAAGACGTTCGTGGCCTGAAGGTTGAACCAATAGGTGGAGGTTCGGAAGTACGCGTTGACAAAATTGAACTCAAAGGTGAGCGCATCTCACCTCAAGGAAAACCGTATTACATCGAGTGGAATGTGACTGATGGCAATGTCGATGTGAAGCGCGGAAAGGATCTTATATTTTCACGTCGGGTTGAACCAATCAGTCGTCAGCAAGTTTTGAAAGTACTTCTGCATAGTGAGGGCTTGCTTGAACAATGGGATGAGCGAACGGAAATCTTGTCAGTGGTTTTCGAAAATACTACTGAATCTGAGCGAATCAATATGAAGCGCTCGGTAAGCGTAAAAAGACCATCTGTTCACAAGTTGGGTTCGTTTGATGCGATGAAGTTACACAATATTTCTATATCAGCATTGACTGAATTGGATGCTAAAAAGTGGGCTGAATGGAGATTAGAGAAAAATATCAATATGTATGCCACTAATAGCAAGTACCAAGTTTGGAGAGAAAAAGCACTCGAACCTTTTAAAAGTTGGAATTTCACACTACCTGATAGGGCTGAGTTGGCAAATCAGTTTTGGACTGAAGAAGACCAGCAAAATCAGCATACCTGGCATGTCATTGCAGCCCATGATTGGAACCTATAAGGAATAATAGTGATGAATCTAATTGAAAAGTTTACTAAGACTGAAACTAAGATTGTTGATCAATCAAATACCAAGTTGCCCCCTGTGCTTTTGCCTGTTTTACCTAAAAAGGTATCTGATCCGCAACATATTGGTAGCTCTTTGTTCTGCAATGAGCTGCAATCAAGAGTTGTCGAATTAATCGATAATGCTGAGCACTCGGTTATTCTTAGTACGTTTTTGCTTGCTGATGAGAATGTCGAATCTGCTGTCCTAAAAGCTGCAAAGCGCAAAGTTCGTGTGTACATACTATTGGCATGTGAGACTCGTCTTGATGGCGATGTGCCTGACGATGACTTTGGTAAGAAGTGTCTTGTGCAGCATAAGGAAATGTTAAACAAATTGTCTGGACATGTTCACTTTGCATCTGCGCCGCATTTCCACGCAAAAGCCGTTGTTATAGACGCATTACATGAAACTGGTAATGCTAAAGGGTTGCTTTTAACGGCAAACCTTACAGAAGAAGCACTTTTACGAAATGAAGAGCTGGGGGTCGCGCTTTCACGCCATCAAATAGCTGAGATCGTGAATGTGTTCCGTTGGGCAATCTTCGAGAGTGCGCAGCACCATATGACAAGCCGTGGTGAATTCTCAGCATATAAGTCGCCGGGCAATGTCAGATATCCAAGGGAATTAACTGAAATACTGGTCACATCGAGTGAAGACGCTCGAATTAGGGAACACGCATTAGCGTTGATCAATCAAGCGGAAAATGAACTCATCATATCGAGTTTTGGATGGCAAGAGGACCATCAGCTTGTAAAAGCAATATGTGAACGTGCGAAGTCGGGGCTAAAAGTCACCATTCTATCTCGCCAAAGACCAGCAGCCATGCCAGCGTTGTTGGGTATGAAACAGGCTGGTGCATCGGTGAAGTGTTTTAAATGGCTACATGCCAAAGCGATTGTAGTAGATGGAATGCATGGCATGGTGATGTCGGCCAATTTTCAAGCGCATGGTATGGATCAAGGCTTTGAGTTAGGCGTAAAACTCACCAGTACTCAGGTAAAAGAGCTGATGAACTGCTTAGATATGTTTTTAACTAATAGCCACAATGAATTGAACATCGATATGAGTCTAGGGATGATTTCTGGTGGTTTTGAAGCTTGGGAAAATAATACATTCAAGAGGTACTCGGTCAGCGAAGTAGACATTGTTGAGTTATCTCCTATAAAAGCAGATTGTTTGTCTGATATGGATAAGCAACCAAAAATACCCAATGCAAACTGGCGGGAAAAAACATCGCACAAGATTGAGTATAAATGGCGTATAGAGCCGCCAGTTATCACTAACGCCAGTCCAGAGTATTTCAAACCTTTAACGGCTAAGGGTGAAACTTCTAAGAAGCAGGATTCAGGAGCGCCTAGAAAAAGTTATGAGCCAAAGGTTGTTCGACTGACAAAAAAACAGTTAGCTATTACAGTTCGTCAAGAATACGAACTTGCCATGGCAAAAAGGCTGAAGCAAAGTGAATTGCCAAACGCCCGAATTGTATTGGAGGCGTAACTTTGGATAACAAAAATACACTGCTTTGTTGGCACTCAAAAAGAGCTGGGGTTGAGGTATTAGACGAAGCGTTAAAGCGGCTTAAGAATCGTAAAGTTTATGTTGGCAAAGTCATTGTTCTTACTCAGTCAGCTGGTGATAACAGTCTGTACAAAGAGCATGAATTTGGCGATATACAGATTACCTTTCGAACTGTAGCTATCGAGAACCCAGCTGATCACAACGAAATTTATCACGCAATAGAGTCTGAGATTATTCCAGAGCTAAAGCTTGAACAGAATCTTCATATCAATGTATCGCCGGGAACTCCGGCGATGCATGCGGTTTGGTTGATTCTTCATGCTCGGGGGCATTTTCCACGCGAAACAATCCTCTGGTCATCACAATATAACCCCGATACCAAAAGAACCAGCATTGCCAAAGTTGATTTCAGTGTAAATACGTATTTGGCAGAGATCTCTGCTATTTCAAGTTCAGAGGGCGGTTACGCCCTTTACGATTTAGACCCTAAATCAAAAGCAAGGCAGGATGCATTACAAACGCTAAAGCAGTTCTCTTGTGTTCCCAAAGCTCCGTTACTTGTACTGGGTGAACGTGGTACAGGGAAAACGAGGCTAATTGAAACCGTTGTCGGTAAGGTAAAGCAAAAGCAGGTTGTTACGCTTGCATGTGGAGGACTAGATTCTCAAGTGGTTGATAGTATGTTGTTTGGCCACGTAAAAGGTGCCTTCACTGGGGCGGAAAAGGATCGCAATGGACTTTTGAAAGAAGCAAATGGAAAAGTTTTGTTTTTGGATGAGATTCAAGATTTACCAACTTCGGTTCAGCGAAAGCTGGTTCGAGTGCTTCAAGATAACCATCACTGTTTTCGCCCTGTTGGAAGTGACACTGAGGAAGCATCTGACTTTGAGCTAGTTTGCGCGAGTAATAAATCACTTGAGCAATTGGCAGCGATACTCGATGCTGATTTCTTTGATCGTGTATCCATGCTGACAATAACAATACCTCCACTTCGGGCATGCAGAGAAGATATATTGTCCGATTGGCAAAGAATCTGGCAGGAAGTTAATGTTAACCCCAATCTGCCTGCGGAAGCTCCAGTATCAAATGAATTAATCCAGTTTTTTAACTCGGCATATTTACCAGGTAACTTACGTGACCTCAAAAAGCTAGCATACATGTCTTGTGCGTTTTTGAGCTCCCAAACTACAGAGTCGGCAATCTCTAGCTCATTAGCTTCGTTGGTCGAGCCTGCTATCCAAGGGGATAGTCCTGACACAAGGTTTGCATTTGGTGATTTATCCAAGACAACTAAGGATGAGTTAACGAAAGCGTTTCATAAGGAATTTGCAACAGCTGCCAAAAAGCAATTCGGAACATGGGTTAAAGCCGCAGAAGCATTGAAAGTGGATCAAAAAACTCTGCAAAAGTATATGAGAGACAATTGATTTATTTTAGTGCGTGATTGCTTTCATTAGGATCTGGAGTTTGGTGCTGCTTAGCAAGACGACAAATTCTTCAATCTATCTAACCGAGTCCACATAGGACAACTGCATAGACTGGAGCCTCGATTTACATTAACGAGGACTCCTCATGCGAAAACTATCTCCAATTATTCTGGCGCTTGCGCTGTCTCCATTGGTTCAAGCTGAACCTGTGTCTGAAGTGTCGCCCGTTGGCAAAATTGACGGCATGGTTTCTTTACCTGTCACGGGTATGAAAGCGGTCGAAAGCAATGGCCGTATTGTTTTCATGTCAGACAGTGGCCGGTTCGTCATTGATGGCACGCTCTATGATGCCTGGTCGAAAAAGCCGCTTACCAGCCTTGAAGAAATTCGTGAAGCGGGTAACACGCTGGACTTAAGTCGCCTTGGCTTAAAAATGGATGATTTGAACCCACTGACTTTAGGCGAAGGCAAAAAGAAAGTGGTGGTCTTTGTTGACCCACGATGCCCGCACTGCCATGAGCTTTTGAAACAAGCTTTACCGCTAACCAAAGAATACACCTTCCAAATACTCCCTGTGCCAGTGCTTGGTCCTGATTCAGAGCGACAGGTTCGCCAGCTTGGCTGTGCGCGTGACAAGAAAGCGGCCACCGATGCATTGCTCAATGGCCAGATTGGTAACCTAGAACAGAATGATGCCTGCAACTTAGAGCCAATGCAGCGTACTTTGGTGACTGCTCAAATCCTGGGCATTCAAGGTGTGCCTTTTATTGTCGCCAATGATGGTCGCATCAGCCGAGGTCGTCCTTATGACCTTTCTGCTTGGTTGGAGGGACGTTAATGAAAGCCTCTTTGTATTCAGGGCAACGAGCTTCTGAGCTATTGCCTGTGTTGGCCTATTCAGACAATGAGCAACTGTTTTTCATGGAAGACCAGAGTGTTTGGCTTTTGGTTTTTCTATGTGACCCCTTGCCCGGTGGTGATGAGTCTGTTGCAGACAGGGTTAATGTTCTACTTAACAACGACTGGCCAAAAGACACTTTGCTGCAATTTGGCCTGTACGCCTCGCCTGATATTCAAACCGACCTTCAGCGTATGATGGGCTTGCGGCATCGTCAATCCGATCCATTGCTCAGGGCGTCGATACGCAAACGTGCGGATTTTCTCGATGGGGGCACGGTTCAACCGATAGAAGAATCGACCCAGACTCAGGTACGCAACTTTCAACTGATCGTCACCTGCAAATTGCCTTTGGAAAGTCCTATACCGACGGAGCGTGAATTGAGTCGAGCATCCGCGCTTCGGGCTTCTTTCTCGCAGGCGCTGGCAACGGTTGGTTTTCGCGTCACTGAAATGACTGACCGAAATTGGCTCGCGGCATTAAGTGCGCAGCTTAACTGGGGAAAAGATGCTTCTTGGCGCAATCCATCACCAATCCGCAGTGAGGCAGATAAACCACTTCGAGAGCAAGTGTTGGATTATGACCGGGCTATCAAGGTGGATAGCCAAGGTCTGATGCTGGGTGATTACCGAGTTAAAACCTTATCGTTTAAGCGCTTGCCTGAGCGGATCTGGTTTGGTCATGCCGCAAGTTTTGCGGGCGATATGATGACGGGCAGTCGCGGTTTACGCGGCAGCTTTTTGCTAAATGTCACCATTCACTTTCCTTCAGCTGAGGCGATGCGATCTCGTTTAGAGACGAAGCGTCAATGGGCGGTCAATCAGGCCTATGGCCCGATGCTCAAGTTTGTGCCGGTGCTTGCAGCCAAGAAAAAGGGGTTTGATGTTCTTTTTGAAGCTTTGCAAGAAGGTGATCGTCCTATTCGGGCAAATATGACCTTAACGCTGTTTTCCCCGACGGAAGAGGCGTCCATCAGCTCTGTTTCAAATGCTCGAACCTATTTCAAAGAGCTCGGATTTGAGCTGATGGAAGACAAGTACTTCTGTTTGCCCATTTTCCTGAATGCCTTGCCATTTGGTGCTGACCGCCAGGCGATGAACGACTTGTTTCGATTCAAGACCATGGCGACACGGCATGTCATCCCTCTGTTGCCTTTGTTTGCGGATTGGAAAGGCACTGGCACGCCGGTGATTAACTTTGTTTCCCGTAATGGCCAGATCATGAGTGTGTCCCTTTATGACTCGGGCAGTAATTACAACTGTTGCATCGCGGCGCAATCGGGGTCGGGTAAGTCATTCCTGGTGAACGAAATCATCTCCTCCTACTTATCTGAAGGCGGGCAATGCTGGGTGATTGATGTTGGCCGCTCCTATGAAAAACTGTGTGAAGTTTATGACGGAGAGTTCTTACAGTTCGGGCGGGACAGTGGCATTTGCTTAAACCCGTTTGAAATCGTTGAGGACTATGACGAAGAAGCGGATGTACTGGTTGGATTATTGGCCGCAATGGCCGCGCCTACGCAGTCATTAACTGATTTTCAGATGGCCAACCTAAAGCGTCAGACCCGTGAACTTTGGGAGAAAAAAGGTCGTGCCATGTTGGTTGATGATGTGGCAGAGGCCTTAAAAAATCATGAAGACCGTCGTGTGCAAGACGTGGGTGAGCAGCTCTACCCGTTTACGACACAAGGCGAATATGGCCGCTTCTTTAATGGCCATAACAATATTCGCTTCAAAAACCGTTTCACCGTTTTGGAGTTAGAAGAGCTCAAGGGGCGCAAGCACCTGCAACAAGTGGTGTTGCTTCAGCTTATCTACCAAATCCAACAAGAGATGTACTTAGGTGAGCGGGATCGTCGCAAGATTGTGTTCATTGATGAAGCCTGGGATCTGCTGACTCAAGGTGATGTCGGTAAGTTCATCGAAACGGGTTACCGTCGATTTCGAAAATATGGCGGCAGTGCTGTGACGGTAACGCAGTCGGTCAACGATTTGTATGACAGCCCTACAGGAAAAGCCATCGCTGAAAACTCGGCCAATATGTACCTGCTTGGCCAAAAAGCCGAAACCATCAACGCGCTCAAAAAAGAAGGCCGTTTGCCATTAGGTGAAGGCGGTTATGAGTACCTGAAAACGGTTCATACCGTCACGGGTGTCTATTCCGAAATTTTCTTTATTACCGAGATGGGCACCGGGATTGGCCGCCTCATCGTCGATCCGTTTCACAAGCTGTTGTACTCGTCCCGTGCAGAAGATGTAAACGCGATTAAGCAGTTAACGCGCAAAGGCCTTTCTGTTGCTGATGCCATCTCCCAGTTGTTAAAGGAGCGAGGCTATGAATAAGACCACGCTTTGGCCATTTATGGCCTCTATTACTTTGTCTGTTGCTGGTAGCGGTTTAATGACCAGCTGGCTCTTAATGAAAACACTCGAACCCATCCACAGCCAGTTGGCGTTAAGTACGCCCATTGCAGTCGTGGATTTTGGGGAGGCGGTGTTGTCACTGGGTCCTAATGCCAGCGAACAAGACATCGAATCCAGGTTGCTTCAGACCAATCAGCAAATTGAAAAGCTAAAAGCAGCCGGTTTTATCGTGCTGGATGCCCAAGCGGTGGTGGGTGCTGATGATTCTGTATTTGTGCCAGTAGGCTCAAAGGAGGTGTCTCATGCAGATACTCCGTAAAAGAATGCCTTGGCGGCCATACCTCATCCGGTTGACCGTTCTTGCGTTAATCATGGCCTTGGTAGGCACCTACGCCATGATGCGCTACCGAATAGGTATTGATACCCAGCAAGAGCGCTGCCTGCCTGATACCACGGTGTATCTGATTGACCTATGGAATAAAGAGCCGGTTAAGGATGGTTTGTATGCCTTCCACTCAAAAGGACTCGCTCCGTTATATAACGACGGTACTCGGATGCTGAAACGCCTAACAGGGATGCCTGGGGATGAAGTCAATGTGACTCCCGAGCATGTGCTGGTGAATGGTGCTCAAGTCTCTACCGGCATGGCATTAGCCCAGCGTCTTGGTGTCGCGGAATCTCAATTTAGCCGCTCATTGACGCTGCAGAAAACGAATATTGGTTTTCCGGCGAGGCTGCAACAAGTTTCGACTCCCGCTATTGGAATGCCGTTAAGCGCGAGCAGATTGTCGGTCGCGCTTGGCCGGCTTTGGTAGGTAGGTGGATGATGAGAAGACTATACCTCTTATTTTTGTTGGTTGCTCCATTGGCTTGGGTTCAAGTGTCCTGGGCACAAGAGCCTTATCCGTTGTCTGACGAGGACAAAAAGATCGTCGAAATGAGCCGCAGCATTTTACAAAGTGCTGTGGATGGCTCATCTGGATTTATTGAGCCTTTTGCACCGGTTGAACAACCTGTGTCGCTCAAACACAGCGATGAATGGTTGATATTTGCGTCGTCTTCATTGGGTGATTCGTCACTGAAGCAGCTATTTAAAGAGGCCAGTGCTACCGGCGCTATTGTGTTGTTTCGGGGAATTCCTGAAGGAAAGACCTTGGGGGCGGCTATCCGTGATTGGCATACCCTGATGGCGGGACTTGATCCTGTTCCTCAGGTTCGAATCGATCCGAAAGCCTTTGTGCACTGGCGGGTGACTAGCGTGCCTGCCATTTTCCGCATAGAAGATGACAAGGTGACTGCAAGTGCACTAGGGGTTTACAGCAAGGACTGGTTGCAGCGCCAAATTGAAACTGGCAATAGCGGTTCATTGGGTCAACGCGGTCCAATTCATTCGATTTTAGAACCGGATTTGATGCAGGTGGCGATGCAGCGTTTACAGTCGCTTGACCTCGGCGCGTTAAAGAAAAAAGCCATTGAGCGTTTCTGGTCTCGCCAAACATTTACTGACTTACCCAAAGCAACGCAGTATCGGATAAGAATGGTTGATCCAACCATCGTCATACAGCGGCCACTATTGGATGCCAATGGCCGAACATTGATCCCAGCAGGAACGCGTATTAACCCGCTAAAAGCCTTGCCATTTACTCAGCAGCTCGTGGTCTTTAATGCGTCGAACGCTGAAGAAGTGGACGCAGTAGCGCATTGGCTTGAGACGCAAGATAGGACACTGCGCCGCATTACTCTTATCACCACGCAGCTCGACCTTGCCCAAGGCTGGAATCGCCTCAATGCGCTCGAAAAGACATTGGACAGTCCGGTTTACCTTCTCAATGCCTCGCTAAAGCAGCGCTTTGATTTGCAAGTCACCCCATCGTTTGTTCAAGCAAAGGGGCTCGCGTTTGAAATAGAAGAAATTCCAGCAAAGGAGCTTGTTCATGCAAAAGCTCAATAATACGTATCGTCTGGTGCGGACTCTCGTTGTCATGCTTGTCCTGGGCGCATCTATTCCTGCAAAAGCCGAACTGACCTGCCCAGACGCGGGTTTATTATCGGGCAAGTTGCTGACGGATGTTTGCTGGTCATGCATTTTTCCTATCCGGGTTGCAGGTCTTCCGCTTGGCTCAGGCAGTGTCCCAAGCGGCGCATCAAACAAGTCATTTTGCTTATGTGAAGACAACTTAGGCGTGCCAAGGCCAGGTATTGTTACCAGCATGTGGGAGCCAGCGCGTCTGATTGAATTGGTCAGAACGCCGGGTTGTTCGCCTTCCCTGGGAGGGATTCGTTTACCGTTAGGTGATAGGAGACTGCAAGGTGGTCATGGCGAAGGTGAATACGACACCGGTGATCTCGCTTTCTACCATTACCATTATTACGCCTTTCCGCTTTTGGTTATGCTCGATTTGTTCATGGATGGCAATTGCAATGCCGATGGTTACATGGACTTTGACTTGATGTATTTGTCGGAATTGGACCCAACATGGCTGAACGATGAACTGGCCTTTTTTACTCAGCCTGAAGCGGCTGCCGTTGCCAATCCATTGGCTATATCTGCTTGTACCGCTGACGCTGCTTCATCAACGCTTGGTAAACCCGTCGACCAGTTGTTTTGGTGTGCTGGCAGTTGGGGCCATCTCTATCCCTTATCTGGCCATACCTTAGCCTTTGGCTCATTAGCAGAAAACACCAGCCATTTAGCCGCGCGAGCAATCGCGGCTCAACACAGGCGTGGTCTTGCAAGACGAACAATGGGGAACAGTGCGCTATGCCGACCTGTTATCGAACCTATGCTGCCGAAATCCCAATACAAGATGAGTATGTTCTTCCCTGTACCGGAAACTGAAAGTGCGCATGTCATCGGTGAAAGCACCATGAAATGGGGAGAGTGGCGAACGATCCCCGGTGCCGGAGAAGATGCGCTCTACATTTTGTGGCGCTGGCAAGACTGCTGTAACTCGGGAGGTTAACTATGAAACCAACATTTTTTACCCGAGTTTTAGCGGGTATTTTATCTATCACTATGGCGTGCTTGCCCTTACATGGTGTGGCCGCTGATGTGCAGCGCCAATCCGGTCTAAGCGGACAACAGGAAGGTAAGCAATTGCTGCAAAACTGGACGATGCCCGCACTCAATGGCAATACATTGTCGCTGCCGAATGGCAGTGGTAATGAGTCCATTAACTTGCAAGAGCTTTTCCCTGGTATGGATCAGGGCTCATTGGATGTCTTAACGGGCGTTTATGGCTCTGATGCCAGCATGAATCAATTGGGGACGCAGCGCCAAGAGAGCATGGCATCCGAAAGTGGCGCTACGGGTGAGGCGTTTCGTTCGCTACAGCAAATCAAAGACAGGTCGCGGCCAGATATGGTCAATGATCCGCTTTGGGCATTAACCGATGCGGTTCAAACTGACCCAAATCTATTAACACAAAGCTTCCCAGGCTGTGAGTCTCAAGGTGAAGGTAGCCCAAATTACCAGCAATGCGACAGGCTCAATACAGCGGTTAACAGCTGCACTATTTCTCACGATTACACGGCAGGCATTATTGAGCATGTTTCAGGACCAATGAACCTTCGCTCTTGTGGTGAGGGATGTCTTGAAGTTTGGATAGGACGTATTGGCGACAACTACTGGAGTGGTAGTTGTAAAGTGTTCGAACAGGCCATCACACTCAAAGTCGTGAACCCCGATGCGATTACCTCAGCCGTTCTTGAGTACGCCAAATGGGATGACTACATGCAAGTTTGGCTTGGCGATCAGAAAGTCTGGTCTGGGCCGAACAATAACTTTCCACCAGAAACGGCTGGCCGCTGCGAGCTCAGTACCAGTTGGGAGCGCAATCCAAATACCGATCTCACTGCTAAGCTAAAAGCGGTAGAACCCGGTTTAGAAGTGCCGGTAAAAATTCGCGTATCGGTCACTGGTAGTGGTGAGGGGTATGCACGCATCAAGGTACGCTTTGATCCAACCAAGGTGGTGATGAATGATAGTTGGTCGCCGCAATCCTGTATCGAACAAGCAGCGGATATTCCGACAAAGTTTTCAGACTACAGCATTCAATGCACGGATCAGCCTTCTTCAACCAACGGATGTACGGTGGTCAATGGTGTTTCAGTTTGTGAATCCTACTTTGCCCCAAGCCCTGTGACTGGCATATCGCCTTTATGTCGGCGTGTACAAGTCAGTGTGGATGACGAAAGCTATAAGGGGATTGAAAATCAGGCCTGCCAAGTGCTTGAAGCGAATCCTTTCTGTGGCTTCATGTCGTCAGAATGTGCCGAGACCAATGATAAAGGTGAATGCATTCGTTTTACCGATACCTATGACTGTGGATTACAAACCAGCGATCCAAAGTGCGTGGTATCCAATCTTATGCCGAGTAGTTTTGAGGCCTGTGAGCCTACTCAGACGATTACGCCATTTACTGAAACCAAGCATGTACCGGATTACCAGGTGTGCGAAAAGATCAGTACGCTTACTCAGTGTCAGTTAGAGCGACGTGTATCCGCCGAAACACATCAACAAAGCTGGTCCATTGAGCGCGGCTGCTTTACCTCTGAAACGCTCAGCTTTGTTCCACAGCACAGCAGTACTATGCAAACTGGAAACGCGACACTGAGGATTTTTGATAATCAAAATACTGAGATAAAAAATCACCGAGTCGCCATCTAAGGCAAATGGTTGGAAAACGACACTCTCACTGACCGGCAATAAAGAAGCGGTCACAGAGACGAAACCGTCCATTAAGTACCCTGAAATGACGTGTCCAAAGGGAACCTTGGTTGGCTCATTGTGCAAGGTCGTTAATGGGTCGATTATTTCGTGGCATGAACCTCAGGAAGTCACTCGTTCCAGATGTGAATCCGGCTGGAACAAAGTCGATTTCGACACTTGCAGCCGAGAAGTTCAGAAGTGTTTGGCTCCTGCGAAACTGAGCGCTTCATTGACCTTCTCTGGCAAATACTTAGAGCAAGACATTGTTCATCAATCAAGTGATCCGGGCATAGACCAATGCTTGATGCAAACGGATCAGTTTACTGCGGTGCAGTGGCAGTGTTTGGATACGGGCACAAAACGAATCGACGGCTTAACGGTTGGTAGTGGCGAGTTGGCGAATCTTGGAAGCCTTTATCCGGCTGTTGTTTCATCTCCTGCTCATTTAACCAGTCGCGGCAGTTCTGATGGACTGGGGCTTTCATGCTGGAGGGCAAGAGCGACCTACAATGCTTCGACTGCTCATCCAGAGTTCAACATGGGCAGCTCAGATAGCTGGGTAGATGCCAATGGTAATACTCAAACCATCGTCAATAACGGACAAAACACGACCACCAATACGTGTGCCGCGCTAGAGCAAAACCCGGCCTGCCAGTATGTCAGAACCGAATGTACTGAAGGCGGGGCTGGTCATGAAGGCTTCTGTTATATCCAAAGTTTGGTGTATGACTGCGGACAAAGCGTTGAAGTGCAAAATGCTCGAATGGCAACTCAATACAACTGTGAGGGGCCAGTTCGCTGTATGGGCACAGATTGTTTAGAGCCAGAGTCAATCAAGCAGGCTAACTTTGCAGAAGCCGCAGCGATGCTTAATGCGGCGCAGTTTATGACCAATGATATGTCATGCACGGGCGCTGATGGCCAAGACAACGTTGAGTGTACGGTCTTTAAAGGTAATGCTGGCCAGTGCAAAAAAGCCGTTGGAGGTATAGTGGATTGCTGTGAAAAGCCAAGTGGCGTGTCATTATCGGACTACATCACGATGATAGTGGCGGTTAACAAGCTTGATACGGCAGTCATGGCTATGAATCCGTCTTCTGCAATCTATGGTTCCTGGAATACGCTCAGGGAACCAATCACGAGCACTTGGAGTGCGGTCAAAGAGCCCTTTGTGTCTGCATGGGACTCTCTTATGGGGGCTGGGCCATCAACGGCTGCTGGCGCTGGAGCGGAGCAAGCTGCGACTGGCTTCATGCAGGTGTTGACCAATAAGACGGCTGAATGGGTAGGTACGACCTTTGGTTCGGGGGCACAATCGGCACTGTTTAGTAACGTTGGTGGCGCAGTTGGAGCCGATGGTGTCGTTTCGGGTGGTAACTTTGCCCTAGGGGGCGCTGCGGGCGCGGTTCTGAGTACGGTTATGACGGCATACATGATTTATTCAGTCACCATGATCCTCATTCAGCTTATCTGGAAATGTGAGCAGAGTGAGTTTGAAATGAACGCCAAGCGGGTATTGAAGAGTTGCCACTATGTAGGCTCTTACTGCAAGTCTAAGTTCTTAGGTGCCTGTGTTGAAAAACGGCAGTCATATTGCTGCTTTACTTCGCCACTTTCACGGATCATTCAAGAGCAAGTGCGTCCGCAATTGGGTCTTGGTTGGGGAAGTGCCAAGTCACCAAACTGTGAAGGTTTGACCGCGAGTCAGTTAAACCAGGTAGATTGGAGCCAAGTCAATCTCGATGAATGGATAGGTATCTTGTCGATAACAGGCAACCTACCCGAAGTACCGTCACTGGATCTGGAAAGACTCACTGGCTCAGGAAGTACGCTAAACGTGGATGGAAACCGTCAAAGTGCCGCAGATAGAGCCATCGAACGGCTAAACGGAATGGATGCCCAGAAACTGCGTCAGGAGGCGACGGAAGAAATTTCGGGGAATAATTAAAAGAAGCTGCTTCATCAGTACTGATTCCTTTAGTTTAGTACTGATGAAGCAATAGAAAGAACATGTATTAAGTCTGAGCTGTACTAGCTCATACAAATTTACCCATTATCTTTCTTCATGAATTTCTTAATGTTTGACTGTTTCAGCAACTCTGGGCTCAGCTTATCTTCATTTGCTATTAGATAACTCCGCAGAGCGGGTCTCGACCCTAGTTTGTAGGTTTCCTTGAAAGCCATGTCATTCAAGCAATGAGCGATAATATAATCATGACGCTTTAGCACCTGCTCTACGACAGCGAGCTTGTAGTTCTCGTGGTCATAAGAATGCTTGTGATCAGATTGCTGAATGTCAACCAGAGCCCCATCCTCTATTGCTGATGGTAGGTGTATTTCGCTCCTGTGATTCTCCTCTTCCATAGCACGTTCTACAGTCTCTCGATCCAGATCTTTATTTGTGTCGAATAGGTCAAATGCAAAACGAGCGAACTGTCTGAAATTACCAGGCCATTGGCCAGTTTGAATAAGCATAAGAGCATCATCGTCGATGGCGAAGAACGGATCTGGTATCGAACCAGTATCTTGCCAACATTCTTGCCATTGATATCTGTAAATTTTGAGCAAGGTTTTGAGAAACGTTGTCTTTTGATCTTGCTCGTTTTCAGTAAGCGCTTTGATTCTATCCTTGAAGGTAGGCAATCGAACAATAGACCTTACTCTGTGGAGTAAGTCATGTCTTATTCGGTCTTCCTTGATCAACTTGTCCAGCGGTTCGTTTAACGCAAGAATCACTTTCACATTGTAAGTTTGGGGCGAATGGGTTCCAAGCCTGCTTACAGTCACGTCATTACTAGTTGCGTTGAGCAAATCCAGCATCTGTGTTTGTGCTTCTGAGCTTGCGTTTTGAAGTTCATCTAGTAACAGAACTTGTTGATTGGCTTCTTCAAAGGCACCTTTTTGGTCGACCGCACCGGTGAAGGAACCTTTATTAGCTCCCCGTAGCTTGCTTTCAATCAAGTCATTAGTCATTGAAGCCAGATTAACAGTGACCAGCTTTTTTGACAGCTTCTGCGCAAGCAAGGCTGCGCCGACAGACTTTCCTGTTCCTGTTTCTCCTTCAAACAAGACAGGTCCCGGACGCATGCACCTCTCAAAGTATATGCCATTCTTTACGTCCGATTCTGTACTCCACATTCTCAACAGAAGGTGATCTATCAGCTTCTTATATGGCTGTTCTTTTTCTTGGTTTGGAGGCGTCTTCCTACAAACTAAGCCCAAATTTTCATTACCATGAATCAGCATTTGATGCACTTGCTCGGCAAGCCTTTCCATCAGAAATGCAGGGAAATCGGATGCATTCGAATATTCAGGGAGCACCAACACAGTTTTTCGATGATTAATATCCTTAGCATACTTTATTAGATCTCGACACGTAGTACCCGGCTTCAGAAGATCATCAATCGCCTTCGAAATATCAGCATCAATTTGTTCTGACGCAAACAGAGTAAAGCTATTTCTAATACGATCACTTTTGGGGTCATCCAGTAGATTCCCATTCAGATACCTTCTCCATTCCTGTCCTTGCGCTGCTTGAATTACTCCATCCAGGCTGTACATACTAACATCATCCTCTCGCTTGCTGTCGTCCTCATCTTTATTCTTCAAACTTTTCAGAAGCCATTCGTTGCCATCTACCAATGAGAGTAGATAAGAGATGCTCGGGGTGTTCTCGGGGGCATCTTTCATCGCCCCAATGTGAAAGTATCTGTAATTCATATTGAATTTATATTCATTATCTAAAGAAATCTACACTATAATTTTTAATCTGAACTGGAGGTTTTTTCAACTTGAACATTACAAAAAATCTTAAGCTGTTGTTTTTAAGGGGGATTATGCTTTTCTTCTGGTCTTCCGTAAAAAGTGGCACGCCTTTGGCAATAGTGAATAGCGTAATCAACAACCAATGAAGGAGCAGACCCATGTCTGAACGTACAATCGAAGATTATGTTGAAATTGCCATGGCCTTTCTTAAAGCCAGAAGTACTAATTACCTGGTCATTCCGAAGGTTCTGATAAAAGAATGCCTCGAACAGCTTCGTGATACAGCCAAAGCGCACAATATTAGTGTGGATATAATTGAGGATGTGTCTTTAGAGAGAGCAGGCCTCTATGGGCTTGCCGGTGGCTTGGCTGGAGCAGGGGCTGGATACTTATTGCTTGGCGGAGCTCCTGGAGTACTTGTGGGCTTGTTACTGGGAGGAGCCACTGGCATCCTGGCCGCACACGTCAGAGTAACAATTTCATCACGTAACGCCGATGAAATTCGCTTAGATTTCGAGCCAGCTTAAACAAGGAGTGGGGAGAGAGCAGTCTCTCTCCTACCCAACATTTGAATCAGATGGCAATTACGTCTGCTACCAATTTATAAGAGAAAAATATGACAACTAAGCAAGAACTATCTCTCGAAACCGTAATTCAGAAAGCCCTTGGATATGATCCAAAAGATATTGATCCACTATTGAAGTACTTGGATCTGGACAAATCCGAGCTGAGGCTTTCCAAGACGTCCACTGAAAATGATGCGCGCACAATTGCCAGCCATCTGCGCAAAATGGGCAGTAATGATTTCGCTACCTTGTTTAGGGGTGGTGATGGAGTGCCGTATAGCGAAGTGGTTTATGACGTAGGTAAAAAACTAAAAGTCCCGGGTATTGTTGAAGGACCGGCAAGCGCCAATGAGAAGAAGATCATTGAAAAGTTATTTGCGGACGCCTTGGACAAAATGACTGAAGAAGAACGTCGACAACTCATGGCTTCTATCGGGATATCTTCCAAAGACATCCCTATCGGCTCAAGCGGATTGATTATCACTCAACTCCTGTTGAAGGAATTCGGGGGGGTCGCCGTTTACAAAATTTCACTGATTGTAGCCAATCTAATTTCCAGAGCATTGCTTGGATCAGGCCTGTCATTTGCTACTAATGCTGCAATAACTCGGACAATAGGGGCTGCTCTTGGACCGATTGGATGGATTGTATCCGGTGCATGGCTTGCATTTGATTTAGCCGGACCAGCCTATCGCAAAACGGTGCCAGCGGTTATTCATGTCGCGTTGCTTCGTCAGATGGTCCAGAGCAGAGTAGTGGTAGGCGTTGTTGGAGAGGGTTCCGTGGGCAAAGACGCTTTATTGAAAGCTGTATTCAGCATAGATACCAACAACGTGAATCCAGTTGCAGGGTCCACCTCTGAAACAGAGATTTACAATTGGGACCCCTCTGGAAGAGGTAAACCCACTGACGTGACTCGCGTTGTTAACTTCCCCGGATTTAATGACATCAACCGCAATGTCAATGATATTACGGCAGATCACTTGAATCATGCAGATATCTTCTTGATGGTCGTTGACATCAATCGAGGTATCAGCGATGTGGAGGTTCAAAGCCTTAAACAGCTCTCTGTCAAGAGGAGACCAATCCTTGTTTGCTTGAACAAAGTCGACTTGCCACGTCCTGATGATAAGGGGAAATTGGTTGAAGCTGCAAAGGCTCGTCTAAAAGGGGAAAAATAGTTGAGATGCTTGAAACAGCCTTTGATCCAGATCCAAGGCTGCATGATGGATTGCCTATTGGTGTTCTGAGTGTTGGGCAATGGGTCATCGAGCAGTTGAAGCGCTCAGGTAAGAATATTTTCTAAATTCATTTTAATGATTTTGATAGAAAATACAGCAAGATGAAGAGCCCCTTCGAGAGGGGCTGGTTGATGGGAGCCTAGTTGGCTAGTTGGCTAGCTGGCTAGCTGGCTAGCTGGCTAGTTGGCGGGGATATCTGTTTCCTCTTCAGTGATATCGTCATCGGTTGATGGCACAGCTTGTTCAACTTCTGCTTCTTTACCCTTAGCTTGAGCTGATTTTCGGGCTCGAATTTCGATATCAATAATGCGCCTAGCCAGTTTGATAATGCGCTGTTGCCATGCGTAGTTACCATCAACACGTTGCTTGTTGCTAAGCACGCTAGATAACCAGAGTGTGTCCATTGAGATCATCAACGCATCGAGTTTGCGCACTAAGCCAACAAACTGGCCAACTTGGGGCGAGCTTATTTTGGCGTTGAAGGTTATCGGGTCGGTGTAGTCAGGTACTTCATCGATGCCATTGGACTCCATCAGTTTGTCCAAACGAGCTTGTTCGTTGTCTACCGCTTTAGCGCAATCCTCGATCAACTGGCTAATGATCTGTTCCACTTCATCAATTTCGTTCTCATCGCCAATGATGCGCAGGATCACATCGATTCCGTAAAGCGCACTGACCGTCCGTCTAAAAACACGGTCAACGACACGTTGTGCCTGTAAGCTGTTAATTGTGAATGATTGTTCAAAGATGGGTTTTGAGTAATTGGGTTTTGCTTGGGCCATAAGTTTGCTCCTGATATGACAATAATCAGTCCCTAGCCTAATCCTCTGTGAGGTAATGGCCTTTCAGCTAGGTGGAAGAATTGAGCATCTTTCTAACTATCCTGTCTGGATAAGACGGTTACACTGATTATCAAATATTGCTGATCTGTTTCAGTGATATCTGCGCCTGAGAGCATGAGCTCAAAGGAAGCCCGCCGCTGAGTTTTCTCAGTGGTACTAAGAGGTAGCTAGCCTCCTTAAACAAATAGCCTGCATGTTTTTACATGCTCAACCATGCGTTCCTTGCGGTTCGCCTTTTCACCACCCAACTGGGGGAGTTCTCCCCAGTTGGGGGTGACTCCTTCACAACCAAATTAAGGAGTCACTAATGGAATATATCTGCGGATTTATTATCCAAATCGCAGGCATTATGTTGCTTGCAAAACTGAGCTGGTCGCTTTTGCGATTGCTTGCTCGTCAAAGCGTGCGCCCGTTTCGATTTGTCCTTACTCAAATCAAGCGATTGCTCACACCAAAACCAAAACGTCGTCCAATGGCAGTGCCTAAAGCTCCTGGTATGCCCCGTTTGACATCTGCGTTTTACAAAGAGCCACATCAGTACGACATGGCTTTACTCGAAATACCAACCTATCTGCGTCGTCAGTCTTCTTTGCCCAGCCGGGTAGAAGCAACTGTGTGCACAGAGTTCAACTAAGACGAGGAGAACATCATGAAAAACCAAGTAACACTCATAGGCTACGTTGGCTCTGAGCCAGAGACACGAGCCTATCCATCAGGTGATTTAGTGACCAGTATTTCACTGGCCACTTCTGAGAAATGGCGCGACCGTCAATCCAATGAGCTCAAAGAGCATACGGAATGGCATCGGGTCGTTTTTCGAGATCGTGGTGGATTTAAGTTAGGGCTAAGGGCAAAAGATTTAATCCAAAAAGGAGCGAAGCTTTTTGTTCAAGGGCCTCAGCGCACGCGTTCATGGGAGAAAGATGGCATTAAGCATCGATTGAGCGAAGTGGACGCGGACGAGTTTCTGCTTCTTGATAGTGTGAACAAAGCATCTGAGCCATCACCGGCGGATGATGCGAGCTCCCAAGCTAATTGGGCACAAACTTATCCTGAACCAGATTTTTAACCGAGCAAAAACGCTTTAACCCAGCCGGGAGTACTTTCCCGTCAGGGGCAGACTCCCACTTTGATTGTCGGAGTCCATAATGGAAAAACCAAAGCTAATCCAACGCTTTGCTGAGCGCTTTAGTGTCGATCCAAACAAATTGTTCGATACCCTAAAAGCAACAGCATTCAAGCAACGTGACGGTAGTGCACCGACCAATGAGCAGATGATGGCGCTCTTGGTGGTTGCAGATCAGTACGGCTTGAACCCTTTCACCAAAGAGATTTTTGCGTTCCCTGATAAGCAAGCTGGAATTATTCCAGTGGTAGGTGTCGATGGATGGTCTCGCATCATCAATCAACACGACCAGTTTGATGGCATGGAGTTTAAGACTTCAGAAAACAAAGTCTCACTGGATGGCGCGAAAGAATGCCCTGAATGGATGGAATGCATCATCTACCGGCGCGACCGTTCGCACCCAGTCAAAATCACTGAGTATCTGGATGAAGTCTATCGGCCGCCTTTTGAAGGTAATGGCAAAAATGGCCCTTACCGTGTAGATGGTCCATGGCAGACGCACACTAAGCGAATGCTAAGACATAAATCCATGATCCAGTGTTCCCGCATTGCGTTTGGCTTTGTGGGAATTTTCGATCAAGACGAAGCGGAGCGAATTATCGAAGGCCAAGCAACACACGTTGTTGAGCCATCTGTGATTCCACCCGAGCAAGTTGATGATCGAACCCGAGGGCTTGTTTACAAGCTTATCGAGCGGGCGGAAGCTTCAAACGCTTGGAATAGTGCATTGGAATATGCCAATGAACATTTTCAAGGTGTTGAGCTGACGTTTGCGAAGCAAGAAATCTTTAATGCTCAGCAACAAGCAGCCAAAGCGCTCACACAGCCTTTAGCTTCTTAGCGCCACGCATTCATTTTACTAACCCTGGCGGGATTATTCTCCCGTCAGGGGGAAGGTCTCGTCTTTTTTTTGGAGATCTTCCATGACTAAATCAGCCTCACTTTTTCGCTTGGTATTGGTTGTTGCCCTTGTCTTAGGTTCGATTCAAGCCGGTAAAGCGGCAATTGATTCGGTTCAAGCAAGTGTTGTTCAGCACCAAACAGCGTTAGCACAAGCTGCAAAGTAACCACTTAACCCTGAAGGGGAGTTCTCTCCTTCAGGGGAGTCTCCCTTCAAAGGAGGCAATATGAAGGTTATCGACCTATCACAACGTACTCCTGCATGGCACCAGTGGCGCATTGCAGGGGTTACGGCATCTGAAGCCCCAATTATTATGGGGCGTTCACCCTACAAAACACCTTGGCGATTATGGGCAGAAAAAACCGGATTCGTATTACCGGAAGACCTGTCGAATAATCCAAATGTGCTTCGTGGTATAAGGTTGGAGCCTCAAGCAAGGCGAGCATTTGAGAATGCGCATAATGACTTTCTTCTGCCGTTATGTGCAGAAGCCGATCATAACGCAATCTTTCGAGCCAGCTTTGATGGCATCAACGATGCGGGCGAACCCGTTGAACTGAAATGTCCTTGCCAGTCAGTTTTTGAGGATGTGCAAGCTCACCGAGAACAAAGCGAGGCGTACCAGTTGTATTGGGTGCAAGTACAGCATCAAATACTGGTCGCCAATAGCACGCGAGGTTGGTTTGTTTTCTTATTTTGAGGATCAACTGATTGTAGTTTGAAATACAGCGAGACGCGGCGTTCTTAACTGAGTTGCAAGAAACAGCGCTTCAGTTTTGGGAGTTAGTACAGACCAAAAAAGAGCCGTCAAAATGCCCTGAGCAAGATTGTTTTGTTCCCAAGGGTGAAGCCCAATACCGTTGGACATCGCTGTCTCGACAGTATTGCTCAGCACATGCCGAAGTGGTCCGACTGGAAAATCACATCAAATCTTTGAAAGAGGAAATGCGAGACGCCCAGTCAAAATTGGTCGCCATGATGGGTAACTACGCTCATGCCGACTATGCTGGGGTCAAACTCAGCCGCTACATGATGGCGGGCACGGTGGACTATAAGCAATTGGCCACCGATAAGTTAGGCGAGCTGGATGAACAGGTTTTAGCCGCTTACCGAAAAGCGCCACAAGAGCGGTTGCGCATTAGCACCAATAAGCCAGAGCAGCCCGTTGAAACACCAATCAAAATCAGTCTTGAGCAAGATAACTTGGTTCTGCCAGGTGACTCGCCGAGCTCATTTTACTTTTAACGTTCACTTGGAGCCGATTTCGGCTCCTTTCTCATGCGCTTACATCGAGTGCATCAGAAAGCAGTTTCACTCGTAGCCAATGCTGGGTACGAATGATAGAGCGAGCTGAACTCTTACATACACAGCCATACCACAATCAACACACCACCCGACGGGGACTTCATTCCCTCGTTGGGGCGATGGGGCCGTCGTTAAAACTAAATGAGGTTTACCATGACAGAACAATCCCCATTTTTGGTTCAAGTGAATCAAGCGTTTAATGTCCCGGCTCCTGATGCTTTCGTTCTGGAAGGATATGGTGCCGACACTACCCATCCAAACATTCCCGTTCGCAAGGACGAGTATGTTTTTAGAAAAGAAGACTTACGTGACGTATTGGCGTTCTTGTCTCACCCAGACGGTGACGGTTTGTATATTACAGGCCCCACGGGATGCGGTAAGACCTCGCTAATTTGCCAAGTTGCTTCTCGATTGAATTGGCCTGTTCAGCAAATTACTGCGCACGGTCGATTGGAGTTGTCCGATCTTATCGGTCACCACACACTGGTTAATGGCAACATGACCTTTGTGTATGGGCCGCTGGCACTGGCTGTCAAGCATGGCCATTTGCTGATCATTAATGAAATGGATCTTGCTGAGCCTGCTGAACTGGCTGGGCTCAATGACATTTTGGAAGGTGCCCCGTTGGTCATCGCACAAAATGGCGGTGAGATCATCATGCCACATGCCAAGTTTCGTTTTATCGCTACCGGCAACAGTGCGGGCAGCGGTGACCAAACGGGCTTGTATCAAGGTGTGCTCCAACAGAATTTGGCTTTTCTTGATCGCTTTAGAATCATCGAAGCGACCTATGCAGAGCCTTCTGTAGAGGAAGCCATTCTGGAGAACGTTGCGCCGGGCTTGCCAGAAGTCTTTCGCCAGAAAATGGTGAAAGTGGCTGGTGACATTCGTCGTCTCTTTATTGGGGGCGCGGATGGCGGTGCTGAGCTTAGTATCACCATGTCCACTAGGACCTTGGTGCGCTGGGCAAAGTTAACACTTGCTTTCAAAGGTGCTCCTAACGCAGTGGAGTATGCACTGGTTCGGTCTTTGACGGCTCGTGCTGAGTTGGAGCAACGTGAAGCTATTCACCGTATTGCCGCTGATGTCTTCGGTGACCACTGGGAGGATTGATGATGGAAAAGTGCTTTGCTCTTTACCGTTACAGTCATTCTGATGGGACAGCCAAAGAATGGGCCATTTACGTTGGATCAGACACCCAGGAGATTGAAGTTCGGTTTGGAAAAGCTGGTCAAATGTCGCAGCAGCGATTGATTGACTCGACTGATCCTAACGCTGAAGCAGACCGACGAATCAATGAGAAAATCAACAAGGGTTATCGATTTGTTGGACAAGTCGGCATTGATCATCAAGGGCGGCCATTTGAACTCTCAAATGCGCTAGATAGCGTCGCGTGCGCCAATAACGTCAGTTGGGAGTTTCGTACTCGCAAGGACGTCAATGGCCAAATCTCGCTGGCTCAAAAAGCGTTGTTCGATATGGCAAAGCTGCTTGAAGCCTATGGCTTGGCTGTTATTGATGATAACCAGGTCAGGATTGGAAAATGGTCATTAGGGTTTTGCAAAAGCGGATTACCTAGTACCAATCAAATCAGCATGGTGTCAGGTGAAGGCGCTGGCATTGTTAACACTGATGATGGCCCGTGGCCATTGTTGCTGTTACTGGCCTTTAAGCGTCAATTACCACCATTGTGTTCGCTCACAGTAGCGAGTCCTGAAGGGATAGAAGTATCCGACCAACTGAAGTTGGAAAAAGATGTATTGCGGTTGCTAGGCAGTGATTTAGAGCGGGTTCGCCCGATTGCTGAAGCACTGGACTTAATGCCTGCGAAAATCGATCTCAACCAATCGTCGCCTGATTCGCAAAATTACTATTTCTGATAGTGGTATTGCCATTAGCGCGTCAACTACTACCACCCAAACGGGGGCCATTGCTCCTGTTGGGAGTGGTGCGTCCCCATCTCGCATGAGGATGCACTATGAGTATTCAAACCCTCGACAAACTTTTGATTTGTCACATCGACTGTTCCATCTGGAGCGGTAGAAAAAAACTAAGGCCTGAAGATTTCAGATTAGCCAATGGCAGCCAACTTCCACCGAAGGATGTTGCCAGCTTAGGGAGTAAAAAAATTTGCGACCCAGAGGCATTGGCGAACTTTGAACGGCTTAAAAAAGAAGCGCAGCGCTTGTGTGAGCAAGTCGGTGTGCGGTTTTTAGGTGGCTATGCCGTCCCTGAAGACCGAATTGATCAGATTGTTCCAGAGCTTGACCGGATCGGTCAGGAGTTTGCGCAGTGTAAGCAGTTGTTCTTGGACAACTATGATCAGGTGACGTTTGACTGGGTTGCGAAACACCCGGAATTTGCAGATGCAATCCGGCGTGCGCTGTCACCCATCGAAGACGTGGAACAACGGCTTCAGTTCGATTATGCCATCTATCGAATGCAACCGGCTGAACAAGCTGGAGGCTTAGATGACAAGGTCAATGGTATGGGACACACCCTCTTTAGGGAGGTGGCTCGTGATGCCAATGAACTGTTTGAGCGTTCCGTTGCAGGCAAGAATCAAATCAGTCAGCGAGCCCTTAATCCGCTCAAGCGATTAAGAGACAAGTTGGATGGTTTGTCCTTCCTGGATCATCGAGTTCAGCCGATGGTTGAAGCGATGGACAATTTATTTGTTCGTCTGCCGAAGACCGGCCCTGTGACAGACAATCTCTATCACGAACTGATGGCGACCATTTTAATTTTGTCTGATCCAGACAAGATGAGAATGCACGGTGAAGGTCAATTGGATATCAGACAACTGATGCCCAAACCTGAACCTAAACCCGCACAGCCAGTATCTGCTCAGGCAGATAACTTACGTGCAATACCACAACCAACCGTCAGACCAAACCTTGGTTCGACTGTACCAAACTCATTTTATTTCTAACGTCCTTGAGGGCATGTTGCCCTTAAGGGCGCATGTCCTCTGAACTATGTAAGAGGAAATTATGCAATCAACCATCCATAACCCCAGCCAACTGAACCAGTTTGAACCGCATTTTCGTGGTGTGACTGATGCGGTTGAAAGTGAATCGATACCAGAAGTGGCGTGTTGTCGAACGTTAGTACAACGGTCGTACTCAACACATAGTGTCTTGATCCCCAAGAACCCTGTTTTGATCGCAGATGCGGACGCACAAGGAGTTTGGGTAACGGCCATGGTATTTGTTCCAAACATGGCATTGCAGCAAACCGCTTTTGAGCGGGCCTGGCTGCAATATCAGCACGAGGTGTCTACTCAGTTACAAGACCAGTACGGTCTGACATTGGATGACATCCTGAGTTTAGACCAGCTTAAAACGTCATTTGAGCAGCACGAGAGTCCAGCTCAATTGGTGGCTTGGTTAGGTCAAAAATATGACCTGGATAAGCTAAAAGCACAGGTTTAAACACTTACATTCCCAGCGGGGAAACGCTCCCGCTGAGGGAGTATTCCCCCTAATGATTAGGAGACTCCCATGAATCATCCATTAAAAAACGCACTGCCAATCGTTGCCGCCGCTTATGGCGAAAAGTTTGGTGTGAAGGTGCTTATTCAAGGACAAGATGCGTTTACCGATGGTGAGCGGATTGTGATCCCAACAGCAAACCCAGACGACCCACACTATCAACAGATAGCTTGGGGTTATCTGGCTCATGAAGCGGCGCATATTCGGCATACCAATTTTGACATGGTGAAGAAGGCGTCGTCTAAGCCGATCCGTAAGGCACTTCTCAATATTATTGAGGATGTGCGCATTGAAAACGAATTGGCAAAGGATTACCCCGGAACCCGGCGCAGTATTTCGCAAGTGATTGAGTACATGGTGGACACACAGCAAATGTGTGTACCTGAACAGCCTGAGCCTGCATCTAACTTGCAAGCCTGGTTGTTGTTTCGCTTGAGATGCCATTTTCTGGGCCAGAAAGCACTGACGCCTTTGTATCAAGCTGTTGATGAAAGGGTGAGACAACTCTTTCCTGCCGCAGCGATGAGCCGGTTAAGCGCCATGCTGACAGCAGTGCCTAGCCTGGCATCTACAGGTGAAGTGCTGAAACTTGTCGATGCCATCGTTGCCATGTTGGAAGAAGAATCTCGTCCACCACAGGATGAGTCGGATGCTGATAACGGTGATGACATTGGACAAGATGTGAGTAATGACAGCAATAGCAGTAGTGACAGTCAAACCCCGGAAACAGGTTCGTCTGCAACGGGGGATGCTGCTGAAACGGGAGATTCTGATAACTCTGATCAAGCTGACAATTTGCGACAAGCCTTAGAGGCCAGTGCCGCTCAGTTTGAATCCGATACCTTTGCACAAGTGGCAGAAGTGTTGTCGGAACAAGCTGAAGGACATCAGGGTGTCACTCCACTCAGTTTGCCCCAAGCAGAGCAGGCTATGTTGGGTGATGAGGCCATCTTGACCTTATCGGCGTCTGAGTCCGCTCAAATTCGAGCCCGACTTAGGGGCATGGTTCAGTCCAGTCAGGACAATCGGAATCATGCCAAAAGGCACGGTCTTCGAGTTGCAACCCATCGTCTTGCCGCTTCACAAGCCGGTGAGTCGAGATTGTTTATTCAAAGGCAACCTCGCATTGCGCCTAATGCTGCTGTGCACTTGCTGGTCGATATATCGGGTTCAATGGGTAAACCCATTGGCGAAGGTAATCGAAAGTACTTTCATGTTGCCAATGAAGCCGCTTTGGCTTTGGCCATGGCACTGGAAGGCATACCGGGTGTTGTACCTGCGGTCAGTTATTTTCCTGGTATTCATCAGGAAGTTTCTATCGCGTTATTGCCCAAGCAATCGGTTCGACATCGGGCCGCCTGTTTTGACCAAAAACCACGAGGTTGTACGCCTATGGCACAAGCGATGTGGTTTGCGGCAAACAGTTTGTTAGCGCAAAAACAGAAGCGAAAGCTAATGATAGTGCTAACCGATGGTGACCCAGATGATTGGGCTGCCACGCATGACATTGTTGACCGGTGCAGACGCAGTGGCTTTGAGCTGCTGGGGATCGGGATTCAAACACGCAGTGTTGAGAAATTCTTTCCTCAAAGCATCGTGATTAACGACGTCAAAGATCTGAAGCGTGAGTTATTCGAAGTAACACAACAACTGTTAATTCAGTAACCACATCAACTTTACCACCCTGCGGGGACGATTCCCGTACCCCTTACAGGGCATGGGTTCGTCTCCGCTTTTTTTTTGGGGAGACTCCTATGAAAAACAAAAAGTTCTTAGCTGGCGAAGAAGCCGGTACTTATATCGTTCCTGAGCAAGTGACTGAAGCGGATATCTTAGATATGGCGCTCAAGCTTGCCCGTGGTCGATTGAGTAAAGGTCGAAAAATTGAACAGCCATCGTCGGCGTTCTCATACCTGCAAACACTGATGCACGAGTATGAGTACGAAGTCTTTGGTGTGCTGTTTCTTGATACAAAGCATCGCGTTATTCGATTTGAAGAGCTATTCAAAGGCACTTTAGATGCGGCGAGCGTGTATCCAAGGGAAGTAAAAAAACGAGCGCTAGAACTTAATGCGGCAGCAGTGATACTGGTTCATAACCATCCATCGGGTGATCCTGAACCCAGTGAAGCTGATAAACGCATCACTCATCGACTCCGTGACGCCTTGTCACTTGTTGATATTCGAACGCTTGACCATGTCGTGGTCGCATCCGAGGGCTGCGTTTCGCTTGCCGAACGCGGTTATCTTTAATGAATGGGCGCATTGCCCATTCTCCTTCATCACAAAAGCAGTCCTATCAACACACGTCATCACAGCTCGAATTTCTATTTGAGTTTGATGATGCCCCAGTCACTTGGTCTGACACGGAAATCTGGCAGTTACGCGAAGGCATTCTATTGGATGCGATCCGTGTATTGCTGGATGGTCGTGTCAGTACTCGGTTGCGCAAGGATGTGTTGTCGTGGATTCAAAATGACGAAATTGCGCCATTTTGCTTTCGTGTTTGCGCGATGGCTGCGGTTGTCGATCCTGATGTGCTTCGTGAGTCCATCATGTGGCTATTAAGACGACATGGTATCCAGCTTGACTAACGCTCCTGTATTAACCGAACGGCTAATGCAGGACCCAAGCTGACTTTTACCACCTGTGGTAGGAGTCGGCATTTTACTGAAGGAGGTTATATGGCGTTACCTTTACAAATTGAAACAGTAAGGCCATATCTTAATGGCCAATGGCTTCAAATACTGGCGGCGTTGGTGCCAGAACTTGATGCCGCTATTGCTCGAAAAGGCCGTCATGTGGCTTGTCCTGTTCATGGCGGTCGTGATGGCTTTAGGCTGTTCAAAGATGCTGAATATACCGGTGGTGGCGTTTGTAATACCTGCGGTATCTTTCATGATGGCTTTGAACTGTTGTCTTGGATTAATGGGTGGAACTTTGCTCAGTCTATTGAAGCAATTGGCCAAGTTCTTGGTATTCAACCCGGACAAATACAAGCACCTTCTCGGGCAATAACGCGTAACGCTGTTGATTGGAAGGCTAGAAAGCAGGACGAGGACAAAGCGATTATCCATCGCTTGAATCAAACCTGGGGAGAAACGCTATCTCTTGCAGATGCTCGTGCGCAACCAGTTTGGAACTACTTGCATCGTCGTGGCATTGTTACCCGGCTTCGTCCTGAATGGGATTCGGTGCTGAGGTTTCATCCAAACTTGCCTTACCATGATGAAGATGGTCTGTTTATCGATAGCTACCCAGCGCTGCTAGGTAAAATCGTTACTCAGCAAGGGCGTTCGGCCACGTTTCATAGGATCTACCTAAGTGAAGATGGATTCAAAGCGCCGGTTGAAAAGCCTAAAAAGATGATGCCCATACCAAGTGACAGAACAATCACTGGCGGTGCCATTCCGATTGGTGAGCCTGGTGAAGTATTAGGTGTTTCTGAAGGCATCGAAACAGCTTTAGCGGTTACCAGAGCAACGGGACAAACATGTTGGTCGGTTGTGAATGCAACCCTACTGGCTAGGTTTGAACCACCAAGTAATGTGAAAATGCTGTACATCTGGGCAGATCACGATCTCTCTGAGACCGGCCTGAATGCAGCGAATGAACTCAAGAAAAAAGCCTGGACAAAAAGGCATTCTGACACAAGTCCTGACTCCCCCCGATACCAACGTCACTCGGCGTGAAAAGTTGGGATTGGAATGATGTGCTGAATGTTTACGGTGCCATGGGCTTTCCGAAAGTTCATATCTGATCCAAGGGGCTTCGGCCCCTTTTTTTGCGCCTTGCATATTTGAAAAATCATGGAGAATGAAAAAAAGATAACCAATAGGAGAAACAAACATGATGGTATTAACCCTGTTAACAAAGCAGATTGATGGTGAGTTTACGGTTTACTGGAAGACCGGCCTTCGAAGAGGTGGTGAGCTAAAGGTCGATTTAGGTGAGCAATACGACAAGCTACCTGAGCAGCAAAAGCCAATTGCAGCTGAGCTCTATGCGATTCACCACCTATTGTCAGTGAAAGAGGTGATGGGGAGTAACCGAAGCGGCAATGGGCTTCAAATCCGAGTCAGTAAAGGAGCCATCAAAAAGTTACAGAAACAACGCTCAACTCAGCATTCACTTTACAGCCTGACTAGGTTCTTGCTCACTCGATACCAGGAAGCACAGATCTCGGTAGAGAAGCGGGACGATTGGCTCTCATATCTCTTCGAGGAATACAGTGTGGATAATGTTACGGTGAGAGACATCGATGAGGTAATAAATGTTCCGAACATTGGACCTGTCGTGGTGACTCATCATGCACTGGATCGGTTTGTGGAACGGCTTTCAGACGGCGTACCTAAGCATCCTTGGAAGGCTTTGTGCTCAAAGCTGCTATGTTCGGGGCTAACTAAAACTCAGTTGCCAGAAAACGTCGCTATCCAAAAAGCAAAAAAATATGCCCAAGAGGCCGAGTTCTGGCAGCATGTGGGGAGCAAAATGTACTTTGTCATGGTTCCAAGTTGCTCAATTAAAATTTTGGTTACGGTTATTGCAGTAAAGTGAGCTAACGTAGTATTCGAAGTTTCTGAATATTGCTTTATGTGCCAGAAGTAGACGTTAGAGGTCTACCTTGAGCACTGATCTGGTCGATTCATCTTTTCCTTTTTTTGTAACTGCACGATCCATACGTTTTCAGTTTTTCTTTGTGATGGTTGCCTGAATTTCAAAAATCCTATATATTTTTTAGTGGCGCTAGCCACACTTGCACACGAGTGAAAAACAGCAAATTGACCTGAAAAGGCGTATAGAGAACCCAATATTTACTTAAATTTTAATTATACATACATGGCTTGAGAGATCATGTTGTAATCGTGTGTAGCAATGATTGATAACGGTTAATAACTGTCTCAAGCATATGGATATGTATATGAAAAGTTTAAAACCCATCATTTTTACGGCTCATTCTGAGTTAAAAACAGCAATTCCATCAATAAAGAAAAGCCATTTATACGAAGCGTTCGCAGCATTTTGCGGCTTTAAAAGCTACGCGGCATTTCAAGTTGCCTCTGAATATAGAGTTGAAAACCTTGAGATCGCAAATAGACAGTGCTTTGAGCGCTTGCAAGCTTTGGATTTTGATGCAGGTGTTACGCTTCAAGTATGCCAGCGAATCCAGCAAGCTTGGGAGCAATTTAACATTATCTCTTTAGATGATGTTTATGCATTTTATGCTGAGGCTTCTTTTGAAGAAGCATTAGGTGAAACACGAATGCTAGGTGTTTTAACCTCATTCATAGATGCAAATGACTCAGAAGCGATATTGGTTGGTCTTGTTGTAGCTGCGACATTATTGGCTGAATATGAAGGCAATCCGGATAACAGAAGTGGCGAGTTCTGGTATAACAAAAAACTAGCTGGTCATTCGCTTAATGTAATTCAGTCTGACGTTGCTGAGCAATACCAGAAAATCGTCCCTTATCGAGAGCTTTTAACGCTGGTATTAAAGAAATTTGAAAACAGTAATGATGCGGTATTTCCAATTCCTTCATCGTTGAAACCAATCTATGATCAATGTGGTGACGGCCATAGCCACTGCTGGAGTGGCTATTTTTATGATGATCCTTATGTTGTGATTGAGGCTATTGGATATGCTTTGCATTGTCATGACGAAGATGAGCCAGTAATCCCAATTAGTTTTTATCTTGATTGGCTAAAAGCTGAAATGATTGTTGCTCCGTCACGCGAAGGGTTGATTGAAATAATCGAAGCTACGATTAGTGAAACTGAAAAGTGGTTTTGGTATTACGTTGGTCTACAGGATGATATCGACGTAACCAAAGATTGTTACAGGGCAATCAATGCTGACACTGGTGAAGATTATGATGATTATGGGCCAGCAGTAGCTGTTGGCGATGACGGTGTAGCGCTTCCAATTATTTCTGTACGACTTAAAACTTAAACTAAAAACTGTTGCTCAAAAGCTTATCTCTTAATCTTTGAGATAAAAGTGATGGCTATGCTGAGGCTTAGCCTTTCGCTCAAAGCGTAAAATCATATCTTTTGTTCATTAACGTTAGCTGTTGTTACTAGTCACAACAGCTAGTCAGAAACACACACAATTCCTTCATCTATCTGGCCAATCGCTCTTACCGGGATCATTAGCATGTTAGCTCTATGAAATTTTCTGGAGCTGACAATGAGAACGCCTTTGTTACCTTGGTTTATCCTATGGGTGACCATCCCAATCATTATTTTCTTTCTATTCATCTTACCCGCCTATGCCAGTGACGAGCCATTCTATCAGCGTGGTCAGGAAGGCTGGTTTTGGTATCAGGTCATTCCTGAGCCAGCGGAGGCTGAAGAGCTTATTAAGCCGGAATCTGGTGCGGCAGAGTCGAGTCAGAGCGGGCTAAAGCCTTTCAGTGCTGCCTGGTTTCGTGAGCACATGCAGTCGTTCATGGACAAGGCAATTGATGAGCCGACGAATGAGAACGTCAGAGCCTATCTGTATCTCCAGCGCGTCATGATGGATAAGGGTTCACAGTTTGCTGATGTTAGTCAGCAGGTAGTCATGGGCGATCCAGTTTTGGATGAAATCAGTCGCAGACCCTTGGCTACCTATGCTGCCAATCGGATGGATCGAGAAGCTGGCTCTCAACGAGATATTGCTTTAGGTGAAGTAGCAAAACGGGCTGGTTTGTTCTTTTTCTATCGTTCAGATTGCCCTTATTGCCATGCTCAAGCGCCTATCATCGAATCCATGGCTTTGAACTACGGTTTCGAGGTGTTTGCTATTGCTGTCGATGGCTTGCCTTTACCCGGTGGAGAGTTTCCCAATTACAAAGTCGATTCAGGGCAAGCACAATCGTTGTCCGTTACGACTGTTCCAGCGGTCTTCTTAGTAGACCCGCCTAATGTCATCACTCCGATTGGCCAGGGCGCAATGAGCCTTGATGAGCTCAATAATCGAATCATTCTTGCAGCCCATCAAGCCGGTTGGATTGACGATCAAACTTACTATGCCACCAGACCTGTTCAACCCGGCGTGTCACTCGCGATGTCAGCCCAAGAGCTTAACGAAAAGATATTACAGGACCCTGAGTTCCTTGTTCGCTATCTGCGTGCACAAGGAGGGTTGTAACGATGAAAAAAGTATTTCAAGTATCGCTAATCGCCTGTGCGATTGGTTTTTCGTCTATGAGCCAAGCAAGTTTGCAACAGGAGATGAACCAGTTGTTTGGTTCAATGACCAACAGCACTGCGCCTGGTGTATTCGAGAGTCAACGACGTGGCGTTATATCTGGAGGAAGTGTTGTTGTTCGTAACAGGATCATGAATGAGAACCTCGTCTCCATGGTGCCACCGTCATTCCAAGCCGGTTGTGGCGGCATTGATATGTTCGCTGGAAGTTTGTCATTTGTTAATGCAGATCAGTTTGTTCAATTACTTCGCTCTGTAGCGGCAAATGCCAAGGGATACGCATTCCAATTGGCGCTCAGTGCTATGTGTGAGAAATGCTCCCAGCACATGGAGACACTACAAAAGAAAATCCAGCAGTTGAACGAGTATTTCGGCAATTCCTGTCAAATGGCTCAGGGAGTCGTGAACGATACCCTGGCTGCTTTTGGTAAAAAGGGGCAAACAGAAGCCAGCATGTTGAGCTCACTTAAAGGGGCTGGAGACGTTTTTACCAGTTGGAGTGAATCCAACGGTAAGAACCCTTACGAGAATGCTTCAAGTGTCGCGGCATCTGATGTGAACAAAACGATTAAAGGTAATTTGGTCTGGCGAGCACTGAAACGTCATTCGGCATCAAGCTGGTTTGCATCGGGGGATGACCGTTTTCTTGAAGCAGTTATGTCTGTGACGGGTTCGATCATTGTTGGTGATTTAGCGAATGCCGCTGATGGCCAAGGTAAAGCCCCAAAACTGACCAGACTGAATGGCAATAAAGTGACTATTGAGCATCTAATTCATGGCGGTAACGTCGCTATGTACCGATGTGACACAGTGACACAAGACGGCTGTCTGAATCCGACAATCACTAACGTGACCCTAACCGGGTTATCAACCCAGGTAGAAAATTTACTTCTTGGTACAGGTTCTAGTAACGGCATTATTTTTAAGTTTGCTCGAAATACAGGAGCGGCTAGCACCACCGAAAAGGCTTTTATGACCTCGGCTCCTGCGAGCATTGGGGGCATGATTCGAACACTTTCTGCATTAAATGAAGGGGCTGCAAGGTCGTTTGCTTCAAGAGCAGCGCCATTTATTGCTGTTGAGATGGCCCGAGCATTGGTTGAAGACATGCTCAATGCTGCTAGAAGCACCTCTGGTGTGGAAGATCATGCCTATGCGAAGTTGTTAACTGAAGACCTTGAACGTGCACGTCGCCAAATCAATGAGGAATACGCCGCTTTACAGCGAAGATACGGTTCAGAGCAAGAATTGCTGGCGCATTTTAATCAGGTGATTCAGACCATTCGCAAGCAGCGTTATTACACAGTTAAATCTACGGCACTGGGGGAATAGATAATGTGGGAAATCTATTCCATCGGGGATTCGGCTTTTTTAGAACAGGTCCTGAATGCTGTCGCGATGATCACTGGTACAGGCGATTTTACTTCAATGGTTCGTATTGGCTTGCTCATTGGGGTATTGATGGTCTCTGTTCAGGCCTTAATGCAAGGTGGTCGTGGGATTAACTTTCAACACGTTTTAGTCTCATGGCTAGTCTTTGCAACCATGTTTGGACCCAGTACCCGAGTGAGCATTGAGGATGCGTACACGGGACAAGTTCGAGTGGTTGATAATGTGCCCATCGGTGTTGCTGCCGCAGGCAGTACGATTTCTACAGTTGGCTTTCAAATCACGCGATTGTTTGAAACGGCGTTCTCAACTCCCGCCATGACGGAATACGGCTTTGCATCCAGTTTACAGTCACTGATTAAAGTGAGAAAACAGGTGATGGATCGCTCTGGGTTAGGTGATGCAAATCGTGTCGGCGGCTCGGATATCGAGCAATCGTGGTTTAACTACATCAAAGAGTGCACCTTGATTGGTATCGACATCGGCCAAAAGAACCTCGATCAGGTGCTGAGTGATCCTAACCCGATGACAGCGATTAGGTTTGATTCGCGCATTTATGGCACGCGCATCGTGCTCAGTGGTAGCAGTAGCGATCTGGACTGCACCGATGCCTATAGCCAACTGAAACTCATGACAGAATCAACCTTCATTCCAAGGCTTAAACAGGTTCTGTCGGCCTCATTGGGGACTTCGTCAGCAACGGACACTGATGACGTGATCCGAAATGCACTGAATAACCTTGGTTTGGCTTCGGTTAACACCCAAGAGTACATGACCGCGTCAGTGCTTTTGCCTATTTATGAGCAAAGCGTGACGGGCAAGTATATGGATGATCAAGCTTTCACCGCAGCCGTGATGGTTAACCAAGCGATTGAGCAGCGCAATACACAATGGGCGGCGGAGCAGACCCTGTTCCAAAGTATCGTTCGTCCGATGATGACGTTTTTTGAGGGGTTCATTTACGCCATCACCCCATTGATGGCCTTTGTGATAGCCCTTGGCCAAATCGGGATGCGAATGGCTGGGAAGTACTTGTTAATCCTGCTTTGGATTCAACTTTGGATGCCTGTCATGGCCATCATTAACCTGTATATTCATTTAACCGTTGCAGGGAAAATGTCGGCTCTTGATGCCTTTGCAGGTACGGAAGTGCCATCTTTTGCCGGGATGATGCAGATGGATTCAGTGCTGCAAACCTGGATAGCTACTGGCGGAATGTTGGCGTCTAGTGTTCCTGCAATTTCGCTCATGCTTGTGTATGGCTCAGCAATAACTGCAACCCACTTGGCTGGACGTCTTCAAAATGGTGATGCCATTGATGAAAAGCTGGCAAGTCCAGATGTCGCGAAAAATGCCCCGGTCATGCAATCACAGTCAATGTTCCAGAATTCAGCCCTTACGGGTTCTGCTATGACCGGCGCGTCAAACCTACTAAGCAGTTTCTCTGTCGGAAACGCAGTGGGTTCAATGGTCGGCTCTGCAAAAGAATCCATGACTCAGGCAACCCAAGCCTTTAGTCGTCAGGTTGGGAATACCATGAGTCGAACTTTTGGTGAAAAGCTAAGTTACGACAACCTGTCTTCGGTTGGACGTCAGATCGGCTCATCTAACTCCGCATCTAGCGCCGTTGTTAATCAGGTTACTGATGACCTGCAAACTCGGTATGGTTTTGGAGACGATAAAAAAGATGCTGTACGTGGCTTGGTATCGGGCGTGCTATCGGGAGGCCTAAGGGTCGGTGGCGATGGAACTATTACTAATCCCGGTGAGAAAGAAGTTGCTGATAAGGGTTTTCTTGGAAGGCTTCTTGGTACTGGCGGCAATGATTCTCCACAGGGAAACTTGCCAGGAGTCGATAAGCCAGACTCATCTCGTGTACCAAAACTATCAAGGGTACGAGCAGGCTTGGATTTAGGTGGTAACTTTAGTGGCCAAGTTGAGTCATCAGAGGGCAGTTCTCGATCTACGACCGCAAATACGCTCACTGGGGAGATGCAAAGTTTGGCATCAAGTGATTCACGACGTGCTGAGTTTCGCGATGCGATGGTTAAGGACCTTTCAGATTCAAGACGCTCTGGCGTTGAGATGTCGTTGTCTAATCAAGACTATCAGTCACTTCAGAGTTCAGCACAAGACGTTATCACGGCATCAAACCGCTTTAGTGAGCTTGATCAGGCCAGCTACAGTCTATCAGGACAAAGGAACACGGATGGTGCGACGTTAACTCGATTAGCAGCGGATAATCCTGAAGTCATGGATTATTTAGGTCGCTATATGAACCAGCATGTTGAAGCAGGTAACCGATTACGTGAAAACCTTCCAATGTATCAGCGCTTGCTACCTGATGATAATCAGGCGTATGTGGCCGCAGCTATGGAGTCTTTAACCTATAGCAACTCCTCGACGCCCGCTGAACGCGACAATGATTATCAAGCTGCAATGACGGTTATGGCCATGGCTACCGGAGCCGATTTACGATCAATTCAGCCGCGCTCAAATGAAGGCTTGTCATCAACTGCACCTACTTTTGGTGATACTCAAAGCCAAGTTGAATCGGGTGTATTGGGCGGCTACGAGGATGCAGCAACAGTTCAAACTCAGTTCAACGCAGCTCAATCGGCTTACCAAACCAATCTGTCTGGTATAGATGGACAGTTGAATGCGCATCAGCAGCAAGCTCAGCAGGCCGTAGCTACTGACACAAGTACCTATCAATCTGGACTAAACAGTGAAGCTGGATCTCAGTGGCGATCACGCATTATGACTGATGATAGCGGAGTTTCTGGTGCTGAAATGTTCTTCAACAGCGCCAGTGCTATTGGTGATTTCAGTGGCAAGCATACTGATGCAGCACTGCATACCTTGAATCACTTTGGCGAAGACTATGAGAGTTATAAAGAACAAGCGCTTGAAGATCCTGGCTCACGAGGTTTCTTGCACAACGCTACGGTGGCTAGCAAATCAACCTGGGATGGCTTAAAAGCCGCCGTTGATGCAGGAACCTCTTTGGAAAACCCTTTGACGGCGTTTAATGATGCATACAGTGGATCGAGTTCGCAGTATGCCTCCGAAGTAAACTGGGGCACTAAGTCTGAAGCCATGTTGGCTGGGGCATTCGGTGCGGCAGTTAACAATCGATATGGTGAGTTCTTAGAACAGTATGCCGATGATTTTAAACAGGAAGCATACAGCGAAGGGCAGAGAATGGGATTGACCCCGATTCAAAGTCAAGTGTTCGCTCAAGCTTTCAATGAAGGTTTGGCGGGGCGCGTTTTCAACTCTGAAGACTCATCGAGTTGGTCGCCTGAAATGCTTGGCCTAAGGGAACAAATGCTAAATGAGTATCGTCAAAAGGATGAGAGTGGCGCTTACATCCCCGACAGTGTGTCCGAAGAAGATAAAGCATTTGTGGATAAGCAGATTGCAGTGATCTCAAATGCATCCCTTGCGGGAGATTATGCTCAGAACAACTTGATCGATATTAGGGCCTATAACCAGGCATCAGGAAGGAACTAAAAACAGAAGGTAGCCAGCTTGTGGTGAGCTGGCTATTTTTTTGGCTTTTTGGGATACCTAGGATAAAAGCCATCAAAAAACGAATGGAGCTTATACCAATACCATTTTTCTTCAATGCTCAAAGTTCTACCCGAATCTTTAACTTGGCTGCTCAAGAATCTAATTCCAGTACAAATAGCTAAGAAAAAGAGTCCCAAACCAACAATTGTCCAACTCGCTTGCCAATATGCGATTGCTACAAGCATAGTAATGATGGCTATAAGTCCGATGGGATTACAGGTCGCTTTGAATCCCAAGTAGCTGAAAAAAACGACGGTGCAGAACAGAAATGGCAGAGCCGCTAACTTGGCAGATGCCGTTAATAATTCTGATGGAAAAAAATGAGCCGCAGCCAAAGTCGCCAGAAAAAGCCCCAGTGATATAACCCAGCAGCGTGCTGGTAAAGATTTAAGTAAGTTTGTCATCTTAGTACTCTCAAAGTGCACGGGCGGTGCACAATCAAATCATGAATCAGCATGTTAGTTCTCACAAAGTGCTCTAGTGGTTTGCTCGGCCATAATCTCGCACACAGGACATTTAAGCTGAATGCGCTGTTGTGATACCGTCAAATACAGACTGCCGCATCGACACCGGTGTAAGGATGCCAGCTGTGATCTTAAATCACGAGCTAGAACCCAACCTTCATTGATGGTCAGTTTTTTCCAGGGGATCTCAGCTGGAAGATCTGCTTCTTCTCTTGCAACCAAGTACGCATCGTAAGCCTTCATCAAAGCATCGATATTTAATTGCTTGTAGACATTATCACCACCAATATTGACATAAAGCGCCATCAGGAGGGAGCCTTCAACTAGGGCTCTTCTGCTTTTAACGATGGCATCAGATTCTGGCAATTGACCAGGACAAGGTGACTTGCCAGTCACTTCTTTGTGCAGCCTTCTGATAATGTGGATTGGCAAACCTGTATCGAGCGCGATAATGGTCGTTCGAAATCCGTACTTAATAAGCAGCGAGGCTCGGGTAAACAGCTCACTTTTGGACAGGTTATCAATCATGCATCCCCCTTGTTGTTTAGGGTTGATAATAAATAAGCGATTCTTGGGATACCTGTGCCTTTGCTCTTCACCATCTCAATCAGTTGGCTTTGGTTACCCCTTGGTTGAAACAGCATGAATGATGAGGTCGCCACTCGTTGCAGGTCGTCAACACCGGCATTAATCAGTGCATCCACCACGTCGCGTGTAAGTCCAAAGCGCAAGACCGCCTCTTGCGGATCAATTCGCGCTAATTCTCGTGCTGCGTGTAGGTACGCCAAATTTAATTGATAGAAGTCTTGTTGATTGGTTGTCATTGACGGACCTCCAGTTCATGTAAAATATTGCGATAGATAGAAAGCACTCTTTGCCCATACCAGCGTGCACGCTCTTCGTTCCAACTGTGATAGCGGCCTATGCCAAGCTCTAAATCGTTTGGTGAAGACTTGATTGCTTCGGCCAAAATACTGGAGCCGACAGTAAGGTTGGTGATGGGGTCTAGCAGTTCTGCTGCTGAGCTCACTCGATGTCCATGCCAATGCAAATTGATTTGCATAAGGCCAATATCGAGCTGGTATTTTTTACTCTCTTGAAGTGCCTGGTTTAACAGTTGCTCCGCTTCTGTCTTAGATTTGGCGTAGGTTGCGTTTGAACCATTGCGAATTGCGTATGGCCATGGACTGGTCATGTTAAGACCTCGATGTGAGGCCGACTCAGCCAAGGCAACGGCGTAGAGCATGACTGGATCAATACCAACACTTTGTGCTGCTTTTTCCCACTGATAGCCCGGAAACGCATAGACTGAAGTGCTTGCGGACATGGCTATCACTAGGGCAATGGTTTTTGCTTTAATCGTTTTCATTTTTGTCCTCTAATTGATTTCCGAGAAGCGCCTGAATGGCTTTCGGGCTTATTCTTTTTAAAGGCACTGCGCTAAAGTCAGCGATGCCTCTCGTGTAAACTTGTGCCGCTTTTGACCAGTCACCCACGGCAACAGGCGCTTGCATATCAAATCCTTTTTGCTGGTTCTGATGGTCTGCAATACCCTGTAATAGCCTTGGGTATTCACCCACTTCGTCCCGCAGCAAGTAAGCCTGGTAGCGTGTTAAAAACTCTTTTTGCTTAAAGGGGTATTCCCTGTCATCAACTTTGCAGAGTTCAACCCATCCCCCCATGTCTGAAATCACGCGGTGGATAAGTGCATCGTCAAACATCACGGATGTCCAAGCGCCAACCTGACGAACAGCCTTGTCAACTTTGTTCCAAGCAAACATGGCTCTTGAACCCGAGTTGCCATCGATATGCTTGATGACGTCAGCGGGCTTTGGAAAAAATTGCCCAGTATCCGGTGATTGAATATGCCGAGTCAGACCGATTCGCACTTCTTCAATGCTATAAGCACGAAGGGCTTCAAATGCGATGGATAGCAATTGCGGTGATACGCTTTTGCCATACATGGCCCAAGCTGCTCCCCAAACTTCAGCAAACTCGCGTTTATCAACCTCCTGCACTTGAACGAACCTCCCTAATACCTGGTCCGGCCCAGCTTTCAGCGATGCGACGATTGCTTTCTTCAATATTCAATTGGTGATTGCTGCCCTTTAGGCTCGTCGATGATTGCTGTACTTCATCAATGCGAACGTACTCGTCTTCCCATTGCCGGTTTAAAAGCCAGTTATGTGGCATAGGGGTCTTAGTCCGATCTTGATACTGCAATCGGTTGTCTCGTTGCTCTTTCCAACGTGTTAGCACTTCCAAGGCGAGTTCATGGTCTTCATTGAGGCCCATGCGTAGCCATTCTTCTTTGGCTTTCGCTTTTTTTCTTTGCGTATTTGTACATCCCAGAAGTCTTCAAACTGTATGTGGTCAACAGTTTTAACTGTTGGTTTATTGCTTCTCTCAGAGTCATCCGACCGTTGAGAGTCCCTTACCGGGTTGCCATCAGGCATAAACAATGATGAAAATTCTTCTGGAAGCCGAGCTTGGAAAGCGGCAAGTGACTTCAAAAGCGATGCCATACCAACGAAGTCGGCAGGTACATCTTTAAGTAACCGAAAGGCTGCCTTACCTTGGTTCGGGTTTTCGATTGGGTTGTGCTTCAGAAAGCTCCGAATCAAAGTCCAACCAGATTCCTCGCAACGAATGAGGAACTGATCTTGTTCTAACTCATTCAGAGCCTTGGCAACCTGTTGCTCATCCCAGTTCAAGTCAGAAGCAACGTAACCAATCGGCAATCGAAAGCAGCCAAGCAAATTACAATGTGGGCATGTAAGCAAATACAGTCCTAGCAACTTCGCTGAGTCACTCCAGGACAAAACGTTTTGCTTTAGCCAAAAGCGGGTATAGACCTTGCCATAATCACGCATGGAGGAACTCGCTTTTGTGTTTACGTAAAATGCTCACCATTATTTGCCCTTAATCCTACTGGTTACTGGCTTTCAGCTCGCTTGGGCATTCGGGATAGATGTCCGGTCTTAACTGAGATCGGGTTACCTGTCCTTGCGTAGCTTGTTCGATGGGTAAAACGAATTCAGCGGGAACACGCCCTGATTTATTCAACCAAAACCAGACGTTTTGCTGTTTTGAGTTGATGGCTCGTGCTAATGCTGATTGCCCGCCTACCAAGTCAATGGCACGGCGGAGATGTTTTTGTGTCGTGTTGAACACTTCCATACCGTCTCCTGTTACAATAATAACTGTTACAAGATTGAATGTTACAGTTTAAACTGTAGATTAGTCAACAGTTAAAATTGTTGAAAGGCTACAGTTTTATTTGTAGAATACGGGCTTATGAAAACTTTATCCGAACGACTAAACCATGCCTTGCAGCTTACTGGGGTGACTCAGTCTGAGTTGGCTCGTCGCATTGGTATCAAACAGCAGTCGATCAGCCAGATTTGCTCTGGTAAATCGGCTAGGTCTCGTTACACCATGCAGATCGCGGAGGCGCTTCGCGTGAATGCTCATTGGCTCGCCACAGGTGATGGCGAGATTGGCTTGGGGGTCGGTAATGTAGAAGTCGGGCCTGATATTAAGGGAAGAATTCCTCTCATTAACTGGGTTCAGGCCGGTGATTGGACTGAAATAGCGGAGGGATTTGCCCATGAAGATGCTGAGGAGTGGCGTGAAGTCACTGGGAAAGCACATGAGGGTTGTTTCGCACTTCGCGTAAAAGGCGACAGTATGGAAAATCCAAGCGGAAAAAAATCCATACCTGAGGGAGCAGTGATCGTTGTTGATCCTGAGTTACCTTTTTCTTCAGGTTCATTGGTTGTTGCGCGTTTGGATGATTCGAAAGAAGCAACCTTTAAGCAGTTGGTTATTGATGGTGAACAGAAGTATCTAAAACCTTTGAACCCGCAATACCCGGCAATACCGATCAACGGCAACTGCACCATCATCGGTGTAGTACGACAAGCTATCATCGATTTCTGGTAGCGAAGGAATTTGTGGTTTAGCCACAGTTGTTCATGAGCTGAAGAAGCAACGATTGCAAACAGCTACAACTGAGCATTGGCGCACGCTGAGAGTAAATGGTAACCGATTAGATAACCATTGATTGTTTATAAAGTCAAGATCAGCGAAAATAGCGGCCAATTACGATTAACACGACGGATTTGACAAGCGAAGAACTGAAAAGAGAGTACTTCCGAAAGTGTGTACAAATCCGTGTACAAACTAAAAGAATTTATACATGGCAAACCAAGATTTTCTCAATGAAATCAATAAGCGAAGGACCTTTGCTATCAATTCTCGCACCCTGACGCGGGTAAAACCTACGATCACTGAAAAAGTTCTGTCTCTTCGGACTTGCGATTCAAGTCGCAGGTACGGTAAAAGGCCGTGGCTCAAACCAGCACGCGAAATCGGACTGGATGGAAATGGAAAAAGAGCGTGGTATTTCGGTGACCACCTCGGTGATGCAGTTCCCGTACGGCGATAGTCTGGTTAACCTTTTAGATACCCCAGGACACGAAGACTTCTCGGAAGATACTTATCGTACTCTAACCGCGGTGGATTCTTGCTTGATGGTGATTGATGCCGCGAAAGGGGTTGAGGATCGTACGCGTAAATTGATGGAAGTTACCCGTCTGCGTGATACGCCGATCGTCACGTTCATGAACAAGCTGGACCGTGAAATCCGTGACCCGATGGAATTGCTGGATGAAGTGGAAAATGAGCTGAAAATTGCTTGTTCACCGATCACATGGCCTATCGGCTGTGGTAAAGAGTTTAAAGGCGTGTATCACATCCATCGTGATGAGACGATCTTGTACTCAACGGGTCAAGGCCACACCATTCAAGACGAGCGCATCGTGAAAGGCTTGGATAATCCAGAGCTGGATAAAGCGGTGGGTGAAGACTTAGCCGCGCAGCTGCGTGAAGAACTGGAATTAGTACTGGGGGCTTCCCATGAGTTTGATCGTGAGCTATTCCTAAGCGGTGAACTTACTCCGGTTTTCTTTGGTACGGCATTGGGTAACTTTGGTGTTGACCATATGCTTGATGGCCTGACCCAATGGGCTCCATCACCAATGCCTCGTCAAGCGGCAGAGCGGGTCGTGGACGCGAGCGAAGAGAAGTTCAGTGGCTTCGTGTTTAAAATTCAAGCCAACATGGATCCAAAGCACCGTGACCGAATTGCTTTCGTGCGTATTGTATCGGGCACTTACAAGCAAGGCATGAAGATGAATCACGTGCGCCTTGGCAAGCAGATCAACATTTCGGATGCGGTGACTTTCATGGCCGGTGACCGTGCGCGTGCAGAAGAAGCCTTTGCAGGTGACATTATTGGTCTGCATAACCACGGTACGATCCAGATTGGCGATACCTTTACCCAAGGCGAAACTCTGAAATTTACTGGTATTCCGAACTTTGCCCCTGAACTGTTCCGTCGTATCCGTCTGCGTGATCCACTTAAACAAAAGCAGCTGCTCAAAGGCTTAGTGCAAACTTTCTGAAGAGGGTGCAAGTACAGGTTTTCCGTCCACTGCAAAACAATGATCTCATCGTTGGCGCGGTGGGTGTGCTGCAGTTTGATGTGGTGGTATCGCGTCTGAAATCAGAATACAACGTTGAAGCTATTTATGAAGGCGTTAACGTTGCGACCGCTCGTTGGGTTGAGTGTGACGATGTGAAGAAGTTTGAAGAATTCAAACGTAAGAACCAGAGCAACCTGGCGCTAGATGGTGGCGATAACCTCGCGTACATCGCACCAACCATGGTGAATTTGAACTTGGCGCAGGAGCGTTCACCAGAGGTGACATTCCGTGCGACTCGTGAGCACTAAGGGTTAAGATAAGTGCGCGTCTGTGTTGGCGCGCATTGTTATCAAAAACA
>NZ_JJMN01000020.1 GCF_000696385.1 Vibrio metoecus | reverse complement strand
GCTCTTCTTGACGGTCTGCTTCAGAAGAGGCGGCCATTTTAGCGAGATAAACTGTCGTGTCAAACACTTTTTTCAGTTTATTTTCGTTGGCGATTTCGCCACCTAAAATACCGAACTGAATCACTGCTAACGCTTGTTGCGTCTGCCGTGTCAGTGAGGGCGCATTATAGAGATCTACTTCACACTGACAAGTGTTTTTTTCATTTTTTTTCGTCTTTTTTCACTGTTCGATGAAAAAAGAGTCACCAAGGCCTAAAAGTGATGGTTTTCTCTACCAATTGCGGAATTGTTCGGCAAATTGAGAGACTTTATTCCAGTTAGTGTACTCCACTTCTTTACTGGTATCCGTTTCTCCACCCGTTAACGTCATAATGAAACGTATCATCATTTTATCGAACCAACGGTAGCGCGGGTAATACAGAGCTCCAGCAAAGACAGCGATTCTCTCTGGCTGCCAAGGTGACTTTTTCAAGAAGGTTTGAATGTAGACACTCCCTTCTGGTGTATCTTTTCCTTGCTCTTCTTTTCTCGCAGTGAGATTGACGCAGAAGAAAGCAGCTTTGCTATTGGCCAGCGCCGTGACATGACGTTGAATAAATTGATAGAGCTTTTCATTGAGGCGGCCATAACGAATGGATGCACCAATCAGAATTTTGTCGTAATCCGCCAACGCTATCGTATTGACCTGATGCAGATCTTGGATGTCACAATCATATTCAGGCATCTGTTGTGCAATACGTTCGATAATTTTCCGAGTCTGCCCTTCTTGGCTTGAATACAAAAGTAGTGCTTTCACTAGCGCTTTCCTCACAACTATTAGCTACGCCAGAATGTCGGCGTAAGCAGAATCAATAAAGTAAATATTTCTAAGCGACCAAACAGCATGGAGGCAATCAAAATCCACTTAGCTTTGTCATTCACATCCGCAAAGTGCACCGCAACTTCCCCAAGCCCCGGCCCCCAACGTTATTGAGTGTGGCGGCTACCGCCGAAAATGCACTGAGCTCATCCATCCCTGTAGCGATTAATGCGAGCATGCAAACCACAAACACTAACGCATAAGCGGAGAAGAACCCCCATACCGCATCCACCACGCGCTGCGAGAGTGCTCTACCACCTAATTTAATCGGGTAGATGGCGCGTGGGTGAACGAGGCGTTTCATTTCCCTCGCTCCTTGTAGAGTCAACAACAACACACGGATCACTTTCATACCGCCACCAGTGGAGCCCGCACATCCTCCTATAAAAGAGGAGAAGAGTAATAACACAGGTAAGAAGATCGGCCAGTCCGAAAATCCCGTTGTGGTAAACCCTGCCGTAGTCGAAATGGATACGGTTTGGAACAGCGCTTGGTCAAACGCTTGGTAAAAGCTGTCATAAGAGTGATGTTTCAACAAAACCGCAAAGCAGACAACAAACAGCAGAGTTTGAATCGCGCAGAAAGCACGAAACTCAGGATCGCGCCAATAATATTTAGGATGCACCCCACCTGTAGCAAAAGCAGCGTAGTGCAAAGTGAAGTTACACGAAGAGATCAGCAGGAAGATGACGGTAATCAGGTTAATCGCGTAACTGTCGAAATAGCCCATACTGGCATCATGGGTAGAGAAGCCACCAATAGCGATAGTCGAGAAGCTATGGCAGATGGCATCAAACAGGGTCATACCTGCCAGCCAAAAAGCGGCGGCACATGCAATGGTTAAGCTTAAATAGATGTACCAAAGCGCTTTCGCCGTTTCTGCTATGCGTGGAGTCACTTTGGTGTCTTTGACTGGCCCTGGGATTTCAGCTCGATATAACTGCATACCACCGATGCCAAGTACCGGCAAAATGGCTACTGCGAGTACGATGATCCCCATCCCACCAAACCATTGCAAAAATTGGCGATAGAAGAGGATAGCTTTGGGGAGTTCATCTAAGCCGACAATCACGGTAGCACCCGTAGTCGTTAACGCTGAAAAGGATTCGAAAAAGGCATCGGTGACTGAGATATTGGGATCAGCTGCGAGTAGAAAAGGCAATGAACCCGCACTGCCGATTACTGTCCAGAACAATACAACGATTAAAAAGCCATCTCGCGCTTTAAGCTCATGTTTGTGGTGGCGGTTCGGAAACCAGAATAAGCCGCCACACAGCAGCAGCACAAAAAAGGTTGAGACAAACGGCACACCCGCCCCATCGCGGTAGATTAAAGCCACCAACGCAGGCGCAAGCATAGAAACGCTAAATAGAGCGAGCAGAAGCCCGACAATACGAATAATTGAACGAAATTGCATTATGGTTTGTGCTGACTCGCTAAGTTCTGACAGTGTGTTCTGGTGAGCTGCTCACCTGTATTTTTGCGCCACTTTTATTGATCACGGCTTGTAGGAAAGCATCACATTGCAATGCTTCCAATTCCACGACCAATTGTACTTGTTCATTATAGTGAGCCTCCCTTTCCGTGGCTGAAAATTGCGCCATCAAAGAATGGAGTAATGGAATCATGGCGTAGTCTAGCGTTAGGTATACTAATGTGGTGATTTTTTTCTCAATAGTTTGAAGTTGCTTGAGGGCTTGCTGCACTCCACCACCATAGGCTTTTACTAACCCCCCAGTACCTAACAACACACCACCATAATAACGCGTAACCACCGCGGTGATCTCACCGATCCCACTACCACTCAGTTGAGCCAAGATGGGTTTGCCCGCAGTACCCGATGGCTCACCATCATCACTAAATCCCCACAAACGAGAATCTTGCGGCCTTCCAGCCACAAACGCCCAGCAATGATGCCGAGCATCTGCATGACGGTGCTTTATTTCTTCAACAAACGCTTTCGCTGAGTCGACTCCCGGAGTGTGGGCCAGATACGTAATAAAGACGCTTTTTTTGATCTCTTCTTCAAACTGAGTGGATTCAGCAGGAATGAGATACGGCTGAAGATTCATGATTCGAGCACTCAAAAATAAAGTGGCACAGTCTAGCACGATATGTATTTGAAATAACGACTCTCAGCGATAGCGCACAATGTTAAACACTTGTTTAAAAAATGTATTGAAATTCGCCATTCTCCAGTTCACACTGAATCAACTGGTCAAACCAGAATTAACAACAATAACCGCTCTCACACGCAATCACCGATTGTATGTCACGGAGATAGACAATGATTTACCAAGCCAAAACCCTACAGGTAAACCAACTCGCTAATGGAATTGCCGAGCTGTCCTTTTGCGCTCCCGCTTCCGTTAACAAACTCGATCTACACACTCTGGAGTCACTCGATAAAGCGTTAGATGCGCTCGCCGCGGATCCCAGTGTCAAAGGCCTCCTACTTAGCTCAGATAAAGAGGCTTTTATCGTCGGCGCTGATATCACCGAATTTCTGGGGCTATTTGCCAAACCAGAAGCGGAGTTGGATGAGTGGTTGCAGTTTGCCAATCGAATTTTTAACAAGCTGGAAGATTTACCGTTCCCGACCTTGTCAGCCTTAAAAGGCCACACCCTTGGCGGTGGTTGTGAATGCGTGCTCGCCACCGATTTTCGGATTGGAGATGCCACCACCAGCATTGGTTTGCCAGAAACCAAACTGGGCATCATGCCGGGATTTGGTGGAACTGTGCGTCTGCCACGTTTGATTGGTGCAGACAGCGCGATGGAAATCATCACCCAAGGTAAAGCGTGCCGCGCCGAAGAAGCGTTAAAAGTGGGCCTGCTCGATGCGATTGTCGATAGTGATAAGCTGATCGATTCCGCAATCACCACTTTGACTCAAGCGATTGAAGAGAAGCTGGATTGGCAAAAACGCCGTCAGCAGAAAACCTCAGCACTAACCTTAAGCAAACTGGAAGCCATGATGAGCTTTACCATGGCGAAAGGTGTGGTGGGTCAGGTGGCAGGCAAACACTACCCAGCACCGATGACCGCGGTCGTCGCCATTGAAGAAGCGGCGCGTTTATCACGCGATGCTGCGCTGGATATCGAACGCAAACACTTCATCAAGCTCGCAAAATCCACCGAAGCGCAAGCGCTGGTTGGTATTTTCCTCAATGATCAATATATCAAAGGCCTAGCCAAACAATCCGCGAAAGCGGCAAGCCAAGACACCCAACACGCTGCCGTACTCGGTGCAGGCATTATGGGTGGCGGCATCGCGTATCAATCGGCTCTCAAAGGCGTACCTGTGTTGATGAAAGACATCGCACCGCACTCTTTAGAGTTGGGCATGACCGAAGCGGCCAAGCTCCTGAACAAACAGTTAGAGCGCGGCAAGATCGATGGTTTCAAAATGGCCGGCATTCTAGCTTCCATCACCCCTTCTCTGCATTACGCAGGGATTGATCAGGCGGACGTGATTGTCGAAGCCGTGGTTGAAAACCCGAAAGTGAAAGCCGCGGTACTAAGCGAAGTGGAAGGATTGGTTGATGAAGAGACAATTCTGACATCCAACACATCGACCATACCAATTAACCTTCTCGCCAAATCACTCAAGCGCCCACAGAACTTCTGTGGCATGCACTTTTTTAACCCTGTACATCGCATGCCTTTGGTGGAAATCATCCGTGGTGAACACACCTCAGAAGACACCATTAACCGAGTGGTCGCTTATGCGGCGAAAATGGGCAAATCACCTATTGTGGTCAATGACTGCCCAGGATTCTTCGTCAACCGCGTACTGTTCCCTTACTTTGCAGGCTTTAGTCTGCTGATGCGTGATGGCGCAAATTTCACCGAAATCGACAAAGTGATGGAACGTCAATTTGGCTGGCCAATGGGCCCTGCGTATTTGCTTGATGTGGTCGGCATTGATACTGCGCACCATGCTCAAGCAGTGATGGCAGAAGGCTTCCCAACTCGCATGGCGAAAAACGGCCGAGAAGCGATTGATGCCCTGTACGAAGCGAAGAAATTTGGCCAGAAAAATGGCAGCGGCTTCTATCAGTACACAGTAGATAAAAAAGGCAAACCGAAGAAAGCCTTCAGCGATGACGTGCTAGCCATTCTCGCGCCTGTATGCGGTGCTCCACAAAGCTTTGACCCACAAACCATTATCGAACGAACCATGATTCCGATGATTAATGAAGTGGTGCTCTGCCTTGAAGAAGGGATCATCGCATCCGCGCAAGAAGCAGACATGGCGTTGGTGTATGGTCTTGGCTTCCCTCCATTCCGTGGTGGTGTATTCCGTTACCTAGATACCATCGGCATCACCAACTATGTGGCTATGGCGGAAAAATACGCTGACCTCGGCGCGCTCTATCAAGTACCGCAACTGCTGAAGAACATGGCGCAAAAAGGAACATCTTTCTACAGCGCTCAGCAAGCCAGTGCCCTGTAAATCGGTTTAGAAAAGGAATAACAAAATGAATACAGTAGTGATTGTTGATTGCCTACGTACTCCGATGGGACGCTCCAAAGGTGGTGCGTTTCGCCATCAACGTGCGGAAGATCTCTCTGCGCACCTGATGAAGGGCATTCTGGCGCGCAACCCACAGGTCAATCCAAAAGAGATTGAAGACATTTATTGGGGCTGTGTGCAGCAAACCCTTGAACAAGGTTTTAACGTTGCACGTAACGCAGCGCTGCTCGCGGGCCTGCCAATTGAGATTGGCGCGGTCACCGTCAACCGTTTGTGTGGATCGTCCATGCAAGCGCTGCATGATGCGGCGCGCGCGATTATGGTCGGAGATGCGGAAATCTGTTTAGTGGGCGGCGTTGAGCACATGGGCCACGTACCAATGACTCACGGCGTTGATTTCCATCCGGGCCTGTCTAAAAACGTGGCCAAAGCTGCGGGAATGATGGGACTGACCGCAGAGATGCTCGGCAAGCTGCATGGCATTAGCCGTCAGCAGCAAGATGAGTTCGCTGCGCGCTCTCATGCGCGTGCTCATGCGGCAACGTTAGAAGGTCGCTTTAAAAACGAGATTCTACCAACCGAAGGTCATGCCGCCGATGGTACGCTGTTCACCCTCGATTACGATGAAGTAATCCGCCCAGAAACCACAGTGACTGGGTTAGCTGAACTGCGTCCCGTGTTCGATCCCGCTAACGGTACAGTGACCGCGGGAACCTCTTCAGCACTTTCGGATGGTGCTTCAGCGATGTTGGTGATGAGTGAGCAAAAAGCCAAAGCGCTCGGTTTAACCATTCGCGCCCGCATTAAAGCTATGGCAGTGGCCGGTTGCGATCCTTCCATCATGGGTTACGGCCCAGTACCTGCGACCCATAAAGCACTCCAACGTGCGGGCTTAACCATGCAGGATATGGATGTGGTGGAACTGAACGAAGCGTTTGCCGCGCAATCTCTACCTTGCGCTAAAGACTTAGGCTTACTGGAGATGATGGATGACAAGGTCAACCTCAATGGCGGCGCGATTGCGCTGGGTCATCCACTGGGTTGCTCGGGTACACGTATCTCAACCACACTAATCAACTTAATGGAAGCCAAAGACGCAAAATATGGCCTTGCTACGATGTGTATCGGCTTAGGTCAGGGTATTGCCACCATTTTTGAGCGTCCATAACCCTTCCGTTTTGCCTATCACTGAAGAGTCTTTTAAGAGCCAGCAACGCTGGCTCTTCTTATTAGGTTATTTCGCTTGTAGCCAATCACTGTACAGTTGATCGCTACTGCCCAGATAATTCACCATCCACTCAATCAATTTGTGGTTATCATCTTTGCGCCACACTAAGCAACAATGACTAAGCGGCTTTTTATCTGGCAATACTTTCTCCACCAACTGACCACTGGCGAGCAGCGGCTGCGCCATATGCCTTGGCATGTAGCCCACGCCTAACCCGCTTTTTAAACTTTCAATCGCACTGTACCAGTTAGGCAGCAGCAAACGGCGCTGTTTAGGGTAGTGTTCGGTATGGCGTTTCGGTAATACGCTTGAAGTATCATCCAGACAGATGGCTAAAAACTGGCTGATAAATTCTTCACTCAAATTCTGCTCACGCACGCAGGGATGATTGGGGGACATCACAAATGCCCAGTCAAGAATGCCCATATCGCGCACTTCAAAATCACCGCCCACTGGTACTGCTGCCGTTGCGCCAATCACGATATCGGCACGACCTTGTGCAATCGCTTCCCACGAGCCGTTGAACACTTCCATGTTGATCTGTAGCTCAGCGAAATCAAAGGTTTGGTAGAAGTCTTCCACCATCGGCTTCATCTTGTCCAGCTTGACTACGTTATCGAGTGTCACTTTTAAGGTTTTACGCCAACCATGTGCTGCGCGTTTGGTTTGCGCGCGGATCTCTTCCATCTGGCGTAATAACTGCCTCGCTTCAAGCATAAACAACTCGCCCGCCGGAGTCAGTTCCACCTTACGCGGCAAACGCTGAAACAGCACAACGCCGAGCTCGCTCTCTATCTGGCGCACACTGTAGCTGATCGCCGAAGGCACTTTGTGCAGCACCTCTGCCGCCGCAGTAAAACTACCTAGGCGCGCTACGGCATCCAACATTTCCAAAGAGGATTTAGAAAACATCACTCACTACCTATCAAATTTTTTGCATGATAACCTAAAAATTTGCCGTTTCTCTTCATCACCAGACAAAAATAGAATGTAAGCACAGAAAAATCCTGGCTCATGCCAACGGATTTTGGAAAAACATGTGTGAATAATTTTGATGGACATGAAAAAATGAAAGTTTCTTTCTTCCAGTTGGTTTACCTCTCAGCGCTATCCATGCTCGGTTTTATCGCCACCGACATGTATTTGCCTGCGTTTAAAATGATGGAAACCGCTTTTGCCACCGGCCCAGAGCAAATCGCTCTATCACTGACAGTTTTCCTGGTGGGAATGGCGCTTGGTCAGTTAATGTGGGGACTCGCTTCCGACAAATTTGGCCATCGTAATACGTTGATTGCTGGCTTACTGGTTTTTACTCTTGCTTCTGCCGGACTCGCTTTCTGCACAACAGTATGGCAACTGCTGTCGCTGCGTTTTATCCAGGCGATTGGTGTGTGCGCACCAGCGGTAATTTGGCAGGCAATGGTGATCAAGCGTTACCCAAGCTCAGTGAGCCAACAACTGTTTGCCACCATTATGCCGTTGGTGGCGCTCTCTCCAGCACTGGCACCGCAACTGGGTGTATTACTGGCGGATCACTTTGGCTGGCACAGCATCTTTTTAGCCTTAACCTTGATGGGTATTGTGTTGGTGGTAAGTACGGGCTTACAAACCAATGAAATTGCCGAGCCGAAAACCACCTCTATTGCGCAAGACATTAAAGGCCTACTGAAAAGTAAAACCTACGTCGGCAATGTGATGATGTTTGCTTGTGCTTCGGCGGCGTTTTTTGCCTACCTGACCGGTATGCCAGAAATTATGGCGCAACTTGGCTATCAAGCACGAGATATTGGCCTGAGCTTTATTCCACAAACCATTGCATTTATGGTGGGTGGCTACCTAGGCAAGAAAGCGGTTCAGAAATACGGTGATGAACTGGTGCTCAAACAGTTGATTGCGCTGTTTACTCTCTCAGCGGCGATGATTTTTGTCGCCTCACAATGGACGCTCAGCTCAATTTGGCCAATCTTGGCTCCATTCTGCTTGATTGCAGTGGCTAATGGCGCCATGTATCCGATAGTGGTCAACCGTGCTTTATCCAGTGCCAAGCAAAGTCCCGCAACGGCAGCCGGATTACAAAATAGCTTACAGATCAGTATCAGCAGTGTATCCAGCGCTTTAGTCGCCGCAATGGCAAGCCAAGCGCAACCCGTGACTGGTATTGCGATTGTGCTGTGTACGGGAGGATTATGGATGGGTTATGTGTTGTCTAACCGTCAGCTACGTGAACAGTTCACCACTCCAGACAATGCTCGCGTGGTCAGTGACGAATAAACTGTACTTGAGTGACACAAAAAGAGCCGCGAATGCGGTAATGCCGTTCACTTAAGGTGAGCGGCATTGTATTTTCTAGGATATCGGCTTGGCTTCTTCTTCACGACTCTAGGGAAGGCTCTTTCTCGCCTTGGCTCAAGTATTAAGCTTCCACTCATTGCGTAGAAGTTTTGCAGTTGCCTTGG
>NZ_JJMN01000019.1 GCF_000696385.1 Vibrio metoecus | reverse complement strand
AACGAAAAGGCACCCTAAGGTGCCTTTTTTCATAGTTTGATGACTTACTCGTCGTCAGAAGAGAAACCTGCATTCAACAGTGCAGCTAGGTTGTCAGTCGCTTGTTCAGCTGATGGACCTTGCTGTTCTTGTGCACGTTTGGCTTGACGATCTTGGTGGTACGCAAAACCAGTACCAGCCGGGATCAGACGGCCAACGATTACGTTCTCTTTCAGACCGCGCAGATCGTCACGCTTACCAGATACCGCTGCTTCGGTTAGAACGCGAGTGGTTTCTTGGAACGATGCTGCCGAGATGAAGGACTCAGTCGCCAGAGATGCTTTGGTAATACCCAGCAGCTCACGCTCGAAACGAGCTGGCTCTTTGCCTTCTTCAACCAGTTGACGGTTCGCGATCTTCACTTGTGAGTACTCAACTGTCTCGCCAGGCAAGAACTCTGAGTCACCCGCGAAGGTGATCGTACACTTACGCAGCATTTGACGAACGATAGTCTCGATGTGCTTATCGTTAATCTTAACGCCTTGTAGACGGTAAACTTCCTGAACCTCGTTCGCGATGTAAGTGGTCACAGCATGGATACCACGCAGACGCAGGATATCATGTGGCGACTCTGGGCCGTCCGCAATCACATCACCACGCTCAATGCGCTCACCTTCAAACACGTTCAATTGACGATGTTTAGGGATCATCTCTTCGTAAGTGTCACCACTGTCACGAGTGATGATCAAACGACGCTTACCTTTGGTCTCTTTACCGAACGATACAGTACCTGAGTGCTCAGCCAGAATCGCAGGCTCTTTTGGCTTACGCGCTTCGAACAGGTCAGCAACGCGTGGTAGACCACCGGTGATGTCCTTGTTACCGCCAGACTTCTGAGGAATACGAGCCAGTGTATCACCCACATTCACTTCAGCGCCGTCGTCCAAGTTCACAATCGCTTTACCTGGCAGGAAGTATTGAGCTGGCATATCAGTACCTGGGATCAGGACATCTTTACCATTTGCGTCAACCAGCTTAATCGCTGGACGCATATCTTTACCTGCTGCAGGACGCGCTGCGGCCTCAGTCACTTCACTTGAAGACAGACCAGTCAGATCGTCCGTTTGACGAGAAACAGTTACGCCATCGATCATATCCACAAACTGTACGCGACCAGCCACTTCAGTGATGATTGGCATGGTGTGCGCTTCCCAGTTTGCAACAGTTTCACCCGCTGCAACGGCATCGCTATCGGCTTTGCTCAGCATAGAGCCGTATGGCAGTTTGTGTTTCTCTTTGGTACGACCAAATTCGTCAATGATGGTCAGCTCAGAAGCACGAGACGTGATAACGAGCTTGCCATCTTTGTTGATTACGAACTTCGCGTTATGCAGTTTCACAGAACCGTTGTTTTTCGCTTGGATGCTGTTTTCTGCTGCTGCTGTTGATGCCGCACCACCGATGTGGAACGTACGCATCGTCAGCTGTGTACCTGGTTCACCGATTGACTGTGCCGCGATAACACCAACCGCTTCACCTTGGTTCACCAAGTGACCACGTGCAAGGTCACGACCGTAACACTGTGCACAACAACCGAAGTCAGAATCACAAGTTACGACTGAACGTACTTGGATTTGGTCAACTGAGTTATCGTTGATCACCTTACACCACTTTTCATCAAGCAGCGTATTACGTGGGATCAGCACTTCATCTGTACCTGGTTTGAGGATATCTTCCGCAACCACACGGCCCAGAGCCAGCTCAGTCAACGCAACTTTAACGTCACCACCTTCGATGTGTGGTGTCATCACCACGCCTTCTAAGGTGCCACAGTCATGTTCTGTAACAACAACGTCTTGCGCTACGTCTACCAGACGACGAGTCAGGTAACCGGAGTTCGCTGTTTTCAATGCAGTATCCGCCAGACCCTTACGAGCACCGTGCGTTGAGATAAAGTACTGAAGAACGTTTAGACCTTCTTTAAAGTTTGCCGTGATTGGCGTTTCGATGATCGAGCCATCTGGACGCGCCATCAGACCACGCATACCCGCCAACTGACGGATCTGAGCAGCAGAACCACGAGCACCAGAGTCGGCCATCATATAGATGCTGTTGAACGACTCTTGTTTTTCTTGTTCGCCTTGACGGTTGATCACCTGCTCAGAAGAGAGGTTTTCCATCATCGCTTTCGCTACGCGATCGTTGGTTGAGGCCCAAATGTCGATCACTTTGTTGTAGCGTTCGCCAGCGGTAACCAGACCAGACTGGAACTGCTCTTGAATTTCGCGTACTTCTTCTTCCGCTTCAGCAATTTCAGTGTACTTAGCGGCTGGTACTACCATATCGTCGATACCAACCGATACACCTGACAGTGCCGCGTATGCGAAACCGGTGTACATGATTTGGTCAGCGAAGACAACGGTGTCTTTTAGACCTAGCTTACGGTACGCCTCGTTGAGCAGGTTAGAAATTTGCTTCTTACCTAGCTTCTGGTTCACCAAGCTGTATGGCAGACCTTTCGGTACGATTTGCCACAACATGGCACGGCCAACGGTCGTGTCAATCATCTTGGTTTCAGTGGTCAACTTACCGTTTTCATGCTTGATGGTTTCGGTAATACGTACTTTAACGCGAGCGTGCAGTTCAGCAGTCTTAGTACGGTACGCCTTCTCAGCCTCAGTTGGGCCAGTCAGGTACATACCTTCGCCTTTCGCGTTGATCTTTTCACGGGTCATGTAGTACAGACCCAGTACCACGTCCTGAGACGGTACGATGATTGGATCACCTGACGCTGGCGACAGAATGTTGTTGGTTGACATCATCAGGGTACGAGCTTCCAGCTGCGCTTCAAGCGTCAGTGGAACGTGTACCGCCATTTGGTCACCGTCGAAGTCCGCGTTATACGCCGCACACACCAGTGGGTGCAGTTGGATCGCTTTACCTTCGATAAGAACCGGTTCAAACGCTTGGATACCCAAACGGTGAAGTGTTGGTGCACGGTTCAGCAGTACTGGGTGTTCACGGATAACTTCATCCAAGATATCCCATACCACCGCTTCTTCGCGCTCAACCATTTTCTTAGCGGCTTTGATCGTCGTTGCTAGGCCACGAGTTTCCAGCTTGCTGTAGATGAATGGTTTGAACAGCTCAAGAGCCATTTTCTTCGGCAGACCACATTGGTGCAGACGCAAGTATGGACCTACGGTGATAACCGAACGGCCTGAGTAGTCAACACGTTTACCCAGCAGGTTCTGACGGAAACGACCTTGCTTACCTTTGATCATGTCAGCCAGAGACTTCAGCGGACGCTTGTTCGAGCCCGTGATCGCACGACCACGACGACCGTTATCCAGCAGCGCATCCACAGACTCTTGCAGCATACGTTTTTCGTTACGTACGATGATGTCTGGTGCAGCCAGTTCAAGCAGACGCTTCAAACGGTTGTTACGGTTGATAACGCGACGGTACAGATCGTTCAGATCTGACGTTGCGAAACGACCGCCATCCAGTGGAACCAGTGGACGTAGATCAGGCGGCAGAACTGGCAGTACAGTCAGGATCATCCATTCAGGTTTGTTACCTGATGCAACGAACGCTTCAACCAGCTTCAGACGCTTAGTCAGCTTCTTACGTTTGGTTTCAGAGTTAGTGGTGTCCAGCTCTTCGCGCATCTGCTCAGCTTCTGCTTGCAGATCCATAGATGACAGCAGATCTTTGATCGCTTCTGCACCCATTTTCGCGGTGAACTCGTCGCCCCACTCTTCCAAACGGTCGAGGTACTCTTCCTCAGTCAGCATTTGACCACGTTCAAGGTCAGTCATGCCTGGCTCAGTCACTACGTACATTTCAAAGTACAGTACGCGCTCGATGTCACGCAGAGGCATGTCCATCAGCAGACCGATACGAGATGGCAGAGACTTCAGGAACCAGATGTGTGCAACTGGAGAAGCTAGCTCGATGTGGCCCATACGGTCACGACGAACTTTAGTTTGAGTGACTTCAACGCCACACTTCTCACAAATCACGCCACGGTGTTTCAGACGCTTATATTTGCCACAAAGACATTCGTAGTCTTTTACCGGGCCAAAAATACGCGCACAGAACAGACCATCACGCTCAGGCTTGAACGTACGATAGTTGATGGTTTCAGGTTTTTTCACTTCACCAAAAGACCATGAACGGATCATGTCTGGTGAAGCCAGACCGATTTTGATCGCGTCAAATTCTTCAGTCTTATGCTGTGCTTTTAGAAAGTTTAATAAGTCTTTCACATTCAGCTCCTGTAAGGAGTTAAAAGGAACTCGCTGCGATTAGCAACGAGCACCTTCCTACCGAAAACCGGTAGGCTTCCCCTTGCGGGGAAACCTTAGGGTTTATTATTCGTCTTCTAGCTCGATGTTGATACCCAGCGAGCGAATCTCTTTCAACAGTACGTTGAACGATTCTGGCATACCAGGTTCCATCGCGTGATTGCCATCTACGATGTTCTTATACATCTTAGTACGGCCGTTCACGTCGTCCGATTTCACGGTCAACATCTCTTGCAGGGTATACGCAGCACCGTATGCTTCCAGTGCCCACACTTCCATCTCACCGAAGCGCTGACCACCGAACTGAGCTTTACCGCCCAGAGGTTGCTGAGTAACCAGACTGTAAGAGCCTGTAGAACGAGCATGCATCTTGTCGTCAACCAAGTGGTTCAGTTTCAGCATGTACATGTAACCCACGGTAACTGGACGCTCAAACGCGTCACCCGTGCGGCCATCGAACAGAGTCAACTGACCTGAAGCTGGCAGATCTGCCAGTTCCAGCATGGCTTTGATAGACGATTCAGGTGCACCATCGAATACTGGCGTCGCCACTGGTAGACCTGCACGCAGGTTTTGTGCCAGTGTACGAACGTCTTCATCACTAAGTGCTGAGATATCAACACGTTGACGAGTATCGCCAAGATCATAAACCTTCTGCAGGAACTCACGCAGCTTCGCTAGCTCTTGTTGTTCCTTGATCATTTGGTTGATCTTGTCACCGATACCTTTCGCCGCCAGACCTAAGTGAACTTCTAGGATCTGACCGATGTTCATACGTGATGGTACGCCCAGAGGGTTCAGTACGATGTCAACCGGTTGACCGTTTTCATCGTATGGCATGTCTTCAACAGGGTTGATCTTAGAGATAACACCCTTGTTACCGTGACGACCCGCCATCTTATCACCCGGTTGGATGCGACGTTTCACTGCTAGGTAAACTTTAACAATCTTCAGTACGCCAGGAGCCAGATCATCACCTTGGGTGATCTTGCGACGCTTAGCTTCAAACTTCTTATCGAAGTCTGCTTTCAGCTCGTCGTACTGCTCTGCTAGCTGTTCCAGCTGAGTTTGCAGTTCGTCGTTTTCTAGCGTCTGCTCTAACCATTTCTTACGTTCGATTGAACCCAGTTTCGCTTCAGTGTAACCACCGGCTAGCAGAACAGAGCGAACACGCGCCAGAAGACCGCCTTCCAGAATTTGGAACTCTTCAGTCAGGTCTTTCTTCGCTTCTTTCAGCTGCATCTGTTCGATTTCAAGCGCACGCTTGTCTTTTTCTACGCCATCGCGAGTAAAGACTTGTACGTCGATAACCGTACCTGCTACTGAGTTTGGTACACGCAGAGACGTATCTTTAACGTCTGATGCTTTCTCACCAAAGATCGCACGCAGCAGTTTCTCTTCTGGAGTTAGCTGAGTTTCACCTTTTGGTGTCACTTTGCCCACCAGAATGTCGCCGCCTTTCACTTCTGCACCGATGTATACGATGCCAGATTCGTCAAGCTTAGACAGAGCCGCTTCACCCACGTTAGGGATATCCGCCGTGATCTCTTCTGCGCCCAGCTTAGTATCACGCGCCACACAAGAAAGCTCTTGGATGTGGATAGTGGTAAAGCGGTCGTCTTGAACTACACGCTCAGAAACTAAGATCGAGTCTTCGAAGTTGTAACCGTTCCAAGGCATGAATGCGATACGCATGTTTTGGCCAAGAGCCAGCTCACCAAGGTCAGTTGATGGACCGTCTGCCAGTACGTCACCACGAGCCACAGGTTCACCCGGCATCACACATGGACGCTGGTTGATACACGTGTTCTGGTTCGAACGGGTGTACTTAGTCAGGTTGTAGATATCGATACCCGCTTCGCCAGGGATCAACTCTTCTTCGTTCACTTTTACTACGATGCGTGAAGCGTCAACTGACTGGATCATACCGCCGCGTTTCGCAACCGCTGTTACACCAGAGTCAACCGCTACGTTACGCTCGATACCCGTACCAACCAGTGGTTTCTCTGAACGCAGAGTTGGAACCGCCTGACGTTGCATGTTCGCACCCATCAAGGCACGGTTCGCATCGTCGTGTTCTAGGAACGGGATCAGCGATGCCGCGATCGATACGACTTGGTTAGTCGCAACGTCCATGTAGTCAACGTGTTCACGAGGGTGAAGACCTGACTCGCCTTTTTGACGTGCAGTAACCAACTCATCGGCAAAACCACCTTCTTCAGTCAGTTTCGCGTTCGCCTGAGCGATAACGAATTGACCTTCTTCGATCGCAGAGAGGTAATCCACTTCGTCAGTGACGACGCCGTTCACTACGCGACGGTAAGGCGTTTCTAGGAAACCGTACTCGTTGCAGCGTGCAAACGCAGACAGCGAGTTGATCAAACCGATGTTTGGACCTTCAGGTGTTTCGATAGGACATAGACGACCGTAGTGCGTTACGTGTACGTCACGTACTTCGAAGCCAGCACGCTCACGAGTCAGACCGCCAGGGCCCAATGCAGAAATACGACGCTTATGCGTCACTTCTGACAACGGGTTGTTCTGGTCCATAAACTGAGACAGCTGAGAAGAACCAAAGAATTCTTTTACAGCAGCAGAAATCGGTTTCGCGTTGATCAAGTCTTGTGGCATCACGTTGTCCAGATCGCCCAAGCTCAGGCGTTCTTTCACAGCGCGTTCAACACGTACTAGACCTACACGGAATTGGTTTTCTGCCATTTCGCCGACACTACGGATACGACGGTTGCCAAGGTGGTCGATATCGTCCACTTCGCCTTTACCGTTACGAATCGAGATCAGCTTTTTCATCACTTCGATGATGTCTACTTGATCCAGCGTGCCTTGTTCATCTGCATCTTCACGACCGATTGAGCTGTTGAACTTCATACGGCCAACAGTTGACAGATCGTAACGCTCTGCAGAGAAGAATAGGCTTTCAAACAGCGCTTCTGCTGCTTCTTTCGTTGGCGGCTCACCAGGGCGCATCATGCGGTAGATTTCTACCAGTGCAGAGATGCGATCGGTGGTGCTATCAACACGCAGGGTTTCTGACATGAACGGACCGTGGTCCAGATCATTGGTAAACAGAACTTCTAGCTTCTTGTAGCCTGCTTGAGACAGGTTCGCTAGCGCTTCCAGGCTGATTTCCTGGTTAGCGGTAATGATCAGTTCGCCAGTCGCTTCGTTCACGTAATCTTTCGCAGATACTTTACCTACGATGTACTCAACCGGAACTTCAATGAAGTTCACGCCATCTTTTTCAAGTTGACGGATGTGACGTGCAGTCACACGACGGCCTTTCTCTACGTAAACCTTACCATCCGCTTCGATATCGAAGGTCGCAGTTTCACCACGCAGACGCTCTGGAACCAACTCCATCATTAGAGTTTGATCTTTCACTTCGAAATTCACTTTTTCGAAGAAGATGTCCAGGATCTCGGCGCTAGTTTTACCTAGTGCACGCAGGATGATCGATGCAGGCAGCTTACGACGACGGTCAATACGTACGTACAGGTTGTCTTTTGGATCGAACTCAAAATCGAGCCATGAACCACGGTACGGAATGATACGTGCGTTATACAGAACTTTAACCTTGAAGAGTGGGTCTTACCCTTATCGCTGTCGAAGAACACGCCTGGGCTTCGGTGCAGCTGGGATACGATAACCCTTTCGGTACCATTGATTACGAAGGTACCATTTTCTGTCATGAGCGGAATTTCGCCCATGTAGACTTCTTGTTCTTTAATATCTTTGACAGTACCTGCTGGCGCGTCTTTATCAAAGATCACTAGGCGTAGTTTCACGCGTAGCGGTTTTGAATAAGTTACACCACGGATTTGACATTCTTTAACGTCAAAAACTGGCTCACCAAGACGGTAGCTAACGTATTGCAGCTCTGAATTGCCGTTATAGCTCTGAATTGGAAATACAGAACGAAAAGCGGCTTCAAGACCGTATTGTCCTTCAGGATCCTGTTCGATGAACTTTTCGAACGAATCGAGCTGGATCGATAGCAGGTATGGAATGTCCAACACTTGTGGACGAGTACCAAAGTCCTTACGGATGCGCTTTTTCTCGGTATAAGAGTAAACCATGGGGTTCCTCAGCTCGCTGATAAGTGACCCAAACTGTCCGCCTTTCAGGTTAAAAAGGGGGAGGACAGTGACTAATCGCTGTTTACTGTAGTGTGAATTCATTGCGTTGAATGAACTCATTTGCATGAATATGGAACGCTTAAACAGCGGGAAAATTCGTCCATACCCTACAGCGCAAAAAGGCCGGTGGTTATTAAACCACCAGCCATTAGCCTTTCGGCTAAGAAATTAAGTAGGAATTACTTAACTTCAACAGTTGCACCAGCTTCTTCAAGCTCTTTCTTCAGTGCTTCTGCTTCTTCTTTAGATACAGCTTCTTTAACAGTTGCTGGAGCGCCGTCTACAAGAGCTTTAGCTTCTTTCAGACCTAGGCCAGTTGCGCCACGTACTGCTTTGATAACAGCAACTTTGTTCGCGCCTGCAGCAGACAGAACTACGTTGAATTCAGTTTGCTCTTCAGCAGCAGCGCCGCCAGCAGCTGGACCAGCTACAACTGCAGCTGCAGCAGAAACACCGAACTTCTCTTCCATAGCAGAGATCAGTTCAACAACTTGCATTACAGACATTTCTGCAATAGCGTCTAGGATTTGCTCGTTAGTAATAGACATAACAATTCTCTTTTAAGTCAACAATAAGTTTATTTAGCAACCAGTAAAAAGCAAAAGCGATTTTGCTTATGCAGCTTCTTTTTGATCGCGGACAGCAGCGATTGTACGAACCAGCTTGCCAGCAGAAGCTTCTTTCATGCACATCATCAGGCGTGCAATCGCTTCGTCGTAAGTTGGTAGTGTCGCTAGTACTTCAGGGTCAGTCAGTACGCCTTCAAATGCAGCTGCTTTGATTTCAAATGCTTTGTTCTCTTTAGCGAAGTCTTTAAAAAGACGCGCTGCAGCACCTGGGTGCTCGTTAGAGAAGCCGATCAAAGTAGGACCTACGAATACGTCTTTCAGACATTCGTAAGCTGTGCCTTCTACTGCGCGACGTGCCAGTGTGTTACGAACAACTTTCAGGTAAACGCCCGCTTCACGAGCTTGTTTACGCAGATTAGTCATCGCAGCAACTTGAACACCACGAGAGTCAGCAACAACTGCAGAAAGTGCACCACTGGCCGCTTCGTTGACTTCAGCAACAATTGCTTTTTTGTCTTGAAGATTTAAAGCCATCTTGGATTAACTCCTGGTTGTCGTTACACCGCTCACTATTATCAACAACAGTGAGAGCTTTTTTGGTGCAGTCCCAGAAGAAAGGTAACTTAAAAAGTAAATCTTTCTGTCAGTTCGGGCACCATCTACGTAGGTTTTATTAAGTTATCCGAAGATAACGCCTACGGTCTTGGACGGAGACTGTTTTTCACCACGAGGGTAAAAGTCAGCCCCAACCACAAATATTAGGCGCAGAATTATACACAAATTCTGCGCCTAAGCAAATGCATTAAACTTGTGCGCTCAGAGTATTCTGATCGACAGCAACGCCAGCACCCATAGTAGTAGAGATGCTTACCTTCTTCACGAAAACGCCTTTCGCAGAAGATGGTTTTGCTTTTTTCAGAGCAACCAACAGAGCTTCTAAGTTCTCTTTCAGTTGTTCTGTTTCGAACGATACCTTACCAATAGTGGTATGGATGATACCGTTCTTGTCGTTACGGTAACGAACCTGACCTGCTTTCGCGTTCTTAACCGCTTCAGCAACGTTAGGAGTTACAGTACCAACTTTCGGGTTTGGCATCAGACCACGTGGGCCTAGGATAGTACCTAGTTGACCAACAACGCGCATTGCATCTGGAGATGCGATAACTACGTCGAAGTTCATTTCGCCTTTCTTCACTTGGTCAGCCAGATCTTCCATACCAACCAGTTCAGCACCAGCAGCTTTAGCCGCTTCAGCGTTAGCACCTTGAGTGAATACCGCTACGCGGATGTCACGGCCAGTACCGTGTGGCAGCACAGTCGCGCCACGAACGTTTTGGTCAGATTTACGAGCATCGATACCCAGGTTAACAGCAACGTCAACTGATTCAACGAACTTCGCTGTTGCCAGCTCTTTCAGCAGAGCAACTGCTTCGTTGATGTCGTACTCTTTAGTTACATCCACTTTTGCGCGGATAGTACGCATACGTTTAGTTAGTTTTGCCATTGTATTAACCCTCAACCACTAGGCCCATTGAGCGAGCAGTACCTGCGATAGAACGCTTCATCGCTTCGATATCAGCACCAGTCATGTCAGCCGCTTTAGTTGCAGCGATTTCTTGGATTTGAGCGTCAGTGATTGTGCCCACTTTAGCAGTGTTAGGACGTGCAGAACCAGACTTGATGCCAGCTGCTTTCTTCAGAAGAACTGCTGCTGGTGGAGTCTTGATTTCGAACGTGAAAGAACGGTCGCTGTACACAGTAATAACTACTGGAGTTGGCAGGCCTTTCTCTAGAGATTCTGTACGTGCGTTGAACGCTTTACAGAATTCCATGATGTTAACACCACGTTGACCCAGAGCTGGACCTACTGGTGGACTTGGGTTTGCCATGCCAGCTGCAACTTGCAGCTTTACATAAGCTTCAACTTTCTTAGCCATGATATTTCCTAAATTATGGGTGCAAACGCTAATCGATTGATCAGCTCCCCGAGTTTCATAAAGAACCTGTAAAAAGGCGCGAAATTATAGTCATAATCCACGCCCCAGACAAGCCTAAAGAGATGCTTTTTTAATCAAGCTTTTCAACTTGACCAAATTCGAGTTCAACAGGTGTTGCGCGACCAAAGATCGAAACCGACACTTTCAAGCGGCTTTTCTCGTAATCCACTTCTTCAACGGTACCGTTGAAGTCAGCAAATGGACCATCGTTAACACGTACGACTTCACCAGCTTCAAACATGGTTTTCGGACGCGGCGCTTCGCTAGCTTTTTCAAGACGGTTCAGAATCGCATCCGCTTCTTTATCCGTGATAGGCGCAGGGCGATCCGATGTACCACCGATGAATCCCATCACGCGAGGTACGCTACGTACCAAGTGCCAAGATTCATCGTTCATGATCATCTGCACTAGCACATAACCAGGGAAGAATTTACGTTCGCTTTTGCGGCGTTGGCCAGACGCGGCATTTTCTACCACTTCTTCTGTTGGTACTAACACTTCACCAAACAGCTCTTCCATACCATGCATTTTGATATGTTCACGAAGTGACTGAGCAACACGTCCTTCAAATCCCGAGAAGGCTTGAACTACATACCAGCGTTTTTTGGTAGCTTCACTCATGTATTAAACCCTACTACTATACTCCGGTCGCAAAGGCCACTAGACGAACCATAATGCCGTCAATACCCCAAAGCGCCAGAGCCATTACAATACTTACTGCTAAAACGATCAATGTAGTTTGCATGGTTTCTTGGCGGGTAGGCCAAACCACTTTACGAACTTCCATACGAGATTCGCGTGCAAAAACGATCGCTTCTTTGCCTTTTGTTGTTGTCGCAGCAACACCAAGTGCCGCAGCAATCAACACAATTACACCTGCGGCGCGAGCCACCACAGACAGTTCACCATACAGGTAATTACCCACAACAGCGGCAACCAGCAGAACAAAAGTGGCTACCCACTTCAGAATGTCTGCTGCATTTGAGCTATCAGGAGCTTCAGCGTTGTTTGCTTTCATAAACCAACCTGTCACAAATCTGACTTCTAGACGACAACGACCCCGCTGTTGCAGGGCAAATCCATTCGGTCAACGCAATGCGCTGATTCCATACTAAAGAGCGAGAAAATACTCTCTCAGCCCAAAATCTTGGCTGCGTTTGATCAAGAAATCGACACATTAGTGCGCAGCGCAGAAAAAGGGCATCAAATGATGCCCTTTTTAGTAGTGCTTAGTCAAATAATTAAGCGATGATCTTAGCTACAACACCAGCACCTACAGTACGGCCACCTTCACGGATAGCGAAGCGTAGACCTTCGTCCATCGCGATTGGCGCAATCAGATCTACAACCATCTTGATGTTGTCGCCTGGCATTACCATTTCTACGCCTTCTGGAAGCTCGATGCTGCCTGTTACGTCAGTTGTACGGAAGTAGAACTGTGGACGGTAACCTTTGAAGAATGGAGTATGACGGCCACCTTCGTCTTTTGACAGTACGTATACTTCTGATTCGAACTTAGTGTGTGGTGTGATTGAACCTGGCTTCGCCAGTACTTGACCACGCTCTACTTCTTCACGCTTAGTACCACGTAGTAGTGCACCTACGTTCTCACCTGCACGACCTTCGTCAAGCAGCTTACGGAACATCTCTACACCTGTACAGGTC
>NZ_JJMN01000018.1 GCF_000696385.1 Vibrio metoecus | reverse complement strand
GCCTTCAGCCTCTCGGCCACCTCACCACTTTCATATTCTAGAAGAATATGGCGCGTCCGAGAGGATTCGAACCTCTGACCGCCTGGTTCGTAGCCAGGTACTCTATCCAGCTGAGCTACGGACGCGCTGTGGCTTATCGAAATAAGCATTGCAAGAAATGGCGGTGAAGGAGGGATTCGAACCCTCGATACGGCTATAAACCGTATACTCCCTTAGCAGGGGAGCGCCTTCAGCCTCTCGGCCACCTCACCGTCTTGCGGAGGCACATATTACGATTTACCAAAAATATGTCAAACACTTTCTTGGAGAAAACTCGGCAAAACAGCTCAACCGTTGGCAATTTAACCAAAGCGATGAGAATTTGCACTTTCTAAATAAAAACACGGGGATAAACAAAAAGGTCGGCGTTAGCGGCCGACCTTTCTTCGATAATTAGTAGTTGCCAGACGCAACGCCACCATTACCTTTTTCAGCTTGAATGCGCATGTAGATTTCTTCACGGTGCACAGACACTTCTTTTGGTGCATTCACACCAATACGAACCTGGTTACCTTTTACGCCCAATACTGTCACGGTCACTTCGTCACCGATCATCAGGGTTTCGCCAACGCGGCGAGTCAAAATAAGCATTCTTAGCTCCTTGAGTAATCTCTGTATTTTCTTGCAACTACACTATTATCCATCAAAAGTTATGACATCGTAAACTCTCAAAGGTGCCCGTTTAACCTAAAAAGGTTTGTTTTATAGCAAACTCTTGGGGGATTTCTGATGTCACATAGGTGTCGTGCAACAGATTAGCCGCACGATCCACATTTGTAGGATCTAACATTAGCATAGATGATTGTTCCGTGGCCGAGACATAACGCACATCGATGCCATGTTCAGCCAAGGTCTTACGAGCATGAGGCACTAACGCACTCGCTTGAAGTCCAACCTTAGTGAGCAGACTGACGGGCTCTAAACCTCGGACTTTATCTGCACAAACCAACTGTAATTTGGCATAGGCATCACGCTTAATCACCAACGCACTCTTTTCAAGCTCTTCCTGTGTCGTAAATACTTCGACACCAAGCATTTGACATTGTTTGAGTATATTCGATAACGCCTCACTCTCTACCGTAACCAAGGTCATATCACGCTGAATCGCAATACCGCACACCGCATGAGTGATGGTATTGCCTTTTATTAAGCTACCTTGATTGACTTCAAAAGTAGAAAGCACTCGCAACGGTACCGAATATTTCCAAGCATACTGCACACACGGCAAATGTAGGACTTTAGCTCCTTTACGTGCCATTTCTTCCATCGAGGGAAAATCAATTACATCCAATTTACGTGCAGTAGGCACAACTCTAGGATCACAAGTGTATACGCCATCGACATCCGTGAAGATTTGGCACTCATCGGCGTTGAGCGCCCCAGCCAATGCTACCGCACTGGTATCTGAGCCACCACGACCCAAAGTGGTGATATCCCCATTTTCATTGACTCCCTGAAAACCCGCGACTATCACAATAAAATCTTGCTCAAGCAGCTCGGTAATCGTTCGAGTATCAATATGTTTAATCGTCGCGTCATTGTGTTGATTATCCGTCACAATTTTCGCTTGAGCTCCGGTTAGTGAGCGGGCTGCGTAGCCCATTTTGTGCAGTGTCATCGCCACTAAGGCCATTGACACCTGCTCACCAGCAGAGAGCAAAACATCAAGTTCTCTCGCGTTTGGCACACTATCGACTTGCTGAGCTAAGCTCACCAGTCGATTGGTTTCTCCTGCCATGGCAGACACGACTACTACAACTTGATTGCCATCATTCTTCGCCTTAATGATGTGTTCGGCTACGGTTTGCATTCTTTCAATTGAACCCACCGAAGTTCCACCGAACTTTTGCACGATAAGGGGCTTTTTCACCAGTATTCACCTTCCCAAGACCAAAGTCTCATCGGGATCAAAATGCTCTGACATACTTGTCGGAAACTATTTGATCGTTACTAAAATAAAACCAAGCGGCTAATTGGCTTCGTCTTTATTTGCGCCAATTAAACCACTTGGTTTGCTCGATAAAATTACGCTCAATCAACAAATATTGATTGAGCGTAAACTATTTATCGCTGTTATAGACGCTCGGCAATCCAAGCGTCAACAGACTCTAAGGCTGACGGCAGAGCGTGAGCATCTGTCCCTCCAGCTTGAGCCATATCTGGGCGACCACCGCCTTTACCACCGACTTGTAGGGCGACCATGTTGACCAACTCACCGGCTTTGACTTTGCTTGTTAAATCATTAGTCACACCAGCGATCAAGCCCACTTTGCCATCCGCCACGTTGCCTAGCATGATGATGCCGCTGCCAAGTTGATTTTTCAGATCGTCCACCATACCACGCAGTGCTTTGTTGTCAGCGCCATTCAACCCTGCAACCAACACATTCACACCGGCGATCTGCTTAACTTGATTGATAAGGCCAGCGCTCTCTTTAGCCGCCAGTTTATCTTTCAGTTGCTGAATTTCTTTCTCTAACAGTTTGGCTTTAGCGGCCATCTCAACAACTTTTGCGTCATGCTGTGCTTGCTGCGCTTCGATATAATCAAGCGCACCTTCACCAGTCACCGCTTCAATACGGCGAATACCGGCTGCAATACCACCTTCAGAGATGATTTTGAACAGGCCAATGTCTCCCGTGTTGCTCGCGTGGATACCGCCACACAGCTCAGTTGAGAAATCGCCCATTGAGAGCACACGAACTTGGTCGTCATATTTCTCACCAAACAGCGCCATCGCACCTTTCGCTTTCGCTTCATCAATGTTCATGATGTGGGTTTCGATGTGATGATTACGACGAATTTCTTGGTTCACTAAACGTTCCACTTCTTTGATCTCTGCAGCGGTCATCGCTTCCAGATGAGAGAAGTCAAAACGCAGTGTTTCAGCACGAACCAGTGAGCCTTTCTGCGCCACGTGTTCACCCAATACTTTACGTAATGCTGCATGCAGCAAATGAGTTGCAGAGTGGTTAAGTGAAATTGCAGCGCGACGCTGTTCATCGACAATCGCTTCTACCTGATCGCCTTTCGCTAAGACGCCCTCAGCTAAAATGCCGTGATGCGCAATTGCGTTACCCAACTTGTGCGTGTCTTCTACATGGAAAATACCCGCTTCGGTTTTGAGTACGCCAGTATCGCCACATTGGCCACCAGACTCAGCATAAAATGGCGTGTTATCCAATACGATGATCGCTTTATCACCCGCTGAAAGAGCAGAAACTTCCGCGCCCTCAACGAACATTTCACGCACCACGCTTTGACCACGGCTCGCCGTGTAACCGCAGAATTCGGTATTGGTTGCAGATTTGATCAGCGAGTTATAGTCAGTACCAAATTGGCCCGCTTCACGAGCACGCTGGCGTTGCTCTTCCATCGCTTTTTCAAAACCGGCCTCATCAATGCTAAAGCCACGTTCACGCGCAACATCATTGGTTAGATCTGCTGGGAAGCCGTAGGTATCATACAGTTTAAATACGGTTTCACCGTCTAGCACTTGGCCCGACAGTTGATCCAGCGCGTCATTTAGAATGCTCATGCCGCGATCAAGAGTACGACCAAAATTCTCTTCTTCGATGCGAAGGACTTTTTCAACCAGGGCTTGCTGCTTTTTCAGCTCAGCACCCGCGGTACCCATCACTTCCGCTAGCGGCCCTACCAGCTTGTGGAAGAACGCACCTTGCGCACCAAGCTTGTTGCCATGACGAACTGCACGACGAATGATACGGCGCAGTACATAGCCACGACCTTCATTCGACGGCATCACGCCATCAACGATCAAAAATGCGCAAGAACGAATGTGGTCAGCCACAACACGCAGTGATTGATTGGTCAAGTCTTGGTAACCAATCGCTTCCGCTGCCGCTTTGATCAGAGTCTGGAATACATCGATTTCGTAGTTTGAGTGCACGCCTTGCATGATCGCAGAGATACGCTCAATACCCATGCCCGTATCTACAGACGGCTTAGGTAATGGCTCCATCGTGCCATCTGCATGACGGTTGAACTGCATGAAAACGTTGTTCCAAATCTCGATGAAACGATCGCCATCTTCTTCAGGCGAGCCTGGAGGTCCCCCCCAAATGTGGTCGCCGTGGTCATAAAAGATTTCGGTACATGGGCCGCAAGGACCGGTGTCACCCATCTGCCAGAAGTTGTCAGAATCAAACTTCTTGCCACCTTTTTTATCGCCGATACGAATAATGCGGTCAGCAGGAATGCCGACTTTTTTATTCCAAATATCAAAGGCTTCATCATCGGTTTCATAAACCGTGACCAACAAGCGTTCTTTCGGCAGTTGCAAAACGTCAGTCAGAAACTCCCATGCATACTGGATCGCATCTTCTTTGAAATAGTCACCGAAGCTGAAGTTACCCAGCATTTCGAAGAAAGTGTGGTGACGCGCGGTGAAACCGACGTTTTCTAGGTCGTTGTGCTTACCGCCTGCGCGGACACAACGTTGAGCTGTGGTAGCGCGAGTGTAGGCGCGCTTTTCCAAGCCCAAGAAACAGTCTTTAAATTGGTTCATCCCTGCGTTGGTAAACAGCAGGGTCGGATCGTTAGCAGGCACCAGAGAAGAACTTTCTACAATTTGGTGACCTTTGCTTTCAAAGAATGAGAGGAACGCGCGGCGCACCTCATCCGTGCTCATAAACATGCAGCTCTTCCTGAAATACTCAAGTTAGAATTTTGCGCTATTGTAAAGCAAGGATAAGAGTTCGCCTAGTTTCTTCTCTTTAACGAACTGAATGTGTGTCGAGCGACAGCTCAACCCAAATGAATAAAATCTAGATCGGGATTAACAAGGGGAATATAGAGGGGGAAAGCGATTACTGATCGCTCTCACTGGCTTGAAGTGCGTATCGTATTTGGTCAAAGTTGAAGCCACGGTACTGCAAATAACGAACTTGCTTGGCGTATTGTGAGCGTTCGAAGCTTATCCCGGCTTTGAATTTCTTGTGTGCCACTTCTTTTGCTAGCTCAAACCAATCGATCGTTTGTTCTGCGAGCACTTGTTCAATCACCGCTTCCGCCACTCGTTTCTCTTTGAGCTGTTGGCGCAAACGCTGCTCACCATACCCTTTATGCACCATTTGCCGCGCTTGACTTGCGGTGTAGCGAACATCACTTAAATACCCTAACTCTAAACAATATTTCACCACTTCATCCACGACCTCATGGACATGCCCTTTAAGCGTTAGCTTTTGGTGTAACTCATACTCGCTATGATCACGGCGGCTAAGCAGTTGCAGAGCGCTTTGTCGGCAAGCCGTTAAGTCGAGACTCATGGAATTCTCCTGTTAGGCTAACGGTGAGTTTTGATTCACTAAATTGGCAGCCAAAAAGAAGCCCTGCATTGCAGGGCTTCATAAAATCGATACTTATTAGACGCTGAAACTCTCTGAGTTCAGCCAGTCGATTAAAACTCTTCTGGTACTGCGCCAAATTCGACATCATCAGCGGCAGAAGCCGTTTCACCAGTCAGTTGCATGTTCTCTGGGTTAAGCAGCATTTCACGCAGTTTTTTGTCTAACGTTTTAGCAATTTCTGTATTTTCTTTCAGGTACTTGCACGCATTCGCTTTGCCTTGGCCGATTTTATCGCCGTTATAGCTATACCAAGCACCTGATTTTTCAACCATTTTATGCTTCACACCAAGATCGATTAGCTCGCCTTCGCGGTTGAAACCTTGGCCATACATAATTTGAGTGTTGGCTTCTTTAAACGGTGCCGCAATCTTGTTCTTCACTACCTTGATGCGAGTTTCGTTACCCACCACTTCTTCGCCTTCTTTGATTGCGCCAGTACGACGAATATCAAGACGGACAGAAGCGTAGAATTTCAGTGCGTTACCGCCAGTGGTCGTTTCTGGGTTACCAAACATCACACCAATCTTCATACGAATTTGGTTGATGAAGATACACATACAGTTGGATTGCTTGAGGTTACCCGTCAGTTTACGCATTGCTTGCGACAACATACGCGCTTGCAGGCCCATGTGGCTATCGCCCATTTCGCCTTCAATTTCCGCTTTTGGTGTCAAAGCCGCTACTGAGTCAACCACGATGACGTCAACCGCACCAGAGCGAGCCAGAGCATCACAGATTTCCAGTGCTTGCTCGCCGGTATCTGGCTGAGATACCAGTAGCTCATCGATATTCACGCCCAGCTTCTTGGCATAAACCGGATCCAGCGCGTGCTCTGCATCAATAAACGCACAGGTTTTACCTTCACGTTGCGCAGCAGCAATCAGTTCCAGAGTCAGTGTTGTTTTACCCGAAGATTCAGGGCCGAAGATCTCAACGATACGCCCCATTGGCAGACCACCTGCACCCAACGCAATATCCAGAGACAGAGAACCGGTCGAGATGGTTTCTACATCCATCGCGCGGTTGTCGCCTAGGCGCATGATGGAACCTTTACCAAATTGCTTTTCAATTTGACCGAGGGCGGCCGCAAGTGCCTTCTGTTTATTCTCGTCCATTACTCTCTCCGGATAGTCACTCTCAGGTGATAGGTAATTGTGTCGAAATCGGGTCGACGCTGATTTGTCATGTTGGGGCTCATTATACTGTTGATTTGTACAGTGTCCACCCCTGTATAGAAAAAAGTTTGGCTCAGTTAACGTTTTGAGCGTCACGCAAAGTAAGGTGCTGGATTAGGCTTTGCAACACATGTTCGATGGCTTGCTGACGCACCTGTTCGCGATCACCTGTAAAGTGGCACGTTTCTATCTTGAGCCAACCTTGTACGCTAGCAAAACCAAAACAGACGGTGCCGACCGGCTTTTCTGCGCTACCACCACCGGGGCCAGCAATGCCGCTAATAGCTGCCGCCAGCGTAGCCCTTGAATGCAAAAGTGCGCCGAGCGCCATCTCTTCAACGGTCTGTTCAGAAACTGCACCAAATTGTTGTAATGTTGCTTCTCGAACGCCGATCATCTCTTGTTTGGCTTCATTACTGTAAGTCACAAAGCTGCGATCAAACCATGCAGAGCTTCCGGCCACTTCTGTCACCCAGTAAGCCACACCACCACCGGTGCAAGATTCCGCCGTGGTCAGGATCTGCTGCTGCTTGGCGAGTAAGAGTCCTAACTGTTGACTCATTAATAATGGTGTTCTCATGCTCAGTTTTCTCGTCTATTTAGCATCACTAACGCGGATTTAGAATTGGCCCAAAACACACACTTAGGCTTTCACTGTTTTTTGTTTATTCCATGCTATTAACATGACTGCAGGAAGATTCATCAGCACACCATACAATAAAGGCGTTAATGCCAATTCCGGTTGCTGAAGTTGGACAATCGCCACAAAAATTGCCGTGCCCGCATTTTGTATCCCCACTTCTATTGCAAAAGTTTTGGTTAGCTTCGCATCACCAGAGAGAAGCTTAGCGCAAACCACCCCAAGCCCCATGCCTAACAGGCAAAGCAGCAGTACCATTAATGCGGCAATAGAAAATAGCTGTGTAAAAACGGCAGTATTCGCCGCCAGAGTCACGGCAACGGTAAAGAACAATGCCCACAACGCCGTTTTTCCAGCGAATGCCGAGAACTGGTGAAAGCGCTCACCTTTGCAAAAATGGTGTAACAACATGCCCAACGTGACGGGCAACAGAGTCACGACCATCAGCTGTAAGATGGCAGTTTTTAAAGGAATAACCGTAGAAACTTCCGTTAGCACCAGAGGTAATAGCAACGGCAAACTAAAAGGAATAATTAAGCTACTCACTGCCGTCATCGTGATCGAAAGTGCGGCATCCCCTCCCGCTAAATGGCTAATCGCATTTGATGATGCCCCACCCGGAGCCAAGGCTAAAATCCACAATCCAACAGCCACCACTTCTGGCAGAGCAAAAGTATGAATCAGCAGATAAGCAATTAGCGGTAACCCAATCAGCTGCGCAGTAAGCCCAAGGGCAATTTTGCCTGGGTATTCACTCACCCGTTTGAAATCTGCCACTGACAAGGTAATACCGACACAAAACATCATCCAAGCGAGCGCGATAGGAAGCCCAATCGTTAACATTAATTGCGCCATACTTTCCCCCTTCAGGTTTGCTTTTTCACAAAATTTGCATGTTATTGGGTAAAAAACATCAGCAAAGCTACCGGATTAAGAAGGAATTGCAATCCTCATAAAAACAAAGAGTGCCTTTGGGCACTCCTCTCAATCAGATTTCAAACATCAAGCTACCCGGAGCCAAGAATGGCCAACGTAGGACGCTCGGGCTACTTTGCCCTTCACTGGCAAAGAAATAGCCCACTTGCGGTGTGGCGAAGACTTGATCGCCGCGACTCAAGCGTTTTTCGCTTAGAGAACGATGTGAAAGTTTGGCTTCCCACAACTCTTGGCTTTGCCAACCGACAGGCGCTAGCTCAACGCGTACTTCTGCCCCAACCGGGTTAATCGAGACCACTTCAAACGGCAATGAAGCTTGGCTGTTCTCTTTATCCGACAGCGCCAACTCATGGCTGCGCACATAGAGCAAACCACTTTGACGCGTGGCATCACTCTCTGGTGGCTGAATAAAAGCAGAGCCATTGACCCACTGACCATTTTGCCACTCGCCTGCAAACTGATTAACGTTCCCAAAGAAATCAAACACAAAGCGGCTATTGGGCTGAGCATACAGCTCAACCGGCGAGTCGATCTGCTCAATGCGGCCATTGCTCATCACCACCACGCGATCGGAAAGCTCTAAGGCTTCATCCTGATCGTGAGTCACAAACACGCTGGTAAAGCCCAACTCGTCATGCAGACTACGCAGCCAACGGCGCAGCTCTTTACGCACTTTGGCATCCAAAGCGCCAAACGGTTCATCCAACAGTAGTACTTCAGGTTGCGTCGCCAATGCGCGAGCCAGCGCAATACGCTGTTTTTGACCACCAGAAAGCTGCTCTGGATAACGATGCGCCAAATGACCAAGTTGTACGATTTCAAGCAGTTGCTTCACGCGCTTTTGAATTTCCGCCGGATTTGGACGCTTAGCACGCTCCATCACCTGCAAGCCAAACGCTACGTTATCGGCCACGGTCATATGACGAAACAGCGCATAGTTTTGGAACACAAAGCCGACTCGGCGATCGCGCACATGCACGTTGGTTACGTCACGATTTCGAAAATGAATCGTACCAGAATCCGCCCCTTCCAAACCGGCAATAATGCGCAGCAAAGTGGTTTTTCCGGAGCCAGATGGCCCCAACAAACCAATCATTTCACCATCTTCAATCTTGAGAGAAAGCGGGGCAAGCGCCTGAAACTGGCCAAAATGTTTAGAGATATTATCTAGACGAATGCTCATAAGGTTCCCTGCTCATTATGCTCGACCGCCTGAAGGCGCTCTTGACGCCACTCGACCAAAGCTTTCAGTAATAGTGTTAATAGGGCGATAAACGCCAGTAGTGAAGCGCTAGCAAAGGCCGCTTGCGACTGATAATCCTCGTACAGAAGCTGTACATGCAAAGGTAAGGTATTGGTTTCACCACGAATATTGCCTGAAACCACGGCTACAGCGCCAAACTCTCCCACCGCGCGAGCATTGGTGAGGATCACGCCATAAATCAGCGCCCACTTAATGTTAGGCAGAGTGACTCGGCGAAACAGTTGCCACCATGATGCGCCCAAAATCACCGCGGCTTCTTCATCCGAACGTCCTTGCTGCTGCATAAGTGGAATTAGCTCACGCGCCACAAACGGACAGGTCACAAACACGGTCACTAGTACAATGCCCGGCCAAGCAAACATGATTTGCAGATCGCGCTCATACAACCATTCGCCCAACCAGCCACTGGTGCCATAGAGCAGCAGATAAAGTAGCCCCGCCACCACCGGAGAAACAGCGAACGGAATATCAATCAAGGTGATCAAAAACTTGCGACCAACAAATTCAAAGCGGGTCACTAGCCAAGAGAGCAGCACACCAAACACCAGATTGATTGGCACTGTCAGTAGCGCCACCACCAGCGTTAACCCAATCGCGTGGCGCGTATCGGGGTCATTAAAGTAACTAAAATAAGCGCCAATGCCGTTGGCAAACGCTTGTTGGAAAATGCTCAGCAGTGGGATCAGCAGCAACACGGCCACCAATAACAAAGCCAATGCGATCAAACTCCATTTCACCCACGGCTTTTCACCGACACGTAAAGGCTGAGAATGTGCCATAAACTGATTCCTATCGTCCGTGAATGCGACGCAGATAAGCGCCTTGCCAGAGGTTAATCATCAGCAGTAACAAAAGTGAGGTCAGCAGTACAACCGAGGCAATGGCACTCGCCGCTGGGAAATCAAACTCTTGCAGACGTACGAAGATCATTAACGAGGTAATTTCGCTGATGTAAGGCATGTTGCCGGCAATAAAGATCACCGCTCCAAATTCCCCTAAACTGCGCGTAAAAGATAAGGCCGTTCCGACCAATAAAGCGGGTTTGAGTGAAGGAAGAATCACTTTCCAAAACACAGCAGCGTCGGATGCGCCTAACGTCATGCCCGCTTCTTCTTCCTCACGGGAAATTTCTTCTAACACAGGCTGAACCGTGCGCACCACAAAGGGAATACTGGTAAAAGCCATCGCCACAATAATACCAAGTGGCGTATAAGCGACCTTGATGCCTAACTCGGCAAGTACACTACCAATCCAGCCATTGGCCGAATACAGCGTTGCCAAGGTAATCCCAGCCACCGCGGTGGGCAGCGCAAAAGGAAGATCGACCAGCGCATCAAGAATACGTTTGCCGGGAAAAGTGTAACGCACCAACACCCAAGCAAGCAGCAAACCAAACAAGCCATTAAACAGTGAAGCAATCAAGGCCGAGCCAACCGTCACTTTATAACTTGCCACCACACGAGGGTCGGCAATCACTTGCCAATACTCGCTAAAGGTCATGTTGCTGGTCTGCATGATAAGCCCAGTGGCAGGCAGCAGCAGGATCAAGCTGACAAACAGCAAAGAGACACCGAGGCTCAACGCAAAACCGGGTAAAACCCGTTGCTGGTGCGGGCGAGAGTGTGCAAGCGTTTGACCCATAAAACCTCTTTCGATACATCAGGGTGGAATTAAGGTTGCCCATCCATTGGGCAACCTAGAGAAATGTCAGACAAGATTAGCGGCGCAGCAGTTGATCCAATTTAGCCCCATTGGCGAACTGGGTTTTCATCGCTTGTTCCCAACCACCGGCGATCCCTTCCACAGTCAGCAATTCAACGGCGGGAAAACGCTCAGCAAACTCAGCTTGTACCTTGGCATCGTGCACACGGTAGTTAAATTCTGCAAGCAAACGCTGTGCTGGCTCACTGTACAGGTATGAAACGTATTCGGTCGCCACATCATAAGTCCCATTACGTTTTGCCACTTTCTCCACTACCGCGACAGGGAATTCAGCCAAAATCGAGGTTTTCGGCACGACGACTTGGTAATCATCCGCACCGTATTGCTGACGAATGTTATTCACTTCCGATTCAAAGGTGATCAGCACATCGCCAATCCCACGCTCAACGAATGATGTGGTTGCACCACGACCGCCAGTATCAAATACCGCGACGTTAGCCAGAAACTTCTTCAAAAACTCATCTTGCTGCGCTTGGTTATCCTGACCAAATTGTTTTTGTGCAAAGCCTAGCGCTGCCAAGTAGGTGTAACGCGCATTACCTGAGGTTTTCGGGTTCGGGAACACACTTTTCACATCATCACGTACCAAATCACTCCAATCTTGGATGTTCTTTGGGTTGCCTTTGCGCACCAAAAATGCGGTGGTGGAGTAATAAGGCGAGCTTGCGTTTGGTAGCAGGGTTTGCCAGTTTGCTGGGATCAGCTTGCCTTTGTCGTGCAGAATTTGCACATCGGTCACTTGGTTAAACGTCACCACATCTGCCGCTAGGCCTTGCAGAATAGAACGCGCTTGAGCCGATGATCCAGCGTGCGACTGTTTAATTTCGACCGTCTTCCCTGTTTTTTGTTGCCAATGCTCAGCAAACACAGGGTTGTAAGCCACAAACAGCTCACGAGCAATATCATAAGATGAGTTGAGAATGGTTTGATCGGCCGCAGAGGCTTGGAACGAGCCTGCTAGCAGTAACGCTGTTAATGTCGATTTAATTCGGTTCATGTTGTTCTACTCCAGAATCACAAGTGCCAAGATGGCTTCCTTTATGCTGCTAGATTATGAGGAAAATCGTTTATAAAAAAGAACATTAATAGAACGTTTTGGAATAATTTCTAGCAATAAATTGTATGCCGAAGATAAAGTCGTTCTTATACTGCTGACATGAAAATAACGCCGCTTGCAAAGAGTCGTCTTACGCTTGCGCCGTCAATCAACAGAAGCTTTATCGGTTGCCACTATTAGAATAGAAGGATCGCCCTGTGTCTGATTTCCCCACTCTTGAAGATTATGTAGGTCAAACGCCCTTGGTGCGTTTACAGCGCCTCAATGCAGGCCGCTCTACGGTATTGGTAAAGCTCGAAGGCAATAATCCAGCGGGTTCCGTGAAAGATAGACCAGCCCTTAATATGATTGTGCAAGCCGAAGCGCGCGGCAGTTTGCAGCCCGGCGATACCATTATTGAAGCCACCAGTGGTAATACTGGCATAGCGTTGGCTATGGCAGCCGCCATCAAAGGCTACAAGATGATTCTGATCATGCCCGATAACGCCACTCAAGAGCGCAAAGATTCGATGCGCGCGTATGGCGCTGAGCTGATTTTGGTCAGCAAAGAACAAGGGATGGAAGGCGCGCGCGATTTAGCGTTACAAATGCAGCAAGAAGGTAAAGGCAAGGTATTGGATCAATTCAATAACTTGGATAACCCTGACGCGCATTATCGCTCAACCGGGCCGGAAATCTGGCAGCAAAGCCAAGGTAAAATCACCCATTTTGTTTCGAGCATGGGCACCACAGGCACCATCATGGGCGTCTCTCGTTATCTGAAGCAACAAAATCCGCAGATCCAGATCATCGGCTTACAACCCGCTGAAGGCAGTGCAATTCCCGGTATTCGCCGTTGGCCGCAAGCCTACCTCCCCGGCATTTTTGATGCTGCACGAGTCGATCAGGTGCTGGACGTGACTCAAACTGACGCCGAACAGACCGCACGCGCCCTTGCGCGTGAAGAAGGAATTTGCGCCGGCGTCAGCTCTGGCGGAGCCGTGTTTGCCGCTTTGCAAATCGCTCAGCAAAATCCCGGTTCAGTCGTGGTTGCCATCATTTGTGATCGTGGCGATCGATACCTATCTTCAGGATTATTTTCCTAACTCGGCATTTTCGACACTCGGCTTAGGCTGAGTGTCGAAAACCTCTCCAACTTGGTATCCATATCACGCTCCCTACGGACTTTTCGGTAAACCTCTTGCGGCAATGGTCTGATGCCTCGTAAGGTCTTCACCATCTAGAGAAAGAGCTCAATTGCCCCGCCCTAGTCAGGTTTGCTATGCTCTGTAACCGTTTTTAAGTGACCCATGCCGCCTTGTTGTGAAACGCAGCTCGGCATCAGCAGATGATGATAACCAGCGATATAAAATTATGATGAATTCGAACGCCTCACCGAGCGAGTCTCTTTCGCACCACACTCCGATGATGCAACAGTATTTAAGACTCAAGGCAGAAAACCCAGACATTCTGCTGTTCTATCGCATGGGTGATTTTTACGAGCTGTTTTATGACGATGCGAAACGCGCCTCTGAACTGCTGGATATTTCCTTAACCAAACGCGGTGCATCGGCGGGTGAACCGATCCCGATGGCGGGTGTGCCATTTCATGCGGTAGAAGGTTATTTGGCAAAATTGGTGCAGATGGGTGAATCGGTCGCGATCTGCGAACAGATTGGCGATCCAGCCACCAGCAAAGGCCCCGTTGAGCGCAAAGTGGTGCGGATTGTGACACCGGGAACGGTGACCGATGAAGCCCTACTCTCAGAGCGGGTCGATAACCTGATCGCGGCAATTTATCATCATAATGGTCGTTTCGGTTATGCGACGATGGATATTACCTCCGGTCGCTTTCAGCTCAGTGAGCCACAAACCGAAGAAGAGATGGCCGCCGAGCTGCAACGCACTTCGCCTCGTGAACTCTTGTTCCCTGAAGATTTCGCACCAGTGCATTTAATGGCCAATCGCCAAGGTAACCGCCGTCGCCCGATTTGGGAGTTTGAACTCGCCACCGCCAAGCAGCAACTCAACCAACAATTTGGTACGCGCGATTTGGTCGGCTTTGGGGTTGAGCAAGCACAACTAGGCTTGTGCGCAGCTGGTTGCTTGATCCAATACGTGAAAGATACTCAGCGCACAGCATTACCACACATTCGTTCACTGACTTGGGATCGCCAAGATCAATCGGTGATTTTGGATGCAGCGACACGGCGCAATCTTGAGCTCACTTACAACTTGGCAGGTGGAACAGATAACACGCTCGCGGATGTACTCGACCATTGTGCGACACCAATGGGCAGCCGTATGCTCAAACGTTGGATCCACCAACCCATGCGAGATAGTACAACACTCAATCAGCGCTTAGATGCAATTGGTGAACTGAAAGCAGCCGCGTTATATGCCGAACTGCATCCCGTACTCAAACAGATTGGTGATATTGAACGTATCCTCGCCCGCTTGGCGCTGCGCTCAGCGCGTCCGCGTGATTTGGCTCGCCTACGCCACGCCATGCAGCAGTTGCCAGAATTACATTCTGTAATGAGCGAACTGGCACAACCTCACCTTGCCGAGCTGCGCTCACACGCCCAGCCGATGGATGAGCTTTGCCATTTATTAGAGCGTGCGATTAAAGAAAACCCACCTGTGGTGATCCGCGACGGTGGTGTGATCGCCGATGGTTATAGTGCCGAACTCGATGAATGGCGCGATTTAGCCAACGGCGCAACCGAATTTCTGGAACGCTTGGAAGCCGAAGAGCGCGATCGCCACGGCATCGACACCCTAAAAGTGGGCTATAACAATGTGCATGGCTTCTACATTCAGGTTAGCCGCGGTCAGAGTCACTTAGTGCCACCCCATTATGTGCGCCGCCAAACCTTAAAGAATGCCGAGCGTTACATCATCGAAGAACTCAAACAGCATGAAGATAAGGTACTCAATTCCAAATCTCGTGCTTTAGCCGTTGAAAAACAGCTGTGGGAAGAGTTGTTTGATCTGCTATTGCCGCATCTTGAACAACTGCAACAACTGGCGGCTTCCATTGCCCAATTGGATGTGCTGCAAAACCTTGCGGAACGCGCAGAAAGCTTGGAATACTGCCGCCCAACGTTAGTCAAAGACGCCGGAATCCATATTCTTGGTGGACGTCACCCAGTGGTTGAGCAAGTGATGAACGAGCCGTTTATCGCCAACCCGATTGAGCTCAACCCACAGCGACGCATGCTGATCATCACTGGCCCCAATATGGGCGGTAAATCAACGTATATGCGTCAAACCGCCTTGATTGCTCTTATGGCGCATATCGGCAGCTATGTACCAGCGGAATCGGCGCAAGTTGGCCCGCTAGATCGCATTTTTACTCGTATCGGCGCGTCAGATGATCTCGCCTCTGGTCGTTCAACCTTCATGGTGGAAATGACCGAAACCGCCAACATATTGCACAACGCGACCAGTCACAGCTTAGTGTTAATGGATGAAATCGGCCGCGGCACCAGTACCTATGATGGCCTGTCACTGGCTTGGGCTAGTGCAGAATGGCTAGCGCGTGAAATTGGGGCGCTTACCCTATTCGCCACTCACTACTTTGAGCTAACCGAACTACCTAACAGCTTGCCACATTTAGCCAATGTTCACCTTGATGCGGTAGAGCATGGCGACAGCATCGCCTTTATGCACGCGGTACAAGAAGGGGCAGCCAGCAAATCATTCGGTTTGGCAGTCGCAGGGCTCGCGGGTGTACCAAAGCCTGTGATCAAAAATGCGCGAGCCAAACTTCAGCAACTTGAGCTATTAAGTTCACAACCTGCCGAGACTCGTAAACCTAACCGAGTGGATATCGCCAACCAACTGAGCTTAATTCCGGAGCCTAGTGTTATTGAACAAGCGCTAGCGGAGTTGGATCCCGATGAACTGACCCCACGTCAGGCTCTTGATGCATTGTATCGCTTGAAAAAAATGCTTTGATCCTGCTTTTTTCTTATGCTGGAAAACTAAAGGCACTCCGAGGAGTGCCTTTATATTTAAATACAGAAGAAAAATGGGTTAATTGACGTCATATTCAACGTTAAACAGTGCTTCCATATTCAAACCTTGTTTGACCAGAATCTCACGCAAACGACGCAGCCCTTCCACTTGAATTTGGCGTACACGCTCACGAGTCAGATTGATCTCACGTCCTACTTCTTCCAAGGTGGACGGCTCATAACCCAACAGACCAAAACGACGAGCAAGCACTTCTTTCTGTTTTGGATTGAGTTTCATCTAACCAGTTTGAGCAGCGATTCACGGATGTCATCATCTTGAGTGGAAAACTCAGGATCCGCATTATTGGAATCTGGCAAGATGTCTAGCAACGCTTTATCACCATCGCCACCAATTGGTGTATCCACAGAGCTGATGCGTTCGTTGAGTCGCAACATTTTGGTCACATCATCAACGGGACGATCCAGCTCAAGAGCAATTTCTTCTGGCGTAGGTTCGTGGTCAAGACGTTGGGACAATTCACGCGCAGTACGCAGGTAAATGTTCAGCTCTTTGACGACATGGATAGGCAGACGAATGGTGCGGGTTTGGTTCATCAGCGCACGTTCGATGGTTTGACGAATCCACCATGTGGCGTAAGTTGAGAAACGGAAGCCACGTTCAGGATCGAATTTCTCAACCGCACGAATCAAACCGAGATTGCCTTCTTCAATCAGATCAAGCAGGGCTAACCCACGGTTGCTGTAGCGGCGTGAAATTTTAACTACTAAACGCAAGTTACTTTCAATCATGCGTTTGCGTGCTGCTTCGTCACCACGTAGAGCGCGGCGAGCATAGAGCACTTCTTCTTCGGCGGTAAGGAGTGGTGAAAAACCAATCTCGCTGAGATACATTTGGGTGGCATCAAGACTTTTCGCAGAAGCATCAAACTCCTCACGAACATCGTCACTTGCCCCTTCAACAGCAACTAATTCTTCATCACTAGAGAGTTCATCATCCGCTTCTAGCACTTCCAGTGCTTCATCTTCAAAATCGAACTCTTCTACTTTGGTTACAGTATTGCTGACACTCATAGCGGCCTCCCCCTGGCAACTTTGCGAGTCATTGCGAGATACAACCTTTGCAGTATGACATTAGCAATATGAGTTAAGGTAAGTAGCGTTTAGGATTCACTGACTTCCCTTGATAACGGATCTCAAAGTGCAAGCGTACACTATTGGTTCCAGAGCTTCCCATGGTGGCGATTTTCTGGCCTGCTTGCACTGTTTGTCCTTCCTTTGCTAGCAGCTGATCATTGTGGGCGTAGGCACTTAGATAGTGCTCATTATGTTTTATGATGATTAGGTTGCCATAACCACGTAGTGCGTTGCCCGAGTACACTACCGTTCCCTCTGCAGTGGCAACGACAGCCTGACCGCGTTGGCCAGCGATGTCTATCCCTTTGTTGCCTTGATCACCCGCAGAAAAGTTTTTTATGACTCTACCTTTGGTCGGCCATAGCCACTTCGCTATCTTCTCATTCGAAGGTTTAGCATTTGCTACATTAACATTAACATTTTGTTTACCGACAGGTTCAACATACTCCTTTGTTTTTGTTTGATCAACCGCCTTAGCTGGATCTTTTTTAGTCAAATTTTGACTATTGTTTGATCCTTTTTGTGTATTTTTGGCATTAGAGCTTTTACTCACAGATTGAGCAGAATTGGTCGCCGAAGCCGCTTTTCCAGTCGCGGTTGTAACGCTTGAAACGGCAGCCACATTAGCTGCGCCACCGATTCCACCATAAGCAGGAGGGGTGTAATTGGGGATCCACAACTTCAGTTTTTGCCCTGGATGAATGGTGTAAGGTGCAGAGAGATCGTTGTAATTGATCAGATCGTTTACATCTTTATCTGTGAGGTAAGCGATGAAATAGAGCGTGTCGCCTTTTTTAACTTCATAATAACTTCCGCGATAGCTGCCTCGTTCTATCGCATTATAATCTTTACCCAATCCGGAAACTGGCGCAGGTGTATGAGCGGTACAGCCAATCAAAAGACCACTCAGCAAGCACAAGAGAACCAAACGGAAAGAGTAAAGCCTCATTACGCTAAATCTCCCGCCACTAGGGGAACAAAGCGAACCGCTTCCACGCGTTGAGAGAGAAATTGATCGCCTTGGCGCACGATTTTATACAAATGCTGTTCATCTTCTCCCACAGGGATCACCATTCGGCCCCCCTCTGCGAGCTGCTCTAATAAGCCTTGTGGTACTTTTGCCGCCGCCGCCGTCACCAGAATCGCATCAAAGGGAGCACGCGCAGACCAACCTTGCCAACCATCACCATGTTTGGTCGATACATTATAAATATCAAGCTGCTTAAGACGTCGTTTCGCATCCCATTGCAGGGTTTTGATTCGTTCAACGGTGAACACATGATTAACGATTTTGGCGAGCACCGCGGTTTGATAGCCAGAACCTGTACCGATTTCTAGCACTTTGGTTTCTGGTGTCAGCTCCAACAACTCGGTCATTCTCGCCACAATGTAAGGCTGTGAAATGGTTTGCCCTTGACCAATCGGTAATGCGTTGTTGTCATAGGCTTGATGCATCATCGCTGGTGCAACAAAAAATTCGCGTGGCAGTGCATGGATTGCCGCCAACACTTGTGGCGAGGCAATCCCCTGCTCTGTTAAAAATTGAATCAGTCTGTCGGCTTTTGGATTAGCCATTCACCTTTTCCTTTAACCAGTGATCCATGCTGCGTAGTGACTCATGTGCCGTGAGGTCAACCTGCAAGGGAGTCAGAGAGACCAAACCGCGCTCGATAGCATGAAAATCGGTACCTTGACCTGCATCTTGCTCTTTGCCTGGAGGTCCTAGCCAATAAATATCATGCCCGCGTGGATCTTTCTGCTTTATCATGCTTTCCGCGTGATGACGCGCACCCAAGCGAGTAACTTCAATACCTTGAATTTGCTCTAAAGGCCGATCCGGAATATTCACGTTTAATAAGCGATTGGTCGGAATAGGGTTCGCGAGATGTTGTTCAACCAGTTGACGTACAAAGTGCGCCGCCGTAGCAAAATGCGTTGAGCCCGCGAGAGAGAATGCGATCGACTGCACGCCCAGAAAATGCCCTTCCATCGCTGCTGCAACCGTACCTGAATAGAGCACATCATCGCCCAAATTGGCACCATGATTAATTCCACTCAGAACCAGATCCGGCAGATCCTCTTTCATCAGCTCGTTGAGTGCAAAGTGTACGCAATCGGTCGGGGTACCTTGCACCGAATAGGTGTTGTCGGCGATTTTCGAAACGCGCAATGGATGCTCTAAGGTCAGTGAATTCGAAGCACCGCTACGGTTACGATCCGGCGCGACAATCACAATCTCGGCTAAATCTCGCAAAACCTCCGCCAAAGCATGGATGCCTTGTGCGTAAACGCCATCATCGTTACTGAGCAGGATCTTCATCTTAATCTTCACTCTCAGAATCGCGGTTTTCTTGCTCATTACCTTGATCGTAATGACGCACCACGGGGATCTCTTCAATCAATTCACGTACCAGTGACGTCGCAAAACTGCCCGCATCCAATGCAAAACGCAGGGTGATTTGATCCTCTTGCACTTGCCAGCTTAAGTTTTGTGCTTTGGAGGGCTATGGCACGGCGATCATGGCGCATGCGATTTCCACGGATCAAGGCCATTAAATCTGGCTCCGCATCGAGTTCAGCTTGTTCAAGTTGCAAGGCTTGAGCGGTAGTCGGCAGTGCATTATCGCCCGCCAAAGCCGCTGAAATCACCGCATCTCCAGCTTGCAAACGCTGATCCCAAAGTGCTAAATCATCTGCCACGCTGAACATTTGTTGCTCGGCTAAAGCAATATCACCTTCGATAAAGCGAGCAAAACAGCCTTGCTCGATCCGCTTAGAGACAATCTGATTGAAAATCCATGAACGAGCAGCAGAGAGATACAAACTGCGTTGATTCTGATTACGCGAACGGACATTGTCACGCCCCCAACGGCGCGCTTCACTGAGGTTATTGCCATGACGTCCAAAACGCTGGCTACCGAAGTAATTGGGAACGCCCAGTTCAGCAACCGTTTCCAAACGGCTTAATACGGCTGCAACATCGCTCACTTCCGATAAGGTGACGGCAAATTCATTACCTTGCAAATCGCCCGGACGCAGCTTTTTGTCGTGGCGAGTCACCTCTAGAATTTCAATGCTAGGGTATTGCGCCAGAAACGCGGAGAAATCCGGCGTTTCGCCATTCGGCAAGTGCACGCTCAGCCACTGCTCGGTAACGGCGTGCCTATCTTTCAACCCCGCCCAACTCACCGCGCGTGAAGGTACGCCACAGGCTTTGGCTAATTCATTGGCCACAAAGCTGGTGTTCTCCCCTGTTTTACGAATACGCACCATCAAGTGCTCGCCCTGTCCCGTTAAGGAGTACCCCAACACTTCATTGACTTGGAAGTGTTCTGGTAGCGCTTTGAGTTTGGCTTTCGCAGTCGGTTTTCCGCACAAATAAGCCAGAGGAGAGAGAATATCAGTCATCTTAGTTCCAAAATTTTTTATAGGCTGAGTTAAGCTTTGCGCAAAAGTACAACCGCTTCACAGGCAATACCTTCTTTACGTCCGGTAAAGCCCAGTTTTTCTGTCGTGGTCGCTTTAACATTGATGTTGCCCAGATCGGTTTCCAGATCTTCGGCAATCGCCGCGCACATCGCCTGAATGTAAGGGGCCATTTTCGGTGCTTGAGCAATAATCGTGACATCGGCATTACCCAGCACATAGCCTTGCTCTTTCACTCGACGATAAACATCTTTGAGTAGCTCGCGGCTGTCAGCCCCTTTCCATTTATCATCGGTATCAGGGAAATGGCGGCCAATGTCTCCTGCAGCAATCGCACCAAGTAAAGCATCACTTAAGGCATGTAGTGCTACATCACCATCAGAATGGGCAATTAAACCTTGCTCATAAGGAACCGTTACTCCACCAATAATGATGGGGCCTTCGCCGCCAAAACGGTGTACATCAAAGCCGTGGCCAATTCTGATCATGATTTTTCCTTATTACGACTTAAATAGAACTCGGCTAACGCGAGATCTTCAGGTTGAGTGATTTTAAGGTTATCCGCCCGCCCCGTCACCAAGGCGGGTTTCTCGCCTCGCCATTCAAAAGCAGAGGCTTCATCGGTGATCGCTACTTGATGGTGTAAAGCCTCAATGAGAGCACTGCGCAATGGCGCGGCTCGAAACATTTGTGGCGTAAGGGCATGCCACAACGCGGTGCGATCAACGGTATGATCAATCTGCTGTGCATTATCGCCTCGCTTCATGGTATCGCGCACTGGAGCAGCAAGAATTGCTCCCACCGGGTGAACGAAAGCCGTAGCGATCAATTGAGAAATATCAGCATGAGTCACACAGGGGCGCGCCGCATCATGCACCAACACCCATTCGCTAAGCGCATGCTGACCAATATAGTTAAGCGCAGATAAGACGGAGTCTGCACGCTCTTTTCCTCCCGCAACCCGAATAACACGAGGATTCTGCGCGAGTGCTAAGGTTGAAAAATAAGGGTCATCGGCACTTAAGGCGACCACCACTTGCTCAATCTGTGGATGAGCCAAAAGCTGCTCGACGGTGTGTTCTAACACCGTTTTGCCTAACAACGTTAAATACTGCTTAGGTCGATCCGCCTTCATACGACTGCCAACCCCTGCAGCCGGCACAATCGCGATCATTTTGTTCATTGACGCGACTCCTCACCAATGATGCGGTAAAAAGTCTCGCCATCTTTGACCATACCGAGTTCATTACGGGCGCGTTCTTCAATGGCATCTAACCCTTGGCGCAGATCATCGATTTCAGCAAACATTTCTTGGTTACGTAGGTGCAAGTTAGCATTCACCTGCTGTTGCACCTCAATTTCTGCGTTCACAGCCCGAAAATCCATCACACCGTTTTTCCCCCACATCAGGGTATAAAGCAGCCAGACCAACAGTAGGCTTAGGGCCAAAGCAAATACTCGCATCACCAATCCATCTTTCTTTCAAAACCAACGCCACATAATCGTGGCGTTGGTTACTCGCTCGAATGCTGCCTATTTATACCATAAAGCCCAGAAAATGAGCTCGCTGTCGCGTGATTATTGAGTTAATAAAAACGCAAACAGACCAGCGCCAAGTAATAAACGGTAAATCACAAATGGGGTCATTCCCATACGTGAAATCAGCTTCAGGAAGAAGTGAATACAGATATAAGCACTAATAAATGAAGTAATAATGCCCGTGAGCAAAAAGCCAACATGGATCGGCTCACCACTGGTCACCAATTTCAAGCCAAGATAGCTACCAGCCAGAACAATGATTGGGATCGACATTAAGAACGAAAAACGTGCCGCCGCTTCACGTGTAAAACCCAAATAGAGCGCAGCAGTAATCGTTGCGCCAGAGCGCGATGTGCCTGGAATGATCGCCACCGCTTGTGCCAAACCGATAAACAGTGCCTTTTTCCAATCCGCTTGATATTCATCCGCGTTGAGTGCCGAGTTCTTATCGACATACCACAACAGAAGGCCAAACACGATAGTGGTCGTCGCGATCACCCAAGCACTACGCAAGTAAAGCTCGACAATGTCTTTCATCAAGAAGCCAAATACACAAGCTGGAATCGTCGCTAAAACAATCAACCAAGCCAATTTGGCTTCTTTACTGCGATCACCTTTAAAAATTGAGGCGAAAAAAGCACTCAGTAGAGAGACCACTTCCTTACGAAAATAGATAACGACCGCCGCTAACGTACCAAGGTGTACCGCGACATCAAAAGCTAAACCTTGATCGGCCCAACCTAAAATCGCCGAAGGCAAAATCAGGTGTGCAGAACTCGAAATCGGTAAAAACTCCGTAAAACCTTGAATTAAAGCCAGAATGAATGACTCGAAATAACTCATGATTGTTTCTTCTCTTCAATAGAAAACCAAATAGTTACAGGGGTGAGTGATGCTAAACCCTGCGCATTTTGCCAAATTTGCTCAACAGTTCGACCATCGCCAGCAATCACTCGCTGCGGACAAAGCTCATATAAAGGTTGAATCACAAACGGGTAGCGATAAATGTCGGGACGAGGCAAAAACGGGGCTCTTTTTTCCGATACCCGATCGCCGTACAACACAATATCAAGATCCAGTGTTCGATCCTGATACTTTTGCGCATTCGGTAAGCGGCCATACTGCTGCTCGATCGCTTTCAACTGCGCCATTAATGCAGGTAAAGATAAGGTTGTCTCTATCTCTACCATCAAATTAAAAAAGGGATGGCTAGCAAATCCCACCGATGGGCATTCATAAATGGTGGAGAGGCGCGAAGCACTCGCGAGCTCAATCAGCGCTCTAACTCCTGCTTCTATCGACTGATGGCGATCTTGATTCGATCCCACACCAATATAAGCAGTGATCATCCACGCGCTCGCTCGATGATCACGCCCACCCCTTTGGCTTGCGGCACTGCGCCCGGCTTGGTCAAACGGATGCGGATCCAAGGCACTGAGAAACGGTTCATGATCAGCTCTGCAACTTCTTCAGCTACGCGTTCTACCAATAAAAAGACGACCTTGCTCAATATGCTCAAGCACCGCTTGGCTGACTTGGGCATAGTCCAAAGCATCGGTCACATCATCACTTTTTCCCGCAGGACGGTTGTCATGCGCCATTTCCAGATCCAGCACCAGTTTTTGCTTAATCTGCTGTTCCCAGTCGTAAACACCGATCGTGGTGATCACTTCCAACTGTTCAATAAAGACTTTATCCATGCTCAATCGCTTCCTGTTCACAGGTCGGATACCCAAACCAATGAAAAAATCGTACTATCCACTCAATCGCGATATGATATACCCAAACCTGTTCAAGATGCTAAATCCTAAAAGATTTTTTCTTATTCAGCAGGGAATACAAATACTTATTCGAGATAACTTTTCGAAACACGCACTTTGAGGCTGTTATGACTCCACTGGCGCTCAGCATGATCATTTTTGCCTATCTACTGGGGTCAATCTCCAGCGCGGTGCTGATCTGCCGAGTATTGCGCCTGCCCGATCCGCGCGATGTAGGCTCACAAAACCCCGGAGCGACCAACGTGCTGCGTATCGGCGGTCAAAAGGCCGCTGTCGCCGTTTTATTGTGTGACATGCTCAAAGGCACCATCCCAGTCTGGGGCGGCTACTTCCTCAATATTGAACCTTTTATGTTGGGATTGGTGGCGATTGCCGCTTGTCTTGGGCATATGTACCCGATTTTTTTCCATTTCAAAGGTGGAAAAGGCGTGGCAACCGCTTTAGGGGCAATCGCTCCGATTGGACTCGATTTAACGGGAATGGTGATAGCCACATGGTTAGTCGTGGTTGTTTTGTTTCGCTACTCTTCACTTGCAGCCTTAGTCACTGTGCTGCTTGCGCCGCTCTATACTTGGCTTATTAAACCGCAATATACGCTTCCGGTCGCGATGCTGTGCTGCTTAATCGTGTTGCGCCATCATCAAAACGTCAAGCGTCTATTTGCAGGCACTGAACCCAAAGTGGGTGAGAAAAAAAGCCACCAACCTTAAAGGTCGCCTTAGCGTTTACAGGAAGGGCCGCCTATCACTCAGCCTTAGCGACGGTATCGGCGGCGATTTCAGACAGGAGCGATCAGTACACGCTCGCTAAAAATGCATTTAAATGATGAATGACCTGATCTGGCTGCTCTAGGCTGCTGATATGCCCTGCACCATCAATCACTTCAAGTCGACTGCCACGAATGGCATCTTGCATGAGATAAGATTCTAAAACTGGGCGTGGTGTGTCTTCACTCCCCACCATGATGAGTACAGGCAGCGTTAAACTTTCAATTTCATCCATCAAATCACGACGCCCGAAAATCATGCGGCCTAAACGCGCTACTTCAACAGCTCGCTCACCGGTTAAATTTTGTAAAGCGGAACGAAATTGCGTAACGATCGGCAACGTATTCTTCAGCGTATTTGACGCAAAAAACATCGGCACAACCGCATCAACAATCGGTGCTGGTACGGCTTGGAGCTGAGAAATCGCATCAAGCATCGCAAAATATTTTTTATGCGTGACTTCAGGTTCAAGCCCGACGAAGGTATCCATCATCACCAAGGATTTAACGCGCTCTGGCGCTAACACCGCTAATTCAGCTCCCCACATACCGCCGACAGACAAACCAACGATTGAGAATTGCTCAATCTGTAAATGATCCATCAGCGCAAGAATATGCTGCGCATAATCTTTGAGGTTACTCATCGCAGCGGGAGCCGAATCTGAATCACCGTGCGCCCAAAAATCCGGCACAATACAACGATAATGCTGGCTCAACTCCGCAATTTGCGGAGCCCACATTTGGTGATCCCACAGATAACTGTGCCCAAAAACCAGCACTTCCCCTTCCCCAACATCAAGGTAAGCCATTTTTTGGCCATCAATAAACCACGAATTCATTTTAGTTATACTTCCATCATTAAAAATAGAAACTGACTCTAACACGAAGTGCGGCTTAGACAAGTCGGAACAGAAAGTAAGCTTTCGCTAATTCATTCTTTTGTTTAGAAAAAACGGCCGCTAGCGCGACCGTTTCAATACCATTTCGTAGTACTTATTTCTGAATTGGTGTTAACTGATCAATTGGCCAACGTGGGCGAGCTTGCAAGCCAAGTTCACACACATCACCATTTTTCAAACGCTGCATTCCTGCATAAGCGATCATTGCACCATTATCGGTACAAAACTCAGTGCGCGGATAATACACTTCACCGCCGATTTTCTTCGCCAGTTTTTCTAAATCCGCACGTAGCTGTTTATTCGCACTCACACCACCTGCAATCACCACGCGTTTTAAACCGGTTTCTTCCAATGCACGTCGACACTTAATGACCAAAGTGTCACACACCGCTTCTTGGAAAGCGTAAGCAATATCGGCGCGCGTTTGTTCATCATCACCATTAGCGGCAATCGTGTTCGCGGTAAAGGTTTTTAAACCAGAGAAACTCATATCAAGCCCAGGCCTATCCGTCATTGGACGCGGGAACTTAAACCGCCCCGCAGTTCCTTTTTCCGCCAATTTCGCCAGTAACGGTCCGCCAGGGTAATCGAGCCCCATCAGCTTGGCTGTTTTATCAAAGGCTTCACCGGCTGCATCATCAATCGACTCACCCAAAATACGGTATTCACCAATATTTTTTACTTCCACCAGCATGGTGTGGCCACCTGAAACCAGCAAAGCCACAAACGGAAATGGCGGTGGATTATCTTCCAACATCGGAGCCAGCAGATGGCCTTCCATATGATGAACCGGCACCGCAGGCACATTCCATGCGTAAGCCAAACTACGTCCGATAGTGGCTCCGACCAACAGAGCGCCCACTAAACCGGGCCCGGCGGTAAAGGCCACGCCATCCAAATCTTGTGGCGTCACATTCGCCTCTTCCATCGCCGCCTTGATCAGCGGAATGGTCTTTTTAACATGGTCACGCGATGCCAACTCCGGCACGACACCACCGTAATCGGCGTGAAGTTTTACCTGACTGTAGAGCTTATGAGACAGCAGTCCTTTTTCGTCATCGTAAATCGCGACACCCGTTTCATCACAAGAGGTTTCAATACCAATAATGCGCATAGTTTTCTCAGCACGCTGCCATTAAAAATCAAATATGGCGTCATGTTACCTTGCCTTTGGCGCGACAAACAAACCTTGTCCAGAATGTAAGCGACAAAGTGCTTTACAAAGGAAGGACGATCGGATTAAAATTCCGCACCATTTTGATCTGGCTGATTATCGACTTGGCGCACAAGAGTTCTTGCTGCTCGGGTCACCAAAATATCAGCATTAACGAATTAACCCCTGAGGTGAAAGGCATATGCCAGTAGTTAAAGTACGTGAAAACGAACCGTTCGACGTAGCTACTGCGTCGTTTCAAACGCTCTTGCGAAAAAGCAGGTATCCTTTCTGAAAGTGCGTCGTCGTGAGCACTACGAAAAGCCAACTACCGTTCGCAAACGCGCTAAAGCAGCTGCTCAAAAGCGTCACGCTAAGAAGCTGGCTCGCGAAAACGCACGTCGCGTTCGTCTGTACTAATAACAATTTCCTAAACTAAGGAATTTGTTATGGCTCTGATTGATAGTCTCAAAGAAGAGCAAAAACTAGCGATGAAAGCCAAGGATAAACAACGCCTTGGCACTATCCGTTTAGCGTTGGCCGCAATTAAACAACGTGAAGTCGATGAACAGATCACTCTGAGCGATGACGACATTGTTGGCGTGCTGACCAAAATGGTCAAACAACGTCGCGACTCTGTAAGCCAATACGAAGCAGCCAATCGTCAAGATTTGGCTGATGCGGAAAAGATAGAAATCACCGTGCTTGAGGAATTTATGCCTCAACCTTTGACGGATGAAGAAGTAAGTGCACTGATTGACAGTGCGATAAGCGATTCTTCCGCCACTGGCATGCAAGACATGGGCAAAGTGATGGCTGTACTGAAACCGCACATTCAAGGGCGTGCAGACATGGGTAAAGTAAGCGGTTTAGTCCGCGCTAAACTGGCTTAATCCCAACCCAATTACAGCAAGCCGTGCAATCCTTTGGAACGCACGGCTTGTTTGTATTTGATCCTCTCGTTTTCGGTGCACACAAGATTTATGGCAGGACACATCCCACGCAGTTTTATTGATGGTCTCCTCGCTCGACTCGATATTGTCGACGTCATTGACGCACGCGTAAAACTGAAGAAAAAAGGCAAAAACTACGGTGCTTGCTGCCCTTTCCATAACGAAAAAACCCCTTCATTCAGTGTCAGTCAGGAAAAACAGTTCTATCACTGCTTCGGCTGTGGTGCGCATGGTAATGCCATCGACTTTGTCATGGAATTCGAGCGAATGGAGTTTCCTGAAGCCATTGAAGAGCTTGCCTCGACAGTAGGCTTGGAAGTGGAGCGAGAAGAACGCACACCTTCAAGCCCCTTTGCCAAGAATACTCCAGCAGTAAAAAGTGAAGAGAAACGCAGCCTGTATGACCTCATGGGCAGCATCGCACAATTTTATCGCCAACAACTCAAAGTACCGACCAACAAACACGCGATCGAGTATTTAAAAAATCGCGGGTTATCCGGTGAAATCGTCCAAAAGTTTGGTATCGGTTACGTAGCTGATGAATGGGATCTGGTACGTCGCAACTTCGGCCAACAACGAAACAGCGAAGACATGCTCGTTACCGCTGGTATGCTGATTGAAAGTGATAATGGCCGCCGCTATGACCGTTTTCGTGGCCGAGTGATGTTCCCGATCCGCGATCGTCGTGGCAGAGTGATCGGCTTTGGCGGACGGATTACCGAGCAAGGCACGCCAAAATACCTAAACTCACCAGAAACACCGATTTTCCATAAAGGCAAAGAGCTGTATGGCCTTTATGAAGTCCTCCAAGCGTACCGTGAACCACCACAAATCTTAGTGGTGGAAGGTTATATGGATGTCGTCGCACTCGCTCAATATGGCGTAGATTATTCCGTCGCGTCTCTTGGTACCTCAACCACGGGTGATCACTTACAACTGCTGTTTCGCCAAACCAACCAAGTGGTATGTTGCTACGATGGTGACCGAGCTGGGCGAGATGCCGCATGGCGTGCACTCGAAAATGCACTGAGCTATCTCAAAAGTGGAAATATCTTAAAATTTTTGTTTTTGCCGGATGGTGAAGACCCTGACAGCTACGTACGTAAATACGGTAAAGCAGATTTCGAACAGCAACTCGCCAATGCGACACCGCTGTCGCAATACCTGTTTGATAATCTTATTGAGCTTCACCAGCTCAATTTAGGATCCCATGAAGGGAAATCGGCATTACGCGCATTAGCTACGCCACTTATCGACAAAATCCCGGATCCTTTTTTACAAGAGATCCTCGAAAAATTACTCGATGAACGGACGGGATTTGATCACCAATTACGTCGCAAAAAAGCGCGTAATTCAGAAAATCGACCCGCACCACATAAAGCAATAAAACGTACGCCAATGCGTGATGTTATTGCGCTCTTAGTACAAAATCCAAGCTATGCTGAATTGGTACCTGATCTGAGCAGTGTTCGTCATTTAATGCTTCCTGGGCTCGATACCTTCAGTGAAGTACTTGAGAAATGTCGACAATATCCCCATATCACTACGGGTCAATTGCTCGAACATTGGCGAGACTCAAAAAATGAGACGCTTCTGTCTCGTCTAGCAAGTTGGGACATTCCCCTTGTCGAAGACAATCAAGAAGAACTATTTTTAGACTCATTGGACAAAATTCTTGCCCAGTGCGTAGAAAAACAAATTGAAAATTTGCAGGCTAAAGCGCGAAGTGTCGGTTTATCAACCGAAGAAAGAAGGGAGCTCCAAGATTTGATCTTAAAAGGCTTGAAAGCGTAACCCTGTTGAGATAGTCAGCAAAGAATAAATTTGTTAGTATACGTGGTTTGCATTGCGCATACTTATTCCTTCACCAGATACGAAGTTGGATACCGTCTATGGATCAAAATCCGCAGTCACAGCTTAAACAACTTGTCCTTCGTGGCAAGGAACAGGGCTATCTGACCTACGCCGAAGTAAATGACCACTTGCCTGCTGAAATCGTTGATTCAGAACAGGTGGAAGATATTATTCAGATGATCAATGACATGGGTATCAAGGTAGTTGAAACTGCTCCTGATGCCGATGATCTTGCCCTCAGCGATGATACCACCATCACTGACGAAGATGCTGCCGAAGCGGCAGCCGCGGCACTTTCTAGCGTAGAGAGTGAGATTGGCCGCACCACCGACCCAGTACGTATGTACATGCGTGAAATGGGTACGGTTGAGCTTTTGACACGTGAAGGTGAAATCGATATCGCCAAGCGCATTGAAGATGGTATTAACCAAGTTCAAAGTGCGATTGCTGAGTATCCTGGAACCATCCCTTACATTCTTGAGCAGTTTGATCGCGTTCAGGCAGAAGAACTCCGCCTAACAGATCTGATTTCGGGTTTCGTTGATCCTAATGATATGGAAACCGAAGCACCAACCGCCACTCACATCGGTTCAGAACTTTCTGAAGCCGATCTCGCCGATGAAGATGACGAGATCGCGGCTGAAGAAGATGATGAAGACGAAGATGAAGACGAAAACGGCGAAGGTGAAAGCAGCGACAGCGAAGAAGAAGTCGGTATCGACCCTGAACTCGCTCGTGAAAAATTCAATGAGCTGCGCGGCAAATTCCAGAATCTGCAATTAGCAGTGAATGAATTTGGTCGCGACAGTAACCAAGCGTCTGAAGCCTCAGGTCTGGTATTGGATATTTTCCGCGAATTTCGCCTAACACCAAAGCAATTTGACCATTTGGTGGAAACGCTGCGTACCTCGATGGATCGCGTGCGTACTCAAGAACGCCTAGTGATGAAAGCGGTTGTTGAAATCGCGAAAATGCCAAAAAAATCGTTTATTGCTCTGTTTACTGGCAACGAATCAAACGAAGAGTGGCTAGATAAAGTCCTCGCTTCTGATAAGCCTTACGTGCAAAAAGTACGTGATCAAGAAGAAGATATCCGTCGTTCTATCCAGAAACTGCAGATGATCGAACAAGAGACTTCACTGTCTGTTGAACGTATCAAAGACATCAGCCGTCGAATGTCAATCGGTGAAGCAAAAGCTCGTCGTGCGAAGAAAGAGATGGTCGAAGCAAACTTACGTCTGGTTATTTCGATCGCGAAGAAATACACCAACCGCGGTCTGCAATTCTTGGATTTGATCCAAGAAGGTAACATCGGCCTGATGAAAGCTGTAGACAAGTTTGAATACCGTCGTGGCTATAAGTTCTCAACTTATGCGACATGGTGGATCCGCCAAGCGATCACCCGTTCAATTGCAGACCAAGCACGTACAATTCGTATTCCAGTACACATGATCGAAACGATCAACAAACTGAATCGAATTTCACGTCAAATGCTGCAAGAGATGGGTCGTGAGCCTCTGCCTGAAGAATTGGCAGAACGCATGCAGATGCCAGAAGACAAGATCCGCAAAGTGCTGAAAATCGCAAAAGAGCCAATCTCCATGGAGACACCAATCGGTGATGATGAAGATTCGCATCTGGGTGATTTCATCGAGGATACCACCCTCGAACTGCCGTCTGGATTCAGCGACGGCAACCAGCCTCAAAGCCGCAACTCGCGATGTATTAGCAGGCCTAACACCTCGCGAAGCGAAAGTGCTGCGTATGCGCTTTGGTATCGATATGAATACTGACCATACTTTGGAAGAAGTGGGTAAGCAGTTTGACGTAACCCGTGAGCGTATTCGTCAGATTGAAGCGAAAGCGCTGCGTAAGCTGCGTCATCCAAGCCGTTCAGAGGTTCTGCGCAGCTTCTTGGATGAGTAATCCGCATTAGCGATAAAGAAAAAGGTGGGCTTACGCTCACCTTTTCTTTTTTACACACGCTAAGTGAATAAATTGTAAGCACTATTAAGCCTGCTTTGGCTAGACACACCAACCCCCTTCCCCTATAATCTGACACCAATTTGGCCCCTTAGCTCAGTGGTTAGAGCAGGCGACTCATAATCGCTTGGTCCCCAGTTCGAACCTGGGAGGGGCCACCAAATTCCAGAAGGTTAGTAAGTCTAGTGCTTACTAACCTTTTTTGTACCTGACGAATTTGGGTCAGATAATGCGTCAGGCCGCTCCTAGCCGCTTTATCTCACGCTTTTAAGTATTTATCTCGCGATAAAAAGCAACGGGAGCATAAGCTCCCGTCTATTCCAGATCAGCAAAACAAAGGTGTAATATCGTTGTCGTTAGTTGCGTTTTACCCGCTCAAATAAACTAGCACTAAAATTCTCGGCGCATCACAACTTTTGTACAAATTGTGAGCAAAAGGACTTATTTCTGAAAATACCTCGCGTATTTCAACTAATTTTCACCCATCTCACTCACGCAATAAAAATCTCATCAGACTGTCGCCATTTTGCAATCTGCTCACACTAGCCTCTGGATAATTCATCAAATAAGAGGTTGCTATGCTTTCTACTTCACCATTCGTTTTACCACGAAAAACCCCATTTGGTTTAGGTGAGCACTTAGCAGAATGGGCTACGGGATTGAAGCGTCTCAATCAATTCTACGCACAACGCCCAGCAGGCGGTGATACTCGCGAATTTCTACGCTTTACTCTTGATGTACTCGGGATCGATTATCAAGTGGTGCGGGGTCAGCTCGCTAATGTGCCATCACAGGGGGCGACTATCGTCGTCGCTAACCATCCACTCGGTTGTGTAGAAGGCGTCATTCTGGCTGAGCTATTGCTTTCGGTGAGATCGGATGTGCAGATCCTAGCCAATCAATATTTAAAGCTGGTTCCCGAACTCGCCTCTTTGTTTATTGGGGTGGATGTGTTTGAAGGTACTGAGGCCACAAAAGCCAATCTGCATGCACTACGCCAAGCTCATAAGCATTTGGAACAAGGTGGATTATTACTCATGTTTCCAGCCGGTGAGGTCTCCCAATTAGTCGACAGTAAGCAAGGTCGATTGGAAGATAAAGAATGGAGTCAATCCGTCAGTCGCTTAGTCAAAAAACACCAAGCTCACACCGTACCTGTTTATATTGATGGACAAAACTCAACGCCATTTTATCTTGCGGGTAAAATTCACCCGATGCTACGCACTCTGATGCTAGGCCGCGAACTACTCAATAAAAAGCATGCTGCCATCCGTATTGCGCTTGGCGAAACCATTTCACACAATGAAATACAACATTTGTGTGATCAGCAGTTGGTTAATTATCTGCGCCTCAACACTTACCTTTTACAGCCCTCTCCTGCGCGCAATAAGACGGCCTATGATCAATCTTTGCCACCCGTTGCAGAGCGTCTACCACTCGATGACCTACTGGAAGATATTGCTCAGCTTCCTTATGGCGACCATATGCTGCGTCATAACCAATTTGATGTGTACTGCACAACTGCCGAAAACATTCCGTCGTTAATGCATGAAATTGGACGAGTTCGTGAAATCAATTTCCGTGCGGTAGGAGAAGGTACTGGTTGTGCCTTGGATATTGATCGATTTGATCGCGATTATTTACACCTGTTTATTTGGGATCGTGAGCAAAACCAACTGGTTGGAGCCTATCGCTTAGGGCTGGTCGACCAACTCATGCAAACCAAAGGGATCGATGGCCTCTATTCCAGCACGCTGTTTCACTACGATCAGCGTTTTCTGGCAAAAATGGACAGCGCAATTGAAATGGGCCGCTCAGTGATTGATAGCCAATACCAAAAAAGCATGGCTGCACTGCTTTTACTCTGGAAAGGAATTGGTACCTACATTCAACGCCACCCTCAATACACCCATCTATTTGGTCCTGTTAGTATCAGCAATGATTACAGTGAACAAGCCCGGCGTTTACTTGCCGATACCATGACCTTGCACTACTACGACACTGAACAAGCCGAACTGGTCATGGCGACCAATCCATTACCTATCGATCAAGTACAATGGAATGCAAGTCTGTTGACCTCTCTCGCCGATTTACAGCTGCTGTCGCGAGTCATTGCCCGTATTGATGAAGGGAAAGGCATTCCCGTTCTCCTGCGCCAATACCTTGGGTTAAATGGAAAGTTGGTCTAGCTTTAATGTTGATCCTGCGTTCAATAATGCGCTGGATGGGCTGATTGTAGTTGATCTGCGCAATGTGCCAACCAAAACGCTCGCACGCTACATGGGACAAAAAGAAGCGCAAAGCTATCTCGCAATGCATCAATATTTCAGCGCAATTTAATTGATCACGCCAAGATCCCCCGATCTTGGCGTGAGCTATCAGACACTTCTTTAATCAAAATAAAATACTAGTCTTTGATGAGACTATCTCTGTGTTCTGTATTTTTGACCAACAGAACCACTCATCATGCTTGTTTTTTGCTCATGATTAGTGATTCACACTAAATAATACTCTCAATATCTGGCGTAGCTTGATTGACTCTTTTTTCAGCAACTTAGACTCTACAGCTTCAATAACGATAACAACGAGGAAGTTATGCCAATCACAAATTATTTCACCAAAACTCGCGTAGCACTGACACTGATTCTGAGTGCTCTTCTCGGTACTGCGCAAGCTGACGATAAACCTATCTATAAATTCACTCTCGCTGAAACTTGGGGGGCAAATACTCCCATTCTTGGTGACGCGCCAAAAAACATGGCGAAGTTGGCGGCTGAAATGTCCAATGGCCGCATTCAAATCCGTATCGATTCGGCTAACAAGCACAAGGCACCATTAGGTGTATTTGATATGGTGAAATCCGGTCAATATGATTTGGGTCACTCCAGCTCTTATTACTGGAAAGGTAAGGTACCCAATACCCTTTTCTTCTCTTCAATGCCATTTGGAATGATTGCCACTGAGCAATACGCTTGGTTCTACTATGGTGGTGGCATGCAGTTAATGGAGAAGGTGTATGCGCCACACAATCTGCTCTCCTTCCCCGGCGGAAACTCGGATATTCAAATGGGCGGATGGTTTAAAAAAGAGATCAACAGCATTGAAGACCTCCAAGGGTTAAAAATGCGTATCCCCGGATTTGCGGGTGAGGTGTTAGCAAAAGTCGGAGCTAAGCCCACCAACATCGCGCCGGGAGAGCTGTACACATCACTGGAGCGTGGCACAATCGACGCACTGGAATGGGTTGGGCCAGCCTTTGATCTGCGAATGGGTTTTCATAAAATTGCCCCTTATTACTACACCGCATGGCATGAGCCTGGCTCAGAAACGCAATTTTTGGTCAACAAAAAGAAATGGGATACGCTACCAAAAGACATCCAAGTGATCTTAGAAACCGCCTTCCGTGTCGCCGCCTTTGATATGTACAATCAAGCTATTGATGCCAACGCCACCAGTTGGGCAGAGATGAAAAATGAATACCCTGATATCAAGGTACGAGATTTTCCACCCGCAGTACTTGCCGCGCTACGCCAAGCCAACAACGAACTTCTACAAGAGCAGGCAGCAAGCGATCCACTCGCTAAAGAGATCATTGACTCTCAACAAGCTTACTTAAGCAAAGTGCGTGATTGGACTCGTATCTCGACACAAGCGTACTTAAATACTAATCCTTAATTGTAATGCGCTGGATAAACAAAGGGCCACCAGATGGTAGCCCTTTGATTTATTGAATATTTACTCGACGGTTACCGCTTTAGCAAGGTTACGAGGCTGATCAACATCGGTACCTTTGATTAAAGCCACATGGTAAGAGAGCAGTTGCATCGGGATGGTGTAATAAATCGGAGCCACAATTTCGCTAACATGCGGCATTGCAATGATTTTCATCGTTTCGTCGGCTTCAAAGCCCGCGACTTCATCAGCAAACACATACAATAAACCACCGCGCGCGCGTACTTCTTCAATATTGGATTTAAGCTTTTCTAAGAGTTCATTGCTCGGTGCAACCACAATCACTGGCATATCTGCATCGATCAACGCCAATGGACCATGCTTCAATTCACCTGCGGCATACGCTTCCGCATGAATGTAAGAGATCTCTTTTAGCTTGAGAGAGGCTTCTACCGCAATCGGATAGTATTCGCCACGCCCCAAGAATAGCGTGTGGTGTTTATCAGCAAAGTCTTCCGCGAGCGTTTCGATCTGCTTTTCAAACGACAATGCGGTTTCAATCTGCTTCGGCAGTTGGTGCAATGCCTGTACGATCTCAGCTTCTAACTCGCGACCAATGCGCTGTTGTTGCTTACCAAGTGCAGTCACCAGCATCAACAATGTAACTAGCTGAGTGGTAAAGGCTTTGGTTGAAGCCACACCAATCTCAGTGCCTGCGCGAGTCATAAAGGCGAAATCGGATTCACGCACGAGAGAAGAGCCCGCAACGTTACAAATCGTCATCGCTGCCATGTAACCTTTCTCTTTCGCTAAACGCAGCGCTGCTAAGGTATCGGCCGTTTCACCGGATTGCGATAAGGTAATCAGCAAGCTGTTAGGACGGGTAACAAATTTTCGGTAGCGGAATTCAGACGCAATTTCGACATCACAGCTCACACCCGCTAACGATTCAAACCAGTAACGTGCCGTCATCCCTGCGTTGTAAGAGGTTCCACAAGCCACAATTTGTACATGTTCCACTTTCGCCAGAATCTCTGCCGCGTGCACACCAATGCTTTCGACCACCACGCTGTCATGGGTAATACGCCCTTCCATGGTGTTGATCAGCGCCTTTGGCTGCTCGAAAATCTCTTTTTGCATGTAGTGGCGGTACTGACCTTTGTCCGCGGCATCGTGCTCTAAGTTCGATTCGCTGATTTCACGCTGTACGGGATTACCCAGCAGATCAAACACGCGAACTTCACGGCGAGTCATTTCCGCGACATCACCTTCTTCGAGATACATAAAGCGGCGCGTCACATTAAGTAGCGCGAGTTGATCTGACGCGAGGAAGTTTTCACCAATACCAAAACCAATCACAATTGGGCTTCCTGAGCGCGCCACCACTAAGCGCGAAGGGTCATTACGATCCATCACTACCGTGCCATAAGCACCGGTAAGCTGCTTCACTGTTGCTTGTACGGCTTCCAATAAAGAAGCCGCGCTGCGCAGTTCCCACTCCACCAAATGGGCAATTACTTCGGTATCGGTTTGCGAAGTAAACACATAACCACGCTCTTGCAGCATGGTACGTAACATTTCATGGTTTTCGATAATGCCGTTATGTACCACGGTAATATCACCAGAAAGATGCGGGTGCGCATTAATTTCTGAAGGTTCGCCATGGGTTGCCCAACGGGTATGGGCGATACCCGTTCCGCCCGCGACTTGCGCCGCTTCAACGGCATCGGCCAGTTCTTGCACTTTGCCCAATCGGCGTACACGAGTGAGTTGTTTATCACTATCGACTACCGCAATACCCGCTGAGTCATACCCTCGGTATTCAAGACGGCGCAAGCCTTGTACTAAAATTTCAGCAACATCGCGTTGTGCAACCGCACCAACAATTCCACACATATTTAAAACTCCATATTTTTATACTGTCGCGCTTTTACTCAACGTGAATAGCGCTGAAGGATTTTTTATTTCACCGTGGCACGAATAACCCGAACTTGGTGAGATTCAATCTGTTTGGCAAATTCGTCACTCAGCTCATGGTCGGTGACTAACACATCGATACAATCCCAACTCAATTCTAAGTTCGGGATCTTGCGTCCGACTTTGTCTGATTCAATCATCACAATCACTTCGCGTGAGACTTCGGCCATCACTTTGCTTAGCCCAACCAACTCATTAAACGTGGTTGTGCCACGGTCGAGGTCGATGCCATCTGCACCGATAAACAGTTGGTCAAAATCGTAGGAACGCAGTACCGATTCCGCGACTTTGCCTTGGAAGGATTCAGAATGGGTATCCCATGTACCGCCAGTCATCAGCAGTGTGGGTTCGTTTTCCTAGCTCATTTAAAAGCATTGGCAACGTGCAATGAGTTGGTCATCACGACCAAACCACGTTTGTCATTTAATTGCTGAATTAAGGCCGCGGTTGTACTGCCGCTATCGATAACAATTCGGTTATGGTCTCGGATCAATTTAGCAGCAGCCTTAGCCAGAGAAATCTTTCGAACTGAAACTTTTTCATTCATTTCATCATGCATGACTTCTTTTGGCAGAGCGATCGCACCACCATAGCGACGTAACAACTGACCATTTTTCTCAAGGGAAGCGAGATCTTTACGAATAGTGACTTCTGAGGTTTCAAACTGAGAAGAGAGAGCTTCAACACTCACCTCACCTTGCTCGTTTACTAACTTCACAATAGTGTGTCTTCTCAGTTGTGTATTTCGTTTCGACATTTACAAATACATTTTAAGTTACGAATCGAAAGCAATTATAGTTAAGTCGAAACAATTAAGTCCATTTATTTCGATCCAAAAAATTAATATTTCACGCTAAAACCTTGTCCTAAGACAATTCTTAGACAGTGATATTGCTATCATTCAGTGGTAGAATTCGGCCTCGAAAAGAAAAAAAATTAACAGAACTGTGTAAAAAATAACGCCTACAGCCCCCAGTACATCGGCGCTAAGTGGCGAATTTTCTGAAATTTTTGATCAAACAGTCAGTCATAAAATGACTAAATCTGTTGAAAGACTTTCAGTTTTGGAGTGTGAGAGACTCGTGAGCTAGACTTGGCAATTGACGAAATAAAGTTGCCACCACCGAGAACACTTCAGAACTAACAACCAACTTCAAAATCATTTTGTTTATCGGAGAAACTCTTCCATGAAAAAGACCAAAATCGTATGTACGATTGGCCCTAAAACTGAGTCTGTAGAGAAGCTAACTGAACTGGTTAACTCAGGCATGAACGTAATGCGCCTGAACTTCTCTCACGGTGACTACGTTGAGCACGGCACTCGTATCGCTAACTTCCGTAAAGTAATGGAAGTGACCGGTAAACAACTGGCGATTTTGCTAGATACTAAAGGCCCTGAAATCCGTACTATCAAACTGGAAAACGGTGATGATGTGGATCTGGTTGCGGGTCAAGAGTTCACTTTCACAACAGACATTACTGTTGTAGGTAACAAAGATCGCGTAGCGGTAACTTACTCTGGCTTTGCTAAAGATCTGAACGTTGGCAACCGTATTCTGGTTGACGATGGTCTGATCGAGATGGAAGTGCTTGCAACTACAGACACTGAAGTGAAGTGTAAAGTTCTAAACAACGGTGCTCTGGGTGAAAACAAAGGTGTTAACCTGCCAGGCGTTTCTGTCAATCTGCCAGCACTGTCTGAAAAAGACAAAAATGACCTGAAATTTGGTTGTGAGCAAGGCGTTGATTTCGTTGCAGCCTCTTTCATCCGTAAAGGTTCTGACGTTAAAGAAATCCGTGAAGTTCTAGCGGCTCACGGCGGTCAAAACATTCAAATCATCTCTAAAATCGAAAACCAAGAAGGCTTGGACAACTTCGATGAGATCCTTGAGCTGTCTGACGGCATCATGGTTGCTCGTGGCGACCTAGGTGTTGAGATCCCAGCAGAAGAAGTTATCTTCGCTCAAAAGATGATGATCGAGAAATGTAACCGTGCACGTAAAGTAGTTATCACAGCAACTCAAATGCTGGATTCTATGATCAAGAACCCACGTCCAACTCGTGCAGAAGCGGGTGACGTAGCTAACGCGATCATGGACGGTACTGACGCTGTAATGCTGTCTGGCGAAACTGCGAAAGGTAAGTACCCAGTTGAAGCTGTGAAAATCATGGCGCAAATTGCGAACCGTACTGATTCAGTACTGAAAGCTGAGCTAGGCTCACGCCTAGATAGCCCACGCCTGCGCATCACTGAAGCAGTATGTAAAGGTGCGGTAGACACCGCTGAGAAACTGGCTGCTCCACTGATCATCGTGGCAACTGAAGCGGGTAAATCAGCGCGTTCAATCCGTAAATACTTCCCAACTGCAAACATCATTGCAGTGACCACTAACAAGAAAACCGCGGCTCAGCTTGTGCTGTCTAAAGGCGTAACACCTGTTGTGGTTGAATCAATTGACAACACTGACGCTTTCTATCACTTAGGTAAAGAGATTGCTCTGCAATCTGGCCTAGGCAAGAAAGGAGACATCGTAGTGATGGTTTCAGGTGCACTGGTTGCTTCTGGCACAACGAACACTGCTTCAGTACACGTACTGTAATCGCATGATGTGGCGGATTTAGTACCGCCGCTGAAAACGATACAAAAACGGAGCCCATTGGGCTCCGTTTTTTATTACCAACCGAAAAACTCTTTGTGATGGGTATTGAGCAAAAGCACCATAGGTAAAAAATAAAGTGCGCTGAGCTTAATGCCTAATACCAACAAACAGCCTATTGTCAGTCTGACCAGAAGATGATTCAACATACACTGCCTCTCAATTGCTCAGTGTGTTTGATTTCCGATGCCTAAGCAGGGCAGAAAGTCACTATGACTTTCTTTCAATCAACGAGCATTACTGATGAAAAAGTCAGCAGTTTACTTATTACCCAGATTAGCTCAATAATTCGGCAAAATTAGACTTTAGTCTAACTGTAATGAAAATATGACAACCATCAAAATTAATATGAAATCACAATGAGATAGATAATCTCATTGTGATTTCTGACTTGGGAAGTCGGGGAGCTGGTATCAAGAACCCCTTCACCACTAGCCTAACTCGTAGTTTAAGACTCAAACATCACCACCGCTAAAAGCGGTAGTTTAGGAATGACAAAAAAGAGAGGGATTCATATCACCTCTCTTTCATTCATCTTGCTGGTAAGCTACCGACTATGGAGCCAGTTTGTACACCACATCGACTCGGTCACGGATCACTAAAGATGACTCTTGATAGGTATCCGCCACATCCATTTTTTCGCTAAGATTCGCAGAGCGCATCATGATCGGCTCAACACTCGGTGTGTTGTAATCCACTCGCCAAACACCTTCCAATTTACGTTCAAAACCCTTAGCCAAAGATTGTGCTTTTAACTTCGCGTCTTCAATCGCCGCCATGCGTGCTTGCTGCTGGTATTTCTCTTGATCACGCACCTTAAGTTGAATGCTATTAACTTGATTGATACCAGACTCTAACGCAATGTCGAGATATTGATTGAGCTTACTCACCTCTTCCACTCTCACGGTAATCGAACGAGAGGCTTGATAGCCTACTAACTCAGGCTTGCCGTCTGCTGGGTAGTGATATTGCGGGTTAATATAAAGATTCGAGCTAGAAATATTCTGTTGCGCGACACCTGATTTCACCAATTTTGAAGTGAATTCAGTGACCGCTTTATCCACCGCCGCTTTCGCTTGCTCGGCATTCATTGTCGATTCAACAACCTTCACCGAAAACTCGGGCCATATCAGGTACTGCAGTGACTTCACCATAGCCTGAAGTTGAAATATGTGGAAAATCCCATTCCTGTGCAAAGGTCGGGGCTGAAAGAACAGAGAGAAGTAAAACCACTGGTGCAAATAATTTCATCGTTTCGATCCTTAATGTCATCGACTGCCCACATCATAAGCTAAGCAGTGCATAGATTCAGTGTCTACGCATAAAAATCACACAACTTTGACTCTGCCAATTATTGGGGAAGAACACTCTTCGCATACCCAGTGATCGCTTGACTGATCTCAAGCAACACGCCGGTTTCTAGCTGCCAGTGATGCCAAAATATCGGATATGACAACATAAACTCCGGTGTCATATTGATTAACGCTCCACTTTCCAATTCCGAAATGATCTGCAAACGAGGGATCAAACAGTAAGCCGCACCAGACAGCGCTAAACGGACAAAAGCTTCTGAGCTACCGACGGTATGGTTAATCACTTTATCGCGCGGCACTGCAAAGTAGTCCCATAAGAATTTATTGTGCAACTCGTCATATTGATCGTAAGAGACCGCAGGCGCTTTGATTAATGAGCGAGGGTTGACACCTTTAGCAAAGTATTTTTGATAGAACTCTGGGCTTGCGACGCACAGATACTCCATCTGGCCTAAATACTCAGCACTACAGCCAGTAATCGGTTGTGGTTCCAAACTGATTGCGCCCACCACTTCACCATTTTTGAGCTTATCGAGGGTGCGTGACTCACCATAAATCACCAGATTTAATTCCACTTGGCGACTTTTCATCACCTTATCCAGCGCCGGTAACAACCAAGTCGCTAGACTATCCGCATTGGTCGCAATAGACATAGAAACCGGACGTACATGTTCTTGATTAGTTAACTCTGGAACCAACTCTTGCTCAATTAAACAGACTCGGCGATAGAGTCCAAGCAACTTTTTGCCAACCAAGGTCGGCCTTGGTGGCTGCTCACGAATCAACACTGGCTGGGCTAAATATTTTTCTAACTGTTTAATCCGTTGTGATACTGCAGATTGAGAGATAAACAGCTGCTCAGCCGCTCGTTCAAAACTACCTTTACTCACCACACTATCTAGAGCTTCAATCCATCGATAATCCAGACCACGCATTGCTTCTCCATTCCATTTATTAGCCAAGTTAATATGATATTAAAATCATTAATTATACTTATCCACTTCAAATTATTATCTTGCTCAGCCTATCCCCTTCCGACTTAGCGTTGCCGCTTCAAATCGGAATGACATAACACTCCAATCATGCGGTATGAGGTAAAAAATGAACTGGTGGATTCTGCTACAAGGATTCAGCTTAGGTGCGACTATGATTATTCCTATTGGTGCACAAAATGCTTATGTACTCAATCAAGGGATTAAACGACATCACCACTTAACCACCGCGGCCACCTGCGGGGTTCTGGATATGATTTTTATCACGCTGGGGATTTTTGGCGGTGGTGCTCTCATCTCGCAAAAATACCAGCTTGTTAATTGGTGTCACCTTGGGCGGAATTCTTTTTCTGTGTGGCTATGGGTTTCTTTCTTCTGCGTGCTGCACTCAAACCAAACCAAGCATCTGAATCCACCGCAAACCCAATGGCCGCAGGGCGTAAGGCAGTCATTTTTGGCGCCTTTGCCGTCACCGTGTTTAACCCGCACCTCTATTTGGATACCGTGGTGATCTTGGGGTCAATCGGTGGTCAATTCCAAGGTGATGAGCGTATCTCATTTGCCATCGGCACGATTCTCGCTTCATTCGTGTGGTTTTTTACCCTTTCACTCGGCGCTGCCAAGCTTAGCACTACCCTTTCTAAACCTCGGGTTAGACAAGTGATTGATATGGCCGTCGCCGCGATGATGTTCATTATTGCCTTCGCGTTGACTAAGAACTTATATCTCAATCACTGGTTAAATTAAGCTATTACCGACAAAAAAGCGGAGTAAACACTCCGCTTTGGTATTTTATATATAGCAAAACCATTAATTGATTTTGTTCAGATGCACATCCATTTGTGGGAATGGAATTTCGATACCATTTGCATCCAGCGCTTCTTTGATCGCTTGCATTGAATCAAAGTACACCGCCCAGTAGTCCGAAGTTTTACACCATGGACGCACCACAAAGTTGATTGATGAATCCGCCAAAGTCAGCACACCAATTGTCATATCTGGATCTTTGAGGATACGAGGATCTTTTTCCAACGTTTCACGCAGAACACGCTTAGTTTTCTGCAGATCAGACTTGTAAGACACACCGATCACCATATCGACACGACGCGTTTCATGACGTGAATAGTTAGTGATCGCACCGCCAATGACCGCTGAGTTTGGTACCACAACCATTTTGTTATCTGGGCTTTTCAGGACAGTTTGGAAAATTTGAATAGAATCAACCGAGCCGGCTACACCACCAATTTCCACATAATCACCGGATTTGAATGGACGGAATGCCACAATCAGTACACCGGCTGCAAAATTAGACAGCGAACCTTGTAGAGCTAAACCAACAGCCAGACCCGCAGCACCGATCACCGCTACGACAGAAGCCGTCTGGACACCAATACGACTCAACGCTGCAATCAACACAATAATAAACAGCGTGTAACGTACAAGACCGTGGATAAACTCCACGACAGCCTTATCCATCTCTTTCTTTTTCAATACGTTGGCAACGCTACCTGCTACCGCTTTAACCACAAGGTTACCGATAAACAAGATCAGGATAGCGGAAATCACATTCACACCATACTGAACCAAAAGATCCGAATTATTGGTTAACCAAGTGTTGACCTGATTAAAACTCTCAACGATAGGTGCTTCTACACCAATCGATTCACCAGCCATAGTGTTTTCCTCTCAGAATTGATGAAATATTAGCGGGAATTGCGAAAGCTCAGCAAGAGAACGCACAAAGCAACCGCCAAATGTCAGAATTTTGGCACAATAACGCAAACTCAAACTTTCGCAAAGTCAGAATTTGGTAAAGAATCACAAACAGTTACGTAGAATTTGCTACGCCACGGTTACAGGTTAAACAATATTCTAGCACTCCGCTATCCATCAAAATGAGATAGCGTAAAAAAAGAAACCCGCTCAAGGCGGGCTTCTTAATCATAAAGACTTAATGCAAATTACAGTACGTCAATCGCATTCAGGTCAGCAAATGCTTTCTCTAGGCGAGCAACCATTGCCGCTTGACCAGCACGCAGCCATACGCGTGGATCGTAGTATTTCTTGTTCGGTGCATCTTCACCCGTTGGGTTACCGATTTGACCTTGCAGGTAGTCATGGTTTTTCGCTTCATACAGACGAATACCATCCCATGTTGCCCACTGAGTATCAGTATCGATGTTCATTTTGATCACGCCGTAAGAGATTGACTCACGGATTTCTTCCAGAGAAGAACCTGAACCGCCGTGGAATACGAAGTTCAGTGAGTTTTCTGGCAGACCAAACTTCTCAGAAACGTATTTTTGAGAATCGCGTAGGATAGTTGGAGTCAGAACTACGTTACCTGGCTTGTAAACGCCGTGTACGTTACCGAAAGAAGCAGCGATAGTGAAACGATGGCTGATTGCGTTCAGTTTCTCGTATGCGTATGCAACATCTTCTGGAGAAGTGTACAGTTCAGAAGAATCCATGTCAGAGTTATCAACACCGTCTTCTTCACCACCAGTACAACCCAGTTCGATCTCCAGAGTCATGTTCATTTTCGCCATGCGCTCTAGGTATTTTGCAGAGATCTCGATGTTCTCTTCCAGAGACTCTTCAGACAGATCGATCATGTGAGAAGAGAACAGTGGTTTGCCAGTTTCTGCGAAGTGTTTTTCACCTGCGTCTAGCAGACCGTCGATCCAAGGTAGTAGGTTTTTCGCTGCGTGGTCAGTGTGCAGGATCACTGGAATACCGTAAGCTTCTGCTACAGAGTGAACGTATTTTGCACCTGCGATCGCGCCTAGGATTTGCGCTTTTTGACCTTCAAGTTTCAGACCTTTACCAGCAAAGAATGCTGCGCCACCGTTAGAGAACTGAACGATAACAGGCGCTTTCACTTTTGCTGCTGCTTCTAGAACGCCGTTTACAGAGTCAGTACCTACACAGTTTACTGCTGGAAGTGCAAAGCCATTTTGTTTTGCTACTTCAAAAACTTTCTGTACGTCATCACCAGAAATAACACCAGGTTTTACAAAATCAAAGATCTTAGACATGGATGGAATCCTATTTTCTGTCGTTTTAAAAATAAAAACGGTAAGTTTCAATTCTTGCAAACGTTTGCTCACCAATCGCGGCATTCTACCAAAGAAATACTCGCCGTGCAGCAAACAAGAAAGCGGGAGTTGTCTCCCGCTCTCATTTGATCATTACGCTTTAGCGCGCGCTTCCAGCATTTCAACTGCAGGCAGTTTTTTACCTTCAACGAACTCAAGGAATGCACCGCCGCCTGTTGAGATGTAAGAAACATCGGCTTTGATGCCAAACTTGTCGATCGCGGCTAGCGTGTCACCGCCACCCGCAACAGAGAAGCCTTCAGATTTCGCGATCGCTTCTGCGATACCACGAGTACCCGCTTCAAAGTTCTTGAATTCGAATACGCCTACTGGGCCGTTCCACAGGATAGTTTTCGCGTTTTTCAGGATCTCAGCCAGTTCAGCTGTTGAGTTTGGACCCAAGTCGAAAATCATATCGTCGTCTTGAACTTCAGAAACGTGTTTGATTTCTGCTTCTGCGTTCTCATCGAATGCTTTGGCACACGCCACGTCAGTCGCAACAGGAATTGCACACTCTTCCATCAGCTTTTTCGCCGTTTCAACAAGGTCTGCTTCGTACAGAGACTTGCCTACATTGTGACCCGCTGCCGCGATGAAAGTGTTCGCGATACCACCGCCAACAACCAGTTGGTCAGCGATTTTTGACAGTGACTCAAGTACAGTCAGTTTCGTTGATACTTTTGAACCACCAACGATCGCTACCATTGGGCGAGCTGGCTTGTCCATTGCTTTGCCTAGCGCTTCAAGTTCGTCAGCCAGCAGTGGGCCTGCACAAGCGATAGGAGCAAACATGCCAACGCCGTGAGTAGAAGCTTGAGCACGGTGCGCAGTACCAAAAGCGTCCATCACGAATACGTCACACAGTGCTGCGTATTTCTTAGACAGCGCTTCTTCGTTTTTCTTTTCGCCTTTGTTGAAGCGAACGTTTTCCAGAACAACCAGTTCACCTGCGTTCAGTTCAACGCCATCGATGTAGTCTTTCACTAGGCGAACTTCGCAGTCTAGTGCATCGTTCAGGTAGTTAACCACTGGTAGTAGAGAGAACTCCTCAGCATACTCACCTTCAGTTGGGCGACCCAAGTGAGAAGTGACCATTACTTTAGCGCCCGCTTCCAAGCAGTGCTTGATTGTTGGTAGAGACGCAAGGATACGTGCATCAGAAGTCACTTTGCCGTCTTTTACTGGTACGTTCAGGTCAGCACGAATGAATACGCGTTTACCTGCAAGATCCAGGTCAATCATCTTGATTACAGACATGATTTGTCCTCTCAAACTATTTAAAGAAATGAAAATTCTGCAACTCGGCGACCCTGCCGAGTCGGTAAAATCTTAGCTGTTTACCGATATGGGGATGCGTTCTTCAGGTTTCAATATCCAAACCTGATTTGAAGTGCATGCTTAGCCTTTACTGCGTGGCTTGCATTGCCAAAGCGGTATCTAACATCCGGTTGGCAAAGCCCCATTCGTTATCACACCAAACGAGCATTTTCACTAACTGCCCGTTACTGACTCTCGTTTGTGTTCCATCCACAATCGCGCTGTGCGGATCATGGTTAAAATCGATGGAAACCAAAGGCGCTTCAGTATAGTCAACAATGCCACGTAATGTACACTGAGATGCGTTCACAATGGTTTGATTTACGTCATTAACTTTCACATTTGATTTAATTGTGACACTTAAATCCATCGCGGTCACATTTACTGTCGGTACACGCACCGAAATCGCTTCAAATTTGTTAGAAAATTTCGGAAATATTCTTTCAATACCTTTATGCAACTTAGTATCAACGGGAATGATCGATTGACTGGCCGCTCGTGTGCGTCGTAAGTCATTATGATACGCATCAATCACTTGTTGATCGTTCATCGAGGAATGGATGGTGGTGATGGTGCCAGAATCAATGCCGAATGCGTCATCCAATACCTTGATTATGGGCACAATGCAGTTGGTGGTACAAGAACCGTTAGAGACGATTTTATGCTCAGCAGTGAGCGTCTCATGATTCACGCCATAGATGATGGTGTTGTCGAGATCGCTAGCACCAGGATGGGAAAATAAAACTAACTTCGCGCCCGCATCAATATGTTGCTGACCATCCTCTTGGCAACCATACACACCTGTACAGTCGAGGACTAAATCCACGCCTAAATCACGCCAAGGTAAGAGAGGAATTTCCGAAAGATGCAGAATGCGGATTGAGTCATACTCACCATTTTGATGGTGAACATAGATATGCTGCTGATCATGGCTGATTTTTTTGCCAAAGCGACCGTGGCTAGTATCGTACTGCAGGAGGTGTGCCATCGCATCTGGCTTGGCAAGCTCGTTCACCGCAACCACTTGAATGCGGTCACGTTTACCACTTTCATACACTGCACGTAATACGTTACGCCCAATGCGCCCAAAGCCGTTAATTGCTACCCTCAGCATCGTATCTCGCCTATCGCTCTCAGATTGGTTGGCAATAGTAACCGATACTCTAAGCTTTGGCACGGCGATCCTGTGCAATAAATGATTCCACCGCCGATCGCGAAACACACAGAGGATTGGCGCTGCCGCCAATCCTCTAAACCTCTAGCAATTAGAAGGCGATGTCTAAACCCAACCAGTAGCGGCGGCCATCTTCTACATAGCCATACTCCGCGTAATTCACCTCTTGATCAAACAGGTTGTACACCGCAGCTTTAAGCGTTGCGGTATCGGTGAGTGCGTAAGTCACGCCAGTATCGATAAAGGTGTAGCTTGGCGCGATGAAATCATCGTTCGACGCCCCACCTTCCGGCTGCATCTCCTTACCACGATAGTTGAGGTTAGCCCAACTATTGAGGCGATCTGTGGTTTGCCAGCTCAAGTTGGCATTGAACAGATGTTTAGGTAACTGCAGTAGCGGACGGCCAGCAAAATTCCCTGATTTTTGCTCCGAATGGGTGTACGTGTAGCTAGACGATAACTCAACGCTTTCGGTGATCGGCAGACTTAACGTAGCTTCTGCACCATAGGTTTCCGCTTCATCAATATTCACACGATAAGTAGGAGCTGCACCCCATTGGTTTGCTCCATCGGTACAAATATTGGTCGGACAAGCGACGCGAGTGATTTTATCTTTAAAATCATTATGGAAAGCAGTCAACGACGCCGCCAGACCTGAGCCTGTGCTATACATCAAACTCAGTTCTTTGTTCACCGATGTTTCAGGTTTGAGATCTGGGTTGCCATAAATATTACCGCCCTTACTCACTTGTCCCCAATCCGGCGTCACTTCACGTAATTGCGGTGCACGGAAGCCAGTAGAAACACCACCTTTTACTGTCCATAGCGGATCGAGATTCCATACGCCATACACACGTGGGCTGAAGTGGCTGCCGTAGTTTTTATCATGATCCAGACGACCACCAAAGGTCAGGCGGAACTGTTCAACAAGAGCCCATTCATCTTCAATGAATCCCGCCCACTGACTGTTTGAAATATGCGTACGAGACGAAATTTTGTTGGAAGTGCTATCCTCTAAACTTTCGTATTTTCCCTCTAAACCGAAACTCAGCATATGTTCGCCGATCGGTGCCACTAACGTGGATTTGAATACCGTATTATCAATGTTCATTTCACGAGACTGATTGGTGTTTTCTTCGTATTGCAGATAGGTATCGGACTGCCCAACATCCTGCCAATCCCCTTGGTGAGAAACGGCAATATGGTTGCGGCGGTACTGGTTATCGGTATTGCTACACGCTCCACGACATCCGCTCGATTGCGCCGACTTGCCCACGTTATTTTCGCGGTCTTGGGCTGATATTCCCGCTTCCAGTTGCAGTTGATGATCTGGATTGAGCTGATAGTTAAGCTTTGAAGTTAAGCTGCGCAGAGATTTATCACCATAGCCACGCTCAATCTCATCTTCATCACGTTGCGTGGTTTGTCCGTAGACTTGCAGCGATAGAGCATCACTTAAAGGACCTGTCACAAAAAAGTTAGCACTCTGCTCATCGCCTGAAGCGCGATTCTCTTGAACCACAGTGGATAACTGAACATTTCCCGACCACTGCTGCTGATCTTTACGAGTGATGATGTTGATCACGCCGCCAATCGCATCCGAGCCGTACAGCGTAGACATCGGGCCACGGATCACCTCGATACGTTCAATCGCTTGCAGTGGCGGTAACCAACCTTGTTCGATGCCGGGGCCATCGCTATTGGGACGAGTCTGACGCGAGGTTTGACGTTTACCATCCACCAAAATCAAAGTGTAGCTTGAGCCCATACCACGAATGCTGATGTCGGTCTTATCTCCGCCGCCCGTTACAGTTACACCCGGAACGCCTTTTAGTGCATCGGTCACATCACGGTAATAGCGAGACTCCAGATCCTCTCTGGAAATTACGCTGATACTGGCTGGCGCATTTTGAATGGATTGCGCGTATCCCGCTGCAGTGACCACCATGGTTTCATCAGCTTTCGTCGCTTCTTGAGCAAAAGCGCTAGCCGAAAACATTAAGCCTAGTGTCACAGATAAACTGACGGGGGATGGATTGTGTCTGGACATTTACCTCTCCTTTAAATGATAATTATTCTTAATTTCAAGGCGGATTATTCATATATTCTGTACTGGAGATAGATCGACACATGGAATAGTACGGACCAAATATGGAACGTCTGATGTCATTATCTTTTAAGAGTCAAACAGCTATGCAAGATCTCAGCGCCGTAAAAGCCTTCTATGCGCTTTGCCAATATAAAAGCCTGACAGCCGCCGCCAAAGCACTTGAGCAGCCTAAGTCAACCTTGAGTCGCCGCTTGGCACAGCTAGAGGAAGATTTAGGACAAAGTTTGTTGATGCGGCAGGGCAACCGCTTAACGCTCACCAAAGCGGGGGAAGTGTTTGCGGTTTACTCAGAGCAGTTACTTGAACTGGCACATAAAAGTCAGGAAGCGTTGCAAGAATTGAATAATCAAGTCACTGGTGAACTCACGTTGGTCGTGCACCCGAATTTGATCCGCGGTTGGCTCAGCCAAGTGTTGGATGAGTTTATGCAGCAGCATTCGACATTGAAGATCCGTCTACTCAGCCAGTTTCAACACAGTGATGAAGTGTTTGAGCCCGATTTGATCATTTGGATTGAACACGCCGCCCCCATGGGTTATCGCAAAGAACGCTTAGGCTATTGGCGCTATGCCGCCTACGCCTCTCCCAATTATTTGGCCTATAGAGATAAACCCAATCACCCACAAGAGCTTATCCATCATCCGTGGATTGATTTTATTGCGTTTCGACAAGCTGCGGTTGCATTGCATCATCCACAGCTCGGCAGCTATGAATTACCAGCGCTGGAGAGTCGTTTACAAAGCGATAATCTTGCCATGCAAGCCGATGCGATTGCTAAAGGTCGTGGTATTGGTTTGCTTCCTACTTGGTTTGCCAATGGTTTTGAAACGGCGCATCCAGGCAGCCTCATTCCTTGCGTCAACGGATGGCAATCACAGCCAACAGAAATCAACTGCTTCTATCCGCTCGGTCGTCACCCACTTCGGCTGCGCCTATTTATTGATGCGCTCCGCCAAGCAAGGCCTGATGAGTGGCAAATAAAAAATCCCGCCGCAGCGGGATTTTTTATCATCGATTTTTCTTTGCGTAACAAAGAATGGCTTGGATTACGCCAGCAGTTCTTTAGCTTGTTTCACCACATTTTCAGTCGTGAAACCAAACAGCTTGAACAGCTCACCCGCAGGCGCTGATTCACCAAAGCTGGTCATGCCGATGATGCGACCACCAAAGCCAACATACTTGTACCAGAAGTCGGCAATACCCGCTTCAATCGCGATACGCTTGGTGACTGCCGCTGGCAGTACGGCTTCGCGGTAAGCGGCATCTTGCTTATCAAATGCGTCGGTGGATGGCATAGACACTACGCGAACGGCTTTGCCTTCGGCGCTCAGTTGCTCGTAAGCGGCAACCGCCAGTTCCACTTCAGAGCCAGTCGCAATCAGGATCAGTTCAGGTTGGCCTGCACAATCTTTCAGGATGTAGCCGCCTTTAGCGATGTTCGCGACTTGCTCTGCGCTGCGTGGTTGCTGCGCAAGGTTTTGACGCGAGAAAATCAGCGCAGATGGCGCATCTTTACGCTCGATGGCCAGTTTCCAAGCCACTGCCGATTCCACTTGGTCACATGGGCGCCATGTGCTCATGTTTGGCGTCATACGCAGAGAAGCGATTTGCTCAACCGGTTGGTGAGTTGGGCCATCTTCACCCAGACCAATCGAGTCGTGCGTGTACACTTGGATGTTTTGCACTTTCATCAGTGCTGCCATACGCATCGCGTTACGCGCGTATTCCATGAACATCAGGAAGGTTGCACCGTAAGGCACAAAACCGCCGTGCAGCGCGATACCGTTGATGATGGCCGTCATACCAAACTCACGCACACCGTAGTGGATGTAGTTGCCTGACGCATCTTCTGCTGTCAGTGACTTAGAGCCAGACCACATGGTGAGGTTAGAAGGCGCCAAGTCAGCAGAACCGCCCATAAATTCTGGTAGCAGTTTGCCAAACGCTTCCAGCGCATTTTGTGATGCTTTACGCGATGCGATGTTGGCAGGGTTAGCTTGCAGGTTAGCGATAATCTCGCTGGTCGCGGCTTCCCAATTCGCTGGCAGTTCGCCCGCTACGCGGCGCTTGTATTCAGCAGCTTCGGCTGGGTAAGCTTTCGCATAAGCCGCGAATTTCTCATCCCAAGCGGCTTCTTTGCTTGCGCCTGCTTGTTTTGCATCCCACGCTGCGTAGATGTCCGCAGGGATTTCAAACGGAGCGTATTCCCAACCCAAGAATTCACGCGCGGCTTTGATTTCATCGTTGCCCAGAGGAGCGCCGTGACAGTCGTGTGAGCCCGCTTTGTTTGGTGAGCCGAAACCGATGATGGTTTTGGTACAAATCAGCGTTGGGCGAGACGTTTCTGCTTTCGCGGCTTCAATCGCAGCGTTAATCGCATCTGCATCGTGACCATCAACCGCTGGGATCACATGCCAGCCGTACGCTTCAAAACGTTTTGGCGTGTCGTCTGAGAACCAGCCTTCCACGTGACCGTCGATAGAGATACCGTTGTCATCCCAGAATGCAATCAGTTTGCCAAGGCCAAGTGTGCCCGCCAGTGAACACGCTTCGTGCGAGATACCTTCCATCAAACAGCCATCACCCATGAACACATAAGTAAAGTGGTCAACGATGTCGTGACCCGGTTTGTTGAACTGCGCCGCCAGAGCTTTTTCAGCCATCGCCATACCTACGGCATTGGTGATGCCTTGGCCTAGTGGGCCCGTAGTGGTTTCGATGCCCGGTGCGTAACCGTATTCTGGGTGACCCGGTGTTTTGGAATGCAGTTGACGGAAGTTTTTCAAATCGTCAATCGACAGCTCATAGCCGCTCAGGTGCAGCAGCGAGTAAATCAGCATAGAGCCGTGGCCGTTAGACAGCACAAAGCGGTCGCGGTCAGCCCAATTTGGGTTTTGTGGGTTGTGGTTTAAGTGTGAACGCCACAGCACTTCGGCGATATCCGCCATGCCCATTGGGGCTCCCGGGTGGCCAGAGTTAGCTTTTTGAACGCCGTCCATGCTCAGGGCACGGATAGCATTGGCAAGTTGTTTGCGAGAAGACATGTCGACTCCTAAATGGGAAGTAAGCGAAATGAACAGATGCGGAAAATCAGTGGCGGCTATTGTCGCAAAGCCCCCCTGCTGCTGCAAACGATTTACTGGTGCTTTGCTCCGATTTTGTCACACTTTTTAGCACATTCTCGCTTTGTAGTGGCAAAGCTGACTTTTTTAAGCAAACGTTTGGTTATGAGCTAAACAGAAAAAGAGCTTGTAATTTGAGCGCTCGACACTAGAATAGCCGTCTAGATGTAGAAACGCCTACAAAATGTACGAAATTGATCGGTAGCGCCACTTCATGCCGTTACCGAATAACCACAAATATTGGAGCTATCATGGCGATTAAGCACCTGTTTACTTCAGAATCAGTATCAGAAGGCCATCCAGATAAAATTGCAGACCAGATCTCTGATGCAGTGTTGGACGCGATTCTTGAGCAAGATCCTAAAGCTCGCGTTGCTTGCGAAACTTACGTAAAAACTGGCATGGTGATGGTAGGTGGTGAAATCACTACTTCCGCTTGGGTTGATATCGAAGAGTTAACTCGTCAAACCGTTCGTGAAATTGGTTATGTGCACTCAGACATGGGCTTTGATGCCAACTCTTGTGCGGTACTGAACACCATCGGTAAGCAATCGCCAGACATCAACCAAGGTGTTGATAAAGCCGATCCTAAAGAGCAAGGCGCAGGCGACCAAGGCATCATGTTTGGTTATGCGACCAACGAAACTGAAGTGCTGATGCCGGCACCAATCACCTACGCACATCGTCTGATGCAGCGCCAAGCAGAAGTTCGCAAAAACGGCACGCTACCATGGTTGCGTCCTGATGCAAAATCTCAGGTGACCTTCCAGTACGACCAAGGCAAGATCGTAGGTATTGATGCCGTGGTTCTGTCTACTCAGCACTGTGACTCTATTTCAACGCCAGATCTGCGTGAAGCGGTAATGGAAGAGATCATCAAGCCAGTTCTACCAGCAGAATGGTTGAGCAAAGAGACCAAATACTTCATCAACCCAACGGGTCGTTTCGTGATCGGTGGTCCTATGGGTGACTGTGGTCTGACCGGTCGTAAGATCATCGTTGATACCTACGGCGGCGCAGCGCGTCACGGTGGCGGTGCATTCTCAGGTAAGGATCCATCCAAGGTTGACCGTTCAGCGGCTTACGCAGCGCGTTACGTTGCGAAAAACATCGTTGCTGCTGGTATGGCTGATCGTTGTGAAATCCAACTCTCTTATGCTATCGGCGTGGCGGATCCAACGTCGATCATGGTGGAAACTTTCGGTACTGAGAAAGTGTCGCAAGAGATCATCATTGAAGCCGTTCGCCAGTTCTTCGACCTGCGTCCATACGGTCTGCAAGAGATGTTGAACCTGCTGCAACCTATCTACAAGAAAACAGCAGCTTACGGTCACTTCGGCCGTGAAGAGTTTCCTTGGGAAGCGACAGACAAAGCCGCACTGCTGCGTGACTTCGCTGGTCTAAAGTAAGCATTATTTCAAGTCATCGCTGACAAACGGCGAGGATTGCAATAGAGTTCAAGGCCCTTTCTCATGAAAGGGCTTTTTTTATGACGTCGCAATAGAAGTGAGTACTCGTAATGGTTCGTTTTGATCTGCACTGCCAAGCTGAGCAGAAAATCAAACAATGTATCGCTACCGCCAGCGAGGCTTTGCAGCGCCCCTTTAAACTGCCCAAACTCAATTACCGTTTACGTGGACGCGCCGCCGGTAAAGCCTATTTACAGCTGTGGGAAATCCGCCTTAATCCGGTGCTGTTTACCGAAAACGTCGATGACTTCCTCCAGCAAGTGATCCCACACGAAATCGCTCATCTCATTACTTATCAGCTTTATGGACGAGTACGTCCACACGGTGCCGAATGGCAACAAGTGATGAAACAGGTGTTTCAACTCGAACCCAAAACTACCCACACGTTTTCTGTCGCTTCAGTACAGGGCAAAACCTTCCACTACCGCTGTGCGTGCCGTGAATACCCGCTCACCATTCGTCGCCACAACAAAGTGCTGCGCGGTGAAGCCACCTATCGCTGCCAAAGCTGCCAACAAAACTTGATCTACCAATCCTAACCTTTAATTGGCTGAGGCCACCTCTATAGGCTTTGCCTTGCTCTCGCTAAAAACTAACAAAAGCATCAACGACAAAGGTAATTTATGAGTGTTAGACTGATAAAAAACCCACTTATCTACGTCTATCATGCTGATTATCCGTTTAATAACCGCTTTTATGGCGAGCTTGCCTCTCCTCACCTTTGCCGCCCCCATCTCTTTTAGTCATGCGAAAAATGAAGCGGTGAAGATTTATCGTGATCATCCGGTCTCTTTTTACTGTGGCTGCGACATTCGCTGGCAAGGCAAAAAAGGCATCCCGGATCTGGAGAGTTGCGGCTATCAAGTGCGTAAAAATGAGAATCGTGCTTCGCGGATTGAATGGGAACATGTGGTGCCGGCTTGGCAATTTGGTCATCAGTTGCAATGCTGGCAACAAGGTGGCCGTAAAAACTGCACTCGTACTAGCCCTGAGTTCAATCAAATGGAAGCGGATCTGCACAACCTCACTCCGGCGATTGGCGAAGTGAATGGTGATCGCTCCAACTTCAGTTTCAGTCAGTGGAATGGCGTCGATGGCGTCACCTACGGCCAGTGTGAAATGCAAGTGAACTTCAAAGAGCGCAAAGCCATGCCGCCAGAGCGTGCACGCGGGGCGATTGCGCGCACTTATCTGTATATGAGTGAGCAGTACGGTTTGCGACTTTCCAAAGCGCAAAACCAATTAATGCAGGCATGGAACAATCAGTATCCGGTCAGCGAATGGGAATGTGTGCGTGACCAACGGATTGAAAAAGTGCAAGGCAACTCGAACCGCTTTGTGCGTGAACAATGCCCGAACTGATTGGCAGAATCTCACCCTGCCCCCTTGTATTTTGCCCAACTTGCATCCATGTTAGAGGCCAGATATGCCTCTTCCAACTGAAGTTGCCGCTTTACGTTGGAAGAAGGTAACCTCGTTTAATGATTAGGAATTATCCGCATGCGCATCCCACGAATTTATCATCCAGAACCGATCCACCAGCTTGGCACCGTAGCCCTGAGTGAAGATGCCGCAGGGCATATCGGTCGCGTATTGCGTATGCAAACTGGGCAAGAAGTGCTGCTGTTCGATGGCTTTGGGGCTGAATTCCCAGCCGTAATCAGTGAAGTCGGCAAAAAACAGGTGCTGGTCAATATCACTGAGCGCGTGGAAAACAGCATTGAATCGCCCCTCGATCTGCATCTTGGTCAAGTGATTTCACGCGGCGATAAGATGGAGTTCACCATCCAAAAATCGGTGGAATTGGGTGTCACTACCATCACCCCTCTGCTTTCTGAGCGTTGTGGTGTGAAGCTGGATGAAAAACGCTTCGAGAAGAAGATTCAGCAGTGGCAGAAAATTGCGATCAGCGCTTGCGAGCAGTGTGGCCGTAATACCGTACCGGAAATCCGCCCAATTATGGATCTCGAAGCTTGGTGTGCAGAGCCAACCGAGGCACTGAAACTCAATTTGCACCCACGGGCTAAATACTACGATCAATACCTTACCTACCCCAGTGAGCAAAGTTCGTTTGCTGATTGGTCCTGAAGGCGGCTTGTCAGCGGAAGAAATTGATATGACTCGCCGTTACCAGTTTGAAGAAACCTTGTTAGGCCCACGCGTACTGCGCACAGAAACGGCGGCGCTCACGGCGATAACTGCACTACAAGTTCGTTTCGGCGATCTTGGCTAAATGGAGATAAACCATGATTAAACTCGGTATTGTGATGGACCCCATCGCTTCCATTAACATCAAAAAAGATTCCAGCTTTGCCATGATGCTTGAAGCGCAGCGTCGCGGTTATGAAATCCATTATATGGAAATGAATGACCTACACTTAGAGCAAGGTGTGGCACTGGCCGATACTAAAGTTGTCGAGCTGAAAGAAGATCCAAACGGTTGGTACCAATTCAAATCCGAGCAAACCATCGCCCTTTCTGAATTGGATGCGATTTTAATGCGTAAGGATCCGCCGTTCGACACCGAATACATCTACGCAACCTACATTTTGGAGCGCGCGGAAGATGAAGGCGTATTGGTAGTGAACAAACCACAAAGCCTACGCGATTGTAATGAAAAACTGTTCACCGCTTGGTTCCCAGAGCTTACGCCCATTACTATGGTGACGCGCAAAGCCGAGAAGATTAAAGCCTTCCGTGAACAGCACGGGGATGTAATCTTAAAACCCCTCGATGGTATGGGCGGCGCTTCGATTTTCCGTGTTAAAGAGGGCGATCCTAACCTCTCAGTGATCATCGAAACCTTAACCAATCACGGACAGAATTACTGCATGGCGCAGACCTTTGTGCCAGATATCAGCAATGGCGACAAACGCATTTTGGTGGTCGATGGTGAACCTATGCCTTACTGCTTGGCACGAATTCCCGCCAAAGGGGAAACACGCGGTAACTTGGCTGCCGGCGGCCGTGGTGAGCCTCGCCCACTGAGTGAAACCGATAAGAAAATTGCCCTAGCGGTCGCACCGACTCTCAAAGAGAAAGGGCTGCTGTTTGTAGGCTTAGATGTCATTGGCGATAAACTGACCGAAATTAACGTCACCAGCCCAACCTGCATTCGAGAGATTGAAGCTGCGTACGATATTTCAATCACAGGCAAGTTGATGGATGCCATCGAGCGTCGCCTTAAAGCGGGCGCGATGTGAGCACCCACAGCAGTGAAATAGAGGTTGGACACAGTATGAATCTTACCAATCATTTTCTGGTTGCCATGCCGAGCATGAAGGATCCTTACTTCAAGCGCAGCGTGATTTATATCTGCGAGCACAACCAAGATGGCGCAATGGGGTTAATGATCAACGCGCCGATCGATATTACGGTCGGCGGCATGCTCAAGCAGGTCGATATCGAGCCGGCTTACCCACAGTCACACCAAGAGAGTCTGAAAAAGCCAGTGTTCAATGGGGGTCCGGTGTCGGAAGATCGTGGGTTTATTCTGCATCGTCCGCGCGATCACTACGAATCGAGCATGAACATGACTGATGACATCGCCGTCACAACCTCGAAGGATATTCTCACTGTACTCGGTACCGAGGCGGAACCTGAAGGCTACATTGTCGCGCTTGGCTATTCTGGTTGGTCTGCTGGCCAGTTAGAGGTGGAACTCACCGAAAACTCGTGGCTAACCATAGAAGCAGATCCTGAGCTGATTTTTAACACGCCCGTGCATGAGAAATGGCAAAAGGCTATTCAAAAACTCGGCATCTCCCCTGCGCAGCTTTCCAGCGACGCCGGACACGCCTAACCAAATCCAAGGCTGCGATCACGCAGCCTCATTTTTTACTGTCTATTTTTTAATTAAAAAGAGAAACACCATGTCACGTACCGTTATGGCCTTTGATTACGGCACCAAAAGCATTGGCAGTGCAATCGGCCAAGAGATCACTGGCACGGCTTCACCGCTGAAAGCGTTTAAAGCCAATGATGGCATCCCGAATTGGGATGAGATTGCAAAGCAGATCAAAGAGTGGCAACCCAATTTATTGATTGTTGGCCTACCCACCGATCTGCACGGCAAAGATCTGGAAACCATCACCCCACGCGCGAAGAAATTTGCCCAGCGTTTGCATGGTCGTTTTGGTTTGCCAGTGGAACTGCATGATGAGCGCCTTTCCACCACCGAAGCGCGCGCAGAACTGTTCGCCATGGGCGGTTACAAAGCACTGAGCAAAGGCAATGTTGACTGCCAATCGGCGGTGATCATTCTAGAGAGTTGGTTTGAAAGTCAGTGGGGCTAAACCCCACTGCTTCTATCAAACGATTTTACTCGGCCAATCCATCTAATTTGATCAAGGCAAACTGCTTCTTACCGCGTTGCAGTACGTAGTAGCGATCAAACAGAGCAAAGCCCGATAACACGCCCTCTTGCTGTACTCGCTCACCATTGACGCGAATCGCCCCATTCTCCAACCATTCGCGCGCTTGGCGCTTGGAACTGGCTAAGCCTGAGGTGATCAGCAAATCGAGTAAGGTGTCGCTGCGTGATGCCGCCACACAAGGCAAGCCATCCAACTCTAACTGAGACAACTCACTTAAGCTGAGATAGCTTACATCGCCGCTAAACAGCGCTTGAGTAATGCGCTTTGCGGCGGCGAGCCCTTCTTCACCATGCACAAAACGGGTCACGTGCTCTGCCAAAATCTGCTGCGCTTGTGGCTTGCCTGTACGTAACGCATCGGCTTGGCGAATGCCCTCAATCTCAGCCGAGCTCAAAAAGGTGTAATACGCTAAAAAGCGGTACACATCCGCATCATCACTGTTTAACCAAAACTGGTAGAAACGATACGGCGAGGTTTTGCTGCTCTCAAGCCACACGGCACCACTTTCGGTTTTACCAAATTTAGTGCCATCGGATTTGGTAATGAGCGGCAGAGTTAAACCACACACCTCAACCCCATTCAGGCGACGGGTCAAATCAATTCCGCTGACAATATTGCCCCCACTGATCATTGCCGCCAATTTGCAGCGCACAGCCAAACTCACGATTGAGATGCGCAAAGTCATAAGATTGCAGCAAAGAGTAACTGAACTCCGTAAAAGAGATGCCTTGATCCGGACGCGCCAAACGCTGCTTCACCGATTCACGATTGATCATGGTATTGACTAGAAAAGTGCTTGCCCACATCGACGGAAAAAATCGATCAGATTGATCTTGCCGATCCAATCAGCATTGTTGACGGTAATGAGCGGTGCTGGATTCTCGCTCTGCGAGGTCATCAATTGCGTGATTTGTTGGCTTAAATCACTCACCCATTGCTGCACGGTTTGCGCACTATTGAGCACCCGCTCGTTGGCTTTGAAGCTTGGATCGCCAATCATACCAGTGGCACCACCGATAAGCGCAATCGCTTGGTGTCCGGCGTTTTGAAAACGCTTAAGCATCAGCAGTGGCACCAAATGGCCGATGTGCAAACTGCCTGCAGTGGGGTCAAAACCGCAATACAGCACTTGCGGTGTGGCAAAGCGCTCAACCAGCGCCTCCAGAGGTGTGCTTTGCGCGATCAAACCGCGCTGCTGTAAATCATCAAAAAGTTGCTGTGAATTCATTCTACCTCCCAAAAGTCTTGGCAAGCAGAGTAACCAACTTTAAACATCGGGAGCGATGTCCCTAAAGGGACAATCTTGATGATTGATAACGAAGGAAGAGAGACAGCCTAATCCGCAGCAATGCCAATCAGATGATTGATAAACAGTTGAAACAGCTCGCTCAACGAGCTGACATGCAGTTGCGCATAGATGCGTTTGCGATGATTTTTGACTGTGCCGTGGCTGATGGCCAGTGCCTCGGCAATCTCTTGTGAGTCTAAACCTTGGATGAGCAGTGCGGTGATCTCCTGCTCTCGCGGGCTTAAACGCTGCGCGCCAAAACTCTGGATCGCCTGTTCAACCCAAATTCGTAACTCTTGGCTTGGCTGCGCACTTTCCGCTAACCGCAGTGGCTGCTGCTGCCAATGCTGCTGACACAAGGCTTGCAATACCGTAAACCGTTGCTGCAACGCGGCAATCTGTTCACGTGGAAAAGAGCGCGGCTTAAAGCAGCCGAGATACACCACAATCGCACGCTCGCCATCGAGATTGACCACCAAACTCACTTCATCTTGCCAACCGGTTTGCGCATAAAACTGGTGTTGATAGGCTTTTTGCTGTGGATTGAGCGGCATTAAATCGGAAAGATGAAACACCCCTGAACGCGTGTTGTGCTGCAAAGCGCTGTAGAAAGGATCATCAAGATAAGCATGTGTCAGATAACGCTGAAACAGCAGCTCACGCTGGGTCGAGAGCGAGTCATACAGATAAATCGGATGTTTGTTTGGACGATAGCCCAAGATCACCGCGCAATCAAAATCGGCAATACAGCGTAGCACTGCCACAAGATGCGACGTAAATTGCGGCGTCTTTAACGCCGCAATCGCGTCACCTAATGCGAGATACTCTTGAGTCGTGATCGGCATGCGCACTCCACCTATTCAGCCGAGAAAGTGGCAGTATGCCCAATCCAGACTCGAAGCTCTATCCCAAATTCGCTTGAGTTGCAGGGCGTAAAAACAAAGCGCACAAAGTAACCCACCGCTACTCCATATCAATCTTCACATTCTGCAAAAAGCCGCTGCCGTAGTCATCACCTACGCTTGGTTTTGAGCATCAAACGCAGATCGTTGGCTGAATCGGCACTGTGCAGGGCATCTTGCTCACTGATTTTGTCATCCACCACAAGCTGGTATAAGGCTTGATCAAAGGTTTGCATCCCCACTTCTTGCGAACGAGCCATGGTCGCTTTCAGCTCATGCAGTTCACCGCGGCGAATTAAATCCGCGATACGCGGGCTATTGAGTAACACTTCAAACACCCCGTGTCGACCTTTGCCATTTTTATCACGCAGCAACTGCTGACCAACCACCCCTTTTAGATTGAGTGACAGGTCGAGCAAGAACTGCTCACGCTGCTCTTTCGGCACTAAATGCAAAATCCGCTCTAACGCTTGGTTGGCATTATTGGCGTGCAAAGTGGCCATACACAAATGACCGGTTTCCGCGAAAGTCATCGCGTATTCCATGGTTTCTCGGCTGCGGATTTCACCAATCAAAATCATATCCGGCGCTTGGCGCAGCGAGTTTTTTAGTGCTATTTCATAGCTTTCAGTATCGAGCCCAACTTCTCGTTGAGTCACGATGCAGCGCTTGTGTTCATGCACAAACTCAATGGGATCTTCAACTGTCAAGATATGTCCGGTACGGTGCTGATTACGATAGCCAGTCATTGCCGCCATAGTGGTGGATTTACCAGAGCCTGTCGCACCGACCACCAGCACTAAACCGCGTTTGGCAATCGCCAAGTTTTGCAGTACCTCGGGTAATTTCAGCTCTTCAAAGGTGGGGATGCGCGTTTCAATCCGGCGGATCACTGCGCCCGGCAATTCACGTTGGAAAAACGCGCTGACCCGAAAACGGCCACTGTCACGCACCACAGCAAAATTCGCCTCGCGCGTCTGCTTAAATTCTGCTTGCCTTGCGTCATCCATCATCGCATGCAATAAGGCCGTCACATCCGCCACGCTGAGCTCTTCACCTTGCGCACGCAATTCGCCATCGACTCGATATAAAATCGGCGCTCCCACGGTGATGTAAAGATCCGATGCTTTATGGCTGAGCATCCCATCCAGATATTGATTTAACTCCATCGGTGTTTACCTACCTAAAATGCTTTTAAATCCAACTCGATTTTGCTCTGCACTTCTTGCGCATCGACCACACCACGCACCATCAGCTGTTTGGCATTTTGCTCCATGGTTTGCATACCATGTGCGGCACCGGTTTGGATGATCGAATACATCTGCGCCACTTTATCTTCACGGATCAAGTTCCGAATTGCCGGAGTCGCCAGCATGATTTCATGGCACGCGACACGACCGCCACCCACGCGTTTTAAGAGCTTTTGCGCGATAACGGCACGCAGCGATTCAGACAGCATTGAACGCACCATGTCTTTATCGCTGCCCGGAAACACATCGATAATCCGGTCAATGGTTTTTGCCGCCGAGCTGGTGTGCAGTGTACCAAACACCAAGTGACCGGTTTCCGCCGCGGTAAGCGCCAAGCTAATCGTTTCTTGGTCACGCAGCTCACCAACCAGAATCACATCAGGGTCTTCACGCAATGCCGAGCGCAGGGCATTTTTTAAACTGTGAGTATCACGGTGTACTTCGCGTTGGTTGATCAAACACTTATTGTTGCTGTGCACAAATTCAATCGGATCTTCAATGGTCAAGATATGCTTGTTGTGATGAGCATTCACGTAATCGACCATCGCCGCGAGCGTGGTGGATTTGCCCGAACCGGTAGGTCCGGTGACCAACACTAAGCCTTTTTCATAGTTGGCGATCTTGGTGAAAATCTCAGGTGCATCTAATTGCTCTAAGGTTGGGATCACGGTCGGAATGGTACGAAACACCGCAGAGCATCCGCGCGCTTGATGAAACGCATTAACCCGGAAGCGGCCAACGTTGGGTAACTCAAAAGAAAAATCGACTTCTAATTTTTCTTCATATTCACTGCGCTGGGCATCATTCATTATTTCAAATACCAAGCGATGTACGTCAGAATGGGTAAAAGCAGGCACGCCAAGCTTCCTAACTTCACCATCAATTCGTACCATAGGCGGAACACCGGCGGAAAGATGTAGATCTGACGCGTTATGCTTTACACTAAATTCCAGTAACTCAGCGATATCCATTTAAATTCCTTAATAAAGTCTGGCTATGCGTAGTATTCAACAAAACATTGAACATATCACTGCACAGATTGAGAGCGCACAACAAAAGTGTGGACGCGCTCGAAGCACTGTGCAACTTCTCGCGGTAAGCAAAACCAAACCAATCGAGGCCATTCTTGAAGCGACTCAAGCAGGGCAACGCTGCTTTGGTGAAAATTATGTGCAAGAAGGCGTCGATAAAATCCGCTATTTTGCCGAGCAGTATCCGCAATTAGCGTTGGAGTGGCACTTTATCGGTCCACTACAGTCGAATAAAACGCGCTTAGTCGCGGAACATTTTGACTGGGTACACACCATTGAGCGCGAGAAAATTGCCTTGCGCCTCAATGAACAGCGCCCTGTGGATATGCCGCCGCTACAAGTGCTGATTCAGGTCAATACCAGCGGTGAAGCCTCGAAATCCGGTATCGAACCGCAGCAATTATTTACATTAGCTGAATTGATTTCTGGCCTGCCAAACCTCACGTTAAGAGGACTGATGTCAATTCCTGAAAACGTACCGGATTACCCTGCGCAACTGGCAGCATTTACCCAATTAGCCGAATTGCAGCAACAATTGGCTCAGAAATACCCACAGATTGATACCTTATCCATGGGCATGAGTGGCGATATGCAAGCCGCGATTGAAGCGGGCAGCACCATAGTGCGGATTGGTACAGCGATTTTTGGCGAGCGCGATTACAGCCGTAACGCTTAACGTTTGGAATACTCGTTGCGACGAGTGCACTATTTTAGATTTGAGAGCATCGAATGGAACAGAGAAGCATCGCCTTTATCGGCGCAGGAAACATGGCGCGCGCCATTATTGCGGGATTGATTGCCAGTGGTTATGCCGCGAATAACATCATCGCGACCGCTCCGTCACTCACGCGCCGCGAGCCTCTTGAAGCGCAATATGGCATTCGCACCACCAGCGATAACCTTGCTGCGGCGCAACAAGCCGATGTGGTGGTGTTAGCGGTCAAACCGCAACTGATGGCAGAGGTGTGTAAGCCACTGCAAGCGGTCGATTTCTCTGGAAAATTAGTTATCTCGATTGCCGCGGGTGTCTCAGTAAAAAGACTCAATGAAATGCTGGCAACCCAGCTCAATTTAGTGCGTGTGATGCCAAATACCCCATCACTGGTGAACCGTGGTATGAGTGGCTTGTATGCGCCAGATTCAGTGAGCGAAGCGGATAAAACCTTTACCACTCAACTGATGCAAAGCGTCGGTGAGGTGTGCTGGGTGACTGAAGAATCCGGCATCAACAGCGTGATTGCTGCCGCAGGTAGCGCTCCCGCTTATTTCTTCTTGTTTATGCAAGCCATGCAGCAAGAAGCCATGGCACAAGGCTTTGATGAAGCGACCGCGCGCTTGCTGGTACAACAATCGGCGCTCGGTGCCGCAGAAATGGTCAAAGCAAATCCAGAAACATCACTGACGACACTGCGTGAACAAGTAACATCAAAAGGCGGCACGACAGCGCAAGCGATCCAAACTTTTAATGATCACCAGCTTAGCGACATCGTCGCGAAAGCGATGCAAGCGGCCGTTGCTCGCGCGCAGGAAATGGAACAACTATTTTAATCTTAAGGCAGCTCTCATCAAGATGAGCAGCCGCCAAATCAATAAGGGCAACTTATGAATTCAATGAGCTTTCTCATCAATACCCTGTTTGACCTCTACATCATGGTGGTCATTTTGCGCATTTGGCTGCAAGCCGCGCGCGCTGATTTCTACAATCCGTTTTCTCAATTTATTGTTAAAGCCACACAGCCTGTGGTTGGTCCCCTGCGCCGCGTGATCCCGTCATTGGGCAGCATGGATCTCGCCACCGTGCTGTTTGCCTATGTACTCTGCGTGCTGAAATATGTGGCTTTGGTACTGATTGCCTCCGGCGGCGCTGTCACTTTCAGTGCTGATTTCCTCTTCCTCGGCTTGCTTTCTCTGATCAAAGCCGCGGGAGGCTTACTGTTCTGGGTTCTCTTGATCCGCGCTATCCTAAGCTGGGTCAGCCAAGGCCGCAGCCCAATTGAGTACGTGTTCAACCAACTCACTGAACCTATGCTCGCACCAATCCGCCGCATTATTCCGGTGATGGGCGGTTTTGATCTCAGCGTACTGGTGCTGTTCATTGTGCTGCAATTTGCCAACTTCCTGATGGGTGACCTGATTGGTCCTATCTGGTATCAGCTGTAATGGCAGCCGTATGGCGCGAAGGGGATGATTTACTGCTGCGGCTCTATATTCAACCGAAAGCGAGCCGCGACAGCATTGTCGGCCTGCATGGTGAGGAACTCAAAGTCGCCATCACCGCGCCGCCGATTGATGGTAAAGCCAACGCACACTTGAGCAAGTTTCTCGCTAAGCAGTGCAAAGTAGCAAAAGGTTCGGTGGTGCTCGAAAAGGGCGAACTGGGACGACACAAGCAAGTGCGCATCCTACAACCAAGCCAGATCCCAGCTGAAATTGCAGTGCTTCTCGAAGCGTAATGTTTCATCGACATTGCTGCCCATACCGCAGCAATCTCAAGAAAACGATATACTCCCTCTAACGAGGGAGTTTTTTCACAAGGAGAATGGATTATGCGTAAATGGATGATGTCGCTATTACTGGCTTTACTGGCGTTGCCTGCTAGCGCAGAGCAGCTACAAACCATTAAAGATATTGAAGTGCACTATTCGGCGTTCAACTCAACCTTTTTAACCCCTAAGGTGGCGAGCAGTTATCAGCTGACGCGCAACGGCTATACCGCGATCCTCAATATCAGTGTGTTAGATCGTGCTTCATTGGGTAAACCTGCAACCGAAGCCAAGCTGACCGGCCATGCCAAAAACCTGATTGGTAACTTGCGTGAACTGAGCTTTAAGCAAGTCAAAGAAGGCAACGCGATTTACTACTTGGCGGAAGTGCCGATCAGCAATGAAGAGATGCTGACGTTTGATATTGATGTCGATGCAGGTCTAGGAAAGGGGACGGGAAAACTGACCTTCAGCCTAAAAGTTCTATACCGAACAGTAATTTTATAGAAGACATGGGGAATCTACGACGCAGCCGTCGGTTTTCCCCATATAAACCACAGAGAACAGCATGAAAAAGATCGTTTTAGCCACGGGCAATCAAGGCAAAGTGCGTGAAATGGCGGACCTATTGTCCGATTTTGGGTTTGATGTCGTCGCGCAAAGCGAATTCAACGTCCCTGAAGTGGCAGAAACAGGCACCACTTTTATCGAAAATGCGATCATCAAGGCACGTCATGCCTCGCAAATTACCGGATTACCGGCGATTGCCGATGATTCCGGTTTGGAAGTGGACTACCTAAACGGTGCGCCGGGCATCTATTCCGCGCGCTACGCGGGCGAGCATGCCAACGACGGTGACAACCTGAACAAACTGCTGGCTGCGATGCAAGATGTGCCAGACGAACAGCGCAGCGCGCGTTTTCATTGTGTGCTGGTGTTGATGCGCCACGCGGATGACCCAACGCCTATCGTTTGCCACGGCAAGTGGGAAGGCAAAATCCTCACCGCACCACACGGTAGTAATGGCTTTGGTTACGATCCTATTTTCTGGGTTCCGGAAGAAAAATGCGCTTCTGCTGAGCTAGAACCAGTACGCAAAAAACAGCTTTCACACCGCGGCAAAGCCCCTGCAAAAACTATTCAAAAGCAATTGTAAGAGCAGCGAGCATGCTAACGCCTCCGCCGCTTAGCTTGTACATTCATATTCCGTGGTGCGTGCAGAAATGCCCGTACTGCGATTTCAACTCGCACGCGCAGAAAGGCGAGATTCCTGAGCAAGAGTATTTGGATGCACTGCTGGAAGATCTGGATCGCGACATCGAGCGTTACCAGCTCAAGGGCGATCCTCGCCTGCTGCACTCGATCTTTATTGGCGGAGGTACACCAAGCCTTATCTCTGCTGAAGGCATCGCGCGTTTGCTGCAAGGCGTTGCCGAGCGTATTACGTTTAAGCCAGACATTGAAATCACCATGGAAGCCAACCCTGGCACGATTGAAGCGCAGCGTTTTGCTGGCTATCGCACCGCTGGGGTCACTCGCATTTCGATTGGTGTGCAGAGTTTTGAGCCAGAAAAATTAGCGCGTTTAGGACGCATCCACGGCCAACAAGAAGCAGTTCGCGCTGCACAGTTAGCACACCAAATTGGCCTCAACAGCTTTAATTTGGATTTGATGCACGGTTTACCGGATCAAACGCCCGAGCAAGCACTGGCTGATTTGGATCAGGCGATCGCGCTCAATCCGCCGCATCTCTCTTGGTATCAACTGACGATTGAACCCAACACGCTGTTTTACTCGAAACCGCCTAAGCTGCCGGATGAAGATGCGCTATGGGATATTTTCGAACTCGGCCATCAAAAGCTCAGTGATGCAGGGTATGTGCAGTATGAGATTTCTGGCTATAGCAAGCCGGGCTATCAGTGTCAGCACAACCTCAACTATTGGCGCTTTGGGGATTATCTCGGGATTGGCTGTGGCGCGCACGGCAAACTGAGTTTTGCTGATGGGCGAATTGTCCGCACCACCAAAACCAAGCACCCGCGCGGCTACTTGGCAGCGTTGAACAATCTCGCCAAAGCCTACTTGGATAGCGAGCACTTGGTTGCCGATCAAGACAAGCCGTTTGAGTTTTTTATGAACCGCTTTCGCTTGATTGAGCCCTGCCCGAAAGCCGATTTTACCGCCACCACGGGACTTACGATTGACGTGATCCGCCCAACCTTAGATTGGGCGCTCAGTGAAGGCTATCTCAGTGAAGATGATCAGCACTGGCAAATCACGGAAAAGGGCAAACTGTTCCTCAATGATCTGCTCGAAGCCTTTATGGCCGATGAAGAAGAATAACCAAGAGGCGCATGCGCCTCTTTATTTTTATCTTTCATACCCAAACTACTTGCAGTTGCAGGTAGGCGGCAAACGAGTGACAAATTTGTCTGGAGCAAATTTGCACAGCCATCGGCTGGCCTTTGGTGAGAGCCAAGGATGGCTCTCATAATCCCCATGAGCATAGATCCACTATGTGATTGGGATGAGCGAATGCTGCCAAACACCGCTGCAGCTTCAAGTAGAAAGGGGATAGCTTAGAAAATCGAAGCGACCAATACGCTGCGCTAAAAGCTCTAACGCGCGAGTACCCGCGAGCGAGTTACCCGATTGATCCAACGCAGGGGACCACACTGCAATCGTCATCTCGCCCGGCACCACAGCAATAATCCCGCCGCCGACACCTGATTTCCCCGGCATACCGACTCGATAGGCAAACTCTCCAGCCCCATCATACAAGCCGCACGTGGCGAGTAAGGCATTGGTTTGTTTGCTTTGGGTTGGCGTGATCACCGTTTCCCCCGTCACCACAGAAACACCTTTGTTGGCCAGATAGCTGAAGGTTTTCGCTAACTCAACACAGTTCATTTTCAATGCGCAGGCGTGAAAATAGTTGTGCAGTACCGGAATAACCTCATTGTGGAAATTGCCAAAAGAACGCATCAAATAGGCAATCGCCGCGTTGCGATCACTGTGCATCATCTCCGATGCTGCTACGATTTTGTCATAGGCAATAAGCGGCTCACCGCTGAGCTGGCGTACAAACTCCAACAGACGCTGACGAGGTGCAGAGAGGCGACTGTGCAGCATGTCGCACACCACAATCGCGCCGGCATTGATAAATGGATTACGCGGAATTCCATGCTCCATCTCAAGCTGAATCAATGAGTTAAATGCTTGCCCCGAAGGCTCTTTACCCACGCGGCTCCACAGTTCATCCGGCTGATATAAGCCCATCGCGAGCGTCAAGCTCAGCACTTTAGAGATCGATTGAATCGAAAAACCTTCCTGTGCATCGCCAGCCGTGATCACTTCTCCTTGATTAGTGAACACGGCGATGCCCAATTTTTCACTCGGTACTTTGGCGAGTGCGGGAATGTAATCGGCGACGTTGCCTTTGCTAGTGAGTGGGCGAACTTCGTCAAGAATACTGGCTAAAATGTCTGCTGTTGGCTTCATGGTTGACTCTTTATTATTAGTTTGTCTCAAGCTACTTCAGCTGTTCAATAGCTCGAGGATTAGGGTCAAAAAAGCCAACATCAAATGTTGGCTTAAGCAAAATTCTCTCTTTACGCAGTGCGCTGGTACTTGATGTCCCACACTCCGTGACCTAAACGGTGACCACGCTGCTCAAACTTAGTCAGTGGGCGCTCATCAGGGCGCGGAACGTAATCGCCATCGGTTGCCAAGTTAGCAAAACCGGGCGCTTGATTCATCACTTCAACCATGTGTTCTGCGTAGTTTTCCCAGTCAGTTGCCATATGGAATACACCGCTGCCGATGATCAGCTTCTGGCGTACCATTTCAGCAAATTCAAGCTGCACGATACGGCGCTTGTGGTGGCGTTTCTTGTGCCAAGGATCTGGGAAGAACAATTGCAAAGTGTGCAGGCTGTTGTCTGGGATCATGTGTGCAAACACTTCCACCGCGTCATGGCACATCACACGCAAGTTAGTCACACCCGCTTCACGTGCCGAAGCCAAGCAAGCACCGACACCTGGGCTGTGCACTTCAATACCGAGGAAGTTTTTCTCAGGTGCGTTTTTCGCCATTTCGACCAAGGACGCGCCCATACCAAAACCAATCTCTAGCACAACCGGATTGTCGTTACCAAACACCTGTTGCCAATCCAACAGCTCTGGCTGGTAATCAATCCCCATGGTTGGCCAGCACTCTTTCATTGCGGCTTCCTGGCCTTTGGTCAAACGACCTTCACGACGAACAAAGCTACGAATACGACGCAGCACTTTGCCATCTTCGGTAAATTCCTGGGTGATTACTTCGCTCATTTCTATTGCCTGCACATTGCTAAATCAGAGCGGGAATTATCCAAAGAATCGTCAACGGTGCAAGTGTTATTACTGACCGTTTACCATCCTACCTCCAAACTCTTTGCCACTGCCGCCAACACCGCCACAGCTGCAAATAGGAAAGAGGAGAATATCCCCAATCTTTGTCGGTTTTACTTCACCATCAATCTGTGGTGCAATTTTGCTCCACTAGTTTAGACAATAATAATGAGCAAGTCGTGACTCCTTTTGCACAGGCCATCCTTACTTGGTATGACGCCTACGGCCGCAAAAACCTGCCGTGGCAACAAAATAAAAATGCGTATCGCGTTTGGTTATCGGAAATCATGTTACAGCAGACCCAAGTCGCGACCGTGATCCCCTACTTTGAACGCTTTTTAGAGCGCTTTCCGACCGTACACGCCCTCGCGGCAGCGCCGCAAGATGAAGTGCTGCATTTCTGGACAGGGCTTGGCTACTACGCTCGAGCGCGCAATTTGCATAAAGCAGCGCAAATGGTTGTGAGTGAATATGGCGGCGAATTTCCCACCGATTTAGAGCAGATGAATGCGCTACCCGGTGTTGGCCGTTCTACCGCGGCAGCCGTACTCTCTTCTGTGTATAAAAAACCGCATGCGATTTTGGATGGCAACGTGAAGCGTACGTTAGCGCGCTGCTTTGCCGTTGAAGGTTGGCCGGGGCAAAAAAGTGTCGAAAACCAGTTTTGGCATTATGCAGAAATGCACACGCCCAAAGTGGATGTTGATAAATACAACCAAGCCATGATGGATATGGGCGCAATGATCTGCACTCGCAGCAAGCCAAAATGCAGCCTGTGCCCAGTAGAATTCGTTTTGCCTTGCCAAGCAGCAAGGACAATCCCCAAGAGTATCCGGGCAAGAAACCGAAAACAGAGAAACCCGTCAAAGCCACTTGGTTTGTCATGCTCTATCACGACAATGCCGTCTGGCTTGAGCAGCGCCCACAAAGTGGAATTTGGGGCGGTTTGTACTGCTTCCCGCAATCAGAGATCGCCAATATTCAAACCACCATAGATCAGCGCGCCATCGGCGATAGCACCATAACATCGCAGAAAACCCTGATCGCATTTCGCCATACCTTTAGCCACTACCATCTCGATATTACGCCGATTTTGCTGCAATTAAGCCGCAAACCGGACATCGTCATGGAAGGGAGCAAAGGTCTTTGGTATAACTTAAGCCAACCCGATGAGATTGGTCTCGCAGCACCAGTGAAACAACTGTTGCACAGCTTACCTTTCGACATTGATAGCCACATTTAAAGAGGAAGAGTGAATGGCTCGTACCGTATTTTGTACCCGATTGCAGAAAGAAGCCGATGGCTTGGATTTCCAACTCTATCCCGGCGAACTGGGCAAACGCATTTTCGACAACATCTGCAAAGAAGCTTGGGCACAATGGCAGACCAAACAGACCATGCTGATCAATGAGAAAAAGCTCAACATGATGGATCCTGAACACCGCAAGTTGTTGGAGCAAGAGATGGTGAACTTCCTGTTTGAAGGTAAAGAAGTCCATATCGAAGGTTATACACCGCCTGCAAAGTAGGAAATTTCGGATTTCATCTGCTTGCAAAAAATGACATCATGCCGCTCGGTTATGATGTCATTTTCGTATCAGGAGTAGCGAAAGCTCGGCTTTTAGGGAGGCGCATGAGAAAGTTAGTGTTATGTATCACCGCTCTACTATTGAGCGGCTGTAGTCGTGAATTTATCGAGAAAATTTACGATGTTGATTACGAGCCCACTAACCGTTTCGCCAAGAACTTAGCCGAATTACCTGGACAGTTTCAGAAAGACACCGCCGCACTGGATGCATTAATCAACAGCTTCTCCGGCAATATCGAAAAACGTTGGGGACGCCGCGAGCTAAAAATCGCTGGAAAAAATAACTACGTCAAATACATAGACAACTACCTTAGCCGCTCTGAAGTCAACTTCACCGAAGGTCGAATCATAGTAGAAACTGTTTCGCCCATCGATCCTAAAACTCATTTACGCAATGCGATCATCACCACCTTACTGACTCCCGATGATCCCGCGCACGTCGATCTTTTCTCCTCAAAAGACATCGAACTCAAAGGCCAACCCTTTTTGTATCAGCAGGTACTCGATCAAGATGGTCAGCCGATCCAGTGGTCATGGCGCGCTAACCGTTACGCCGATTACCTCATCGCTAACCATTTGAAAGTAAAGCAAGTCGATTTCAAAAAAGCCTATTACGTCGAAATCCCGATGGTCAAAGATCAAATCGATATCCGTGGCTACAAATACGCCAGTATCGTGCGTAAAGCTTCTCGCAAATACGACATCCCGGAAGATCTGATCTACGCGATCATCAAAACCGAAAGCAGTTTCAACCCCTATGCGGTGAGTTGGGCCAACGCTTATGGCTTAATGCAAGTGGTTCCTAAAACCGCAGGACGGGATGTGTTCAAGCTGGTCAAAAACCGCTCTGGCGAACCCAGTCCTGAGTATCTGTTTAACCCAGAAAACAACATTGATACCGGTACCGCCTATTTTTACATCCTGAAAAATCGCTATTTGAAAGAGGTTCGCCACCCCACATCTCTCGAATACAGCATGATTTCTGCCTATAACGGCGGCACTGGCGGAGTGTTGAGTACCTTTAGCAGTGATCGTCAACGCGCCATGCGTGACCTTAATGCCCTGCAACCTAACCAAGTGTATTGGGCGTTAACCAAAAAACATCCGAATGCGGAAGCGCGTCGTTATCTGGAAAAAGTGACCAAATTTAAGAAGGAATTTAATGCGGGATAACAAAAAAGCCGCAGTTTGCTGAAAATAGCGGCAATCAAACTGATTTTTCGATTTTTTTTAAAAAACAGGTTGACGGGTAAAGGGAAAATCCGTTTAATAGCGCTCCGTTGCCCGGATAGCTCAGTCGGTAGAGCAGAGGATTGAAAATCCTCGTGTCGGTGGTTCGATTCCGCCTCCGGGCACCACGAATTTTAGATTGTTGGTGTAAGACACAAACAGCAAAGGTTACGTGTGCCGGCTTAGCTCAGTAGGTAGAGCAACTGACTTGTAATCAGTAGGTCGTACCCAGTTCGACTCCGGCAGCCGGCACCACTTAAAATTTGCCTCGATAGCTCAGTCGGTAGAGCAGAGGATTGAAAATCCTCGTGTCGGTGGTTCGATTCCGCCTCGAGGCACCACTATTTAAAGATTGTTCCTCCTTAGCTCAGTCGGTAGAGCGACGGACTGTTAATCCGCAGGTCGCTGGTTCAAGTCCAGCAGGAGGAGCCACTTTTAAAAACCCAGTCTTTGACTGGGTTTTTCTTTATCTGCGCTTTTATTTTCATCTCAACCACCAACGCTTCCTCAAAGCATATCTGCTCCGCCGCTCTTTATTTCTCTTTTATTTTGAAGCAAAAATTTAATCCAACTCATACTTTCACACTTACTTCGTATCAATAAATAAGCAAGCTCATTACTATCCCTGCCGACATCAAACTGTCATCAAAATTTAATCTGTGTCCATCTTCCCCTTAGGGGTCAAATCATGAAACTAAAATCCCAAGCTTATTTATTATCAGCCATTATTCTTGCAGCCCTACTCGCGCTTACCGCAACAGGACTGTGGACTCTGCGTGTAGCCAGTAACTTGGATAACAAAGCGCGCGTAACCGAGCTGTTTAACAGCGCCTATAGCATTTTGACTGAGGTAGAGAAACTGGCTCAAGAAGGAAAAATGTCGGAGCCGGAAGCCAAAGCCCTTGCAACGCGTTTAATGCGCAACAATCTCTACAAAGACAATGAATATGTGTATGTGGCGGATGAGAATATGACATTCGTCGCCACCCCCCTTGATCCTCAACTGCATGATACTAGCTTCAATGATTTTAAAGATGGTAAAGGCAATAGCGTTGGCCGCTTAATTCAGGATGTACTGCGTAATCAATCCGGCAAGCTAGTGGAATACACATGGACGCAAAAACAAGCCGATGGATCGATTGAGGAAAAACTCTCGATTGCGCGCAAGACACCGCACTGGGGTTGGGTTGTCGGTACTGGAATTGGTTTTAACGAGGTGAACGCGCGTTTTTGGTCTACCGCGCAATGGCAATTGACGTTATGCGTGGTGATTGCGGTCGGCATTTTATCCCTGCTACTGGTTGCGATTCGTAAGATGTTGCTGATCATTGGTGGCGAACCGAATGATGTCCGCAGCGCCGTACAAGCTGTAGCACAAGGTCAAATTCGCACAGAATTCGCAATCAAAGCACCCAAAGAGAGTATTTATGGTGCGGTGCAACAGATGAGCAGCTCGCTCGCTGATCTGGTGACCAAACTTGAACACACCATGGTCGCACTGCGTACTGAATTATCTGGCGCAGGCACTCGTGCCAAAAGCATCGCTGAGCTAACCGATAGCCAGCAGCAATCCACCGCAATGATTGCAACAGCAATGACCGAAATGGCCTCTTCGGCAACCCAAGTGGCTGATTCTGCGCGCGATACCGCCATCAATACCGATCAAGCAGATCAACAAAGCCAGCATACGCAAAAGCTCATCCACAACACGGTGAGCAACATTCTAAGGTTTAGCAACCCAATTACAAACCGCCAGCACCGCAGTTGCCGATCTGGATCAGGATGTGAAAAACATCGCCAAAGTGCTAGACGTAATTGGCGATATTGCAGAGCAAACTAATTTACTGGCACTCAATGCGGCCATTGAAGCGGCTCGTGCCGGTGAACAAGGCCGAGGCTTTGCGGTAGTCGCTGATGAAGTGCGTAACTTAGCGGGACGAACGCAAACGAGCACTAAAGAGATCCAACAGATGATCCACAATCTGCAAGAAGGCTCGCGCAATGCGATTCAAACCATTCAGATTTGTGGGCAAACCAGCCAAAGTAGCGTGCAAGAGTCAGAAAATGCCGCTTCCGCACTCGCATTGATTGTTGATGCGTTGGAAAGCGTCTCTTCGATGAGTCATCAAATTGCCACCGCAGCGGCAGAACAAACCCAAGTCAGTGATGATATTTCTCGTCGCATCAATATGATTGAAGAAAGTGGCACAAAATTGAGCCATGTGGTGACAGAAAGCCATAACAGCACCCAAACCCTCACTAAGCTAGCGCGTGAGTTAGAACAGTGGGCGGCACACTTTTCGGTAACACGCTAGATTGCATTTAAAATGCAACTACGGGGAGTAATAGCCCTGAACTGACTGGCTATCCGCCGTTGTTTACTAGAAATGTTTATCAAGCACGTATTTTTACGTGCTTTTTTTATTTTTACGGTTTGATAAAACCCATTGCTCTCTTTTGAAAATGAACTTTGTTGTCGATTCGGCGATAATTTGGCAAGCAAAATGGACAAAAACAGGCCATTAAGTATAGAAAAACAACAAACGATATTTTTTTTGGATTTTCATGTTGACGACTACCGCGAAAACCCTTTTAATACACCTCGTCGCCCGGATAGCTCAGTCGGTAGAGCAGAGGATTGAAAATCCTCGTGTCGGTGGTTCGATTCCGCCTCCGGGCACCACAATTTTGATTGTTGGTGCTTGCACGAACAATAATAAATGTGCCGACTTAGCTCAGTAGGTAGAGCAACTGACTTGTAATCAGTAGGTCACCAGTTCGATTCCGGTAGTCGGCACCATTAAATTAAAAAGAATAATTCCTCCTTAGCTCAGTCGGTAGAGCGACGGACTGTTAATCCGCAGGTCGCTGGTTCAAGTCCAGCAGGAGGAGCCAATTTCCAACTTGCATTGCAAGTTGATTTGCCGACTTAGCTCAGTAGGTAGAGCAACTGACTTGTAATCAGTAGGTCACCAGTTCGATTCCGGTAGTCGGCACCATTACATTAAAAGAATAATTCCTCCTTAGCTCAGTCGGTAGAGCGACGGACTGTTAATCCGCAGGTCGCTGGTTCAAGTCCAGCAGGAGGAGCCACTTTTAGAAACCCAGTCTTTGACTGGGTTTTATTTTATCTGTCGAAAACTGCCCCACTCCAATTGCTCTTTTGACTGACAAAAGAAAGGACAAACGGTTAAGTTTGCCTTAGAAAAGGTAAGCGCATAATGACGATGAGCTTACTTAATGCCTTTTTCCTTTCGGATCAGCTCATAAGCATGTTGGATTTGCTGTGATTTTTCTTTCGCTACGTTCATCATCTCTGGCGGTAAACCTTTCGCCATCAGCTTATCTGGGTGGTGTTCATTCATTAGCTTGCGATAAGCTCGCTTAATCTCTTGCGCACTGGCGGTTTCACTCACGCCAAGCACTTCGTAGGCATCTGCCAGTTGGTTACGCGATGAGGGTTGCTGCCATTGCTGCCCACCACTCGATTGCTGTTGCGAACCGCTGAAACCGCCACCTTGCTGAAAACGGAATGCGGCTTCTTGCATGCGTAAACGCCGCTCTAGCTGTTCAGAAGAAAAACCTAAGCCGCGCGCAATACGGTGCAGTACATTACGCTCACTCGGGTGCACATCACCATCAGCAAATGCGGAAGAGACTTGCAGCTCAAGGAAAAACTGTAGCAGGTCAAAACGCCCGCCCGTGGCGATTTTCACGCGCTCTAACACTTGCTCTAGAGGAAAATCGCTTTCTTTCCCGTCACGAAACGCATCTTGTGCGGCACGTTTTTGCTCTAGAGTCAGGTTCATGCGATCCATCATAATGGTCGCGAGTTGGATTTCTTCTTTAGTCACTTGCCCCTTGGCTTTCGCTACATGCCCCATCACCGAAAAAGCAGCTTTAAAAAACTCTTCCTGACGTTCAGCTTGGCTTGGGCCTGCACCAAAAGAACCGCTTTGAAACCCCGCCTGGTTTAGGCGGCGCGCTTTATCGAATTGATGCCCTAAAAAGAGTCCAAAAACGGCACCGAAAGGCCCACCAAACAGGAAGCCAAAAAAAGCGCCAAGAATTTTGCCAAAAATATGCATTATGTGCTCTCAATCTATGAATTTTTCTGGAGTGAAGCGGTCTGATAGTGGCGCAAGCGTCAATTTCCTTTATGATAAGGACCGTTTATATTTCAGGCTCCTAAGTTCGGAATCCATCAAGTTCAACAGGCCACAAGTTCAACAGGATGTACAACCCAATGTCATGCTTTTCCCGCACGTTTTTAGCCGCCTCAATTAGCGCTGCACTCTTTGCACCTCAGATACAAGCAGAAGCGAGTGTGGATGACAATCGCGCTCAATTACCTAATGGCGAACAGTGTTTAGTCAACCAGCCTGAGCCAACTAACCCTGGCCAACAGCCTATCAATGTCGAAGCGGATAAGCTAGAGGCAATCAATGGGCAAAAGGCCACCTACTCCGGTAACGTCGTTGTCGTGCAAGGTAAAAAACGCATTGCGGCCGATAATGTCACGTTGCATCAACAAGAAAATGTCGTGGTGGCCGAGGGTAATGTTCAGTTTAGTGATGGTGAGATCAAAACCCTATCGACCAAAGCAACCAATCATCTTAATACGGATGAAATGACGCTGGAAAACACGAGCTACAAGTTCTTGTGTGAACCGGGGCGTGGCGAAGCGGTGTATGTTTCGAAAACGGGTAAAGCGGTGTATGAAATTGAAGATGGCTCGATCACCTCATGCCCAGAAGGCAATAATGCGTGGCGCATGCGCGCTTCTAGCATTGATGTGGACCAAAATGAAGAGATTGCCACTTTCTATAACCCGCGTCTTGAAGTGCAAAATGTCCCGGTGTTCTATCTCCCTTATTTAACCGTGCCGATTGGGGATACACGTAAAACCGGTTTTCTATACCCTACTGCATCTTATGGTTCGCGTAACGGCTATGAAGTTGAAGTACCATTTTATTGGAATTTAGCCCCCAATTACGATTTAGAAACCACGCTTAACTACATGCAAAAGCGTGGTACACAACTCAATAGCGTATTCCGTTATCTGACCGATTTTGGTGAAGGGCAAATCAAGTCAGAGTATTTACCAGATGATCAACTGCATACAGAGCAGGGGAATCGCTGGGCGTTTCAATATGAGCATAGTGGCATTTTCCAACAAGCTTGGAAATTTGAAATTGATTACTCAAAAGTCAGTGATATCAACTACTTCTCAGACTTAGACTCCGGTATTGGCAACCGTGAGGATGGACAACTCATTCAAGAGGGTCGCGCGACTTACCGTAGTCAAAATTGGGATTCATCACTGTTAGTCCGTGATTTCCAATTGCTCACCGACAACACCTCTAGCTCCAACTTGCCTTATCGTTTAATGCCACAGCTCACCTATAACTATTACGCTCCAGAGCTGATGAAGTATCTCGATCTTGATCTCATCAGTCACATCTCACGTTTTGAGACAGAGGCAACAGGCAAACCCTCGGCGACTCGTGTACATATTGAACCTGGATTAAAGGTCCCTTTTAGTAACACTTGGGGAAATTGGACAACGGAAGCGCGCTTGCTTGGCACCTACTATCAGCAAGAATTAGATAACACCACCGATGCTAATTTAGAAGAGAGTGTCACTCGAGTGATCCCTGAGTTTAGAAGTATTGCAGGCATCATTCTTGAACGAGATACCGTTCTGTTAGACAACTACACTCAAACTCTAGAGCCCAAAATTCAATATCTTTATGTACCAGAAAAAGAGCAAGACAACATTGGTCTTTATGATTCAACCCTGCTGCAAACGGATTACTACGGCTTATTTCGCAGCCGTAAATACAGTGGCGTGGATCGCATAGCATCGGCTAACCAAATCAGCTATGGTGCATCGACCCGTTTCTTTGATAGCAACTATAAAGAGCGCCTCAATATCGCGTTTGGGCAAATTTTCTATCTAGACAGCAACTTAAATCCATCAGTGAAGAAAACCGATGAACAGTCCAGTTACTCAGCTTGGGCAGTTGAGATGGATTTCAATTTTTCTGATTATCTGTTCTACCACGGTGGGATTCAATATGACATTGATGGACAAGACGTCCAACTAGGTAACAGTACCTTGGAGTATCGATTCGATGGCGGCTTCCTTCAAGGTAGTTATCGATATGTTGCTGAAGATTATATCTGCAGCACGGTAACTGGCATTGATTGTGATGACACGGATAATATTAAACGGCTGACTGAAGGAGGTATTTCACAAGTCGGTTTGTTAGGTAGCTATCAATTAAATCGCAAATGGAAAGCTGGCGGTCAATACTTTTATGATATGAATACTCAAGAATCATTAGAATGGCTTGCAAATCTAACCTATAACTCAGACTGTTGGTATTTGGGTTTCACTTATAGTAATCAATTAAAAGGTTAGGCATAAAAAACTCCCCTTCGAGGAGCCAATCTATGAAAATAATTTTAGTTTTAATATAGGAATTGTAGGCTTCGGAACTACTATCGGTGCGGGTTCTAGTATGGCTGGAGTAAACAACGCAACCAACGCTCTTGGTTACGCACGCCCATTCTTCCTAAACAACTAATTCGCTTAGCCTGAGAGTAACTCAGGCTACCAACATTTCAGATAGGACTGCACATGAAATTGTGGAAAACCACGCTAATTAGCGTTATTAGCATGCTGACTTTGTTTAACGCTCATGCGGAACCGCAACAGCTTGATGGCGTAGCGGTCATCGTCAATAGTGGTGTTATTTTGCAAAGTGATGTCGATGGTGCACTCAAAACCGTGAAAGCCAACGCCAAGCAAAATAAGCAACCGTTGCCACAAGAAAACGTTTTACGTGAGCAAGTGTTGGAAAAACTGATCATCGATACTTTGCAGCAGCAAGAAGCCGATCGAATCGGGGTAAAAATTGATGACAATCGTTTAAACGATGCGATCAAAGAGATCGCCAAAAGCAATCAACAAACTCAGGAACAGCTGATTGCTTCAGTAGCGCAAGAAGGCTTAACCTACCCAGAGTTTCGTGAACAGGTGCGCAAAGAGATGGCGGCCAGCGATGCTCGTAACGCGCTGGTTCGTCGCCGTATCAACATTTTACCCGCAGAGGTTGATACGTTAGCTGAACTGCTTGCGCAGGAAACCGATGCCACGGTGCAATACAAAATCAGCCATATTCAGCTACGCGTTGAAGAAGGCCAAGATAAAAGCGAAGCTGAATCCTTAGCCAACAAATTGGTGGGTGAATTAAAACATGGCGCTGATTTCGCGCAAATGGCCTATACCTACTCCAAAGGACCAAAAGCGCTACAAGGTGGCGATTGGGGATGGATGCGTAAAGAAGAAATGCCGACCATCTTTGCCGACCAGATCAAAATGCAGAACAAAGGCAGCATTATCGGCCCATTTCGCAGCGGTGTGGGTTTTCACATCCTGAAAATTGATGATGTAAAAGGTCTAGAAACGGTCGCAGTAACGGAAGTCAATGCTCGTCATATTCTGATCAAGCCTACCATCATTCTTAGCGATGATGGTGCACAAAAGCAGCTCAGTGAGTTCGTACAGCGCATCAAAAATGGCGAAGTCAGCTTTGGAGAACTAGCACAACAATACAGCCAAGATCCAGGTTCAGCGGCACAAAAAGGTGAACTAGGCTATCAAACGCCAGATTTGTATGTACCTGAGTTTAAGCACCAAGTTGAAACCTTACCGGTTGGACAAATCAGTGAGCCATTTAAAACCGTACATGGTTGGCACATTGTTGAGGTTTTAGATCGCCGTCAAGTCGATCGCACCGACTCCGCCCTAAAAAATAAAGCGTACCGAATTCTGTTCAACCGTAAATTCAATGAAGAAGCCAGTGCTTGGTTGCAAGAACTGCGCGCGAGTGCTTTCGTTGAAATTCTGAAGGACGAGAAGGATGAGCAGTAAACGCATTATTGTGACGGCGGGTGAGCCTGCAGGAATTGGTCCCGACCTTATCCTCGCACTTTCAGCTCAAGATTGGCCACACCAACTGGTGGTGTGTGCCGATAAAACCTTGCTTGCCGAACGTGCTGAACAGCTAGGCATCCATGTTAAGCTACTGGATTATCAAAACAATAATCCAGTACAGCCACAGCAAGCTGGCACTCTTTTAGTCGAGCATATCCCTCTGGCAGAGCCAGTGGTCGCAGGTCAGCTCAATCCAGCCAATGGGCACTATGTGTTAAAAACGCTGGAAAGAGCGGCAAAAGGCTGTATGAATGGCGAGTTTGATGCTATTGTCACCGGCCCTGTGCACAAGGGGGTGATCAACCGTGCCGGAGTGACCTTTAGCGGACATACCGAGTTTTTTGCAGAGCAATCAAGCACCCCTTTGGTGGTTATGATGCTAGCGACAGAAGGACTCCGCACTGCACTTGTCACAACCCATCTGCCACTCGCGGAAGTGCCACAAGCAATAACCAGTGAACGTCTAGAACAGATCGTTCACATTCTCCACAAGGATTTAGTCGAGAAATTTGCCATTACTCAGCCTAAAATTTACGTATGTGGTTTAAACCCACATGCAGGTGAAGACGGTGTATTAGGAATGGAGGAGATCGAAACCATCACTCCAACCCTACAGCGTTTGCGTGAGCAATATGGCATGCAATTGGTTGGCCCACTGCCAGCCGATACCATTTTTAGTGAAAAATACTTGCAGCAAGCCGATGCCGTACTCGGGATGTACCACGATCAAGTGCTTCCCGTGCTCAAATACAAAGGCTTTGGCCGCTCAGTCAATATTACTCTGGGACTGCCTTTTATCCGCACTTCGGTGGATCATGGCACTGCATTGGATCTTGCCGGAACAGGTAAAGCCGACGCAGGGAGCTTCTGGACAGCATTGGCTTACGCAATAGAATTAGTTGATAAAAAAGCGAAATAACTTCGAGAACACTATGAGAAATGATGTCCACTTAGGGCACAAAGCACGTAAACGCTTTGGTCAAAACTTCCTCAATGATCCTTACATCATTGATGGTATTGTGTCGGCGATTAATCCAAGACCGGGGCAAAACTTGGTTGAAATCGGCCCAGGATTAGGCGCGATCACAGAACCGGTAGGACGTGAAGTGGATAAGTTCACCGTCATCGAACTTGACCGTGACTTGGCGGAACGCTTGCGTAATCATCCAGAATTGGCAAGCAAACTGACTATCCACGAAGGCGACGCGATGCGTTTTGACTTCAAGCAACTGGTAAAACCAAACAACAAACTTCGTGTGTTTGGTAACTTGCCTTACAACATTTCAACCCCACTGATGTTCCACCTTTTTGAATTCCACCGTGACATTCAAGACATGCACTTCATGCTGCAAAAAGAGGTGGTCAACCGTTTAGCTGCTGGCCCCGGTAGCAAAGCTTATGGCCGCCTAACCGTGATGGCGCAATACTACTGTAAAGTGGTTCCGGTACTGGAAGTTCCGCCAACAGCGTTTGTGCCACCACCGAAAGTAGACTCAGCGGTTGTACGTCTCGTTCCATACGAAGATCTACCACACCCTGCGACCAGCTTAGAGTGCTTAGATCGCGTAGTACGTGAAGGCTTTAATCAACGTCGTAAAACCGTACGTAACTGTTACAAAGGTCTGGCTGAGCCAGAAACACTGGAAGCACTGGGCATCAACCCAGGAATGCGCCCAGAAAACCTGACCCTAGCTCAGTTTGTGGCATTAGCGAACTGGCTTGATGCCAAGCACAAAACTCACGCATAATCCACAAGGACGACATTAAGTCGTCCTTTGTTTATCTGCCAATACTATCTACCACTAGGCTGAGGAGTCGCTCATGGATGTTTCGCTTCCCTGCATCAAGATTCAAGTGCAAACCCGCTACATTGAGGAACAATCCGATCCTGAATATCAGCGCTTTGTCTTTGCTTATCTGATCACAATTAAGAATCTCAGTGCTCAAACGGTACAGTTATTGGGGCGTCGCTGGTTGATCACCGATGCTGATGGTAAACAGACGGTCGTCGAAGGTGATGGAGTTGTGGGTGAACAACCCCATATCGAGCCTAACGACGAATACACTTACAGCAGTGGAACGGCGCTGGATACTCCAGTGGGTGTCATGCAAGGCCAATACTTGATGATCGATGAGCAAGGTAAGTCTTTTTCCGTAGAAATTGAACCGTTTCGCCTAGCCGTTCCTCATGTACTGAATTAATGGAGTTTGTGTGGCTAATTATATCGTTGGAGATATTCAAGGCTGTTTTGATGAATTACAGCTGCTGCTTGACCGGATTAAATTTAACCCTCACCACGATACCCTTTGGTTTGCCGGCGATTTAGTGGCGAGAGGTCCTAAATCGCTCGAAACTCTGCGCTTTGCTCATCAGCTCGGTGGTGCGGCTCGGGTGGTACTGGGCAATCATGATTTACATTTACTCGCGGTATCACTCGGCACTCATCCGGCGAAACGCCGCGATCAAACCCAACCGATTTTAGATGCGCCCGATGCTCCTCAATTGCTCAATTGGTTACGCCAGCAACCATTACTCGCCGAACATGAAGAGTTTGTACTCTGTCATGCAGGTATTTCACCACAATGGGATCTCGCTACCGCCCGCCAAGCAGCACAAGAAGTAGAACAAGTTCTGCGTAGTACACTATGGGCGAACTTGATTACCCAAATGTACAGCGATGAACCAGATGCATGGCATTCAGATCTGCAAGGGATCGCTCGCTTACGCTATACCATTAATGCATTCACCCGCATGCGCTTTTGCTTTCCTGATGGTCGTTTAGATATGAAGTGCAAGCTCCCACCTAAAGAAGTGACCGATGGTAGCCTATTGCCTTGGTTCCAATTACCGCAACGAATCTCTCTCGAAAAAACAGTGATTTTTGGTCATTGGGCAGCGTTGGAGGGTTATTCCAGCGATGAGGTGATTGGGCTCGATACCGGCTGTGTTTGGGGCGGAACACTCACCATGCTACGTTGGGAAGATAAGCACTACTTTGTACAAACCGCGCTTCAAACTGAAAAAGAAAACACCCGTTAATACGGGTGTTGGCGATGTTATCTTTGGCTATTGGCGTTCAAAAATCACAAAATCCATTGCGTACGCATTTTTTTCATCCGCAGGATAATGCTCGCGAGCCCCCTCCTGCCACTCACTTCCCCACGCAGGAAACTGGGTGTCACCATCAAGGTTGGCCCTGATCTCCGTGATATACAGCTTGTTAGCGATGGGTAAGCAAGCCGCATACAAACTTCCGCCACCAATAATCATAACCTCATCCACAGCTCCGGCTTTCGCTAGCGCCGCGTCGATCGAAGTCACCACATCAACCCCATCAATCTGCAGATTTTCATCACGAGAAATCACAATATTGTGTCGCCCCGGTAAAGGTCGCCCAATCGATTGGTAGGTTTTACGTCCCATAATCACAGGCTTGCCTAATGTGCAGCGCTTAAACCATGCAAAATCGGCAGGCAAATGCCAAGGCATCTGGTTATCTTTACCAATAATGCGGTTGTCAGCCATTGCGGCAATCATACTGATCATCATTTGTCTCTTACCCTAAATAATCGGCTTACGGCGGTAGAATAACAGCCCTGGAACCGCTAAACCAACGGCTAAACCCGCAATGATAAACATCGCCTTGAGGAAATTCTCCATGAGCGCTTCTAATAGCTCCGGTGAAAAGCCAAGATGATTAATCTCCACCAGAGCAATCATCGCCTTAAACGCGAAAACGCCGGGAACCATAGGAATGAGCGCAGCGACCGTAAACACTTTAGGATGCGACCAAAAAGCGACGTGACCAATACACCCCAACCATACCCCACTAATGTTGCGGACGAAAAAGGTCGCCCATTCGATCGGTACACCAAAATGCATCATGAGATAACGCGAGCCATGACCAAGCGCGCCACCAAGCGCACAATACTTCAATGCAGGAGCTGGCACATTAAATACCAAAGCAAACCCAACAGCCGGAATTGCGGCAAAAAACATGTCGTTGAGTAGCCCCAAAAATAGATCCCAACTTAACATTACCACCCCCAAATCCCAGTCACGCTCATTGCCGCAACAATGCCGAGAGCCGTCGCCAAGGTCAGCAAACTCGCCATCACAAAACGGGCAATACCCATATTGATATACCCTTTGAGCATATCAGCAACCGCATTAATTAAAGGAAAACCAGGGACTAGCATCAGTACCGATGAAGCCATGACTATCGTGGGTTTATTGCCGAGATGATAAATCACCGCTTGAGCTGAAATGACCGAAGTGACAAAAGCCGTGGCGGCAAAGTTGATCAGCGGGTTGAACTGACGATGACCGATTTCTTGACGCACGATCATGCCCACCGATGAGGCGATCAAAGTGATCAAAAACACCATCCAATCCCCTCCAGCTAAGCGACTAAAAGCGGCGCAGGAGAGGCCAATCATACTCACGACCAACCAACGATTGTAGCGTTCAGGACTGATTTGATTGAGCTTTTTTTGCGCTAAGCTGTGATCGAGAATGCCTTTCTCCATCATAATGCAGATACGCTGGATCTGAGTAACCACCCGCATATTGATCCCACGATCAGGGCTGCGTCTCGCGGTAGTGATGCAATGTTCTTTATAAACCGTTGTAACAACTAAAGAACTTGCCGAGAGAGAAACTTCAACCTCACTCATACCACTGGCAAGCCCCATACGGCGCATCATATCCCCCACTAGCGTACTTTCAGCACCATGCGCTAATAACATCTGCCCTGCCTGGGCGATCAAACGAGAAACGGCTCTCTGTTTGCTTTCCATGATTCCTTTCCTAAAAGCCTAAGATAAATAATACCGAACAGTGACACTTAGTGTGCCTTAAACCACACAGCAGGAATATGATTTAGACACAAAAAAGCCGCAACAAAGTTGCGGCATTATCTGTAAGTTGATTAGTCACGGACATAGATAACGTGACCGTCATCTTCTTCGTCGTCCCAGTCATCCCAATCGTCATCATCTTCCGTGATCACTTCTTGACCGGCCAAGCCATCTTTATGGTTATAATCCCATGTGAAGTTGACTTTTTCCGCTTCCGTCTGCTCTTCCGCTTCGCGCGGTAAAGTATCCATAAACTCTGCCAACTTCATGCACAGTTCTTTGGTACCTTGACGATTTGCAGCAGAAATTTTGAAGTAGTCGCCTTCCCATGCGAGTGCATCAACAATGTCTTGAATGATCTCGTCCGCTTCTTCTTCTGACATCAGATCAACTTTGTTGAACACCAACCAACGTGGTTTTTTTCGTCCAGCTTTTCACTGTACTGCTCAAGCTCATCAATGATAGTCAAAGCATTCTGCGCAGGATCGCTTTGATCCGCGGGCAAAATATCAATCACGTGTAGCAGCACGCGACAGCGTTCAAGGTGTTTTAAGAAACGAATCCCTAAACCAGCCCCTTCCGCAGCACCCTCAATCAAACCTGGGATATCAGCGACCACAAAGCTTTTCTCAGGCAACACGCTCACGACACCAAGGCTTGGTACAAGAGTCGTAAACGGATAGTCCGCGACTTTCGGCTTAGCCGCAGAAACGGCGCGAATAAAGGTTGATTTACCCGCATTTGGCATACCTAGCATGCCGACATCGGCTAGCAATAGCAGCTCTAAACGGATATCACGCAACTCACCTTTAGTACCCATGGTTTTTTGGCGTGGTGAACGGTTGACCGAAGATTTAAAGCGAGCGTTACCCAAGCCATGCCAACCGCCCTTAGCGATCATAATCTTCTTACCGTGCTCCGCGACTTCACCAATGATTTCATTAGTGTGAATATCGACAGCACGGGTACCTACCGGTACGCGCAGTTCTTTGTCTTTACCGCTTTTACCGGTACAGTTACCACCGCCACCATTTTTACCGCGTTCAGCTTCATAAAAACGCTGGAAACGATAGTCAATCAAGGTGTTAAGGTTTTCATCGGCGACCATATACACATCGCCGCCATCACCGCCATCGCCGCCATCAGGGCCGCCATTGGTAATGAATTTCTCACGCCAGAAGCTGACAACACCGTTGCCACCATCACCAGCTTGAACTTTAATTACCGCTTCATCTACGAATTTCATTTTTCCTCCACTCAATCTCGTGGGAAATCTTAATCAGTCTAGTAAACCTGAGAACGTAGATCCCAGAAAACAATCGCCTGCTTGGATCAGGCTACATTCAGGTCTAGGGTCTAGGGTCTAGGGTCTAGGGTCGACCACACTTTCGATAAATAAAAAACCCCACCAAACGGCAGGGCTTTTGAATTCATCAAGAAACTTTGCTTATTCAGCAGTTTCGATGCTAACGAATTTACGGTTGTTAGGACCTTTAACCTCGAACTTCACTTTACCATCAGATAGAGCGAATAGAGTGTGGTCTTTACCGATGCCTACGTTAGTACCAGCGTGGAACTTAGTACCACGTTGACGAACAATGATGTTACCTGCAAGTACAGATTCACCACCGAAACGCTTAACACCTAGACGTTTGCTTTCTGAATCGCGGCCGTTACGAGTAGAACCACCAGCTTTTTTGTGTGCCATTGTTGAACTCTCCTAATAACTTAAGCGTTGATACCAGTGATTTTCACTTCTGTGAACCACTGACGGTGACCTTGTTGCTTACGAGAGTGCTTACGACGACGGAACTTAACGATTTTTACTTTATCGCCACGACCGTGTTGTACCACTTCAGCAACTACTTTACCGCCCTCAACAAGAGGAGCACCTACTTTAATGTCTTCACCGTTAGCAACCAGTAGAACTTTATCAAATTCTACAGTTGCACCAGTTTCAACGTCTAATTTCTCTAAACGAAGAGTTTGACCTTCGCTTACACGGTGTTGTTTACCACCAGATTGGAAAACAGCGTACATATTTTACTCCGCTCTTTCCGCACAGCCTATGCTTATATTTTATGCGATAAGGGTGTGCGCTAAACTAATCATCAATAGGGCGCAGATTCTACGTGAATGATGTGCCTATGACAAGCCATATTTTGAAAAAAATGGCGAAAAGCTAATCGCCAAACAAAAGTGCCGCAATCATGCCTTTAAGCCATGTATTAATCAATGATTTTTAGTGTATTATGCAGCAATTCCAGAAGACTAAATGCCTTACACGCTCTTATTTCAGCCGGATTTACGATGGATTTTAAAGCTATCCAAGCGCTTACTGCCAATGACATGGCAAAAGTGAACGAAACGATTCACGCTCAACTCAATTCTGACGTTTCCCTAATCAACCAACTTGGTTTTTATATCATCAGTGGTGGTGGGAAGCGTTTACGCCCATTGCTGGCTGTTTTATCAGCCAAAGCGCTCGGTTATCAGGGGTCACATCACACGACAGCCGCCGCTTTCATTGAATTCATTCATACGGCAACCTTGTTGCACGATGATGTGGTCGATGAATCGGATTTGCGCCGAGGTAAAGCAACGGCCAATGCTGCTTTTGGTAATGCCGCTAGCGTATTAGTTGGTGACTTTATCTACACTCGCTCATTTCAAATGATGACAGAATTAGGATCGATGAAGATCCTGAAACTGATGAGTGATGCGGTAAACGTGATCGCCGAAGGTGAAGTGCAACAATTGATGAACTGCAACGATCCTGATACTACCGAAGCTAGTTACATGCAGGTGATTTATTCGAAAACTGCACGTCTGTTTGAAGCCGCCACCCAGATCGGTGCAATCTTGTGTGACGCCTCGCCGGAAGTTGAGTTAGCGATGCAAAACTATGGCAAGTACCTCGGCACTGCATTCCAGCTGATTGATGATGTGATGGACTACACTTCAGACGGCGAAGAAATGGGTAAAAACGTCGGCGATGATCTGGCGGAAGGTAAGCCTACTCTGCCATTGCTTTATGCGATGCAGCACGGTAATTCCGAACAAGCTTCGATGATTCGTGAAGCGATTGAGAAGGCCAATGGCATGTCTCGCCTCAATGAGATTCTCGTAGCAATGGAGCAAACAGGCTCTCTGCAATACACGATCGAGAAAGCACAGCGTGAAGCAGATAAAGCCATTGCTGAGTTAGCCATTCTACCAGAAAGCGACTACAAACAAGCGTTGATCACGCTCGCTCATATGTCAGTCAATCGCAGTAAATAAATAGTCTGCAAATTCGGTGGGATAGCAACAGCAACTCACTCAAAAATGGATTATGTTTTGTTACTAAAAACCCCCTCAGCTCCACGAGCTTGAGGGGGTTCTTTTATCCGTTGTTCAAACGACGTCAATGATCACATCAACGCCTTTACCAAGCACCTTGCCACAGCATACCTGCCGCTCCCAACGCAAACAGTAATAATGTACAGGCACCAACCCGTTCTCGGCCACAGAATGCTTTGGCACCTTGTTCACGCTTCGCTTTCAAATAAAACGCAAAACCAGGCACGTATAAGAGTGTTGATAACATTAAATAATGTAAACCTGATGCGTAGAGCAACCAGACACCGTAAACCGTTGCTCCTAAGCCAATCAACAAAAGTTTACCTCGGTCTTGCTGCTCAATAGCCAGCTTGAGCGTAAATGCCCCCACCAGAAAATAGGGCACCAAAATCATCTCGGAAGCAAAAACCAGCAAGGTATCGTAAGTGCTCGCGGTGTAGCGTACGAGAATCAAGGAAACTTGGATACACAAGGTCGTTAAAAACAATGCATTCACAGGGCTCCCCGCGGGGTTCTGTTTCGCGAAACGACGAGGAAAGACCTTATCTTTTGCTGCAAGGAAAGGAGCTTCGGAAGCCAACACGGTCCAACTCAGAAACGCGCCGCAAACCGAGATCAAAAGCCCAACTGCGATGATGTACTTACCCCATGGGCCGATAATCGCGGTCAGCACTTGTGCCATTGAAGGATTCGGATATTGCGCTAGCTCATTAACCTGAATTACCCCCATCGACAATAACGTCACTAAGACATAAATCGAAAGTGCGGTAAGCAGGCCAAGAATGGTAGCTCGGCCAATATCCTTACGCTGACGAGCTCGACTCGATACCACGACTGCACCTTCAATGCCGACAAATACCCAAACCGTGATCAGCATAGTGGCTTTAACTTGCCCCAACAGATTAGCACCTGAAATATGGTGCATTCCGGAGAAATCTAAACGAAATGTCGGCCAATAGAATGCGGTAATTGCACAGAGAATAAAAAGCAGTAAAGGCACCATTTTGGTCATGGTGGTGATGAGATTGATCAGAGCAGCGGTTTGTACCCCTTTTGATACTAAACGGTGTACTCCCCACAGCAAGCATGAAGCACCACCAATTGACCACCAAGTATTACCAGAGCCAAAGATGATTTTATCTGGAGTATCAAACAGCAGCCCCAAGGTACTAAATACGATCACCAGATAAGAGACGTTAGCGACCATCGCGCTAAACCAATAGCCCCACGCGGAGCAAAAACCAGCAAAATCACCAAAACCTTCGCGAGCGAAGCCAAATACACCGCTGTTTACATGGGGTTTGTCGACGGCCAAATATTGAAAAGAGAGCGCCAGAAAGATCATGCCGATCCCAGTGATCGACCAACCGATCATCACCGCCAGTGGACTGGCGACTGCCGCCATATTTTGTGGCAAGCTAAACACGCCCGCGCCAATCATGGAACCAATCACTAACGCAGTGAGAGAGCCTAGACCCAGTTTTTTATCCATTATTTTTCAATCACCAATAACAGAAGTAAAAGCCATCTTCCCCTTCCAAAAAACGATAACAAACAGAAGACAATCCGTTTGCTATGGCCGAAGGGCAACCAGTCAACTCACAATGTATGAGTTGAAGAATAGAAAAAACAGCGCATCTTACACGAAAAGTAGTGATATGAAATGATAATTAGATAAGTAACATAAGAATTCACTAGTGGTAAAACACCGAGCGACATTTAATACTGCCAAATCAAATAATTAATTTAATCACTATCAGAAATACCAGATAAAAAAATACCGCTCATTCGAGCGGTATTCTTAAATATTCGAACAGAGAGTGTCGACTTATTTTACAAACTCAACACCGATTTGAATGTCGCCTTTCAGGGTATCTAACATGCCATCCAGAGCCGCTTGCTCATAAGCACTCAGCTTGCCGATCTCCAGTAGCTCTTCAACACCGTTTTTACCTAGCTTGATCGGTTGAGCAAAGAATGGAGCGTGTTCACCCTCACCTTCTACATAAGCGTACTCAACCACATTCGCTTCGCCTTGCATTGCTTTCACCAGTGCTAAGCCAAAACGACATGCCGCTTGTCCCATAGACAACGTGGCAGAACCGCCACCCGCCTTAGCTTCAACCACTTCAGTACCCGCATTTTGGATACGTTTAGTCAACGCTGCGACTTCTTCATCGGTAAAGCTCACACCTTCCACTTGTGATAGCAGAGGCAGAATGGTGACACCGGAGTGGCCGCCAATCACAGGTACACGAACTTGGCCTGGATCTTTATTTTTCAGCGCCGCAACGAAGGTTTCAGAGCGGATCACATCCAGAGTAGTAATACCAAACAGTTTACGCTTGTCATACACACCGGCTTTCTTCAGCACTTCCGCTGCGATTGGCACAGTGGTGTTAACTGGGTTAGTAATGATGCCGACACACGCTTTTGGACACACCACGGCGATTTTTTCTGCTAATGCTTTGACAATACCGGCGTTCACATTGAACAGATCAGCACGATCCATACCCGGCTTACGCGCAACACCTGCAGAAACTAGCACTACATCCGCCCCTTCCAGCGCAGGCGTTGGGTCTTCACCCGCATAACCTTTGATAGAGACTGGCGTTGGGATATGACTCAGATCTGCTGCCACACCAGGAGTGACCGGTGCGATATCATACAGAGCTAGATCAGAACCAGCAGGAAGACGATTTTTGAGTAACAGAGCAAGGGCTTGACCAATGCCGCCAGCGGCACCAATAACAGCGACTTTCATCGTAAATCTCCTTGAGAGTAATCTCTTATAAGTTTGTAGGGTGATTAGGTGTATCCGACCGTCAAACGCTATAGTAATCACAATCTGATTACAATCAATTAACGTCAGCTTTGCGACTTTGCGCAATACTGCGAATTAAGCGTTACAGAATAGAAGACGATTATCGGTCAATGTTCAATTTAGACAAAGAGTTATAAAGCGATCTAACCTGATATCAAAAACATTTACAGTGACAGTTAAGACAAATTTAGCGAGTCGTTTGGTGTGTCATGCATAGGTATGCGAGAATATGCACAAATTGATCAATTAACCAAAGTAAGAAGAATAATGCGTAACGTAGATAAACAAGACAACCTCGTCCGAGCTTTTAAAGCTTTGCTGAAAGAAGAGCGCTTTGGTTCACAAGGCGATATCGTTGAAGCCCTGAAAAATGAAGGTTTTGACAACATTAACCAATCTAAAGTATCGCGTATGCTGACTAAGTTTGGTGCGGTACGTACCCGTAACGCCAAAATGGAGATGGTTTACTGCTTGCCTGCCGAGTTAGGCGTTCCAACCGCCAGCAGTTCACTACGTGAGTTGGTACTCGATGTGGACTACAACAACGCGTTAGTTGTTATTCGTACTGGCCCTGGTGCTGCACAGTTGATTGCGCGCTTGCTAGATTCGTTGGGTAAATCAGAAGGGATTCTAGGTGTAGTCGCTGGCGATGATACGATTTTCATCACACCAACACTCGATGTACCAGTCAAAGAGTTGTTCCACTCCGTCTGCGAATTGTTTGAATACGCTGGCTAAACCCATTTATCTATTGAATATTTTTTGGTCACGTATCATTCACGTGACCAAACTCACATCTTAGACACATCATTCTCACGCCTAACAAAAAACTAACCATTTGAAATTAAACAATAATGTTTATAGGATACTCAACATCTTGCTGTTTAATAAATGAGTCAATCACACTATAAATTTTAACAGTTGTGTAATTATCTGTTGGTTTTTTGGTATGATTCCACCGCTTTATCATTCTTTTTGACGCATAAAGCAACGTTTCTCAGGCAGGAAAGCTCGAAGCCACGCTGACGCTTTGGGACACATTACAATGAAGGAAGGGAAATTCATGTCATTACCTAAAATAATCAAAATGGGTGCTATTGCAGCTGCTGTTATCGGCTCAGGTATCGCCAGCGCACAAGATTTCATTACGATCGGTACCGGCTCGGTGACGGGTGTTTATTATCCAACGGGTGGCGCTATCTGTAAGTTGGTAAACAAAGACCGTAAAGATCACAATATTCGCTGTTCAGTTGAATCCACTGGCGGCTCTATCTACAACGTCAACACCATTCGTTCTGGTGAATTGGACTTTGGGATCGTACAGTCAGATTGGCAATACCACGGTTATAACGGTACCAGCGAATTTGCAGAGCAAGGCCCATACAAAAAAGCTGCGTGCCGTGTTTTCACTCCACACCGAGCCATTCAACATCATCGCGCGTGCAGATTCAGGTATTGAAAATGTGAAAGACCTTGCAGGTAAGCGCGTGAACATCGGCAACCCAGGTTCTGGTGATCGTGCGACCATGCAAGTGGTAATGGATGCCTTTGGTTGGACCAACGACAGCTTCAAGCTAGCGTCGGAGCTCAAAGGTTCTGAGCGTTCTCAAGCTCTGTGTGACAACAAGATTGACGCCTTCATCTACATGGTGGGTCATCCAAATGGAGCGATCAAAGAAGCAACGACTTCTTGCGCGGCCAAACTGGTTCCCGCGACTGGCCCTGAGATCGAAAAAATTGTAGCCAACAACCCTTACTATGCTTACAGCGTCGTACCTGCAGGCATGTACAGCGGTACCGACCAAGATGTGAAAAGCTTCGGGGTGGCCGCAACGTTAGTGACTTCTGAAGATGTCTCTGAAGCGGTGGTATACAACGTCACCAAAGCAGTCTTTGAAAACTTCGATACTTTCACGCGTCTTCATCCTGCATTTGCCAACCTGAAAAAAGAGGACATGGTCACGGCAGGTAACTCGATCCCTCTCCACCCTGGTGCTGTGAAGTACTACAAAGAAGTGGGTTTGATGAAGTAAGTTTTTGTTTAAAAATCATCTCACACAGTAAAACACAAGAGGAGGCTATCGCCTCCTCATTAGTATCACGTGCTCTTTTGGTGATGCTATTTTCAGGTACAACACTCTCCGTACCGATGATAAGTCTATGGAACATCAATAATAAGGATAAGGTACATGACGCAGACAACAACACCGTCGCCCGATGTGCAAGAGATGGTGGCACAGGCGGATACCGGAGCCAGAAACCCGAAAGGTCTTCCGGGACGTATACTTTGGTTCGTGCCGCTCTGTTGGTCACTGTTCCAGCTTTGGTACGCCTCGCCGCTACCCTTTATTTTCGATTTTGGCGTACTGAACGACACGCAAGCACGCTCGATTCACTTATCTTTCGCCGTTTTCCTCGCTTTTACGGCTTACCCTGCAATGAAAGGCTCACCGCGCGATCGCATTCCCTTAATGGATTGGGTTTTAGCCCTAGCTGGCAGCTTTGCGGCAGCTTACATCTACCTGTTTTATGCAGAGCTCGCTAGCCGTTCAGGAGCCCCTACCCAAATGGATGTGATCATGTCCGTCATGGGGATGGTTCTACTTTTGGAAGCCACACGCCGCGCATTAGGTCCACCGCTGATGATGGTGGCCGCTTTATTTTTACTTTACACCTTTGCTGGCCCATACATGCCTGATGTGATTGCCCATAAAGGGGCAAGCCTGAACAAAGCCATGTCGCATCTATGGCTCACCACTGAAGGGGTGTTTGGGGTTGCACTTGGGGTATCAACCTCGTTTGTTTTCCTATTTGTGCTTTTTGGTGCGATGTTAGAACGTGCAGGAGCCGGAGCTTACTTCATTAAAGTTGCGTTCTCGATGCTTGGACACATGCGTGGGGGTCCTGCCAAAGCGGCGGTGGTGGCGTCTGGCCTTTCAGGGTTGGTATCCGGATCTTCGATTGCCAACGTTGTCACCACCGGTACCTTTACTATTCCACTCATGAAACGGGTTGGTTTCCCAGGCACCAAAGCCGGAGCCGTAGAAGTAGCCGCTTCCACCAACGGTCAGCTGACTCCGCCGATTATGGGCGCAGCCGCGTTCTTGATGGTGGAATATGTCGGCATTTCCTATGTCGAAGTCATCAAAGCGGCCATTCTGCCGGCGCTGATTTCCTATATCGCTTTGATCTACATTGTGCACCTTGAAGCTTGTAAAGCTGGGATGAGTGGTCTTCCCCGTCGTAACCAATCGACACTCGCTCAAAAGCTCCTCTCTTTTACCGCCACAATACTTGGCTTATGCGTGATCAGCGCACTGGTTTATTACGGTGTCGGCTGGACCAAAGAAGCCTTTGGCGCAGCGGCGACACCGCTACTGACGGCTATCTTGTTAGTGGCTTACGTTGGGCTTGTAAAAATTTCCGCGCCGTATGCGAAAGACGGATTAGGAATTGATGACGATTTACAATTCGTCCCTGATGTCGCTCCCACGCTGAAATCCGGCTTGCATTATTTACTGCCGATTGTGGTTTTGGTGTGGTGTTTAACGGTTGAGCGCTTCTCTCCTGGGCTCTCTGCATTTTGGGCAACGCTCTTTATGGTGTTCATTCTGCTCACCCAACGCCCACTAATGGCTTTATTTAACCGTACGGGTTCACTCAGTGATGCCACCAAACAAGGGATAACGGATCTTTTTGAAAGCTTGGTTTCTGGCGCACGTAACATGATCGGCATCGGGGTGGCAACCGCTGCGGCAGGTACGGTTGTGGGCGTGGTAACTCTCACAGGAATCGGTCTGGTGATGACTGACTTTGTCGAGTTTATCTCCGGCGGCAGCGTCATCATGATGCTGATTTTTACTGCGGTGATCAGCTTGATCCTCGGTATGGGTTTACCGACGACCGCCAACTACATTGTAGTTTCCACCTTGATGGCACCGGTCATCGTGACTTTAGGTGCTGAACATGGCTTGATCATCCCTCTGATTGCGGTGCATCTGTTCGTGTTCTACTTCGGTATTTTGGCTGATGATACGCCACCAGTGGGTCTCGCCGCTTTTGCGGCCGCGGCCATCGCCAAATCCGATCCCATTCGCACCGGTATTCAGGGCTTTGCTTACGACATACGGACGGCAATCCTGCCATTCATGTTTGTGTTTAACACCCAACTCTTGTTGATGGGAATCGATACTTGGTGGCACTTAATGCTCACCATTCTCTCCTCGATTACCGCCATGTTGCTGTTTTCCGCAGCGACACAGGGATGGTGGCTAACCAAAACCAAATGGTGGGAAATCATCGCGCTACTGGTGCTAACCTTTACCTTCTTCCGCCCTGGTTTTTGGTGGGACATGGTCTACCCAGCTCAAGTGATGTATGCCGGTACCAAGTTAGAGCAGATTGTGGAGCAAACGCCTGTTGGCCAACCGATCCAAATGATTGTGGCTGGCGAGAACCTTAAAGGCGAATACACCTCCAAAACCGTACAGTTACCGTTTGAAGACCGCGCTGTCGGTGCTCAAGCGCGAATCGCGTCTATGGGCTTAACCCTGCTCAATGAGAAAAACCGCATGTTGGTCGAAATGGTGGAATTCGGTAGCCCAGCCGAAGCGGCAGGTATCGACTTTGATTGGGAAATTCGCTCAGTCGTGGTCGATAGCGATCGTCCGATGAAAGAGTGGGTATTCCTGCCAGCAATTTTGCTCACTCTGCTGCTGGCTTGGAACCAAAAAAGACGGATAAAAAAGGCATAACAAGGTGCTGCGTCAATATGCCTGACATCGTTCAGGCATATACTTAACGCGTCAATGAATCATCGCCAACCCATCTTCAAGACTCATAGTGAGAAGATGGGCATAACCCTAGAGAGCGTCATGTATAAACATATTCTTGTTCCGGTTGATTTGAATGAACAAGGCTTTGCTGACAAAGCGGTCCAGCTTGCTGTCTGGCATGCCAAACATTCCAACGCCGAAATTCACTTGCTGAACGTGTTGCCAGGCATTCATATGTCCATGGTGGCGACCTATTTTCCAAAAGATGCCGCAGCACAAATGAAAAACGATGTGCGAGCTCAGCTTAAAGCATTTGCCGATCAACATATTGATGAAGAGATTGTTTACAAGCTGCACATTGCTGAAGGCAAACCTTACACCACGATTCTTGATTACGCCGAGCGTTTAGGCGCCGATCTTATCGTCATGCCAAGCCACAAACGCTCGCGCATTGATAAAGTCATGCTCGGCTCTGTGGCAAGCAAAGTGGTAGAAAACTCCCCGATCAATGTTTTGGTTGTGAAGCCACAAGGTTAATTGACCACAATTTTTAATATGTCACTCAAGGCGCTTCATAGCGCCTTTTTTATTCACTGATTCCTATCGCATTGATTGGTTTTTCCTGCTTGATGAATTGAGAATTATTATCAATAATAACTCCATCAAACAAGATCAGGTGGACTGAATCATGAAAAAGACATTAAGTTTTGCAGCAATACACTTTACCATCGCATTTACGGTAGCGTATGTCCTGACAGGTGATGTCCTTCTCGGCAGCCTGATTGCGATGCTCGAACCGATGGTGAACACTGTCGCGTTTTACTTCCATGAAAAAGCATGGGCCAATTCTCCAACGTTGCGCCGCTTTGCAGGCGATACCCGAATCAAAACCGCTAGCTTCGCAACCATCCATTTTAGCGTGGCGTTTAGTGTGGCTTACCTGTTGACGGGCAGTTGGTTAGTGGGGGGGGTAATGGCGATGATCGAGCCGAGCATCAATACCTGTGCCTACTACTTCCATGAGAAAATATGGCAAAGCAAGCACTCAAGCCATTTCGGTTGTGCTCACTAATGTATGAAAATATTGATTGAAACGCCTTCTTAATGAAGGCGTTTTGCATTTTGATACGCAGGAAATTACAGAGGAAAATGGCTAACGCAGTGTGCTTCACTCAAACCGAGTTGGAAACGCTTAATTTGCCCATCTAATTGCACGGTGATGATATAGAGATCCTCCGCTCGTGGGTGGCGTACATCATAAATTTTAGGTGCATCAACTTGAAACAGCACGCTGGCGTGATCACTGCGCACGTCAATCGGCACTTGATACGTCCGACCATCAAATTTCACCGCAGCAGAAACTAGCCCCGGAGAATAAGTTGTGAAAAACAGATTCACCAACAACTCACAGCCACTGTGGTGCCAAACTTGCTCGGTTGAAACATGGTTCAGGCGCAGATGGCGAATGCATTGCAGGTAAGGCGCTTTCCAGACCCCGATTCGCTGATCATAATTGGGCGTATCTTGCTCGCCTAAAAAACAGAGCTCAGTTGCCTCTTCATCCAGCAACCAATCCTCATCCGCTTCCAAAAACAAAATTTCAAATCGGTTACGCCCTGGTTTTAACAAGGGGCGGATGTCTTTACGATAAATCGCTTGTGAGCCATCACAGTCAAACAACGCGCCCCCATTCAGGCGTACTTCGGCATGGTAATCAATGCCTTCCAACACCAAATCAATCGCCGCAAAGCTCAGCAGGTCTTCATCCACTTCAATATCATGCATTAAATGCCACTCTTGCTCAGCGATTTCCGCTTCACTCAGTGTTTTGGGTAACACCGCACTTAATGGTGCTGGAAAAGTAATGTCATCTTGGGGGATAGAGAGATCCGTCAGCGGTGAAAGCTGCCAAAGACCGGCGAGTGAGAGCTGCATAGCGTTCCAATTCCTGTTGGTTTGCGCGCATTATACCTGAAGTGAACGCGATTGCAGCGTTGATGTAACACAGCAGCTACGGCTTACAATCCATTCATACAGGCAAAAAAATACCAGCCCTGCGGCTGGTATCATCGACTCAAGAATTACTGATCGTCGTCTTCATCCTCATCTTCGTCAGGGTACAAGGCATCTTCGCCTTCGTAGTAAGTACCCCAACCATCGTAGATGATGTCGAATTTTTCGGCCAGATTGACCAGCTTTTCTACTTGTTCATCAATCAGTTTAGCATCCAAAGCCGATTGCATGGTGGCATCAAAGCACAGCAGCTTATTACCATCTTCATCTTCGGTTTCTTCAGCTTCAAGCACTTCAAAGCCCATTTTGAATGCTTCTACTGCGGCTTTTTCCAGCTTTTCGAATTCTTCTGCAAACAGATGGTGCTCGATCTCATACAAGGCATCTGGATCACTGCCATCTTCGAGCAGGGCTTGAATGATGTCGCGAGTCTCTTCCTTTTGGATCTCGATTAATTCTTCTACAGATAGATAATCATCTTGGTGAGACATAATGTGCTCCAGATAGTCAATAGGATCGGTAATTTGTGCGGCGCACTATCGCATGGATTGAAAGGAATTTCTAGCCACAAAACGATCTGAGAAGATCTTTCGCTTGGCTTCAGATCCATCCCTTACACCTTATTTTTAACATTTTTTTAGCAACTCACCAATTCAGCATAATCTGTGTTCAATAAGCCTGTGAAAACGGATCCCCAAATTGCCTGTTTATGGTGCGATAATGCATAGCTAAAAAATCGCCAAAATAGGAAAAAATTTCATCCTCAACTTCAATAACGCATAGATTGTGAATAAATAGTTAAAATTTAAACTTATAACGCATAAAAGCCCCCCAGTTATGCTGCGCATAGCTAAGCAATTTAAGGAGGCATCCTCCCAACTCGCACAATTAGAATAAAAAATTACAAAGAAAACAACTATCGATAAAATATATCGCAAATTTATTATAGGCAGATTTTTACAACAAATGGGCGACTTGCAACTTAATAAAAAGCTGTTCATAACTATATCCAGCGGCTTGGGGTTACAGGTAAGCGGGATGCTGCCTAGAAACGACAACGTGAGCGTAAGCTAAGCCTGCTGCCGCATGTGAAAGGAAGAGAGAGGAAGCTCAATGAACCGTTTGTACGTAGGATCTGAAGTGGGGCAACTGCGCCGTGTACTGTTAAATCGTCCCGAGCGAGCGTTGACTCATTTAACGCCTTCAAACTGCCATGAGCTTTTGTTTGATGATGTTCTAGCCGTGGAAGCGGCAGGCGTTGAGCACGATGCCTTTGCCAATACCTTGCGCACGCAAGATGTGGAAGTGTTACTGCTGCATGATTTACTCGAAGAGACGCTCGCCATTCCCGAAGCCAGACAATGGCTACTGGAAACGCAAATTGGGGATTTTCGCTACGGCCCGACCTTTGCCCACGATCTACGCCATTATTTGAACGCATTGGACGATCACCACTTAGCCACCGTGTTATTGGGCGGATTGGCTTATTCTGAGCTACAAATAGAATCCGATTCCATGCTGCCGAAAATGCGTCAGCCCCTCGACTTTGTCATTGAACCGCTGCCCAATCACCTATTCACTCGCGATACCTCCTGCTGGGTCTATGGTGGCGTGTCACTCAATCCGATGATGAAAGCCGCGCGTCAGCGTGAAACCAACCATTTGCGGGCCATTTACCGCTGGCACCCGACGTTTGCTCAGCAGCCCTTTATTCACTATTTTGGTCTGGATGATCTGCACTACGACAATGCCAATATTGAAGGTGGCGATGTGCTGGTGATTGGGAAAGGCGCGGTATTGATTGGAATGTCTGAACGCACTTCTCCCCAAGGCGTAGAAAATTTAGCGGCCGCCTTGTTCAAACATGGTGAAGCTCGTGAAGTGATTGCGGTCAGCCTGCCAAAACATCGATCCTGTATGCATTTGGATACGGTGATGACCCATATGGATGTCGATACTTTCTCCGTCTATCCCGAAGTAATGCGCAAAGATCTCGCGACTTGGCGACTGACGCCCAAAGGCGATGGCAGTGAAATGCGCGTGGAGCAAGTACCCAGCTATATCCACGCGATTGAATCGGCGCTGGGGCTGGATTATCTCAAAATCATTACTACGGGCGGCAACAGCTATGAAGCGGAACGCGAACAATGGAATGATGCCAACAATGTCCTGACCGTCAAACCGGGCGTGGTGATTGGCTACGAACGTAACGTCTATACCAATGAGAAGTACGATAAAGCAGGCATTAAGGTACTAACTATTCCCGGTAATGAGTTAGGGCGTGGCCGTGGTGGCGCGCGTTGTATGAGTTGCCCGATTGAGCGTGACGGTATTTAAAAGTCAGTTAGGCGTGCCAAGCACGCCTAAACACTTCAGTTTAGTGCCAGTTCCACATCCGATTCCGCCAACGTCGAGCAAGCCAATACATAGCCTTGCTCAATCTCCTCTTTGCTCAGCGTTTCTTGGCTTAAACGGCGGACACGACCATCTAGCACGCGGCATTTACACGAACCACAAATACCGCTGCGACAAGCCGCAATGATCGGCAGCTTTCCGGTTTCTAACGCTTCTAACAGCACTTTTTCACTCGGCGCATCCACCTCTACTCCAAAGGCAGGCACGCGAATTTTCACTTGCTGGCGAACAGTGGGAGCGGAATCCTCCTCATTGATTAACGTCATTTCAGGAGAAAAGCTCTCTTGATGAAAATGCGCCATATTAAAGCCAAGCGCTTGTAAATAACCGCTCACATCTTGCATAAACCCTGCTGGCCCACACAGATACACGCTTCTTTCCAACACATCCGGCACCTGTTCAATCAGGGTTTCCTGAGTTAAACGACCTTGTGCAAAGCCACTCTCACCCGCGTCTTTGAGTAACAGCTTCAAGTGAAAATTCGAATGCTGCGCCGCCAGCTGCTGCAACTCTTGCCAATAGATGGTTTGTTCTGGATTGCGTGCGATGTGCAGAAAATCGATCTCTCTTGCATCGTTCTGTTTATCGCTCTGTTCGGCTAACCAAGCTTTGGCCATCGCCATGACTGGCGTGATGCCACACCCTGCGCTGATCAGTAATACACGGGATTTGGGCGCACAATCGGTGCTATTGAAGCGGCCTTGGGGTTTCATGGCCGTCACGCTATCCCCCAACTGCAACTCATCCACCACATGTTGCGACACCAACCCCTGCGCGACTCGCTTTACCGTAAAACGTAAATACGGCTGCTGAGCCTGCGAGCTGATGGAGTAAGAGCGATACACCGTCTGCCCATTAATGGAAAAACCTAAGTTCGCGAACTGCCCTGGCTTAAAGTTGAAGTGGCGCTCACGATGCGGATCCGCCAACTCAAAGCTCACACAATCTGGGGTTTCTTGCCATTTACGCACACAAACCAAGGTTTCATTGTCTTGTTCTGCCCATGCTGACATGTTATTTCTCCTCATCGGCATCAGCCCCACACTGTGGGGCTGAGTGGCCACTTATGCCGCCAGAATGGTGCCCAGATCATCTTCCGCCGTAGTAATACTGCGTAGATCAAACTGCTGTTGCAGGATCGCCATCAGATTTGGCGTGAGGAAAGCTGGCGCGGTAGGGCCGGTGTAGATGCCTTTTACCCCCAGCGCGAGCAAGGTCAGCAGGATCACGATCGCTTTTTGCTCGAACCACGAGAGCACCAGAGTCAGCGGCAGATCGTTCACTCCACACTCGAAGGTTTCCGCAAGCGCAAGCGCCAGTTGAATCGCTGAATAGGCATCATTGCACTGACCCACATCGAGCAAACGTGGAATACCGTTGATCGCGCCGAACTCATTTTTGTTGAAGCGGAACTTACCGCAAGCCAAGGTCAGAATCACGCTGTCTTCCGGCGCTTGCGCAGTAAAGTCTTGATAGTAGTTGCGCTCCGCTTTATCACCATCACAGCCACCGACCAAGAAGAAGTGCTTGATGTTGCCTAATTTGACTTGCTCAACCACCGCAGGCGCGGCTGCCATTAAAGCATTACGTCCAAAACCAACGGTGATCAGATGCTCAATCTCATCATGCTTAAAGCCTTCTTGTGCCAGTGCGCATTCAATCACGGCTGAGAAATCGTCACCTTCGATATGCGCCACACCCGGCCAACCGACAATGCTACGAGTAAACAGGCGATCTGCATATTGCCCAACATTAGGGTTAAGCAAGCAGTTCGAGGTCATCACGATCGCGCCGGGGAAGTTCGTCGAAATTCTTTCTGCTGGTTTTGCCAAGCACTGCCGTAGTTACCTACCAAGTGCGGGTATTTTTTCAGTTCTGGGTAAGCATGCGCAGGCAGCATTTCACCATTGGTGTAGACGTTGATCCCCATGCCTTGGGTCTGTTGCAAGATTTTCTCTAAATCATGCAGATCATGGCCAGACACCAGAATACATTTGCCTTTGACGGGTTTGACGTTCACCGTCGTCGGCTCTGGATGACCAAAGGTTTCAGTTTCGCCTTTATCTAAGATTTCCATGATGCGGTAGTTCATCAGGCCAATTTGCATCGCCGTATCCAATAGCGCACTCAACTCCACAGGATCGGTACCCAACCATGCCATGATTTGATGGTACTGCGCATACAGCTCCGCATCCATTTGCCCTAACACACGCGCATGTTCAAGATAGGCCGCCGCTCCTTTCAAGCCATACAAACAGAGCAGGCGCAAACCAATCACATCTTCATGCAAACTCTCTTTGCCACGGTTTACCGCTGCCTCTGGAGCAAATGCCAAGATAGCGGCTTTATCGGTCGGCAGAGAAAATTGTGCCGCAGGTGACAACTCAGGAAGCTCAAAACCGGTTAATACCGCAGCCGCACGGACTTGTTGTTCTAGCTGCTGTTTATAGCTTTCCGCTTGCTGCGCCAGTTCAACAATCCGTTCTGGATCAAAGTTAACGTTGGTGAGCGTGGCGAAAAAGGCTTTCGGTGCCCATTGGTCAATTTCAGGAATGGCGACACCACAAGCACGACCTAGATTGGCCCAAAAAGAGATACCTTGCAGCGCGTAAACCAACACATCTTGTAAGTCCGACACTTCTGCGGTTTTACCGCACATCCCTTGGGCATAGGCGCACCCTTTGGCGATTGGGGTTTGAATGGTTTGCTCACATTGAATACAGAACATTATGCTTCTCCAGTTTCATTGCTAAGCTGTGATAGCTTAGATTTACTGAAGACATCGCATATTACGTGCCAAATTCTATTCACTTGTTTTTCAATGCATTTAACACAATAAGCACTAACTTTTTTGTGTTCTAATTAGACCAAGCAACAGAAACAATATCACTCGATACAGTCATATTGACACTTTCAATTGTTCACGTTGGAAAACGTTTTTTATCGAGATAAAAACGAGACGAATAAAAGACGAGATAAAAAAGCCGCAGCGATGTCGGCTGCGGCATACTTTTTCGGTAATGTTGTTGGAGCTGAATTACTCCGTGCCACCCACGGTCAGAGCATCCAACTTCAGTGTAGGCTGGCCAACGCCAACAGGCACGCTTTGTCCTGCTTTACCACACACGCCAACACCGCGATCCAGCGCCAGATCGTTACCGACCATAGAGACCTGCTGCATGGCTTCAATGCCAGAGCCAATCAAGGTAGCACCTTTGATTGGACGAGTGATTTTGCCATTTTCAATCAAGTAAGCTTCTGAAGCTGAGAACACAAACTTACCAGAGGTGATATCCACCTGACCGCCACCAAAGTTCGGGGCGTAGATGCCTTTTTTCACCGAAGCGATGATCTCTTCTGGTGTGTGCTCACCCGGTAGCATGTAAGTATTGGTCATACGCGGCATCGGCAGATGAGCGTAAGATTCACGGCGACCGTTACCGGTTGGTGCCACGCCCATTAAACGGGCATTGAGTTTGTCTTGGATGTAGCCTTTCAAAATGCCTTTTTCGATCAGCACGTTGTATTGACCACTCACCCCTTCATCATCCACGTTGAGTGAGCCACGCAGATCTTTCAGCGTACCGTCATCCACAATCGTACACAGATCGGAAGTGACTTTTTTACCCACTTTACCCGCAAAAACAGACGAACCTTTACGGTTAAAATCGCCTTCAAGGCCATGACCTACCGCTTCATGCAGCAGCACACCCGGCCAACCAGAACCGAGTACCACAGGCATAGTACCCGCTGGAGCCGCGACCGCTTCAAGGTTAACGAGTGCTTGACGAATCGCTTCATCAGCGAAAGAAAACGCGATTTTTTGTCCGGCTTCTTCTTGTAAGAAGTAGTCGTAACCAAAGCGGCCACCACCACCCGCGCTACCGCGCTCACGGCGATCACCTTTTTGCGCCAACACACTGATCGAAAGACGTACCAGAGGACGAACATCTCCGGCGTAAGTGCCATCGGTAGCCGCCACTAAAATCTGTTCATGCACACCACTGATGCTGACTGACACTTCGGTGATGAGTGGCTCTTTAGTACGAATGTACGCATCCAGCTGTTTCAGCAGTTCGGTTTTTTGCTGTTTTTCCCAGCTTTCCAGTGGGTTATTCGCACCATAAAACTGTGGATGTTGCGCACGCTTGAAAGCTTGAACGGTCAGGCTTTGACCTTGCTGAGCAATACCACGCGCGGCGATGGCACTCTGCTTTAAGCCTTCTAACTGAATTTGGTCGGAATAGGCAAAACCGGTTTTTTCACCACTGACTGCACGCACGCCCACGCCGCAATCGATATTGAATGAGCCATCTTTAATGATGCTGTCTTCCAGCACCAGAGATTCATGCCAACTGGACTGGAAATAAATATCCGCATAATCAATCTGGCGAGTCGCAATACTGGACAGGGTATCGGCAATATCTTGTTCGCTCAGTCCGGCAGGAGCTAGCAGTGCCGCTTCAATGTGGTTCATCGTCATCAGTGTGTGTTCTCTATTAATTGATGGGTAAAACGCGTGTGCCGTTCAATCGGCATCGCGCGTCTCACAGAATCGAGTGTGGTGAGGTCAAACTCTACCACTTTACTTTGTACTGTTGGGCCTAAATTCGCGATCACTTCACCCCACGGGCTAATCACCATCGAATGTCCCCATGTTTCGCGCCCGCAAGGATGGTGTCCGGTCTGGCCGACCGCAATCACCCAACATTGAGTTTCAATGGCTCGGGCGCGCAGTAGCACTTCCCAATGCGCTTGGCCCGTCACCGCGGTAAAGGCCGCTGGAATCAACAAAATCTGTGCGCCTTGGCGACGCAATTCTGCGTATAAGTGCGGAAAGCGCACATCGTAGCAAATCGACAAACCGAGTTGACCAAACGGCGTTTCCGCCACCACCACTTGTTGACCTGGGGTAAAGGTTTCCGACTCACGATAACGCTGGTGACCATCGGCAACATCCACATCGAACATGTGCAGTTTATCGTAAACCGCCACTCGTTCACCTTGTGCATTCCACAACAGGCTGCTAGTGGTTACGCCATTCGCATGGCGGATCGGCATACTGCCGATGAGCAGCCACACACCATGTTGTTTGGCGAGGTTCGACAACGTGTGCTGAACCGGCCCGTTATCCAAGGGTTCCGCTTGCTGATGGTATTGCTCACGATTGCCCAGCAGCAGTGCATTTTCCGGTGTCACAATCCATTGCGCCCCTTGCTGAGCGAGCAGTGCCACCTGCTCTTGCAAGTAAGCCAGATTGGTACTTACCTCTGACCCTGAGGTCATTTGGATCAGTCCAACTCGTTGCATTTTCTTCCCTATTCTGCCAGTTTGCGCAGCTTTTCCGGCAACTTAAATTCGCCTTTGCTCCGCGAAAGCTCTTTCACCGTTGGTGAATCGAGCGGTCCTTTAACTTCATAGTTGACCTGAGTGAAAACTTCCACCACCGGCGAGATCACGGTCGTGATCGCCAACACATACAGCGCCGTTTGTGGTGTTACCGCAAAGGCGGTCAACACTGGGATTCCCGAGGTAATATCTGGCACGAAATTCACTTCGGCATCCACAGTACGGGTATTGAGATCGGCCAAACCTTTGATGGTCATATCACCGGCCACTGCATCCATTTTGATGTTGTTCGTGACGAAAACCCCTTGCGAAATTTCGCCACTGCCTGTGATTGAATCAAACGCCATCCCTTTATCAAACACATCACTGAAATCCAGTTTCATTTTACGGATGATCGAATCGAGACTAAACAAGCCTAGCAGCCGCGCCGCGCCGCTGACATCGGAAATGACCCCTTTGCCAAGTTTAGTGTCGACCTTACCTTGCAGCGTATTGACCTGCATTGACCACGGTGCACCATCCCATTGTGTATTGGCTGTAATCTCAAAGGGAGCGCGTTGAATGCCAGAGTTAATCCCAAAGCGTGCCATCAGATCGCTGTTGTTATCGCCTTTCATGTCCAAATTCATTTGGGTATGACTCTGTGTATCGGTCAGCGTCCAGGTACCATTCACGTGCAGTTGGTTGGTCCCACTGGTGAAATCGATACTCTTCCACAGCAACGTATCGCCTTGGCGCTGAAAATCGACATTCGCTTGGCCGATTTTGTAACCCTGCAACCAGAAGTCTTTGATGGTCAAGGTCAGATTGGGCATCCATTGATGGAACTGGCGATCAAAATCGGAAATCAACGGCAACTTCTTGCGATCAATATCCACCAGCAACGCTTCTTCTCCAACCGATTCCAACTGAGGTAAAAACAGATGCAAACGGTCCAGCGCAATACTCAAATCATAAGGCTCAATATAGTTCGCTTGGCCTTTGATTTCTTGGCTATCGACACTGAGTAACCAGCCTAAATCCTTACGTCGCGCATTTAAATCCACGTCATTCCATTCTAAACCCGCGAATGTTAGTTCTTTCACTCCTACGTCAATGCGCTCCGGCATGGGTATAGTTGGCGTGTTTAAACTGGCTAACTTAGATTTCCCCGCTTTCGGCGCGGGCTTTTCACTGGCAATACTCAACCAGTCATCAAGGTTAAATGCTTGACTGCGCAACTGTACATGGTGACCAACCACGGGACTGATTTTGAAACTCCCTTGTCCAAGCACCAGATTGGTTGCTTTCAGCGTAGGCACTTTCGGTGTTAAATCTATCTCGGCTTGGTATTTCGCTTGCGGCAGTTGCAATCGAGCCGAAACCATTTCTTGATTGCCTGAGGCTTGCAGCAACGCTTGACCTTTCACCTTGAGCGCTTTTTTGAGTGGGAAAGGATAGCGGCTTTCTAATGCTCGGAGATCCGCTTTGCCATCCAACTGATAAGTAAAACCCACATCGTTGAGCTGAATATCAACCCTAGCCTGCCAAGGGGCATGGCCTTTCACACGGCTAAGCCAACGCTCACCGACGAAAGGAATCAGCGGTTTGACTTCCCAATCCCCGATAACGTCAATGCTGACCGCGTTGCCTCGTTTGGACATCTTCACCTTTAAAATCAATCGAAACCGGTTGTTTGAGCAAGCGGGCATCTAAGCCAGCAGCACTGACCCGATCATTATCAAATTCAATTTTCCCAGAAACGGATTTCAGGCTCATCGGGGGAGTATCAATATCCACCGAGTTGTTATTCAATTCAGCAAAGCCCCACGCACGCGGCTCTGCATCACTGTGGAATGGAATATTGAGCTGAAACTCTGAGCGCACCGGGCCTTTAACTTGAATGGTAGTGAGCGCGGCGCCCACAGAATCGACTAAAGGCGTCGCCATCATGTAGTTGCGGATTGCATTACCTTGCTTGGCACTGGCAACGGCTTCAATTTCGATGTGGCCGAACTCCGCCAATTCAGGAATGCGGCCTGTGATCCGCTCACCGGTGACATCCATCAAAGTCGCCGAGTGCGAGTCCAGATACATGGCATCATTTTCGAACAAGAGATCCAGTTGCAGATTGGTGATCGGTGGCCATGCCGTATCAAAGGCAAATTTGGCCTCTTTTAAGCCAACCCACGCTTGAAAAACACCGTTGTGCATCCGATAAGGAAACTGATCCAATGCGCCATACCACACCAGTTTGGCGGTATTAACTTGCCCCGCTTGAATAGCGGTCGAGAGGTAATCGGTCAGCTCTTGCCCCAAAGCCAATGTTGGTAAATAGCGCCACGTTTCCCCCGCGTTAAACAGATCCGCTTCGGTGTAGAAAGAGAGAAATGGGCTGGCATTATTGGGAAAATCAAGACGAAACGCGCCAAGTGCTTGCAAATCGGGCGTCGCCACCGTGACTTTATCCGCCCAGAGTGACCATCCCTGCTCACCTTGCTGCCACACCATATCCACTTCGCCTTGACGAATATTGAGTGGCGCTTGGAATACTTGACCATATGGCAGCACATCATCGACCAAGGTGGCATGAATGCGAGCTTGGTTGAGTGAACCTTGGATTTGTGCTTGCAGTGCATTCACCTGTGGCAGTAATTCCCACTGTGCAATGCCACCATCAATGAGTGAGGCCGAATAGTGTAGCGATTCCAGCGTGGCACCTTTAGCAATGCGCACATCTTCTAGCATTCCTTTGGGTTGTAATATCTCTAACCAGTGGTTGAGTGTTTGAGACTCTGGAATCAGCTTCGTCAGTGGTAATAAGCTCTCAATATTCAGTTGGGAGAGATTAAGCCGCCATTGGTCGGGCTGCCAATCCATCGCCACATCCATCAGAGGCCAAAGTGCATCATCACTGCGTAATCGCAGTGAGTGGGCATTCACTTGCCAACCAAGTTTGGTCGGTTTTAATTCAACAATCCCTGATTCTAGCAGTAGCTCATGACGCTGCTCAGCGTTTTGCCACACCAACTCCGAAGGCTTAAGTTCAACATAACCATCAACCGGTTGATTGTGTTCAAGCGTCGCCCAACCATTAAAGCTCAATTGGCCTTTTTGAATCCCAGTTTGGTCTTTCAGATAACGGGTTAACCAAGGCAACACGCGAACCTTGTCGGCACTCACATAGAAATCGCCCGAAACATCACGCAGCGAACCATGGTCGGTAAAGTTGGCACTCACTAACAAAGAGTTGATATTGGTTCCTGCAATGCTCACCACCCCTTCCGTAAAATGACGCGGCCCACGGTTTTGCCAACGTAATTTGTCGATATCGAGCTGACGCAGATCACCGGCAAAGGTGCGGTAGAGAATGGCAGAATTTTTTAAGCTGAAGTCATCCAGCTGACGCAAAAGCAAATCGTCCAGTTGCTTTACCACTCGTCCTTGGCGAGATTGCCGAGGGTTAGGGTTTTGCTCCAGAGCCAACCAATCAATCGCCCTGAGATCCAGCACCATGCCATTTACCGTTAAGTCTGCGATGACAGGCTGTCGCTGCAAAAGTGACTGCAATAAATCAAATTCAATCTCGATGCTAGCGGCATTGAGCTGAATGTCATTGCTGTCTGGCCAGTGGGCTTGCAGGGTTTGTAGAGAAAGAGAGGGATGGGTGTTGCGCCAGTAACCCTGTACATCAGCAATCGCCACTTGTACCGACGAATTTTGGTTCAGCCAATCCTGAATCTCCGCCTGAAAACGGTTCATCTGAGGCAGCAAAATACGCAGACCAGTGACGGCTAAAGCCAGCACTATCAATAGGCTGACCAGCAGCCACATAAGGATCCGCCCGAGGCGGGTTACTGTCGAAATCACCCGATGCCCTATTTACATCATGACTACATCAAACTGTTCTTGGTTGTAGAGTGGCTCCGCTTGAATGCGCACCTCTTTGCCAATGAACACTTCCAACTCGGCTAATGCGTGTGACTCTTCGCCTTGCAAAGTGTCTGCCACGGCAGGAGAGGCGTAGACCACAAATTTGTCTGCATCATACGCACGGTTAACACGAGTGATTTCACGGAGAATTTCAAAACAGACGGACTCCACTGTTTTGACACTGCCGCGACCTTCACAGGTTGGACAAGTCGAACAGAGCACATGTTCAATACTTTCACGGGTTCTTTTACGTGTCATCTCTACCAGACCGAGCTGAGTAAAACCGTTGATATTGGTTTTCACCCGATCTTTCATCAGCGCCGTTTCTAAAGAGGTTAGCACTCGCTTACGATGTTCATCCGAAGCCATATCGATAAAGTCGATGATAATGATGCCACCAAGATTGCGTAGACGCAGCTGACGAGCAATGGCCTGAGTCGCTTCGATGTTGGTATTGAAAATGGTTTCTTCGAGATTACGGCGGCCAACAAACGCCCCCGTATTGATGTCAATCGTGGTCATGGCTTCGGTCTGATCAATGATCAAATACCCACCCGATTTCAGTTCCACTTTACGCTCCAAAGAACGCTGAATTTCGTTCTCCGTATCGTACATATCGAAAATCGGTTTATCACCGTGGTACAAATCGAGCTTAGCGGTGAGTTCAGGCACGTATTCAGAGGTGAATTCTTTTAGGTTTTCGTACTCTTGTCTTGAATCGACCAGAATTTTGGTCAGCTCGGTGCCAACAAAATCACGCAAAATTCGTTGGGCTAAACCCAATTCGCCATACAGCATGGAGCGATTTTTGTATTTGCTGCGCCGTTCGATGACTTTTGACCATAAACGCTTAAGAAAGGCGGCATCTTGAGTGAGTTCTTTCTCGTTTGCGCCTTCCGCCGCGGTACGAATAATGAATCCACCATGCTCATCACAATAGTGTGACACCACTTTTTTTAGTCGCTCACGTTCGGCTTCACTTTCAATGCGTTGTGATACACCGACATGGCTCGCTCCCGGCATAAACACCAGATAGCGAGAGGGCAGCGTGATATCCGTGGTTAGGCGCGCTACCTTTGGTACCCAGCGGATCTTTCACCACCTGCACCACAATATCTTGTCCTTGGCGCACCAGCTCGGAGATATCACGAACTTGGAATTGCTGCTTCTCACTTTCCGCAACACATTCTGTATGCGGCACAATATCTGAGGCATGTAAGAAGGCGGCTTTGTCGAGCCCAATATCCACAAACGCCGCTTGCATCCCCGGTAATACCCGGCTCACTTTGCCTTTGTAAATATTGCCAACAATGCCGCGTTTGGCTTCACGTTCAATGTGGATTTCTTGAAGGATTCCCCCTTCAATCATTGCCACCCGAGTTTCACTCGGCGTGACGTTTAACAGCAACTCTGCACTCATGAGCGCACCTCAATGATTAAAATGATTAGAATTTGTGCAGAAGCTGGTCAGTCTCGTAGAGTGGCAATCCCACTACCGCGTGGTAGCTGCCTTCAATCCTCGTAACAAATCGTCCACCCAATCCCTGAATGCCGTAACTGCCAGCTTTATCGCAGGGCTCACCACTTTGCCAATACGCTTCTATTTCTTGTTCTGACAAAGTTTTAAACCACACCTCTGTGGTCACCACCACAGAGTGCGTAATGCCACCTTGAGTCACGCTCACGGCGGTCATCACTTGGTGTTGATGCCCAGAGAGTTTAAGCAACATGCCTTTGGCATCTGCAAAATCACGTGGCTTTTCCAACACCTCTTGATCTTTGACCACAATGGTATCGGAGCCGATGACGATAGCACCGGACTCCACCAACGCTGCACCTGCTAACGCTTTATCGCGAGACAGACGCTCAACATATTGCGCGGGCGACTCTGTCGCCCCACGCGTTTCTTCGACATTCGGTACCACAACGTCAAATTGATAGCCCATTTGTGCGAGCAATTCACGGCGTCTTGGCGACCCCGAAGCCAGAACTAATTTTGATATCGTCATTTCACATGCCAATGGCGGCGAACTCGGCGCAGTAATAAAAACATCCACGGCCAAAGTATACAGGCAATCACGCCACTCCAGAGTGATAAAGGATTGAATGTCACGTTCTGAATGAGGTACTCACCACAGAAGATCAGGACTTCTAATGTCATCGACAGTAAGCCGATCACAATCGCCTGTTGCCATAGAGCCATGTTACGCAACACCAAGAAGTTCATCGCGACAATGTAGATGACAATCGACATCATCATGCCGCGGATCCCCAAAGTGGAACCTAACAGCAGATCCCACAGCAATCCCATGACTAAGGCACTGCCTACATTCACCCGATGCGGCAGTGCTAGCACCCAGTAGCAACACACCAGCAGTAACCATGGCGGCCGGAAGAGATCTAGCGTTCCCGGCCATGGAATGGTTTGGAGGACTAATGCCAATAAAAAAGAGGCCATAATGACCATACGGCCTTTGATATCACTGCTGATCATTGGCTTCTTCCTCTAAAAGCAACTGCGGATCGGCCTGCATGACTTTCTGTAAACGATCTTCGTTTGGCCAGATCAGTAGCAAATAACGCAAGCGATCAAACTCCACCACAGGATCCGCCTTGATCGAGGCAAACTCACGGCGGGTGTCTTTATCGACTTGTGACACAATCGCCACTGGGTAGCCTTCAGGGTAAACGCCGCCTAAGCCAGAAGTCACCAGCATATCGCCGACTTCAATATCGGTACTGGTAGGGATATGTTCGAGTTGGATTTGATCCGTCTGCCCATTCCCCGAAGCGATCACTCGAATATCATTACGAATGTTCTGAACTGGGATCGCCGTATTAGGGTCAATCAGCAGTAAAACTCGGCTATTGTGCGCAGCCACAAAAGTGACCTGACCGACAATGCCTTTTTCGTTGATGATCGGCTGACCTTCATACACACCATCAATCCGGCCTTTATCAATCACCACTTGGTGACGATAAGGCGAGGTATCGACTGCCATCACTTCCGTCACGACCTTTTTCTCATCACGCAAAAAGGAGGAGCCGAGCAATTTACGAAACCGTTGGTTTTCTTCTTTGTACTGTTCAAGCAGTAGCAAATTACTTTTTAGCGTCAACACTTCCCGCTTGAGCAGTTGGTTATTTTCCCGTAACTGCTGGTGGGAGCTGATGCTGTCATAAAAATCGTCAAACAGTACGCGCGGTAGATCCGCTGCGTACTGAATAGGCGCAACCAGACTATTGAGCAGAAAGCGCACATGTGAGAATGCACCTAAACGACTATCAGCCAGCATAAGGCTGGCTGATAGCATAACCGCAAAAAATAGCCGCAGCTGCAGAGAAGGTCCTCGACCAAAGATAGGTTTCATCCAATAACCATCCTAGCGCTGAGCAAAATGCCATGCATGGGGCACGACACTACGGTTTATTCTTCGCTAAACAGATCGCCACCGTGCATGTCGATCATTTCTAGGGCTTTACCACCGCCACGAGCAACACAAGTTAGTGGATCATCGGCGATCACGACTGGGATTCCGGTTTCTTCCATCAGCAAACGATCCAGATCTTTCAGCAGTGCACCACCGCCAGTCAACACCATACCGTTTTCAGAGATGTCAGATGCAAGCTCTGGTGGACACTGTTCCAGTGCAACCATCACCGCAGATACGATGCCGGTCAATGGCTCTTGCAGCGCTTCAAGGATCTCGTTTGAGTTGAGAGTGAAACTGCGTGGCACACCTTCCGCTAGGTTACGGCCACGTACTTCGATCTCTTGTACGTCATCGCCCGGATAAGCGGAGCCGATTTCGTGTTTGATCTTTTCTGCCGTTGCTTCACCAATCAAGCTGCCGTAGTTACGGCGCACATAATTAATGATGGCTTCATCAAAGCGGTCGCCACCGATACGTACAGACGATGAGTACACCACGCCATTGAGCGAGATCACCGCCACTTCCGTCGTACCACCACCGATATCAATCACCATTGAACCCGTTGGCTCGGAAACACGCAGACCGGCACCAATCGCGGCCGCCATTGGCTCATCAATCAAGTAAACTTCGCGTGCACCGGCACCCAAAGCTGACTCGCGAATGGCACGGCGTTCAACTTGGGTTGAACCACAAGGCACACACACCAGTACGCGTGGGCTTGGTTTCAACACGCTGTTGTCGTGCACTTGGCGAATAAAATGCTGCAGCATTTTTTCTGTGACATAGAAATCTGCGATCACACCATCTTTCATTGGGCGAATCGCAGAAATGTTACCAGGGGTTCTACCGAGCATCTGTTTTGCGGCATGGCCAACCGCTGCAACGGTTTTACCGCCACGGCCTTTGTCCTGACGAATTGCAACAACAGAAGGCTCATCGAGAACAATGCCCTGTCCTTTGACATAAATAAGTGTGTTGGCGGTACCTAAATCGATCGATAGGTCGTTAGAAAACATGCCACGAAGTTTTTTGAACATATTCTTCGTTCGTCCTGCAAGAAATGAGAAGATGAAAATTGCACTAAATGTACCAATGCCTTGCCATCACAGCAAGGCGTTGATCCATAAACATGGACTGAAACACGCAATTTCTAACAGTTATCTAACGGAATGAGAGAAATCGGGATCCATTGAGTGCTTAGTCATTAATTTGATTCGCGCCACCAGATCACCCGATCACTGCCACGGTACAAACCAAATTGCACTCGACCTTGGGTGGTTTGATCAAAGCTGCCGTCACCATCTTTGTCTTCAGCGAGCCACAGTAAGTTGTGCGCATTGAGATCCAACACCGAGTCAATCACCCCACGAGCACCCGCTCCCGGCGCACTAAAGCGAATCGCTCTCTGACCTCGGATCAACGTAGCACTAGGATGCTCAGCCAATATTTGCGGTGGAACAGGAACGCCTGAAGTCAGCACCGTATAGTCGTTTGATGGCAACGTAAAGCCCGTGATATCCGGTAACCCTGTGCAACTATCGTCTGTGGTGCGTACAAAACCATTCGTTGTGTAATGCTCAATGTAGATCGGCTGATCCAACGGTTGAGTTTCTGGTCCATACACATCTTGAATAACTAATTTGCCCCAATACAGCGGCATGGCCCCATCAATGTGTGAAAACGTATATCCCAAACAAGGGGATGCGGCATTTTGCCGATAACAAACCCCATCCTGATCCGTTAAGTTCGAGGCATTCAACGTCAAATCAAACGCAGCATTAAACACGGCTTTAGGTTGTAACGGTTTTTGATACCACACCTTTTCCCCATTTAAGACAATGCCACTGTTGTTTGATGCCTGTCGGCTGACGGGCGAAGTCTGCTGATTATCGAAACCAAGATTCACACCGTTTGCGCTATCACTGTAAGTACGACCACTCCATTGATTGTTATAACGCCACCAAGAGCCGATGAGATAGTTTTGCGTATCCGCATTATTGGCGGATTTAGGCTGTAAATAGAGTCCCGGACTATTGGAATACTCGAACGGCTGCCCGAGATAACTAAAAGCATTGCCCGTTTTACATGCCGCATCTAAGGACACTGTCATCGGCGATACCGCAAAGTAAGCGGGAATAAAGCGCCCAATGGAACCGGTAGATGAAACGGCAATCGGTAGATTGGCACTCGCTAAATCAAGACCAAGATAATGAGTTGGAGCGACCAAAGAGAAATCGAACACCCCGACTTCACTCACTTTTTGTGTAACTTTTTGTCTATTTACTCCAAGTTGGTGCGTATATTGATTTGTACCTAAGACACCTAAAACACCAGCTTCGGGTTCAACTAAAGTATGCTGTAAAGTGATATTCGCTTGCTGATAATTATGGATAGTTAAATCGTCAGAATCGTCGAACGGGGGTCGGCAGCAACCGCCTCTGCACGAATATTAAGATCAAAGTTTTCATCCGCTCTCGCAAAAACATTACAACTCATATTCGCTGCAGCGCATTTGCCATCACTGTTATAAAAACTTTTTGCACTCAAAACCAATGCCTTAGGGACACGAATAAAACTATCTTGCCCTTCGAGAAGCAGATCTTGCTCATCACCACTGCCCGTAAAGCGAGCATTTAAAGCTACATTCCCCGCTTCACGATAGGAAACCGTGAAGGCCGCTGTACCATTTTGGTCAAAAGTCAGATTAATTGGCTGGGCATTATTGGCACTTTGCCCGACATTCGTTCCATTCACCCCCACCGACAAAGCATTAAATCCGGCGCTGCCACTGCTTGGATTTAAATAATCACTCCAAAAAGCAACGGATTTCTGCACATTCTGAAAACTGGGTAAGCATTGCTGCGAAATGTTGTCTTTACGCACTGCTTTTAGGGTAGCCGTGACCGTTTGGTTGGCATAAGCATTCGGCACATCGACAATAAAGCCGCTGTCGGCGAAGTCGATGTAGCAGTTACTTTTTGAAAATGAACCCGCAGCCCCTGTTCGACTACATAAATTTTCATTATAAGCCTGTGCTGTCGGAGTTGAGCCCGAAATATCGACAGTGACTCGTCCGGCGGTATTACGGCGCAGCTGTTTGGTACCCACACCGTTAGTCAGTGATGCGTTATACCCACCAACCCAGCCACCATCGGCATTCGGTGTTGAGGCTGGGACTAAATTCGCGCTGACGGGGTCAGCAAATAACGAGCTACAACTGGCATCTGCACAGGCTTGAATTACCACATCACTGGCACCACATGTAAGCCCATTGCTTGGTAATATCAGTCGAAAATGGTTAATTTGTTCACCTACGGGTCTTGAATTAAGCGCGCACACTTGGAAATTATCAATTTCATGATAGTTGGTGTAAGACCCCGTCGAGCCAGTAATGGACATGATTAACTCGTTGGGGACTGATTCCTGCCCCTGAAAGTTCATCACATTCAAAGGGCCAATCAAGTTACTCCAAGCACCAGTGCCAATTTTACGCCTTACTGTCACCATCGAGGTTGACGCTTGTGTTGAGTCAATAATGATCTGATAACGGTGCTGGGGGCTACCATTCGTCCCATCAACTGCTGGGCTCAAGCAAGTACCATTCGGATTCATCGCCGTGCCATTCGCACAGGTTCCGGCTAAATAATTGTATCCAGAATACCCAGCCCCAGAGCCACGCAAAACAACCGACTGACGTCTCGCCCCTGGGCCATTTCCTCCCCCTTCGATCGAGTAATTCCCGTACTCGTCTAAACCGATACCTAGCCAACCGCCTGCAAAGCCGGGTTTTTGCTCATTATTCTTATAACCGTAACCCAGCGGCCCCCCAAAAGCCCCCACTTGTGGAGTAACTTGGGCATCAGAGAATACAATCGCAATCCCGTCCGCACCATTTCCCCCATACGCAAAATAATCGAACTCAAGCTCGACGCGGTTTCCTGCAGCAGGAAAGATACGTTGGAATGTCGAAGCCGTCGCTTGATTCACTCTCGCCTCGGTGAGACGTAAACGTTGACTCACAATCGAAGGGGTAAAGGTTCCACTACTTTTAAAGACTCGCCATTGATCGCTAAGGCTAGGTGAAGAAAAGTCGTCTGAAAAACACTGCAAACCAGATTGCTGACAAGAATGCCGGAGTTGAGCAAGCTGTGCGATTTTTGAATTAGATAAGCCAGAACCGTATATCGACAGCTCATCAATATATCCATTAAACGCCCGTGAAGCAGAACTTAAATCCGTTCCTATTTGCAACGGAAGGTTATTGTTCAACAGCACATAATTCGTGTTAGCGGATTTATTCAGTTGGCCGTTAATAAAAATAGCTTGCCGCTCACTGCCGCGATAACGGTCATAACGAATCGCAATATGTGACCACTGATTGCGAGGGATGGATGCCGTGGAGGTGAGCGTTAAAGCCGCTCCGGTATCTCTTTCCCAATACCAATACACGCGACCTTGGCTATCTAAGTGAAATTCATAGTTACCATCTTTAGAAATGATGGTCATGATATCTGAGTTCGGGTAACTCTTGGGATAAACCCAAACTGAAATCGTAAACGCATCTTTAAAATTCAATGCCGAGTCATTCGGAATATTCACGTACTGCGCTTGGGACTGATTAAAAACACCGTAACCACATGTACCGTTTGAATCGATATCAGCCGGTAAGGCTGGTGTTTGATTGGCCGTATTTACCCCGTTAACCGCCACACCGTGTAAAGCATTCGCTACCGTATTCTTCACTTCTTCCGTATTACCGGCCCATGCCGACTCATCGAGATGATAGCGCGCCACTAACTTATCGCTTTGACACATACCATTGAAGTCGGCAAGCTCCACCGCCTCAAGATCCACTACGGTGCTTCCTGAATTGGCTAGTCCGCCTCCCGTCGCAATGGCGCCCGTAATAGTGGAATTGGCAGAAATCGTTACCGAACCCGCTACATACAAAATTCCGTTGATATGTAAATTGCCATTCAGCACTAATGATCCAGCAACATAAATAATCAGATTTTCTGCGTCACCAGAGGTATTAAGGTAGGTGTTATCATTGATCGTGAGTGTATTGAAATATAAGCGCGCGGTTTTGCCGGAAGCCACCGAAACTGCGTAGCCTGACAGCGTGCCTGAGTTGTATTGGTAGTCCCCGGGAGCCAAGACGCCACAGTTGCTTCCATTGCAGTTCAAATTTCCCAAGCTCGGCAAATTAGCAGGGGGAACTAGCCCATAAGGAGAGTGATTTTGGCTCGGCGGGTCGGTAAAAATATCGGAACACAAAGGTACGGCAAACGCAGGCATTGAGTAAGCGAACAAGAGTAACAACAACGTGTATAGTTTAATTTTCACTTCTTACTCCTACTTCAACAACGCGTTGTAGTGTCCAGTCTCCTATTTGGCAGCGACCTGACGCTTTTAACTGATAAACCTGTTCACCACTGTCTAACATACCTAAATTATTGCATATAACGCTGGCTTCGCACTGAGATAATCCTTGCCCATCAAAGTCCATATTTTGTTGGGCATTAGTGTGGCAACTGCCTTCTGTCGTGGTTTGATAAAAACGGCTCAGTTCAATATTGAGCGCTGAACGCGCTGCCATTTCTGCGCGAGTACCGAGCACCATAGATATCAGATGTTGGCTATTACGCTCTTGATTTCGGTTAGCCACTAGCGCGACAAACCCGACAACAACGATAAGAAAAACCACCAGAATCAAGGCATTGCCCTGCTGCTTACGGCGTATTGTAGACCAAGGCATCATGATCAAACCTTACTGTTTCACCTTGAGCGGCAAAGGTGAGTTCTATTTTAATGAGTCCATTGCGCTGCAACTGGGCAGGCAGCACCGCAAAATTTGCCGCACTTAAATTCTCTGCCATTAACACCCGTTCGTTACCTAAATAAGCAGGAGCCAATAACGTTCGGTTTAACGCATAATTGGCATAACGGTATATGCGGCTGCCTTCCTCATAACAATAGGCGACCGGTGATTGATAAAAATACGCGCGATTAGCTGGGGATTGGCGAGTAAACAAGGTGGATTGCACTAAAGGAACGTCCACCATCTTCAAAGGTTCTGAAAAATCCACTACACTCGCCACTTCAGCAATTTGCCCAGCCGCCGGTAACAATTCTTCTCGCAGATCTTGTGCTGATAGAGGAGAAATCACCAAACGCTCTCCCGCATTAATTTGTTTATTCACGGGCAATACCCGAAATTGATTAATACTGGTTGTAGGAAAGGATTGATAGATCGCACTATTCACAATCGGCAGAAACTCAATACAGCCGTTGGCAACCATCACACTATTGGGAACGGCTTCACGCAATTCTCGGCTCATACGCTCTGTGATAAATCGACCTTGTTGAATAAGTGCTTCACGCGCAGAGGTATCAGCGTAAATCCCCATCGCTTGCCCCAGAATATTGCCCAAGAACAGACCAACGATGCCGAGTAGAATAATGGTGATCACCATTTCAATCAGGGTAAAACCACGACTCATCAGTAGTTCCCTTTTATGGCAGCAAATGGATAGGCATTACCTTGCGGATCATAAATCACAATCGCAATCCGCTTATAGTGGGTAGCCACTGAAGCCGGCGTTGCGGAAAACTGCCCGCTATTATCCGTCTCATAAAACACTTGGATAGCGACAGAAAAGCGATGATATTCGCTCGAAAGATCATTCCCCAATACATCGGTGACAGAAATGGGAGTCGATGTAATGTAATCATCGACATCGTTGTATTCGGTATTACTCAGTATGCCCTCTTTGCCAAGTGCGGAGGGAGCGGTGCAATCTTGACGACCGGACACAGCAACAATCACGCACTCCGGTAATCCACCGTTAGGCCCTGATTGTTCATCAAACTGCCGTCCAAGAATCTCATCCAACACCGCTCGGCCTAACTCTGCGGCTTTAACCGCCATCACTTGTTCTGCCGTTTGTTTGGATCGCGGGTACAGTGCCGTCGTCACGCCAACCAAAGCAATCCCAAGCACCACAATAACGATCACCATTTCAATCAGCGTAAAACCACGTGATAGGTTGGGAGAGTTAACAGGCATAGATATACCCTTCGGTGTTTACACAGACTTGGCGGGCGTCGTTATTCGTCGCACTACGGATGCGCACAACACAACCCGTAGCAACACATTGAGTGGCGCGACCTAAACGGTCAAAAATCCAAGAAAAAGATTGGCCACCACTCCCACTCAGAGAGAGGCTGACTCCGCTGGCGGCGGCATCCACCATCGAAGGATCTGAGGTATTACTGGAAAAAGTAGTGAGGCAATTTTCTTGCATAGCCTGTGGAGAAACTTGAATGGCGGCTGTGCTCGTCAGTAACCAGCGATTGCAGTAGCCTGTTCGCTGCATCGCACGGCTTTGAGTTAAACGCAATGATGCCAATACTTCACTTTGTGTCGTAATGACCGCAAAAGAAGACGGACCAATAAAACGGCTTGCCGCATAAGCAGAAACTATCCCTAGTAGGATAATCACCACTACCAGTTCGATAAGGGTAAAACCTTGTGTTTTACCCAGAGGAAATTCCATCCTGCTTTGCCGCATGGCGAATAAATTTAGCTCATATCGTTAGAGAACAAAGGCCAGACAAGCTGGCCTTTTGATTTAGTTACAATCATTTGCGGTTATGACAGGTTGAGCGTTGGAAACACTAGGATCCAAAACATATTTCACAGAGCAATTGGACTCAGAAGCACCAGCAACGCCAGATTTAAAGGTATAAGCAATACTGGTATTAGTAGTATTAGAACCAGAAACTACATTCCAATCCTCTGCTAAACCGGAAACAGCTTTTCCAATACCATCCATACTAGCTTCAGGGTAACCCCACACTAGCTTCACGGTATCACTACCTATCGTAACTGTTTTACTGGACGATACCGCTTCATTTCCATCTAATGCAGCACGGCCATAAACAATTCCTGCTGCTCCTTGCATCGCACCTTTTAATCCCTGCAGCGAGGCATTACGAGCATCGCCTTGCAGGTTTAAGAAACGTGGAGCTGCCGTCACTGCCAAAATACCGAGAATGACAATCACCACTACCAATTCAATCAGGGTAAAACCGCCTTGTCTTTTCATTATTACTTTCTCTCTTTCAATGTGAATACGCAGAATTACTGCAAGGTAACGGTCACGCGACCAGTTTTGACTTCGTAAACAAACTCATGTTGGCTGCCTTTTTCATTCTGCACATAAGTACAGGTGGCAGCGCCCGCATCCGCTTTCGCCGAATACTTATAATCTGAACTGCTAGCAGCTTGTGTCACCGTGCCGACTTGCGGTGGGTTTTGTAGTAAATTCTCCATCAAATCAATACAAGCTTGATCAGAAATACTTGAAGGATAAGTCGTGTTATCCGTGTTCAGTCCTAGAGGGTAACCATCGCGATACCCGCTGGTATCTGAGGTCGTTAACCAGAAATCCACACCATCATAGTTGATTGACGGGTACTGATTGGCGGTGGGTCTAGCTTGCGCTTCCCACTGTGCTCGTGCTGAAAGTACCCCTGTGGCAAAGCCCCCAGCAACGCCTTCGATGCTGGCTTTTTTCGCTTCATCAGTCACATCGAGAAAACGGGGCAACGCGGCAACCGCAAGTAGCCCAACGACTACGATGACAATCACTAATTCGACCAACGAAAAGCCTTGCTGCATTTTCTTCATATATTTGACTCACTTACCTAACGTATGGCGTGCATTATACGCCGTTTTGGGGCTTTGATGTCGCTAAAGTGTCAGAAAATTCTCACATTAAAAATCTGACATTCACCGCAAAAAAGCGGTCTTTCAATTCCACTTCAATCTGAGCTATCTCGCTATACTGATAGTCGCAACGATAACCATTAGCCAAATTGATACTCGTCACTTTAGGCAACCAGTCGAGCACCTTACGATCAGGATAGAGCAAAACTAGCACTTTTTCACAGTCAACTCCTTGATCGACCTTGGGAAAAACCCACCCGTTCTGCATAAAAACCCGATCCTGTTCAAATCGTAGTTGTTCCGGACGCCCTTGCAACACCCATTCTTGCTTGTAAGTGTTGGCGCGCTCTGCCATGCGTTGCTTAGTGACCTCGATGGCGGTCTGCATCGTTTCTCGCGACATGGAACGCCAAACCGAAAAAAGAGCGCTGATCAAAACCAACACTAACAACACCCAAACCGCAAAACGAGCTCGCTCAAAACCGCTTTTCATTAGCGACCTTTAAGGGCATCCATCATGCCCCACATCGGCAAGAAGATACCCAGAGCCAGCACCAATACCATTGCCGCAACAAATACCAACAAAACAGGTTCAATACGTGCAGTGAGCGTTTTTAAATCATAATCCACTTCACGATCATAGAAATCTGAGACCTCTAATAAGAGCTCATCAATTCGCCCCGTCTCTTCCCCTACGCTCACCATTTGAATGACTAAAGGGGTGAAAATTTTTGCATTCACTGCCGTGGTTGAAATGGAGACCCCCGATTCAATCTGGCTTTTCATTTCCAAAATACGCTGCTCAAGAAACTTATTATCAATCGCCTCCGCAGACAGCGCTAAAGATTGGTTAAGCGGGACACCCGCTGAAAGCATCAGTGAAAACGTCCGAGAAAAACGAGATAACTGAGCACGGTTCACAATGCCGCCAACAATCGGCATACGCAGACGTAAATGATCCCACTTGATCCGTCCATCGGTGGTGTTTATCCACGCCCGAAAGGCAAAAAACAGGCCCACCATCACCCCGAGTAGCAAGCCCCAGTAGTTAACAAAAAAATCGGAAGTGGCGATCAAAATTACGGGTGGGCAATGGCAAGTCGACCCCAAAACGAACTGAACATGCTGGTAAATTTTGGGATCACTTTGACGTTGAGAATAAACATCGCCATCACCACAAAGCTAATGACAAAGGTGGGGTAACGCATCGCCGTTTTGATCCGCTTGCGCGTTTCAACTTCTTGTTCGTAATAATTAGCCAGTTGTAATAAGGCCTGATCTAAGCGACCCGTGTTCTCACCAACCTGAATCATGGAAACGAATAATGGGCTAAATACCCCAGGATGCATCTGCATCGAAGCGGAAAGGTTGCGCCCATTGGTTAACTCATTACACACCGACTCTAACGCCGCTTTCAGTTGTTTATTATGACAATTTTGGGTTAAACCACGCATTGAACGCAGCAAAGGAACCCCGGCTTTGGTCAAACTAAACATCTGCCGACAAAATATCACTAAAACCTCTAGGGGAACGGACGGTGTCAGCCAAGCTTGCCAATTGACATTCAAACTACTTTTCGAGGAACCGCCCTGCGCAATAGAAGTCGGCACGATACCTTTATTGAGTAACATATCAGCGGCTAACTCTTCGCTCGCGGCCTCAACCAATCCGGAGGCTTTACTTCCATCCGCATTACGCCCTTGATAATAAAAAGTCGCCATGCTTACTCCTACAGATAAATCGGCTCAACAAGACCGGAAGAGTCTCCTTCACCCAACGACATGACTTCATCAAGGCTCACAACCCCTTGCAACGCCAGCTCCATCGCAGAGGCAAGCAACGGTTTATAATCCGAATTACGACGTGCTGCTTGCGAAAAGGCGACGGCATCATTGGCGCGTAAACAATCCATCATCGGCTGATCCAACTCAAGCATTTCAAATACCCCAATTCGACCGCGATAACCGGTCAAATTGCAGTTTTGGCAACCGCGCCCGCGCATGAAAGTGGCAGAAACTTGGTTTGGGAAGCGAGTGACAAGCCACTGTCGGCGTGCTTCATCAACGGCATCATGACTACTGCAATCAGGGCACACTTTACGCACGAGTCGCTGTGCCACCACAGCACGTACCGCACTCGCCACCAGATACCCCGGCGCCCCCATATCGATCAAACGCAGTGCGCTGTCCACGGCATCATTGGTATGTAAGGTGCTCAGCACTAAGTGGCCGGTTAATGCCGCCCGCAAGCCGATTTCCACCGTTTCCTGATCGCTCATCTCCCCCACCAAAATGATGTCGGGGTCTTGCCGTAAGAAAGTTCGTAGTAAGGTGGAAAAATCGAGATTAATTTTAGGATTCACCTGTACTTGGTTAACCCGAGAAATACGATATTCGACTGGGTCTTCGGCGGTGATGATTTTTTTGCCAGAGGTATTGAGCTCACTCAATGCCCCATACAAGGTGGTGGTTTTTCCCGAGCCTGTTGGACCGGTAACCAAAATCATGCCATGTGGACGCTTAAGTTGCTGACGAAGACGTACTAATAAGTGTGGCGGGATCCCGGATTCTTCTAATTTACGAACGCCTGTGGATTGGTTAAGCAAACGCATCACCACCGATTCACCATGTTGGATCGGCATCGTTGACATCCGGATATCAACCGACTGGCCTTTGACTCGAATGTTAAATCGACCATCTTGCGGCATCCGTTTTTCCGAAATATCCAGATTCGCCATCAGTTTTAAACGCAGCACTAATGCTGAAGCAATATTCACTTCATGCAGTAAGGTTTCATGCAACACACCATCAATCCGCTGGCGCAAACGCAATACGTTGGCATCGGGTTCGATATGAATATCAGACGCTCCGACCTGAATCGCATCTTCAAACAACGAGTTAATCAGCTTAACCACCGTCACTTCATCACTGTCTGAATCCGTGATCTCAAAGTCGAAGCTGTCGTTGGTTTTGTGTTCGGCATGCAACTGCTCAGCAAACGAGACGATCTCTTTGGTGCGGCGATAGTAGCGATCAAAACCATCCACTAGCTGCTTTTCGGGCGCAATCACAAACTCAAAACCATACTCGGGCAGTTGGTTAAGCAGCGCTTCTTGTGCGAAAAGATCCGCAGGATCGCTCATCGCGATACGCAAAATATCGCCACTGCGTCCAATCACCAAGGCTCGTAAGCGGCGGGCGTGAACTTCAGGCAACAGCGGGACTGCATCGATATCCACATTCGCTCTGCTCAAGTCAATCACCGGTAAACCGAGCTGTTGCGCCAAAAAGTTCAGTAGCTGGTTTTCACTAAGAAAGCCCAGTGAAATCAAGGTATCCCCTAAGCGACGCCCTGTATTTTTCTGGGTATTCAGAGCTTGTTCAAGTTGCGCTTCACTGACGATGCCTTCTTCAACCAACAAATCACCCAGACGCTTACGCAGTTTATTAATTGGCACTTTGTGTCTCCTGTAAACTGGTCAGTAATTGCAGGCGCTGTTGGATAAAGGCTTGGGATTGGCTGGAAAGTCCAACGTTGTTCAAGGCTTGCTGATACGCCTGCTGTGCGGCCGGCCATTGCAGAGCGCGCTCTTGTTGAATGGCCAATCCGAGCCACCAACGGCCGTTATTGGGTTCTCTTTCAGTCAACAACTGATAGCTTTGTAAAGCCATTGCATCTTGCTTCGTTTTTTGTGCCAGTGCTGCACGTAGCGATAAGTATTCGACGGTGGGCTGGTGAGGCAAATAGGCTAATGGCACTAATGCGGCAGCATCTTGTTTTTCTCTAGCCAGTAACTTGGCAAGCGCAAGGCGCAGCACTTCCCCATCCGGATTACGTTCAATCCCCGCCTGCATCAAATCAAACGCTTTTCGCCCATCCCCCTTGCCATAATAAAGTGCCGCCAGTTTTTGTCGGGTTAATTCGTCTTCTGGGGTATAGCGTAGGGCTTCACCATAAGCATTCACAGCAGCTTGGAAATCGTTACTTTCCATGGCTTTTTGTGCTCGTTGTAATGCCTTTTGTGCCAACTGTTCCGGCGTGAGTGCCACCTGTTCCACAATCATCACAGGCTGAGTTGCCGGGAGGACTTCCTCTTCATCGGCTGATAGCGGCGCTTGAACATTTGTCGCTAAGGTCAGCTCAGGCTCCGGTTTAGCTACCGTCAACGTCGTTTCAAGCTGAGCGATCGGTTGCGGTTTGGCTTGCACCTGTGCGATGGGCTCACTTTTGATCGGTGCGGTATATAAGGCAACGGCTTGCTGCGTGGTTTTTTGTGTTGGAGATGGAAGATCCTCCTGCACCACCATTGGGGTTGCCGTTTGAGAGATCGCTGGGGCTTGTAAAGAGACTGACCAGCCACCAACGGCTAAGCTAATACCAAAACCCAACACTGCCCATAGCCAAGCTGGACGAGTTTTAGACGGGGCAACATCAATCCGCTCAATGCTAGAGAGACGAGAATGGTTGGACTTGGCACTTTTGGCCAATGCTTGATTCACCGCACTCATGGCTTACTCCATCCCCATAATACTGGGGTTTTAAATCTGGGTTTGCAGCTGTCATAGGTATCATGAATCGCGGCAAACAGGTGATGCTGATTAATCAACGGGCTTTGTTCGTGCCAAGCCAGTAACAGAGCCTTATGACATATTTGGTTGATCAAACGCGGGATCCCTTGTGATGCCCGCCATACGGCTTTCTTCAGCGCCGGATTAAACAGGGGATAAGGCGCTTTCGCTTTGTTTAAACGGCTCTCAATGTACACTTCCGTTTCAGCTTGGCTCAGTGGGCGTAAATGCGCATTGAAGGTGATCCGCTGCCGAAACTGGCGTAGATGATGTTGTGCTAACCTTGCATCTAATTCAGGCTGGCCAATCAGAACGATCTGTAACAACTTAGTCTGCTCGGTTTCCAAGTTACCAAATAGTCTCAGCGTTTCTAACGCCTCATCAGAAAGTGCCTGCGCTTCATCCACCAAAGCCACAATTCGTTTACCTTGCTGATGCAGCTCAATCAATCGTGTTTGGATCTGTTCAACAATCCGCACCGCTGAAACCACTTCAAGCTGCAATTCTGCTGCCACTGCCTGCCGTAACTCTTCGCCACTGAGCATGGGATTGGGCAGATAAATCAGTGCCACCTCATCACCGAGGTGAGTGAGCAACATCCGACACACCATGGTCTTCCCCGTCCCCACTTCACCGGTCAGCTTTGTCACTCCCTCTCCCATTTCTATCGCCGCACTTAAGGTTTGAATGGCCTCAAAATGTGGGGCTAACCCCAGAAACAGTTCAGTATCTGGGGTTAAGTGAAAAGGAAGTTGCTCCAGACCAAAGTGCGATAAATACATACATTTACTTGCTTTCAGGGAACCAGTCTTGCAACAAGCTGCGCGAACGCTCCAACTCTTTTTGCCACGTATTCACGCCAACCACCGTTGGTTTAAGCAAAATCACTAACTCTGTTTTTTGAGTCTGTTTAGAGGTATTACGAAACAGATGACCTAACCCAGGAACATCGCCAAGGAATGGCACTTTGGCAACCCGATCCACCGTGTTGGACTTCATCAAACCACCGATCACCACCACATCACCATCTTTCGCTCGGATCACTGAGTCTGACTCCCGGATCGAACTTCTCGCTAACGGCAGCTCTATTTGCTGGCTGTTGTAGGTGATGCGCTTGGTCTGTTGCTCCACTTCGATAACCGCAGGGTGAACATGCAGTAACACATTACCTTTATCGTCAATTTGCGGGGTCACATCTAATGAAATACCCGAGAAGAAAGGGGTCAGAGTAATGTCGGGGGAAGCTTGCGCGTTATCGCCAGTCCCCACGACACTCGATAAATCCGTTACATAATATTCATCGGTACCGACTTTAATCACCGCTTTCTGGTTATTAGATGCAGTGACGCGTGGGCTTGAGAGCACATTTAAGTCGCCCTGTGTCGACATAAAGCTAAGTACGGCCTCAAAACTGCCGCTAGAAACCACCACATTCGATTGGCCTCCCAATAGCGTCCCTATCGCATCGAGTCCCGGTAAAATAGAGCTGATTGGATTGCCATTGGTGTCTTGAGCGATCGTTCCAGTACCGATCTGGTAATTGGTTCCATTTGCGGAGAAAGCTTTGCTCCAATTAATCCCTTGCTCATAGCCATCACTGAGTGTGACTTCAAGAATTTTGGCTTCTAAAATCACTTGGCGCTGCATACGCTGCTGAGAAATACCTAAAAACTCGGTAACCTGACGAATTTCATCAGGATAAGCGCGTAAGGTCAGCACCCCTGCTTGCGGGTTCGCCACGACCGTTTGACCACCACTGCTGCCAAGCAACTGAGCCACGGCTTTTTCCAGTTGAGGCCAGAAATCACTTTCGTTGGTCGTTTCAATCTCTGTACCACCGCGAGCCGTTGGGTTATTGCTAGAACTGCTGCTATTTGACGAGTTGCTCGTACTGTTACTACTGCTAGAGCTATTTTGAGTATCGGTATTGGTGATCGTCCCGGTCGTAATCGCGGTTAAAGAGCGCCCAGTACGCTTAAATTGCAAGTAGTCGACCGGAATCGTTACCGTGCGAAGCCCCGCTGGATACACTTGAATGACTTTGCCTTCTTTAACGATATCAAAGCCATACAAATCACGCACAACGCCAAGTGCTTCATCCAAAGTAACATCCGTGAGGTTAAGTGTAATGCGTCCAGTCACCGCGGGATGAAGCGCAGCGCTGTATTCAGTTCCCTGTACCAAGCTAGTAAAAAAGGCTTTGGCTTCAACCTCTTTGGCTTGAATGCGAAAACGCTGCAAGGTTTTGGGTTCACTGGCGGTAAGCGTGTCCATATCGGGCATCAAATCCGCTTCCACTGACGGCGGTAATTGGTCAATCTGGCGACTGCTCTTCTCGTTAATGGCTTGGTTGAGAGCTTGTTTAGCCTCCACCGGATCACGGTGTCCCATTGAGCATCCCACTAAAGAGGCGACCACTGACGCGAGTACGATTTTACGCATAAGACTTTGTTACCTTATTGTTTTATATCGAGCGCAAAGAGTGCCAACTGCCACTCTTTCCCTGCTCGGGTGAGTTTCACCTGATCGGGATGGATGGCTGTAACATGATAACCATTCACCACATCCCCTTGCGCTACCACGGTTTGTTCGATAATCGCATAACAGCGATTACCCTCCGCACACACAATACTTTGTAGAGCAGGCACAGGGTAAGTTGGTGTTCTTTTTTGCTCGGTTTTTGTTGGACTTTCCCACCCTAAAGGGGCGGTTGGGTCGACATTGGCGTAACTGTGCGTTGCGATGATTAGCGCCAACAGCGCTGCATGTTTAACCACCGATAAACTCCTCTCGACTGCCCAAAGTATAGACTTCTAGGATCACCCGAGCCTGTGGGTAGTTTTCCACTTGATACTGAAAACGGCGCCAATAATATTTCACAGGTAACGCTTCTAAGGTTTGCAAATAGTCACGAATGGCGAAGTAAGATCCCGTGAACTCCATACGTACCGGATGCAAATAATATTCCGATTCCATATTGGTGTCTTTCGAACGCACAATAGGTTCAGCAGGCAAGGATTCTAGCGATACCAATTTCAGTTGTTGACCCTGTCTGAGCACATTTTCCAATAAATTCGGCATCTCTGAAGGTGCCACCATCGCCGTGATCTGCTCTGCCAATTGCAGTGAGATCTCCTGACTTTGTAGCGTCAGCTGTGATAACTCAACATCCAATTCCTGATCTGGGTTTCTTGCGAGCTTTGCTTGCAACGCCATGATTTCGCCTTGCAACAACTGATTGCTAGAAGTCAGAGTTTGAACTTGCAATTGGCGCGCTTCACTTTGCTTCAATGCTGGCTCAATCAAGCCCATCCACAATGACAGCACCACCACCACGACACCACAAAGTGCGATCAACCCTTTTTCACGCTGTGAAAGCGCGGAAAACTGTTTTTCCATCGTTTGCCAACGTGATCTCATTTCAGATTCCCTCGCTGGGTATTCAATTCAAAGGTGATCATATCCTGATCATTACGACCAATTTTCAGTTGTTCGAAGCTTCTGCCCATCAAATGCAGTTCTTGTTTAAACTGATTTATCCAGTTTGGAATTGCGGCGGGATCACGTGCTAACCCTTGTACGTTCAGTTGAAGCGCATCTAAGGTAATACTGCTTAAAGAGATATCACTGCGCGCTAACTGCGCCAATGAATTTAAAACACCGGAATACCCCGTTTGCTGCGCGGCATCAAACTGACCAATCGCCTGTTTGGCTTCCTGTTTAGCTACGATTTCTTTTTTCAAACGCTCAATCGCCGCTAACTTTCCAGCTGATGGCAGATGATTGGCCGCTTGCTGACGCAGGCTCGTGGCTTGCGTCGTCAACGTTTGGTTCTCATCCTGCTGCTGTTGCAGTTGTTGATCGCTCACCATATTTTGATAGCCAACGCCAGCATACCCTAGCAACAGCACGGCACTTAACGCTAGCCAGACCAGTAATAGGTTGGTTAATGTGAATTTTTCTTGTTTTGGCTTTAAATGGTCTGGATAAAAGTTGATCGTGTCTTGCGATACATTACGAGCATAACGTGCCAGTTGTTCACCGCAGGAAATGGCCGCTTCCCCATCCAACCCTGAAGCTCGGACACTTAACCGAGCATTCAACCCTTCAATCAGCGCTTCTCGATCTTCCCCATCACAACACACTTTAAGTTGTTGTAAAGATCCGCCTTTTAACTGAGCAGAGAGATAATCAATCGAGCGCTGTAACTCCAACGCCAAACTATCCAACTGCAGAGCACTCACCGCATTATCCGTCACCGGAGCCGTAATCCCACGCAGTGTTCGCTGAAAGCTGCATTGGCGCTCCACAAAGGCATCTAACTTAAAGCTGCCACCCATACTACGGTGCAGCAATAAGAAATGGCTCAGTTCTCCCCCTGTCAGTCCCCATATCGCTTGCTCTGGAATAATTCGGCCAAGCGTTAACCCCGCAGCTAACGCCATGCTTTGCAGTTCCAAAATGGTGCGCTTGCTGATCACATAGGCTTGAACTTTGCCACTGCCCGGTAGTGGGTGAGCATCTGCTACCACATCGGTCACTTTCTCACTGAGCATATCTTTAAGTAAAAAAGGCAAAGCGGCTGACCACTCTTCACGTGGTACGCTAGGTTGCTCAATTTGATAAGCTTGATAAAGCTGAGAATGGAGTACGAGGTGGATTTGTACATCATGAATCGCGTGTTTTTGCAGCGTTTGTACTAACACGGATTGCCAGTTTTGTTGGTTTAAAGCTTGAGGTGGGATCGGGGGCAGATCGTCTGTCGTAAAATATAAACTTTCAGGCTGCACAACAACATAGAGCTGCTGAGAAGCAACCTTAGGGGCAAACAATTTTTCTATCCAACTCGTTTTTTTCATGTTCTAACCACGGCTATTTGGTTCTCCATCGATTGCGTTTACCGACGGGTATCAAAGACATACGCTGGGATAGCTTCGTTTGTTCGCGAGGTTGTGGCGGCAGCATTTGTTGTTCATCATCAAACAACCGCCCTTGCACTCCCTTAACACCAAGCATCTGTAAGGTTTGCCACTCTTGTTCGGTCTCAACCCCTACCGCAATCACTTCGGTTTGTGTACCCCCGCACACGCCCACCAAGCTGCGTACAAACAACTGGTTCTCGTGGCGTTGGTCGATTTTTTTAATCAAACTCCGATGAAGTTTAAGATAGTTGATTTTTAAGTCTTTGATATAGTGAGTGCTAACAATTGTTCGTCCCGCCTGCCCGACCACGACTTTGCAGCCCAATCCGGCTAACATACGAATAATTGGGCGCATATAATCCAAATGCTTGATCAAATGCGCTTCGGCGAACTCAAAAGATAATGCACTTCTAAGATAAAAAGGCATCTGCATCAATTCGTTACGAATAAAGCGAGCATACCGTTTATCACTAAACGGGACAACGTGTAAGTTAACCGAGACAGGTTCAATCCGCTCGGCCTGCTTAAGAAAACTGACAACAGAACCAAACACCGCACGATCTAACATCGCTTCATAGCCGACCGTTTCTAATGCCGAACTAAAACGCGACGCTTTCAAAATGCCCTGTTGCGGATCTTGGATTCGTGCAAACAATTCATAATGCACAAATTCTCGCTCACCATTGGCACTAAGAAGATAGCAAGCCTGTCGATACAACAAAATCGCATCCGGACGTAAAGCTTGCTCAAATAGAGTCCGCCAGCGCACGCTGCCACGGTCCTCCTGTAACTGCTTGGGCTTTTGGAAACGACTCCACGCATTCACACCTTGGAGTTGTGCACTTTTTAGTGCGGTTTCCATTTCATCGATAATGCGCCCACGCCGCTCCCCCTCTTGATACATGGTGACACCAATATGGAACCAATTTTCTTCCGAAAGCGGCTCCGGGGGCACAATTCGCTCAAGTAGCTTAATCGCTTGTGTTGCCACTTGCGCCACATCTTTACTGCCCTGATGAGGGATGAACAGCGCAAATACATCATCGTAGTAACGAGAAAGAATGGCGTCTGGATAACGTTGGACGATATTAGAAAGACACTCACCAACTTCGATAATAAACTCGTCCACCAAACGCTTGGGGCTCTCTTCACGCGTGGATTCGAGATCATCCAAACGCAGCATCATAACGCCACCATGAGCACCACTTTCCAACAATGCCGATTCTAGTTTGCTGTCGTACAACACGCGATTTGCAGTACCAGTCAATTGGTCTAAAAAGGTTTGGCTGCGAATAAAGGTGTCAAAACGGCTACGCTCTTGGCGCGCATCCTGCAGCTCTTCAATCAGGCGATCCAACGCTTCACTAGCCGTATACGGCCACTCTCTAGGATCGCCTTTCGCATGTTGCTCAACGCGGCCAGCTAAGATCATCCGTCCACGTTCTTCCAGCAATTCCGAGCCTAAAAGCTGCTCTTTCAGCCACTTCAAGCCCCGCAATAAGAAAAAGATGATCAGCAAGACCGCTAACGTGGTCGACCACATGGCTTGCAACGAATAGTTGTAACTGAGGTATGGCGGTATGGCTTTAAAATGCATCACGTAATCAGGATTACGTTTGAGGGGTAAGGCGACTTGATATAAGCGTGCCGATTCAATGGTGTTGGCCGTATCTTTGAAACGGTAGACGGTTCCAGCCTCCGACGAAAGCTGCATTTCAATGATCCCACCGGCCTGTAACATTTTCGGCATCCAACGCTGCATCGAATATGCCGCATCGGGATCTTCCATCTCTTTGTCGACAACGTCGACGATTCCCTGCAGATAATGATTAAGGTATTCCTGCCCAAGACGCTGAAAAGACAACGTACCACCGAGGAACAGAATAAACATGGCACTGATCACCGTCATGGTCACAAACGCAACAAGCCGAGTGCTCAGTTTTAACGTCGGTGTATACCTCATTTGTGCCACGTTCCTTATGTGCGCCGCTATCTATTTCTCAGAGGCGAGAAGTTTACATTAAACAATTGAGATAACTATATAAAAAAGCCGCGGAATCCGCGGCTTTTTTCATCAATAGCTGTTCTAGAATGGGATGTCGTCATCAAAATCCATCGGTGGCTCGTTGTATTGCGGCTGAGCATACTGTTGAGGTGCCGATTGTTGCATTGGCTGATGCTGCTTCGCTGGCTGCTGAGGTTGTCCCCAACCACCTTGCTGTGGTGCATTCATACCGCCTTGCTGAGCAGGCATTCCACCTTGTTGAGTGCGGCCACCCAGCATCTGCATGATGCCATTGTAACCTTGTACAACCACTTCAGTTGAATAACGATCTTGACCGCTTTGATCTTGCCACTTACGTGTTTGCAGTTGACCTTCAATATAGACTTGAGAACCTTTACGTAGGTACTCACCCGCCACTTCGGCTAATTTTCCATACAGCGTCACACGGTGCCACTCGGTTTTTTCCTTCTGCTCACCCGTGGTTTTGTCACGCCAAGTTTCGGAGGTCGCGATGGTGATATTCGCTACTGCGCCGCCGCTTGGCATATAACGCACTTCAGGATCTTGGCCTAAGTTACCAATCAAAATTACTTTGTTCACGCCACGGCTTGCCATGTTTTGCTCCGTAATCAAGTCATGTCTATCAATTTCAAGTAGTCGGCAAGGATAACACCGTTTTACCCACTGAACCAATCGAATTCCCAGATTCTCATTGCAGCGTGAGCGATTTCACTCTCCTTGTTTATCCGTTTTTAAGAGCATCTCACCGAAATAACCTGCTGATAAACCTATCGGTTACCTTGCCTATTGAGGTGCTCCGCAAACTGCTTTTATCCCATAGCGCGTAAACGTATTTTTCGCCATATTAGGTGCATTATTTCATATCAATTAGGTATGCAATCCATCATGCAACGAGCCAACTACGCACGCACTATTTACTTACTCACAACTCAACCCGAGACTTTACATCCCAATATTCAGGCGGCGATAACCAAACTCAATCTTCCAGTTCCGATCATTGAACCAGAACGCCTACTGCGCGAATACCAGTCTGATAAACACAAAATTTTACTGCTCGACCATAGTGAAAGTAACGCCATTCGCCAGAAATTAGGCCCTCTAAAACTCACCAGCCCATACTTCGAAACGATTTTATTCAATGTGGAAAAACGCTTAAAAACGGAAGATTTACTCACCTACGGGAATTTAAAAGGATTGTTCTATGCCAATGAAGAAACCGGTTTTATGGCACATGGATTAGGTGAAATCATTAATGGACAAAACTGGTTACCACGCCATGTAAGTAACCAATTGCTGCATTATTATCGCTATGCATTTCAAACTCATCAAACACAAGTAACCATTGACCTCACCGCTCGTGAAATCCAAATTTTACGCTGCTTACAAACGGGGGCTTCCAATATGCAAATCGCAGAGAGCTTGTTTATCAGTGAGTTCACAGTTAAATCGCACCTTTATCAGATATTTAAAAAGTTAAATAGTAAAAAACAGAGTCAAAGCCATTGCTTGGGTAAATCAGAATTTATTGTGAAAAAACGCAAGATTATCGAGGTATTACTCTGGATACTTTACGTGCTGAAAAATGTAGTAACAATGCGACTGCACACACATTTTTTTGGTCGATAACACCAACGTAATGCAGTCGCGAATCAGAAATGGTAGAGTCGGCAAAAATTTCTCCCTAGCACACCATAGAGCAAGATTATGATTAAGAAGTGTCTATTTCCGGCAGCTGGCTACGGAACGCGATTCCTACCAGCAACGAAATCAATGCCTAAAGAGATGATGCCTGTCGTTAACAAGCCACTGATCGAATACGGCGTTGACGAAGCGATTCAAGCGGGTATTACAGGTATGTGTATTGTGACGGGTCGTGGTAAGCACTCGATCATGGATCACTTTGACATGAACTACGAGTTAGAGCATCAGATCCGCGGTACCAACAAAGAAGAGTTATTGGTTGATATTCGTAAAATCATTGAAACCGCTAACTTTACTTTTATTCGCCAACGCGAAATGAAAGGCTTGGGTCACGCGATTTTAACGGGTAAAGAGTTGGTCGGAGATGAACCATTTGCCGTGGTTCTAGCGGATGACTTGTGTGTCAATGAACAGCAAGGTGTATTGGCGCAAATGGTCGCGCTGTACAAACAGTTCCGCTGCTCTATCGTTGCGGTACAAGAAGTTCCTGAAAATGAAACCCACAAATACGGCGTGATTGCGGGTGAGATGATCAAAGATGATCTATTCCGTGTCGATAACATGGTAGAAAAACCAGAGCCAGGTACCGCGCCAAGTAATCTCGCGATTATCGGCCGCTACATCCTGACTCCGGATATTTTCGATCTCATTGAACAAACGGAACCGGGCAAAGGTGGTGAAATTCAAATCACAGACGCTCTACTGAAACAAGCTAAAGCGGGTTGTGTCTTAGCGTACAAATTCAAAGGTAAGCGCTTTGACTGCGGTAGCGTAGAAGGCTATATCGAAGCCACCAACTTCTGCTACGAAAATATGTACAAGAAGAATGACCAAAAAGTGGAACTTGCCAAGCAATCCACTCACAAAGGTCAGTAATTCTTAGCTAAACCGTCCTATTTAAAGCCAGTGGATTCCCCTATCCGTTGGCTTTTTCACTTTCAATAAGGACTGTTTTTTTATCCAGTATTTGCTTGCACTTTGTTCACTCTATGTAATACTTGCTGCACTTCGTTTAGCAAAGAGCAAATCAGATGGACAAAATCGAAGTACGCGGCGCTCGTACCCACAACCTCAAAAATATCAACCTGACTATTCCACGTGACAAGTTAATTGTCATCACTGGGCTTTCTGGTTCAGGTAAGTCATCACTCGCTTTTGATACGTTATATGCAGAAGGCCAACGACGTTATGTCGAATCCCTTTCGGCTTATGCTCGTCAATTCCTTTCTCTGATGGAAAAGCCCGATGTCGACCACATTGAGGGGTTATCACCCGCGATTTCGATTGAGCTAAAAATCCACTTCCCATAACCCTACGCTCCACCGTGGGTACCATTACCGAAGTGTATGACTATTTGCGTTTGCTCTATGCAAGAGTCGGAGAGCCGCGCTGCCCAGAGCACCAAGTGCCACTCAAAGCACAAACCATAAGCCAAATGGTCGATAAAGTTCTGGAGTTACCTGAAGGTAGCAAAATGATGCTGCTCGCCACCATAGTCAAAGAGCGTAAAGGTGAGCACGTTAAGACACTCGAAAACTTAGCGGCACAAGGATTTATTCGCGCACGGATCGATGGTGAAACCTGCGATCTTACCGATCCGCCCAAGCTTGAACTGCACAAAAAGCACACCATTGAGGTGATTGTCGACCGTTTCAAAGTGCGCAGTGATCTACAGCAACGCTTGGCAGAATCCTTTGAAACGGCCCTAGAACTTTCCGGCGGTATCGTCGTCGTAGCTCCGATGGAGGGAGAAGGTGAGGAGCAGATTTTCTCGGCTAACTTTGCTTGTCCACATTGTGGTTACAGCATGCGTGAGCTTGAACCACGTCTGTTCTCTTTCAACAACCCAGCCGGTGCTTGCCCGACCTGTGACGGCTTGGGGGTACAGCAGTATTTCGACCCAGACCGCGTGCTGCAAGATGCCAACTTAAGTTTAGCGCAAGGCGCAATTCGAGGTTGGGATCAAAAGAACTTTTACTATTTCCAGATGCTGACTGCGCTGGCGGAACATTATGATTTCGATGTACACACACCATTCAACAAACTGAGCAAGAAAATTCAGGAAATTATCCTGCACGGCTCCGGTCGCTCAGAAATTGAATTTAAGTACATCAATGATCGCGGTGATATTCGCCTCAAAAAGCACCCTTTTGAAGGCATTTTGCATAATCTGGAACGTCGCTATCGCGATACCGAATCCAACTCAGTGCGTGAAGAACTAGCGAAATACATCTCCAACAAACCTTGTGGCAGCTGTGATGGCACACGCTTGAAAGTCGAAGCACGCAATGTATTCATAAATGATACGGCGCTGCCAACCATTGTTGAGCTGAGCATCGCCGATGCGCTGACGTTTTTCCAAGAGCTGAAACTCGATGGTCAACGTGCACAAATTGCCGAAAAGGTGATGAAAGAGATCAATGATCGTCTGCAATTTTTGGTCAACGTGGGCCTCAACTACTTAAACTTATCACGCAGCGCCGAAACTCTCTCTGGTGGCGAAGCACAGCGAATTCGTTTAGCTAGTCAGATCGGAGCTGGCTTAGTGGGGGTCATGTATGTACTCGATGAACCCTCGATCGGCCTCCACCAACGAGACAATGAACGCTTACTGCAAACCCTGACCCACTTACGCAATCTCGGTAATACCGTTTTAGTGGTTGAGCATGATGAAGATGCGATTCGCATGGCGGATCATGTGATCGACATCGGTCCAGGCGCAGGGGTACACGGTGGTATGGTGGTGGCAGAAGGCAATATCGATGAAATCATTGCTAACCCGAATTCATTGACTGGCCAATACCTCAGTGGCGTGAAAAAAATTGCCGTGCCGACTGAACGAACGCCACGCGATGCAAGCAAAACCGTTGAACTCAAAGGTGCGGTAGGGAACAACCTCAAGAACGTCGACTTATCGATCCCTGTCGGTCTGTTTACTTGTGTAACGGGTGTTTCAGGCTCCGGTAAATCAACTCTAATCAACGACACCTTTTTTAAAATCGCGCATACCGCGCTCAATGGTGCCACGACCGCCACACCAGCGCCTTATCGTGCGATCCAAGGTTTAGAGCACTTTGACAAAGTGATCGATATTGATCAAAGCCCAATAGGGCGCACTCCACGTTCCAACCCTGCCACTTACACGGGCATCTTTACCCCGATCCGGGAACTGTTTGCCGGAACGCAGGAATCACGCTCTCGCGGTTATCAACCGGGGCGCTTTAGCTTCAACGTGCGTGGTGGTCGTTGTGAAGCATGCCAAGGTGATGGTGTGATCAAAGTTGAAATGCACTTTTTACCGGATGTGTATGTCCCTTGTGATGTCTGTAAAGGCAAACGCTATAACCGTGAAACGTTGGAAGTACGCTACAAAGGTCGCACCATTGATGAAGTGCTTGAGATGACGGTAGAAGATGCACGCGAATTCTTTGACCCTGTCCCTGTGATTGCACGTAAGCTGCAAACACTGATGGATGTTGGGCTTTCTTATGTTCGTCTCGGTCAATCGGCAACTACCCTCTCTGGCGGTGAAGCACAGCGGGTGAAGCTAGCACGCGAGCTTTCCAAACGTGATACTGGAAAAACCTTGTATATTCTGGACGAGCCTACCACAGGGCTACACTTCCACGATATTCAACAACTGCTTACCGTGTTGCATCGCCTACGCGATCACGGCAACACGGTCGTAGTGATCGAACATAACTTAGATGTGATCAAAACAGCGGACTGGATTGTCGACCTAGGCCCAGAAGGTGGCCAAGGTGGCGGCCTTATTATTGCAGAAGGGACACCGGAAGATGTGGCGCAGATCGAAGCTTCACACACCGCACGCTTCCTCAAGCCTTTGTTGAATTAGAAAAAAAGGCTAAAGTATCGAAACCAGCGAACTCTGCGCTGGTTTCGTTTTTTTAAGGTGAGCTGCATGGCAACGTTGCTATTAAGTGGAACCCGGTTAGAGCCTCACGCGCCGAGCATTCCTCTCAATAAACCCTTTCTTTTTTTACATTTGGCAGTGTTGTATCTGCTGGCCATGCATTTCTTCATGCCCAATCCCGGTGGGGCTGGGTTAGCACTCTCCTTTAATAACACCACTTGGATAGCTCTAAGCATCACACTCGCAATGGGTCTGTATCAGCTTGCCAACAATCAAGCCCTACGTTACTCAAAGCTCACCATCGGCCTTTGGATCAGTTGTACTTTGCTAACCCTGCCACTGGTGTATGCGAATGCAGATTGGCTCAGTGCCACAAGTCGACTGATTGGCTTATGGGCAGGATTCTGCTTGTTTGTGATGTTGCAACAATTTCGGTTTAGCAATAAACATAAACAACGTTTACTGTGGTTTATTCTGCTGGCCACAGTAATCGAAGCCATCATGGGTCTTATCCAATATTTTTGGTTAGATCTGGGAAACCCGTTTGGGTATGACACCCTAGCCAACCGTCCTTATGGTATTTTTCAACAACCGAATGTCATGGCAAGTTTTCTTGCAACCGGATTAGTGCTTTCTGGTTATTTACTGGCAAGACAACCAGAAAAATATGATTCGCCCTTAAGTAAAATTGGCATTCTTTATCTCACGCCACTACTTACCGCCCCTCTTTTGGTGGTGCTTGCGTCACGCACAGGATGGATAGCCAGCTTACTTAGCATTATTCTCGTTGCGCCATATCTTCGTCGATTTGCATCTCGCCAACGTTTTAGCCTCTGGGTGTTAGCCATTGTGGTTGGTGTCTGCGCCGGAGTTGCAGCGATGTATAGTCAAGAAACCTCTGGGTTTGTGGCGAATAAAGCTGATCTCGAAAGCCCACGCCGCTACACCTTTCCACAAGCGGTTGACATGATCATCGAAAAACCCTTTACCGGTTATGGCTACGGTAAATTTGAAGCGCAATATTTACTTTATACCGCTCGTCAACATCAGTTGAACAACACCTATCCCGCAGGGCTTGCAGCGATGGATCATCCGCATAATGAGATCTTGTACTGGGGGGTTGAGGGCGGTTTGCTGCCCGTGTTGGGAATATTACTTGCCGCTTGCTTCTGCACTTTGCGCATTTATGCCGCCAAACGAGGCACCCGTTTAGCCATGCTGGCGCTGTTCGTTCCTATCACGTTGCATGCTCAATTGGAGTATCCGTTTTACCACTCCGCCATTCACTGGATCACGTTTATTATTTTGATCTACTGGGTCGATCAGCGGGTTGCACGTTATCGTATCGTCCGTTTCAGTGGGCTGAGTAAATCCCTACTACGTATTACTAGCTTGGTATTACCGATTGTGACCATTTTGTATATGGGCACAGCTTTACACACCAATTATGTACTCACTCAGTTTGAAAAATCGAAGCCGAGAGATCCCGAATTACTTAAACAAGTCACCAATCCCTTAGTGTGGCAAGATCGATTCGATTGGGACATCTACAGCACCTACCTAGAACTCGGACTGTATGAACAAAAAGCAGAACTGATCCAACCGTATGTGGATTGGTCATTACAGGTGATTCAACACAAGCCACGTCCAGCCTTCTATACCAACCTGATTTTGGCCTACCAAGGCTTGGGAGATACGAGTCGCGCCCAGCAAATTCGTACTGAGGCGGAATTTCTGTTCCCCAATCAGGATTTCAGTACCGTCCAATACCAAGCGCCCGCAAAGGCAACAAGCACCGCATCCGGCGCAGAACAAGCCCCCTCAGCGGCAACACCTTAATCTCAGATCGAATCAGGGTGGCCTAAGCCACCCTGATTTCTATTTCACACCGCTTTGCATTAACGCAGTGACTCTTCCAGTGCCCGCAAACATAACGCAATGTTTTCCGAGCGCGCACCGTAGCCCATTACGCCAATCCGCCATGCTTTGCCAGCTAATGCCCCAAGCCCTGCACCAATTTCCAAATTGTATTCATTGAGCAAATGGCTGCGCACTTTCGCTTCATCAATGCCTTCCGGCACATAAATCGCGTTCAACTGCGGCAAACGATACGGCTCTGCCACCACAAACTTAAAGCCCAGTTGCTCTAAACCTTGTTTGAGCTTGTCGTGCATCACACGATGGCGCTGCCACGCGTGCTCTAAACCTTCTTGTTGCAAAAGCAGTAACGCTTCGTGCAGCGCGTACAAACTATTAACCGGAGCGGTATGGTGATAACTACGTTTGCCTGCGCCACTCCAATAACCTAACACCAAGCTCTGATCGAGGAACCAGCTTTGAATCGGCGTTTTACGTGATTGAATCTTCTCAATTGCACGAGGTGAAAACGTCAACGGAGCCAAACCTGGCACACAAGAGAGGCATTTTTGGCTGCCAGAATACACCGCATCCAGTTGCCACTCATCCACCAGCAGGGGAACACCGCCAAGCGAAGTCACCGCATCGACAATCGTCAGCAGGCCATGCTGCTTCGCTAGAGTCACCTAACGCTTGCGCATCACTTAAGGCTCCGGTTGACGTTTCTGCTTGTACAAAAGCCAGTATTTTCGCATCCGGATGCTCATCTATCGCGGCTTGCACTTTTTCAAGGCTGACTGGGCAACCCCATTCATCATCAACCACCACAACGTCTGCCCCACAACGCACAGCGTTATCGCGCATCCGCTCACCAAACACCCCACTGCGGCACACAATCACTTTATCGCCAGGCTCGACGAGGTTAACAAAACAGGCTTCCATACCCGCACTACCCGGCGCAGAAACAGCAATCGTGAATTCGTTTTCAGTTTGGAAGGCATATTTCAACAGCTGTTTCAGCTCATCCATCATACCGATAAACAGAGGATCAAGATGACCAACGGTGGGGCGGCTGAGCGCTTGCAGAACTTGTGGCGGAATATCAGAAGGCCCGGGCCCCATCAAAATCCGATGCCGGGGGGATAAAGCTACGAATAGTCTATAACGACTCCTTGTTGTGGCGACCAGAACCATCAGAATAATGCAATTAAGTTGCAGCAACAATTCGACCTATGTCCAGAGTGTTAATCGTTGTCACACTAATGTCATTTTTATTTGCACTTTTGGAACATTTTGTCGTTGACAAGATTTCACCAACACCGTTCAATGTGTGAGCTATCTAGCAGAAGAGGAGCACTGCCCAGGCAGATGTTTTGTGGAGCCTCAACTCCAAAACAGAACATTCAGGGGGAGTAGTGCCGAGGTGAATTAAAGTTGCGGCTTTGGTTTATCGGTTGAATGGGCTGAATCCCTTCAACTGTCATCAGCTCGAATCTGATGAAGAGCTTCTGAGGGAAATCTTTCTATAGTCACTCCTCTATTTTGCTCTATTAAAAAACACTCTCTTCACAACATTGGACGTTGGGTTACCAACAACTCGTTTTTCAGGAAGTCTGGGAGAATTGCCGTGAGCACATTTAACGTCGCCAAATTTGGTGGTACTAGTGTCGCCAACTTTGAAGCCATGAGCCGTTGTTCGGCCATTATCGAAAACAATCCACAAACACGCTTAGTCGTGAGCAGCGCCTGCTCTGGCGTGACCAATTTATTGGTCGAACTCGCCAATGGCGTGGCCTCAGCTGAACGCCGCCAAGCGATTTTGCAACAACTGGCTGATATCCATTATGTGATTATCGACCAGCTCGCGGATCCAACCCGCGTCGAGAAAGAAGTCAAAGCGGTATTGGACTCCGTCGCCAGTGCAGCGGAAGCCGCCTCATTTCAATCGAGCAAGAAACTGACCGACCACTTAGTGGCGTGTGGTGAGCTCATTTCTACTTATATCTTGGCTCAACTGATGCGTGAGCGTGGCGTCGATGCCGTACGTTTTGATATCCGCGAAGTGCTACGCACTGACGATCATTATGGTCGTGCCGAACCACAACTGGCTGAAATCACTCAGTTGGCCAAAGAAAAACTGGTTCCATTGTGTGAACAGTATGTGGTAGTGACTCAAGGCTTTATCGGTTCTGATGCGCAAGGTAATACCACCACTTTAGGTCGTGGTGGCAGTGATTATTCAGCCGCTTTGATTGCCGAAGCCGTGCAAGCTTGTGGCTTGGAAATTTGGACTGACGTACCGGGGATCTACAGTACCGATCCACGTATCGCGCCAAAAGCAGCGCCGATTCCTGAGATAAGCTTTAGCGAAGCCTCAGAAATGGCCAATTTTGGTGCCAAGATTTTGCATCCATCCACCTTGCTTCCAGCGGTACGCCATGGCATTCCCGTGTTTGTTGGCTCATCAAAAGAACCGGAAAAAGGCGGCACTTGGATCCGTAAACAAGTCGAAAGCGCGCCACTGTATCGCGCACTTGCACTACGCTGTAATCAAACCATGGTGACACTGCGTAGCGCGCAGATGTTCCACGCTTACGGTTTCCTCGCCAAAGTGTTCGAAATTCTCGCCAAGCATAAAATTTCGGTCGATCTCATCACTACCTCAGAAATCAGCGTGTCACTGACACTGGATAAAACCGATACCTCAGGCGGTGCACCAGAATTGCCTGAAGCGGTGCGCGCCGAGTTGGAAGAGCTGTGTACGGTCGAAGTCGAATACAACCTGTGTCTGATTGCTCTGATCGGCAACAAGATGAAAGAGAGCCGCGGCTATGCCAAACAAGTCTTCAGCGTATTGGAAGATTACAACCTCCGCATGATTTGCTATGGCGCCAGTGCGCATAACCTCTGTTTCTTGCTGCATGAATCTGTCTCTAAGCAAGCGGTGCAGAAGCTGCATAAAGAGCTGTTTGAGCAAGAGTAAAATCAAACTCGCGAGATAAAAACCAGAGGCCACATGACGTGGCCTCTTTTATTGTGGATGGGGTCTTACTGATTAAGCATCAAGGTTAGGAGCCAGCCATTTTTCGGCTTCTTGCAAACTCCAGCGTTTACGCTCAGCATAGCTGTGCAGCTGATCTTGCTGGATCTGCGCAACTGCAAAATAGCGAGAATCGGGATGCGAGAAATACCAACCCGGATACCCGAAGCGCCCGGCCACATCGCATAGCTTGTGGTCAGTGACATACCGATGGTCTCTTCGACATTCAGCATCTGCCACAAAGTCGCTTTCTCGGTATGCTCAGGGCACGCGGGATACCCCGGCGCTGGTCGAATGCCCTGATAACGCTCACGGATCAGTTCATCATTGGAGAGATTTTCATCGCTCGCATAACCCCAAATCTCTTTACGCACTTTTTCATGCAGATATTCCGCAAAGGCTTCCGCCAAACGATCAGCCACCGCTTGGATCATGATCGCATTGTAATCATCGCCTTGTGCTTTATAAGCATCGGCCAGCGCTCGCTCACCAATGCCACCAGTTACTGCAAACGCGCCAATCCAATCATGTTTACCGCTCTCTTTCGGAGCAACATAGTCCGACAAACAGTAGTTGGCTCCTTTCGGCTTTTCGGTCTGCTGACGCAAGTTGTACAGCACATGCGCTACTTGTGTGCGAGACTCATCACTGTACACCTCAATGTCATCGCCCACGCTCGCGGCAGGGAACAACGCGCACATACCACTGGCTTTCAGCAGCCCTTCTCGTTCCACCTTATCAAGTAAAGCATTAGCATCGTGGAACAAACGTTTGGCCTCTTCACCGACTTCTTCATGCTCCAAAATGGCAGGGTATTTACCCATGAGCGACCAAGTCATAAAGAAAGGCGTCCAGTCGATATAAGGACGCAGCGTGGCTAACGCAATGTTTTCAAACACATGCACACCCGGTTTCGCAGGCATGGGCGGCGTATAACTCGCCCAATCGATCGCGGCTTTATTGGCTCGTGCCTGCTCTAAGGTCACAGGGCGAGATTTGGGCGTTTTACGCGCATGCTGATCACGCGTGCGCTCGTAATCGAGATCCAAACGTTCGATAAACCCAGGACGCAGTTCATCAGACAATAACGATGTGCATACCCCCACCGCACGCGAAGCATTATTCACGTACACCACAGGCGCATGATAATTCTGCTCGATCTTCACCGCAGTATGCGCTTTAGACGTTGTTGCCCCACCAATCAAAAGTGGCAGTTCAAACCCTTGTCGCTCCATCTCTTTCGCCACGTGCACCATCTCATCCAAAGACGGCGTAATAAGCCCAGAGAGACCGATGATATCGACATTTTGCTCGCGTGCGACTTTGAGGATCTGCTCGCAAGGCACCATCACACCAAGATCGATGATCTCGAAGTTATTACACTGCAGCACGACGCCAACAATGTTCTTACCAATGTCATGCACATCGCCTTTTACGGTCGCCAGCAAAATCTTACCGTTTGAAGTGCTACCACTTTTTTGCGCATTAATGAAAGGCTCAAGATACGCAACGGCTTGTTTCATGACACGCGCTGATTTTACGACTTGCGGTAGGAACATTTTCCCTTCGCCAAACAAGTCACCGACCACGTTCATGCCATCCATCAACGGCCCTTCAATCACCTCCAACGGTTTGCTGGCTTGTTGACGTGCTTCTTCAGTGTCTTGGACGATAAATTCGGTGATGCCTTTGACTAAAGCGTGCTCTAGACGCTTAGCCACAGGCCATGCGCGCCACTCTAACGCAGAAGCATCCTCTTCTTTACCGACACTGTTTTCGCGATACGCTTCGGCAATTTCAAGCAGTCTTTCCGTGCCATCGTTACGTCGATTGAGGATCACATCTTCTACTGCCTCACGCAGTTTCAGCGGAACGTTATCGTAGATTTCAAGCTGACCTGCGTTGACAATCCCCATGTCCATGCCGTGCTTGAAGCAGTGATAAAGGAAAACAGCATGGATTGCTTCACGCACATAGTTGTTGCCGCGGAAAGAGAAGGAAACGTTAGAAACACCGCCAGAAATCATCGCATGCGGCAGCTCACGCTTAATGTCCGCCACTGCATTAATGAAATCCAGTGCGTAGTTATTGTGCTCATCAATTCCGGTCGCAACGGCAAAGATGTTCGGGTCGAAAATAATATCTTCCGGTGGGAAGCCAACTTCATCGACCAAAATATGGTAAGCCCGACGACAGATCTCTAATTTGCGCTCACGGGTATCCGCTTGGCCCACTTCGTCAAACGCCATCACAATCACGGCAGCACCGTAGCGGCGTACCAATTTGGCTTGGGCTATAAACTTCTCTTTGCCTTCTTTAAGAGAAATGGAGTTGACGATACCTTTACCCTGAATGCATTTCAGACCCGCTTCAATCACTTCCCATTTCGAGGAGTCGACCATTACCGGAACTTTGGAGATTTCAGGTTCAGAGGCACATAGATTCAAAAAGCGCACCATGCACGCCTCGGCGTCCAACATGCCTTCATCCATGTTGATGTCGATGATCTGCGCGCCGTTTTCGACTTGCTCACGCGCGACATCCAACGCCTCATCGTATTGCTCTTCTTTAATTAAACGCTTAAAACGCGCTGAACCGGTGACGTTTGTCCGTTCCCCCACGTTAACAAACAGTGTTTCAGGGCCAATATTCAGCGGCTCTAACCCCGAGAGACGACATTCCACTTTCAGCTCGGGTAAAGCCCTTGGTTTCACACCCTCGACGGCCTTGGCCATCGCCGCGATATGCTCAGGTGTCGTACCACAGCAACCACCAACTAAGTTAAGAAAGCCTGCTTGTGCCCATTCCGCAATATGCTCCGCCATCTCTTCGGCAGAGAGATCGTATTCACCGAACGCATTGGGCAGTCCCGCATTGGGGTGCGCGGAAACATAGCATTCTGAAATACGTGAAAGCTCTTCCACATACTGGCGCAGCTCATCAGGGCCTAACGCACAGTTCAAGCCAAATGAAATCGGCCGTACATGACGCAAGGCGTTGTAGAAAGCTTCCGTTGTCTGTCCAGACAGAGTACGCCCAGAGGCATCAGTAATCGTACCGGAAATCATCACCGGTAAGTTGATGCCCAGTTCTTCAAACACACTATCGACCGCAAACGCACACGCTTTGGCGTTAAGCGTATCGAAGATGGTTTCAATGAGAATCAAATCGCTTCCGCCGTTGATCAAAGCGCGGGTGGATTCGGAATAGGCCTGAACAAGCTGGTCAAAAGAAACATTACGAAAGCCCGGATCATTCACATCAGGAGAAATCGAACAAGTGCGGTTGGTTGGACCAAGCACACCAGCGACATAGCGTAGGCTTATTAGGATTTTTAGCTGTCCATTCATCCGCAACTTCACGTGCCAGCTTAGCGGCGGCAAAGTTAATTTCGGCACTGAGCGATTGCATGTCATAGTCCGCCATGGCAATCGTGGTTGAGTTAAAGGTGTTGGTTTCGAGAATATCCGCCCCAGCTTCAAGATAAGCCGAGTGAATATCTTTAATGATTTGTGGCTGAGTCAGTACTAAGAGGTCGTTGTTTCCTTTTAAATCACAGTGCCAATTGGCAAATCGATCACCACGATAATCCACTTCTTGTAACTGATAACTCTGAATCATCGTTCCCATACCACCATCAATCAGTAGGATACGCTGTTTCAATTGTTGTTCGAGTTGCTGTCTCACTTCCATTCTCACTATACCGCCTCATTCCTTTTGCTTTGATGACATCCTATCACACAAATTTCAGAAATCTAGACGTCTAAAAAACGATTAAACCAACCAAAATATTTTGTGTGTGAGCTCACCCTCGTATGATTAAAAAGTATTTGCTATTTACTCAACAGAGAAAGACAATTTCGTTCACAAATTGTTACACACACTGAGAAGAGAATGTCCGTCTATTACACTTTGTGCTTCCTCTCTGCGGCAGCCATGTTGATTGCTTTTTTAAACAGCAAGATCAGCAAAATGCAAACGACCATCGCCATTACTGCAGGTTCGATGATGTTGTCGTTATTAATCCTCATCGCAGGTCAAAACAACTGGTTCCATCTCTCCCAAATTGCGACAGAAACCGTCACCAGTATTAACTTTGAAAATTTCCTGCTCAAAGGGATCTTAGGCTTCCTACTTTTTGCAGGTGGTTTGGGGATTAAATTACCCAATCTAAAAGATCAAAAGTGGGAAATTACCGTTCTAGCACTTGGCGCTACTTTATTCTCCACTTTCTTTATCGGATTTGCGTTGTACGGCTTCTGTCAGTTGATCGGCATTCAGTTTGATCTAGTCTACTGCTTACTGTTCGGTGCTCTTATTTCCCCCACCGACCCGATTGCCGTTTTAGCGATTGTGAAGAAGCTAAAAGCACCAAAACGAATTTCTACCCAGATTGAAGGTGAATCACTCTTCAACGATGGTTTTGGTCTGGTTATCTTTGTCACGATCTTTACGATTGCTTTTGGTCATGAAACTCCCACCATCGGCAGTGTTACCTTGCTCTTCATGCAAGAAGCTATCGGAGGCATTGTTTACGGTTTCCTACTCGGGCTACTGTTTCACTACCTTATTTCGGCAACCGATGACCACTCGATGGAGTTGCTGTTAACCATAGGTATTCCAACGGCAGGTTATGCCTTTGCTGATGTAATTCACGTTTCAGGCCCACTCGCGATGGTGGTCTCTGGCATCATGATTGGTAACTGGACTCGATTTATTGGCTTCTCAAAAGAGAGTGAAGAACATCTCGATCACTTCTGGGAACTGGTCGATGAATTCCTCAATGGCGTCTTGTTCCTATTGATCGGTATGTCGATGCTGTTGTTCGAATTCCACCAAGAAGATTGGATCTTGATGGCATTTGCAATTCCGGTTGTTCTGTGTGGACGTTACCTGAGTGTGTTTGTCTCTTACATTGGCTTTAAGCGCTACCGCACTTACAACCCTTGGTCAATCCGCATTTTGACTTGGGGTGGCTTACGCGGTGGTTTAGCACTCGCGATGGCACTCTCTATCCCTTCTGGAATCATGGTCATCCCAGAGAAATTGATTGATGTAAAAGAACTGATCCTCGTCATGACCTACGCTGTGGTTGTTTTTTCAATTCTAGTACAAGGATCTACTATTACCCCGATGATTGAGAAAGACGAAAAAAACCGAAAAAGCAATGACAAGCAGAGCTCAATCCAGAGAGTGAGCAGCCACTCACTCAACAAGAGAACCACAACTAACCATTATCTTTCTTTACCAAAAAGCCGCAGTGAACTCCTCACCACTGCGGCTTTTTTATTACCTACTGTTTATCATGATGTTAGCGTTCAGCGATGGTTCAAGCAGAATACAAAAGCATAAACATGTTTGTCATATGGAAGGTCAAACTCCGCTCTAGCGCATCAGTACTCGCACTTAATAACTTGCAGATCTTGTAAGCCTAGACTCTAGAAGCCGAGTATATCTCCTTGAGCCGATGCCCAGTGCGTAGGCTTTTTC
>NZ_JJMN01000017.1 GCF_000696385.1 Vibrio metoecus | reverse complement strand
CCGACTGGCTCTGAAGCCTTGCGGCGTATGCTGTGTCAGTGAGGGCGCATTATAGGGAGGATTTAAAATCTGGCAAGCTCTAAAAATGCTTTTTTTTATACTTTTTCAGTCCAAGCGAACAAATTAACAACAAAACCACTAAAAAGCGCACTTTTATGCTCAATTAACAAGCAAAAGAGCCACTCGAAGTGGCTCATTTATTTATCTAGATAAGGCGCCTTCTACTGGCTTGCGAAAATATTCCCCTCTTTTACCGATAGTAAAATAGGTGAACCAGGCAGGAACCTTCCAGCCAGAATCGATTTCGCCAGTGGGTTTTCCACATTTTGCTGAATCGCACGTTTCAGTGGACGAGCACCGTAGACAGGATCGAAACCAACATGCGCGATCAGATCCAACGCCTCATCATCTACCTCTAGTTGGTAGTCTCGCTCTGCCAAACGCTGACGTAGGCGAGCCAACTGAATAGAGGCGATCGACTTGATATGCTCTTGACCTAGAGGGTGGAATACCACACTTTCATCCACTCGGTTCAAGAACTCCGGACGGAAGTGTTTGCTGACCACATCCATCACTTGCTCTTTAATGCCTTGGTAGTCCAACCTTGCAAAGTTTTCTTGAATTCGGCTTGAGCCTAAGTTCGAGGTCATGATCACAACGGTATTACGAAAATCGACCGTGCGCCCTTGACCGTCCGTCAAGCGACCATCATCCAAGACTTGCAACAGAATATTGAAGACATCCGGGTGCGCCTTTTCTACTTCGTCGAGCAAAATCACCGAGTAAGGTTTACGGCGCACCGCTTCCGTTAAGTAGCCACCTTCTTCATAACCGACATAACCTGGAGGCGCACCCACTAAACGAGCAACTGAGTGTTTCTCCATAAATTCCGACATATCCACGCGTACCATGGCATCTTCGCTATCAAATAGGAAGTTGGCCAAGGTTTTACACAGCTCTGTTTTACCGACCCCTGTTGGCCCCAAGAATAAGAAGGAGCCAATCGGACGATTTGGGTCAGAAAGCCCTGCGCGACTGCGGCGAATCGCATTCGCGACCACTTCCACCGCTTCTTTCTGACCGATCACGCGTTTATGCAGCACTTCTTCCATGCGCAGTAGCTTTTCTTTCTCGGCTTCGAGCATTTTCGATACTGGAATGCCGGTTTGCTTAGAAAGCACTTCGGCAATTTCTGCATCCGTCACTTTATTGCGCAGCAGAGTCATTTCCTGCATTTCGGCTTGCGCAGCCAGATCAAGCTGCTTTTCTAGCTCTGGAATCCGACCATATTGCAGCTCTGACATGCGGTTTAAATCCCCCGCTCGGCGAGCAACCTCTAGATCCATCCGCGCTTGTTCAAGTGCCGCTTTAATATGTTGCGTACCGGAGAGTGCCGCCTTTTCCGCTTTCCACACTTCTTCCAACTCCGCGTAATCACGCTCTTTCTCTTGCAGCTCTTCATTTAAGATCGCTAAGCGTTTTTCACTGGCTTCATCATGCTCATTAGAGAGTGCTTGCTGCTCAATTTTCAATTGGATGATTTTACGCTCAAGCTTGTCCAGAGCTTCTGGTTTGGAGTCAATCTGCATCCGAATGCTTGAAGCTGCTTCATCGATCAAATCGATGGCTTTATCAGGCAACTGACGATCGGAAATATAGCGATGCGATAAACTCGCAGCCGCCACAATCGCCGGATCAGTGATTTCGACATGGTGGTGCAGCTCATAACGCTCTTTCAATCCACGCAAGATAGCGATGGTATCTTCCACCGTGGGCTCATCCACCAACACTTTTTGGAAGCGACGCTCTAACGCTGGATCTTTTTCGATGTATTGGCGGTACTCATCTAAGGTCGTTGCGCCAACACAATGCAATTCTCCACGCGCCAAAGCCGGTTTGAGCATGTTGCCAGCATCCATCGAACCTTCACCTTTCCCCGCACCAACCATGGTGTGCAGCTCATCAATGAAAAGGATGATATTGCCTTCTTCTTTCGCTAACTCATTGAGTACCGATTTCAAGCGCTCTTCAAATTCACCGCGGTATTTTGCCCCGGCTACTAGCGCCCCCATGTCTAAAGACAATACGCGGCGTCCACGCAGGCCTTCTGGCACTTCATTATTGATGATGCGTTGCGCCAAACCTTCCACTATCGCAGTTTTACCCACACCGGGTTCACCGATGATCACTGGGTTGTTCTTGGTTCGGCGTTGCAGCACTTGGATAGTTCGGCGAATTTCATCATCACGACCGATCACAGGATCAAGTTTGCCCTGCTCAGCACGTTCAGTCAGATCGATGGTGAATTTTTCCAATGCTTGGCGCAGTTCTTCCGCATTCGGGTCATTAACCTTTTGTCCACCACGAATCTTCTCTATTGCTTCAGAGACTTTTTTTTCGGTCAGTCCAAACTCTTTGAGTAAGTGACCCAGTGGCCCTTTATCCTCAATCGCAGCAAGTAGATAGATTTCAGAGGAGATGTAGGCATCTTGACGCTTTTGCGCGACTTTATCACACAGATTAAATAGTGTGCCTAACGCCGAAGAGAGCTGCACATCACCACCAATACCACTCACTTTCGGGAGTCGATCCAACATCTCGCTCAGCTTAGAGCGCAGTTGCATCACATCGACATTTAGCATGGTGAGTAATGGGCGGATCGGACTGCCGTTTTGATCCAACAGTGCCACCATCAGGTGCACAGGTTCGATATATTGATGATCACGCCCGAGCGCTAATGACTGGGCATCGGAAATCGCGATCTGAAATTTGCTCGTAAATCTGTCAAGACGCATACCAACCTTCCTAACCTCATCTGAGATAAATTGAATACGTTAGGAAAGATGGTTATCACGAGCCAGATTTTCAAGGGAAGTTGAGGAAACTTTCTTGTTGTTTGATATGGGTATGGATGAAGGCTTACTCTTCAAGCCAAATAAAGGCCGCTTGTCGCCCCGTCACTCCATCTCGGCGATAGGAATAGAAGCGATCCGCATCCTGATAGGTACACAAACCACTATCAAAGACTTGCTCAATACCTAATTCATGCAAACGCAGTTTCACTAACTGACTCATATCCGCCAGCCATTTGCCCTGTTGTGCACGAGGAGTGAAAGCATGCTCAGCTTCAGGATAATGAGCAACAAAAGCGGCGAAAACATCTTCGCCCACTTCAAACACCTGCGCACCAATCGCAGGGCCAAGCCACACCATAACATCGCCAGACATTCTTGCCGCTGTTTGTTCAACAATGCCATTGACCAAACCACGCCAACCGGCATGTACAGCCGCGACTTGGGTACCAGTGCGATTGGTCATTAATACCGGTAGACAATCTGCCGTCATTGCCGAACACACCACCTTCGGCGTTGAAGTAATGAGGCCATCGGCATCCAACACTTGCTCAGTCGGAGCATCAACATTGAGTACCACCGTGGAATGGGTTTGATTGAGCCAAATGGGTGAACTTGGCATCGTTGATGCTTCCACCAACGATTGCCGATTACGCAGTACAAGTACAGGATCATCCCCAACATGCATACCTAGGTTTAGCCCTTGATAAGCACCTTGTGAAAAACCACCGTGGCGAGTCGAACTAAACGCTTTGACTTGTTTGGGTGCATTCCAGTTGGGGAAAATCATGCTTAATACTCTTCTGTACGATTTTGCTTCGCATCTTCACGCAATGCGAGCGTCATCTCGACCATGTCGTCAGGTACCGGTGCATGGAATTCGAGTTCTTCACCCGTAATTGGGTGCTCAAATTTCAGCATCACCGCGTGCAGCGCTTGACGATCGAAGCCACGAATCATCTCCGTTAACTCTTCTGACGCCCCTTTCGGAATGCGCGCACGGCCACCATAGGCAGTATCACCTAATAGAGGATGTTGCAAATAAGCCATGTGCACACGAATTTGGTGAGTACGGCCCGTTTCTAAACGCAAACGCAAACGCGTGTGTTCACGGAAATGTTCCGCAACACGGTAATGCGTGACGGCGTGTTTACCCATTGGTGAAACCGACATCAAAGTACGCTTAGTCGAATGACGACCAATCGGCTTATCAATCATGCCGCCTGCGGTCATCGTGCCAATCACAATCGCTTCGTACTCACGAGTCACATCGCGCTTTTGTAGCGCACGTACAAGGTGAGTTTGCGCAGGAACCGTTTTTGCGACCACCATCAAACCCGTCGTGTCTTTATCAAGACGATGGACGATACCCGCACGTGGTACTTCAGCGATCGGCGGATAATGGAATAGCAAGGCATTAAGCACTGTACTATCCGCTTGTCCCGCACCAGGATGCACCACAAAGTCACGCGGTTTGTTAATAACGATAATGTCGTCATCTTCATACACGATGTTCAATGGCAAATCCTGCGCTTCCCAACGCTGTTCGTCTTCCAGTTCTGCCTGAACGACAATCACCTCGCCACCCATCACTTTCATGCGCGGCTTAGTGATCACTTCGCCATTTACGGCAATCTTGCCTTCCAACAACCACTCTTTTAAACGTGAGCGGGAAAAATCGGTAAATAATTCAGCCACAGCTTGATCAAGACGTTGACCAAGCTGGCTCTCTTTTACTGTTTGAGTTAATTCAATCTGATGAGCCATATCGAACTTTTTAAAAAACCGTGAGACTAATAGTCACTAGTATGGAAAAATACGCCGACATTGTATCTGTTACTGCCAAGAAAGTAACGAAACGATTTGCGCGCGGTTTACGCACCTATTGAAAAGCAAGATTTGCAAGGAACTCCACCCTGACATGAAATACCAGACTTTATCAGGCCTACTCGCGTTATCCCTGTTATTTGGTTGCTCTAGCAGCCCTGAAGTGGTTCCAGATGTACCACCATCCGAACTGTATTCAGAAGCACAAACCGCGCTGCAAAGCGGCACTTGGTTAACCGCCATCGAAAAATTAGAAGCGCTCGATTCACGCTATCCGTTTGGCGCATATTCAGAACAAGTACAACTCGATCTGATTTATGCCTATTACAAAAATGATGATCTTGCGCTTGGCCTCGCCACGATTGAACGTTTTACTCGTCTTAATCCTACACATGAAAAAATGGATTGGGTCTTGTATATGCGCGGCCTAACACACATGGCGCAGGATCGTAACTTTATGCACGACCTGTTCAATGTGGACCGTTTTGATCGAGATCCTGAGCCAGTAAAAGCGGCTTTTGCAGATTTTAAGAAACTGCTGCAACGCTACCCAAATAGCCCATATGCAGAAGATGCTCAACGTCGAATGTATGCACTCAAAAACCGTTTAGCAGAATATGACTTAGCGACAGCCGATTTCTACATTCGCCGAGAAGCATGGATTGCTGCAATTAACCGAACTCAAGAATTGCAAAAAACCTACCCTGATACCGAAGCGGCACGCAAAGCGTTAGAAATTCAGCTCGAAGCCTATCAACAATTAGGTTTGACAGAAGCAGTTGAACGCACAAAGCAGCTAATGCAGCTTAACCCGTTATAAATATTAGAAAAATATCAAAGCAAAAAGAGCCACAATCATTGTGGCTCTTTTTTATGATTCTTTTTTGAAACGATTTCACTCATATCAGTACAGCTCGGTACAAAGTGATCACTATCACAAAATCAATGTGGTGGATTTTCATTCATTCGGCGTTTTAAAGCCGAAACAAAGCACTAAAAAATCGGAAATTTTTAGTCTCTACTTACTCGAATCTAGCGTTTTTGCATCAGATAACAAGCTTTTTCTTTACCTCTTCAACACAAGATTTGCGACAGATCACGTTTATTTCACTTCCTAAAAAACCGCAACATAAAGGTGACTTAGATCACATTATTTAGCCTATAGCGAGGTAATCTGAACTCAACCCATAAGGGATGACACAGAGGAACAAGCACTATGAAAATGAACATCACTGGTAAAAATATCGAAATCACCTCTGCAATCCGCAATCATATTGAGGGTAAATTTAAAAAATTAGAAAAATGGCAAGTGGATATCATTGGTTGCCAAGCATGCTTTAGTGAAGAACCTAATAAGCAGAAAAAATTTGAAGCGGTGGTGAGCATTCCACGTGGTCAGTTAGTCGCCTCCGCCATTCATGAAGATTTGTACGCAGCGATCAACGAGGTAGAACAAAAGCTAGAGCGTCAACTCAACAAATTACGTCATAAACCGGAAGCTCGCCGGACAGATAAGCCTGAGCTAACCGAGGAGACTGAACAATAGACTCATGAAAATAGCGCCGAAACGGCGCTATTTTTTTGCTTGACGCTCTTAGTTGGCTTGCTTATTGTGTGGCAAAACCTATGGATAAATATTCAACAAACATGTCTAAACTACTGTCCTTTTTTGACTTCTTTTTTCTCCGCTAGACTCGGAGGCTTGCTCGTTTAAGAAAGAAAAGTCAAAAACGAACAGAAAGCCTCCTCACTAGGAGGTCTTTTTTTATAAGGATTATTTTAATGACCGACCAATCTCTTTCTCTCGATGATATTCGTCTACGTCTTAACGACATCGATAATCGCCTATTACAACTCCTTTCTGAGCGGCGTCAATTAAGTATTGAAGTGGCGAAAAGCAAAGTCGAAACCGCAAAACCGGTACGGGATCCCGTTCGTGAGCAGCAGTTGTTGGTTAAGTTAATCAACACTGGGAAACAGCAATATCAGCTTGATGCCCAATATATCACTAAGCTATTTCACACCATCATTGAAGACTCAGTTTTGCTTCAGCAGGCTTATTTGCAAAACCTAGCCAATCCACAAAGTCGTAAGCCATTAGCGAGAGTCGCTTTTTTAGGTGCAAAAGGTTCCTACTCCCATCTTGCGACTCGCGAATATTTCAGCCGTAAAAATACAGAATTGATTGAGCTAAACTGCGATCACTTCAAAGAAGTCGCAAGAACTGTCGAGTCTGGCCATGCCGATTATGGTGTTCTACCAATCGAAAATACCAGTTCAGGCTCCATCAATGAAGTGTACGACCTACTGCAACACACTACGTTGTACATCGTAGGAGAGTTAACCCAACCTATCGAACACTGTTTAGTCGCAACGCAAGATATTCGTCTAGAAGATCTCAAAGTGCTCTATTCACATCCACAGCCTCATCAACAGTGCAGTGAATTTCTTAGCCGTTTAAAGGGCGTGAAGCTTGAAAGCTGTGCGAGCACTGCCGATGCTATGAAGAAAGTCAAAGAGCTTAACCGTGCTGATGTCGCGGCAATTGGCAATTCGACCAGCGGTAAGTTGTATGGCTTACAACCGATACAAGGCAATATTGCTAACCAAACAGAAAACCATACTCGCTTTATTGTGGTGGCTCGTAAACCAGTGGAGGTTTCACCCCAGATCCCGGCGAAAACCACGTTGATTATGTCGACGGCTCAAGATGCAGGTTCGCTCGTTTCCACTTTGTTGGTTTTACAACGTTACGGGATCAATATGACCAAACTCGAATCACGGCCGATCATGGGTAATCCGTGGGAAGAAATGTTCTACGTTGATTTAGAAGCACACATTGATTCAGACGAGATGCAGCAAGCTTTAGCTGAACTAACCCAGTTGACTCGACACCTTAAAGTGCTCGGTTGTTATCCAAGCGAAAACGTCAAACCCACACAGGTTAAATTTATATAGCGTCAATAATTTGAACCAATTAAGCTGACAGTCGCATAAGCTCTGACTATAATGCCACCAAATTATACAAATAGTTAGGTGATCCAGGCTGTCGGCGTAGCCAATTTTTTGGCTCTTACGCTGTTTTTTTATTTGTCGGATCGTCACCAAATTTTGTCATGAATGGGTACCGTATTCACAAATGAACAAACGCTTTCTTTCGCTGATGATGTTGAGTTTTCTCTGTCATCAAGCCAGCGCTTTGGAACTGAATGTCTACCTCTGGGAAGATACGATTGCACCAAGCGTGCTCGAAACCTGGCACAAGCAAACCGGTGTGTCTGTCAATCTTTATCATTTTGACAACGATGATGAACGCAGCTTACTGATGTTAAAGAGCGTTCAGTTACCGTTTGATATTATGGTATTAGACAATGTATCCGCCTTTATTTTTTCTAAGGCAGAATGCGTTTGAAGATCTCACCGCGTTAAGCAATCGCAGCAATAATGACCCTATGTGGCTCCAAGCTTGTGGTACTCACGCCATTCCCTATTTTTGGGGAGCAGTCGGCATTGCCTATCGTAAAAGCCTCTTTGATAAACCGCCAACCCAATGGAGCGAAGTGATCGAGATTGCCCCACAACATCGTGGCCATGTCGGTATGCTTAAAGACAGTGTAGAAACACTATTGCCCGCGCTGTATATGCTAAAAGCCTCTCCAATCACCGAGTCTATTGATACCTTAAAACAGGCCTATCAGCTGTTAGAGTCTGCCAATCCGAATATTCTGACTTATGAATACGTGCTGAGTTACGTGCGCAGCCATCCGCAGACGGATAACCTACATATGGCGGTCGCTTACAGTGGTGACCACTATTCATTAAACCGCTTTTTCAATCATCAAGATTGGGATTTTACGGTTCCAGACGGTCGGCCTTATTTATGGGTCGATTGCATGGCCGTGAATACTTCATCCCCCAATCCCGATCAAGCCAAAGCGTTCCTCAACTTCTTAATGACACCAGAAATCGCCGCACTCAATGCTGAGTATATTCGTGCTGCAAGCCCAAATTATAAAGCAAGAGCCTTGTTGCCAGAGGAACATCGTGAAGATGGCTCCATTTATCTACCAGAACAACGGCTTGCTGAGGGAATTATCGACAGCGAACTCTCGGCGAAAAACCTTAGCCTGCGTGCCAAAATCATCAGCAGTGTGACTCACCAATATGAAGCTAAACCATAGAATCCTGTTACTGATTGCGCCAGTGATTCTGCTCAGTGCAGCAGCGTCAAGTTACATTATTTACGCCAGTCAGAAAAATGCACTGCTTAAAAGAACGGACAGCTATTTGCAGCTCAATATAGAGAAATTAGCCAGCCATTATCGACAAGCGCAAGCATTGGTCAGCAGTTATGCATTCACACTGGCGAAAAGCGACATTATCCGCCACTACTTCTCTTTGGAAAAAAATCCTTACCGCGAGTTAGAGCTCGTGGATAACCTGCGTGAAACTTTGCATATCTTACAGCCTAGCGAAAAACAGTTAGTCTCATTGTCGATTCTTAATGGTAATGAAGAGCTACTGTACTACGCAGAAAACAGCGCCGATCCATTTGCCGAGCTTGACCCCAAAGTCATGGCGTATGTCAAACAGCGCTTTGCCTCAACGCAAAGCACTTCAGACATCAGTTATACCGTCAATTCCGCTGGCGAGGATATCTTGGTTCGCTATGACATGTTAGATAGACAGACACTCTCGACTCCGCTCAGTTATAACCGGCAAGATGTCTTTTTTGTTGTGGTGTATGTAGTTTTAGAGCAGTTCAATCAACTGCGTAAAAAGATTGAGTTTGATAATCAAAGCCCGATTTTTTTTACCCATTCTCCGCCGCGTTACAAAAAAGGGCTAACCCAATCGATTGAATTACAACCGGGGTTTTATGCGATTTTAGATCCAGCCCCCAAGCTAATTAACGAGAAACTGCACTCCATTCAACGTGAACTGTTACTCTCTTTTGGCGTGTCGGCACTGGTCACTGTTCTGCTGCTTCTGCTGCTACTTTATCGTCATGTCATCAACCCCATCCTCAATTTGGATAAGCAGCTCGCCGAAGTCGAAAGCAATAAACGAAAGAACATCGAAAAACTGCATACGGATGATGAGATAGGACGGCTCTCATCGCGTTTCTACGCGATGTACACAGAGCTTCACTCCACCTATCAACGTACAAAAGCACTGGCTGAAAATGATCATTTAACCAAGTTAGCCAATCGCTATCAGTTTCAAGTTCAGGCAGATCTCTTACTTTCCCGCTGTTACGACACCCAGCATATCTGGGTTCTCTATATCGATTTAGATAACTTCAAATACGTTAATGACAAATATGGCCACCAGATCGGCGACTCACTTCTCGTCAGTTTTGCTACACACATTCGTCAGTTGTGTAAAAATTTCGAGGCGAGTCATAACGCATACAGCATCGCCGCTCGTTTGTCGGGAGATGAGTTTGCGATTCTCCTTGTCGCGCCCAAACGGCTCCATGACTGTGCAAATATCTTCGCACAACGGGTTCTTGACCCAATTCAAAGCCAAGACAACTCTCCTTTAAGCCGCTTTCCGATCACGGCGAGCATTGGAATTGCCACGTTCCCCAAAGATGGGGATCACATTGAGAAATTACTCCTCAATGCCGATACCGCAATGTATCAAGCTAAAAACGCGGGAAAAAATCAGATTGCCTACTACTCGCAAGCGTTAGACCAAATCGTGCAGCGACGGAATAATATTGAACGAGCGCTACGTTTGGGGTTATTCGACCAAGAATTCCATTTGGTATATCAACCCTACTTTACCTGTTCAGGAAAAACGCGTTAGAGGGGGTTTGAAGTCTTACTGCGTTGGCAATCGGATTTGCTCGGGGATATTTCACCCGATGAGTTCATTCCGATTGCCGAACAAACAGGATTATTTGGCACGATCGATCGCTGGGTGGTTTCTCAAGCCTTTCGAGAATTTGCCGACCTGCAAGCCATGTTTAATGAACCAATTCAGGTTTCCATCAATCTCTCTTCTGCGGAACTCAACTCACTGAAATTGGCCCAGTTTATTCATCAGCAGGCGAGGACATACCAAGTTCCTCCACAATGGATTGATTTTGAAATTACCGAAACGTTTGCTGCAGATTCGCAAAGCTTTCCATTACTGCATGAACTCTCTCGTCTCGGCTATGGTTTAACCATTGATGATTTTGGCTCCGGATACACATCTATTACTCAATTAGGTTCTAATACCCAGTACAAAAGATTAAGTTTGATCGCCAGTTTTTAGTATACACTGATTGCCACCAACAAACAAAATGTTATCCGCCCTTTGATTGATCTTTGTCCATTCACAATCAATGAAAGTGACGGCAGAAGGCATTGAGAGTGAAACCATGCATCAATGGTTAGCCGATTATCGGTGTGACTACATGCAAGGCTTTTATTTTGGCCATCCGATGAGTCTCGAGGAGATCCATCAGTGGTTACATTCCCCAAATCAGAAAAAGAAGAGTTATGCGCAAGATCATTATTGCTTCACAGAACCCAGCCAAAGTGAATGCCGTTAGAAGTGCTTTTACAACCGTATTTCCTGATCAAGAGTGGGAATTTGTTGGCGTATCTGTCGCCAGCGAGGTGGCGGATCAGCCCATGAGTGATGCTGAGACTAAACAAGGGGCGATAAACCGAGTTCGTAATGCCAAACGGCAATATCCGAACGCAGACTACTATGTCGGCCTAGAGGCAGGGATTGAAGAGAACAAAACCTTTGCGTGGATGATCGTTGAATCAGAGCATCAACGCGGCGAATCTCGCAGCGCCTGCTTGATGTTACCACCATTGGTATTAGAGCGTTTACACCAAGCTAAAGAACTCGGCGATGTGATGGATGAAGTGTTTGGCACTGAAAATATAAAACAAAAAGGTGGAGCCATTGGTTTATTGACCCGCCATCATCTGACTCGAAGCACCGTCTATCATCAAGCCTTGATTCTGGCACTTATCCCATTTATCAATCCTGAACACTATTCTCAGCACTAATCAATCGGGCTTGAAGCGATGACCGACTCCAAGCCCGATTTTGTCACACCTACCCATCACGCCGAAAGACTACTTGGGCGGCGTTAATAGTTCGATTAATGCCGCTTTTTCTTCGTCTGAACGTGACTTCAGTTCATTGGAGCCACGAGTGATGGTCGCAATCCCCACCCCGACGCATTTGGCTGATCTGACGCTGAGACATCTCACCACTCAATAACTCATGCACGATATTCACCCGAGCAATCAGCGCATCACGCTCATCAGGTGTCATCAACATGGTCAGCAACATCTCATGCTGCTCTTGCTGCACGGCTTGCTTGACCAGATCGAGCACTTGCTGCCACTCACTGTAATAAGGTTGTTGTACCATGGTTGTACTCGTTAAGTGATACACCGGCTTATTGTAGTGCAGCAAAGTGAGGAATCAATACCTTGCATTCAATTCGTGCTCATTCAGAAAACGACCTTGCACCCCCATCAAGTCGCGGTAATAGGTTTCAAACATCAAAATGTTCTGTACATAACCACGCGTTTCAGCAAAGGGGATCGCTTCAATAAAGCCGTACGCATCTAGCTTACCTTCACTGCGTTTCAACCAGCTATCTACTCGGCTCGGCCCCGCGTTATAAGCCGCAAAAGCCAAAATCCGATTCTGATCATAACGTTCGAGCAAGCTACTTAAGTAACGGCTTCCAATTTCAATATTCTTACCCACTTGATACAACTCATCAGGATTGGAATAACTCAACTGGTATTTTCTCGCCGTGTAACGTGCGGTGTCCGGCATGATTTGCATTAAGCCTCGCGCGCCAACCGGAGATTGCGCATCTGGATTAAGCGCACTTTCTTGTCTGGCTAAAGACATTAATGTGATCGGATCTATGCCATTTTTCTTACCATGTAAGGTAAACAGGTTTTGATGAACAACAGGGAAGCGCAGTTGGTTATTGTCCCAAAGACTTGCAGAAATCGTTGCGGCAATAGTCATTTGGTACCATCCAGCATTCGCAGCGTAGGCTGCCAACATTTTCTTTTTTCTTTCTGAGAAACGCGCTCAAGCAGCCAGCGCCATTCACTTTTTGCCGCAGTGATTTTATCGAGTGCTATCAGTTCATCGATGCGCGCTAGCGCTTTCTTATGCGCTTTCACCAACTTCATGTCTAACGTTACAGTACTGGTTGGATAGTTAACGGATTGCTGCAAAAATTTGGCCGCAGCCACACTGTAAAAGCTGCGTTGTCCAAGCAGACCTTTAAGCCGTTCGGTTCCTTCTTTTTTCTTACCCAGCGCGATTTCACTGCGACCTTGCCAATATTGCCAGCGCAGCGTTTTACGCTCTTGCTCCGGTAACACCGCAATCCATTGGTTCAAATCACGCCAATCATTCTCACGCAGAGCTAGACGAATACGCGCTTCAATCAAACGCACATCTTGACTCGTGCGAGTCACGTTATCACGCCATTGAGTCACCGCTTGATCATCGCTATCCATCAAACGGATCGCGATAAAATGCGCCAGTCGGCTTTTGTGATCTCGGCTCCATCCCAATCCTTTTGCAACATCATTCAACGCAGCTTGCGCCTGTTGAGGATCTTCTCTTGCCCATTTTTGTAGCGCCAATTCTGCTAACTTTTGATTGAGCGGGTCTTGAGAGGCTTTCCGAGCATAGGCAACCACTCGCTCAGGGTTATCAAACAACTCCAACATGGTTTTCGCTTTCGCTTGCGACTTTTGACCATCCAGCTTTTTCTGTAGGTAAACCATCAGGTTACGGTTGCGCCCTTCGAACGCCAATAACGCACGTTTCAAGACCCAGTCGTCGTTCAAGCCCCCCACTCGCTCCCACTCTTTAAATAGTGGGTCACAGGCATCAGCAATGCTCGCTCCGTTGAGCCACAGCTTTTTCGCCCCTTCAAACGCTTCATTACGTTTTCCGGTTTGCAGTTTGGCATTGTAGTAATGGCATTGGTAAGTTTCACCATTGGGCAATTGCGTTTGAAATTGCAGCAATGCTGACCATTTTTTATTGCTCGCTAACGCATCTAAATACGGGGCGGCGATCCGAGCGGAAAAAGGGTACTCTTTATGACTATCAATAAAATTACGTACCGCGATCGGCGGTTTGCTGCCGAGATCGATCAGAAAAGCTCGGTAATCGAGATAAGGACTCAACGGATAACTGTCGATCTGCTTACGAATACGTTGATATTGTTGAATATTCTTTTCATCCAGCCAACGCTGTGCTTTATCGTATTGAGCTCTCTGCGCCTCTAAATCCAAAGCACTCGCGCTAGCAGAGCCCACTACACATACCGTGGTGAACATCAAGATCGAAACAAGGCTACGCGGCTTAAATACCCTCAGGCGCGTCATGAGATCTCATCCTTAAAATCAGTGTGATAACAAATTATTACGCGTAATCTCGCCATAAATGTAAAGGCAAGTGAAGTAAACTTAACGCAAATAATGCAACATTTTATTGAATTTCCCACTATCGCGAGCTGTGAAATAAAACCCTTGAATACTAATGGATTTATTCATCACTAAGACTACGGTGATTCGGCTTTAATTGTATTAACTGAATGCAAAGAGTTCGCGCTCAACTCTCATTAGATAAGAAAGCCATTAAGAAAATTTTACACAAGCCGAAAACCCAGAGCCCTAGTAACAAAACGCCCCACTTTGGTATAGAATGACGACTTTATTCCGTTTGAAAGATTAGGAACGATCGGCAATGGCTGAATACGTATATACCATGTCTCGGGTGAGCAAGATTGTGCCACCTAAGCGTCAAATTCTGAAAGATATCTCCTTGAGTTTCTTCCCAGGTGCCAAAATTGGTGTTCTGGGTCTTAACGGTGCGGGTAAATCAACCCTGCTGCGTATCATGGCAGGCATTGACAAAGACATCGATGGTGAAGCTCGTCCACAACCTGGCTTGAAAGTAGGTTACCTACCACAAGAACCAAAGCTGGATGAGAGTAAAACCGTACGTGAAGTGGTTGAAGAAGCCGTTGCGGATGTCGCTCATGCCCTAAAACGTCTTGATGAAGTTTATGCGGCATACGCCGAACCCGATGCCGATTTTGATGCTTTGGCAAAAGAGCAAGGTGAACTGGAAGCACTGATCCAAGCGAAAAATGGCCACAACCTAGATAACGCTCTAGAGCGTGCCGCTGATGCACTGCGTCTACCGGAATGGGATGCGCAAGTGAAATTCCTCTCTGGTGGTGAGCGTCGTCGTGTGGCGATCTGTCGTCTACTGCTGGAAAATCCAGACATGCTGCTGCTCGATGAACCGACCAACCACTTGGATGCAGAATCAGTCGCTTGGCTAGAGCGTTTCTTGGTCGATTACGCAGGGACTGTGGTCGCGATTACCCACGACCGTTACTTCTTAGATAACGCCGCAGGCTGGATTCTGGAACTTGACCGTGGTGAAGGTATTCCATGGCAAGGTAACTACACTTCATGGCTAGAGCAAAAAGATGCTCGTTTGAAGCAAGAAGCCTCTCAAGAAAAAGCGCGCCAAAAAACCATTGAGAAAGAGCTGGAATGGGTTCGTCAGAATCCAAAAGGCCGTCAGGCAAAATCGAAAGCGCGTATGGCACGTTTTGAAGAGCTGCAAAATACTGAGCACCAAAAACGTAACGAAACCAACGAGCTGTTCATTCCGCCTGGTGAGCGCCTAGGCGACAAAGTGATTGAAGTGAAAAACCTCACCAAATCATTCGATGGTCGTGTTCTGATCGATGATCTTTCTTTCAGCATGCCGAAAGGCGCGATTGTGGGCATCATCGGCCCGAACGGTGCCGGTAAATCAACCCTATTCAAAATGCTGAGCGGTGTAGAACAGCCAGATTCAGGCACGATCGAACTCGGTGATACCGTGAAACTGGCATCGGTGGATCAGTTCCGCGACAGCATGAACGACAAGCACACCGTATTCCAAGAGATTTCTGAAGGTGCGGATATCATTCGCATCAACAACTTTGAAATCCCAGCTCGTGCTTACTGTTCACGCTTTAACTTCAAAGGCGTCGATCAGCAAAAAGTAATTGGCGAGCTGTCTGGTGGTGAGCGTAACCGTGTCCACTTGGCGAAACTGCTTAAAGCGGGCGGCAACGTGCTGTTACTCGACGAACCCACCAACGATCTGGACGTCGAAACATTACGTGCTCTGGAAGAAGCGCTGCTAGAGTTCCCGGGCTGTGCCATGGTGATCTCGCATGACCGTTGGTTCCTAGACCGTATTGCAACCCATATCCTTGATTACCGTGATGAAGGTAAAGTGAACTTCTACGAAGGTAACTACACTGAGTACATGGAGTGGCTGAAACAAACGCTAGGCTCACAAGCGGCAGAGCCTCACCGTATCAAGTACAAGCGCATTACCAAATAAAATACCTTTAGGTATCAAACTCAGAAAAGGCCGCCATGCGGCCTTTTCTTTTGTTCCACATAAACTGAGTTTGTGATTGAGTAAGCTTATTTCAGCATACCTCCGGTGATTTAATGCACCCTTTGCTATTCTTACTGTATCTATACGTCGTCTTTATCAGAGAGAACGCCATGATCGAAAAACGTCGCTTTTCACGCATCCTGTATCAAGCGCCAGCCACCCTAAGCCAAGGCGATAAACAACTGTCTACTTGCATTCAGGATCTATCGCTGCACGGGTTGTTGCTCTGGTCAGAAGATGAACCGGATTTAGATACCCACGCTTTAGTGGATGTGGCTTTTAGCCTACCAGAAAGCGATGTAACCATATCACTTACTGCAAAAATCATCAGCATCCAAGAGCGAATCATTCGAATGGCGATTAGCCATATTGATATTGAAAGTATTGCGCACTTACGTCGATTAGTGGAGTTGAATGTGGGAGATGACAGCTTATTACACCGCGATCTAGAGCATCTTTCCGATTTGGGGTTACATCAATAACCCCAAGCTCGATTTGAGCTTGGGATGCTATCGACACTAAAAAGCTCAGATGCAAATAACCATTTTAGACGCGATGAATCGCGTCATTGGCTTGCTTGAGTAAATTTTGGCTTTCATTCATAAACTGTTGAGAATAATCCCCAAACCACTGACTTACCCGTTCAAACTGAGCTACAAAACTCGCCTTATCTCCCGCGCTCACCAACTCAACCGCCTCGCTTAAGCAGCGATGAAAACGCTGAATCATCTCAATATTATCCAGTGATGAGAGAATAATATCGCCGTACAGATGGGGATCTTGCCCAAATAGCCGCCCGACCATGGCGAGCTCTAAACGGTAAATCGGTGAGCTGAGTTTCAGCAGTTGCGCCAAGTTCGGGTTCTCTTTGGTCAGATGCAAGCCATAAGCAAAGGAAGTGAAGTGGCGCAGAGCTTGAATAAGTGTCATACCACGATCATGTTCAGCCGCATCAATCTGACACAAGCTTGCGCCCCAAATAGCAAACTGTTGCAAGAGCCATTGGTAGTGTTCATTGCCTCGACCATCACAGTAAACAATCACCTGCTTCGCCAAGCTTGGAACGTCTGGACCAAACATAGGGTGCAGCCCAACCACTGGACCTTTGTGCACTTGTAGCATGGCGGCAAGCGGCTTAGCTTTGATTGAGGTGAGATCGCACAAAATGCAATCGTCCGGTAACTGGCGCAGCTTTTCGATAACACCGAGCGTCAAATGGATAGGTACCGTGACTACCACTAAGCCTGCATCACTGAGCAGTTCATCCGCTTTGTCCCAATCTTGGCTGCCCAGCACTTTGACTTGATAGCCAGAGAGTTTAAACATACGGCCAAATAGTCGCCCAAGCTGACCGTTACCACCAATGATCACCACGGAACGTAACTCAGGATTAAGGCATTTAAAGCCGGAGTCCTTTTCACTGGCGTAGGATTCACGCATGGTTCGGCGCAAAATATCTTCAATCAGTTGTGGCGGAACACCTTTGCTTTCCGCTTCCGCTCGACGTGAAGCGAGCATTGCCGCTTCACGATCGGGGGCATAAATCGGTAACCCATATCGACTTTTCACTTGCCCGACCTGCTCCACCAATGCCAGACGGCGAGCCAATAACTCCACCATCAGCTTATCGACTTCATCGATTTGGTCGCGTAACTGATTCAACTCTACGGCCATGTTTTATCCTTGTTATCCTTGCAAACGATTGTGCAAAAAGGGAATAAGTTCCTGATTGCGCACGACGTAATAATGCCTCAGTCGTTGACCAATTTATACAGCCGTCAGTGATCGAGACTCCGTATTGCATTTTTTCACGAGGCAGATCCGAAGACTGATTTCCTTCATTGAGATGGCTTTCAATCATCAGGCCAATGATCGAGCGATTGCCTTCACGGATTTGATGAATCACATCTTCTGCCACCAACGGCTGGCGGCGGTAGTCTTTACGTGAGTTCGCATGGCTGCAATCCACCATCAAAGAGGGTTCCAAACGCGCTTTTTGCATCTCTTCTTCACATTCCGCGACAGAAACCGAATCGTAGTTGGTCTGTTTGCCACCACGTAAAATCACATGTCCATTCGGGTTGCCTTGTGTCGTGAGCAGTGCCACTTGCCCTTCGCGGTTAATTCCCATAAAGCGGTGACTGGATGAAGCGGCCTGCATGGCATTAATCGCCGTTGCCAAGTTACCATCCGTGCCATTTTTAAAGCCGATTGGCATGGAAAGGCCACTTGCCATCTCGCGGTGAGTTTGTGATTCTGTGGTGCGCGCACCAATCGCCGCCCAACTAAAAGTATCCGCCAAGTATTGTGGGCTAATCGGGTCCAACGCTTCGGTTGCCAGTGGGATTTCCATTTCGGCTAAATCGACCAAGAGTTGACGCCCGACATGCAGACCGTGTTCGATATCAAAACTGCCATCAAGATGCGGATCGTTAATCAGCCCTTTCCAACCGACCGTGGTACGCGGTTTTTCAAAGTACACGCGCATTACGATGTAGAGCTGGTCGCTCAGCTGCGCCGAGAGTGCTTTGAGTTTTTTGGCGTACTCTTTCGCCGCATCTACATCATGAATTGAGCAAGGGCCACAGACGATCAGCAAGCGGGGATCGCGTTTGTGGATAATGTCCGCCACCGTCTGGCGTGACTCACGAATAAACTTACGCGCCTTGTCGCTGAGTGGAATCTTGGCTTTTAAGGCATCGGGGGTGATCAATATCTGTTCATCACTGATATTCACATCACTCAATTCACTTTTTTTCATCTCATCACCTGTAATTTATTATTTACACACCCAACAAGGTGAGCTGGAAACTTAAACAGAAAACACGTTAACAGGCTTTAAAAACAATGCAAGTGTAAATTTAAACCAACATTTAATGTAAATTAAAAACTACACCACTCATTTAATGACACTTGGCACACAAACTGGGGAATAAAGCGTGTTTTGTTCGCTTTGAGTATCTTAAAATAAGCCGTTTTTCCGCTCAGACGATGGACAGGTTATGGATCTCATCCTCTCATTACTGCAACAGATGTGTGTTTACCTTGTTCTCGCCTATATGTTGAGTAAAACGCCGATCTTCATTCCTTTACTTAACATTTCTGGTCGGTTTGACCACAAAATCAGTGTTTATGTTCTGTTTTCGCTGTTTTGCATTATGGGCACCTACTTTGGCCTGCAGATCAATGATGCGATTGCCAATACGCGTGCCATCGGCGCTGTAATGGGAGGTCTGTTTGGTGGACCTGTGATTGGTTTTGCGGTTGGCCTCACCGGAGGCTTACACCGCTATACCTTAGGGGGATTTACCGATCTCGCCTGCGCGATTTCTACCACCGCTGAAGGTTTAATTGGCGGCTTGCTACACACCTATTTACTGCGCAAAGGCAAAGGGAAATTACTGTTTAGCCCAAGCATTGTCTTTGCGGTCACCTTATTTGCCGAAATTGTGCAGATGCTGATCATCTTGGTCGTGGCTAAACCGTTTGAACAGTCTTACGCGCTGGTTTCCACCATCGCCGCGCCGATGATCATTGCTAACTCAGTCGGTGCCGCACTGTTTATGAGCATCCTGCTCGATCGCAAAACCATTTTTGAAGAGTATTCGGCGACGTTTTCACGCCGCGCTCTGAATATTGCCGAGCGTTCTGTAGGTATCCTTGCTGCCGGTTTTAACCCAGAAAATGCCAACAAAATTGCCCGAATCGTGTATGAACAGACCAATGTCGGCGCGGTCTCGATCACCGATCGCGAAAAGATTCTCGCCTTTGTCGGGATTGGCGATGATCACCATAAACCCAATACGCCGATCAGCTCGCAAAGCACGCTCGATGCGATTAATCGCAACACCATCATCTATCTCGATGGCAAAGAGCACCCTTATCAATGTTCTTTGTCTCCGACCTGCAAACTGGGGTCTGCGTTAATCATTCCGTTGCGAGCTGGCGATCGAGTGATCGGCACCATCAAGCTCTACGAACCGAAACGTAAGCTGTTTTCCACCATCAATATGTCAATGGCACAGGGCATCGCCCAACTGCTATCCAGCCAAATTCTGTATGGCGAATATCAGCAAAAACAAATCCTGCTTTCGCGAGCGGAAATCAAACTGCTGCAAGCGCAAGTCAATCCGCATTTTCTGTTTAACGCACTCAACACCATCAGTGCGGTGATCCGCCGCGAGCCAGATAAAGCCCGCGAACTGATTTTGCATCTGTCGCAATTTTTCCGCAGTAACCTCAAACAGAACGTCGAAACCGTTACGCTGCGTGAAGAACTGGCTCACGTGAACGCTTATCTCACCATTGAAAAAGCGCGCTTTAGTGATCGGCTCGATGTGGAAATTGCAATTGATGAGGCCCTGCTAGAGCGTAATGTTCCCAGCTTCACCTTGCAGCCTTTGGTGGAAAATGCCATCAAACACGGCACCTCTAACCTACTCGAAGCTGGCAAGGTGCGCATTTACAGTGAAATGGTTGAAGGGGGAATGCGCGTCGTGGTGGAAGACAACGCTGGGCTCTATCAACCACCGAGTGAAGATTACGATGGTTTAGGGATGCAAATTGTTCAGAAACGTCTCACCAATAAATTTGGTACACAATCAGGGCTACAGATTGAAGTAGCGCCGCAAGAGTACACGCGAATGAGCTTTGTCATTCCACAGCAAGGCACTTACTAAGGGATTAACATGTTAACTGCATTAGTCATTGACGATGAACGCTTTGCCCGCGAAGAACTCGCGGAACTCTTGACGGAAAGCGGCCAGATTGAAGTCATAGGCCAAGCCAGCAATGCAATTGAAGGGTTGAAAAAAGTCAATCAACTCAAGCCGGATGTGGTGTTTTTGGATATTCAGATGCCGCAAATTTCGGGCATTGAGCTGCTGAGTATGCTTGACCCAGAGACCATGCCTGAGGTGGTGTTTGTTACCGCCTACGATCAATATGCGCTGCAAGCGTTTGAAGATAACGCGTTTGATTACCTACTCAAACCCGTGGATACCGAACGTTTAGCCAAAACCGTGCAGCGTTTGCTGCGCCAACATAAGAAAAGTGACTACTCACCACTGACGCAACCGAGCCTAGATCAGCTCCCTTGCACGGGTTTAAACCGAATTGTGCTACTGCCGATTCATGAAGTGGAATTTGCCTACAGTGACATCAGTGGCGTCAATGTGCAGACGGCGCAACAAAAAGCGACCAGTCAATTGACCTTGAAGGTATTGGAAGAGAAAACCGCGTTAGTGCGCTGTCATCGCCAGTACTTGGTGAATTTGAAAGCGATTCGCGAAATTAAACTGTTAGAAAACGGGCTGGCGGAGATGATCACTCATACGGGTCACAAGGTTCCAGTCAGCCGCCGTTATCTTAAAGAGCTGAAAGAGATGCTGGGATTTTACTGATCCCAGCTCCACTTCGATGAGCAAAACTATTCGGAGAACTGCTCGATTAAGCGCTGCATATTGGCTGACGCTTGCTGCCAACGCTCTGAGCGCTTCAGCTCACTGTAGCTGAATTGCTGTTTTTTCAGCAGTGCTTCAGCTTGCGGCACTTCCATGATCGGAAGGTTATCCAGCACTTCGACCGCCGCCTCACGCTTGTTACACATCAAAATCATGTCACAACCCGCGACCAAAGCTTGATGGGAGCGCTCAACTGGCCCCCCCATCACGGCTGCGCCTTCCATGCTCAAATCATCAGAGAACACGATGCCTTGAAAGCCAAGTTCTTCACGTAACACTTGTTTTAGCCAGTAGCTCGAACCGCTCGCAGGTTGAGCATCGTAATGCGGATACACCACATGCGCTGGCATCATGGCATCCAAAACTCCAGCATCAATTTGCGCACGGAAAATCGCTATATCTTGCGCAATCGTCTCCCGCTCATCGTAAGGGGTCTCTAAATGCGAATCGGCAATCACCGCGCCATGACCGGGAAAATGTTTGCCTGTGGTCGCCATGCCGACGGCTTTCATGCCGCGCAGAAAAGCACTGCTGTGCTTAAGTACAGTTTGAACATCTTCACCAAAAGCACGGTTGCCAATCGCTTTACACGCAAAGCCCATATCAAGCACGGGCGCAAAACTTAAATCGACATCGTGTGCAATCAGCTCTGCCGCCATCAACCAACCGCCCTGCTCAGCAAGCTCAACGCCATTCTCAGCACGCGCGTAATACTGCGCAGGGGGAATGCGAGAAAAGCCTTCACGGAAACGCTGCACACGGCCACCTTCTTGATCGACACCAATCAAAATCGGTCTTTTCGCCGCTTGACGGATCGCTTTATTGAGTGCCAGCAATTGCTGGTTATCGTGATAGTTGCGACCAAACAGAATCACACCACCCACTGTAGGGTGCTGCAGAATTTCGCGATCTTCGGCACTCAGTTCGTAACCGGCCACATCCAACCAAAGCGGTCCCATGCTTGCTCCTTGAAAAAATTGGCAAAATTGTCACAAGCCACGAGGTTATTCAGTTTATTTTTCAATTACAATGCCTTTGTTTGAATATGACAGAGGGATAACCAAATGGCAGAACGCGAACTCTATATCGGTGTGATGTCGGGAACCAGTTTGGATGGTGTGGATACCGCTTTAGTGGCGCTGCAAGACGATAACATCGAACTGCTCGCTCACCACGACTACCCTATGCCTGCCGACCTCAAGCAGCGGCTACTCAATGTCTGCATCGGCCAGCCAACCACCTTGATTGCGATGGGTGAATTAGAGCACGATCTGGGGCATTTGTTCAGTGATGCTGTGCTGGCGCTTTTGCAGCACAGCAGTTATCGCGCCGAGCACATCCGTGCGATCGGCTGTCATGGACAAACCGTGTTCCATCAGCCTACCGGCACCAAACCTTTTACCATGCAAATTGGCGATGCCAACATTATCGCGGCGCGCACAGGCATTACGACTGTCGCCGATTTTCGGCGCAAAGATGTTGCGCTAGGAGGGCAAGGCGCACCGTTAGTTCCCGCGTTTCATCGCACGATTTTTCATGCTGAGCAATCGACCGTGGTCGTGCTCAATATCGGGGGGATTGCCAATATTTCGGTGCTCAAGCCCAATGGTGAAGTGGTGGGCTATGACACCGGCCCCGGCAATATGCTGATGGATAGCTGGTGCCAAAAGGAACGTAACCAGCCTTACGATAAAGATGCCCTGTGGACCAAACAAGGCAGCGTGAATGCCGCATTACTTAGCCATTTAAAACAAGACCATTACTTTGCTCTGCCAGCACCCAAAAGCACAGGCCGCGAGCTATTTAATCTGCCTTGGTTAGAAACGCAGCTCGCCACGTTTTCGGTTGATGCCACCGATGTGCAACGCACCTTGTGTGAATTCACCGCGCAAACCATTGTTGAGCAAGTCGCACCATTCGCCGAAGGGCCACAACCACAGCTTTTAGTGTGTGGCGGCGGTGCGCAAAATCCTTTACTCATGGAACGCTTACAAGCCTTGCTGCCAAGCTGGCAAGTTGCCCCAACCACCCAAATGGGCGTGGATGGCGATAATATGGAAGCCATGGCTTTCGCTTGGCTGGCACAAAGGCGCATGCACGGTTTACCCAGTAATTTGCCCGCCGTGACGGGCGCATCACGTCTTGCGAGTCTTGGCGTGATTTACTACCCCGATTAATCGCTACAGGAATTTTTATGACCAACGATGCACTTATTGCCGCGCTTTCTCATCTGGTTTCCGAAGGTCGTAACCCCGATACGATGGATATTGATTTGCTCTCGTCGCAAGAAATTGTCGAGCGGCTTAATCAACAAGACAAACAAGTGCCACTGGCGGTGGAAGCGGTATTGCCGCAGATTGCCCAAGCGGTTGATAAAATCACTGCCGCCTTCAAACAAGGTGGCCGCTTGATCTACTTAGGGGCAGGTACCAGCGGTCGTCTGGGTGTGCTAGATGCCTCAGAATGCCCACCCACTTTCGGAGTGAGCGATCAAATGGTGATTGGCCTGATTGCCGGAGGCAAAGAGGCGATGTTTACCGCACAAGAAGGGGCGGAAGATAACGCCACGCTGGGCGCACATGATTTACAGCAAATCGACTTTAGCAGCAAAGATGTGCTAGTCGGGATTGCGGCGAGTGGCCGCACACCTTATGTGATTGGCGCGTTAGAGTACGCCAATGATTTAAGCGCGACCACCATCGCACTCTCGTGCAACCCTGATTCTCCGATTGCCGAAATCGCCCAGATTGCCATTTCTCCGGTCGTTGGGCCGGAAGCGTTAACGGGTTCAACCCGACTTAAATCCGGTACAGCGCAGAAGTTGGTGCTCAATATGCTCACGACTGCGAGCATGATCCGTCTTGGTAAAAGCTATCAAAATCTGATGGTCGATGTCCGAGCCACCAACCGCAAGCTGATTGCCCGAGCGGTGCGAATTGTCATGCAAGCGACCGATTGCCAACGCGAAGAAGCCGAAGCACTACTCAAAGAGAGCCACAACAACGCGAAACTGGCGATTTTGATGCATCTGACCGGCATGAACTACGAGCAAGCGACGGCGAAACTCTCGCAATCGGACGGCTTCTTACGCCGCGCCATGGAAGAGCACGAAGAGTAGAAAATCAGAGAAAAACGAGAGCCCTATGGGCTCTCGTGACTTTTGATAAGCGAGACGACGATTTCGCCCTCTTTCGGCGCAAAACTCGCCACATCCTGACACATCTGCACCCGCCCACGGCTGTCGACTAAAAACAGCGGCAAAACAAAACTCTCTTTGTGGGTTTGCTGATAATCCTGATAAGTGAAGTTTTCGCTCAATTTGGTGTGCTTCACTTCCGCACCTTGGCCGACTAAACTCGCCAGTTTTTTGTAACTCACTTCACCACCTAAAAATGGCAAGCCATGGTATTCCTGAGCCACTAGATGCTTTTCACTGACGTTATTGGACGCGTTGTCATTAAGGCAAAATACACGCTTATCACCAAAGTCGGATAAAAACTGCATACAGGCCATGATGTTGAAGTGTTTATCAGGGCTGAGTGCCAACACATGCCCAATCCCAATCAAATTGAGGTAATCCTCGGCATGGCTAGATATTGGGTTACCGTAATAGTGCTCCAGACCTGCCATTCGAGCTTGGCGAATGTAGTCCCAGTTGGAATCCGTCACCACGACTCGACAATCATACTTAGCGATCGCTAAGCCAACCTGACGCGCCACATCATTCGCACCAATGATCAAAAAGCCTTTCGGCACAGGTTCAGACACCTTCAATGCCAACGCCATTGGTCGAGCAGTCGCACTTTGCAGCACGACGGTGCCAATGATCACCATAAAGGTCAGCGGCACTAATAGCTTGGCATCGGCAATACCAAACTCCATCAATTTGATGGCAAACAGAGAAGAGATCGAAGCGGCCACAATCCCGCGCGGAGCCACCCAAGCTAAAAAGGCTTTTTCACGAACATTGAGCGTGCTGCGCAAAGTTGAAATGAAGATAGACGCAGGGCGAGCCAGAAGTTGCATCACCACAAACAGTCCTAAGGCACTCCAACCTAAGGCTTGGAAATCCGCCACTTCAATCCGCGCCGCGAGCAGAATAAACAGCCCTGTGATCAGCAAAATCGTCAAGTGCTCTTTAAAGTGCAAAATGTGCTGAATGTTGACCCCTTTGGCATTCGCCAGCCACATCCCCATGACTGTCACGGTCAGTAGGCCAGATTCGGACTCCAAGGCATTAGACGCAGCAAACACTCCGAGCACGACACTCAGCACCGCAAACGGCTGCAAGTACTCCGGCAACAAGCCTCTGCGCAGTACCGCCGCCACCGCTGCTCCAGAAGCGATACCGATGGAAAAACCGACCAATAAAATCAGGCTAAACACTTCTAAGCTATGGGCATGACTGCTAGATACGATGAATTCATACACCATCACCACAAACAGTGCGCCAAGTGGGTCGATTAAAAACTCCCCTACCCAACGCAGAATATTGGCTAAGCGTGCCGTTGGGCGCACAGTACGCAGCAAAGGCACAATCACCGTTGGGCCGGTGACCACAGTCAAGCTGCCAAACATCAGTGCTAACGGCCATTCAAAGCCAAGCAACCAATGTGCAGCCGTGCTGGTGATCCCCCATGAGACGAGTGCGCCAACAGTGACAATGCTCCAAACCGTATTACTGACGCCGCGGATCTCTTTGAAGTTTAAGGTCAAACTGCCTTCAAACAAAATCACCGCCACCGCGAGTGAGACGAGTGGAAATAATAAGTCACCCAGTAAGGCTTCGGGATTTAACACCGCAAACACAGGACCGGCCAAAATCCCCGCCAACAGCAAAAATAAGATGGCGGGCAGACGCAACCGCCACGCTAACCATTGGCATCCCAAACCGACGACGCCTACTGCGGCAATCGTCAGGGCTATCGACTCTTCGTGCATCATTGCACCTCTAATCGGCTATTGATTGTACTCATTCCAACCGCGTTGCCACTCCATACGAAAACGTAGAGCTTGCTCGGTACCTTCACAAATCCCTTCATAGTATTGACCACTTAAACCGATTTGATAGGCCGCATTCGGATTGCAATATTGCTCCAACCCTTGCTGATAGCCTTGCTCGTAATCGCTCAACTTTACCGAACCTAGTGTGGCTAAGCTTTTATAACTGCGCTGAGAATGCCCAGCTAACGCATCGTGGTAACCAACTTGGTACCAATTGCCTTCTTTCTCCCACGTTGACTCGCTGGCAGCACAACCCGAGAGCAGCAACATAACGCTAATAAGAATCCATTTTTTCATGTTTTACCTTGAGTTAATCAGTTCTCAATCTGACGATGAAATGAGCATGCCACTGAATAGCACAGGCTGTCACTTAAATTTATTGGCTGCCGCTGAGGATTCACTTGCGCCGCTCAAACGAGCTAAATGCCGTTTAATTCCCTACACGACCACTGACTCGGAAAGCCAGTGAAGCTCGCATATTGATAGATTACTATCCACAGTGAGCTTAATTCATTAACAAAAGGACAAACGCTATGTTGTGGTTTATTACCTGTGTCGTAGCCCTCGTTGGCGGTTACTTTATTTACGGAGCTTTCGTAGAGAAAGTATTTGGCATCAACGAAAAGCGTCAAACCCCTGCCCATACAAAAACTGACGGCGTCGACTATGTACCGATGTCCACCCCAAAAGTGTATCTCGTACAACTGCTGAACATCGCCGGTGTTGGCCCTATCTTTGGTCCAATTATGGGTGCGCTGTATGGCCCTGCGGCTATGCTGTGGATCGTAGTTGGCTGTATCTTCGCAGGTGCAGTGCACGACTACTTCTCTGGTATGCTTTCTATCCGTAACGGTGGTGCTTCGGTTCCATCCATCACGGGTCGTTACTTAGGCAATGGCGCAAAACACTTTATGAACATTTTTGCCATTGTGTTGCTACTTCTGGTTGGTGTGGTGTTCGTTTCAGCCCCAGCGGGCATGATCACTAACCTGATTAACCAACAAACGGATTTTACAGTGAGCATGACCACCATGGTCGTGATCATCTTCGCTTACTACATTCTGGCGACTATCGTTCCTGTTGATAAAATCATCGGCCGTTTCTACCCTCTGTTTGGTGCGCTACTGATTTTCATGTCGGTTGGTTTGATGACGGCGATTGCGTTCTCTTCTGAGCACCAAGTGCTAGGCGGATTTGAAATCAGCGATATGGTGAAAAACCTCAACCCGAATGACATGCCACTGTGGCCAGCGCTGTTCATCACCATCGCTTGTGGTGCTATCTCTGGCTTCCACGCCACTCAGTCTCCACTGATGGCGCGCTGTATGGAAAATGAGAAGAACGGTCGCTTCGTGTTTTACGGCGCGATGATTGGCGAAGGCATCATTGCTCTTATCTGGTGTACTATTGCTCTGTCTTTCTTCGGCTCACTGGAAGCGCTGTCTGAAGCGGTGAAAAACGGTGGCCCAGGCAACGTGGTTTACGGTGCTTCTTTCGGCCTGCTGGGTGTGTTTGGTGGTGTGATTGCTTTCCTTGGCGTGGTGATCCTGCCTATCACTTCGGGTGATACCGCGTTCCGTTCAAGCCGTCTGATCTTGGCTGAATACTTCAACATGGAGCAGAAAACACTGCGTAACCGCCTACTGATGGCAGTACCTCTGTTCGTTATCGGTGCAGTGCTGACTCAAGTCGATTTCGGTATCATCTGGCGCTACTTCGGTTTTGCGAATCAAGCGACCGCAGTCATGATGCTGTGGACAGCTACCGCTTACCTGATGCGCCATAACAAACTGCACTGGATCTGTACGGTACCTGCGCTGTTTATGACTACCGTGTGTATCAGCTTCATCCTTAACAGCAGTACGTTAGGCTTTGGCTTACCGATGCAGATTTCAACCATTGCGGGCGTGCTTGCTTCACTAGGTGCTCTGGCTTATGTGGCTAAAGTGTCTAAAGGCAAAGGGGAAACTGACCTTGCGGATGAAGAAAAACCGGAAGGCGTGACGAAAACCGCTTAATCTCGAATCTTCAATCACGTGATTGATAAACGAAAATGGCTCCCAGATTGGGAGCCATTTTTTGTTCTGAGAACATTTGAAAAAAAGCCATCAATCTTGGATTAACAAGATTAATGGCGAAATGATTAGTCGACTTGCTTAATTTGCAGCTCTTTAGGCACTTCAAAGAACATGTTCTCTTCACGGCCAAGCACCTCTTCTACCGAGGTTGCGCCCAATTCTTTGATGCGATCCAGAATTTGGTTCACCAACTCTTCCGGTGCAGAAGCCCCCGCGGTCACGCCCACTAAGCGAGCATTCTCGAACCACTCAGGATGGATATCTTGCGGACAATCGGTCAGATACCCCGGCGTACCCAATTTTTCCGCCAGCTCTTTCAGGCGCGTCGAGTTCGATGAGTTTTTCGAACCCACCACCACCATCACATCGACTTGCTCAGCCAAAATACGTCACCGCATCTTGGCGGTTTTGGGTGGCATAACAAATATCATCTTTACGTGGGCCTTGGATCTTCGGAAATACGCGGCGCAGCTCATCAATCACATCGGCAGTTTCATCCACCGACAGCGTGGTTTGGCTCACGTAGTGCAGATGACTCGGATCCTTCACTTTGTTTTGTAGCTTAACCACATCTTCCGGTTTTTCGACCAGATACATACCACCCGTGTCGCTGGCGTATTGCCCCATCGTGCCTTCCACTTCAGGGTGACCCGCATGACCAATCAACACCACCTCCATATGTTTACGGCTAGCACGCGCCACTTCCATATGCACTTTGGTCACCAGTGGACAAGTTGCATCGAAAACCGTTAGTGAACGCTCTTTCGCTTCTTGGCGAACCGCTTGCGACACGCCATGAGCCGAAAAAATCACAATGTTATTGTCTGGAACTTCACTCAGTTCCTCAACAAAACGTGCACCACGTTGCTTTAACCCCTCAACCACAAAGCGGTTATGCACCACTTCATGACGGACATAAATCGGCGGCTGATAAAGTTCAAGCGCGCGTTCAACAATGCTGATGGCGCGATCCACACCCGCACAGAAGCCGCGAGGGTTAGCTAACAGTATTTTCATTGGTTTGCTCATTGCTAGTCGTTATGGTTGGCTATTGTAAGGAAAGTCACTCAACAGACAAGATCTCAACATCAAAGGTGATGTCTTGCCCTGCCAATGGGTGATTGAAATCGACAGTAACTGAGTCACCGGCAATCTCCGTGATGATTCCGGGAATTTCCATTCCGTCAGGGCCACTGAAAGCCATAATGGTTCCGGCCTCTAACTGCAGATCGCCACCAAGAAACTTACTGCGATCCATGTAATGGACATGATCTGGATTTGGCGCACCAAACGCATCTTGCGCCGCTAAAGCGACCGATTTTTTCTCGCCCGGCAACATTCCGAGTAAACACTGCTCGAAATTGGGGCTCAGGCTACCATCGCCCATCACTAGCTTGGCCGGTTTTCCTTGATTATGGGTACTGTCGGCAACAGAGCCGTCCTTAAGCTTGATCGTAAAATGCAGGGTAACTGCAGAGTTAGAGGCAATAGGGTTCACGTTATCACTACCTTGTTATTGTTTAACGAACGCCGCTTCACTTTAGCGGAGACGGGCGGGCGCTGATGCCAGCCTTTATAGTAAAAAGCGCCCTCCGAATCAACGGACGGCGCTTGGGGTTATTTGCCTCACAGTCTTAGCTTTAACCTATAAAGCCGAGATTTAAGGCTGGCTTGGCAAGCTTTTCTTGGTGCGAAAACCATCGAGAATAATCATCGCTGCACCAATACAGATCGCGCTATCGGCCAAATTGAATGCTGGCCAGTGGTAGGTTCCCCAATAAAAATCGAGATAATCGACCACAAAACCATGCACGATACGATCAAACACATTGCCTACAGCACCGCCGATGATCAGCGCATAAGCAATATTGTTCCATTTATCGCTCGCTGGCAGACGGCGCATCCAATACGCAAGCATCCCCGTCACGAGGAAGGCAATGCCAGTAAACAACCAGCGCTGCCACCCTTCTTGATCACTCAAAAAGCTAAACGCAGCACCGTAGTTATGCACATACAGCAGGTTAAAGAAAGGCAGAACCTCAATACGGTTTGCCCAGCCATAGCCCATGTTATTCATCACCACTAGCTTAATCGCAATATCGGTAACGAACACCAGAAGCGCCAGCCACAGCCAGCGCACTCCGGATTGTTTGAGAGTCAGAGATGAGTTTGCCATCATATCAGCCTAAGTTACGCAAACTTGCGTACTTCGCCTTCACCCTCAACGTTAGACACGCAGCGACCACAAATGGTGGTGTGACCCGCAATCGTACCTACATCAGGGGTGTGGTGCCAACAGCGATCGCACTTCTCAGCTTCGGTTTTGTTGACTTGAACAAACAAGCCATCAATGTCAGTGGCGTGCGCAGACTCACCTTTCTCAGCCAGTGGTTTCACCACAGCTTTTGAAGTCAGCAGTACAAAACGCAGCTCATCGCCCAGTTTCGCCAGCTTGCTCGCCAGTGCATCATCCGCAAACAGGACTAATTCTGCTTGCAACGAACCACCGATCAGTTTTTCGTTACGGGCGTTTTCTAGCAGTTTGTTGACTGAGCCACGTACTTTCTGAATATCATTCCAGAACGCATTGTTCAGCTCTTCACCTTCTGCTAGGCCAAACAGGCCATCAAACCATTCGGTGGTAAACACGAATTTATCACGCGCGCTGCCGTCTGCTTTCTGCGCTGGCATTGCGTTCCAAATTTCATCAGCGGTGAATGACATGATCGGCGCCATCCAACGAACCAAAGCTTCAACGATGAAGAACAGTGCGGTTTGACAGCTACGCTGTGCATGGCCACCACGTTTCGCTGTGTATTGACGGTCTTTGATCACATCCAGATAGAATGAACCCATCTCGATTGAACAGAAGTTCATCAAACGTTGTACCACCGCGTGCAGGTTGTAATCCTGATACGCTTGGATAATTTCTTGCTGCGCGGCCAGTGCGCGACCGACAGCCCAACGATCCAACGCAACCATGTCTTCAACAGGAATAATGTCTGTGGTTGGGTTGAAGCCGTTCAGGTTCGCAAGGAAGAAGCGTGCGGTGTTACGAATACGACGGTACGCATCCGCAGAACGCTTGAGGATCTCATCTGATACCGCAACTTCACCAGTGTAATCGGTTGAAGCAACCCACAGACGCAGAATGTCAGCACCCAGCTTGTTGGTCACATCTTGTGGCGAAACTACGTTACCGATCGATTTCGACATCTTACGGCCTTGGCCATCAACCACGAAACCGTGGGTCAATACTTCTTTGTAAGGCGCTTTGCCTTTCATCGCCACAGAAGAGATCAGGGATGATTGGAACCAGCCACGGTGTTGATCAGAACCTTCTAGGTACATGTCCGCTTCCGCGCCGTTGAATTCGCTTCGCGCATCCACCACCGCAGAGTGAGTCACACCTGAGTCAAACCATACATCTAGCGTATCCAGAACTTTCTCATAGTTGGCCGCGTCTTCTGCGCCAAGCAGCTCAGCAGTATCAAGATCCCACCATGCTTGAATGCCTTTTTGCTCTACCAGTTGCGCCACTTTTTCAATCAGTTCAGCGCTGTTTGGATGCAGTTCAGCAGTTTCTTTGTGCACGAACAGCGCAATTGGCACACCCCAAGTACGTTGACGAGAGATACACCACTCTGGGCGACCTGCCACCATACCTTCGATACGGCTTTGACCCCAATCCGGCATCCAATGTACGCCTTTGATTGCCGTCAGAGCTTGTTCACGCAGACCCGCTTGTTCCATAGAGACGAACCATTGTGGTGTCGCACGGAAGATGATCGGCGTTTTATGACGCCAGCAGTGTGGGTAGCTGTGCTCATACGCGTGATGATGCAACAGCGCGCCTTTTTCTTTCAGCACTTCCAACACTGAATCGTTGGCTTTAAATACATGTTGGCCTGCAAACAGCTCAGTATCAGAGAGATACACACCGTTTGAACCTACTGGGTTTGCGACTTCTAGACCGTATTTTTGGCCTACTGCAAAGTCTTCTTGACCGTGACCCGGCGCAGTATGTACCACACCCGTACCTGAATCGGTCGTCACGTGATCGCCCAAAATAGCTGGCACGGTAAAGGCGTAGAATGGATGTTGGAACTGAACCAGTTCAAGGTCTTCGCCTTTCGCAAAGCCAAGGTTATGGAAATGCTGAATACCCGCACGATCCATCACAGATTTCGCCAGTTCAGCAGCCACGATAATACGCTCTGGTTGCTCACCTTCTACTTGGATCAGCACGTATTCTAGATCTTCACGTAGACATACCGCGCGGTTAGCCGGCAGAGTCCAAGGCGTGGTTGTCCAGATCACAATCGACACATCGCCTTTGCCTTCATGGCCAGCAGCCAAACCAAACTTAGCCAGCACGGCGGCTTCATCAGCCGCTTTAAAGCGAACGTCAATTGAAGGAGAAACTTTGTTTTTGTACTCCACTTCTGCTTCAGCCAACGCTGAACCACAGTCAGTACACCAGTGAACCGGTTTAAAGCCTTTCAGCAAGTGGCCGTTATCAGCAATTTTGCCCAGAGCACGGATGATGTTAGCTTCCGTGACAAAATCCATGGTGCGGTAAGGCTTATCCCACTCACCCATGATGCCAAGACGCTTGAAGCTCTCCTTTTGACCTTCAACCTGTCCGGCCGCGTATTCGCGACATTTTTCACGGAACTCAGCAGCGGTCACTTTTTGCCCCGGCTTGCCCACTTTTTTCTCTACCATCAATTCGATCGGCAGACCGTGGCAATCCCAACCCGGTACATAAGGCGCATCAAAACCTGAAAGGGTTTTCGATTTAATAATGACGTCTTTAAGAATCTTGTTCAGAGCGTGGCCAATATGAATATCACCGTTGGCGTAAGGAGGGCCATCGTGCAATACGAAAGATTTTTTGCCTTTTTTAGCCTGACGGATTGCACCGTACAGATCTTCTTTGTACCAACGTTGCAGCATTTCTGGCTCGCGTTTGGCCAGATCGCCGCGCATTGGAAACCCTGTTTCAGGAAGGTTCAGGGTATCTTTATACTCACTCATCGATTCTTAATTCCGTTATATTGGGCGAAGTTAGACATGTTGTTGTTTGGTGGAATCAACCGAACAATTCTTAAGCTGACGCAGCCACACCCTTGCTGCTTCAGCATCCAATTCAATTTGTTGCTTTAATGCCTCAAAAGAGGCGAATTTGCGCTCATCACGTAGTTTGTGCAAGAGCGCGACTTCCAGTTGTTTACCGTACAGGTTGCCCTGAAAATCAAAAAAGTGCACTTCTAGCTGTTGGCGAACCCCATCGACCGTCGGTCGATTACCGATATTGGCAACGCCGCCAAACGGTGTTTGTCCTAAACCATACGCTTCAACGACATACACACCAGAAACGGGGGATACACAACGCTTCAGTGGAATATTCGCGGTAGGAAAACCTATGGTTCGCCCCAGTTTTTGGCCATGCGATACACGACCACTGATGCTGTAATGACGACCCAACATCGTCGCGGCACTGCTCAATTGGTCAGCCGCTAACGCTTCACGTATCGCGGTGCTACTCACTCTTAGCTGCTGTAAACAGAAACTTTGGGTACTGACCACCTCAAAGCCGAGAGCCTGCCCCGCTTGCTGCAATAGAGCAAAGTTACCTTTGCGTTCTTTGCCAAAACAGAAATCGTCACCCACCACCAGAAACTTAACACCCAAACGAGCCACCAACAAGTCACGAATAAACGTGTGCGGATCCAATTGGGCAAAGTGGTGATTGAAATTCACACACAGCAATCGATCCACACCCAGTTTGCTCAGTTGGACAAACTTATCACGCAGACGCGTCAAGCGAGCGGGCGCTTGTTGTTTAGCAAATAGCTCTAAAGGCTGAGGTTCAAACGTCATCACCACCGAAGGCAAACCCATCTGCTGGGCACGCTGCACCACCTGACTGAGCACTTGTTGATGGCCAAGATGAACACCATCAAAGTTGCCAATCGTCAATACACAGCCCTGATGGCGAGATTGAATGTTATGAATACCGCGTATTAATTCCATCGGAAGATGCTTAAAACCTATATTTTCATTCTCATGGTGCGAAACTGGCGGATTATACCTAAAGCTCGCTACTCTGTCGCCGCTTTTAGATCTTTGAGGCGAACACCCAATAACAACAAAATAGCCAGATAAGATGCGACACCAAGACCAATCAAACCTGTCAGCATAAGTGCACGCTGGCTGATCCCCCAACTCAACCATGCCGCCATGTTGTCTAGTTGCCACAAGAGAGCCCCAGTCATTACAGCGCCAGCAATCATCAGTCGCGCAACAAACCAGACGGTTTTGCGAGTTAAGTGATAGACGCCTTGTAAGTGCAAACCACGATAAAGCAGTGCCATATTCAGGAAAGCGGACATCGAGGTCGCCACCGCCAAGCCGACATAACCATAAAACCACGCAAAGATCGCGTTGAGTACGATGTTACTGAGCATCGCAACAATCCCATAACGCACTGGGGTTTTGGTATCTTGACGAGAGTAATAACCCGGAGCTAACACTTTGATCAGCATAAAACTGAGCAGACCGGAAGAGTAAGCCAATAGCGAGTAAGAAGCTTGCTCTACATCACTAGGGGTAAATTCACCGCGCATAAACAGCACCATCAACATCGGTTTCGCCAGTACCATCAGGCCAAGCATGGCTGGAATACCGAGAAACGTCACCATCCGAATCCCCCAGTCCATGGTGTGGGCAAACCCATCACTGTGCGCATCTACGTGTTTACGCGATAAGGCAGGCAAAATCACCGTCGCGATGGCAATTCCAAATAAGCCGAGGGGAAACTCCAGCAGACGATCCGAATAATAGAGCCAACTGATCGAACCGGTTTGCAGAAAACTGGCGACAAACGAGTCAAACAACAGGTTGATCTGGCTAACTGATACTCCAAACAGTGCAGGAATCATCAGTGTGCGAATTTTCACCACACCAGGATCTTTCCAGCCCCATTTGGGCCTAACTAGCACTCCAGCCTTGATCAAAAATGGCAGTTGAAATAGAAACTGAACTAAACCACCTAAAAATACACCAATCGCTAAACCAACCTCTGGCTGAGCTAGATTTGGTGAGAGGTACCAAGCACAGAGGATCATCATCACGTTCAAGAAAACAGGCGTGAAAGAGGAGACGGCAAACTTACCTAAGGTGTTTAAAATAGCTCCAGAAAGAGCAACAAAGGTAATAAACCACAAATAGGGAAAAGTAATTTTCAGCAGCAGACTGGCTAGCTCGAATTTTTCAGCCCCCGGACCACCATTAAGCCAATCGAGAAACCAACCCGCGCCAAATAATGCGGTCACAGCGCCAGATCCCAGTACCCCAACTAAGGTGACGAGAGTAACCAAAACACCAAGAGTACCTGACGCTCTAGCGATCAATTCTCGGGTCTTGTTGATATCGCCGGAGGCATGATATTCCGTTAATACAGGGACAAAAGCTTGGGAAAATGCCCCTTCCGCGAATAATCGGCGTAAAAAATTGGGAATTCGGTTGGCAAAAAAGAATACGTCAGCACTTGCGCCTGCGCCCATCAAATTGGCCACAACCACATCGCGCACTAAACCTAAAACACGAGAAATCAAAGTCATAGCACTTACAATGATGCCAGACTTGAGTAAGCGTTTACTCACGGTAACCTCGAATAAAGAGTCAAAACCACATTATCTGATTCGAAAGAATAAGAATGTCATAGTGAGATCAGATAAGTATTAGCATTGGTAAAAAAATGCTGATAGAATCCCCGCCATCTTAACCGCGAAGGCTCTTCGATACCAAGTTTGTTTGGTTCAGTTGGGTTTTTGCACAAATCATTTGACATTAAAGAGCAAATCGGGGATATTTCCCGCCCTTAAAATGTCACCGAACTAAGTTTTTGGGAGTTAGACCCTTGGCAAATAACAAATCTGCTAAGAAGCGCGCTATCCAAGCTGAGAAACGTCGCCAGCACAACGCTAGCCGTCGTTCTATGATGCGCACTTACATGAAGAAAACTGTTGCTGCAATCGCTGCTGGCGACAAAGAAGCTGCAACTGCTGCATTCGCTGTAGTTACACCAATCCTAGACCGCATGGCGACTAAAGGCCTTATTCACAAGAATAAAGCAGCTCGTCACAAGTCTCGCTTCTTTGCTGCGATCAACGCTCTGTAATAGAGTCAGATCATCAGCAACAAAAAACCGGCTTATGCCGGTTTTTTTATCTCTTTTTTTCGCCAACTCTCATGAGTTTTGGCAATAAAAGAACGATGCAAAAGACTCAATCATGGCTTTTACTTTCTGTACTGCTCAGCGTATAAAAAACGGTTTGCGCTTCTTTACGAGTGTTAACTAAACCATCACGACGTAGCCACGCTAAATGTTGAGACAGAGCAGATTGGCTAAGTTCCAAGCGGCTACTGAGCTCCCCTACCGACAGTTCATTGTCCAGTAGCATACACAAAATCTGTAGCCGACGCTCATTCGCCATGGCTTTGAGCAATACCACTGCTTTGGCAGAATTTTTTTCCATCTCTTGGAGATTCATTGGTGCCCCCTAATACGGCATTAATATTTCAGCACTTCTCTCACTCTTCTCTGTCGTTCTAATCACCGATCACGAGGATCGGTTAAGTAAGAGTTATGTGCCAAAATAGTGAAAGCGGAGAAAACTCGCTGATAATGATAAAAAACTAATCAACAACGCTAGTTTATTGTTTTCATTTATCATTGGGTAGTAATCTGTGGCTTAACAGTGATAATTATTTATAAAAACAAGTTGGTAAAATCTGCATCACAAACATTTTTTACCGCAGGATGCTGAATCATGCGTTCAGCGAAGATGACATAATACTCTTCTTTAATCTCATCTACATGTCCGATGAGTTTCAGTGATGATTCAGCATCCACTTCTGAGACATAAAAAGATGGAGCCATGAACACGGCATCACTGTGATAAATGGCAAATGCTTTCATTAATGCTGAGTCATCAAACTCACCGAGAATGTGTGGCTGTAGACCTTGGCGATCAAACCACTGCCTCACTTTGCGCCCCATTGCTGTCCGACTGCCTGGCACGAGTAGCTTTTTGCTCTCTAAAACGGCTGGGAAAGGAGCAAAGTCAACCTCTCCAAAACTAAAGAAGCTCATTCGGCTCTCCCCCAGCTTTTTACTAAAGAGGCCAGGACTTTGGCTAGAATCGACGGGGCAATCAGACAAGATCATATCCAATTTGTGCTGCGCCAGCTGTTCTAGCAACATTTCATGGGTTGATTCAAAACAGCGCAGATGAATGCGGTTATCACCCGGCACAGAAGTTAGCAGAATTTTACTGACTAACCTTTTAGAGAGTGCATCCGCAACGCCAACATCAAAAAGCAGGTTTGAGCGCTGGCTGTAATTCACAATATCGAGCATCTCATAACTCAAACCAAACATGCGATCAGCGTACTTAAAGACCAACTGACCTAACTCGGTCGGTTCAATGCTACGACCATTTCGTTTGGTGAGCTTACCATCAAGCCGATCTTCCAAAGCTTTAATCTGACCTGTCACAGTTTGTGGGGTTAAAAATAGAGCATCGGCCGCTTTAGTGACAGAGCCTTGTTTACACACCATCCAAAAGTAATAGAGGTGGTTGTAATTAAGATGAGACATGGATTGTTCTGCGCTGAAAACCGATGCTTTCTTATAGCAGATACGATCTTTAACAACAATAAGTTCGTTCAAACCGAAGCAATCGCCATCTTAGGTTGAATTTTTCATAGTTTAAATAAAACAGTTGTCATAAATGGCGAGCGTTATTTCGCACACGCCCCTCTTATTTACACTTTGTTACAACCAAGTGCTATTTCCAACCCTCCTTGCGAATCCTTTAAAAACAGTGAGATAAAGTTACTTCTATCATTAAATCTTTTCGCTAGCAGTAAGACTGCGCAATAACTCACCAGTTACATCTAAATGTCATATTAGTGAAATATTTCCTCTCTACGATTGCCTCGAATTCAACAACCGACCGAACCTTTAAAAACGGTCCACGGAGAAAATGATGATAAACCAAGCAACTTCCCCAACAGCGCCGATTTCGCTGACGACGAAAGGCCTACGTTGGGCAAACTTGGCTTTCATGCTGTATTTACTACTTCTTGCTGTCGCGATGGTCGGCAGCGGTTTTAAATGGGCAACCGGCGACCAAGCCAAAGTCCTATTTGAATTTGCGTCTCACCCTGTTGCCGGTCTGATGATTGGTTTGGTGGCAACCGCATTGATCCAATCTTCAAGCACTGTTACTTCGATCATTGTAGGTTTAGTCGCAGGTGGTTTGCCTGTTGAAACGGCCATCCCGATGGTCATGGGTGCCAATATTGGTACGACAGTAACCAACACCCTCGTCAGCCTTGGCCACATGCGTTGTAAAGAAGAGTTTCGTCGCGCTTTTGCCAGTGCCACGATTCATGACTTCTTCAATCTGCTCGCGGTACTGATCTTCCTTCCTTTGGAAATGATGTTTGGCATTTTAGAGAAAGTCTCCCACTGGTTAGTTTCTCCTCTACTTGCGACTGGCGATATGAGCATGAAAGGCTTTGATTTCATCAAACCTATCACAAAGCCAGTGATCAGTAGCCTTGAAGCACAACTTTCTGTATTGGGCGATACGTTCGGTGGTGTTGCGCTCATCGTATTGGGTATTGCGACCATTTTCGTTGCCATTACCTTAATGGGTAAGCTGATGAAAAGCCTCATGGTTGGTCGTGCACGTGAGATTTTGCAAAACGCGATCGGCCGCGGCCCACTCCACGGGATTGCCTCTGGTACCGTAGTGACGGTTCTTGTGCAGTCTTCTTCTACAACAACCAGCCTTATGGTACCTCTCGTAGGTTCAGGTGTACTGAAGGTTCGTGAAATTTACCCATTCACGCTTGGTGCCAATATTGGTACTTGTATTACCGCGCTACTGGCAGCAACCGCAGTCTCTGGTGAGTTTGCCGTGTTTGCGCTGCAAATCGCGCTGGTTCACTTAACTTTCAATATCATGGCGACCGTGTTCATCTATGGCATTCCTTTCTTACGTGAATTACCCGTGAAAGGGGTCTGAGTTAATTTCAACTTGGGCTTTGTAAAAGCAAGATGGTCGTTGTCGGTTACCTCCTCGGCGTGTTTGTAGTGATCCCAGGTAGCATCCTTGCCCTCACGGCGTAACCTCCCCTTCGTAACTGAATAAAAAAAGCTCCCCATCGGGAGCTTTTTTTATTTGTGAAAACCACCACACATTAACCGTGATGCTTACACAGAGAAAGGATACTGAATCGCATCGTGGAACTCATATCCGGTCACTTCAAAGTCATCTAACGTCACCCACGTTTCCAAATCATGCAGAGTTTTAATGTCTGGATTGATGTGAAACTGGGGCGCTGCAAATGGTTCACGTTTGAGCTGCACATCTCGCATCAATGGCAACTGATCTTCGTAAATATGCGCATTAACGATTTTGTGATACGCCATGCCCGGTTTTTTACCGGTGATCTGCGCCATCAGTGCAAGGAACACATAAACTTGAACCATGTTGAAATTGAGCCCTAACGGCACATCACATGAACGTTGCGTGCTATTAAGATATAAGGTATCACCCAACAGCGAGAAGTGGTGGCTGTACATACAAGGGCGCAGACACCCCATATGGAATTCACCAGGGTTGTAAAAGTTGAGGATTTCACCTCGGTCATCCACGCCACGCGTCAAATCATCGACAATTTTTTTCAGTTGGTCGATCTGACCGCCATCCGGTTTTGCCCAAGCTCGGCCTTGAACACCATACACCCGCCCCATATCATCCTCACCTTTTCGGTAAGGGTTATTAAGCCAAGCCTGATTCAAGTTGGCATTAGCATCCCAAGTTTTGGTTCCTAACTTGCGAAAGTCTTCGGCATTATCATAACCACGAATGTAGCCCAGTAGCTCAGCAACAGCCGCTTTCCAAAAGCTCTTACGCGTGGTCACTAAAGGAAACTGATTACTGCCCACATCGTAGGTCAAATCGGCATTAATCACGGTCAAACAACGTTTTGCCGTGCGTTCATTTTCAACCCAAACCCCTTGATCGACGATGCGCTGACAAAGTTCTAAATACTGTTTCACCTGACTACCCTATTTTGCTGCAACACGATCTTGATACAAACCGCGCTTATAAGACCAAACCATCATCAAAATACCAATGATCACCATCGGCAAAGAAAGAATTTGCCCCATCGAGATGAAGCCACCAAATAACCCAAGCTGAGCATCCGGCTCACGAACATACTCCACCAGAAAACGGAAGGTGCCATAGCCGGCTAAAAACAGCCCAGACACGCTACCCAGTGGGCGAGGCTTACGGATAAACCAGTTGAGGATAAAGAACAGCACAACGCCTTCTAAGGCGAATTCATAAAGCTGAGAAGGATGACGCGGCAGTGGTCCACCATTGGGGAATACAAAAGCCCAAGGTACATCCGTCACTCGTCCCCAAAGTTCACTGTTCATAAAGTTGCCAATACGCCCCATTCCTAAGCCAAACGGAACCAAAGGAGCAACAAAATCTGCCACCCCAAAGAAGGTTCGTTGGTTTTTATGGGCATACCAGAACATCGCTGTAATCACCCCCAATAAACCACCGTGGAAAGACATACCACCAGTCCAAACTTTAAAAAGATAAAGAGGGTCAGCCAGAAACAGATCAAAATTATAGAAAATCACATAGCCGACACGGCCTCCCACCACCACACCGAGGAAACCCGCGAACAACAAATCGGAGACTTGCTCACGAGTCCAGCCACTGTCAGCACGATCAGCGCGTCGATTGGCTAGCCACATCGCAAAAAGAAAACCAACCAGATACATCAAGCCATACCAACGCACAGACAGAGGGCCGATAGAAAACAATACGGGGTCTATATTGGGAAACTGCAGATAACCCTGAGACATAACAAACCTTCTCTTAAAAAATTAGTGAGATTACTGAAACAACATGGTCGCAGCAACGCACATCAAAAACACCGCAAAAAATCTTTTGAGTCTCGCGGTAGGCATTTGGGTGGCAAGCTTAGCACCGATACGCGTGGTCAGTATCGAGGTGCTAGCAATCGCAAGCAGTGCCGGAATGTAAACGTAACCAATACTGTATTGCGGCAGATTGTCTACCTGATAACCATGTAAGATAAAACCAATCATGCCCGATATCGCTATCGCGAAACCGCACACCGATGAAGACCCTACTGCTTTTTTCATCTCAATGCCATGCCGATTCAAAAAAGGCACAGAGAGTGAACCGCCTCCAATCCCCGCAAGGCTGGAAACCACACCAATCCCTGTGCCACACAAGGTTGTGATCAACGCATTCGGCATTGGGTAATGATGTTGCATACGAATGGAGCGAAACATCTGCACACTCAAGAAAAAGACAATCACCCCAAATACTTTGGGTAAATATTGGCTTGGAATCCACTCAGCAACCACTGAGCCGAAAAAGCCTCCAACCACCACACCAGGCATCAGCCATTTGACGACAAAGAGATCAACATTGCCCAATTTTAGGTGGTTTAACGCAGATGAACCCGAAGTGAGAATGATAGTTGCCAATGACGTTGCCAAAGCAAGCTGCATGACAATATCCGAAGAGATCCCCGCATAAGGTAATAAAAACAGCAAAGCAGGAACAACCACTAAGCCACCGCCAATACCAAGCAGACCTGCAAGCACACCCACTACCGCCCCTAAAAGCAGCAGTAAAGCTAAGAGTTCAATATTCACATTTGGTTCCTATTTTTTACCTGCGCGTACAAAACCCGCAAAGCCATGCTTTTCGATATAAGCGAGCATCATGTTATAGATTTCTCGCCCATACGGTTGAGTTAACGCATGGTCAGCCAGCTGTTTAAGTTCAGCCAGTTCAGAATGGCGCACCAGATATTTCACTTTCGCAACGTTGGAAGTGTTCATACTCAAGGTGGTATAGCCTAAGCCAATCAGCAGCAAAGCGCCAATCGGATCGCCGGCTAATTCGCCACAGACACAGACAGGGATCTGGTGAGTAGCACAAGTCACTTGGATCTGTTTGAGTGCCATCACTACGGCAGGATGCATGGATTCGTAGACATCCGCTACACGCGCATTGTTACGATCCACAGCTAACAGGTATTGAGTGAGATCGTTGGTTCCTACAGAGACGAAATCAATTTTATCTGCTATCAACGGTAACAGATACAGCATCGAAGGCACTTCAAGCATAATGCCAATTTGCGGCATAACCACTCGCGGATCGAGCTGCGATACCTCTTGATAGGCTTGATAAATAAACTTCAACGCATCATCGAGCTCTTTTGCGCCAGAAATCATCGGCAACAAAATCGATAGATTGCCAGATTCCGCACTGGCTTTGATCATCGCCCTCAACTGAATAATGAAAATATCCGGATGATCTAAGGTAAAACGAATGCCACGCCAACCGAGAAAAGGATTATCTTCCTCAATCGGTAAATAAGGCAAAGGCTTATCCCCCCCAATATCCAAAGTTCGCATCACAACACGTTGATGTGGATACATATTCAGCACATGACGATATTGTTGGGTTTGTTCTTCTTCGGAAGGAAAACGATGTTGTAACAAGAATGAAATTTCTGTGCGATACAGGCCAACCCCATCCACGCCCTGATTGACCGCAATGCTCGTATCAGCACTCAGTCCCGCGTTCAATAGTAGCTCGACCCGTTCGCCATCAAGCGTGAAAGCAGGCTCACGAATTGCATCGTTCACCATACGTGCCAGCTCACGCTCTTCTGTCGCTAACGCACGATATTCATTGAGAATGGTTTTGGATGGCGAGATAAAAACTTTGCCACTATAGCCATCCACAATCCCTTTCTTACCGTTGATGTCTCGTAAATTCAGAGAAACACCCATGACGGCAGGGATCCCTAAAGCGCGCGACAAAATCGCGGCATGTGAATTTGCCGCGCCTTCAAGAGACACCACCGCTAACAGCTTATCTTTAGGGAGCGCTGCCAAAATACTCGCGGTCAGCTCTCGCACCACCAAGATGACAGGTTTGTCGATTTTTGGCTGACTTGATTCCGTATTGAGCAAGAAAAACAGCAAACGCTGCCCCAACTCTCGTACATCTTGCGCTCGTTCACGCAAATAGACATCCGACATACGCGCGAAACGGTTCGAGTAGCTTTCCACTACTTGTCTGAGCGCCCAATCCGCACGATCCCCTTTTTGGATCTGCGCTTTGAGATCTTTACGCAGCATCGGATCATTGAGAAGGTGGGTAAAGAGATCAAAAATCGCCAAGGCTTCTTTATTGATATCACCATCGAGTTTTTTACGCATTCGGCGAAAATCAGCCAAGGCGCTCTCAACCGCTAAAGCAATTCGTTCTTGCTCTATGTCGATATCCAAGGTTGAAGCCGGTAAAACTTCTGAAAGGTCGGGCTGAGTATCATCCCACCAGAATTCACCAATCGCGACACCTGAGGAAGCGGGAACCCCAGTGATTGCCTGCAATTTTTTGGATAAACGCCAATGCCCTTGGGTTTGGGCATGCGCAACCAACACCGCAAGCTGCGCGGCTAAAGTCACCAAAAATGAGACTTCCATTTCACTGAATAAGCGAGGGGATTTTTGCTGTACCACCAGCACACCAAGCACTTGCTTACGGTGGATAATGGGAGTGCCGAGGAAAGAGTGGTAAACCTCTTCCCCGAGCTGTTTGAAATATTTGAAACTAGGGTGTTTGGATGCTTCTGCAAGGTTGATGGGCTCAGCAGAACGCTTTACGAGCCCCACCAAACCTTCATCAAAATCAATGTGGATTTTATCGCCTTTGAATTTGAGGCCTTGAGTCGCCATCAACTCAAGGCGGTGCATCTCCTCATTCGCTAAGTAGACCGTACAACACTCTGTGCTCATCGCTTCGCACGTCTGTTTTACAAAAATATCCAACGCCTGATAGACATCTTCTACCTTTGAAACCTGTTCTACTATATCCCTTAGCTGAGAAAGCATGCCTAACCTCTGTGAGTGTTACGTTTACCCTTCACTTTCCGTTCTTTAAATGGCATCGCCAATGACGCGAATTCCTTCATTGCACGGCGATAAACATCGCGTTTAAACGACACCACTTGCCTCACTGGATACCAGTAAGTTACCCAGCGCCAACCATCAAACTCAGGGGAACTGCCACGTTGCATATTGATTCTGGATTCATCACATTCCAAGCGCAGCAAGAACCATTTCTGTTTTTTGTCCGATACAGACAGGTTGAGAATCCCAACGCACCAAACGCTTAGGTAATTTATAACGTAGCCAATGACGACTGGTCGCAATCACTTTAACGTCTTTCTTGGTTAACCCAACCTCTTCATACAATTCACGGTACATGGCTTGTTCAGGAGATTCTCCATCATCAATTCCCCCTTGAGGAAATTGCCATGAGTGTTGCCCGTATCGTTTCGCCCAGAAAACCTGACCATGGTTGTTACAAATCACAATCCCGACATTCAGCCGGTAACCATCGCCATCGATCACTGGCAAACCTCTAGTAAATTCTTTAATTGCGTTGTATTTTTCCTACATACTCCCCAAGCGGAGACAAACTTACTATTGTGATTCGCCCGATATTTATTAGTAAATCGGATAAAAAAGGATAAGTTCGGCTTCAGAACCAAGTTATCAACAAATTTATGAGACATACAGCGCATTTATTTACGTTTTACTGTGAATAACCGTGTGCAGAAACTTTGAAGTTGTGCACAAAAAGTTACTTATCAACAAATCACGAGAAAACAAATTACGACAAAAATAATAATAAATACTTTAAAAACAATGAATTAAATAAAAACTCATTATCATGGCGAACATTTCAAATCAAACTGGGAAAAGATCCTACTTGGCAGGTCAAAGATCCATCAATTCATGCACTCCTTTACCTTAACTCCCTATATTTACCAAATGGCAAGCCCCTCTTACTCTCTTGAAACGTTTTGACTTACTGTGTATTGATCCATGAGTTAAATCCTTTTCAGCAATAGAAAATAAAACTGTGGATAACCTGACGGAGAAACGCAAGATGTCGATAAACTATCGCTTTTTATGACTTCTCACTTTTGTTTAATCATCGATATTGCAACTAAAAAATAGGGGCAAAAATGGCAAGTGAATGCAAAATCGGTACAATCATGTTAGGAATGTGTAACGCCGATAACGAACATGAAACCAGCACCAGCTTCCCAACAAGAATTAGTCATTCGTGCTCAAGAAATTGCCGGACTGAGTTTTGCTGAACTCGCCAATGAAGCCGGAATGACCGTGCCGCCAGATCTGCGCAAAGACAAAGGTTGGGTTGGACAATTACTGGAATGGCACTTGGGCGCCACCGCAGGCAGTAAACCACAACAAGATTTTGAGCATTTGGGTATTGAACTGAAAAGCATCCCAGTCAGTTACACTGGAAAACCACTAGAAACGACCTTTGTTTGCGTGGCACCACTCACAGGCGTGCATGGTTTAACGTGGGAGCAAAGTCATGTGCGTAATAAACTGTCAAAGGTACTTTGGATCCCAGTACAAGGCGAGCGAGAGATTCCTCTTGCTGAGCGCTGTGTTGGCTCACCGCTACTGTGGAGCCCTTCTGCCGAAGAAGAAGCACAGCTCAAAGCGGATTGGGAAGAATTGATGGAGCTGATCGTGCTCGGGAAAGTCGCACAGATCACCGCCAAACATGGTGAGGTTTTGCAACTTCGTCCTAAGGCTGCCAATGGACGTGCATTAACCGAAGCATACGGTGCGAATGGCCGCCCTATCAAAACGTTACCTCGCGGTTTTTATCTGCGAACTCAATTTACCGCACAAATTCTGCAACGTTACTACGCCTAACCCTTAGCGTGGCGACATTTTTGTTTTCGTGTTGCCGTGAGTCGCTTATAGTGAAAATCCTGTATCCCTGTTGTGATTTGATGATAGTTGGGGATTCAGGGTTCAATCACACATTGTGTTTTCTCATCCCTACGGCGTGGTGTGCTCAACACCCAGCCAAAACGCCAACCAGAAGGGGTTCGTATTCGTTCTTTGGCTCTCAGACAAGGAAGTACTATGCAATATACCAAGCTGCCTCACTCTAGCCTCGAAATCAGTAAGATCTGTTTAGGTACCATGACTTTTGGTGAACAGAATTCACAAGCTGATGCCTTTCAACAGCTCGATTATGCTCTAGAACGTGGTGTTAACTTTATCGATACAGCCGAGATGTACCCGGTACCTCCAACAGCGGAAACTCAAGGTAAAACCGAAGAGTTTATTGGCCATTGGCTTGCTAAATCAGGTAAACGAGAAAAAGTGGTGCTCGCAACAAAAGTCGCCGGTCCACGCAATGTTCCTTATATTCGCGACAAAATGTCGTTAGATCATCGCAATATTCACCAAGCCGTTGATGATAGTTTACGCCGCCTGCAAACCGATTATATTGACCTCTACCAAATCCACTGGCCACAGCGTCAAACCAACACTTTTGGCCAGCTCAATTACCCCTATCCAGACAAGCAGGAAGAAGTGACACTGGTTGAAACACTCGAAGCGCTGAGTGATCTGGTGCGCATGGGTAAAGTTCGTTATATCGGGGTCTCGAATGAAACACCTTGGGGAGTCATGAGTTATCTGCGTTTAGCGGAAAAGCATGAACTGCCGAGAATCGTCTCCATCCAAAACCCTTACAATCTACTCAACCGCAGCTTTGAAGTCGGGCTTGCCGAAATTAGCCATCTCGAAGGAGTGAAGCTTCTTGCTTATTCACCACTCGCCTTTGGTACCTTAAGCGGAAAATACCTCAATGGCGCTCGTCCTGCTGAGGCACGCTGTACATTGCATCAGCGCTTCTCTCGCTACTTCACACCTCAAGGGATACTTGCAACGCAAGCTTATGTGGAACTGGCACAGCAGTTTGGCTTAGACCCCGCACAAATGGCGTTGGCATTTGTCAATCAGCGTCCATTCATCGCGTCAAACATCATTGGAGCCACGAGCATGACGCAGTTAAAAACAAATTTGGATAGTTTAGAGATTTCATTAAGTGCAGAACTACTGCAGAAAATTCAAGAGATTGGAACCACTTATTCCAATCCCTGTCCTTAGTGGTAAGGATCTGGTGAGTTAACTCACCAGATCCTTCGCATTACGTCGGTATTCGCGCATTTAACACACGGCGGATATGTCTCACACGACGTTCAGCGACAACAGCATCCGGTAGACTCCAGCCGATAGGACGACCGTCTTCTTGCAAACCAATGTCACGTAACAAGTGTGGATTATACCAAGGTAAATGGTAGCTACTTCTGCGAACTTTACGTTTCCACTCTCGTTCTTCACGACGTAGATCAGCACGAACCAGTAATACGGCTAGTTGTAAATAAATAGATTGACGCATGGTTATTTTCTCCAGTTTGTGTGCTGGGGAAAATGACGATCGGAAGGTAAAAGTCAGAAAGCACTCTTACTCAGCTGCCATTTTCCGCAGCCTAATAAGAGGTTACGGATTAATTCAGTTATCTTTGCTCAAATCATTGCCCATTACGCGCACCGGAAAGCCTCGGTGTGCGGTTTGATGGGTTGAATCAAGATTAGAAGCGCAAAGCAATGTTGCAGATACGAAATGTGCCATGATGCGCCTCCAAGCAAAGTCAATTAATCCTAAGAAATGTGTTGTGTAAGTGAAACTTACGGTTAAATTCTAAACAACTCTGCCCATCAAATTCAACTTTTTATTGCATGTGTTCGAGAATACAGCGTTTTTTACTAATCAGCAGCGTTATTACTGATGTGAATAACATATTCAGCTGAGCAATAAATCGGCGACCGAATATGCATCCAATCCGGCTCGTACACAACAACCGTTGATGGTGATAGCAGCCCAAAGTGATAACCACATAAAAAATTCAGCCACTTAAAAGTGGCTGAATGTCTGTCGCATGACGTCTGCGAGGCTAGAAATTTTCATCTGTGATCAAATTATGCTTATTCAGCAAACGGTACATGGTTGCTCGTGATACTCCCAGCTCTTTCGCTGCCGTTGATACTTGACCAGAATGTGATTCCAGAACCAGCAACAGCGCATCACGCTCTGAGCGTTCACGGATACTTTTCAAGCTACGACGACCATCACTGCGTTTTGGCAAATCAAGCTGTGATTCATCCAATACCACGGTATCGGACATCAATACCACTCGTTTAATTTGGTTCATCAACTCGCGCACATTGCCTGGCCAGTGGTAGCGAGTTAAGCCGCGTACTGCATCTTCAGAGAAACTACGCGCTTGGGCGTTATATTCTTTGGAATATTCCTGTAGAAAATGTTTTGCGAGCAGAACAATATCTGCAGCGCGTTCCTTCAGGCTCGGTACATTAATCCGTAGCACATTGATGTAGTGATAAAGTTCTTCATTGAAATCACCATCAATCAAGGCTTTTTCAATATCAGAGGAGTTGGCCGCCAAAATCCGCACATCGACCTCTACGACACCTTGTTTGGTTTCAACAGTGCCTTCTTGTAAGAAACGCAGTAGGTTGAGCTGCTGACTTTTGGGTAGCGTCAAAATGTCATTGAGGAGCAAAGTTCCACCGTCAGCTTGCAATAAAAGCGGTTGCTGAACCTCATCACTCTCTCCAATACCAAACAATTCACTTTCCAGCCGCTTCTCCGACATGGCTCGACAATTGACTGAGATAAACGGCTTTTGCGCTCTCGATGACGTTTTATGAATCGCTTTTGCTACGGTTTCTTTGCCGGTTCCGCTTTCACCATAAATCAAAATACTGACGTCAGTCGGTCCAATTCGTTTGATTTGGTCGCGCAAGCGCTTCATTGGCATGGATTCACCAATCAAGCCCATATTGCCGGCCGAACCAAAATGTGGCCAAACTTTCTTTTCCAGCTTCAGCATGCCTAGCTGATGCCCGATGGTGCTCAATAACTGCGCATCTGGGATTGGCGCGGTAAAAAAATCGATACAAAAGTTAACGATAAACTGGCAGATGGTATCTGAACTTAACTGTGCTTCACGAATAAAGGCTAACCAACGAACTTGCTTGTGGCTACTCACCAAATTGGCAATCCCGTTTAAGCTAAACTCATCATGGCTTAAATCCACAATACCGATACAAGGGCCTGTTTCTACAAACAGCGCATCCGCTTTACGCAAATCCGCAACTTGGGTACAACGCCAACCTACTTTTTCCAACACAGCCAGCCAGGGTTCATAGGTACCTCCCACCACAACGAGAGAGCCAGGTACTGAATCCATACGGAATTGAGTGCTCATGAACCTATATTCCTTATTGTTATTGTTACGATGCGGATTATTCTATTCGCACCCACTACATGGTTACAGACGTTACATTAACGAGACTTTGCACGATAATCTGTCTCATAGATAAGACTAGACAACAAATTCAAAACTTTCTAATCAAGTTGTGGGAGAAAATCATAATTCAGAGAAAAGAACGACTTACATTCGGTTGAGTTGGCATGATTCTTTCGGATGGGATAAAAATGGGATAAAAAAAACCGCTCAACGAGAGCGGCTTTTTATCATCTGCGCAGTACTTATTGCTGAGGGCGCATCGCAGGGAACAAGATCACATCACGGATGGTATGTGAGTTGGTCAGTAGCATGACCAGACGATCAATACCAATACCTTGACCCGCCGTTGGCGGTAAGCCGTGTTCTAACGCAGTAATGTAGTCAGCGTCGTAGAACATCGCTTCATCATCACCAGACTCTTTGGCTTCCACTTGCGCTTTGAAACGTGCGTCTTGGTCTTCTGCATCGTTAAGCTCTGAGAAGCCGTTTGCCACTTCACGGCCACCGATGAAGAATTCAAAGCGGTCAGTGAAGAATGGGTTGTCATCGCTACGACGTGCCAGTGGAGAGATGTCTGCTGGGTAGCCAGTGATGAAGGTTGGCTGCATCAGTTTAGGTTCAGCCGTTTCACCAAAGATCTCTTCGAGAAGCTGGCCACATGTCCAGAAAGGCTCAACCTCAACGTGAACGGATTTCGCGATAGAAACCATGAGGTCACGGTTTTGAATATCTTCTTCGGTAAGTGCTTGGATCTGCGCGTGATTTGGATTGTAGTGCTTGATCGCCTCAACCATACTCATACGCGCGTATTTGCCGCCAAATTCAACGGTATGTTCACCGTAAGGCATTGAGGTTGAACCGAGAACTTCTAACGCCACAGAGCTGAGCAGTTCTTCCGTGAGATCCATCAGATCTTTGTAGTCCGCGTACGCCATATAGAATTCCATCATGGTGAATTCTGGGTTGTGACGTGGAGAAAGACCTTCGTTACGGAAGTTACGGTTGATTTCGAATACGCGATCAAAACCACCCACAACCAGACGCTTCAGGTACAGCTCAGGGGCGATACGTAGGTACATAGGCATGTCGAGTGCATTGTGATGCGTGATGAACGGACGCGCACTCGCACCGCCAGGGATCACGTGCATCATCGGCGTTTCAACTTCCATGAACTGTTTTGAGATCATGAAGTTACGAATTGATGACATCACTTTAGAACGTACAACGAAAGCGTTGCGCGAACTTTCATTGACGATCAGGTCAACGTAACGCTGACGGTAGCGCATTTCTTGATCGGTCAGGCCGTGGAATTTCTCTGGTAGTGGACGCAGAGCTTTAGTCAGCAGTTGGAAATGCTCCATGTTGACGTACAGGTCACCTTTACCAGATTTGTGCAATGCACCTTGCACACCGATGATGTCACCGATATCCAAACCTTGGTATTGGTCTTTCAGCTCTTGCTGAACGTCTTTCGATGCGTAAGCCTGAATACGGCCAGAGGTTTCCTGAATCACCAAGAATGGACCACGTTTTGCCATCACACGACCGGCGATAGACACAACATGATTCAGTGCTTCTAGCTCTTCCTTACTCTTTTCACCGAACTCCTTCTGCAGATCACCCGCTAGGCTGTCGCGACGGAACGAGTTTGGGTGTCCGTTTGCTTTACAGTTCTTGCGGATGTGATCCAACTTGCTGCGACGCTCTGCAATCAGTTTGTTTTCTTCTTGCGCGATTTGCTCTTGATTAATCTCGTTTTGAACAGCATCAGTCATTTGCATGTACCTTGTTTGTCGGTAAAAAGCTTACAGGCCTGATTTCAGGCTAGCTTCGATAAATTTGTCTAAGTCACCATCGAGTACCGCTTGCGTGTTGCGGTTTTCAATACCTGTACGTAAATCCTTAATTCGTGAGTCATCCAACACGTAAGAACGGATTTGGCTACCCCAGCCAATGTCAGATTTGGCATCTTCGTTCGCTTGTTTTTCGGCGTTCTGCTTTTGCAGTTCCAGTTCAAACAATTTGGCGCGAAGTTGCTTCATCGCTTGGTCTTTGTTTTTGTGCTGTGAGCGATCGTTTTGGCACTGTACCACGGTATTGGTCGGCACGTGCGTAATACGAACAGCAGATTCGGTGGTGTTAACGTGCTGACCACCCGCACCAGAAGCACGATACACGTCTATACGCAGATCGGCAGGATTAATTTCGATATCTATGTTTTCATCCACTTCAGGGTAGATGAACGCCGAAGCAAACGACGTATGACGACGACCACCTGAATCGAACGGTGATTTACGCACTAAACGGTGTACACCCGTTTCTGTACGCAGCCAACCATAAGCGTAATCACCAATGATACGAACCGTCGCAGATTTCAACCCTGCTACGTCGCCTTCTGAAACTTCAATCACTTCAGTTTTAAAGCCTTTAGCATCCGCCCAACGCAAGTACATGCGCAGTAGCATAGAAGTCCAGTCTTGTGCTTCTGTACCACCAGAGCCCGCTTGTAGATCTAAGTAGCAATCGGATGAGTCATGATCGCCTGAGAACATACGGCGGAACTCTAACTGTTCGAGTTTCACTTCTAACTCGTCCAGCTCAGGACCAATTTCGTCAAACGTTTCTTGATCTTCCGCTTCGATGGCCAGTTCAAGCAAACCTTCAACATCGTCGACACCACGATCCAGTTGATCGATAGTATCAACCACCGCTTCTAGTGCAGAACGTTCTTTACCTAAGGCTTGCGCACGCTCAGGTTGAGTCCAGACATCGGGTTGTTCTAATTCGGCATTGACTTCTTCAAGACGCTCTTTCTTGGCATCATAGTCAAAGATACCCCCTCAGGATATTTGTGCGTTCAGACACATCCTGCAGGCGGTTTTTAATAGGATTGATTTCAAACATGTTGGCTTACGGTTTATGAATAGAAATTAACCGCGGAATTCTACTGAAAAATGTGATGAAGATACAGGAAAAAATACTCTATTCTGGCGGGTAAGTCAGGATAAACCTCGAAAGACAGGCGTAAAAAAGCGGAAGCTTTGGCTTCCGCTTTTCGATGATTCAAGAGACTTATGCAAGCTCTTCTTCTAATGCTGGTGATGATGATCCTGAGATAAAAAACATACAGATCAACGTTGCACTTGTTGGCAGTAACCAACCCATACCGTATTCAAAGAAAGGCAAGAAATCAAAGGCTGAAACATCAACACCTGCCACTTTGGCAGCATCCAACAACGCAACCAACAAAGACACCGCCAATACAACGCGGTAAGCAATGCGAGGGTTTGGTAGTTTTTGACGAACAAACGTTAACGCTACCAATGCGATCGCGACCGGGTACAGAGCAAACAACACAGGGATAGACAAAGTGATGAGCTGTGCTAGGCCAACATTCGCCACTACGCCACAAGCCACACCATTAATCACGACCCATTTTTTGTATGACAATGAAGTATGTTTGCTGAAGAAATCGGAACACGCTGAAATCAAACCAACGGCCGTGGTTAAACAAGCCAGCATAACGATCACAGACAGAACAAATTGACCATTGTGACCAAACAGCGCTTTCACGTATTGGCTTAGAATCGCGCCGCCGTTATTTGCACCGGCTGCCACACTTGAGCTTGTCGCACCAAGGTAGAATAGTGAACCGTAAACCAGAGCCAACCCCACTGCCGCAATCACAGCAGAAGTAATCAAGTAACGTGTAGTCGCGGCACGATCAGTAATCCCTTTGCTACGCAGTGCATCCACAATCAAGATGCCAAACATCAGCGATGCAAACGTATCCATCGTGTTGTAGCCTTCCAAGAAACCTTTGGTTAGCGGTTGAGTCAGGTAATCACCTTGCGCCGCAATCATCTCACCTTGTGGGTTCATAAACACCCCAAGCGCAAGAATGATCAAACCAATTAAACAGAGCTGGAGTCAGTAATTTACCGATTAAATCGACCAACTTGCCTTGTGACCATGAGAAAAACATCGCAACGCTAAAAAACAGCACAGAGAAAACGGCTAAGTCAAATTGAGTGCTCTCTGTGAAAAACGGTTTTACCGCCATTTCAAATGCAACAAGGCCTGTGCGTGGTGCCGCAAACGCGGGACCAATCACGATCAGGATCAACGCCGCCATCAGTACAGATGCCTTCGCAGGCAAATCTTTGGTTAGGTGCTCCCAACTGCCACCCGCTACCGCAATCGCAATGATAGTGATCAGTGGTAAACCGACCGCTGTCAGCAAGAAGCCGAACATGGCAGGTGTAATGTTCTCACCCGCCAATTGACCTGCGAGTGGTGTGGAAAATGATATTACCGGCGCCCAAAAAGAACGCGAACAGCATAAAGCCCAAAGCTAAAATATCTGCTAGTTTTAACGTCTGCTTCACAGATAACCCTTATTTATAAATGTAATGAATGTTGTGTATGCATCTCACTGCTTAAATCGATATCACGCTAAGCGGTGTGAAGCCGAATAATGACGAATGCGCTTGTATTTCGCAACCGCAAAGCAAAAAACGCCACAATAATTTATATTCACAACAATAATGCAGTGTCATATGCTAGATGTATGTAAAAAACCAGAATTACAGACTGCATAATCAGTGCGTTTTTTCACCAATCAACAGAATAAAATATTAGCAATCATCTGCAGACTAGAGCTTTTCGCTTAACTCTCATTTGGCACAGAATTACGATGAAAACCAATAAATTAATGAATAAACACTTTCGATTTAAACAATTCTGTATAGAAGAAGGGGAATGCGGAATGCCGATCAGCACCGATGGTGTGCTATTAGGCGGTTGGGCATTTACCACGCCACCACGCTCGATTTTGGATATAGGCTGCGGAACCGGCCTACTCAGTATAATGTGCGCGCAACGCTTCCTTGAGGCAGAGATTACCGCACTGGATATTGAACTCAGCGCTTTTCAGGCCACAGAGCACAATCGGAAGAATAGCCCTTGGGCAGACCGAATAACCTGTCACCATCACGACATTTTGCACTGGCAACCAGACCGACGTTTTGCAGCAATTATTTGTAATCCACCTTATTTCAACAATGGTGAAACCGCTCAACAGCAGGTTAGAGCGACTGCACGCCACACCATCAGCTTGCAGCATCAAGCCTTGATTGAGCGCTTACCTAAGCTTCTCGAATCCGATGGCGTAGCGAGCTTTATCCTCCCCAAGACGGAAGGTGAAGATTTCATTATCCTCGCCAAACAAGCAGGGCTTCACTTGGGGCGTTATTGTCAAGTACAGCCGACCTCAAGCAAACCTGTCCATCGATTATTGTTTGAGCTACATCTCCCCCCTTGTACAGCGGAGGATTCCGTACTGGTGATCCGCGAAAAGGATGGCTACAGTGAAGAGTTCCAGCACCTAACCCGTGATTTTTATCTGAAGATGTAGCAATTAAAGATGTGATCTAAAGCGTGATCCATCTATAATGTGCGCCCTGTTTTAAGACAGAGCCTTTCAACGCTTGTGGAGTAATTATTTGTGATTAAAACCTTTGCCGACCTCGAACTCGATCCAATATTGCTTGAAGCGATCGAAGAAATGGGCTTTAGCCGCCCAACCCAAGTTCAGGCTGAAGCAATTCCGCAAGCTCTGGATGGTCGTGATGTCTTAGCCTCTGCCCCTACGGGTACAGGTAAAACAGCCGCGTTTGCCATTCCAGCGCTGCAATACTTGCTTGATTTCCCACGCCGTAAAGCAGGCCCTGCGCGAATTCTGATTTTAACGCCAACCCGTGAACTGGCGATGCAAGTGGCCGAACAAGCGCAAGCGCTCGCCAAAAACACGCGTCTGAACATTTTCACCATTACAGGCGGTGTGCAGTACCAAGAGCACGCCGATATTCTAGCCACCACCCAAGATATCGTGGTCGCCACACCTGGCCGTTTGCTGGAATACATTGATGCAGAGCGTTTTGACTGTCGTGCGATTGAATGGCTGATCCTCGATGAAGCGGACCGCATGCTGGATATGGGTTTTGGCCCAACGGTTGATCGCCTCTCGACCGAGTGCCGCTGGCGTAAACAAACCCTACTGTTCTCGGCTACTTTAGAAGGCCGTGGTGTGGAAGGGTTTACTGCCGATCTCTTAAAAGATCCCGCCCATGTCGATGCCGAACCACCACGTCGTGAGCGTAAGAAAATTTCGCAGTGGTACCACCGCGCCGATGACATGCCACATAAAGTGGAACTGCTGAAAAAGATCCTGACCGAGCAAGCCGAACGTTCAATCGTATTCTTAAAAACTCGTGAGCGTCTCGCAGACCTGCGTGCTGAACTGGAAAAAGCCCAGATCCCGTGTGCATGGATCCAAGGGGAAATGCCACAAGATCGTCGTAACAATGCGATCACTCGTTTCCGTGAAGGTGATGTGAATATCTTACTCGCCACTGACGTCGCGGCTCGCGGTATCGACGTGCCAGACATCAGCCATGTGATCAACTTTGACTTGCCACGCAGTGCTGACGTTTACCTACACCGTATCGGCCGTACTGGACGAGCAGGGAAAAAAGGCATCGCCATTTCACTGGTTGAAGCGCACGACCAACCGATGATGGCGCGTGTTGAGCGTTACATCAAAGAAGAAGTCAAAGAGCGTTTTATTGATGGCCTACGCCCTAAACACAAAAAACCTGTGTTTAAGAAAAAGAAAAAAGACAGCAAGAAACCGGCAGATAAAGGTACGGTGAAGAAGAAAGCCACCAGCAAGCCAAAAGCGGCCAAGAAAAAAGCCGCGAAGAAAGCCTAAAATAGCTAAACCTTTTAT
>NZ_JJMN01000016.1 GCF_000696385.1 Vibrio metoecus | reverse complement strand
CGGGCGTTAAATTGCAGTCAAGGATGGTGGATTATCAAAATTGATATTTATGATGTGTTTATTGGCGAATCGGCCTTTGGTAATCCTTGCGGGGTACTAGAGCTAAATGGCTGGCTTTCCGATAGCGAGTTACATCAAATAACCCGTGAAGTTGGACAGCCTGTGACTTCTTTCATTACTCACGTCGACGGACAGTTTCACATTCGTTGGTTTGCATTGGATGGTGAAATTAATCTTTGTGGTCACGGGAGTTTAGGCGCTGGTGCAGCGATCCTTTCTAAGTACCAACTGGAAAATGTAGTTTTCAACAGTAAATACGGTGAAGTGGTGATTTCTAAAAGAGATGACCAATATTCATTGGTATTACCAAGCTGGGAAGCAAAGCCTTTGTGCCGTTCCAGTAGAAATCTCTGATTTAGCGACGAATGCGATTGATGTTTTTTCTACCCGAGACTTAGTCTTGGTTTTGCCTTCGGTTGAGGCTGTCATGAATTTCCAGCCAGATGATGATCGCTTGAGAGAAATCAACGAATACCATGCTCTGATTGTAACGGCTGCAAATGGTAATAGTGGTTATGTTCTAAGATACTTTGCTCCCAAAATTGGCATATCTGAGGATTTAGCAACAGGCTCAGCACAATGCTCTCTTGCACCGTATTGGTTTAAAAAACTTGGCTCCGACGCATTGAATGCGCGTCAACTTTCAATGTCAGGTGGTTATTTTGAAGTAGAGAGAACAACTGAAAATTCAATTACAGTATTTGCCCAAGCAAAGCGGCGAGCAATTGCAATTTAACAAACGCCTCAAGAGGGACTGTCAACGCGTGGCGTTTCCAGTCCCAGTGAGCCGCAGTGGTTACGGTTGTTGTGATTGAGTTTTGTGGTAATGCGTTGCCAGCCCCTTAGGCGGGCGTTAGCTT
>NZ_JJMN01000015.1 GCF_000696385.1 Vibrio metoecus | reverse complement strand
TTGTAGTGGTACGGTGAATTTGGTCACTTAATTAGAGGTGATATCATCATCTCATAAGTTAATAGGTGACATTTTGACAAAACGTACAAGACGGCTATTTAGTGCCGAATTCAAACTGGAAGCGGCACAATTAGTGCTCGATCAAAACTACTCAGTGACTGAAGCGGCTCAAGCCATGAATGTAGGTAAATCTACGATGGATAAGTGGGTTCGCCAATTAAAACTAGAGCGCCAAGGCAAAGCACCTAAAGCGTCACCAATGACGCCTGAGCAAATTGAAATTCGTGAATTAAAAAAGAAGCTCGCTCGTCTTGAAGAGCATAATGAAATATTAAAAAAAGCCACGGCTCTCTTGATGTCGGACTCACTGAACAATTCTTGATGATCAAGAAACTCAAGCAGAGCCACAGCATAAAAACATTATGCGAAGTCTTCAATGTTCATCGAAGCAGTTATAACTATTGGCTGAAACGGCCAACAGAAATAAAGGCGGAAACCGTAAAACTTCGCAGTTTGATTAGCGAAGCTTATGCGGCAAGCAATGGTTCTGCGGGAGCAAGAACCATTGCCGATATCGTAACAAACCAAGGCGTGAGTCTGAGTCGTTACCGAGCAGCAAAGCTGATGAAAACGCTGGGATTAGTAAGTTGCCAAGTCCCAAAACATCGTTACCGTAAAGCCTCACAAGAGCATATTGAAGTCCCGAATCACTTAGATCGTCAGTTTGCTGTCACGGCACCAAATGAAGTCTGGGTGGGTGACGTGACCTATATTTGGACGGGAAATCGTTGGATGTATTTAGCGGTAGTCATCGACCTTTTTGCTCGAAAAGTGATTGGTTGGGCAATGTCAGTATCATCTGATACACGATTAACAAGCAAAGCGCTTTCGATGGCTTATGAGTCTCGTGGGAAAGCCTAAAGGCGTCATGTTCCACAGTGATCAAGGCAGTCACTATACGAGTCGTCAATACCGTCAGTTACTGTGGCGTTTTCAAATAAAACAAAGTTTATCTCGCCGAGGAAATTGCTGGGATAATGCGCCTATGGAGCGCTTCTTTAGAAGCTTGAAAACGGAATGGGTTCCAACGGTAGGTTATCGTAGCTTTGCAGAGGCTCAACAAGAGATCATCCGCTACATTATTGGATATTATAGCCAGCTCAGGCCCCATCAGTATAACGGTGGCTTAACACCCAATGAGTCAGAACGATTGTATTGGGAAAACTCTAAAACCGTGG
>NZ_JJMN01000014.1 GCF_000696385.1 Vibrio metoecus | reverse complement strand
TTCTTTAGACACGATCGTGTTCCTTCCTAGTTATGATTCGCTTTGGGTAAACTATACCCAAGGCGCGCCAGAAATTGCTATTTTATGCGCCAACTCACGTTAGCGCAATAGATTCGTTATTAACCAACAACGGTTAACCACGTTCTGCGATAATTGCATCGGCAATATTTTTCGGCACATCAGCGTACTCAGCAAACTCCATAGAGTAAGAAGCGCGACCTTGTGTTGCAGAACGCAGGTCAGTTGCATAACCAAACATCTCAGAAAGTGGCACTTTAGCGTGGATAATTTTCAGTCCAGCAGGGCCTTCATCCATACCTTCGATGATGCCGCGACGACGGTTTAGGTCACCCACTACATCACCCATCCAATCTTCTGGAGTGGTTATTTCAACTTTCATTAGCGGCTCAAGAAGAACAGGTTGCGCTTCAAGCGCACCTTTCTTGAATGCCATAGAACCAGCGATTTTAAACGCCATTTCGCTGGAGTCGACATCGTGGAATGAACCATCAAACAGGGTAGCTTTGACATCCAATACTGGATAGCCCGCTAACACACCGTTGTTCATTTGCTCCTCGATACCTTTCGCAACTGGGTTGATAAATTCTTTTGGAATCACACCACCCGCGATTGCGTCAACGAAGACAAACCCTTGACCAGGCTCAGCAGGTTCAATTTTCAGCCAAACGTGACCATATTGACCACGACCACCAGACTGACGAACGAACTTACCTTCCACTTCCGATTTACCACGAATGGTTTCACGGTAAGCCACCTGAGGTTTACCTACGTTACAATCGACACCAAACTCACGTTTCATGCGATCGACGATAATATCTAGGTGAAGTTCACCCATACCAGAAATCAGCGTTTGACCCGTTTCAGCGTCAGTCTCTACGCGGAATGATGGGTCTTCTGCCGCTAGTTTACCTAGAGCAATGCCCATTTTTTCCTGATCGGCCTTAGAGCGAGGCTCTACAGCGATCTGAATAACTGGTTCAGGGAACTCCATGCGCTCCAGAATCACAACATGATTCGGATCACACAAAGTATCGCCCGTAGTGACATCTTTCAGGCCAATGGCCGCTGCGATGTCGCCCGCACGAATTTCTTTGATTTCATCACGCTTATTAGCATGCATCTGTACGATACGGCCAAAGCGCTCTTTCTTTTGCTTCACTGAGTTGTAAACCGCATCACCCGAGTTAACCACTCCAGAGTAGACGCGAATAAAAGTCAGTGTGCCAACAAAAGGATCGGTAGCAATCTTAAACGCGAGTGAAGAAAACGGTTCGTTGTCGTCAGCGTGACGCTCAACATGGTTTTCTCGTTCATCAATACCTTTGATTGCAGGAACATCGGTTGGTGATGGAAGAAACTCAATCACCGCATCCAGCACGGCTTGTACGCCCTTGTTCTTAAACGCACTACCACAAGCTGCGAGAACAATTTCGTTATTGATGGTGCGCTGACGCAGAGCTTGTTTGATCTCTACTTCGCTAAGTTCACCATCTTCAAGGTATTTTTCCATCAACTCTTCACTGGCTTCGGCAGCTGCTTCCACAAGGTGGTTACGCCACTCTTGGGCAAGCTCAAGCATATCCGCAGGAATTTCTTCATAAGTGAAGCTCATGCCTTGATCGGCTTCATTCCAGTTGATGGCTTTCATCTTGATAAGGTCGATGACACCTTTGAACTCTTCTTCTGCACCAATGTTAAGTTGGATAGGAACAGGGTTCGCACCAAGACGATGTTTAATTTGGCCTACTACGCGTAAGAAATCTGCACCGGCACGGTCCATTTTGTTAACGAATACCATGCGTGGAACGCCGTATTTGTCAGCTTGGCGCCAAACGGTTTCAGACTGAGGTTCAACACCTGATGTGCCACAGAATACGACCACTGCACCATCAAGCACACGAAGTGAACGCTCTACTTCGATCGTAAAGTCAACGTGTCCAGGGGTATCAATGATGTTGATGCGATGTTCTTGGAATTGCGCTTCCATACCACGCCAGAAGGTGGTGGTAGCCGCAGAGGTAATGGTAATACCACGCTCTTGCTCTTGGACCATCCAGTCCATAGTCGCAGCACCGTCGTGAACTTCGCCGATTTTGTGAGAGAGGCCAGTGTAGAACAGAATACGCTCAGTAGTGGTTGTTTTTCCTGCATCTACGTGAGCACAGATACCGATGTTACGGTAGCGCTCAATAGGAGTTTTACGAGCCACGATTGTATCCTCTTACTAAGGTCAACCTTAGAAAATAGAAATGTGCTGCGAGAGAACCTCGCAGCACAGAAGGTATTACCAGCGGTAATGAGCGAACGCTTTGTTCGCTTCTGCCATACGGTGAACGTCTTCACGTTTCTTAACAGCAGAACCTTTGTTTTCAGCCGCATCCAGCATTTCAGCAGCCAGACGAGCAGCCATAGATTTTTCACCACGCTTACGCGCAGCTTCAACCAACCAACGCATTGCCAGAGCATTACGACGTACTGGACGTACTTCAACTGGCACTTGGTAAGTTGAACCACCTACACGGCGAGATTTAACTTCTACCGCTGGGCGAACATTTTCAAGAGCTTCTTCAAAAACAGCTAAGTGGTCTTTACCAGACTTTTCAGCCATAGTGTCTAGTGCAGTGTAAACAATTTTCTCTGCAGTAGATTTTTTACCGTCAACCATAAGGATGTTAACGAATTTTGCCAGCAGTTCAGATTTGAACTTTGGATCTGGAAGGATCTTACGCTGACCAATGACGCGACGACGTGGCATGGAATATTCTCCGTTGTCTTCTTCAGGTTTTTTCCAAAACTTTTCAGTTTTTTCAAAAAATTCAAATTAATTTAGTGTTTGGCCTTACTTAACGGATTCCATTAAGACTTAGGACGCTTCACACCGTACTTAGAACGAGCTTGTTTACGGTCGTTCACGCCAGCACAGTCTAGTGCGCCGCGAACAGTGTGGTAGCGAACACCTGGAAGGTCTTTAACACGACCACCACGGATCAGTACAACACTGTGCTCTTGTAGGTTGTGACCTTCACCACCGATGTATGAAGTAACTTCAAAACCGTTAGTTAGACGTACACGACATACTTTACGAAGTGCTGAGTTAGGTTTTTTAGGTGTAGTAGTATAAACACGAGTACATACACCACGCTTTTGTGGGCACGCAGCTAGTGCTGGCACGTTGCTTTTAACAACTTGCTTAGCACGTGGCTTACGAACCAACTGGTTAATAGTTGCCATTAACTAGCTCCTGATTTACTTAAAGTAAGCTTGTGAAAAATCTACCCCGACTCATGCAAACAGATTGCACAAATAGGGACGCAAAATTCTATGCAGCAGTGGGAGGTGTGTCAAGAAATATACAGATCTTTTTTGCTGATCCAGCAGCGTTACAAATCAACGCTGCCATTGCAGAAAAGCAATCCCTACCATGTAATTGATTTTTCATGAGTTATGGTTAACTCAACAAAATCACTCATGGTTGTAATATGAATACGGGGATCTACATTTATCAACCAACCACGAGCTTGCAGATCCTCATGCAGAACCGCCCAAGAGATCTGATCATTGAGACGGATTGGATAAGGCGATTGAGCCGCGGCGGCATAAACGGCATTTTCAGTTAACAATACGGCATCGCCCGGCAACAAATACGCACTGACTAATGAGAGCTTCTCTAGATGCTTAATAATATGCAACATGCGTGATCCTTAGAAGGTGAGTAATTGATCGTAGTTGCGCAGCCGTTGCGCCAATGCTTGAGGATCCAGCACTTCCACCTCTATCAGCAGATCCTCTTCACTCACCCCCCAGCACTGTAAACTCTGTTGGCAGACATAGCGTGCGTCGATGTCGTAGAGATCCAACAATTTGAATGCTGCAATATAGTCACGACTTAAAATCACTTCTGGTTGCTGATTTTTCACGAGCTGCAACACGCCTTCGCCAACAAAAAACAGGGCTTGCTCGTCACTGTAAGCTGAAGTGGCGAGAATGGCATCAAGCCCTTCTCGCCCTGCGGCGGTTCCATGCGGTGGAGTATGGAATACCCATGCGACTTTATTCAAAACTGCACCACCCTATCTTGCTCTAATAACGCTTGTGCGAGGCTACCTAACCCTGCCTGTGTGAAATGAGATGCGAGGTTATGGCTGCTTAAACCGTGTTGTTGAGCCTCTTGCTCACTCACCACCCCACGGCGTAGCGCCGCAGCAACACAGGTTTCAAGCTGCACGTTATGTGCTTGCGCGAGCGTTTGCCAACCTTGCAGTAAGTCAAATTCGTCATTAGCTGGCACATGCGTTGCCGAACCATTCAGCACACCATCTTGATAAAAAAACACACTTTTCAACGTATGCCCTTTGGCAATCAACGTGTTGGCAAACAGATAGGCATTACGAGCTGATTGCGTGCCGTATTGTGGCCCGTTCACCACCAAGGTGTAAGTGAGAGATTTCACTTCTCATCATCCTCAGTTTTGCGCTGACGAATGTAGAGATAAACCGTGTGCTTAGAGATGTTCAGACGATCCGCGACACGGTTGATCGCATCTTTAATGTCGAAGATGCCTTTATCAAACAGCGCCATCACAATCTGACGGTTTTTGGTGTTGTTGGAGACCGATTTATCGCCATTGATTTCTTCGATCGTACGTTCTACGGTTTGATCCACCAACTCTTCAACATCACTCGCAAAGTTCACCGAAGAAGCCGCCTCTTGCGCTTCTTGGGTTGGCATAAACGATTTGAGCACTTGTGAGAATGGGGCATCGAGGTTGACGTTGATACACAACAAACCAATCACTCGGTTATCACCATTACGGATCGCCACGGTGATCGACTTCATCAGTACGCCACCTTTGGCGCGCGTGAAGTAAGAGCGAGAAAAGTTACGCTCAGATCCTTCAATATCGCGCAGCATTTTCAGTGCCATATCGGTAATCGGAGAGCCTACCTGACGTCCTGTGTTTTCACCATTGGCAATTTTGATTGCCGAGGTGTTTAAATCTTCAAGCGAGTGAAGAACGATTTCGCAAAATGGGCCAATCAGGCTTGCGATACCATCGACAACTGCTTCATAGGAACGCAAGATCACCTTATCGTGCTCGGTAAATGGCTTAACGTGCACTGATTCCATCTCTAGCAGTAAATCGACATTCATGGTTTCTGTCATTGTCACTGTGCTTAAACCTTAGAATGAAAAATCAACAAATTGCTGTAAGTTTATCAGAAAATTTTAAACCACGATTCTGCAATATTACCAACAAGTGATTTAGAACAAATTCTTATTGGGATCAACGCATAGAAAAAGGCCTGAACACAGTCAGGCCTTAAGTGATTCATCAGCTCGCAATACAAGGCGAGCTCTGAATTAACGATTACTGGGTTGCGTCTTTACCGTTTTCAATCTTCAGCAATTCCACTTCAAACACTAAAGTTGAATTTGCTGGGATCGTTGGAGTATCTTGCTCACCGTAAGCCAGTTCAGGCGGAATAACCAGTTTGAATTTTGAGCCTACTGGCATCAGCTGTACGCCTTCTGTCCATCCTGGGATCACACGGTTAAGTGGGAACGTTGCTGGCTCACCGCGCTCATAAGAGCTATCGAATTGAGTACCATCCGTCAATGTTCCTTTGTAGTGAACTTGTACAGTATCCGTATCTTTTGGCTTATCGCCTTCAGCCGGAGTCATCACTTGGTACAGCAGGCCAGATTGTGTTTTCACAACACCTTGCTCTTTCTCGAATTGGGCGCGGAACTCATCACCTTTCTTCTTATTTTCTGCTGCTTTTTCTGTCGCTTTCGCTTGCATGGTTTCAGCTACACGCTTATCCAAAGCCTCTAGCGCTGCGCGAGTCTCTTCTTCACTCATTTCTGGATTGCCAGCGAAAACATGTTGAATACCTTTCAGTACCAGATCTTTGTTCAGCTCAATGCCAATTTCACTTGGTTTTTCAATGCTAGTTTTCAGGTAGTTGGCAAATGACACGCCGATTGCGTAAGCCGCTTTGTCATCTTCAGACTTAAACTCAACGGTTTTTGCTGTCGCGGTTTGAGCCGCGGGTGCCGTTTCAGTTTTTGGTGCTTCTTCTTTTTGACAACCAACCGCGAGCATTACTGTCGCAGCTAGCAGTGACACTTTAAAAAGTGATTTCATTGAGGTCTCCAATTATGAGGTATTCCTTTTGGCGTTGTGCACAAAAACCAGCAACTCACTGGTGCACAACAAAGAGTTGTACCAATATAGCGGTATGTTTCATGATTGTCTTTACACAACAAACGGATAATTAGACTTGATGCGAAGAATTTATCACTCACTCTGCTACTTACTTATCGTCTTCATGTTAAGCGGATGTTTTTTTGCTAATCAAGCAGAACAACGATGGGACTTAGCCCCTGAAGGTTCAACCGCTTTTGGTTTAAGTCGTGATGGCCGCTTCGCATTGATCTATTCCAAGCAGCAACAGTTGGTCTTGTGGGATCTCCAGCAAGACAAAAAACTGTCCGACTTAGGTGCACAAGATCCGCAGGCCAATCCCGTTTCCAAGATCCGGCTTGCGGATAGTGGCCGCTACGCGATTACGGCGAGCCAAAACAACTTTGCAGTTTGGGATCTGGCTTGGACCCAAGCTAAGGGGCTTTGGTCGATTACTGATGGCCTGATCCGCGATGTCGATCTCTCCAGCGATGGCGAACAAGTGCTGTTAGGATTGACGAATGGCAAAGCCATTTACGTTGACTTAGTCAGCGGAAGACGCATGGAGTTCCTTGCTCACCGTGAAAAAGTGAATTCAGTGGCACTCTCTGCGAATGGTCGTTATGCCTTGACTGGGGGCAATGACTATCACGCTTATCTATGGGATACCAAGACTGGGCAAATTCTTCGCCAATTTGATCATGAGCAACGCGTCAACCGAGTTGCGTTACAGAGAGAGGGGAAATTAGCCTTTACTTCCGATGATGGCAATCAAGCGCTTATTTGGGATTTAACATCACAAAATAAACCCATCCAACTGCGAAGTTTTAGGCGCCAACTGGTTTTTTCTACCGCACGCTTTTCCGATAATGGTAAAAAATTAATCACAGGTACACCATCAGGACTCGTTGAAGTGTGGAGCAGCCAAGATGGAAAGAAAATCGCCAGCTTTGAATCAGCAACCAAAAAGATAGCGGACCCGCCCAAGCAGTCGTGTATGATGCCACCTTTGATGCCCAACAGCGTGCCGTATCAGGCAGCTCAGCTGGCATCGCTCAAGCTTGGCGTGTGGAGAACTGACAAATGCAACAATTATCGCTAACCCAACTTCAAGAACGTATTGAAGACTTAGAGTGCAAGCTCGCTTTTCAAGAGCAGACGATTGAAACCTTGAATGATTCTCTGACCCAGCAGCAGTTATTGATCACCAGAATGCAAGATCAAATGAAATATGTGGTCGGTAAAGTCAGAAACATCGATACATCCAACCTCGCCGACCAGGCCCACGAAACGCCACCACCGCATTACTAAACGGCTCAACGCCTACGTTAACGCCAGAATTCATCGGGCAAACACGTAGGCGATAACCGCTCCCGCAACCACCAAACACCCACCAATACGGCGTAATTGATTATCTGGCTGTTGGCTGAGCCGAGCAACCATCTGCCGCCATCCTCTCGGCGCTAATAATGGCCCCAACCCTTCAACGATCAACACTAAACCCAATGCAACCCAAAGTGTCTGCGACATATTGACTCCAAATAACAAAGGCTCCTTACGGAGCCTTTTAAAAAGTGACGTTATGCTTACTTGGCTGCAGCGCCTTTCGCATTATTCATGTATTGGAAAAACTCACTTTTTGGATCCAACACCAGAATGTCATTTTTGCTATTGAACGATTTTTCGTAAGCGCGCAATGAACGCAAGAAGCTGAAGAACTCAGGATCTTTCTTGTAGGCATCCGAGTAAATCTTCGCCGCTTCTGCATCTGCTGTACCGCGAGTCACACGCGCGGTTTTGTCAGCTTCAGCAAGAATCGTGGCGACTTCAAGTTCTGCTTGTGCACGGATCACTTCCGCTTTTTCACGACCTTGTGAACGGTGCTTACGAGCGACCGATTCACGTTCAGCACGCATACGGCGATAGATAGATTCACTGATTTCATCCGGTAGGTTGATCTTCTTCATTCGGAAGTCGACCACGTATACCCCTAAATCTTTCATCGCACTTTCACGCGTATCATTCAGTACTTCAGACATGATTTGATCACGCTGACCATCAATCTCAAGAGCTTCTTTCGCCGCTTCTGTAGTCACTTCAGAAGAGTTAGCGCTTTCTGGCAATATTGAAACGTTACGAGGACCAGACACAATCTGTTTGATCTCACGCGCACCAATCTCAGAACGTAGTACATCCGTCACTTTACGCTCCAGTAGTGCTTCCGCGGTCAACGCATTACCACCACCCGTAGCCAAGTAGTACTGACCGAAATCGTCGATACGCCACTTTACGTAAGTATCAATGATCACGTCTTTTTTCTCTGATGTCACAAAACGGTCTGAACGGCCATCCATGGTTTGAATACGCGCATCTAACGTTTTCACACGATCAAACAGCGGCATTTTAAAATGCAAGCCCGGTTCATAAATCTTCGCCAGATCATTGTTGTCTTTCAGCACTCGACCAAAACGGATCACGATACCGCGCTCACCTTCTGGGATCACAAACATCGACATCAATAATGCAGCGACAACCAAAACGATAGTAGGGATTAATAACTTACGCATTCTTAGTATCTCCCTTGACGTGTAGTGCTACGCGACTGAGTATCGGTGTTCGTTTCTGTCGTTTGCTGTGACTCAAGCTCAATCTGATCATACGATGATGACGATTTGCTCGGACGAGGCTCCGCCTTGTTACTGTCTTGACCCGCTAACTTATCAATTGGCAGATAAAGCAAGTTACCGCTCGATTCAGAATCAATCAGCACTTTCGAGGTATTGCTATACACCTCTTCCATCGCATCCAAATAGAGACGATCGCGTGTCACTTTCGGTGCGGCTTGGTATTCTGGCAGCAGTTTTTCAAACTGAGCCACCTGACCGAGCGCTTCATTAATCGTGCGCTCGTTATAACCTTGTGCTTCTTTCTTCAAACGCTCAGCACGACCTGTTGCTTTAGGCAAAATTTCGTTCTTGTACGCTTCTGCTTCACGGATGAAACGCTCTTCATCCTCACGCGCAGCAATCGCATCATCGAAAGCGTCTTTGACTTGCTCAGGTGGACGAGCCGATTGGAAGTTCACATCAACAATCATCAAGCCCATATCATAGCTATCAATGATTTGATTGAGTGTTTGCTGAGTGCTTTGACGAATTTGCTGACGACCACTGGTCAAGATGCTATCCATCAATGAGTCACCCACCACAGCACGTAACGCAGAATCCGTTGCTTGACGCAAGCTATCATCGGCATTCGTTACTTGGTACAGATACTTATAGGGATCTGCAATACGATATTGCACATCCATTGAGACGGTGACCACGTTTTCATCTTTGGTGAGCATCAATCCTGATGCACGCAGTGAACGAATGGCTTGTACGTTAACTGGTGTCACTTCATCAATAAAGCGTGGACGCCAGTTCAAACCGGGATCAACAATGCGGTCATATTTGCCAAGGCGTAGAACAACACCACGCTCTGCTTCACCAATGGTATAGAAGCCAGTGAAGAACCATACTGCAGCCGCAATAGCAGCAATCACGCCAAAACCGATGGCACCACCACCCGTCAGCGAAGGCCCTTTACCGCCTTTGCCACCAAATTTCCCACCCAGCTTTTGACTCAGTTTATTAAACACTTCGTCTAAATCAGGGGGACCTTGATCTCGGCCACCTTTGTTACCGCGATTGTTGTTCCCCCATGGGTCATTATCGCGGCCATTGTTGCCGTTATTATTACCAGGCTCATTCCACGCCATTAGAAAACTCCATCATTTGATATGACGTTATACTCTAGCAGTCCTTTAAGTAACTATAAAGTCACATAAATCTGCTTGCTCTCGTTTTTCTAGTCTAGCCCAATCGACCTGTTGCAACCGAACAGTGATCAGTAAATTGCCTTCCGGATCATACTCTTCCTGTTGAATGCAGTTCATTTGGAAAAATGTGCTACGGATACGCCCTTGATGTCGCGGCGGAATACGTAGATTGTGCTCCACCACTTGGCTTGCCAAACGCTCGCTCAATGCTTCAAAGAGTAGTTCAATACCAGTTCCCTGCATGGCAGAGATCCACACTACTCTTGGAACGCCTTCATCATCTCGTTCAATACGCGGAGCGTGCTCTTCCAGATTATCGATTTTGTTCATCACCAACAGGGTTGGGACTTCATGGGCATCGATTTCCTGCAAAACAGTCTCTACCGCTTGGATATTCTCACGAAAGCGTTCATCACTGGCATCAACAACATGTAACAAAATGTCAGCTTCTTGTGTCTCTTGTAACGTCGCTTTAAAAGCCGCAACAAGATCATGCGGAAGATGACGAATAAAACCCACCGTATCGGCTAGTACGGCAGGGCCGACATCCGCGAGATCGATTTTACGCAAGGTAGGATCAAGCGTTGCGAACAGCTGATCCGCTGCATACACGCCGGCTTCAGTGATTCGGTTAAACAGGGTTGATTTCCCTGCGTTGGTATAACCCACCAACGAGATGGTTGGAATTTCTGCACGGCTACGAGCACGGCGCCCTTGCTCACGCTGGTTTGGACCAACTTTTTCTAAGCGGCGCAAAATCGCTTTAATTCGTTCACGCAGTAAACGTCGGTCAGTTTCAAGCTGGGTTTCACCCGGCCCACGTAAACCAATCCCGCCTTTTTGTCTTTCCAAATGCGTCCAACCACGAATTAAGCGTGTCGAAATATGGCGTAGCTGAGCCAACTCGACTTGTAGCTTACCTTCATGGGTACGAGCACGTTGAGCAAAAATATCAAGGATAAGGCCTGTGCGATCAATCACACGACACTGGCACAGTCTTTCGAGGTTACGTTCTTGGGCAGGAGAAAGAGCATGGTTAAAAATCACCACGTTAGCGCCGTGCATTTGCACAGCTTCGGCGATTTCTTGGGCTTTGCCCTCACCAACAAAATATTTAGGGTGAGGGGTTTGACGACTGCCTGTTACGACATGCAGTGTAGTCACCCCAGCGGAAGAGATAAGCATTTTACATTCGCTCAGATCTTCCCACTCACCCCGTTGCGTGAAGTTGACATGAACAAGTACGGCTCGCTCACCGGCTTCATAACGGTCAAACAAGCGATCAACTCCTTAAGTTATTGCGCAAAGAATTATTCTTCAGACTTCTCTGCTGGACGATCTGATGCTGGGCGGTCGCCGCTGTGGTGACTCACTGGACGGGCAGGAACCACAGTAGAAATCGCGTGCTTGTAAACCATTTGGTTTACCGTGTTCTTCAGCAGGATCACAAATTGATCAAATGATTCAATCTGGCCTTGCAGCTTGATGCCGTTAACAAGGTAGATAGAAACTGGAATACGTTCACGACGTAGTGCATTCAGAAATGGGTCTTGTAGAGATTGCCCCTTAGCCATTTTATTTTTTCCTTATTTTGTCTTTTCTAGTAATTATTTAGCTAGCGGTGCAGCAGAATTATATGCAGCCTTGCATCTGAGCTAAACGAATCAAAATCCCCGTTGCTACCGATGCTCAACAGAGTACCAATAGCGGATCCTTTCCGGGGTACATCACGCAAAAGCGATCACATTATACACAGCTTATTTCGTTGGACGCTATCGCATTCGAGAGTGTTTCAACGGCTTGATCAACGTTTTCGCTATCTAACCAAGTTAAATCATCCCAGCTGCGTAACCAGGTGATCTGTCGCTTGGCCAATTGACGGGTGGCGCAGATTCCACGATAGATCGCTTCATCTAGGGTACCGTGACCGTCTAAGTAATCCCACATCTGTCGGTAACCGACGCAGCGAATAGAAGGTAGATCTGGATGAAGATCGTCCCTGGCATATAATGCATTGACCTCTTCTTCAAACCCTGATTCGACCATCTTCTCAAAACGAAGTTCAATCCGACGATGGAGTTCTGCCCTTTCCTTGGGAGCAATTGCAAACTGCAGCACCCGATAAGGAATTGCTTCCCCTTTGGTTTGCGTCAGTTCAGTAAGAGTTTTACCTGAAATTCGATAAACTTCCAATGCCCGCGACAATCTTTGTGGATCATTGGGATGAATTCGCTGTGCTGAGACGGGATCAATCTGTTGCAGTTGTTCATGTAACGCCTGCCAGCCTAATGTTGCGGCTTCTTGTTCGATCTGCTGACGAATCGCAGGATCTGCCGCAGGCAGTGGTGACAACCCTTCGAGCAAGGCTTTGTAATAGAGCATCGTCCCACCCACCAACAGCGGAATTTTGCCCTGAGCAACGATATCTGCCATCTCTTTCAACGCGTCACGACGAAAATCGGCCGCTGAATAAGATTCACTCGGGTCAAGAATATCGATCAAACGGTGTGGTGCAAGTGCTAACTCTTGAGCATCCGGTTTTGCGGTGCCTATGTCCATCCCTTGATAAATCAGTGCCGAATCAACGCTGATGATCTCCACCGGGTATTTCTGACGTAAGCGAATGGCTAAGTCCGTTTTGCCAGAAGCCGTTGGGCCCATTAAGAAGAGGGCGAGAGGTAACTTTTGAGTCATGAGTGTAATGCTGTAATTGAGGCGGAAAAATCCAACCAAAGTAAATAAAAGTTCGGGTCTTGCAAAGGACAAATTGCCTTGCCAGAGCTGCTCCAGCTCTGCGATACAAACCGATCGCCTCGGCTAAAGTGTAGTCTTTTTTTTCTACAACGATGCGTTGGGTTAACCAATCGGCCAATGCTTGATGGCTCAAAACTTGACTGTCGGAGTAATTCGCGGCGTAAGATAACAGATCCGGCAGCAATTGCTGTAAATTTTGCTGGCGCAGTGGCTGAGGCACCGCCATCACCATAATGCTGTGATTGGTGCGCGTTTTCAGTTCAATCCCCAGTTGTAACAAGGCCGATGAGTGACGCTGCGCGACTTGCCATTCCAGTTCACTCAGTTTTAGCGCGAGTGGCACAAGCAGTGGCTGTGCTTTCAGCGCACCATGCTGAGCATTGAGTAACCCGCGCAGTTTGAATTGCTGAGCTTGGTATAGCGAGATAAGCACACAACCTTGTGGGCTACTCATCAACAGATACTGCCCCGCCACCACTTGAATCGCCTTGCCCAGTTTTTCTATGGTGATACCCGCTTGCTCTTTTCTAATTGCAGAAAGGTTAGTAGAGGCAACGCGAGGCGCCTCATCAGGCAAATCGGGAGTTTGCATCAAGGTTTGGTAAACCTCGACCTCTTTTTTACTCACAGATACTGAGCCGAATTTTTCCTTGTTCGAACCGGCAGGCTTTGGTGAAGCAACCCACGGATTGGCGGCAGCTCGTTCTCTCAGCTGATAATTCTCGCTCTCACCTTCAGGGTTATCGCGCGCAACTTTGCGTGGATAATCAGGCGAACTTTGCACGGCTTGCCACACTCTGTCTGGCACGGATGCTTCTATCGCTATCGGTTCAACCGTATCAGCAACCTCTTCCGCCTGTGATGAATGGAAGGCGCCTTCATTCACTGCCGGTGCCATCACTTGCTCGCTTTGTACCAACGCACTGCTTAATGCTTGGTAAATGAAATCGTGAACGAGGCGTGCTTGATGGAAGCGTACTTCATGTTTGGCCGGATGCACGTTGACATCCACTTGATGAGGATCGAGCTCAATAAACAAAACATAAGTGGCAAATTGATCGGCACGTAAGCTGGTTTCATAGCTTTGACGGATCGCGTGATTGATTAGCTTATCGCGCATCATCCGGCCATTTACGTAACAGTATTGCAGATCGCTCTGCTGACGCGCACCTTCGGGTGTGGTGATCCAACCATACAATTTAAGGCCTTGGTGTTCTAACTCAATGCGCAGCATATGCTGCACAAACGGGTTGCCACATACCGCGGCTAAACGTTTCTCTTGCTGTGGTAAAGTCGTTGCAGCGCGATACTGCCGCACGAGTTTGCCGTTATGGCGCAAGGTAAAGCTGACATCAAAACGGCTCAGCGCAATCCGCTTGAGCAGCTCATCGATATGGGTAAATTCGGTTTTTTCGGTACGCAGAAATTTGCGCCGTGCGGGAGTATTGAAGAACAGATCCAGCACTTCTACTGTCGTACCTACTGGATGGGCAGCCGGTTGTAACTTCACCGCCATATCGCGGCCTTCACTGTAAGCCGACCATGCTTCCTCTTGAGTCACGGTGCGCGATGTCAGCGTCAAACGAGATACAGAGCTAATACTCGCTAACGCCTCACCACGAAAACCTAGGCTCATGATCGCTTCGAGATCATCCAGTGTATGGATTTTAGAAGTCGCGTGACGACTCAACGCCAGACCGAGCTCCTCTTTATCAATTCCAGAGCCATTATCTCGGATACGAATGAGCTTCGCGCCACCTTTCTCGATGTCGATATCGATCCGAGTCGCACCTGCATCTAGGCTGTTTTCCACCAGCTCTTTCACCACCGAAGCAGGTCTTTCGACAACTTCACCAGCAGCAATTTGGTTGGCTAAACGAGCCGGTAGAATTTGAATCGTCATAATCGGTTATTTATTCGGAATAATCAGTTGCTGCCCCACCAACAGTTGGTCAGAGCGCAGCTGGTTGGCTTGGCGAATGCTATCAACACTAACCTTGTATTGATCCGCGATTTTGCTCAAGAACTCACCGCGCTGCACCTTGTGCTTACGTAGCGGCTTATCTTTTAAGCTCACGGTGATTTTCAGCTTTTGCCCGAGCACCAGCGTATCGGACTTCAAATTGTTCTCTTTTTTGATCGCCGCAACAGAAACTTTGTACGTGCTTGAAAGCTTGCCAAGGAAATCACCCGATTTCACCACATGAGTAATAGTTTCGGTTTCGACTGGATTATTCACTGTTGGCACAGGGATTGGAGCCGGAGCTTGTGAAGCAGGAATGACCAACCATTGCCCCACCGCCAATGTTGACGATTTGAGCTTATTTGCTTTCATCAAGGCATCCACGCTCACGCCATATTGATTCGCAATCAACCCCACTGATTCTCCACGCTGAACTTTATGCTTTTGCGCTTTCCCACGATTGGCAAAGAGGGTTCCTTCTGGAGGGTTATCTTCAAAGTACTGCACAATCGCCGTAGCTAACGCACGAGCTAACTTATCTTGATGAGTACGTTGAAACAGCAACTTCTCTTCCGATGGATTCGAGATAAAACCAGTTTCGACTAATACCGAGGGAATATCGGGCGATTTTAACACCGCCAAACTCGCATTCACCGGTTCCGCTTTATGCAGATGTGCGACTTTACCCATCTCTCGCAAAATATTGGAGGCCACTTTATAGCCTTCCTTTTGTGAATGGCTAAATTGCAGATCCAGCAGAGTTTGGCTGACATTGCGATCGTTATTGGCTTTTGACAGCACCTCACCTGCACCACCAAGTAATTCAGATTGCTGTTCATGGTTTTCAACCCAACGGGCAATCTCGGTATTGGCACGGCGGGTATTGAGTACAAACACCGAACCACCACGAGGCTGTGGAGTATGGAAAGCATCGGCATGCACCGAAACCAGTAGATGCGCTTTACTGCTACGGGCAATTTCTGTGCGTTTATTGAGATTCACAAAATAGTCACCACGACGAGTCAGTACCGCTTTCATTCCCGGCACCGCATTAAGCTGGTCAGCCAGTTTTTTCGTATACACTCAAGGTAACGTCTTTTTCTTATTTGCGTGTCGGGCCTATCGAGCCTGGGTCTTCCCCCCCATGCCCCGCATCAATCGCAACCACAATATCGTCATTGCCCAGTAACTGAGAGGCATCTTTGCTCACTTGGGTAGACGAACTTGGGGTACTGGCAGCACTGCTTTCACTCACTTTGCCATGAGGCATGTCCACCACCAAGCGGTGCCCATATTGTCCGCCAGGAGTTGGAGCCAATTTGAACAAGGTTGGCGTTGTTTTTTGCTTCAGTTCAAAAACCAGTCGGAAAGTGCTTTTTTCTGGCGGAGACGAGGCGCGAATTTTCGATAGAATCCCGCTTTCAGTGACATTCTGCGGTAACTTAGCGCGAGACGTGCTCTGTTTAAGATCAATAACCAAACGCTCAGGCGAGCTGAGAGTAAAGTAGCTATAGTCCACTTCAGACTTAACGTCTAAAACCACTCTGGTTTCATCAGGAGAAGGCCAAACTCGCACCCCCTCCAACACATTCGCCCAAGCTTGAGGAGCGAGAGTCAGTAAGGCTAATCCGAAGAGTAAGAATCCAAAACGAAAACGGCTAACGTTCAACATAACTCCAACTGATTCAAGAGGTCGCGTCCATAGTCATTATTGGCAGTGAGTGTCGCGATTCGTTGCTCACCGTCATAACGTAAATCAATATCGAGATCTGCATGAGGCAATAACCCATGCCCTTTTTCTGGCCACTCAACCAAACAGATCGCATCGGTGGTGAAGTAATCACGAATCCCCATAAACTCGAGTTCTTCCGGATCGGCGAGGCGATAAAGATCAAAGTGATACACCTGCCATGCATCGAGTTGGTATGGCTCCACCAAAGTATAGGTTGGGCTTTTGACATTGCCTTTATGGCCTAATGCACGAATAAAACCACGACTAAATGTCGTTTTTCCCGCACCAAGATCACCATGCAGATAAAGCGTCGTTTGTTGTGAACAAATAGCCGCTAACGCGCTACCCAATTCAATGGTGGCTTGCTCATCTTTTAGGGAAAAAATCTTGTTATTCATTGCACTTTTCTCGACAAGGGCATTATTGACTATAAAGAAATCAAAAGAACAGGAATAGTAAACTGGGTTGGAATTGAGAGACAAGAGCTGTTCTGTTAACAAAGCGAAAAATATCCATGATCCCGCAAGATCTCGCCGTGATTAATGCTAGATGCAGAAAAGAAGATCCGCTAAGATCCTCGCCCCTTTCCGTGAGACCGCCTGATGGACTATCAATTACTCGCAAATCAGATCAAACAATGGGCGATCGAACTCGGCTTTGAAAAAGTCGGGATTTGCGACGTCGATTTGAGTGAACATGAACCAGCATTGCAGGCTTGGCTAGACGCAGGTTACCACGGTGAAATGGATTGGATGGCGAGGCACGGCATGATGCGCGCCCGCCCTGCAGAACTATTACCCGGAACGCTTAGGGTGATCAGTGCTCGCATCAACTATCTCCCACCACAAGCGCAATTTGCCTCCAATCTGAATAATCCAAACCAGGCTTACATCAGTCGCTATGCATTGGGGCGTGATTATCACAAGTTAGTACGTAGTCAGCTTAAAAAGCTCGGAGAGAAAATAGAACAAGAAGTCGGGCAACTCAGTTACCGCCCTTTTGTTGACTCAGCCCCTATTCTAGAGCGCCCATTAGCACAGAAAGCAGGGCTAGGTTGGACGGGGAAACACTCTTTAATCTTAGATAAAGAGACTGGCTCTTGGTTCTTTCTTGGTGAATTACTGGTGGATATTCCATTACCGGTTGATGAACCTAGCGAAAATCAATGTGGTAAGTGCACGGCTTGTATAACAAGCTGCCCAACCAACGCCATTGTGGCAGAAGGCGTAGTTGATGCACGGCGGTGTATCTCCTACCTGACCATCGAATTTGATGGAGTGATCCCTCTTGAATTTCGGTCAGCCATGGGCAACCGAATTTACGGATGTGATGATTGCCAACTCGTTTGCCCTTGGAATCGCTTTGCCCCTTTAACTCAGCAGAGTGATTTCCATCGTCGGCAAAGCTTAACCAATGCTGACTTAGTCACCCTATTTGAGTGGGATGAGACAACATTTCTAAAAAATATGGAAGGTTCTGCGATTCGACGTATTGGTCATCAACAGTGGCGGCGCAATCTGATCATCGCGATGGGGAATGCACCTTACTCTCTGCGTATTATTGAAACCCTACAGCAACACCTTGGGCAAAGCGAACTGCTTGATGAACATATTTACTGGGCTTTAGCAGAACAAACCAACAAGTCAGAGTCATCACGTCAACATACACGACTTATTCGAATTATCGAGAAAGGTCTACCGCGAGACGCATAAGAAAGTAACTTGCATAATCAGAGGAAAGATTGTTTGATGCCCATCCCAAATTGCGCTGTGTGGACAACATTTTTAATCAGACGCTGTTTTCTATCTAGAAAAAAACTTAATCACAGTCTCAGTAAATGATTAGGATCAAGCTTTGGGATGGTAATGATCTTAATGTTCTATAAGCCACTCTCTGGCATCAATTAAAAAACAATTAAAAACAACAAGTTAAAGAATCCCATCTTTCTTTTAAAGAAGTGAGAACAAGCAAAGATCCTCTGATGTGTCAATAAGCAATATGAGGATTAAGAGTTTATCAACCATTTTATCCACAGAAGATTTTTGTGGATAAGTCTGTTAATGAAGTGGGCAAAGCAAGCAAAGTCCTATCCTTAACAATAAGCACTTAGTTGCTATAAATCTGTATTTTATATCGGTGATAGCGATAAATTTGAACTAATGTTCAATGAGAAAGTCGCTAAGAGATGATGCTTCACAGCATTATAGAAAGAGCCTTAGCAAAGAGCTAAGTAGTCTAAAAAGAAAAATCTGCGCATAAGCACAGTCTCTCTTTTTTAAAGAATTGGTTGCGGGAGCTGGATTTGAACCAACGACCTTCGGGTTATGAGCCCGACGAGCTACCAAGCTGCTCCATACCCGCGTCCATGTTGTTTCACTGTTAAGCACAATGTGAGAGCTTTTAAATTGGTTGCGGGGGCCGGATTTGAACCGACGACCTTCGGGTTATGAGCCCGACGAGCTACCAAGCTGCTCCACCCCGCGTCCGTATTGTGTCACTG
>NZ_JJMN01000012.1 GCF_000696385.1 Vibrio metoecus | reverse complement strand
TTTTTCAAGGAGATTTTGTGGAACAACTCGGTATTACTTATTTCGACTTAGCACTATTAATTCTATGTCCGATCGGTGGAGTAATGGGGAGTTTTGCATTTGCAATAATGGATTCTATTGATCCGTTAAATTCACCTAAAGACGAAGCAAACGTGAGCTTAGCATCTGCTCAATTGCAGGTAAAAACGAGGTATTTGGTCTTGGTCTACGCTGTACATTGGGTTTTATTCTAGGTCTTGTTGTATCACTATATTTTCTTGGGTCAATTCTGCCCAATATTGCAACCGTAGCTAAGATTGTGGCGCTATCAATTGTTGCTGGCTATGCGGCTCCTAAAATATGGGCTGCTCATGGCATTATAGTTGAAGCCAAGATTAAACAGTTAGCGACCGAAAACGAAAAAAGCTAACAAACTGTTCAAGAGGGATTCGCAACGCGTGGCATTTTCGCTATGCGTTGGCTTTAGTGTTTAAGGTGGTATACGGCAGCATCGGTATTGCGTTGCTCACCCCTTAACAGGGCGTTAGCTCTCTTTCAAAGTTCATCGTGGAGTCCAAAAAGCCAAGCTGGATTTGAAATTTTTTTAGCGATATTTCAGGAAATAGTATGAGCACAAGGTTTTGTGAAAAGTGTGAGAAGAACACTGAACATAAAGAAGTGATGAAGCAAAAGCCATCAAAGTACGGTAAGTCCAAAAGAGAGCAGTTCAAAGCATTTCTAGATGGAATTTTTTAGTAAGTTCGGCAGCCTCTTTACCTGGTGGCGTTTCGTTAGAATTAACAGATAGATATGTTGTTTGTGCTATCTGTGGCAGCGCAACTTTAGAAAATCATGGTGAACAATTTCAATAACCTATTCGCCAAGCAGAGAGCTAACAAACGCCTCAAGAGGGGACTGTCAACGCGTGGCGTTTCCAGTCCCAATGAGCCGCTGTGGTTACGGTTGTTGTGTTTTAGTTTAGTGTTATGCGTTGCCAGCCCCTTAGGCGGGCGTTATGTGAATGGAGATACAATGCGCGTACTATTGGTAATATTTGCTCTACTAGCAGTCACAGAAATAAATCAGGTATCTGCACGAGATGACCAAACAAGTAGTCAAAATCCAAATACCTCCAGTGTAGAACAGCAGCGTCGTATTTTAGAGTGGATGCAGAATACACATAATTCAATTCAGCAGCAGTTAGTAATTGAAGAAGAGTTTCTTGGACACGAAGTTAAGTACCAAGTCAGAATTGATATATTTGGTAATGTTGTTGATGTTAAGTTACTGAAAAGCTCTGGAAATGGCGGTTTGGAAAAATCTGCTAAGGTAGCCATCCTACGATCTCAGCCGCTTAATTTATCGCAACTCAATGAACACGATTTTGCAAGGGCTCAAGTCTTCAATGTCGTTATTGCACCAAAGTAATTCACTTAGTATCAAGTTTGAAGTGCAA
>NZ_JJMN01000011.1 GCF_000696385.1 Vibrio metoecus | reverse complement strand
TAACGCCCTGTTAAGTAGTGAGGCATGCACTACAAAAGCTTCCGCAACACTACGTAATCACTAAAACCAACGCAAACCAAAAATGCCACGCATGCCGAATCTGCTTGAACAGTTTGTTATATTCTTTCAAGCCCATATGACCTATTAAAATATTTCTCAAATGAAAATGTCATGAAAGACATCCAGTCAACGTATTCAGCTATATGATGCACCATTACAGTGAATGGGTAACCATCAAAGTCACCTTTTAGCTCTATTGCAGCAAAGGATTTTTCCGGTACAACAGTACCATCAGATAGTTTTGTACTTACCTTGAAATACATAATCATATACTTTCGATTAACAATTACCGCTTTGGGGTATTTGTACTCTGGAATGTCAGGATTGTCTTTGTAAAATTGAATTAAGTATTCCAGATTCTTTTCAGCTGAAATACCATTGTATGCAAATACAAAATATGTGGGATGCTTATTGATGAAGTCATCTATAGCTCCGTGTTTCAGAAGCTTAAACGATAGGACTTCTTTGGAAATTTCAGGGATAGACGTTATATTTCTCAAACAATCTTCTATAGCTGCTTTATCAAGCGTACTTTTAATAGTTATTGCTGATGCAAGCGTCTCTACTGGGAAAAATGTTTTATCATTCTCAGAGAAGTTGACCGACAAGTCATTTGTAACGACAACATCAATTTGACCTGATACCTCACCATTAACTCCAATAACCTGCCCTCCTAAGTGAGCTTTCAACCTCTTCGGCATGTGACGATTAAGAAAGTTATTAATAATAACCTCCCGATTCGTACCCACATCAGGGTTATGTGTCGATACTCCGGCAAGTTTTGCTTCAATCTCTATTTTTTCAGCAATAGAGTGAAAATACCTTTTAATATGATCCAATATAACCTCTTACTTGATTCATGAATTAAGAATATAACGCCCGCCTAAGGGGCTGGCAACGCATTACCACTAAACTCAATCACAGCAACCATAACCACCGCGGCTCATTGGGACTGGAAACGCTACGCGTTGACAGTCCCTCTTGAGGCGTTTGTTATGTGTATTTACTCATATAGAGAAAGGGTATTTTGTAGATGCTCAGTGAAATTAAAGATGTCATCAACTGTTTCTATTGGATGTCGAGTTTCATTTTTTTCCTCATCAAAGAGACCGATATATTTTTGTTTCGTATTAAACCATAAACGACACAGTGGCTTACGGTTATTATCGTCAAGTAATATACCAAAATAGCTTTGTGTATCTCTTGCGCAAATTCTAGTCACACCAACCTTTTGTCTCAAAATAGCCTTAACGATATTGAAACCTTCAATTTCTTCATCTGTAGTATGAATCTTAGGTTTCTCACTTGTAGTTAATGATTCATCATCAGGCTCAACTTTTACATCTAGCTTGATCGTTTCTTTGGCATCAGCACCAATTGCAGACTTTAGGCGAGAATTAATGCTATCGTTCAAAAACTGTTTTAATGCCTTTGTTGTTATCTCTAAAAACTGCGACTTAACTTTTGCTGTTTGAACTCCATCGTAGACTCTTGATGTAAAAAACTTAACAAAGTCTTCTTCAGGAGCTTGAAATTGTTCACTAAGAATCCGTTTAATTTGATTGAGATATTTTAGTTCACCCGCTGCATCAACAACAGATTCAACATCAAATGACGATTTAGTTAACTTTTTAATTTCAGGAACAGTATGTTCATCTAGGTCTTCAAGATCGAGAGTAAGAAATGGCTTTTCATCCATTTTATTTGGAGCATCAAGATCAGTAAAAAACTGATATTGTGAACCATTAGTTAAAATGGCAATTCTTGCGTTTGTGACTGAGAAGTATCTGAATAACTGACTAGCATGTTTGGGAGATAACTGCTCCCCATATTTCTTACACTCGATCAGAATTTGAACGACACCATCTTTGATAAGCGCATAATCAACTTTTTCACCTTTTTTAGTCCCAGTGTCTGCCGTAAATTCTGGTATGACTTCATTTGGGTCAAACACATCGTAACCTAAAACTGAATGTAAAAAGGGCATTACTAATGCGTTTTTTGTCGCTTCTTCTGTTGCTAGATTCCCAGATACCTGAGAAACCTTTTTAGCTAGTGCCTGTAATCGTTCAATAAAATCCATATGATAATCCTCTTTATGCATTGCAATCAGTGGATTATACAGAACAGCCAAACTATAAACTGTTGGCTAGTTAAAATTTCAGGTAATTGCGTCGATTACACATAACGCCCGCCTAAGGGGTTGGCAACGCATACCACTAAACCCAAACACAACAACCGTAACCACTGCGGCTCAATAGGACTGGAAACGCCACGCGTTGACAGTCCCTCTTGAGGCGTTTGTTATGCTTAAGCTTCAACACTTTACATTTGAACCAAACCAAGAATAACTCATTGAAATAATTAACCAAACCTCGAATTCTCTTGAGTTAGAACTGACTCAAACTTTACCTATAAACTGACCAATACAGGGTTTCATCCTGCAAATCAGCCAAAGTGGAAACCCTCTCCGACAAACCTACTCACCACGCATGAGCACAATAACTCAATGAGGCAATCACGCTGAAACTTGAAGCGATAGACACATTGCTGTTTCATTAGGCAGCGAAAAACAATATTGAATTGCCGACAAAACCTGAACAACATGCCTAAGGGATCGACAATCACAACCTGCTGATTTTTATGGATTAAGTATAACGCCCGCTTAAGGGGCAGACAACGCTACTACTCACTTTCCGCAAAACACAGTAACCACACAAAACCAACGCATAGTACAAATACCACGCGTTGGCTGTCCCTCTTGAAGCGTTTGTTAAGCTACTTACCCTCTGATCTATTTAACTCAATAATCCTTGTACCAAATCTTTGTGTAGACCAATCTGCGGAGTCCAAAATTAAACGATATTCTTTGCTATTATTTTGAAAATCCCAAGTTTCGCCAGGAACAGCAGACTTCTGTTCTATTTTTTTACCGTCAGGAAAAGTTATCTTAATATCTGTTTTGCCGTCGATTGTCACTCTGTCAGCACCCACAACGACTCCAGTTAAAGGATCATATATCGATTGTTGAACTGGTTTTAACTGTACTTCGTTATATCGCTTTAATAGTTCATCTACCCAACGATCACCTTTTTCTGTATTACTGTCACTTTCTCGTTCTTGCGCTAACTGCAACGCTCCCTCAAGGCTTTCTATTTTTTCGGAAAGAACTGTCAGTTGTTTCTCATAGTACGGAATTGACTTCGGCTCTTGCTCTAACCATCTGTTTAGTTTTTCATTTTCTTTGGTTAGATAATCCAGCCTAGTTACTAACACTGAGTTTCTAGCGTTTACTTCTTTAGTTTCCGCTTCTGCCCTAGCAACCTTAGCTTCATGCAACTTCACCCGATTTTCGTCAAAAACAAACGTAAAAGACAGCCCAAGTCGCTGTTGCAACCAAGACCGTATGAATTAAAACTGACTTTGTAGGATTGTTTTCAAACCAATTACTCAAATTTATCTCCTAGTAGCTTAACGCCCGCCTAAGGGGCTGGCAACGCATTATCACTAAACTCAAACACAACAACTGCAACCACCGCGGCTCATTGGGACTGGAAACGCCACGCGTTGACAGTCCCTCTTGAGGCGTTTGTTAGTTTCGTAGCCTATTGTTTAACAATGACTTTTTAAACTCATTTGCTTGAAAGTCATTTTACGCAAAAGCATCACGCAAACACACGTCCAACGCCAAAAGCTGTGACGTTGGCTGCCAAAACGTTAAGAGTCCGCGACAAAGAAAGCCAGATCACAGCAATGATTCAGCCTTTTATGAAACCAAACTGATCAAGTTGAACGTCCGACAACATTGAAGCATCAAAGCTTGTTGGTTATCAGCGATTTTGAAACCGCTGAACTTTCAACGCGTTCTACCAAATCAGCATCAGGAAAAACCCCAAAGCCAAATTGTACAGCTTGAACGATAAAGGCTGAATTTTCAGAACCTTGTGCGTGAATTTTTGATGATTTTCCTGAGAGAAACTAACGCCCGCCTAAGGGGCTGACAACGCATTACCACTAAACTCAAACGCAACAACTGTAACCACTTCGGCTCAATGGGACTGGAAACGCTACGCGTTGACAGTCCCTCTTGAGGCGTTTGTTAGCTTCGTAGCCCATTGTTTAACAATGACTTTT
>NZ_JJMN01000010.1 GCF_000696385.1 Vibrio metoecus | reverse complement strand
GCAACCACGGGCGTGATCACCCTGACCGAAGCGGGCGCGAAAGCGGTGGCGAACGACTTTGAATTGGAAGCCAACGTGCACAGTCTGGTGGTGACCGCGACCGAAGATGCGGGTCTGGGCGAGGTGAAACACACCGACATCACGGTCAAGCTCAACGAGCAGAACATTGATGAAGAGCTTAGTATTTCGGGGTTGAATGGGGCGAATGCTGAACTAACTGTTCATGAATCGAATCTTTCGGATGGTTCGTCACCAGATAACTCTGCTCTTAGTAAAGTAGGGAGTTTTAGCTTTACTTCTATTGACGGCTTAGCGTCTTTAGTTATTGCTGGTCATAGTTTCAATGTGACCGAACTGCTTGCATTGAACTCCTCTGACGCAACGATTTCAACGCCTTATGGTGAACTAACCTTGACGGGTTTCAGTGGTGATCTCACTGGTGGAACGATTCAATATGAATATACGTTGAATGACAATGTGGATAACGATTCAGCCACTAATGCAAATGGCGCGGACTATACCGATCATATCTCTGTTACTGTCATCGATGTGGATGGTAGTCAGGTCACTGATAGCTTAGATGTTAAAATTGTCGATGATGTTTCTACGGCTCTTAATGATAGTGGAGAAGTAGACATTGTTGTTGACAGTTTCACGGTATCTGGTGTGGTTGCTAACTGGACATCATGGAGTAATGGTACCAACGTAACCACGTTTGATGGAACCAACGCACCAAATGGTGGCGGCTTAGATAATGACAGCGGTAAAGACCAAATCCGTTGGGGTCAACCCGCCAGTTCATACAGCTCTGGCTACGGATTTATCGATAACGATACTGCTCTAAATGGTGAGTTCGCCTTAAACCAAGATATTATTTTAGGTACTTTTACTCATTACAATTATCCCGTTTATTCAGGTGGTGCGATTACCAGTGCGAGTATGGATGTTGCGTTTTCCGTGACAGATGCTCACGGTGTGCTCACACCTGTGACGTTGAAGCTGAATTTTGATCACAACGAAACACCAAATACCAATGATCCGGAAGCATCAAAAGACATCATCAAAGTTGGTAATACCAATGTAACTTTTGAAAATGCGGGGGCTCTCTATACCTTGCAAGTGATTGGCTTTAGGATCCCAGGCACTAATCAAATCGTGACGGAAATTAGAACGGGTGAAAACGCAACGAACAGCTATGAATTAGTTGTACGTGTTGGCCCTGGTGAAGGGTATGAATTGCCATCTACATCAGGCAACGTATTAGCCAATGATGTTTCTGGGGCAGATGTCGATATGACGGTTGTCGGAGCTGCCTCTGGTAATCACGTGAGCTCCGGTGTTTCAGGCAGCGTTGGCTCTATGATTGCGGGTCTGTATGGTAATTTGATCCTGCTCGCTGATGGTAGCTACACATACCAAGTGACAGCGAATGCATCTTCGATTCCTAATGATGCAATCGAAACTTTCACTTACACCATGAAAGATGGCGATGGTGATACTTCAACGGCGTTACTTTCTATCAATGTGAACCGAGTTACGATGGCGGATTTCAATGTTAACCAAGATCATAAGGTTGGTTTGGAAGACTCCGAAGTAGCGGGTAATGTGTTAGCCAATGATGGAAGCAAAAACACCTCAGTGGATCATTTCACGGTTGGTAATGATGCCACTTCTCACGCAGTGGGTAGCCCTGTTAGTTTAGAGCAAGGTGAACTGACGCTCAATTCGGATGGCAGTTACACATTTAAGCCAGCAGATAACTGGAATGGTGAAGTTCCAGTTATTACCTACACAACCAACACTGGAAAAACGAGCACACTAGCCATCACCATCACCCCTGTTGATGATGCTACGGTTACTCAACCTGATCATAAGTCGATCTCAGAAGATACTATTGCGACAGGTAATGTGCTGGCGAATGATAGCGATATAGACAGCACTCTCTCTGTGACCAGTTTCCATGTTGAGGGCGTCAATGGGGTTTATACCGCTGGCAATACGATGTATCAGCTGGCTGAAGGTACTTTAGTGCTTAAGGCAAATGGTGATTATACCTTTGATCCAAAAGATAACTGGAGCGGCTCACTGCCAGAAATTACCTATACCACCAATACCGGAGCAACCGGAACACTGAACATCCATGTCGAGGCGGTGGCTGATGCACCGAACCTTACTATCAACGGCTATACCTCTGTTGCTGCAATCAATTTCGAGGATGCGAGATTGAATGGCAGTTGGGATGGCGTGGTTGCGAATCAGATTCACGGTTTGAACACGATTGGAACATGGCATACCAGCAACAATAGCGGGAAAGTTGAAATCGGTTACGAAAATATCTATGTATCCGGTGGTTCTTCAACAAATAAAGTTATGGAAATTGAGTTCAATAACGGTGACAAGACGCTGTATACCAATATTCATGCTCAAGCGGGTCGCTTTTATGAGCTAGAGTTTGATATTGCAGCTCGTGCTGGTTCTGTGAACAGTTCAGGTTTAACCATTAAGCTTGTTCCTCTGAACGCTTACGGTGTTCCTATCATGGCAGAAGCAATCACGCTTTATGATTTCAATCCAACCAATGCGGACTGGTTGAAAGATCAAAAAATCACGCTTCCTATAGATCAAACCGGGGAATATCGTCTGTTGTTTGAAGGAGATAACGCTGATAGCTATGGGGCGATTTTAGATAATTTGGCATTTAAAGTTGTTGATAATATGGGCTACCGCGGAGATTTCATTAAACTGAGTGAAATTTCCACTTCGCTGAATGATACCGATACCTCTGAAACCTTGAGTCTTAAATTAAAAGGAATGCCAGAAGGTTCGATATTAAAAGACGAGCAAGGCCATGAAGCCACGGTGGGCTCAAACGGTGAGGTAGATATTACAGGATGGGATTACAGCAGCTTACAAATTAAGACACCGAGCCATGGTAATTTCAATATTACCGTTGAAGCTACGGCCACTGAAAGCAGTAACCAAGATAGTGCAACCACGAGTGCGACCATTCCGGTTACGGTATTACATCCGAATGAGTATGTGGGACGTGGCGGTGTTGATTCTTTCTTGTTGACCAAAACCCATGGTGATAATGCTAACTTGAATATTGCGCTCAATGCTTATTATGAAGGCACCACAGCGATCGCACCTGTGACACAACAAGTAGCCGTAACGATTGATACGGACTTGGTGATCCATTCAGGAGATAGTAACGATTACATCGATTTAGGTATTAGTCGCGCGGATAATACGGTTTATACCGGTAGCTCAATTCCTAACTTTAATAATTCTACGCCGTCACAATCTACACTGGCGGATAGCGCCTTTATGAAAAATGACGTGATTACTGATCATGATGGTGTGTTATTACAATCGGTACAAAGCCAAATTCAACCAATCACCGATACGGTGAATTTAGGTAGTGGTAACGATACCGTTTATGGCGGAGGTGGAAACCTTGCCGCTTATGGCGGAGCGGGTAATGACACTCTGATTGGTGGTGATGGCAACGATGCACTCAGAGGTGGTGCGGATAATGACTATCTTTCAGGAGGCCGTGGTAATGACGTTTTACGTGGTGATTCAGGTAACGACGTTCTGGTCGGTGGCCTTGGCAGCGACATCCTAACTGGTGGCTCAGGTGAAGATCTCTTTAAATGGGTTGATGGTGATTTAGATAACAGTAAAGACCGGATTACCGACTTTACGATTGGCCAAGACAAGATTGATTTAAGCGATTTGTTCTCTGATGAAACCAGAACGTTAGATCAACTGCTTAATAGCCATGTTATTGAGATTACTGATAAAGGACAAAACTCGGAAATCGTTATCAACAAGGGATCGACAGAGCACGTTACAATTCAGCTCGATGGCATCGCTGCGAGTGATTTACTCTCTAATTTGGAAAACATAATCCACATAAAAGATTAGTCACGCTTAAATAAAAATCCCGCCGACTGGCGGGATTTTTGTTTCTGGAGAGTATGAAGTCTACTTCGTATTAGTTGGCACGATTAGTCATCAATATGCTGATGTGTTTAGCGAAACAGATAAGGGAAAAGCTGTTTTCTTTCTTGTGCAGAAAGGCTGCTGACTCTTGCGATATTGGTCTCAGGGATGGCTTCTGGATTGGGGTAGTGCTTCAGCACTTTTTCCATGCTCTCTTCACGGATCAGGTGAAAGATCGGGTAGGGTGAGCGGTTGGTGAGGTTCTCATCATCTTCTGGATCTGTGCCTGCAAAGCAGTAGTCAGGATGGAACGTCGCGACTTGAAACACACCTTCCCAGTCTTGCTGGCGAATTAACGCTTCCACCCAGTCGATGTAAAAATTGTAATCAACAAAATCGTGCAGCAGATTTGGGACAACGACGAGAGTCGTTTCAAGCTCTTGCGGCTCTTTAGTATCAAGCTCAAGCAATTGATCGTAAATATGTTGCAGCAGTGCTTCTTCATCACTGGCTTCACTGACATAGATTTTAATTTGCTGATTACGCTGTGGTTTTGCGGCAAATGGGCATAAGTTTAAGCCGATCACGACCTGATTAAGCCAGAGATCGACTTCTTGAATGATGGTTTCCGTTGACATGGTGAGCTCAGATTTTAGGTTTTGTTTATATCAATTTGCGCAGAGCATAGCACAACTTAGGCTGAAGGGCTGACCAAAGCCTGACTGCCTTGTGGCGTTTGTTTATTTTGTTGGCTTTAAGCGCCAACCAAGGATAAACAAGACGAAGTAAAGCCCCAACCCGCCGAGTGTGACCATTTCCCAGCCACCGTGTTGCCAACAGTACAGCAGATAAAAGCCGCCTAAACTACCGCCAATATAATAGTGAACCAAGTACAGTGCGGTCGCGGTGGCTTTGGCTTGCGTAGCTTTTTGACTAACCCAAGCGTAAGCCAAAGTGTGGGTGAAAAAGGCGCCGAAGCTAATCAAAATCAAACCGACCAGCATAGCGGGTATCGCTTCAATCAGCGCAATCAGCATCCCCACCAGACTGATGAGTGCGCCAAGCATCATGCCGGGAATAGCGGAGAAACGCCGGTTCCAGTTGGCGGTGAGCTTTGAGCTCAGTGTGCCAGCCAAATAACAGACGAAAATCAGTGAAGCAATGCCAATCGGTAGTGAGTAGGGTTCGGCGACTAAACGGAACCCCATAACAGAATAGAGGTTAACAAACAGCGCGAAGTTAACCCCGCCAATCAACATAGCGAGCCAGAGTGTGCGGTTTTGCAGATGTTTGACCAACGCACGATTGTGATGGAAAAACAGCCCACGCTGCGGTTTGAAATGCTGTTGAACGGGCAGTAAATACGCGACCAAAAGTGCGCCGAGCAGAGTAAAAATGGCCATTGCAACGACCGCATGTTGCCAGCCAAGGGCATCGGTTAGTAACCCTCCAGCAATGCGGCCAGTAATACCACCCAGTGAGTTTGCGGCAATGTAGCCACCAATCGCCTTACCAAACGCTTGCGGAGAAAGCTCTTCTACCATGTACGCCACCGCAACCGAAGCAAAAGCCGCTAAAGCCACGCCCATTAAAGCGCGGGTGAGTACCAAAAACCAAAACTGCTCGGCATAAAGCATGGCTAAGCCAATCACTGGCATAGCAAATAAACCGGTCAGCATCACTAAGCGTCGCCCAACGGCTTCCGAAGTGACTGCCCAAGGCACGAGGCAAAGTGATAAGGCTAAGGTTGACGCTGCAAACAACCAGTTAATTTGGGTTTCCGAAACTGCAAAGTGATGAGCGAGATAGGGCAGCATCGGTTGGAAAAGATAAAGATTGCAGAAGACTAAAAATGAACCGAAAGCGAGGGCAAAGGTCACTTTTAAATATTGGGGAGAATGCAGTTCAATCATACAGCGGATCCGAGATGCGAAAAGGTGGCGATGTGATCACGATAGCAGTGGCATCTCGATTAATAAAATATATTAAAGTTATGGTTGTGATATGCGGAATATATGATGGAAGTTCGACAATTGCGCCATTTTGTGACCGTAGCAGAATGGGAAAGTTTCACCTTAGCCGCGCAGCAATTGCATATTGCGCAGCCGGCGCTGAGCATTTCGATTAAGAAATTTGAGCAGCAGCTCGGTGTTACCTTATTCAAAAGAGATGAAAGAAAAGTCGCGTTGACCCATGAAGGTGAAGTGTTGCTTGAACATGCCAAGCGCATTTTGCAACAGGTCAATGATGCTCAATTGGCGGTCGATGAGCTTAAAGGCGTCGTGAAAGGTGAGGTACGCCTTGGCGCGCCAAGTATGATGGGCTCTTACTTTTTCCCGCAAATCATCATGGCGTTTAAAAGCCACTTTCCGAATCTGAAAATGACCGTGATTGAAGCGGGTACTCAATCGATCCGTAAAATGCTGCTGTCAGGCGAGTTGGATATTGGGGTAATTTTGAATCACGATCTGCCGGACGATTTGGCAGCGGATCCGCTGCTCTCTTCGCAAATGGTTGCTGTGGTTGGCAAAAATCATGAGTTAGCAGAACGCCGTCATCTTACTTTTGCCGAGTTTTTTGAGCATGAGCTGGTGATGTTTAAACCCGGCTATTTTCACCGAGACTTTATCGATAAAGTGTGCCGAGAACATAAGTTTACTGCAAATTTTTCCTTTTGAAACCAATTTTGTTACCTATGATTCTAAGCATAGTGAAACATGAGTATGCGATTACCGCGCTGTTGGAGTTGGTGACCAGCAATGAACCGGAAGTGAAGGCGATTCCATTTGAACCGCCGGTGTGGCTTGATCTTGCATTGGCTTGGCGTAAAGAAGGTTATCTTTCCAATGCCGATCGTACTTTTATCGAGTTTGTGAAAAAGTACGTTTAGCGCCAAGAAGAGCATTCATCTTTGCTGCTATTAATCTTTACTGCTGTAGATACGTTCAAAATTGGTGTGGTTCCAGCCGATCATCAAACGATCACCAATTTTTAGTACTGGTACACTGCGAGCGCCGAGAGCGTCGAGCTCTTTGCGGCCGCGTTCTATTTTTGCGTTGCATAAGCGGTACTTAATGCCTTTTGAGTCCAGATAACGCTGGGCGTCTTTGCAATGTGGACATTTATCTTTTATGTACAAAACCACGCGTTTCATTGGTATCTCTCATGAATCAAAGGGCGCAAAGTGTAACGAGAGTCGGCTAGAGATGCAAATATCCCCTTCCTCTTGGGTCGATCATACTTAGTTTGGCGCAGGTGATTCTTGAGTGGAAATTGAGTAAACTTGCCGACCTTTTTTGTAACCCGAACTGAGCACGTGAAATGAGTATGCACCCTGCACTGAAGTACATTCAGGGATATCCCCAACACATTGTTGAACAAGTTGCTCAACTGATCGCAAACGACAAGCTGATACCTTGGTTTGAGCAGCGTTATCCTGAGCGGCACGATATCCAGAGTGAAAAAGCGCTGTTTGACTTCACCATGGCCTTAAAAAACCAATATATGAAGAAAACGGCTCCACTGAGTAAAGTCGTGTATGACGGAAAAATTCATCTTTTTAACAATGCGCTGGGGTTACACAGCTACGTTTCTCGGGTGCATGGCAATAAACTGAAAGCGAAAAATGAAATCCGTATTGCCAATGTGTTTAAACAAGCTCCTGAGCCGCTGCTGCGTATGTTAGTGGTGCATGAACTGGCACATTTAAAAGAGAAAGAGCACAACAAAGCGTTTTATCAGCTCTGTTGCCATATGGAACCGAATTATCACCAGCTTGAACTGGATGCACGACTATACATGATGGTGCTAGAGCTCAAGGCAGGCAAAGCATGAACACTCCACTTAAGCCAAGAAATGGGCAAAAAACAAATCGGAAATCGAACACCAATAAGCCAGATGTGAAAATGCAACAAACTAAGAAGCCGCGAACCCACAAAGTACAAGGTGAAGAAGTCGCTGCCGTTAAATCTGGGTTGCATCCACGTAATCGTCACCGTGGGCAGTATGATTTTCCGGCACTGATTAACGTCGTTCCAGAACTGCAATCGCATGTAATTAAAAACCCGAAAGGGCAACCAACCATCGATTTTGCCGATCCATGCGCGGTCAAGCTGCTTAATAAAGCATTACTGGCTTTGCATTACGGTGTCACCTACTGGGATATCCCACAAGGGTTTCTGTGTCCGCCCATTCCTGGTCGTGCAGATTACATTCATCGCGTGGCCGATCTGCTGGTTAAGGACAATCCCAAATTAAACTCTTCTCAAGTTACTGCTCTGGATATTGGGGTAGGCGCGAATTGTATCTACCCGATTGTCGGTGTGACCGAATATGGCTGGACATGGGTTGGGAGTGATGTCGATCCTGTCTCAGTTAAACAGGCGAGTTTGATTGTTGAAAACAACTCAACGTTGCAAGGCCATATTGAGTGTCGCCTGCAAAATAATAGCCAGCATATCTTTCAAGGTATTATTCAGGCAGGAGAGCGTTATACGCTGACAACATGCAACCCGCCATTTCATGCATCACTTGCCGAAGCACAGCAAGGTACCTTACGCAAACAACACAATCTGCAAGCGAATCAACGTAAAAAAGGCCGAACAATAACGCGTAACTCAGTACAAAGTACCGCGTTAAACTTTGGTGGTCAGAAAGCCGAGTTATGGTGCCCAGGAGGAGAAGCGGCTTTCATTGGTAAAATGGCGGTAGAAAGCCAGCAGTTTGCCGAGCAAGTGCTGTGGTTTAGCACTCTCATTTCTAAGGGTGACAATGTGCGCGGCATGAAAAAGCAGCTTGAAAAACTGGGCGCCCAGTCGATACATGTAGTAGAGATGGCACAAGGGCAGAAGATCAGCCGTTTTATTGCTTGGAGTTTTCAAAATGCAGAGCAGCGCAAGCTGTGGTGGAAAACAAAGTGATAATCTGTTGTTAATACACAGGCATTATTCCAGAAATACAGTTCGATCAAAGACTAAACAAAGGAGGGGCAAGATGAGAATCGAAGATGTTCCGCTCTATGCACCCTGTCAACCGCACTGGCTGTGTGTTCCTTTTATGAGTGTTTTTACGCTTTTGTTGCTGATTGGGCTTGGTTTTTTTATCCGAGTTATCTATCGCGAATACCAAAAAATTCAGCGGGCTAAAAAGGTGCGTCGGCTACGCCGTATTCACTACCGCGATCGCAAAGGCAATGGTCGCCCGACGAATCTTTAATAAACCTAGGATTGTGCTTCGAGTAGTGCTTGGTATTTTTGCTCTAATGCTGAATTACCGGCACGCTTTTCTAGCTCAACCAACAGTTTGAGTGAGGCTTTTTGGTAGCCGTAACGTTGATTTAATGCCATTAACCGCAGCCGTGCTTGAGTGTAATCTCCGGCGTCAATTTCCATTTTGGTGAGCTGTAAAATGGACATCAGTCGATTCGGGTCATGATCCACCGCACGCTTGAAATACTCACGGGCGTTATCATTTTTCCCTGCTTTTAAGGCGCACAGTGCGGCGTTCTCGTAACTCGCCGAAATGAGGTAATAATAGGGTTGCTCGACCGCACGGCGGAAGTACTGATCCGCCGTATCATATTCCCCTTGTTTACACAAAAAAGTACCAAAGTTATTCAGTACATTCCCGTTTTTGGGGTGCTGATTTAACGCCGATTGATACATTTTTCGCGCCGAGTCATTTTCTCCCACCATCTCAAAATAGTGAGCCATCGAGAGTTGTGAACGATAATAATCGGGGGCATGTTGCAGTGCTTTTTCTAGGTTTTCTCGGGCTTTGATCATGCTTCCATTTTCTAAATAGCCTAAACCAAGGGCAATCCGTGCTTCAGCCATTTCGGTTGGATCGCTTTGTGCTGCAATATCTGATGTTTCGGTTACGGTGACACAACCACTTAAGGCCAATATCACACCGACTGCCAACATTCTTTTCATATGTCCCTCCACTCAACGAACCTATGATAGGCAATTAAGACGGAAGACCGAGCAATGAGGATGAAGTCTGCGAGTCAGTTGGCAAATCTTACCGACTTTATCTGCTTGATGTCGCTCACTATTGAAGCCATGTGAGCATGAATGAAGGTATAAAAAAGGCCGCGTGGAGCGGCCCAGAAATGGTTATTCATCTTTGGTGAAGTTGGCTTCGCTGAATTTTTCCAAATCGTATGGTGTTTGTTGGTAAACACAGTAGTTAAGCCAGTTAGAAAATAGCAAGTGTCCATGGCTACGCCAGCTGGCACAAGGCTTATTATCTGGGTTGTCATTGGGGTAATAGTTTACTGGAATTGCAGGGCTTAGCCCTTCACCTAAATCGCGTACATATTCGCTATGTAAGGTAAAGGCATCGTATTCCGGGTGTCCGGTCACAAAGACGTTGCGTTTGTCTTTCGTTGCCGCAAGGTAAACGCCCGCCACATCGGAAGTTGCGAGAATATCGAGATCAGTATGCTCAGCCAAAAAGTCAGCTTCAAAGTCGGCATAGCGAGAGTGTGGCGCTAAAAAGCGATCATCAAACCCGCGTAAAAGTGGATGAAAAGGTTTGTGAATATCATGGTAATACACGCCGGATAATTTCTCTTCACGAGTGCGTTTAGGCAAGTTGTACAGCAGTTTTAGCCCTGCTTGCGCTGCCCAACAGATGTAAAGAGTGGAAGTCACATGCGCTTTCGCCCAACTCATGATGTTTTGTAGATGCTGCCAATAGGCGACATCCTCAAACTGTACTAAGCCCAGTGGCGCGCCCGTGATGATTAACCCATCGAAGTTGCGATTTTTGACCAGCTCAAATTGGCGATAGAAGGTGTTGAGATGCTCTTCTGGAGTATTTTTGCTTGGCCTGTCATCGATGCGCAGCAGCTCGATATCGACCTGCAAAGGGGAGTTGGACAAGAGGCGTAAAAACTGAGTTTCCGTCTCAATTTTTTTTGGCATTAAGTTTAAAAGTAACACCTTGAGTGGGCGTATCTCCTGCGTCGAAGCACGCGATTCCGACATAACGAAGATGTTTTCGTTACGTAGCACATCACTCGCGGGTAATTGGTCGGGGATTCTAATCGGCACAGCTTTCTCCCTAAGCTTGATATGGACGTCTAAACATCTAGACTTATAACTCAACCGAAAATTATTGTCGATAGCAAAATGCATGCATCCTTAATCTAAGTTAGTATCACTCAGTTCATTTTCCCACTGTGCTCTTATTATGCGCCCCCATTTAACCCTTATTCGCGGTTTACCCGGTTCTGGCAAATCGACTTTAGCCAAAACGTTACCAGCTGTACATCTGGAAGCGGATATGTATTTTGTGAATGAACAGGGAGAGTACCATTTTCGTCCTGAGCTGATAGCCCAAGCGCATGAATGGTGTCAACAGCAGACGGAGTATGGCTTGCAGCAGGGCAAAAATGTGGTAGTGTCCAACACTTTTGTGCGGCATTGGGAGATGGCGGTGTATCGGAAACTTGCCCGAAAATATCGAGCTAAGCTGACAATCCTTGTGTGTCGGAAACGCTATCAAAACGTGCATGGGGTGGATGAAGCCACTGTTGAACGTATGCGTCAACAGTGGCAAGAATGAGAGCTTATTGTGGGTGCTTGATGGTACATTGGAGATCTCGGCGTAAAAGATAAAACGCCAAACCACCCCATACCAAAGCTTGTGTCCAAAGTAGTGTCCATTTTGGGGCAACTGTTGACCAACTGGCGGCCATTTGGTTTAAACCTAAGAAACCTTGGATTGCCGGGGTGCTTGGGAAACACTGCGCTAGCCAGAGCAGTGGAGAAGGGATCATTTCCACAGGCCAAATAAATCCAGCGGTAAAAATCAGTGGCATCGAGCTAATTAACACCACTAAAGTGACCAGTTCGCGTCTCGGAGTCACTGCCCCCAATGCGATACCGACAAAAGTGCAGGCTAATAAAAACGGCAGGAGCAGACTGAGTAGATCACTTGGTTTTGCTAATGTATTCACGCCGTGTAAATCAAAGCTAGCGCCGAAATAATATAGGCTTAGCAAGTAATAGACCGTAACCAATACGAGACTGCGCACCAACAGCAGTTTGGCGGGAGAAACTCGGCTCCAATAGCCGTGACCTTGCTTTTGGGTTCCGACCATAAGACCCGCTGCCATGATCAATGTTTGCTGAAGGATCAATACAAAAACGGCGGGTACGACGTAATCCACATACCCCATGCGTGGGTTAAATGTGGGTTTAAGATTGGCACTGGTCGGCGAAAAATGTTGCGCCGCAAACGCCATCGGTTCACCTTCTATCACTAACCGGCTTACTTTTGTTTGTGCAGCGAGTGTGCCGCCTGCTTGGGCTAAGCCTTCAACAATCGTCCCATAAACCAGAAAATAAGAAGCATCGCCTGCATAAGCAAGAGTGGGGCTTTTACCCAGTAACAAATCTTTGTAGAAATGTTCCGGAATCACTAAGATGCCTGCAACTTTCTTCTCTAAAAATGCCTGCTTGGCATCGGCAATCGTATGGTCTCGCCGAACAATTCTGACTTGCGGTGTGGCGTCTACCATTCGCTCTAATTGATAACTGGTTTGACTCTGATCGAGATTGACCACCGACACGGTCTGCTCGCGCGGGATCTGCTTGGCGTAGGGAAGTGGGTAGAGGAAAGAATAAAATACTACGCCGCCGAAGACCGTCAATACGACTACGGGGTTGGTGATGAGCGCTTTTAATTCTGCTTTGAACAGTTGCCACAGACTCATACGGCTTCTCCGGCTTCACGAGATAAATGTTTGCGGATCAAAATCAGCACTAAACCAAGAGGCAGTAGGTAGCCCACCATGGCCGCTAAAGGCTGTAGAGAGGTGGAAGCCTCCAGACCATAGCTAACTTGGTTGACTTGCACTTCAATGTAATGGCTGATTGGCAATAGGCTACGCCATGCTTGTGCGAGGGAATTCATGTCACTGGCTGGAAAAGTGATGCCCATAAACGCAAAACTGGGTGCGGTGAATGCACCGGCAAAGCTCATTGCACGAGCGGGATCGAGCGTGAGGAAGTAGAAAAAAGCCCCCATGATCACGCAAGCGATAACCGTAATGGCTTGTGCAATCAATAACACAGAAAGATGCCCAAACATCGGCCAACGCAGCACATCATAAAACCAAATTAAAAAACCGAGCCCTTGCAGCATAAAAATCGGTAGATAAGGGAATAGGGTGCGAGTTAAATGTCGCAGCGGTGCATCGGCTAGCCATGTTTTCAAGCCATAATGACGATAGTTGGCCGCCAGAATCAAAATAGTGCTGACGACAATCGTGATTTGCCATAAAGCAGGAACAATGGCCGAGACCAGAAATTGTGCGTAGTTGGTATTTTGGTTAAAAAGAGGCGTAATTTGGGTTCGCACGGGAACTGAGCGCCCCATTGCAGCCAGCGTAGTGGCATGACTTTTAGTGGCGAGATTCTTCACCACATCAACCTGTGCATTAAACGTTCCTTGCGCTTGCACGACGGCAGAGTTCACCAGCTTACCAACCAGAATCATCTGGCTGTTGTAAAAGGTCGTCACTTGCGGCTGCTCTTGGCGATAAATCGCTTTATCGAACTGGGTGGGGATCACCATAAAGCCATAAATCTGATTACTACGCATCGCTTGGCTTGCGTCATCCACACTCGCATAATGCTCACTGACTTGCAGAGTTGAGGTGGCATCCACTTCTCGGATCAGTTGCCGAGAAAGTTGGCTGTGGGAAAGGTCGACTACACCGAAGGGTAGATCCCGTGCGATACCTTGTGAAAAAATCCACCAGATGGAGGCCGCAAGGAGTAGCGGCACCCAAGTTAAGCATGAGAGTAACCATTGATCGTGACGCAGTAACGTCCATTGAGCAGGGATGGCGTGTTTCATCTTAAGTTTAATCACAACTTACAGCTTAACCACAACACTCATACCCATGCGTAGTCCCTCAGTGGGTGTGACAGGACGGGCTTCTACCTCAAAAGTTCGCAGATCGAAACCTTGGGTTGCATCGGTTGAACGCCAAGTCGCGAAATCGCCCATCACAGCAACGTGAGAGACTTTAAACGCAACGGATTTATCGAGCGCAGGCAAGTAGGCCTCGAACTGAGTACCTTGAGTGAAGTGTTTAAGCAGATCTTCGCGAACATTGAATACCGCCCAAGAGTCTTGTGTATCCACCACGGTGACGACAGGGAAACCTTGTGGGGCAAGTTCTCCACTGTGTCATCAACACTTGTGATACTTCACCATCAAACCAACTCTGAATCTTAGTATCTGCGGCATACGCCTCGACTTCCGCGACCGCGCCTGCCGCCATACGCGCTTTTTCGAGCGCAGCTTGCTTGGTTTCTTCACGTGCGCCAGCTTTCGCGAGTTCATACATTTGTAGTGCGGCACTTTCGGTGTATTTGGCGGCTTGCCACTGAGTTTTCGCTTCGTCGCGTTTTTGTTCAGGCATTACGCCATCGTCATAAAGGTTATTCACGCGAAGATAGGTTTTTTCGGCGAGATCCGCTGCGGCTTGAGCTTTAAGCCACTGATCTTTAGCGGCCTGAATTTTCGCTGTTCTACGCGCGCCGTTTTCTGCTTCTTGAGCCAGTGCGCCGGCGGCTTTTTGACCAGCGATCGCTTGTTCTAATTTGGCATCAATTTCAGGGCTGAGCAGGGTAAAAATCAGTTGGCCTTTTTCAACTTGATCGCCCTTGCGTACCAAAACCTGATCAATACGCCCCGGTACTTTGGAGGAAATGCTGTATTGTTGCGATTCGATTTGTCCTTGCAACGTAACAGGATCAGGTTGATAGGCTTGATAAAAGCGATAACCAATCCAACCGACAACGGCAACAGCAGCGAGGGTCATTAAGGTGGTTTTTACGGTTTTCATTGCGATTCCTTTTACTTGGCTGCTGTATTTTTGTGTAGCGAAGAGAGAGAGACTGCCGATTGATGATAAGTGGAGAAACTGTTCATCTCGCTCGACAGCGCCAGTAATTTATTCAGTGAAATAAGATAATTAAAGCTAGCCAATGACTGCTGAGTGCGAATGCTCGCCAGATAGAGTTCGGCATCCACCACATCGACGGAGGTCGATAAACCTTGGCTGAACGCTTTTTGGCGTAAACGCAGGTTCTCTTGTGCCAAATTCAGACTGGAGTTCAACCCTGTGACTTCCTCTAACGCTTGTTCGGCTTCCAAATAGGTTTTTTCGACCAATACGCTGAGATCTTGCTTAGCTTGCGCTTTTAAGTAGCGTACTTGATTGACGGCACTATTGGCGGCTTTAACTTGCTCACTACGGCCCGTATTTTCAATCAGTGGAATATTCACTCCTACCCCTATTAACCAATCGGGTTTCATTTGGCTGGCGAGTGAGTCATCTTCATGCAGGCTGTAATCACCGTAAAGGTAAACTTCAGGATAGTATTTGCCTTGTTCCGCTTTAATCAGGCTGCTGGCTTGCTTCTCTTTGGCATCCAGTAAGTTCAAACCCGGATAAGTGTTTAGCGTTTGCTCAATAAAGGCATGCATTGGGGGTAGGCTGGTATTAATAAAAAGTGCGCCGCTAGGTTCTACCGTTTCAGTGGCGCCCAGAATTTGGGTCAGTGCACTTTGGGCTATATCTAATGTTTTCTGTGCTTTTTTGCGTTCGACTTTGGCCTTGTCTAAAGACGCATCGGCTTGTAGACGCTCAACATGAGCGATTTGCCCTTGTTGTTCGAGCTTAAGCGCGTGATCTCGGTGTTGAGTCAACCCTTCTTCTACCGCAATTCGTGTTTCCAGCACCTCTTTTGCAAGCACCACGCTAAAGTAATATTTGGCTAAATCTTCATAGCGGGCTTGTACTTCCATCGCCAGTTGGCTTTTCGCTTCATCTTGTTTACCTGCGGCGGCATCTTGAGCGGCGGTAATTCTGCCGCCAGTAAAAATGGGCCAAATGGCTCGGATCGACGAAGTGAAAATATCGCGTTCGGTGATGGTGGATTGAATCGATCCCAGCCCTGCAAGTAATGGCGCGAGTGTCGGGGGTAACGCTGGAAGAGGTTGACCTGTGCTATCAAAGATTTGTTTTCCTGAAAGCGTTACATCCTGATCAAGCCGAGTAAAATTCGCCCCTACGCTGACTGAAGGTAAGTTCAGATTTTGCGTGGCGTCTTTTAGATGGGAATAGCGTTCAACATTAGCTCTTTGTGCGGCAAGCGAGTTGTTTTGTTGTTGCAGCAATTCCCAAGCATCTTGAAATGACAAGGGGGCAGCGTAGGTAGTCGGTATGGAGAGTAAAGAGCAGACCACCAAAGAGAGGAATTTTACTTTCATTTTGGACTCGACAGAATGAATTTAGAGCTAATGCTCTATTTTTTGAGTGATGAAGTCAAACAAAGAGTTAACGAGTTCAGTATAAAAAACTGACTTGCAAGAGCAAGTCAGTTTTTTGGGATTAACAAAGTGGTTGCGCCAAAAATCAATGATTGGCTGCGAGATAAACCGCCATCCAGTAATACTGATTAGCGGTTAGCAATGTGGGTAAGAAGGGCAGTGGTAATCTGCTCTCCAGACTAATTTTTTAGTTCCCTGCATCGTGGTGAGAACATCTTTGCCGGACATTTGGGGAAACGCAAACAATACGCGCATTTCATCATGAGTCTCTGGCTCAATTTCATAAGCTCTCACATGGGTGAACGTTGAGTGTAAATGCTCGCAAAGCATGTCTTTTGAAAGGCAAATTCCAAAAGCATCTCTTCTCATGTCCCTATTCCTTCTGACGTGTTGTTGAGTGAACTTGGTCGCACGGGTTATTGTGATTGTTAGGTTTCCGTTGCATCCCACTCTGGTTTATGCTCACTGCGCATTAAGTATACTTCTTAACCAACGAAGTTGCGGCTACGAAGTGCAGATTTGTTGTGACCTGTGCCATAAAACAGATATGCAATCAGTTTTGCTTGGCGGTACTGGAAAATCCACTCACCAAAAGTGAAGAGGACGGATCCCGTGCCAGCCTCACACTTATGTACTGACAACTTCACACCCATGTTAAATTGATGTTAGTTTTCACTCGCCAACAAGGAGTGAACTATGGTGTGGAACAGCCTTACTTTCCGCAAGCGAATGTTAATCATCATGACATTATCGGGATTGATCGAGCTGCTACTGTTGGTTGCGGCAGGATTTATCTATGTCAAACACTCCCAAGAACAAGAAGTGGGGCAAAAAGCGTTGGGGGTCGCAGCGTTTCTCGCTCAAACACCTGCAGTGATTTCGATGATCCAAACGGGCAATGCCAGTGATGAACAACAACAAGCCTATCGTGAATTAACCCAATTGATTGGCGCCGCGTTTATCGTGATTGGTGACAATAAAGGCATTCGGCTTGTTCACCCGCTTAATGAACGTATTGGGAAACCCATGGTTGGCGGAGATAACGATAGAGCTTTGCTTGATGGCGAAGCGTATGTTTCATTTGCTCAAGGTTCTTTAGGTAAATCTGTGCGCGGCAAAGCGGCGGTTGTGGGGCGTGATGGTGAAATTCTTGGGGTGGTTTCGGTTGGTTACTTGATTGAACGGTTACAAGATAGAGTCGAACCTTTTCTATTTTATCTGATTGCGACAGCTCTCTTAGTGGTGGGAGCCAATGCGTTGGTCTCTAGCTATGCCTCCCGTCGCTTTCAGCGCGCGATTTTAGGTTTTGAACCAGAAGAAATCGGTCGATTGTATGTTGAGTTAGACGTGACGATGAGCACCTTGAAGGAGGGGATCATCAGCATCGATGACAAAGGCATTTTGCGTTCTATTAATAAAAGTGCTTGTGAGATCTTGGGTTTGCAGCGCGAGCAGGCGTTGAATCGACGTTTAACGACGTTATTGCCTGAAAGTGATCTCTATACGGTACTTGCCACCGGCAGAACGGATCACGATATTGAACTTTATCTGAATAAACATTGGATTATCGCTAACCGAAGCCCGATTGTCGTCGAGGGTAAAGTGGTTGGTGCGGTTTCCAGCTTTCGGTTGCGCGATGAAATTAATGAATTGACTGAACAGTTAGCTCAAACGCGTGAATACGCTGAGATGCTGCGTTCACAAACCCATGAACATAGAAATAAATTAAATACCATCAGTGGGTTGTTGCAAATGGGGGAGATTGAGTCTGTACAACAATTGATTGGACAAGAAACCGAGCATTATCAGTTGCTTATTGAATTTTTGCGCGAAACGATTAAGGACCCGCTGATCGCTGGAATGCTGCTTGGAAAAACGGAACGCGCTCGCGAACTCGGTTTAGAATTATGGGTTGAAGAGGGGGCTCGCCTTGAGGCTCTGCCACAGCATATTAAAGCAGAAGATGTAGTTACCATTCTTGGCAATCTGATTGATAACGCGTTTGATGCTACGTTGAGCGCGGTACGAGCACTCAACGTGGTTCCACAAGACCGCAGAGTGATTGAAGTGTCGATCAGTGATTTTGGCAATGAAATCATTTTAGAGGTGGATGACCAAGGTTGTGGGTTACCCAAAGAGCTGGAGCATTGGCAACTGACCGAAAAGGGCGTGTCGAGCAAAGCGAAACAAAATCGTGGTGTGGGGCTTTATTTGGTCAAACAACTGGCCGATCGTTATCAAGGGCAGTTGGAAATGCATAGCAAAACACAAGGTACAAGAATGACGGTCTATTTACCCAAGGATGAAATGTAATGAATACCCGGATCCTGATCATTGAAGATGACCCTGCGATAGCTCAACTTCATCATCGTTATCTCAATCAATTAGACGGTTTTTATGTCGTGGGTATTGCCACGTCACAAGCTGACGCACGTCTGCAAGTGGAAGTGCTTAATCCGGATCTTATCTTACTGGATGTTTATCTTCCTGATGGTACGGGGCTGGAGTTTTTGCAGTGGATCCGTGGGCGCAATGTGCATTGCGATGTTATTTTGATCACGGCGGCACGCGAGGTGGAAACCCTACAACAAGCGATGCGCGGAGGAGTCGTGGACTATTTACTCAAGCCAGTGATGTTTCCAAGACTTGAGGCGGCCTTAAAAAAATATCAATTGCGGCAAAGTGAGTTAAAGCAATGGGCGGATTTTGATCAGAGCAAGGTAGATAAAATGTTTACCCCCCATGCGACCGAAACGTTGCCTCAGCGTTTACCGAAAGGAATTGATGCGGTAACGTTAGATAAAATTCGTGTGTTATTTCAAGACTCTGCCATGCTGACTGCCGATGAAGCGGGTGACAAAATTGGGGCAAGCCGCACAACAGCTCGACGCTATCTTGAGTATCTTATCAGTGCTGGAGAGTTGGAGGCGGATCTCACTTATGGTACGGTTGGACGACCAGAACGAACATACCGCCGAGTACTGCGCCACACATCCTGATTAGACGGATCGGATAACTGCATCTAAAGTTTAAACAGATTACACGAATGTGATGAGGTCGACAGATGCAATGGCGTTTTTGTTTGACAGCAATACTCGGTGTTGTTCTTGGATGGAGTGTCAATGTTCAAGCCCAAGGTTTGGATTCGCTAACGTATTACACAGAGAATTATCCACCACTAAACTTTGAACAAGATGGTAAGCCCGCAGGCATTGCGGTTGATTTACTTCAACAAGCTGCTGCGGTAACTCATGTAACCTTGAGTCCAGAACATATTTTAGTGCAACCTTGGCCACGATCTTACCGTTCGGCGCTCTTGAAGTCAGATGGTGTGTTGTTTTCGACGACTCGTACCACACATCGCGAAAATTTATTTAACTGGGTGGGGCCGATTGCCGATATAAAAGTGGTCGTGCTAGCCCGCAAATCAAGCCATATCACGGTGACCAATCCGATTGATTTAGGGAATTATCGAATTGGCGTGATCCGTGATGACATTGGAGAGCAGCAATTACTGCAATTAGGTGTACCAAGAGAATCAATGGTGGAAGGTTCAACCGTGAGCAGTTTGGCTGAACAGCTACTAAAGCGCCGTATTGATTTGTTGGCCTATGATGAAAGGACTGCACTCTGGTGGATGAGCCAAGAAAACATTCCCGTTGAAGACTTTGAAACGGTGTACGTTTTAATGCAAGGTTCACTGTATTACGCATTTAACAAAAATATAGATAAGTCGGTATTAGCAGATTTACAAAAAGGCATTGAACTGATTAAAAACAGTGTTGATGAAAATGGCGTAAATCGGTATCAAGCAATACTCGATAAATATTGATAACCATCCCGAGAAGATGTGACGATTATGAGCAACCCAAGCAGTACCATTTTGACTGAAAGCGGCACTAACGAGTTAGAGATCATCGAATTTCATCTTGAGAAAGTGCTCCCTGATGGGCGAACCAAAACCTGTTACTACGGTATTAACGTCGCGAAAGTTCGCGAAGTTATTCGAGTTCCAGAAACCACCGATTATCCGAATGCCCAACCACATATGATAGGGGTGTTTTCCTCACGGGAAATTTTGACGCCGCTCGTTGATCTCGCAGGATGGCTTGGTGTGCCTACCTCGACCGATATCAGCAAAAAATATGTGATCGTGACGGATTTTAACCGCATGACCAACGGCTTCTTGATCGACAGTATTAGCCGGATCCATCGTATTTCTTGGAATGACGTAGAATCACCGAGTCAATTTCTTGAGGCGGGTGAGCAAGATTGTGTGGTGGCGGTGGTACGCCAAGATAAAAAACTCATCATGATCCTCGACTTCGAGAAAATTATTGCCGATATCAACCCTGAGTTGAGCATGGAAAAATACGATGTGACGGTCGATAGAAAAGTCGACCTCAATCAACGGATGGTTACCAAGCGTAACGCCAAAACCGTTATGGTTGTAGATGACTCTGCCTTTATTCGTAGTTTGATTCAAGATACGTTGAGTTCTGCGGGTTATAACATCATTGCTTGTAAAGACGGTGGTGAAGCCTTTGAGAAATTAATGGAGATCAAAACCGTTGCGAAAGAAGAGAATATTGCCGTTAGCGAATTGGTTGATGCGGTTGTCACTGACGTTGAAATGCCGCGCATGGACGGTATGCATCTAGTCAAGCGCCTGCGTGATGATGAATCTTACCGCTCAATGCCGATTGTTATGTTCTCCTCATTGATGAGTGATGATAACCGCGCCAAGGCGTTGGCTCTGGGGGCTAACGACACCATCACAAAACCAGAAATTGGCAGAATGGTGTCGATGATGGATAAATACGTACTCAACATGTAACAGAAGCGGAGCTAAGCTCCGCTTTTCTCAATGATAAGAGTCTCTTTGTTGTGAAAACGTTATACCTTCAACAGTAGACATCTTGGCAATACCGCACCATGAGATGGTAGAGGATAAAGTGGCGGTGGAGGCAGTATGCGAATATCTTGGTTGCCGTGTTTTTTATTATTCTTTTCAGCCAGCGTTTGGGCGGGTAATCAAACCATAACGTTGGTGTTACCGGCACAAAGCGATAATGGTCACGCTTACTACCATGAATTACTCACTCGCGCTTTAGCAGACCAAGGTATTGACCTGATTATTGAGACGCCTTATCCACACCTTCCCCAAAAGCGTGTAGTGAAAATGGTGGAGAATGACCAACTGTCACTGACTTGGTTATTAGAAAGTCCAGAGCGTAATCAACATTTTGCTTATATCGATATTCCGCTGACGCATGGTTTGATCGGGCAGCGCATATTGCTCATTCCTCCTAGCCTGCAAAGTCGATTCGACAACGTTGCCACATTAGGTGACCTGCGCAAAACATTGTTGATTGCAGGATTAGGTGAGCATTGGGTAGATATTACTGTCTGGCGTTACAATCAGTTGCCTTTTTATATTCAAAATGGGGAATGGAGAGAACTGTACAAAAAGCTTAGCGTCACTGGAGAGGTGAACTATTTCCCTCGTGGTGTGACTGAAATTTACCAAGAATCAATCCTCAATCCCCATCTCGCTATTGAACAGCATCTGCTTCTCCAGTATCAAAATGATTTTAGATTTTATCTAAGCCCTAAAACGGCCCAGTACAAAGATACGTTAGAACAAGCTTTGAAACAGGCCGTAGAATCAGGGTTAATGGATCGTTTGATTAAGCAATATTGGGGAAAATCACTGTCTTTATTACGGCTCAATCAACGTCAAGTGATTGAACTGAAAATGCCAGAGAAGAATTAATGGTGAGCCTTTTTCGTGACTCAACCACCTTCTTTCAATAAGAATGCTCTAACTCCTTTATTTTCGGCACAAAATCAATAATCCAAACTGGTCTTTCAGCACAACATCAGTTATCAATAGCAAATCGATCATCCATTGATTGCAAGAAGTGATAACAGGTTGGCACTTCTTAAATACATCAGGATGTCACTTCTTTCATTACTGCGGTTCAAATGATTTATGGTTCAAATGATTTATGGGTTGAAATTTTTATTGTCGTCATCCTACTTGTGCTGTTTTTTTTCATTAATTCAAAAAGTACGTGATCCGTCACGATGACACCAAAGAGTATGCCTATAAAAAGAGAGGGCCGCTGCTCGATATGAAAGAAAGCGCTTTTTATAACGCGTTAGTTAGTGCAGTGGGCGACCACGGTGTGGTACTGGCCAAAGTGAATATGGCGAATGTGATCACGCCGCATAAGTTACCAAGCAAAAAGCATTGGTTCATTGCCTATAACAAGATATCAAAAAGCTACTTTGACTTTTTGGTGTGTGATGCGAGAACGCTTGAACCCAGAGTCGTCATTGAATTGGATGATGGTAAAGAGCTGCAAAAAGGCAAAGTTGAGCGCGAGAAGCTGCTGCTCCACGTGTGCAAATCTGCCAATATTCCTTTGATTGGTACGAATGTTCGGATGAGCTACCAAGTGGGAAAATTGCGACGTCTGCTAGCGGCGCACATTGATCTCATTCAGCCGGATCAAGAAGTGCGCTTTTGTAAGCGTTGCGGCAGCCCGATGGTGATCAAAGTGGCTACTCAAGGCGAATACCGTGGGCGACGCTTCTTCACTTGTAGCCGCCAACCACACTGTTCTTACACAGAAAACTACAATGTGGTTTACGAATTTGAAGATGAAGAGGCTAACGAGAATAACTAATTACAGATTCTCGGTTTGTTGATTCGCTCGGTTGACGTTGAACTGCGCATGTTGAAATAAACGAACCTGATTTCTTCCAGCCTTTTTGGCTCGATACAGTTCAATATCTGCAAATTTCAGGAGATCGTTGAGTTGATCTCCTGGTTGGTATTCACAGACACCGATACTGATGGTCACTTGCACACGCTTATCACCAAAAGCGAATAAATGCTGGCTAATGATGGTTCTTAACCGCTCACAAACTTTCTCTGCTTGTTCTAAAGATTGATCAAACAGCGTTACGCAAAACTCTTCGCCACCAATCCGATATAAATTACTGTCACCAACGACTTGAGCCAGCAGGCGTGTGGTTTCTACCAGTACTTTATCACCCGTATCATGGCCATACTGATCGTTAATTAATTTGAAAAAATCCAAATCAATCACCAATAAACTGAGTGATGTTTGATCACTAAACTGTTCAAAGTGATGGAAGGAGGTCGTTAGTGACAAACGATTATGAGCCCCAGTAAGAGGATCTCTAGATGCAAGATAGAGTAGGGAGTTCTCAATTTTACGGTCGATTTTCCTCATACACATGAGCCACGACCCAAAGGCCAATATAGGTAAAACACAAGTGCAGTAAAATTGACCCAGAAATCGAGAGATCATTGTGTGATTGCCAATACACAACGCTGCCTTGCAAGAGCAAGAAGAGACCTGAAATGAGGAAAGCAAAGCGAGTTGAGGTAAAAATATAAAAAAGGATAGGCACAAAACAGCTCCAAACATAAATTCCCATCACTAATGGTTTCATGTAGGTCGCGAAAAGGGTGGTACCTGTGAGAATAAATAGATACAGATAAACCTGCCCCTGCGTGTGAGCGCGGCGCTTGGCCAGGGTGTAAATATACAGAAGAAATAAAAAGCACAAACCAACTCGATAAGCCCGAGTTGTAATTTCTGGCTTGTGACCAAAAATTGATCAGTGCCATCAAAAAAGCGATCAAAGCCCAAAAAAAGCTGAGCCCGCACAACACTGACGCTCGCAGTGTTTGTGTGTTGTCGAATAACCTAGCATCCATGACTTACCCTCTTCGGGGCTAAAATTAAGCGTTTATAGTACAGCCTTACCTGCTCGGATCAACATTGATCTTGAATGCATATCACAAAACTAGACGGCGCTCTAATTCTTGAAATCGCCCGTACTCTAGGGGTGGAATAGAGGAAAACCAAATGGCAGAAGTGTAAAAAAGCATCAAACTGATGATAGAAAAGCCAAACGGTTCAAAAACAAAGAAATTGGGCTTGCACGTCAGAAAATCTGCCGTTAATATCCACCTCGTTCTCAAGCGATGCGTCCGTAGCTCAGTTGGTTAGAGCACCACCTTGACATGGTGGGGGTCGGTGGTTCGAGTCCACTACGGACGCACCATGAGAAACTTCAACACAGTATGCGTCTATAGCTCAGTTGGTTAGAGCACCACCTTGACATGGTGGGGGTCGGTGGTTCGAGTCCACTTAGACGCACCAGAATTCGTTCAGTATGAACACGTAATAAAGCCCGCGTAATGCGGGCTTTGTTGTTTCTGTGATTCAAGCATTTTCACTTACGTCCCTTTGTGTAATGTGCTCTTCATTCATCATGTAGTCACGCTCCCTCCTTTATTCCGTTAACCAGAAAAGCAAGCGATCGGCTGAACACGTTATTCGAAACATGCGTTTTTGGTCAGAGGCTTGTGGAGCTAGGTTGCAATATCTACTCACTGAGCGGCTAGGATTGCTTTATGATATCCGTGTGTTTGTGCTATGAAATTGATCTGGTAATACGCAGGGTGTCAGTGGGGGATGTATGTCACAGCCAGTGGATAGAAAAACCTTTCTCAGTATTTTCTTTACCGTATTTCTGCCGATGTTTTTGGCCGCCGTGGATCAAACTCTACTCGCGACAGCGACACCCACGATCGTACGTGACCTAGGCAATTTACAACTCTCCTCATGGATTGCAATCGGCTACATGCTAGCCAGTGCCGCCAGTGTTCCCGTGTATGGTTGGTTGGGCGATCAGTATGGACGCAAACCGATCTTAATGATCGCGTTGAGTATTTTTGCCTTAGGTTCAGTGATTTGTGCGTTTGCAATCAATATGCCGTGGCTCGTCGCGGGACGTATTGTACAAGGGTTAGGCAGTGGCGGATTGATGAGTTTGTCGCAAGCCCTGATTGGTGAATTGGTTCCTCCGCGTGAGCGTGCACGGTTTCAAGGGTATTTTTCCTCTTTGTTTGCTGTGGCCAGTATTGGTGGCCCCGTACTTGGCGGGGTGCTGGTAACTTACCTCTCTTGGCAATGGCTGTTCTGGTTCAATTTGCCTTTAGTCGGAATTGCGCTATATCGCTTGGCGCGATTTAAGTTTGTGCAAAGTTCACGCAAATCGGAAGCATCGATTGATGTTGCGGGGCTGATCCTTTTTCCGAGTATGATGACCCTCATCATCTATTGGCTGTCGGCGGGCGGACATTATTTTTCATGGTTCTCCAGCACCAGTTTGATACTGGTTGGTTTATTCGTTCTCACCTCTTTGCTGTTTATCACTCAGCAAAAGCGTGTTAAAGCCTCTTTTCTTCCGCTGCATTTATTAGCCCGCAGAGAGATTCATATTCCGTTACTGTCTACCTTTATTTTTGCCGCATGTCTGTTTGCATTGATCTTTTTCTTGCCCATTTTTTTGCAATTGGGACTCAAGGTCAATGCTGCGCAATCGGGTTTGCTGTTAATCCCACTCTCATGCGGGATTATTGGTGGTGCTTATATCACCGGTAAAGTGATCGCTAAAACAGGTGTGCCGAAATTTTTACCCGTTTTTGGTATGAGCTTAAGCAGTTGTGCATTTGTGGCATTTAGTCCTTTTTTTCCGTTATCGGCGCAATGGGTCAGTGTGATTGCAGCCTTGTGCGGTCTAGGGCTAGGAACGGTAATGCCCTCAACTCAAGTATTGATTCAAACGTTAGCGGGCAAGGCAAATTTAGGACGGATTACCGCCATGGCATCGTTGAGCCGTTCTTTGGGGGCTTCGGTGGGTACCGCATTTTTTGGCACCTTGATCTACTCTTTACTACCGGGGCTCTCTCCACACAGTGGCCTGAAAGCGATTGCTGCAATGCCACAAAGTGAGGTGCTGCATGCCTTTCAAATTGGTTTCGCGGTTGCAGGACTGCTCGCGCTACTGGGGGCGCTGAATGCGTTGCGAGCCCCTAAAATTCAGTTAGATGATTACGCTTTCGACTCTTGATTATGACCAATGAACCTAACGGAGTGATGCTCGTTGGGTTTCACACTCTATGAAACCCTTGTGTAAACGTTTAACTTGTGAAGGTTTAGCCTCAAAACATTCTACAGATTAACCCTACGCGGTTATTGAGACTTAAAATCTCATCTCCTTGATCTTATTGATTGTCCTCGTTTGGTTGTTTAAGCATATGGCTCGGCCTTGTCATCACGTTACTTTAAATAAAGATGGAAACGTTTACACTGTGCGATTGGCCTCACAGAATGTCAGTAGAGAAGATTGCTATGCTTTTGCTAAAGGCAGGGCAACTGCGCTGCTAGCCTAATTTTTGAATATTGATGATCGTTTTCTCAACGGATTGTTGGAGAGAAGCGGAGAGATCGCTATGTCTGAGCTTAAATTTAACCCCGTGGATCATCCACATCGTCGTTATAACCCTTTGACGGGGCAGTGGATCTTAGTATCACCGCATCGAGCAAAACGCCCTTGGAGCGGAGCGGGTGAAAAACCCGCGTTAGCTGAGTTAGCTAACTACGATGCGCAGTGTTTTTTATGTCCATCCAATACCCGTATTTCTGGCGATGTGAACCCGAATTACTCAGGCACCTATGTGTTTAACAATGACTTTGCGGCACTGATGGTCGATTCTCCGGCCGCTCCTGAATCCGACAATCCGTTGTTCAAAACTCAAGGCGTGCGTGGTTTAAGCCGAGTGATCTGCTTTTCTCCAGATCACAGTAAAACCTTGCCAGAGTTGCCTTTAAAGAACATTCGCGACGTGATCGAAACCTGGAATGAGCAAATCGAAGAACTGGGTAAAGAGTACGTTTGGGTTCAAGCCTTTGAGAATAAAGGAGAAGCGATGGGCTGTTCTCAACCCCATCCGCACGGACAGATTTGGGCGAACAGTTTTTTACCCAATGAAATTGAACGCAAAGAGCAACATCTCAAGGCTTATTACCAAAACCATGGCAGCAACTTGTTGGTGGATTATGTACAAGCGGAACTTAAAGAGGGTACACGCATCGTGGTGGAAACCGAGCATTGGCTGGCTGTCGTACCCTATTGGGCGGCTTGGCCATTTGAAACACTGCTGCTGCCGAAAACACATATCCGCCGCATGAATGAACTTAATGATGAGCAGCGTGATGATCTCGCACTCGCGATCAAAAAGCTGACCAGTCGCTACGACAATTTATTTCAATGTGCTTTCCCATACTCGATGGGGTGGCATTACGCGCCCTTTTTTGAACCTGAGACCAACATAGAACACTGGCAACTGCACGCGTTGTTTTATCCTCCTTTGCTGCGCAGCGCAACCATCCGCAAGTTCATGGTTGGCTATGAAATGTTGGCAGAAAGTCAGCGTGATTTAACCGCAGAACAAGCAGCAGAGCGCCTGCGTGCAGTGAGCGATGTACATTACAAAGAGCAGTAAAAACGATATGACACTGTAGTGAGCACAGTGCGGTTGTTCCAATTTAAAGTGAGAAGCCCTATGTCAAAATTAATCCAAAACGTTAACACGGCCTTTGAGCAAGTCTTTGGCTATTTTGCTACACATCGAATACAAGCTCCGGGGCGAGTCAATTTGATCGGTGAACACACCGACTACAATGATGGCTTTGTACTGCCTTGTGCGATCAATTATCAGACGGTTGTTGCGGCTGCGAAACGTGAAGATTTTCTCGTGCGTTTGGTGGCTGTTGATTATGGCAATGACACTGACCAATTTGATCTGCGTGAAGAGATTACTTTTCAGCCTGAGAAAATGTGGGCGAACTACATTCGCGGTGTGGTGAAATGCTTGATTGAGCGCGGCTATGAGTTTCATGGCGCAGACATTGCGGTGTCTGGCAATGTGCCACAGGGTGCAGGGCTGAGTTCATCCGCTGCATTAGAAGTGGTGATTGGGCAAACGTTTAAAGAGTTGTACCACTTAAAAATCAGCCAAGCTGAAATCGCGCTCAATGGGCAGCAAGCCGAAAACCAGTTTGTTGGTTGCAACTGCGGGATTATGGATCAAATGATCTCGGCGCAAGGCCAAGCTAACCATGCTTTGTTGTTGGATTGTCGCAGTTTGCAGACCGAAGCGGTTTCGATGCCAGAGCAGATGGCGGTGGTGATCATCAATTCCAATAAAAAACGTGGCTTAGTGGATAGTGAATACAACACCCGCCGCCAACAATGCGAAGCGGGAGCCAAAGCATTCGGAGTCAAGGCATTACGTGATGTGACCTTGGCTCAATTTACCGCGAAACAAGCGGAACTGGAGCCATTGGTGGCAAAGCGGGCGCGTCATATCATCACAGAAAACGAGCGTACCTTACAGGCTGCGCAGGCTCTACGTGAAGGAAATATGCTGCGCTTAGGCGAGTTGATGGCGGCATCACATGCATCAATGCGCGATGATTTTGAAATCACAGTCAAAGAGATTGATACGCTGGTAGAAATCGTCAAAGCAGAAATTGGGGAGCAAGGCGGGGTACGCATGACTGGCGGTGGATTTGGTGGTTGCGTGGTGGCACTTGTGCACCCCACTCAAGTGGATGCCGTGAAACGTGCAGTGGAGCGCGAATATCAAGCGGCAACAGGCTTAAAAGAGTCAATTTATGTTTGTCATGCAACTTCGGGCGCAGGTCTGATTGAACACGTATAAGGCAATGAATGAACACATTATTTGACGGTATGACAAATCAGGTGGCTTACGATGGTCAACCTGCCAACCTTGTTGAGTTGAGCAACCAAGCCGGAATGCGTGTCGTGCTGATGGATATTGGAGCAACGTGGTTAAGCTGTAGATTGCCGCTCGGTGAATCAGCACGAGAAGTATTACTTGGCGTGAACAGCATGGCGGATTTTTTACGTCAAGGTAGCTATTTGGGGGCGAGTGTTGGGCGCTATGCCAACCGCATTGCGCGCGGTGAATTCAGCATCAATGGCATAAGCTATGAGCTTTCTACCAATCAAGCTGGGAATACCTTACACGGCGGAGCCCAAGGTTTTGACCGTCGGCGCTGGCAAATCACGCAGCAAAGCGCCCAGCATGTGACCTTTCACCTGCTTTCTGCTGATGGGGATCAAGGCTTTCCGGGCAATCTCCACGTAGCAGTGACCTACCGTTTGGATGAACAAGGTGGGGTGAATATCGAGTACCAAGCCACCACTGATCGTGCAACAGCCGTGAACCTGACAAACCACGCCTACTTTAATTTAGATGGCGCGGAGAGTGGCAAGCTCTGCCTTGAGCATCAACTTTGGATTGATGCGGCGCAGTATTTGCCCACGGATGACGTTGGAATTCCCTGCGGTGAATTGCAATCGGTAGTGGGAACGGGTTTTGATTTTACGTTGCCGAAAAAGGTTGGTGAACATCTGTTACAAGGCGCGCAGCAAGTGAGTGCCAAAGGTTATGACCACAGTTACTTTTTTGCGCCAGAGCGCGATGTGTACCAGCCGGTGGCGAAACTTTACTCTGCCGATGGAAAAGTACAATTGCAGGTAACGACGGATAAACCTGCGATGCAACTTTATACTGGCAATTGGCTAGGTGGAACGCCAAATAGGCGTGGTTCAGAGTATGTCGATTATGCTGGTATTGCGCTAGAAACACAGTTTTTGCCCGATTCGCCGCACCATCCTGAATGGCCCCAACCCAGTTGTATTTTGCGGCCCCAAGAGCACTACCATTACCGCACTTGCTACCAGTTTATTTACCAAAAGGATGAATAACGGGTGCTTAGCAGGGGATGGAAAGGTCGTTGACTGAGCCTGATAAAGGCTGACCCGCCGCCACCACAGTATCGCGGCCTGCCTCTTTGGCTTGATACAGGGCATTATCTGCTCGTGAAATGGCGGCAGGTAAACTTGCCTCTATGTAACTAAAGCCGATAGAAATACTGGTGCCATACAAGAGGTGATCTTCTTTCACTCGTTCACGCAAGCGATCGAGCGTCAACCAGGCTTCATGAATGGATGGCGCTTGAAACAGCAACAAAAATTCTTCACCCCCATAACGGATCAGTACATCGGTATCGCGAACGTTTTTCCTTAAGCAACGAGCGACTGCCTGCAGAATACGGTCTCCGGTGATATGACCGTATTTGTCATTAATTTTTTTGAAGTGATCAATATCGATCATCGCGGCGACTGAATGAGGATGTTCGATCATTTTGGGGCTAATTTTGCTCAAAAAATGCCGATTATGGAGCCGAGTTAAATTGTCTAGATAGGCGTGTTTCTGAGCCGTTAATTTTTGCAGGTTTAGCCGAGTCAGTAGCCAAGCTAAGATGAGCAAAAGGGTTAAACAGGCTGACATCACCCAATAAATCAAGTTAAACAGGCGCACTTTGTCGTTGAACACGCTGATCAGTTGATGATCACCGATACTCCAGCGCAAAAAGCTCATGTCGGTATTTTCAAAGTGTACCGTACCGTAATTATCTCGGTGACGCAGAATCGTGTAGTTGAGTAGAGGTTTATAGTGGGAAATCGGGTTATCTAAAAATTGAATGTTATTGCCGCTGACCAGAACCAAGCTGATGCTTTTTTGTTGTACAGACCAGAATTGGGCGTGGTGAAACCATAACACGCGGATCTGCTTGCCGTTGGGCTTGAAGAACAGCGTGACATCTTCAGCAAAAGCGATTCTGACTTTGGGCTCTGCCACCCTTTCGGCGGCGGATGACATCGATCTTACCGCATTAATGACGTTGGATGGGCAACGTTGGGGGGAGCCATAACCAATGACACACACGTTGCCTTGGTTTTGGGTAAAAAACGCTTGTAAGCGAGGGTGTAACGAGGCTGAATCGAACTGTTCAAGAATGGCGCTTGCGTAATCAATGCGTGTTTTTTGTAACGCAACGGTGAGTTGCAATTGATCTCTTTCGTAGGCGTGGATCTTCTCTTCAAATAGCAGTTTAGGCGTATTAATCAATACGATGCTGACCACTATCATTCCGATAATGAGCAATTCACCTTTTATGGAGCGAAGCGCGATTTTCCAACGATTGGCAGTTTCCATAAGCTGATAGTTCATCACATCCTGTGGTAAAGGGTTAGCTTGGGCTACAGACGGTCGGAATCAATGGCGCTTCACCCAGAACTCGAGTAATGAAGTGCATCGGTTGCTCAGAATGCGTTGCTGCCGAATTCACCTCCAACTGGCGGCGGGGAGGAATCGATAATCTATGGTCACGATAAGCCAGTAAAGGCGTAGGTTGAGGGTGGCCGAATAAGTAGCCTTGCACTAAATCAATGCCGAGATCGGCAATCACCAGCAATTCGGAGCGAGTTTCCACGCCTTCCGCAATCAATTGGCAACCTAATTGCTGGGAAAGTTGTACCAAACTGCGCACAAACTTGAGCTTGATGGGGTTGCTATCGATGTTGTAGATGAAATAGCGATCAATTTTGACAAAATCCGGCTGAAGTTCAGACCACAGTTTTAAACCTGAGTAACCCGAACCCATATCATCAATCGCGATTGAAAAACCCTGTGCTTGCAAGTGATGGATCGAACTTTTCAGTTCTTCTAATTGCAAAGCTGGAGTGCGTTCCGAGATCTCAAATACCACCTGGTGGGGTGATAAATGATGGCGCTGCATTAACTGTGGCAGTTCCCATTGATGGTGCTGAGAGTGCAGTAACATGTCTGGGCTGAGGTTGATAAAAATTTGTGCATTGAGACCAAACGTTGACCACGCTGCCGCGGCTTTGTGCACACAAATTTTCTCTAGTTCAGGCAAACGGTGGCATTGCTCGGCGGCTTCAAACAACGCATTGGCACTATGCAGCGGGCTTTGTTTGGGGCCACGGCTTAACGATTCATAGCCAAGCACTTGCTCGCTCGCCAGATGTACAATCGGCTGGAATAGGGGAGTGATGCACTGTTGGCGCAAAATATTGTTCAATTCAGCTTGGTGGGGGTGGATACCGTTCATAGTGACCCGTTACGACTTGGCATTTAACGGATGAAACAGTAGAGGTTGGATGTGACAGTTTTATTACTTTTGGGTCTATTCTCTGCCACATATTGATGATTTTGTTGTTTTATTGCTCTAAATCAAAACGATTTACTGGTTACTTAACTGCCATTTCCATTGGAGGCGAAATGGCGAAACAAGAGCAAATTTCGGGAAGGTAAGTTTGTGTTTTAATCGGCGAGGTACAGTGCCAAGCAGCATGGCTAAACTGAAAAATAGCCATGGTAACAGGGCTTGCCATAGGGCATAAATCGCAGTGACTCGGCGGTCAAACCCGCTGGACAACGCAACGGCTTCGGTAGTGAGTGTCGTGATGCGTCCTGCGCCTAAAATCAGTGTCGGTAAGTATTGAGCAAAGCTGGCACTCAGGCCCACCGCCCATGCAAAAGCAATTGCAGGAAATAAAATCGGCAGCTTCACCTGTACCCATGCTTGCCACGGTGATTTTCCAAGGCTAAGCGCTACACGCGTGAAATTGGGGTTAAAACTGCGCCAAGGGCCATCTAATGCTAAGTACACCAGAGGAAACACAAAAAACAGGTGTGACCAACAAACCCAAAATCCATAACTGCCTTGGTCGATGATCAGGGTCATCACCTGTAAGCCAAACAAAATTGAGAGTTGAGGTAAAAGCATCGGTAGAACTAGCAGGTAACTTGGTACCGCCAGTCGATTGCGTAAGCGGTATTCGTGCGCCAATATGGCCAGCAATAGCGCCAGAGTCGCGCTGATTAGTCCAATGATCAGCGTTGGCTGTAACGCTGCGCTAAGGCCTTGCCACTCTTGTAGCCAAAAGCGCAAGCTGTACTGGCTAGGGAGGAGGTCGGGAAAGCGCCAGCGTTGCGCTATGCTCCATATTCCAAGCAAGGGCAGTAAACCGAGGGTAAAAGCCAACAGAACCCCAAACAGCGATATCCCCGGAAGTGCAATTGCAAAACGGCCTGAGTATTGCCATTGTCGCCAACCTTGGGTGATGCCGCGCTCAATCAATAGCGCGAAACCGAGCAATACTGTAGCAAGAACAAAGAGGATGACCGCTCCTGCCGCGGCACGGGGTAACAAGGACAAATCGGGTTCTTTAAACCACTGCCAAACCAATACCGCAAAAGTCGGTGGGTTGGTGGGGCCTAAAATTTGTGCCACATCGACCACTGAAACGCCATAAGCCAGTACGGCAAACAGCGCAAAGCGCAATTTCACCAGCCATTGTGGCAGAATGCATTTCCACCAGAATTGACTCGGTTGATAACCCAGTGATGCGCCGGCCTTGTGCATTTTTTCAATCGGGATCTGTTTGAGCAGTGGAATGCTCATCAGTAGTAGAAATGGCAGCTCTTTTAAGGTCAACATGATCACTAAACCAAGCGCGTGGGCATCATTTACGAACCATGACATCTCGCTAGGGGTATAACCCAAACCTTGGCTAAATAAGGCGTGTAACACACGTGCACCAAGACCGGTGGGATCAAATAAGAAAGCAAAACCAATGGCAAACGCCACATGCGGCATCGCGAGTAACGGAGATAAGCAGCGTTCGATGCTCGTCCAGTAACGGCTCGTCCATGCGGCTTGTAAGATCATAAAACAGAGAAAACAGGCCAGATAGGTGCTAGCCAGCGTCGAAAAGATCGTTAGGCCGATGGATTGTCCCACGCCATGCCATTGTGCCACCGCTTGAAAGCCAAACCATGAGAACTGGGTTAAACCGACCGGAGGCACATAACCGAAAGCTGCAACAGTGACACCCAATAAACCTGGTAAGGTCGGCACCACGCAGACAATCACAAACAGCAGGTAAAAAAGGCGTAACATAAGCAAAACTCTCAACTTAAAAGGCATATGAGGGAAAACAGCAAAGCCGCTTACGAATAAGCGGCTTACTTTTTACGAGAACAGGCAATTACTTGGCTAGGTCAGCCATGTTAATGCCTTTTTTCTTGGCGATGTATTTTGGAATCAAAGACATACCAAACAGAACCAAACCTGCAGCGGCGAATTTCACCAACAGCATGGCGGAAACGCCATTGGTCGCAATGTCCCCCGCCATGTAAGCGAAGATGAAAGCGCCCGGAGCCATTGTGAGCAGTGAAACAATCGCGTAAGTACCCAGATTAAGGCTGGTCAGACCGTATGCATAGTTTTGTAGGCTGAACGGGAACACCGGCACCAAACGAGTCAGGATCAAAAAGCTAGTACCGTTTTGAGCAACGCCATCATCAATCTTTTTGAAGATCGGGTTATCGCCGAACTTTTTCATGATGGTATTACGCAGCAGAAAACGCGCTACGACAAACGCGGCAACCGCGCCTAACGTGGCAGAGAACAGCGCTAAAATCCCGCCTTTAATTGGGCCAAACACGATGCCAGCCACAATGGTGAATGCGCTGCCTGGTAGCAAAAAGACACAAGCGAAGACGAAGGTGGCCACAAACACAAAATAGCCCCAGAAGCCAAAACCCGCGATCCAGTTTTGTAGGCTCTTGATGTCAGTAATGATTTCAAGAATTCCTGTTTTGTTTTTGCAGCAAACAGAATTTAGGCCAATCACAGCGGCTAAAATAGCCAATTTCAAAAATTTCATGGTGTTACATTTCCTTATTCAGAGCGCTTACACAGACATACATTTGATGAGGCCGGCTTTCGATTTGTAGCGGTTAAACCAAGCTTTGACTGGGCTAGCCAGTACGTTTACAGGTGCTTCATCACCACGCATCACAACCGGGCCAAACATTAGATCAAGGATGTGCCATGCTTGCGTGCCAACCCCCATCATCGAGGCGCGACAGGCGGCGCAGTACACCACCACATAATCGGTTTCAAACTCATCAACTCGACGTTGAATCACACGGTTAGCCACATCTGGGTTGGCGGGTACCACCATGCCGCCAAAGCCACAACAGCGTGTGTTCTCACGGGTGTGTTCTGGTTCCACCGTTTTGTAGCCCAGCTCGTTTAGGATCCAACGGATACCGTCTTGCAGCTCTTGTTCGTAGCGTGTTGAACAGGAGTCGTGAATGGTAAACACCACGTCACTGTGTTTGGCTTTGCCACGCAGTTCTTCTGGCAGACCGATTTGTGGCAGCAGTTTCCAAAGTGAAAGCGGTTTTTGTTTTGCTCCGGCTTTTTTGATCATTCCGTAGCAGCTTTGACACGCCACAATCACTTCTTCGGCTTCTAACTTGTCGAAATCGGCTTGCAGTTGACCGTAACGCTGTTTGAAAAGGTCAGTTTGACCAATCGCTGCAGTTGGTTTGCCACAACATTTTTGAACAGCGCCCATCTCTGGGAAGACTTGTTTTAGGTAAGACGCAATCGCGGCCACACCTTCTGGATAGTAGGATGGCAAGCTGCATCCCGGCATAAACACTTTATTGCTCATTTTGCTGCTCCTGTGCGTTTGGCCATGGTGAAGAGTTTTGAAAAGCCTAGTTTTTGGTGCATGTTGATCGCTTTATGCCCCGGCATTGGAGACTCGCCATTGTTGGCTTTTACGAAATCGGCACGCGCGCCAAGGAACATCTCTTTCATTGGGAAATCTTTCGGACAAACGATGGTGCACTGATCGCAAGCATTGCAAGAGTAAGCCAGTAGCGGATCCATCTCTTGTGAGTCAATAAAGTCGCTGAACAGGGTTTTCGGACAGTCGCCGAAATCGTTCATCATGATGCATTCCGACATACACAGTTTGCAGCTACATTGCAGGCAGCGTGAGGCTTCTTGGCGGATTTGCTCTTCGCTAAACCCAAAATCGACTTGAGCGAAATCGCGTTTACGCTCCTCGGCATCGCGCAGTTCACCATGCAAACGCGGTTGGTCTACAGTGCCTTTCGGAAGTGGTACATCCAAACGTGATGGGTAGCTGTACTCTTGAACAAAGTCACGGCCTTCAGTGAGGGCAACCTGATTCAAGTAACGTTCAACACTGAATGCCGCTTTACGACCAAGCGCCATCGCTTGGATCACGATGTTACCGCCACAGGCATCGCCCGCCACAAATACATCATCAAGCTGAGTGGCGAGAGTCTGTTGATCCACCACATAACGGCCGCCACGGGTTTGTTCGAGTGCGCCATCAGTAATATCTGCCACGACTTGACCGGTGGCGAAAATCACCGTATCCACCAAGATGGTTTTGCTCTCTTCGCTGTATTGTGGCGCGAATTGACCTTGCTCGTTGAAGATCGAAAGTACGCGCTTGAGCGTAATGCCAGTCACTTTGCCATTTTCATGCTCAATCGCGACAGGTCCCCAACCAGCATGGAATTCCACGCCTTCTTCTTGCGCTTCATCAATCTCGATCTGGCTCGCAGGAAGAGCATCCATGGCTTCTAGTGAGCACTGGAATACGTCGCTTGCGCCAATACGCCATGAAGAACGTGCACAGTCCATCGCTACGTCACCACCACCAATCACCATCACACGTTGACCTGAGCGTGGGAATTGTTGGGTTTCTGCGATCTCTTTGAGGTATTCCACTGCAGAGAACACACCTTCACTTTGATGACCTGGCAGAGGAATGATTGAACCGATGTGCGCACCATGAGCCAGAATGACCGCATCATGTTCATCGCGCAGCTGTTGGAATGAAATATCACGGCCAATTTCCACACCAAAACGGGTTTCGATGCCCAGCATCTTGAGGTAGTGGTATTCAAAATCGATGACGTTGCGAGGAAGACGGTACTCAGGAATGCCGACACGCATCATGCCGCCGTACACTTCGAGTTTTTCGTAGATGGTCACTTGGTGGCCTAAACGGCGCAGTTCAATGGCGGCTTGAGCGCCCGCAGGGCCTGCACCGACAATCGCAACGTGTTTGTGCGTCGCAGGAGCAATGGTGAGATCCCAGTGCGCTTGCTGATCCATTTTCTCCGCTACAAAACGTTTGATGCCCGCCACGCTGATCGGTTGTTTGAATTCCGTATTACGGCGGCAAGCGGCTTCACAAGGATGCGCACAAATACGGCCTAGGGTTTGTGGCAAAAACAGTTTGCTACGGATTACGTCCAGTGCTTCTTGGTATAACCCTTCGCCCGCTAAGCGAACGTACTGTTTTACATCGGTGTGCATTGGGCAAGCGGTTTGACACGCTGGATCGGCATCGCCCATACAGCCATCAACAATCATCTGTGCTGTGTCATACAGCTTTTGGCTAAAAATTACCTTGTTCATTCAATGGGTATCCCGTGTTGATTAGCTTTTGCCGTTGAGAACGACCACTTCAGGGTGCTGCTGCTCATAATGTGCATGGCTGTATTCAATCCATGAACCGTCATAGTTGTAGACTTCTTGCGCACCCAGAATGTCGGCTAACACCATGGTGGTGTGGGCGGAACGGACGCCAGATTGACAAAACGCGATCACTTTCTTGCCTTTCACCAAGTCGCCATAGACGGCTTGCAGTTCTTGAGCGGTTTTTAGCGTGGTGTCTTTGTTGAGAGCCTCAGTCCAGTTGATGTGAACGCTGCCAGGAATCGTGCCTGGACCAAATGCGCCAGTGACGGTGGTGGTTCCTGCAAACTCTTCTGTGCCACGGGTATCGATGATGACCCAATCCGGATTATTTTGAGCCGCGACCACCATTTCGAGTGTGGCAAGGGTGTTCGCTTCTTGCGCTGGGTTAGGAGCTTGGTAAGTCACACCTGAGATTTTCTCTGCTTCATCACCAGTAGGTAGGCCGGCGCCTAGCCATGCATTCAAACCCCCATCAAGGTAACGAACGTCTTGATGACCTAAGCCTTGGATCTGCCAGTAAAGGCGAGCTGCATCATGGTGTGATCCCGCAGCATAGACCACGATCGTGGACTGTGCCGTTGCGCCAAATTCACCGAGCATTTTGGCCATGTCATTACTGCTATTGCGCATGCCATCAAAGTCATATTCCCCTTTCGCGGCAGAATAGTCGTTACGCCACAAAGTGTGAGAGCCAGAAATTGGTGCGTCAGGCTTGAGAGGATTGAGCGCCCCGATAACCACCACATTGGCTTGGCTATCCATCAGTGTCTTGAGCTGGACAGGGGAGATGAAATGTTCAGGGTGTGCATAGCTGGCGAATTTATCCGCTTGCTGAGCGGCATCAACCGTGACTACCGGTGTGGAAAACATCGCCTTGTACGTTGGGTAACCAATAGCGACGGTTGCCGCTAAGATCCCCAAGGCAATTGTTGACTTCTTCATTGCATTGCTTCCATTAGATTTTAAAAATTTCCTGCCAAGCCAGAAGCTCAGCAGGCGGAATTCGAAATCAGGATGAAGTGGGTTAATGAGCTTTATCGTTTGTATGAGGTGCTCTGATATGGCAAGAGGGCCACCGACTTCTAACTGGGGTCGGATTTTGCGTAATTCGATGAACTACCACTATTGTGGTAAACCACAATAATGCGATGGGATTGATCTGACGCAACAAAGTGAATAGGGGGGTTGGTGCTAAAATGCGCGTCCACTGTTTTAGGGTTGTGTGGTTTGTGAATCGATTTGGGTCAAAAGTAATACTGGGTATCAGCGTGTGGGTGGTTTCTATGGTCTGCACCGCAGGCCATCAGCAACGAACAGCCTTTGATGTAGGCATTCTTGCGTTACGCGGTCACTCAAATGCGCGGCAGACTTGGCAACCAACGATGGATTGGTTGGCGAAGCAAAATTCAGATTATCACTTCAATTTACATACTTACGATTTTGACCAACTGGAAGAAGCATTCCTACATAATCGCCTCGACTTTATTCTGACCAGTCCGGGGCAAGCGACCAAATTGGCGCGCGAGTACCCCATTCATTGGTTGGCCACGCAGAAAACCGAATTTAGCCAAAGCCCCAACCGTTCGATTGCATCAGTGGTGGTTGTGCGCCAAGACTCATCATATAAAACCCTGAAAGATATTGAAAAAGCGCACATGGCTGCTGTATCAGAAAAAGCGTTTGGTGGTTTTCTCGCCTTACGTTATGAACTGGATCAATTAGGGTATTACCATGCGCGGTTTTTTGACAATCTGGAATTTAAAGGCCCACCGACAGATAACCTGATCCTTGATGTGCTTGAAAAGCAAGTCGATGTAGCGATTGTTCCGGCATGTACGTTGGAGCACATGATCAAAGAGGGCAAAGTGGAGCGTCATTCCGTGCGCGTGCTGAATGCCTCTCATCCTGAAAACTCAGTGTGTACAGTGAGTACGCCGTTGTATCCGAATTGGACATTGGCAATGACGGAGCGTGCTCCGTTGGAGGTCGGGCAAAAAGTGGCGCAAGCCTTGTTTGATATGCCGTCTGATCATGCGGCGGCCGCCGCCGCCCAAAACAAAGGTTGGATGCTGCCCGCCCCGAGTGTGAATGTGGATAAAGTCTATCATCACTTGGATCTGCATCCTCTGCAAAAGCCGTTATCCCAGAAAGTCAAAGAGTGGTTATACAAAAACCAAACTGTCACTATAGCCGGGTTACTGACGTTACTATTACTGACGGCGTACCATTTCTGGTTGGAATGGAAATTTAAACGCAGCCGTGAGCAGTTACGTGCAACACTGAACGATTTACGCCATAAAAGTGCCATGTTGGAACATGCACAGCGCATCACCATCGTCGGGGAACTGGGTAGCAGCTTGGCTCACGAGCTTAATCAACCGCTGGCGGCGATCAAAAATTACAGTCAGGGTGTTCAGTTACGTATGGAGCAAGGCACTCCTCCAGAAGTGCTCATGCCGATTTTTCAAAAAATCCAGCAGCAAGTGGATACGGCAAGTAACATCATTCAACGCTTACGCTCCTTAATCCATAGGCAACCGACTCAAAAAAGTTGGGTGGATTTACCGCAATTGATCGATGAGTCCATCAAACTGGTCGATTACGAGTTTCAGCGCCATCAAATTGAATTGGCGGTGCTGTATTCCGGAGAGGCAGAGCCGATTTATGCCGATGCTACAGGCCTGCAGCAGGTGCTACTCAACTTGCTGACCAATGCCAAAGATGCCTGCATCAGCGGGCGAGATTGTACCTATAAGTGCTATGTCGATTTGCATGTCAGTTTCTGCGATGACCAAGTGATCATCGATATCATCGATAATGGAATTGGGTTGAGTGAGTCGAGTGACACCGTTCAACAAGCCTTTTACACCACAAAAAGTGACGGCTTAGGGCTAGGCCTAGCCATTTGCCGTGACGTGATAGAAAGACACCAAGGCAGTTTAGCCTTACGCTCATTGTCTCCTCATGGCTGTGAGGTCACGATGATTTTACCTTATTTGGAGAAGCCGCATGTTTCGTAATCCTCACCCGGTGTATTTGGTTGATGATGAAATAAACGTTTTAGAGTCACTGCAGTTTTTACTCGAAAGCTACGGTTATCAACTGCAAGCCTTCTCTTGCGGCCAGCAATTTTTGCAACAGGTGGATGCGCAGCAAGCCGGATGCGTTGTTTTGGATAGCCGCATGCCGGGAATAAATGGGCAAGAAGTACAACGTTGGCTGAATCAACACCATAGCCCTTTGGGCATCATCTATTTAACCGGACACGGTGATGTGCCAATGGCGGTAGAGGCATTAAAAGAAGGGGCGTGTGATTTTTGCCAAAAGCCAGTGGATGGGGATGCGTTGGTGAAAGCGATCGACCACGCCCTTGAGCAATCCGCGACCCGTGCTGAACAATACAATATGCAAAGTAAACTCAAGAGCCTGACAAAACGAGAACGTGATATTGCTGAGCTAGTCGTCAAAGGAATGAAAAACCAAGAAATGGCGGATGCGTTGTGTGTGTCGCTGCGCACGATTGAAGTACACCGAGCTAATGTGATGAAAAAACTTGAAGTCAGTAATATAGCTGGCCTAATTCGCTCGATTGGTCGTTATCTACCTGAGTGAGTTCAACTCAAAAGGTTTCCATTACGGTATCAAAGTTATCTCACATCAATACAAGATTGATTAAAACAGAATGAGTATAACCAATAGAGAGCAAATAAATAGAGCACTATTTGATGCTCTATTTGTTTTATTGCACCCTAAAGATAATAATTAAGTTTAGATTTTATTTTTCTCTATGACATGAATGGAGATGGCGAGAAAGAGAATATCTTTTAACAAAAAGAAATTTGGAACCAAAATTCCATCAGATACTTTCCAAGTGTTGGGAGTGGTGAGCAAAAAGCTGAGTGTGGTAATAAAAATCACCACACTTGCGATTCCTGAGTAATAAGCCACCTTAGAAAAGCGAAGTCCAATAAGTAAACCTAAACCTACCATAATTTCTGTTGCACCGACTAAATTCGAAACGGCTTGTACAGAGAGAATTTGGTAACTCCAACCCATCAGTGGATGGTTGAGAACAAGAGGTTCGATTAATTTAGCTTCGGTTGGCGTAAATTTATAGATGCCTAGCCAAATAAGAATCAATGAAACACCAAACACGCCAATAAGATAGCCGTATTGAGTCTGGGTGCGAGTAGGTAGGTTGGGCATGAAAAGCTCCTCGATAGTAGAAAAGTGAATTGTTTTCGGAGAAAGCGTGTTTTGTGACTGCTCAAGAGAGATGACCTGCCTCTTAAAGAAAATCATTCATTTCTTTGTGAATTATTTATGTTTCGTTTCTAAATAAGTATCCCATAGCATTCATTAATGCCTTTTTGATTGAAAAATACACATGAAACATGATGTGCTAAATTATTTCATGCTAATTTAATTTTTGGATTGATATCACAAAAGCATCGGTGAAAATAACGTCATACTATAAAAGTAAAATGACATAATTTATTAAACTTTCGTTTATATCGATTTTTTCTATCAAATTCATCGTTATTTTCCATTAAACAAAATAATAGCGCGGAGATATATTCTCGCTGGGCAGAAAAGAGCTTTTGATTTACGCATTGTTCGTTAATTCGAATAATGGCAGGGCGCATTGGAGAGCAACCATGCAAATGTCAAAAAGCTTTTTAATTATTTCAATGGGGTTAGTGACGGTATCCGTACAGGCACAAACTCTAACAAGAGACAATGGTGCGCCAGTTGGCGATAACCAAAATTCTATTACCGCAGGTGAAAATGGCAGTGTGTTACTGCAAGACGTTCATCTGATCCAAAAATTGCAGCGTTTTGCGAGAGAACGTATTCCTGAGCGTGTGGTGCACGCCAGAGGAACAGGCGCACACGGTGAATTTGTCGCATCCGGTGATTTTAGTGATCTGACTGCGGCTGCACCTTTTGCCAATAAAGGGAAAGTAACGCCGGTATTTGTACGTTTTTCTACCGTTATTCATTCAAAAGGTTCGCCAGAAACGCTGCGCGATCCACGTGGTTTTGCGACCAAATTTTATACTGAACAAGGAAATTGGGACTTGGTTGGAAACAATCTGCCTGTATTTTTTATTCGTGATTCGATCAAGTTTCCAGACATGGTGCATTCATTAAAACCCTCACCAGTCACTAATATTCAAGATCCAAATCGTTATTTTGACTTTTTCAGTCATGAACCAGGATCAACCCATATGTTGACATGGGTGTACACCAACTTAGGTACGCCTGCGAGTTACCGAACAATGGATGGTTTTGGAGTACATGCCTATAAATGGATTAATAAGAAAGGTGAAGTGAACTATGTGAAATTCCATTGGAAGAGCCAGCAAGGCATTCAGAATTTGCGTCCCAATGATGTGATCAAAGTGCAGGGTGAGGATTTCAATCACTTGACCAATGATCTCTACACGCAAATCGATGCTGGCAATCATCCGAAGTGGGATCTCTACGTGAAAGTGCTTTCACCCGAGCAGCTAAGCAAGCTGGATTACAATGGACTCGATGCCACGAAAGTGTGGTTGGATATTCCCGAGAAGAAAGTGGGCACGATGACGTTGAATAAAGTGCCGGATAATTTCTTTTTAGAAACGGAGCAGTCGGCTTTCGCACCATCTAACCTGATCCCGGGAATAGAACCATCGGAAGATCGTTTGTTGCAAGGGCGTTTGTTTGCTTATGCCGACACGCAGTTATACCGCGTTGGCACCAATTTATCGCAACTGCCGATTAACCGTCCTTTGGCTGAGGTGAATAACCACAATCAAGAAGGTTCTAGCAATAGTGCGCAAACTCAATCAGACATCAACTACGAACCAAGTCGCAAACTTGAGTTGAAGGAAGCTCCTGAATTTAAAGCAGTTCAAACCCAACTTACAGGAACCGTGCAGCAAAAAGCGATCAGCAATCCGCGTAACTTTTATCAAGCGGGCGTGCTTTATCGCAGCTTAAGTGAGCAAGATAAGCAAGATCTGATCATGAACTTGGCGGGTGATCTCAACAAAGTGAAAGATGTGGACATAAAGATCACGATGGTGAGCCATTTCTATCGAGCGGATAAAGATTATGGCACTCGCTTAGCGAAAGCGACGAACACCGATCTGCAACGTGTGATGAAAAAAGCTCAAAGCCAGATTTAACGTTTCTGAATCAGGGCACCTCATTTGCTCCACAAGAGATAATTCTGCTCTTTTCTGCCCGAAAAACAGGGCTCTTGTGGGGCATTCTCCATTAACCCTTCTTAATTCAACAGGAAACGAATGATGTGGCTTCGACAGTGGGTTTTAGTGAGCTTATTGATAGCACCTTACGGATTGCTGCATGCCACTGAGCCATCAATCAATACTCAAGAGGAATATCAGTCACTGATTACCCTTTTCTTTGCGGCGGCAAGAACCGGTAACAACGAGGTAGTGGAAGAATTTCTTGCGGCAGGTTTTCCCATCAACCAACGCAATCCTGAGAGTTATACCGCATTGATGGTTGCTGCTTATCAAGGGAATGCTCAAACAGTTGAACTTTTACTTCATTCTGGTGCGAACGCTTGTTTACAAGATAAACGCGGCAACACCGCACTGATGGGAGCATTAATCAAAAGAGAGATACAAATTGCACGAACCTTATATCAAGCCGAGTGTGCGGAAGATATTCGCAATAAATCAGGGCTTTCAGTGCAAGAATTTGCTGAGTTATACGGTCAATCTGAAACGTTAAAAATGCTGCATCAAGAAAAAGTTGCAGCGCGAATACAACCCTCAGACGCGGTGGCTTATGAAAATCCGTCGAAAGGTGCGGTTGTTACTCAACAATAAGGAAAGAAAAATGAAAAAATACACATTGTTTGCTGTTGCTGCACTGTTGGCTACTCCGGCTTTGGCGCAGACGATGACGGTACCGATGACGGATTTAAGCACTGGGCAATCCTTGGGAAATGTCACGTTAACCTCCAGTGATTATGGTACGGTATTTACCCCGCAATTAACGGGATTGCCCGCCGGTGTTCATGGGTTTCATGTCCATGCGAATGGTTCATGTGAAGCCTCGACCAAAGATGGCAAAACCGTGTTAGGCGGAGCCGCTGGTGGTCACTATGATCCGAAAAATACAGGTCAACACGGCTATCCGTGGACCAATGATAACCACTTGGGTGATTTGCCTGCGCTGTATGTAGATGCGCATGGCGTTGCTAATCAACCGGTATTGGCGCCACGCTTCACGCTGAATGAGGTGAAAGGCAAGGCCTTGATGATTCATGCCGGGGGCGATAACCATTCCGATCATCCGATGATGCTCGGCGGTGGTGGTGCACGCATTGTCTGTGGCGTGATTGGGCAATAAGAATGCAAGAGGTAGCCGTCATATCGATGGCTACTTTTATCATCTTCAATCTTGGAGGAATAGGCAGAGATATAAACAGGGCTAATCCTTTCTAATAACCGAGTATCGAGTGATTCTTTTCCGCTTGGGCGATCCTATGCCTATTCGATCGCGGTAGCTGACAATGCCATACAATTCTGCGACAGATTTGTTACAGAGAGAGGGTTATGGTGTCGTGCATAACCAATTTATCAATAAAATGGCGATGTACTGCGAGACAAGACACTCTATTTTGGCGGCCATTCAGGCTAACCGACATGCCCCTGCATTATGGATTAAACAGAAAACCTACACCTATCAAGAGATGGCCGATATGGCACTCTCATTGAGTGACTATTGGAATTTACAGGGCGTGCAGCGAGTTGCGATCCTTTCGGTGCGCGATCTCGCGGCTTATTCTGCGATTTGGGCGAGCTATTTGGGCGGTATGACTTATATTCCGCTCAATGCGCGAGCAACAACAGAACAGATCCAAGAGACGCTGATCGCGACACAATGTGATTCCATCGTGGTAGACGCGCAGCAATTGAGTCGTTTGTCCTCCCTACTTGAGACTTGCATTGACCGATTACACATTTATGCGCTGCCTGATGTGGATATGGAACCCTTACGTCAGCAATATCCTCAGCACACTTTTCACACAGTGCAAATAACCGAACAAGATGTGGAATTACTGGTAGCGAAATACCATTTAGATAATGAACATGAGTACGCTTATATCATGCAAACCTCAGGTTCGACTGGTAAGCCCAAACGTATTGCGGTCAGTTACAGTAATTTGCATAGCTATATCAGCCAAATTGACAAACTATTTCCACTCAATGCGCAAGATCGAGTGGGACAATATTCTGATTTGACTTTTGATCTTTCGGTACATGATATTTTTTACAGTTTGATCTCTGGTGCTTGTTTATATGTTGTGCCTGAATTAGCGAAATTAAGTCCAGCGGAATTTATTCGTCACCATCAATTAACGGTATGGCTTTCTGTGCCTACTGTTATTGAGTTGGCCCTACAAAGACAAACCTTAACGCCACACAGTTTACCTTCTCTGCGACTGAGTTTTTTCTGCGGACAAGCCTTGCTGCATGATTTAGCCGAACAATGGCAACAGGCCACCCAGCAGCCGGTGATCAATCTGTATGGTCCAACAGAATGCACGATTGCCATTACCTATCATCGATTTGTCGCCCATTCAGGTATGGCATCGGTGCCGATTGGCCGTGCTTTTGAAGAGGAGTTTTTAGCCATCATCAACGAACAAGGTGAGTTGATGCGCTTTGAATCTGCACCCGAGGGATATCGCGGAGAATTACTTCTGTCGGGCAAACAGTTAGTGAAGGGTTATCTGAATGATCCGCTGAATACGCAAAGTGCCTTTTTCCAGCACGAAGGGCGTGTTTGGTATCGTTCAGGTGACATTGTCACTAAATCAAATGGCGTGCTGATTCATCTTGGGCGCCGCGATCACCAAGTGAAAATTGCCGGACAACGGGTGGAATTAGAAGAGATTGAAACCGTTGTCCGCCGCGTGACTCAAGCGCACAGCGTGGCGATAGTGCCTTGGCCTTTAAGTGAGTCGGGCTATGCCAGCGGTACGGTGGCGTTTGTGGATACCCATACCCAATGGCAACCAGATCTGTGGTTGAGCCAATGACAAGACAACAAATTAAATCCGACTTTTGTGCCTAAGCGTTGGTATGCCATTGAACAATTACCAAGAAATGCCAATGGCAAAACCGATATTAAAGCTTTACAACAACAATTAGCGAGTCAGATATATGAAACAAGCCATTGAAAATATTCTTATTGAGCGATTACAAACCAGTATTGAGGGTATTTCATCGATACTCACCAATAAATTTTTCGATGAGTTTGATTCCTTCTCTTTCATCGATATTGTTGCCAAAGTAGAAAGCCAGTTTTCGGCACAAATTAATCTATTTGATATGCCATTAACCATGGAATCGTCAGTCAATGAAGTCATTGATTGGTTAGTGAGCGAAGTAGGGGAATAACGTGCGTATTTTTTGGTTAAAAGCGTTAACCTCAGGCTTATTTTATTTACCACTGTCGATAAAAAATGGTTTATGCCGCCTCGTGGCTAAGCCGATAAGTCGGAAAAAAATGGCAGCGGCTTTAACGCAACTTAATTACGCGTTACCTGATTTGAGTGACGTAAAAAAGCAGGCCATTGTTGAGCAATCTACTCGCTTATCATTGAAGAATTTACTCGGGTTTTGCCATCTTAAGCGTTACCAATATCAAGTTGAACAGCCTGACTTGGTTCAAGAGATCCTAGATAACCAAGGTGGCGGTATTATCGTTTGTCCACATATGGGCGTTTATGATGGGGTGACTTGGTGGGCTTAACCGAACAAGGGTAAAAAAGCCGTCACCATTTTTGGGGCGGGCAGATCAGGCGATCGTCCGGATGAAAATGCCATGATCTCCCAAGCTGCGAAATTAGCCGGAGTTCCCTATCTGCTACGCAAGCAAAACTTGATGTTGGAGTTAGCACAGCGGATCAAACAAGGTGAATGGGTAGTGTTACATATGGATATGCGCACTGAAGGTGTGCCTGTTCGTTGGTTTGGGCAAGCCACACAATTGTCGGCAACGCCTTTTTTCCTTGCGTATAAACTCGCATGCCCGACTCTATTTTCTATTATGCGCTCAGTGAGGGGAGTGACGCAGAGACTGCATTTCTCGCGCTTTGCCTTGCACCAAACCGATGATTTAGGTCGCAACATTGCGCAGGATGCGCAGCAGTTAGCCGACATGATGCAGCAAGCGATCACCGCTCATCCCGAGCAGTGGATCTGGCTTTATCGGCGTTTTAAGTAAAAGCAATTCGGTGTATCTAAGAAGTCGATGTGGATGATTGAGCGCCACGCGCGATTCGCTGATTCATCACACACACAGCCTCGATAATCCCTTGACCTCATTAGGGGAATGCTTCATAAAGCACCCCTGATACGCGATTTATCGAGGCTCTTAATATGTCCGTCCCAACTCAAATTACCTTTTTTGAATTTTTGACCCCCTTGGTGGCCTCTGGCCAGAAGACCATCACCATCCGTGATAAATCGGAGAGCCATTACGTACCCGGCACTCGCGTTGAAGTGTTCACTTTAGAAACCCAGCGTAAAGTGTGTGAGATAGATATTCTGGCGGTTGAACCGCTCAAGTTTGATGAGATCAACGAGTTTCACGCTGAGCAAGAAGCGATAGAATTACCCAAACTCAAGGCGTTAATCCAAGAGATTTACCCCAATATCGATGAGCTTTATGTCATTACTTATCAACTAGCGAAGTAATCGAGCGCAAGAATCATGGTGAAATAAGCATGTCGAATACACACCAAGGCTTAAAAGCGGTCGCGATTTTAGAGTCGGACCAAAGGGATTGTGTCGCTACTGTTGGGGTTAGGGCTGCACCATGTTGCCGGCGCTAGCCTACAGCAGTTGTTGCTAGATCTGTTACAGCACTTGCACCTTAATCCTGCCAGTTATTGGCCAGAGAAATTACTGCATCAAGCGGGGATTCTCACCCATTTCAATTTGAACTGGGTGGCCGCAGGCGCGCTAGTGTATGGTGCGATCCGTTTGATTGAAGCTTATGGTCTTTGGCACAACTTATTGTGGACGGAGTGGTTTGCACTGCTCAGCGGAGCAATCTATCTGCCATTTGAAGTGTATGAGTTGTTTACCCATCCTGGTGTATTCAGTATGGCGGCTCTACTGATTAACCTAGTTATTGTGCTTTATATGTATCGGATTATCCGCAGTAAAGTGCCGCAAAGGTAAGATGCAAACGGCATGGCGCTCCTATAGACTAGCGGCGCCGTAGTTTGGGACGGTTATCCAAAGAGGACAGAGTAAAAATGAATCCGATTGTGGTCAGTGTCGGTCTGCTGATTTGCAGCAATGTGTTTATGACTTTTGCTTGGTACGCGCATCTTAAAGAGCTGAATAACAAACCTTGGATTATTGCGGCGTTGGTGAGCTGGGGCATTGCGCTGTTTGAATACTTACTGCAAGTACCCGCCAATCGAATTGGCTATACCGCGCTGAATGTTGGGCAACTTAAAATTTTGCAAGAAGTGATCACCTTAATGGTGTTTGTGCCTTTCTCAGTCTTTTATCTGCGTGAACCATTAAAGCTCGATTATTTGTGGGCTGGATTGTGCTTAATTGGTGCGGTGTATTTTGTATTTCGTAGCAAGTTTGCTTAATGAGATTGAACTCGATTCATCACGTGGCTTTCTTACTCGCTCGCTTTTGTCGCAGTACTCCAAGAATACATCGTCAGAGAGGAGCTTTAGAACAGGCAGAAAAACCGCCATTGTTAAGAGTTCTATGACTCGCATATTCTTGCGGAGTTCTACCAAATTCCGCTTTGAATGCTGCACTGAAACTGCTCACACTCAAATATCCTAAATCATGTGCAACCGCCGTTGTGCTACCTCCTTGATGTAGCTTTTCTAAGGCGTTGAGTAACCTAAAACGTTGACGCCACTGGCGATAAGTTAAACCTGTTTCGGATTTGAATAGCCTTTCTATAGTGCGGATGCTTGCTCCGCCAATTTCGGCGAGCTCCGCAAGCGAAAAGTTGGCTTGAGGCTCGCGAATTAAACGCTGGATCACTCGGCTTAGCCGTGGATCTGAACCTGCGGGTAGGTGAGTATCAACGCTGACTAGCCCTTCTAGCTCATCGATCGCAACTAGCCCGAGGCGATGTAAAGCCTCTGGCCTGTAAGGTTGAACATTCTCCGTGAGGCGGAGGATGATTTCACGCATCAGTGAGCTCATGGACACCATTACTACTTTTTCATCTTGTGCACGAACGATAAAGCTTGGATCAATATACAAGTTACGAGTGTGAGCTAAGGTTTCGCACACCACTTGATGGGGAAGGCCGCTAGGGATCCAAACCGCATGTGTGGACGGAACCACCCAAACCGCAGTGTCACTTCGCACACGTAGCACCCCTTTTGCTGCCCAAAGCAACTGAGAACGTGGATGAGAGTGCGGCTCAATGCCAGTTTCAGCCTGCATATCTCGTGCGTGAGTAAGCACAGGTTTGCTCGGATCGAGGATAAATGGGGCATCACTAGGGGTAAATAATGTCGTTTTGGAGATAGGCTTTGGCATATCACTACCTTAATGCGCCATTCAAGGTGGAGTATAGTAGGAGGCATATGTTCATTAAGCAACCAATTCATAAGGAGATCACTATGCAAGGTGATTTCAGCTTTAAAAAACTCGCATTGTATTTTGGGTTATCTGCCGTATTGTTGCTGGGTATTTTTCCGTTGAGTACTTATCCTGCACACTTTTCTTACAGCGCTGCTGTGGTATTGCTTACCCTGATCTTGTGGATCACCGGATTTGTACCGCCATTTATGGCTGGCCTAATTTTTTTCGCATTCAGTACGATTTTTCATTTGCTCGATCCGCAGCTACTTTTTTCTGGATTCGGCTCAACAGCCGTATGGCTGATCATCTCTGGTTTTGTGATTGGCAGTGCGATTTCCGTTTCAGGGTTGAGCCAACGTCTCGCCTCGTCTATAGCACCGGTTCTGACGACCAGCTACCCAAAATTAATTGCTGGTTTAGTTGCCAGCGCTGCTTTGCTTGGGCTCGTGATGCCTTCATCCGTGGGCAGAGCGGTTATTTTAGTGCCAATTGGTATGGCGTTAGCCGATCAGGTAGGACTTAATCGAGGCAGTAACGGCCGAATTGGCGTTGCAACCGCTTTAGCCTTGTCCTGTAACATGCCAAGTTTTGCGGTATTGCCTTCTAACATACCTAATATGATTCTGACTGGGGCCAGTGAGCAGTTATTTAGCATCCGCTTTGGTTACACAGAATATCTGCTGTTGCATTTCCCGATTTTAGGTTTCATCAAATCCATTTTGATCGTGCTGCTAGTGTTGTGGATGTTTCCTGATCGTCTGAATAGTCAAGCTCCTCTAGTAAAGGAAAAACGTGCTGATGATGTAGCGAAACAGCGAAAAGTAGCATTATTGCTTGGGATCACTCTGCTATTTTGGGTGACGGATAGCCTACATGGTATCAACGCAGCTTGGATCGGTTTAGCAACGGCCATTATTTTACTCTTACCGAAATGGGGTGTTTTAGATGCGAAAAGTTTTAACAGTTCGGTAGATTTTGCCACTGTGATTTTTGTCGCTGCTGCACTTGGCTTGGGGACATTGGTCAATAATTCTGGGTTAGGGTCGGAGCTAGGTAAAGGGTTGAGCCAGCTTTTGCCAAATGATGCGAATTCTCCATTTCAAAGTTTTATGGCCTTGTCATGGATTGCGACCTTAACGGGCCTTGTGGCAACTGTGCCTGGTGTTCCTACCGTATTAACGCCAATGGCTGCGGATTTTGCGCAAGCCACCGGTTTTTCACTGTCCGCGGTGTTGATGACCCAAGTGATTGGCTTCTCAACGGTCATCTTTCCTTATCAGGTTGCTCCTTTGTTGGTGGCTATGCAACTTTCTCAAGAACCTTTAGCCAAGCTATTGAAGATTACCTTGCCATTGGCAGCGATCACATTATTAGTATTGATGCCACTCGATTATCTCTGGTGGCAATGGCTAGGTTGGATTGGTGCGTAGAGCCTCGCTCTTTCATAGAATTCGCCCCTCCAATGAGGGGCGAATTGTTTTATGGCTGGGGTTTATGGCTAAGGTTTAATGGGCAATCCCGCCTTGTGTGAGCTTTTTCGGGTCAAGCAGCTATTCAAGCGTGGCGCGATCGAGATCCGTCTCTTCATTTTTTACCCTTATCACGTAATGTTTTGTCATCATTTCTCCGCTTTTAGATACACCTTTTCCCTCGGTTTGCTTTCTGAAAATTGATACAAATCAAATTTGGCAGTGCGGAGAAATGACTCTGCGCTGACTAAACCATTCCAGTATCCATGACGTAACAGTCAATAACGATGGAAAGTGTTGAAGACACCATCACTGGTTTGTTTCATTGTTTGAGGAAAAGAGATGTTAGATACCCTCATGTTGTCGCGGATCCAGTTCGCCGCCAATATCAGTTTTCACATATTGTTCCCCACTATCACCATTGCCCTTGGCTGGATGCTGGTGTTTTTCAAATGGCGTTATATTCGAACGCAGACCGAGCAGTGGCTCGATCTCTACTATTTCTGGGTAAAAGTGTTTGCGCTGACTTTTGCTCTTGGGGTGGTGTCGGGCATTACCATGAGTTTTCAATTTGGCACTAACTGGCCGGGCTTTATGGAACGGGTGGGCAATGTGGCTGGCCCTTTACTCGGTTATGAAGTGATGACGGCCTTCTTTATGGAAGCGACATTTCTTGGCGTGATGCTGTTTGGCCGAGGGCGAGTACCGGAATGGTTGCACACTTTATCGACTGTGCTCGTGGCCGTGGGCACAAGTTTATCCGCGTTTTGGATTCTGGTGCTCAACAGTTGGATGCACACTCCAGCCGGTTATGAAGTAATTGATGGCGTGGTGCATGTCACCAGTTGGAAGGAGGTGATTTTTTAAACCCCCTCGATGCCATATCGCTTAGCGCATACTTTGCTGGCATCGGCATTGACGGCAAGTTTTTTGATTGCCGGGATCAGTGCTTATCAAGTGTTGCGTAACGCCAAACATCAAGCCGCCAAAATGGGTTTAAAAGTGGCTGTGAGTGTGGCTGCGTTAGCGATTCCCGTGCAGATCTTGGTGGGGGATTTACACGGCCTCAACACCTTAGAACATCAACCCGCGAAAATTGCGGCGATGGAGGGGGTATGGCAGACCGAGCGCGGCGCACCGCTACTGCTGTTTGCTCTGCCAAATGAACAGACTCGCAGCAATGATTTTGCTCTTGGTATTCCCCATCTGGCCAGTTTGATTTTAACCCACGATATGAATGGGGAAATTGTTGGACTTGATGCCTTCGCGCCAGATCATCCCCCCGTTGCACCACTGTTCTTTGGGTTTCGGGTCATGGTGGGAGTAGGGGTACTGATGCTGCTGGTCAGTTGGTTTGGCGCTTGGCGTTTATGGCGTAATAAACCGCTGCCCAAACCCTATATGTACGCCTTAATCGGCATGACCTTTTCGGGTTGGGTGGCCACGATAGCGGGCTGGTATGTCACGGAAATTGGTCGCCAGCCTTGGTTGGTGAGTGGCGTATTGCGTACCTCTGAAGCCGTGACCACTGTGGCCAGTCGCTCGGTTGGGATCTCGCTGACCCTTTATCTCATTACTTATGTTGTGTTGTTGGTCGCTTATGTTCACACCCTGTTTTACCTTGCGCGTAAAACCGGACAAGCACCGCAGGTTTCACCAAGCTCTACAAAGGCCGCGCTATGATGCAGTATTTGCCAGAAATTTATTTGTTGTTGTTGGGTTTCACCGTATTTATGTACGCGGTGTTGGATGGTTATGACTTGGGCGTGGGCATTTTACTGCCGCGTAATGATGTGGCGCAGCGCGATCGAATGATTGCCTCGATTGGCCCATTTTGGGATGCCAATGAAACTTGGTTAGTGTTGGCTGTCGGTATCTTGCTGATTGCCTTTCCTACGGCACATAGCTTGATATTTACCGAGCTTTATCTGCCGACTGCGTTGATGTTAATCGCGCTTATCATGCGTGGAGTCGCGTTTGATTTTCGGGCAAAAGCCAAAGCCGACCACAAAGATTATTGGGATCTGTGCTTTAAAATCGGCTCTCTGCTGGCCGCGCTTACTCAAGGCTATATGATTGGCCGTTATGTCGTCGGGTTTGAATCTGCGCCCGAAGCTTATGCTTTTGCGGTGCTGAGTGCGCTCTGTGTGGCCGCCGCCTATGTGTATATTGGTGGTGCTTGGTTGGTGCTCAAAACCGAAGGAGAGCTGCAAGTGCGTGCCGCCCGCTGGTCGCGTAAAGCGGGATGGCTGGCCGCGTTAGGGGTGCTGTCGGTGAGTTTGGTCAATCCATGGGTGAATTCTGCAGTCGCAGAACGTTGGTTTAGTTTTCCTGAGGTGATCCTGCTTGCGCCGATCCCTATTATCGTTTTTGCCACGATTTTAGTGGTGGATCGCTATCTCAAACGCGTACCGACGGTGAATGATGCGGGTGTGCAATGGCCTTTCTTTGGTGTGGTGCTGATTTTTGGATTGAGTTTCCTCGGGCTCGCGTACAGCTTCTTTCCCGAGATCGTCCCCGGACTCATGACTGCGCAGCAGGCGGCGTCTTCCCCTGATACCTTGATGGTGGTGGGGATTGGTGTGGTGATCGTCATGCCGACCATCTTGCTGTACACCTTTTTTGTGTATCGGATTTTCAAAGGCAAAGCGACCGATCTAAGCTATCTGTGACTTCTTATTATTCCTGAACCCAAACAAACGGCGCATCACGCGCCGTTTGTTTTATCCGCACCATTAGGTGGTAGTTAAGCCGTGGGCTCATCACTGACGACTTGCCCATCTCGAATGGTCACAATTCGCTTAGTACGTTTGGCTAGCTCATTATCATGAGTGACGACGATAATGGTGCGACCTTCGCGGTGCAATTCATTGAACAGTGCTTCAATTTCGGCTCCGGATTTTGAATCCAGAGCACCAGTTGGCTCGTCGGCTAGCAGAATTTGCGGCTGATTGATCAGCGCTCGCGCAATCGCAACGCGCTGCTTTTGCCCGCCTGACAACTGATTGGGTTTGTGATCTAAGCGATCCGCAAGGCCAACTCGGGTCAAGAGTTCCGTGGCGCGTCGGCGACGTTCTTTAGCTTTCACTCCCGCATACACCAAAGGTAGGGCGACGTTATCCAGCGCGCTGGCGTATTCCAATAGGTTGAAGCTTTGGAACACAAAACCAATCTTTTGATTGCGGATCGCAGCCAGTTGTTGAGTGCTTAGGCTATCGACCGGATGTCCGTCCAATTGATAGCGGCCCGCGGTAGGTTTATCCAAACAGCCTAGTACGTTCATCAGGGTTGATTTACCCGATCCCGAAGGTCCGAGAATTGCCAAGAATTCACCGTGACGAATGGTTAAGTCGACGCCATCAAGCGCTTTAACCACGTTTTGCCCACTGGTGTAATGTTTACAAATTTGCTGTAGCTCCACCAAAGGAGCAGGAGATAAAGACTTCATTATTCACTCTGTAATGCTTGTAACGGTGTCACTTTTGCTGCGTGATTGGCGGGTAACCAAGCAGCAACAATGCCCATCACGGTAAGGGTGACAATCACTATCGCAATGACGCTGAGCGACAGCTCTGGAACCGGTTGGCCTAAGTGGTCATAAATCGGATTGCCCTGTAAAGGAATGGCGGCGAGTAGGCGAACCATCGCAAATGTCACACCTAAGCCAGCAATTCCTCCCAATCCCATGGTGATCAAAGATTGAGCCAAATAGTGGCAGCGAATGGTATTGGGGGTTGCACCTACGGCCATGCGTACGCCAATGTCGCGCGTTGCTCGTTTCACGGTAGCAAACATCACATTGGTAATGCCTAAACTTGCCACGGCTAAAGTGATAAACCCAATAATGCCAAGGAAGCTTTGTAGTCTCAGCAGAAACTGCTGCATACTTTTCTGGCTCAAAAAGTGGTCTTGCACCATGACAATTTGCTGATCTTGCAAGCTCGCGGCGTATTTGCGTTTTAACACTTGCTGTACCGTGGCTGCTAACGCTTGACGGTCACTGCCCACCCTCGGTTCAAGGTTAATTCCGCTGATCGCTTGGTTGGGGTGAAAACGCTGCCAAGTGCTGAAAGGCGTAAAGCCACTGTAACTCAACCTGGGTGAGCCTTGCTCAATATTGCCGCTGTTTTTTGCCAACACGCCAATTACGGTAAATTGATGCACACCAATTTTAACGATTTGCCCAATTGGATCTTGTTCTAATTCTCCACCACGAAACCAATCGCCCTCTTGTTGGTTAAACAGCTGTACCGCGAGCTGATAACCGAGTACGACGACTTTTCTTTGTTGAGATTCATCCAATGGATTAAACCAACGCCCGCCGGGTAACAAGCGCAGTTTATTCATCGCCTGATACTCACTTTTGACCGCGTAAGGCATCATCCATGAACGCTTATCTGCAAACGTGATCAGCTCTTGCCACTCGGCCGAAGGAAGCGCGCGTTTGACCATAGGTAGAGCGGCCAAGACTTGACTATCTTGCTCGGTGAGAGAAAGCGCTTGTCCCTCATGAAAACGCCCATAAGTTTGAGTCGCTAAGCCGCCACTGACATAAATAAGATTGCCATTGCCATTTTGAATGGTGCGCACAATTCCATTGCGAAGCCCTTCACCGACGGCCAGTAAACCCGCAATACACAGGGTTGACCAAGCCACCGCTAAAATGGTGAGGCCCAAGCGCAATTTTTCTGCCGCCATTTCTTGCATAATTTGTCTTATCGGTAACATATGGCTTAGCTCCGACTACTGAGAGCGACCACTGGCTCTAGTTGCGCGGCTCGTTGTGCTGGGAAATAGGCTGCCGCAAGTGCTAAAACACCGGTTACAGTGAGTGATAACGCTAAGGTTGTCACCGTGATTGTTGGTTCACCAAGCCATGTTGGTAATCCAATGTATTTCAGTAAGGCTATTCCGAGATAGGCAAACAATAAACCCAGACCGGTACCTAAAATCACCAGTAACAATCCTTCGAGCAGAAATTGCCGTTGGATTTTTTGTGGTGTTGCCCCAATCGCGAGTCGCACACCGATCTCTCTGGTGCGTTCGGTCACTGCCAGAAACATCATATTGGCGACCCCTAAAATTCCGACAGCCATCGTCATCATGCCACTGGCGGCTAGGAAGGCTTGGATGCCACGTAAAATCGCGGTAATCACTTCGACTCCGCTACCAAAGTCAGGAAGGAAGACGGCTTCTTGGTCAGTTGGGGAGAAATGTAACCGTTTAGCAAAGATCATTCTGAGCTGCTCACGTAAAGCCCAGCCGGACACGCCTTCGCTTGGTAGCACCAACATCATGTTGGGTTGCTGATCCCAAATATCTTTAAACGTTGCAGAAGGAATGAATACCTTATTGCTGTCACCAAATGAAAAACGGCTGCTTTCATCATCCATAATGCCGATCACTCGGAATGTAATGCCGCGAATCTTCAACCAGTCCCCGATCTTCACTTGACTATTGGCCGCAATTTGGTCACCCACAATCGCGACTCGGCGGTGATTGTGATTGTCGTAAGGGCTGAAATCTCGTGACCCGACAATCAGTTTTAAACCTGCCAGTTCAAAATATCCGCTATCGACACCGCTGACCATACTGCCGATTGGTGTTCCACGAAGTTGGGTAATCTTGGCCTCGCGTTGGTCATATACAATCGAATAGCGTTGAATTTCTGGGCGATGTGCCACTTCTCGCATTAAGGGTTCGGTCAGTTGAATGGTTCTGCGTGCGGGCATTCCTTGCCATATTTCACTGGTTTGCCCTGAAGCCACCATTTGTGTTTCTTGCAATAGAAAGCGAAACGATTCAGTTTGAGCACGATAAAAACCTTCACCCAGAGCCATCAATAGGATGACAGAAACCACACCCCAACTGATCGCTGTAATCGCCAGAAGACTTTTTAGGCGGTGGGCGAGCAAGGTTTGCCATGATTGCTGTAACAAAATGCGCATTAGCGGAATGCTCCTGAAAGCTGCGCGATGGCATCGTCGTTTAACAGCCCAGTGAGTTTGAGTAACGCGATACGTTGACGCCAGTAAGCATACCAACGGCTGGCTAGATTATGCTTGGCGCGAAACAGACTGTTGTGCGCATCAATTAAATCAGAAGCCTCGGCTAAACCGGCATCAAACAGTTTCTGTTTGCTACGTAACACCTGTTCTCGGTGTGTCACTTGCTGATCCGCCATTGCAATTTGTTGCCACTCGATCTCGACTTGTTGCACTTGCTGACGCAAATTTTGATCCAGTTCGATTTCCACTTTGCGCTGTTGCTGCTGTGCCATCAACCAGTTGAGATGAGCTTTTTCGTTATCGCTGCGGGTTGCTCCATTCAAGTCGATCGGGATGGAGAGTGTTAAGCCTGCATTAAATTCCCCCTTTTGTTGATCGCCATCTTGATAGCCGGCGGAGGCTCGTAAGGTAGGGTAGTAGCCGCTTTGACTCTGTTGTTTAGCGATCTGGTTAATGGCCACTCTTTGTATCGCAATCAGCAGTTCTGGACTGTGGTCTTTGGCGGCGGTTAACCAGTGATCGAGTTCTTGGTCAAACGTCCACGTTGGCGTTTGGGTGTGAGTGTTGACTTCACTCACTTGTGGCGCCGAAGCATTAATCAAAATCGCAAGCAGGCTACGCTTGGTTTCCAGTTGCGCTTGAGCATTTAAAATGGTGGATTCTTCATCAAGCTGATTAACGCGCAGCTCTTCCAGCTCGACAGATTTGATTTTTCCCGCGAGATAACGTTGCTCAGCAATGGCCAAGAGCTGTTTACCGTCGGCTTGTTTCTGTTGGGCAAGCGTCAAATTACCTTGGGCTTCTGCCAACTCAAAGTAAGCGGTGAGAAGTTGATGGGCAAGTTGGTTATAGGCTTGGTTGCGTTCTAAGCTGAGCTAAAACCCAGCTCGCGTCTGCTTTATCTAACGCGCTCCATTTTCGGCTGTCCCACAAGGTTTGTTCAAGTGTTGCGCCATAGTTGTTGGAACCGTTGTTATTCTCTGACCAGTTTACCCCTGCAGTACCGGACAGCGAGGGCAAGAGTTCACTTTTCGCTAAATGCTGATCTTGCACACTAAGCTGCACGGAGAGTTCAGCAATTCGCGCATCGGGTGATTGTTGTTTGGCTTGCTGCCAGGCTTGTTCGATAGACAATGCCCATACCGTATGTGGAACAAAAAAACTGCCCAATAACCAAGCTGTGAGAAAGCGTTTATTCATGCAGGCCTCCCAGCATGCTGTTATCCACAACACTTTCTTGTTCGGTAACCCCCTCTAAAATTTCAACCTGTACTCCGTCAGACAAACCTAGCTTGACCGGATGAGCGGTGTAACCTTGTGCAGAGTTATCGGCAATCAACACCATGGGCGAGTCCGCTTCAAACTTGAGCGCCCGCTCCGGTAAGGTGAGTACATTATCTGCCCGTTGCAAGGTAATTTGAGCGCTGGCAGAAAAACCAGAACGTAACGTGATGCTCTCGGGGATCTGCAGTTGAGCTATTTCAACCTCAAAACCGTTATCAAAACTTTTGTTCTCTTTGTTTTCTGGATTATTTAAGCGTTCAGATTGGATGGCGACTTTACGGACCTGACCTTGAATCGATTGTTCAGGATAAGGCGCAACCGTGATGGTGGCGGGCATGCCAACATTGAGCTGAGCGGCATCATGCTCACTGACGCTACCTTTGAACACGATATTTTTCATATCCGCTAGTTGCATCATTTCCGTTGCGGCTTGGCTTGATTCAGTGGAGATGATGGGCTCTCCGACTTCGACTTTGATATTTAAAATCGTGCCACTGATGGGGGCGTAAAGGGTAGAGGAAAGTTTTGCTTGCCCAATCGATGCTTCACCGCTGCGAATTAATTCCAAATTCTGGCGTTTTTGCTGCACTTCGGCTTTCTTGGCTTTGACATCGGCTTTCGCACGAACGTAATCATCATAGTTGGCAGGAATAATCTGCTGTTTGACTAAACGCTCAAGGTTGTCCAAGCGTTGTAAATCTGATTCTAAATTGGCCTCACTTTGCATGAGTTCGGTAGAGGCATCGGTTAACGCTTGTGGCGTTGGGTTGGGGCGTACTTTGATCAGCGGTTGTCCTTGGTCAACGTGCTGACCTTCGTGCACGTAAATTTCTCCGACAATGCCGTTAATTTGTGATTTTATCGCGACCGCATGCGAAGGCACGATCTGACCTACGGCGACAGCTTGCTTTTCGATTGTGCCACGGCTGACACTGAGCGTTGGCAACGGTGATGACGTTTCAGGAGAATAAGCCAAAGTGTAATACCCCCCAGCAACCCCAACACCAATCAAGGTTGCCAGAAGTGTCCAACGTTTTGTCATAAGAAAACTCATTTATTTTATCAATTAATTACAGGCGGAAATCAGACTTGAAATGATATGGAAAGTTCAAAAAAACGTTGTTTTTTACTTAACACCTTCATTCTTCCATCATCAAATTCGCAGATACGCTTTAGCAAAAATCGAACAAAGCGCGCGCTAAATTTAGAGTATTTACACTTGTTTATCATGATTATGTTGTGATTGATGATTAATTCACCGTGATAATTAACTTAATATTCATGCCAATATTTATTTTACCTTTCAAAATATTTTCATAATCGTGATTTTCTTCATTATCTATGAATGTTATCGCTATGGAACGTTCCCACTTGCGATCTTCATCACTTAAAACATAAAAAAAGTGAATGTATTATGCGCATCGCTTGTGGTGAGTCTTATGGATGAGTGCAGTGGTCACCATAACGTGTTTGTTTGAGCATCATAAAAGATTGTTCAAAAAACCAATGGAATACCTATAAAAATCAATGACAAAATGTCAACGGAGACAATAATGAAAAATACCTACAAATTAGCGCTTGCTTCTCTTTTGGTTTCTGCAGCACTTAATGCACAAGCTGGCATCACGACAGAAAATGAACTGGGTAAGTTCAGTGTGAGTGGTGATGTTGAGTTTGATATCGACTTCACCGACAAAAACAAGACTGACAAGCAAGAGTTTAAACAGGGTGGACGTGTATTAGTGCAGTTTGCTGCTGAACATAACGTATCGGGGGATCGTTATATTGGTATGCAAGCTCAACCTCTACTGAAAACGAATGGCGATGTAGACCTAGATGATGCTTGGTTCGCGATGGGTAAAAAAGCAGATTGGCAACTCAAGGTTGGGCGCTTTGAAGCGTTTGACCTGTTTCCAGTCGGCCAAGATACTATGTTAGCTTATGCGGGTACTGAACCTTACCGTGCCAATGCAGCGCGTGGCCGCGGCGATAATGGCCAACTGGCTTTCTCTAAACAGCTTGGTAATGTTTACCTCGAAGCGTCTTCACTATTTAAAAATGAGTCAGCGGCAGATCAAAACGCAGTATTCTTGCGCCCAGTTATTGCTTTCCAAGCCACTGAATCCTTCCGTATCGCAGGTGGTGTAGAAGCCAACGTAACTGCAGACAAAAAAGATGCGGCTAATGACTTTATCGGCTACGGCGTAACTGCCAACTATTCTGCCGATGCGTTAAGCCTAAACCTCAACTACGCATTCCGTGATTTTGATACTACTGAGACGAAAGAAGACAGCACGATTGGCGCTAACTTGCTGTTCAACGGTTTTGGTTTGGGGCACATCTATTCACAAAACGAGCTAGGTAGTGCGAAAGAAAAGCAGAACACAACCTATGCTTCTTATGAGATTGCTAATGTATGGGATGTGGATGCGCTTAATCTTTACCTAGGTACTTACTACTCAAAAGTGAGCGATACAGAAGACAAAGATCTTGGTCTCCGTCTACGTATTAAGTACTTCTTTTAATTAGCTTTATCCATGCCTTTTATTTGGCCCGCATATTTTTGCGGGCTTTTTTTGTTATTAAAAAAAGGACTGCCACTCGGCAGCCTTGAAAGGGGTGAAAGATGGATTAGATCAGATCAAATCGATCGGCGTTCATTACTTTCGTCCATGCGGCAACAAAGTCTTTCACGAATTTTTCCTTGTTGTCGTCCTGTGCATACACTTCCGCGTAAGCTCGTAGGATGGAGTTAGAACCAAACACCAGATCAACACGAGTGGCTGTCCACTTCACTTTACCGCTCTTACGTTCAACAATCTCGTAAGCGTTGCGACCGGTTGGTTTCCAGATGTAACTCATGTCGGTGAGGTTAACGAAGAAATCGTTGGTCAACGCGCCTACGCGGTCAGTAAATACACCGTGTTGGCTGCCACCGTAGTTAGTGCCAAGCACACGCATGCCACCAATTAACACCGTCATTTCTGGAGCGGTGAGGCGCAGCAGTTGCGCTTTGTCGAGCAACATTTCTTCCGGTGTGACCACATAATGCTTTTTCTGCCAGTTACGGAAACCGTCGGCGAGAGGTTCAAGCACTTCAAACGACTCAACATCGGTTTGTTCGATTGTCGCATCGCCGCGTCCCGGTGCGAACGGTACGGTCACATTCACGCCCGCGGCTTTGGCAGCTTGTTCAATACCTACGTTACCGGCTAGAACAATCGTATCGGCGATACTGATGCCTGATTCAGCGGCAATTTTCTCTAATACCGCCAGCACTTTGCCAAGACGCGCAGGTTCGTTACCTTCCCAATCTTTTTGTGGAGCGAGGCGAATACGCGCCCCGTTGGCACCACCACGTTTATCGGAACCACGGAAAGTACGAGCGCTATCCCAAGCAGTGCTGACCATTTCACTGATGCTTAGACCGCTCGCCGCGATTTTTGCTTTGACCGCATTGACATCATAGTCTTTACGACCTGCTGGAACAGGGTCTTGCCAGATCAAATCTTCTGCCGGAACATCTGGGCCGAAGTAGCGCGCTTTCGGTCCCATATCGCGGTGAGTGAGCTTAAACCAAGCTCGCGCAAACACTTCTGAGAAGTAAGCAGGGTCTTTGTAGAAGCGCTCTGAAATCTTGCGATATTCAGGATCCATTTTCAGAGCCATATCGGCATCGGTCATCATTGGGTTGTAGCGAATACTTGGATCTTCCACATCAACCGGTTTGTCTTCCTCTTTGATGTTGACAGGTTCCCATTGCCATGCGCCCGCAGGGCTTTTAGTGAGCTGCCACTCATAAGTGAACAGTAGGTAGAAGAAACCGTTATCCCATTTGGTTGGGTGAGTGGTCCACGCACCTTCGATACCACTGGTGACGGTGTTTCGACCAATCCCACGGCTGGTGTGGTTGTTCCAACCTAAGCCTTGTTCGTGCAGTTCAGCGCCTTCAGGATCAGGGCCAAGGTTGGCAGCGTTACCATTACCGTGCGCTTTACCCACCGTATGGCCGCCCGCCGTCAGAGCAACGGTCTCTTCGTCATTCATTGCCATACGAGCGAAAGTGGTGCGCATATCTTGCGCGGTTTTGAGTGGATCTGGGTTTCCATCCACACCTTCTGGGTTAACGTAGATCAAGCCCATCATTACTGCTGCGAGAGGGTTTTCTAAATCACGTTGACCAGAGTAACGGCTATTTTCACCACCAGATTTGGCAAGCCACTCTTTTTCAGAGCCCCAGTAAATGTCTTTTTCTGGATGCCAGATGTCTTCGCGGCCAAAGGCAAAACCAAAGGTTTTGAGGCCCATCGATTCATAAGCCATGTTCCCCGCCAGGATGATCAAATCCGCCCAACTGATTTTATTGCCGTATTTCTGTTTAATCGGCCACAACAAACGGCGTGCTTTATCCAAGTTGGCGTTATCTGGCCAAGAGTTAAGTGGGGCAAAGCGTTGGTTACCGGTGCCACCGCCGCCGCGACCATCGGCAATTCGATAAGTCCCTGCAGAGTGCCATGCCATACGAATCATCAAACCGCCGTAGTGTCCCCAGTCGGCTGGCCACCACTCTTGGCTATTGGTCATTAACGCTTTCAGATCGCGCTTTAGCGCTTCTACATCAAGCTTTTTCAGCTCTTCGCGATAATTAAAATCAGCACCAAGTGGATTGGTTTTGCTGTCATGCTGATGAAGGATGTCGAGGTTTAGCGCTTTCGGCCACCAATCCATATTAGAAATGCCTGCCGAAGTTGCACCGCCGTGCATCACAGGACATTGGCCACTAGAACCTGTTTTATGGTTATCCATTATATTGCTCCTTGCCTAATTGTATGATCACTCGAAAGCAGAAAATCAGCTTGTATTCGAATGAGTTGAGATACTGTGTTGACGTTTAGAGTCTAGACACGGATCCCCACTAAGACTAATTAGAATTGCCGATACTTGTGATAGGTAATATTGACCGTTCTCATAATGAGGATATTTCACTCAGTAACCGGTTTCAGAAACCGGTTACATTGTAAAAAAGTTTAAGTTATAGTGTCAGCAGTTTGAACTGGCTAACAATGAATTGCCAATTTTGTGAGAGAGGTCATCTATGGCTAAGTCTATTTTTCCTAACGATTTTTTGTGGGGTGGTGCAGTAGCGGCGCATCAAGTGGAAGGCGGTTGGGATCAAGGTGGTAAAGGCGTGAGCATTGTTGATGTGCTGACTCGCGGTGCGCACGAAGTGCCACGCCGTATTACCGATGGGGTTATTGACGGTGAATTTTACCCAAACCATCAAGCGGTCGATTTTTATCATCACTATAAAGAAGATATCGCGCTGTTTGCTGAGATGGGTTTTAAGTGCTTCCGTACGTCTATTGCGTGGACACGAATCTTCCCGAATGGTGATGAAGCCGAGCCCAATGAGGCAGGATTACAGTTTTATGATGATCTGTTTGATGAGCTTTTAAAGCATAAGGTTGAACCTGTCATTACGTTGTCACATTTTGAAATGCCGCTGCATCTGGTAAAGCAGTATGGCAGTTGGCTCAACCGCGATTTGATTGATCACTTCACCAAATTTGCGCAAGTCGTGATGACCCGTTACCAGCATAAGGTGAAATATTGGATCACCTTTAATGAAATCAATAACCAACGCAACTGGAAGCTGCCGATCTTTGGTTATTGCAACTCAGGTATGCTTTACGCTGAGCAAGACCACCCAGAGCAAGCCATGTACCAAGTGCTACATCACCAATTTATTGCTAGTGCATTAGTGGTGAAACTGGGGCACGAGATCAATCCGGATTTTAAAATTGGCAGCATGATCCACATGATGCCGCTGTATCCTGCCACCTCACGTCCGGAAGATGTGTTGTTGGCACAAGAGTTGATGCGTGAGAAATATCTGTTCAGTGATGTACAGGTTCGTGGCTATTACCCCAGTTATCTGTGCAAAGAGTGGCAACGTAAAGGCATCGAGATTGAGATGCAAGCCGGAGATGAGCAGATCCTGCGCCAAGGTTGCGCCGATTATCTCGCTATCAGCTACTACATGACCAACATTGTCTCTGCAGCGCCAGAACAAGAGGGCGAACCCACCTCTTTGTTTGAAACCAGCCGCTTAAACCCGTACTCTTCCTGCGTCCGATTGGGGAGTGGCAGATTGATCCACAAGGTTTACGTTATGCGCTTTCTGAGCTGTATGAGCGTTACCAAAAACCGATTTTTGTGGTAGAAAATGGCCTCGGCGCGCTGGACACCGTCGAAGCGGATGGTTCAATCAACGATGATTACCGAATTCGCTACCTCTCTGAGCATATTGCCGCGGTCAAACAAGCGATCAACTACGATGGTGTTGAAGTGATGGGGTACACCCCTTGGGGCTGTATCGATTGTGTATCGTTCACCACCGGCGAATACAAAAAACGCTACGGCTTTATCTATGTGGATAAACACGATGATGGCAGTGGCACCATGGCGCGCGCTAAGAAAAAGAGCTTCTACTGGTATCAACAAGTGATCGCCAGTAACGGTGAAAAGCTTTAAATCGTGTCGGCGGCCTTTGGGTCGCCGCTTAATTTTTGCTGATGCAGGTTTGAAGGATTGTTGATGGTAACCATAAACGACGTGTGTAAATTGGCGGGTGTCTCCAAAGCCACGGTATCACGAGTGCTGAATGAGACAGGTCAAGTCAAAGCACAAACGCGTGAAGCGGTACTTGCCGCCATGCAGCAGCTCGGTTATCAGCCCAACAGTTTGGCACAGGCACTTGCAACTAATACTACCAATTCGATTGGCTTGGTGCTGCCGCATTTTGAGAGCAGTTATTTTGGTTCCATCTTGTTTGAAGCCGAACAAGGCGCGCAGCAAGCAGGAAAAAAACTGCTGGTCGTGAACAGCAAAAACAGTGAGCAAGGTGAAAAAGAAGCGGTTGCCACATTAGCGGCGCAGCGTTGTGATGCGATCTTGCTGTACAGTCGTCATTTGAGTGAAGTGCAATTACTTGAATTACAGCAGCAATATCCGTCGCCCTTAGTGATCCTCAATCGCCGTTTACATCATCCGCAATTACACAGCTTTGGTCTCGATCAAACGCAAATTGCTCAGTTAGCGATGCTGCATTTGTTGAATTTAGGGCATCGTCATATCGTCTGCATTACATCGCCGTTGGTGAGCGAGACGGGAAAAATTCGTTATCATGTCTATCAACAAGCGTTACATGAGCAAGGGATTGAGTTGAACTTGTCCTTTGTCATCGAAGGGGATAACACACTGCTTGGTGGTTATCAGGCAATGCAACAACTGCTGCAACAAGGCATTTCCATGACGGCGGTTTTTGCCTGTAACGATGATATGGCGCTCGGTGCAATGCGCGCCATGCATGAACATGGCATTAATGTACCCAAGCAAGTTTCCTTAATCGGGATTGATAATGAACCCGCAGCGGCTTTTGCTATCCCGAGTTTATCGAGCGTGAGTTTGCCGATCGGCGAGTTAACTCAGCAAGCAATCAGTTTGGCCATTGAGATTGCCAATAAAAAACCACAAGATGCACAGCATCGACTCTATCAAGGGAGTTTGATCGCCCGTGAATCCACCATAGCGCTCAAACTATGAGTAAAACAGCAACGTGTCAGTAAAATTGCGGGGACAAAGCGCGATTTTACGCTTCATCTTGGCTATCCTGCTCCCCGATATTAATAAGTGAAGAAGCGGCATGCTTCTTACCGAATAACAGAAAAAGAGAACACCATGACGATACATCGTATTAACCCAGGCACTCGTTGGTCTGACATCACCGTGTTTAACGGCATTGCCCATTTTGTTGAAGTCGCCGATAGCGACACGTCGGCCGATATGCAAGGCCAAGTTGAGCAGGTTCTCGCGCAAGCAGAGCGTCAATTGGCGAAGATTGGCAGCGATCGTTCGCGTATTTTATCGGTGACGATTTATATCACCGACTTTGCGGAGCTCCCAGTGCTTAACCAAGTTTGGGATGCTTGGTTCCCTGAAGGTTGCGCACCAAGCCGTGCTTGCGTGAAAGCGGAGTTGGCTGACCCAGATTATAAAGTCGAAATGACTTTTGTTGCCGCCGCTGGCGAGCAGTACCAATAAGGAATTTTTGATGTTTATTGGCAATATGGCGCAGCGCCAGTTTTGCGCTGCACTGTCACCTAAATTGCAACAGCTAATTGATGAAGTATTACAGCGTGTAGCAACACCGCTACCGACGGGTAAGCATGAGTTGCAAGGTGATTCTGCGTTTTTCCTGGTGATGGATGATCACACTCAACCGCTCGCTCTGCGCCGTAGCGAGTGTCATGCGCGTTATTTGGATGTGCAAATTTTACTGCAAGGGCGTGAGCGTTTTGGTTATAGCCTAGCGCCGTTCAAGGGATTGGATGAAGATTTGCTAGCCACGCGCGATGTGGCATTCAGTGCGCAATTAGCCGAAGAACGGTTTGTCGATTTGGAAGCGGGAGATTTCATTGTGTTCTATCCCGGTCAACCGCATCGTCCACTGATTGCAGTAGAAGGCGAAGGTGAGCCGGTACGTAAAGTGGTGATCAAGGTCGATAAAGCGTTATTTGAATAAACACATTTGCCACAGAAAGGCATTGATAAAAAAACGCCCATTTTCAATGGGCGTTTTGCTTTTCTATTTACTTTGCAATCAGTAGCGTGGTCAATATCACTTGATAAAACGTTCTGGGAAATCTGAAAAAATCGCATCGACTTTGTCCAGATAACGGAATTTGTCCACTTGATTGAGGGTGTAACACCAAATCTGATAACCACCATTTTTCAAATCACGGATGTGTTTTTCCGTGATCCAGCGGTAGTTGAGGTTGCAGCTAAACGCATTCACTTCTTTGAGCACTTGGCGATCACGCTGAGTTAAACGTTCACTCAAAATCCCCAATTTGTAGCCTGGGCAGTGTTGGTGCAGTTGCAAAATAATGTCGTGGCTAAAACTCGACAGTAAGATTTTGTCGGCTACCAGTGGGCTTTGATCTAGTTGTTCTTTTAAATTTTGTACGACACTCGCCACATCATGCTTATCGACTTTAACTTCGATATTCAGTCCTAAATCGTGCTCTGCTGCAAGCTCAAGCAACTCTTCCAGAGTCATGATCGGCTCGCCCGTAAAACGGGGATCAAACCAAGCACCGAAATCAAGCTGTTTCAGCTCGGCGAGTGTGTACTCATCAATGCGACCTTTGCCATTACTGCAACGGTCAATCGTATGGTCGTGACACACAACCAATACATTGTCTTTGGTCGGTTGTACGTCTACTTCAACCCAAGATAAGCCAAGGTTGATAGCCGCTTGTACACTGACACGGGTATTTTCTGGATACGTTCCAGCCACCCCACGGTGGCCGACGATGATTGAAGGCATCATGCTTCCTTAGTGAGAACCACACTCAAATCACGATTCAATAAGTTCGACGTGGTGCAAAAGAGACAACTGCTGAAAGGCGGGCGTGATCTGGTCAACAAATAGCCTATGCATTTCAGACAGTTCACCACTGACCACGGGAGCATAACGCTCTAATTTGCTTTTGTCTGCAACTAACCAACACTGTTCGCTATGTTCTATGATCGCGCGGGTTAAATTGGCTTCTTCTGGCGTAAAATCAAGCAATTGACCACGAGGATTGAGCCCGCCAACACCAAAAATCCCAACCTTGATATTAAAGCTGCGGTAAAAGCGGGTTGTCGCTTCGCCAACGGTATCTTCATCGGAATGGCGAACCAGTCCGCCGGCGAGGTGCAAATTGATGTTGGGGTTGCGGCTTAAGGTCAGTGCGGCATTGATATTATTGGTCACGACCGTCAAACCGGGATGATCGAGCAGAGCTTGCGCCACCTGTTTCGGGGTCGTGCCGATGCCGAGAAAAATACTGCATCCTTCCGGCAGAGCTTGCGCCACTTTCTGTGCGATGCGCTGCTTTGCGGTCAGGTTGATCAAATCGCGATTACTGAACGATAAATTGTCATTCGGACTGGGCAGGGAAATGCCGCCATGCACGCGGCGTACCATACCTTTATCGCTCAAATCATTCATATCTTTGCGAATGGTTTGTACCGACACCTCAAAGCGTTCCGAAAGTAGGGCGCTCGAAAGCACCCCGTGAGTTTGTTGCAAGTATTCCAAGATTTGCTTTTGGCGGGTGGATAATAAAGTCACAAGCTTCCTTACTGTTGACGAATTTTATTGCTGACGAGTGCTAGCGACTTTGCTGCTCTGTGTACAAGAACGGTGTGACTGGACAAAGCGTTTACCTTGTTGATCAAAAAGATGCAGTTGCTCAAGCGCAACCCAGATCGGCAGGGTTTGATGGGCATCGAGCGGAATTTCTGCAGTGACCGCGATGAAATCCTGCTCGCTTTCTAAGCCGATAATTTTGCCATGCACGAGCTGGTTCGGACCTAGTGGCTCAACGACCTGAATATCCAGTTTTAACTCAATGGCATTGGCTAGCGGGTGGAGCGAGGCGTGTTCAGGGCGAATACCTAGCGTGATGTTTTCGGCACTCATGGCGTCAAACTGCGGCAAGTAACAGTGCTTGCCTGCGATGTGCAGTTGTCCTTGCTTGATGGATGCAGGGAGAAAGTTTCATTGCAGGGCTGCCGATAAAACTCGCCACAAAGGTACTGGCCGGTTGATGGTAAACTTCGGCGGGAGTGCCGACTTGCTCAATTTCCCCCTGTTTGACGACTACAATGCGATCGGCAAGTGTCATCGCTTCCACCTGATCATGGGTTACATACACGCTCGTTACGCCAAGCTCACGCTGCAGTTTTTTGATTTCTAAACGCATGTGCGCGCGCAACGCTGCATCCAAGTTCGAGAGCGGCTCATCAAACAAAAACAGCTGCGGATCGCGCACAATTGCACGCCCCATCGCCACACGCTGGCGTTGTCCGCCCGAAAGCTTGGCCGGTTTTCTGTCTAAGTATTCTTCAATCTTGAGGGTTTTCGAGACCTTAGCAATTTTCGCTGCGATGGTTTGTTTATCCACACCACGGTTTTTAAGGCCGTAGGCAAGGTTGTCGTACACGCTCATATGTGGATACAAAGCATAGTTTTGAAACACCATCGCGATGTCGCGATTGGCCGGTTTTTCGTTATCGACGCGGCGTCCGGCCAGATGAATTTCGCCAGAAGTAATGCTCTCTAAGCCTGCGATAGAGCGCAGAATGGAGGATTTTCCGCAGCCCGATGGACCGACTAAGACGATAACTTCCCCGTGATGAATCGACAGATCCACGCCTTTCACCGCTTGATGGCCGTTATCGTAAGTTTTGACCAATTGTTTGATGTCTAACATAACAGGCTCCGCGTGTTTGGCGCTGCGTAGCAGATGAATATTGGAGTTCTGATTATTTTTCACTTTCGACTAATCCTTTTACAAACCAACGTTGGAAAAATTCACTACCACCAAAACGGGTGGGAGTCATGGCGAGGATCACCATGGCAAATGCGTAGTCATAACGCGGCAAGCTAGTTTCATTGATGTTATTGAGAATCTGTTTTATGCCCATCACGATGGTGTTGTACTGCTCATCCGTGGTCATCATGATCGGCCACAGGTACTGGTTCCAACCCACCACAAACATGATGATGAAAATCGCGGCCATCATGGTTTTCGAGAGGGGAAACAAGATATCGATAAAAAAGCGCACCGGTCCTGCGTTATCCAGTTGTGCTGCTTCTAAGAGTTCATCCGGTATGGTTTTGAAAAATTGGCGGAAGAAGAAAGTCGCGGTGGCGGAGGCAATCAGTGGCAGCACTAAGCCGGTGTAGCTGTTGAGCATGCCCAGATTGGACACCACTTCGTACGAGGGAATAATCCGCACTTCGAGCGGCAGCAGTAGGGTAATGAAAATCAGCCAGAACCATGCGCTGGCATAAGGCAAGCGGAAATAGACCAAGGCATAGGCCGCCATCATCGAAATCACGATTTTGCCAATCGCAAAACCCAAGCCCATGATCATCGAATTCATAATCATGCTTTGTGCAGTGACATTACCCGCAAAGCCAAGGCTTTTATTCCACGCTTCGCTATAAACTGCGCTGAGGTTATCGCCCAAGGTCCATTGCAAACCTTCAGAAACAATATCGTTAGGTTGATGAGTAGAACTGGCGAAAATCAGCCACAGCGGCACCAGCATAAACAGCGCGCCAATAATCAGGATCACATGATCCGAGAGTCGATTACTTTTCATCATGACTCCTTAGTAATGAACACGTTTTTCAACGAAACGGAACTGCAACCACGTCAGCGCCAGCACCAACACAAGAAGCACGACCGATTGCGCCGAGCTGCCGCCAAGGTCAGCACCGACAAAGCCATCGCGATACACCTTGTATACCAGCGAGGTGGTACTGCCACCGGGGCCGCCATTGGTCATGGTGTCAATCACGCCGAAGGTATCGAAAAAGGCATAAGTGAGGTTAATCACCAACAGGAAAAATCCTGTCGGTGCGAGCAGCGGAAAGGTGATGCTCCAAAAACGTTTGCTGTCGCTTTGGCAATCGAGCAGCGCCGCTTCGCGAACGGCGTAGGAAATCGACTGCAAACCGGCCAGAAAATAGAGGAAGTTGACTGAAACTTGCTTCCAGACCGAAACCAGAATGAGGGCAATCGACGCATCGAACGGATCGGTTTGAAAACTAAACTGCCATCCAATACGCTGAAACAGATCAGTCAGTACACCAATGTGCGGATTAAACAGAAAGCCGCCGATAATGCCCGCTACGGCTGGAGCCACGGCATACACCCACGTCAAAGTAACGCGATACGCACTTTGCCCATGAATGATGTTGTCCGCTTTCACCGCTAAAAGCAGCGCCAGTGCCAGCGAAAGAAAAGAAACAACCACTGAAAACAACAGTGTAAAACCTAAGGAGTTGAGATATTCCGCCGAGCTAAACAGCTCTTGATAGTTTTCAAACCAGACAAACGTGGAGGAAAGCCCCCAAGGATCTTCCAACATAAAAGAGAGATAAATCGCTTGAGCGGCGGGATAAACAAAGAACACCGCGATGATCACTATCTGCGGTGCAAGCAGCAAATAGGGCAGCGGAGTGTGAGCGAAATGTTGTCGACGTTGCACAGAAAAACTCAATATTGACGTAAGAGAGATAAGCCGCCATCGTTCAGATGGCGGCAATGAAAGCTATTGCACAGTACGTGCGAAGCGATCCAGCAGCTTGGCGCTTTCGTTTTCCTACTTTGTTCAAGCTGCTCTCTACCGTTGAGCGGCCAGCAAAAATGTTATCGAATTCGCGGTGCATCACTTCACGCACTTGTGGGTAGTAACCTAAGCGGTAACCTTTAGTCCACTCGCCATCCGGCAGGCTAAGCTGTTTCACGCCCACTTCCGCATCTGGGTTTTCTTGGTAGTAGCCTGATTGTTTGGTGAGCTCGTACGCCGCATTCGTCACTGGCACGTAACCAGTGGTTTTGTGCCAGTACACTTGCGTTTCAGGCTTGGTCAAATAAGCGAAGAATGCCGCTACGCCTTTGTCTTGCTCTTTGCTGTGGCCTTGTAGAGCAAACAGGGCAGCACCACCAATAAAAGTGTGAGTCGGATTCTTGGTGACCGATTCCCAATAAGGTAGGTAAGTCGTGCCAAGATTGAATTTTACGCGGTTACGCAGACCGCCGAATGAACCAGAAGAGCCCATCCACATCGCCACTTCACCACGCTCAAAAGGAGTTTGGTTGGCATCCCAATCGCTGCCGTAATATTTGTAATAGCCTTTATCCGACCACTCTTTGAGCTTTTTCACATGCATCAGCATGTCTTCAGAGTTAAACATGATCTTGGTCGAGAGTGCTTGATAGCCATTTTGCTTATCAGAAAGCGGTAAGTTGTGGCGAGATTTGAAGTTCTCAAACATGATCCACGGTGTTAACGATTGGGCAAATCCGGCTTGGCCTTTTTCAGCTAACTTAGCGGCAACTTGCTCTAGCTGTTCATAGGTTTGTGGGGCTTTTGCGTTAACGGATGCCAGCATATCTTTGTTGTAATACAGCACAGGTGTTGAGCTGTTGAATGGCATGCCAACCATTTTGCCTTTGTTATCCGCATAAAAGTTACGCACACCGGCAATGTAATCTTGTGAAGTAAAAGGGTAGCCAGATTCAATCATCAGATCTTGCACCGGTTTCGCCACACCTTTTCCGCTCATAATGGTGGCTGCACCGGCATCAAACACTTGCAGAATGTTCGGCGCTTGGCCTGCACGAAACGCAGCAATGCCCGCGGTAAGCGTTTCGGTGTACGAACCTTTGTAAACCGGAGTGAGCTTATAATCGCTTTGTGAAGCATTAAACTCATTGGCGAGGTAATTGACGGTTTCACCCAATTGATCACCCATAGCATGCCACCATGTGATTTCTGTTGCCGCGAGGGTTGAAGTTGAAAATAACGCCAGAAAACCGTTGCGGTTAACAAGCCAGATAACCATACCTTATTCATTGATTCATTCCTTGTAAGTTTCGAACGAGACTGTTGGTGTTTCGTTGGTAAGGTATAGTGGCGAGTAAAAGTTACAGTGCGGTGGCTAGTTAATGACAGAAAAATGAAAGATCTATCAAGGAATTATGTCATTAAGCAATCGCATGCGCCGATTTCAAAACTAGGGCGAATGCGTGCGTGTTGATTTTTTGTGCATGATTGGCAATTTATGTACTTGAAAGTACAAACAATCAATAAGCTGGTTGATAATGAGAGCGTTTCTCAATAGAATCCTCCTCATTCCTAAAAAGGCAAATCACACTCTATGAAAAGATGTCTCTCACTTCTTTGCGCCTCGGCACTTTTGCCCGCGCATGCCGCTTCGCTCGATCAAGCGCAAGCAATTCAAAACAGTACCAACCAAGCTTCTGCCCAAAGCCAACAAAAAATTGACCAAAGTGCAGAAAAAACCTTAGTGCTGCGCGCGGAAATTGAGCAATTGAATGAAGAAGTCAAAAACTTGCAAACTTATCGCAATCATTTGCAGTCTCTGGTTGCGAACCAAGAGCAAGAGATGAGCAGTCTTGAGCAGCAAACGGAAGAGATCAAACGTACTCGTCAAGGGATTGTGCCACTGATGTACGACATGATTGATGGACTTGAGGAGTGGGTAGCGCAGGATAAACCGATCCGTCTCGCAGCCCGTCAAGAACGCATTGAAAAGCTCAAAGAACTTATGCCGCGTGCTGATGTCAGTGATGCTGAAAAATATCGCCGTATTCTTGAGGCATACCAAATCGAACTGGATTACGGTAACAAGCTGGGTACTTACCAAGCGAAAATTGCCTTGTCTTCCACACAGCAAGTAGAAGCCGAAGTGCTTTATTTAGGCCGTTTAGTGCTGTTGGCTCGCAGCCTTGATGGTGAACAATTCTGGAATTGGGATGCAAAACAGCAATCATGGCAAGCACTGCCGGATACGAACAAAAACGATCTCAATACCGCTTACCAACTGGCACAGCAGCAAATTGCCCCGACACTGTTGAACTTGCCTGTATCTTTGACCGCAGCGGAGGCCAAATAATGAAGTTTAAACACTCCGCTTTGGCGTTGGCATTAACCCTGCCTTTAGCTCTGGGTTTCAGCTCTGCTTACGCAGTGGATGGCTTAGTGCAAAAAGCCAATCAAGATAAAGCGCAGCAACAGCAGCATAACCAGCAGCGAGAATCCGGTTTCGTGCAAACTGAACAAGAGCTTCAAGCTGCGAAAGCCGCTTTGCTCACTGAACGCAATCGCCTGCAAAAAGAGGCGGATCAGCTATCGACCAAGTTCAGTGACAACGAAAATACGCTCGCGCGCCTTGAAGAAACGTTGCGACTGGAAACGGGCAGCTTAGGCGAGATGTTTGGTGTGGTACGCCAAAATGCCAAAGAGCTGCAAAATGAACTGGATCAATCAGTTACTGGCGTTGAGCCTCGTACTCATCAAAACAGTATTGATGAAGTGGTTGCAGCGAAGACCTTACCATCAATGGCTCAACTGCGCAGTTTGTGGCAAGCCATGAGTGAAGAAATTCAAGCCAGTGCACAAGTTAAGCCGACGGAAATTGCTTGGTTAAACGGGCAGGGCGAAACGCAAACAGAACCTGCATTGCGTTTGGGCTCATTCGGATTGGTCACTGAAAAAGGCTATGTAAAGTGGGATAACCAAAGTCAACAAGCGGTGAGTTATCAACAACTGCCGTCAGATTTCCCAACCTTAAGTCGAATTCAATCCCTCATTCATGGTGACGTTGTCACTATGAAAGTGGACCCCTCACGCGGTTTATTGTTGGAACAGCTGGCTTTAACCCCATCACTCAGCCAGCGCCTACAAGCCGGTGGCGTGATTGGTAACGTGATCCTCGTGTTACTGGGTGTGGGATTAATTATTGCTTTGTACCGTGGTGCGATATTGGCCACTCTGCGTCAAAAGATCAAAGCGCAACTCAAAAATCCTGAGCAGCCGGGTGATAACCCACTGGGACGCATTTTGGCGGTTTACAACAAAGAGCAGCAACGCAGTGTGGAAGCACTTGAACTCCGTTTGTTGGAAGCCGTGGTGGATGAGCAAAACCACCTTGAAACGGGTCTATCCATGCTGAAATTGTTGGCCGCGTTAGCACCAATGCTCGGCCTGCTCGGTACAGTGACCGGGATGATTGAAACCTTCCAAGTGATCACTCAGTTTGGTAACGGTGACCCGAAAGTCATGGCGGGCGGCATTTCGATGGCCTTGGTGACAACCGTGGAAGGTTTGATTGCGGCGATTCCGCTCTTACTGGCGCACAATATTCTCAGCGCACAAGCAGAAGCGATTCGCAATATTCTGGAGAAACAAGGGATTGGACTGGTTGCTCAACAAGCGGAGCTTGACTGCTCCGCTCAATCGGTTCAACCACTTGTTAAACAAACCGCGTAAGGGCGAATGATGAATTCAGCATTCTCTTTCCTACTGGAATACTGGCAGCCGCTTGAGCAGTTTATGGCTCAAGGCGGGGCGGTACTTTGGTGGTTAGCGGCTGTCGTATTGCTGTGCTGGTTACTGGTGATTGAGCGCGTATTATTTCTGACGCTGGCGTTTCCAAAGCAACGTCAGCATTGGATTACCTTGTGGTTACAACGTAGCGATCAACAGAGTTGGTTTGCCCGTTCCATTCGCGAGCAATGGCTAGGCGAAGCACACATTGCATTACATCAGAATCTTAACCTGATTAAGGTTCTGGTGGCCATTTGTCCTATGCTCGGACTACTTGGTACGGTAACAGGGATGATTTCGGTGTTCGATGTAATGGCGACTCAAGGCAGTAGCGATCCCAAGTTGATGGCCTCAGGCATTTCACTCGCCACCTTACCCACTATGGCAGGCATGGTGGCCGCATTAGCCGGACTTTTTGTTCACGCACGTTTAAGCAAAACCTGTCGTGGACTTGAAATGAAATTAGAACAAGCGTTAAGGAGCCAATCATGAGGCTAGGGCGCAGACCTTCCAAGCAAGATGAAGCGCAGATCGATCTCACGTCGATGCTGGATATCGTCTTTATCATGTTAATTTTCTTTATTGTGACCAGCTCGTTTGTGCGCGAATCGGGTGTCGAAGTCAATCGTCCCACCGCAGCGCATGCGGTGAGCCAAAAGCAAGCCGGGATTTTTGTTGCGATTACTGCGGCCAATGACATCTACATTGATAAACGTCAGGTCGATGTGGAACGAGTGCAAGCGACTTTAGAACATCTATTGTTGGATCAGCCAGATGCCTCGCTGGTGATTCAAGCTGATGAACATGCGTTTAACGGCACGGTAGTGAAAGTGATGGATGCAGCAAAAGGTGCGGGTGTGAAAAACATTGCGCTTGCGGCGGAGAAACCCTAATGGGTCGCTTGATCTTAGCCTGTCCAATGGCTCTCGCCGTTACGTTGGCACTGTTTAGCCTGATGGCTTGGATGGTGGATAACGGCGGGAGAAGCATTCCTAAACCAACTGCGGCACTGAGTTTTACTATGGTGATGGCAGAGCAAGAGCAAGATGTACAACGCAGACAACGTAGCGTACCAGAGCAGCCACAAGTACCGCAGGTGCCAACTCAAGCGCCAGCGAGATCTGAGCAAACTGCCGCGATGGATGTGTCATCACTCAATCCGCTGGTGGATTTAAACCTCAGCACAGCGATTGAAGGTGTGGCAGTGAATGCACCACAATTTGGTGAGTTTTCGGTGAATCAGCAAGTGATGCCTTTGCATCGAGTCGAGCCTAACTATCCAGCCAAAGCCTTGCAACGTGGGGTTGAAGGGTATGTTACGCTGCGTTTTAACATTGATGAACTGGGCAAAACTCGCGACATTGAAGTGGTGGATGCCAACCCCAAACGTTATTTTGAACGTGAAGCGATGCTGGCTTTGCGTAACTGGAAATACCAACCGAAAATTGTGGATGGTAAAGCCGTGGTTCAAACCGGGCTGACGGTTCGACTGGAGTTTAAGCTACAAAAATGAAACGACGAATCTTAAGTTATCTTCTTCTGTCCTGTTTATCTGTTGTGAGTCATGCCGCAGAGTTAAGCCCGTTTACGGCCAGTAAAGTCGTCAAGGCGAACCAGTTGGCACAAGAAAACAAGGTGAAAGAGGCAATTCAGGTTCTCAAGCAAACAGAACTGAGCAGAAGTTATGACCGTGCTTATGTTGCCCGTATGCTTGGGGTGTTCTACTGGCAGAATGAGCAAATTCCCGCAGCGATTTCATCACTTAAATTGGCAGTGGAAAGTAATGAGCTGCAAGATGAACAAGCGTGGTCAACTCGGAAAATGTTGGCCGATCTACTGACCAGCCAACAAGAGTATCGTCCGGCGCTGAAGCATTACTATGTGCTGTCAGAATCTATTCCAACAAATCAAAAAGGCGATGAGCTTTGGCTGAGAATTTCTCAACTGCATTTTCAGTTGCAAGAGTGGAAATCTGTCCTGAAAGGGATTAAGCAGTACGCACAGTTCCAATCGCAAGATGCAGTATTGCCACTTTCACTACAATTGGGCGCTGAACTTAATTTGGAGCAGTGGAAACCTGCGATCGCCACTTTGAAACGTCTGTTGGTATTGGAGCCGCAAAAGAGTGCTTGGTGGCGTCAACTGGTGAGCCTAGAGCTGCGTGTAGGGTTGAAGAAAGAGGCACTCAGCACTTTAGCCCTCGCCAAAATGCAAAAGGTCGAACTCAACCAGCAAGATTTACGATTGCTGGCTCAGCTCTACGCGCAAAATGGGGTACCAGAGCGTGCAGCTACAAGTCAATGGAAAACCTTGGAAGAGGCGGAAAGCAATCTACAACTCATTACCGAACGCGCCATTTATTGGCAGCGCGCTAAAGAGTGGGATCATGCCATTAAAACCTGGCGTTTGGCTGCCACGAAAGACGCGAAATATCACTGGTATGTGGCGCAACTCTTATTGCAAGAAGGGGACTATGAGCAAGCGTTAGCCGAACTTGATCAAGTCAAAGAGCGCGATAAACAAGCGCAAGTTGCGCTAGCCAAAACGCGCGCCCTCTACAAATTGAATCAGATTGATGCCGCTTTACTACAAGCGAAACGAGCGGAAAGTATTCAAGCCTCGGAAAGTGCCAAACAGTGGATTAAATACTTATCTCAACTACGGCAGTCACCTTCGACGCAAAACTCTTAACGGATTTGTTAAAGGCGCCCTAAGCAATGTAATACGCTGTTTAGTCAATAAGGGAAATTAATGAACTGTTTCGCATCATTAATCAATCACCCTTTCATCCATATGTTTCCCTAATGAAAATGACTCTGCATCTTCATTAGGGACATGACCATGCTGATACGACTGACACTCACTGCCGCAGCAATACTCCTTTCACAGCAAACATCGGCGAATGATAGCCCGCTCGCTTTCATTCCCATTACTTTCGCAAATGACTACCAACACGGTATCAATATTTATGATTACTGGAAGAGTGAAAAACTGGATGGTATTCGTGCGATATGGACCGGAAAACAGCTTGTCACACGCAACGGAAATCCGATAGCGGCACCTTCCTGGTTTATCGAGCCACTGCCACCTTATCCGCTAGAGGGGGAATTGTGGGCCGGAAGAGGAAACTTTACTCTTGTGCAGCAGACGGTGTTGGATATGCAACCTTCAGAATCAGCTTGGCGGAATATTGATTTTATGCTGTTTGATATGCCAGATGCTGCGGGTGATTACAGTAAGCGTTACTACAATCTCGTCTACTTAGTCAATCAGTTAGATAAAAAGCACATCAAATTTGTTGAGCACACTCCGATAAAATCTGAACAGGAACTACTGAGTTATCTGGACAATATCAGTGGAAAAGTCGGGGGGAAGGGGTAATGCTGCGACAAAATCGATGCTCGTTACCAAGCGGGTCGTAGTAACGATCTCCTCAAGCTTAAAAAACATCAAGATGCTGAAGCCACGGTGATTGGTTATCGCTTAGGCTCAGGAAAGTATAAAGGGAAGATGGGATCGATTTTAGTACGCACTCCCGACGGAATTGAATTCTACATCGGCAGTGGTTTTAGTGATGCGGAACGTGCAGATCCACCAGACATTGGCAGTTTAATCACCTACCGCTATAACGGGTTAACCACAGAAGGTAAACCACGATTTGCTCGCTATGTTCGAGAAAAAGCCAGTTATTGATTTGCGCCGACAGTTATGCCGCAACGCTTGAAAAGTTGTTGCCAGTAGTGCGCATGTTTTTGGATCGCATCACGGAAACGCTGATGGCTCGCTTGTATCGGAAAGGGCGAGTTAAGCTGATTAAACAAAGACAATTGAGGCGCAAATTGATAATACGCTTGGTCAAGGCTCGCTAAGTAGGGTTGCACCTTTTCGATATACTGACTTTGAAAAACATTGCGCAGATAAGTGAGCTTAGTTTGATTTCGGTTTACACCACAGAGAATGACATCATCGTGATCAATCAGTTGTCGGGATAGCGTATCAAGCCAATCTGTTGCTCGGTCTAATGAAAACTTTAGGTGGCCCAGTAAGCGCTGTTTTTCCAATATTTCTTGTTGAGTAAATAGCGAAAGCTCGGGGATAGGTAGCCGCTGTTTAATATTGATATCAATTTGATTTAACTGCTGAAGTGCGAAAAGTAATTCATCAGTGCTCCAATTGGCGTCATACCACTTTGCACCACTCAGTTGCGATCGCATCACATCACTGGTGTAGAGTAAGTTATTCCAACGACTAGGCAGTTCTTGCTGCTTAATTACTTTGATCTCAAGTAACTGTGCTTTCAACGCCGGACTGAGTTTGGGCTCTAGCAAACAGGTGTCGAGCCCGTTTAATAACGCAATTTGAAAATCCCACTCGCGAAATGCATCTTGTACCTTGCCTAAAATCGAATTGCGCTGAGCGATACGCTCAAATAAACCGCATTGACGTAATTCGTAACTGTCTAACAAGCCGATCGTCAAAGGTTCAAGTGGCGTCATCAATTCACGCTTTGGCGATACACTTTGTGCCGTCCAAACCGGAGGCGTGAAAGCCGCTTGTTCCTGTACATTGGCAATACGAGTTAAGTAACTTGCAAAATCGTCCTCAATCGCTGCCTGATGATCGCAACCGCTAAGTATTGCCAATAAAAAAAGCAGTAAGGTTTTCCGATGCACTCTGATTTCCT
>NZ_JJMN01000009.1 GCF_000696385.1 Vibrio metoecus | reverse complement strand
GGGCGTTAGCTTCTAAAAGGTTAGAATCATCAAAATCTAAGCCCATTTGTTGTAAAAAATCAGCTTTTAGCGTTCAAATTCCACAACTTGGCTTTCGAGTTTTTCTGATGCTGACTTGGTAGAAAAAGTTGAAAGTTCCGTAGTTTAAAAGCCGCTGAAAACCAACATGTCTCGGTCCTTCAATGTTGTTGGATGTTCAACACGGTCAACTTAGTTTCACAAAAGGCTGCATCATCGCTGTGATCTTGCTTTCTTTGTCGCGGACTCTTAACCGTGGCCAACTTAGCCTAGATCGTTTTAAGTTTTGGCCGCTAACTTCACAGCTTTTGGCGTTGGACGTGTGTTTGTGTCGATGCTTTTGCGTAAAATGGCCTTCTAAGAAAATGTGTTAAAAATCATTGTTAAACAATGGGCTACGAAGCTAACAAACGCCTCAAGAGGGACTGTCAACGCGCGGCGTTTCCAGTCCCATTGAGCCGCGGTGGTTGCAGTTGTTGTGTTTGGGTTTAGTGGTAATGCGTTGT
>NZ_JJMN01000008.1 GCF_000696385.1 Vibrio metoecus | reverse complement strand
CCGCGAATGCGGCTTCTTTTTTTTAATCGGTTCAATTTATTTCTTTTTCACCGGACGCTGCCAACCAGCAATTTTTGCGCTCTGGCACGCGAGTGATGACTAACTCACCCTCAGCCACATTCTTAGTCAGGGTCGTTCCGGCACCAATGGTCGCACCGTTACCAATCGTTACAGGCGCAACGAGCTGGCAATCAGAACCCACAAACACATCATCACCAATCACGGTTTTATGTTTATTGGCACCATCGTAGTTACAGGTGATCACACCTGCGCCAACATTCACGCCTTTGCCAATCTCGGCATCGCCAAGATAAGTCAGGTGATTGGCTTTTGAGCCTTCACCAAGACGAGCATTTTTCATCTCCACAAAGTTGCCGACATGGGCGTCATCGCGCAGCTCTGCACCCGGACGTAAGCGAGTAAAAGGCCCGACCGTACAGTTTTCACCGACAGTCGCGCCTTCAATTACGCTGTATGGGCGGATCACTGTGTTATCGTCAATCTCGCAATCTTTGAGAATTGAGCCCGCGCCAATCACTACGTTATTGCCGATCGAAACATGACCTTCAATGATCACATTTACATCGATTTCCACATCTGAGCCGCACTGCAGAGTACCGCGCAGATCAAAACGCGCTGGGTCACGCAGCATCACGCCTTGCTCAAGCAGCTTCTTTGCTTGCCCCGCTTGGAAAGCACGCTCAAGACGCGCTAATTGAATGCGATCGTTTACCCCTTCCACTTCAATGGAGTGCGAGGGATGTACCGCTTCCACCGCGCGGCCTTCATCATGCGCTGCCGCAATCACATCAGTCAGGTAATACTCACCTTGCGCGTTATTATTGTTGAGCCCTGCCAACCAACGCTTAAGATCGCGACCAGTTGCCACCAACACCCCAGTGTTGACTTCTTTGATCAGCTTTTGCTCTTCGCTGGCATCTTTTTGCTCAACGATCGCCACCACAGGGCCACGTTTACGTACGATTCGTCCATAACCGGTTGGGTCATCCAGCACAACAGTTAACAAAGCAATGCCGTCAGTCGGTTGCGCTTCAAGTAAACTTTCAATAGTGTCTTCTGAAATCAGCGGTACATCCCCGTACAACACCAAGATTTTTTCATCATCTTGAAAATGGGGAGAGGCCTGATCTACGGCATGACCAGTACCCAATTGCTGTGCTTGCAATACCCAGTTAACGTTTTCATTGACCAGAGCCTGCTGCATCTGATCGCCACCATGGCCATAAACCAGATGGATATTTTGCGCCCCGAGGTTATTACACGTATCAATGACGTGTTTCACCATAGGCTTACCAGCCAATGTATGCAGCACCTTCGGCATATTAGAGTGCATACGAGTTCCTTTCCCTGCCGCGAGAATTACCGTACTGAATTTCATTTGTTATCTACCTAGTCATTTTTCTGCGTCGTATTTTAAACAGCAAACCGAAAATAGTTAATCAGCGATTATCTCGAAAATAAGAACGGCGATTATTTTCATAGAAAATCGCGTTGATTTATTAACAATCAGTCAATAACGGAACAAAAACATCCCTTAACCGTGCACTTTCTCGCGAATGAACACGCTCACAAGAAACAAAAAAGCCTGACATAGGTCAGGCTTTTTATCAGCTTGTAAGCATGATTAACGACGCTTTTTGGTCAATTCAATCACACGAAGCTGCGCGATGGCTTTAGCCAGTTCACTGGCCGCTTGTGCAAAGTCCATGTCGCCATGCTGGTTGAGAATGCGCTCTTCCGCACGACGTTTGGCTTCTTCTGCCTTAGCTGCGTCCAGATCTTCTCCACGAATTGCAGTATCAGCCAACACAGTTGCTGTGCCCGGCTGAACCTCAACAATACCACCAGAGACATAAATGTACTCTTCGTGGCCGTGCAGTTTCACAATACGCACCATACCAGGCTTGATAGCGGTCAGCAGCGGTGTATGGCCGTGGAAAATACCCAGCTCACCTTCGCTACCGGTCACCTGAAACGTTTCAACCAAGCCAGAGAACAGTTTTTTCTCTGCGCTCACCACGTCCAGATGAAAGGGTTATTGCTGCCATATCGCCTCCTAGTCAGCCTTATAGCTTCTTCGCATTCTCGATAGCATCGTCAATCGTACCGCAGTACATAAACGCTTGCTCTGGAATGTCATCGTAGTCACCTGCCAGCAGACCTTTGAAACCACGTAGGGTTTCTTTCAGAGATACGTATACCCCTGGATCGCCAGTAAAGACTTCTGCTACGTGGTAAGGCTGAGTCAGGAAACGTTCGATCTTACGCGCACGAGCAACCACTTGCTTGTCCGCTTCAGACAGTTCGTCCATACCTAGAATCGCGATGATGTCTTTCAGCTCTTTATAGCGTTGTAGCGTTGCTTGCACGCCACGTGCCACATCGTAGTGCTCTTGACCAACAACCAATGGATCCAATTGACGTGAAGTCGAATCCAGTGGGTCGATCGCAGGGTATAGACCCATAGCGGCGATGTTACGGTTCAGAACAACGGTTGCATCCAAGTGAGCTAAACGTGGTTGCTGGTGATGGGTCAGTCAAGTCATCCGCAGGTACGTATACCGCTTGTACAGAGGTGATAGAACCTTTCTTGGTTGACGTGATACGTTCTTGCAGAACACCCATCTCTTCAGCCAGTGTTGGCTGGTAACCTACCGCTGAAGGCATACGGCCAAGCAGAGCAGATACTTCCGTTCCCGCTAGGGTGTAACGGTAGATGTTGTCGATGAACAGCAGTACGTCACGGCCTTCATCACGGAATCGTTCCGCCATGGTCAGACCAGTCAGTGCTACACGCAGACGGTTGCCTGGTGGCTCGTTCATTTGGCCGTAAACCATCGCTACTTTCGACAGTTCTGGCTGCTCAACGTTTACAACGCCCGCTTCCTGCATTTCGTGGTAGAAGTCGTTACCCTCACGAGTACGCTCACCAACCCCTGCAAAAACTGACAAACCTGAGTGTTGCAGCGCGATGTTGTTGATAAGTTCCATCATGTTAACGGTCTTACCTACACCCGCACCACCGAACAGACCGATTTTACCGCCTTTTGCAAACGGACAGATCAGGTCGATAACCTTAACACCCGTTTCCAGCAGTTCAGTTGCACTAGACTGTTCTTCGTAGCTTGGTGCAGGGCGGTGGATTGAATACACCTCTTCTGCGCCAATGTCGCCACGTTCGTCAATCGCATCACCAAGCACGTTCATGATACGACCTAGGGTTTTAGTACCTACTGGTACTGAAATTGGAGCGCCAGTGTTTTGTACTGTCATTCCACGACGTAAACCATCCGAGCTACCCATAACGATAGCGCGAATCACGCCACCGCCTAGCTGCTGTTGAACTTCCAGAACCAGACGTTCTTTGGAATCCACAACATTCAGAGCATCGTAAACACTTGGTACTTCGCTCTGTGGGAACTCTACGTCGACTACCGCACCGATGATCTGTACGATCTTACCTGTAGCCATCGTTAATCCTCTAAACTGTTTGTTTTACCTAAGCTTAAACCGCAGCCGCGCCGCCTACGATTTCCGACAATTCTTGTGTAATCGCTGCCTGACGGGCTTTGTTGTACACAAGCTGTAAATCATCAATCAGGTTGCTCGCGTTATCGGTAGCAGCTTTCATCGCAACCATTCGGGCTGCTTGCTCACACGCTAGGTTCTCTACAACACCTTGGTAAACCTGTGACTCGATGAAGCGCAGTAAAAGCGCATCCAACAGAGGCTTCGGTTCTGGTTCGTAGATGTAATCCCACATGTGACCACGCTGCATATCTTCGCTGTCCGATTTTGGCAAAGGTAGCAATTGATCGATCTTTGGTTTTTGCACCATGGTGTTCACAAACTGGTTGAACACCAGATAGAGGCGGTCTAACTCACCTTTATCGTATTTCTTCAGCATAACGCCGACCGAACCGATCAGATCTTCTAAGCTTGGGCTATCGCCTAAACCAGAAACCTGAGCCGCTACTTTCGCGCCGCTGTTGTTGAAAAAGGAGGTGGCTTTTGAACCGATAATCGCCAGCTCAATTTGCGCGCCTTTTTCTTTCCAAACCTGCATATCAGTGATGGCTTTTTTGAACAGGTTAATGTTCAAGCCACCACACAAACCGCGGTCTGTAGAAATAATGATGTAACCAACACGCTTCGCTTCACGCTCTTCTAGATACGGATGACGATACTCTAGACTTGCGTTGGCGACATGACCGATCACTTTACGTATTGTTTGTGCGTAAGGGCGTGATGACTCCATAGCGTCCTGTGAACGACGCATTTTAGAAGCAGCCACCATTTCCATCGCTTTCGTAATCTTCTGAGTGCTTTTCACACTCCCGATCTTAGTACGTATCTCTTTTGCGCCGGCCATCGTTACTCTCCGTTAGTTGGTGGCAGAAACTGCCACCGACCTCATTACCAAGTTTGGGTTGCTTTGAAATCGTCAACCAGCTTCTTCAGCTGAGCTTCGATCTCATCATTATAAGCACCCGTCTTGTCGATTTGCGCTGCCAATTCAGCGTAATGAGCACGAGCATACGATAGTAGAGCAGCTTCGAAGTCGAGAACCTTGTTCAGTTCTACGTCTGTCAGATAGCCACGTTCCGCAGCAAAGATCACCAGAGCCTGATCAAATACAGACATTGGTGCATACTGTTTCTGCTTCATCAGTTCAGTCACTTTCTGACCGTGAGTCAGCTGACGCTTGGTCGCTTCATCCAGATCCGAAGAAAACTGAGCAAACGCTGCCAGTTCACGGTAAGCAGCCAGTGCAGTACGGATACCGCCAGAGAGCTTCTTAACGATCTTAGTTTGTGCTGCACCACCTACACGAGAAACTGAGATACCTGGGTCAACCGCTGGACGTACGCCCGCGTTGAACAGTTCAGTTTGTAGGAAGATCTGACCATCAGTGATCGAGATTACGTTGGTCGGTACGAATGCCGATACGTCACCAGCTTGAGTTTCGATGATTGGCAGAGCGGTTAGAGAACCGGTCTTACCTTTCACTTCACCCTTAGTGAAACGCTCTACGTACTCTTCGTTTACACGAGCTGCACGCTCTAGTAGACGAGAGTGGAGGTAGAATACGTCGCCAGGGAAAGCTTCACGACCTGGTGGACGACGCAGAAGCAGTGAGATTTGACGGTAAGCAACAGCCTGTTTAGACAGGTCATCGTACACAATCAGCGCATCTTCACCGCGATCGCGGAAGTATTCACCCATCGCACAACCTGAGTAAGGTGCGAGGTATTGCAGTGCAGCAGATTCGGACGCTGAAGCCACCACAACAATGGTGTTTTTCAGTGCGCCGTGCTCTTCCAGTTTACGAACAACGTTCGCAATGGTTGACGCTTTCTGGCCGATAGCAACATAGATAGAGTAAATACCAGAGTTTTTCTGGTTGATGATCGCATCAATCGCCAATGCAGTTTTACCTGTTTGACGGTCACCGATGATCAGCTCACGCTGGCCACGGCCGATTGGGATCATCGAGTCAACTGATTTGTAACCAGTTTGAACAGGTTGATCAACCGATTTACGATCGATAACACCCGGTGCGATGACTTCAACAGGTGAAGTCAGTTTTGCACCGATTGGGCCTTTACCATCAATAGGCTCACCCAGAGTGTTAACCACGCGACCCAGCAGTTCAGGACCAACAGGAACTTCCAAAATACGGCCAGTACCTGTTACTTTCATGCCTTCACGCAGGTCTGCGTATGGACCCATTACTACCGCACCCACCGAGTCACGCTCAAGGTTAAGTGCCAGTGCATAACGGTTGCCCGGTAATTCAATCATTTCACCTTGCATAACATCTGCAAGGCCGTGAATACGAATGATACCGTCGCTTACCGATACGATAGTACCTTCGTTGCGAGCTTCACTAACAACGTTGAAAGATTCAATACGTTGTTTGATCAGATCGCTAATTTCCGTGGAATTAAGTTGCATGCTCCAATCCCCATCAAGACTGCAATGCATCGCTCAGACGCTTCAAACGTCCGCGTGCTGAGTTATCGATGACTAAGTCTCCGGCTCGAATAATGACCCCGCCAAGCAGAGTCTCATCTACACTGCAATTCAGCTGAACTTTGCGCTCTAAACGCTGCTCAAGCTTGCTGCCAATTTCTGAACGCTGTTGGTCACTGAGTTCAGTGGCGGAAATCACTTCCACATCCACTTTCTTCTCATGTTCCTGCTTCAATACTGCAAAGAGTTCATTGAGAGCTGGAATCGCCAACAGACGACCATTTTCTGCCATTACCTTTAATCTAGGTTTTTGACCATGACCATCAAGCTGTTCGCCACAAACTGCAATAAAAATCTCAGCTAATTTACTCGCTGAGCCCGAGCTGGTTAACAGCTCGTGCATTTGTTCGTTTTTTGCGACTTCAGCGGTGAAAGCAAGCATCTGGCTCCAATGATCCAGTTGCTGTTTTTCTACCGCAAAATCAAAGGCTGCTTTAGCGTAGGGGCGTGCGATTGTAGTCAAATCCGACATATGCCCCCTCCGTTAAAGTTTTGCAGTAATGTTGTCGAGAATATCTTTGTGCGCATCTTTATCGATTGAACGCTCAATAATTTTCTCAGCACCAGCAATTGCCAGAGTTGCAACCTGTTTACGCAGCTCATCACGAGCACGGTTACGTTCTGCTTCAATCTCCGCTTCCGCTTGAGTCAGGATTTTCTGGCGTTCTGCCTGAGCTTCCTCACGAGCTTCGTCAATGATTTGCGCTTTACGTTTATTCGCTTGCTCAATGAGCTCAGTTGCTGTGCGTTTTGCTTCTTTCAATTGATCAGAAGCATTAGCTTGTGCCAGGTCGAGATCTTTCTTTGCACGCTCAGCGGCTTGCAAACCATCAGCAATTTTCTTCTGACGATCTTCAATTGCTTTGATAATCGGCGGCCATACATATTTCATGCAGAACCACACAAACATACCAAAAGCTAAAGCTTGACCTAGCAGAGTTGCGTTCATATTCACAACAGCTACCCCCTAAAGTGGACTTAGTGTTAATCAACGACAAATCGAAACGATTTGTCAGGACAAAGCGTGATTAACCAGCTAGCTGACCAACGAATGGGTTTGCGAATGTGAATAGCAGAGCGATTACGATACCGATCATTGGAACCGCATCCAACAGACCTGCGATGATGAACATCTTAACTTGCAGCATAGGAGCCATTTCTGGTTGACGAGCTGCGCCTTCCAAGAACTTACCGCCTAATACAGCGAAACCAATCGCAGTACCAACCGCACATAGACCAACAATAATAGCTACAGCGATTGCAGAGAAGCTCAATACAGTTTCCATCTAATTTCTCCAAAGATTCAATGGGTATTAAAAATTCAATTTATTAATGATCGTTATCTTCATGAGCCATTGACATATACACAATGGTCAACATCATAAATACAAACGACTGGATCAAAATAACCAAGATATGGAAGATAGCCCAAGGTAGGGATCCCATCCATTGCAGGTACCATGGCAGCATAGCCGCACAAAGAATAAACACTACCTCACCTGCGAACATGTTACCGAACAGACGCATACCGAGTGATAGCGGCTTCGCTAGCAGCGAAACAACCTCAATCAACAGGTTGAACGGGATCATGATCCAGTGATTAAACGGGTGTAGTGCTAACTCTTTTGCAAACCCGCCCAGACCTTTCACTTTGATGCTGTAGTAAATCATCAGAGCAAATACGCCTAGAGCCATAGCCATGGTGATATTCACATCAGCAGACGGCACCACCTTCAAATAAGGGATACCAAGCCAATGCTGTGCTGGGTAAGGTAAGAAATCGATAGGCACAAGGTCCATCAAGTTCATTAAAAATACCCAACAAAAGATAGTGAGTGCTAAAGGAGCAATTAGTGGATTGCGACCATGGAAAGTATCTTTGACGTTTTTGTCAACGAACTCTACCACCATCTCAACAGCACACTGCAGCTTACCCGGAACACCCGCTGTCGCTTTTCTGGCTACTGCACGAAATATTCCAAGGAATATCAGTCCAGTTAAAACAGAGAAGAACAGGCTATCGATGTGTACGTTCCAGAAACTCGACTCTTCCGCCACCAACCCCAACTTGTAAGTTGAAAGGTTAGAAAGGTGGTGAGTGATATAACTGGAAGGTGTGAGCGCTTCACCTGGCGCAGCCATAACTCATCCTATTTTTTGTTGTTAATGAATAGCACTGGCGCACAGATATTGATACCTAGAGCCAGCAAATAGGTTAGCTTCAGTGGAACAAGTTCCAACTGCATATACATGTAGGCAACGGAAAACAGAACTATGGTGATCAGTATTTTCAGAGCTTCGCCCGTATAAAACGAAATCGCGACCATTTTTAGCGCTCGCGCCCCTGCAAACAGGAAAGCACAAAACGCAAAAACAGCATTAGCAATGACAAAAATGCCACCACCAATCAACGCTGAAAGTCCCCAATCACCATTTACAGTCACTGCAAACGCAGCCGCCACAATCATAACTGCACTGAACTGGATCAATAACAATCGCTTTGCAAGCTCTCGTCCTTGCCTCGCTAGCACAGCTACCATGTATTCTTACCTCTAGTAATCACCACAGCTCGAACCGCTTTTTCGTACTGGGAAATTGGCGAAAATTATACGGTGGCATCAACTGATTGCAATGAAAACACCGCAAAAAGTTACAATTTTGCATACAATCCGACAACTTTCGCATAAACAATGTGAATTATCACAATTGATTTAAATCAATTATCTCACTTAGTTTTGTAGCTTGGCAATCAGTAGCTCTAATTTGTGAGGTTCATCAAGACTAATAGTCACTTTGGATTTACCGTTTGGAGATCTCACTATAGAGACTTTTGCCGCTAATTTCTCACTTAAATTTTGTGACAATTGTTGTATTTCTAGGTCTTCTGACACGTTTTTTGCGTCAGATGGGTCACTTAAACATTTTTTTACAAGTTGTTCAGTTTGACGCACTGTCATCTGCTTCTTCGCAACTTGTTGAGCTATTTCAACTTGTTGTTCACCTTCTAACATCAACAGCGCGCGAGCATGACCCATTTCCAGTTGCTTAGTTTCTAGTAAACGCTTTACATCGTCACACAGCTGGTTAAGGCGTAGCAAGTTCGTCACTGTCGTACGTGATTTACCGATCACGTCAGCCACTTGCTGGTGGGTTAGGCTAAATTCATTTTGTAAACGATACCAAAGCTTGGGCTTCTTCCATCGCGTTCAGATCTTCACGTTGGATATTTTCGATCAAGGCCATGGCGATTGCCGCACGATCTTCCACTTGTTTGATCAAACAAGGCACTTGTTTTAGGCCCGCTTGTTTAGCCGCACGCCAGCGTCGCTCACCAGCGATAATCTCATAACCACCCGTTGATAAGTGGCGTACCACTATCGGCTGAATAATCCCTTGTGATTGAATCGAAGCCGCCAACTCTTCCAAGGCTTCAGGTGAAAGATCTTTGCGTGGCTGATAGATACCAGGTTTAAGGTTAGAGATGGACAAATCCGCCAACTCGCCTTCGGTAGACATTGACTGGCTAAGTGAAGCGACTTGTTGCTTTTCGCGAGCCAACGAACTGGTGGCCAGCAGTGCATCCAGCCCTTTTCCTAAACCACGTTTAGTCATGTATACGAATTCCTATAGTTGTTTTATGCGGGAATTTCTTCGCGACGTAACATTTCGCCAGCCAATGCCAAATAGGCTTTGGCTCCTGCGGATTGTTTATCGTAATACATCGCTGGCTTACCATGACTTGGCGCTTCCGCCAAACGGACATTACGTGGAATGACCGTACGATAGACTTTACTACCAAAGTGCTTTTTCAATTGATCGGACACTTCATTGGCCAAACGGTTACGCGGGTCGTACATGGTACGCAATAAGCCTTCAATCTTGAGGTTATCATTGACCACCGCGGCAAGCTTGCTAATCGTATCCATTAACGCGGTTAAGCCTTCCAACGCAAAATACTCACATTGCATAGGAACCAGCACGGAGTCTGCTGCTGCCATGGCGTTGATTGTAAGGAGGTTTAAAGAAGGCGGACAATCGATAAAGATGAAATCATAGTTATCACGCACTGGCGCCAAGGCATTTTTCAAACGTACTTCGCGGGCAAAGACTTCCATCAGTTTGATTTCAGCGGCAGTGACATCGCCATTAGCGGCGATTAAATCGTAATGACCAGTGGTTTTACGACAAACCACTTGATCAAAGGGCGCATCTTCAACTAACAGCTCATAAGCTGTGGAATCAACCTGATATTTATCAACCCCACTCGCCATGGTGGCATTCCCCTGCGGGTCAAGATCGACGACCAATACTTTGCGTTTGGTGGCGGCCATAGAGGCTGCCAGATTAATACAAGTTGTTGTTTTCCCAACTCCGCCTTTCTGATTGGCGATTGCTACGATTTTACCCACGGTATGCCTCGCTGTTATCCCTTGCGCGATAAGATTACAAGATGACGCTCACCTTCCAACTCAGGAACTTGCAAAGCTTTGATATCGGTCACAGAACACCATTCAGGGAGTAGGGTGATTTCGTCATCAGGCCTTACTCCTTTTAGCGCAAAAAAGAAGACCGCTTCCGGCCTTTAGGCAAATGTTGGCACCAATTCACCATATCGGTCATCGACGCAAATGCTCGACTTAATACGGCATCAAACCCTTGCTCCGGATCGAAATCTTCGACTCGACTCTGCACAGGCAACACGTTGGTGATCTTGAGTTCGTGGATCACTTGTTTGAGAAAACGGATCCGCTTACCTAGACTATCAAGCAGAACAAACTGCTTGTCTGGGTGCATGATCGCCAGAGGGATCCCGGGTAACCCAGGTCCCGTCCCAACATCAATAAAACGCTCACCATTTAGGTTTGGGCTGACAACCAAACTATCGAGAATGTGTTTCACCAACATTTCCATTGGGTCACGTACTGAAGTCAGATTGTATGCTTTGTTCCACTTGTCGAGCAGTTGAACATACCCCACCAACTGCTCACGTTGCTGCTCAGACACTGAGAGTGTGGTCTTGCTGATCAGGGCGTCTAGTTTGACTCGTAACGGATTCATTACGCCGCTTCTCCCTTTTTCAGCATGCCGTGTTTTTTCAAGTGAACCAACAAAATGGAAATAGCCGCAGGAGTGATCCCTGAAATACGCGAGGCAATACCGATTGTTTCTGGTTTTGCCGTGCTGAGCTTGAGAACCACTTCGTTAGAAAGTCCTTTAACTTGCTTGTAGTCCAAGTCAATCGGTAGCTTGGTATGTTCATGGCGCAGCGATTTTTCAATCTCATCTTGCTGACGCTGAATGTAACCATCGTATTTGACTTGAATCTCAACTTGTTCTGCAGCTTCACTATCTTCCAGAGCTGGCGTGTAAGCCGGCAAAGTCGTCAGTAACTCATAAGTCATTTCTGGACGACGCAACAGATCTTCCCCGCTGGCTTCACGCGACATTGGCGTTTTTAGCAGAGCATTGAGTTGTTCTACGCCAACCGAGTTTGGATTCATCCACGTTTCTTGCAGGCGCTGACGCTCTTTGGCCATATTGTCGATTTTTTGGTTGAAACGCGCCCAACGCGCATCATCCACGAGACCAAGTTCACGTGCTTTTTCAGTTAAACGTAAGTCTGCGTTGTCTTCACGCAGCAGCAAGCGATATTCCGCACGCGAAGTGAACATACGGTAAGGCTCTTTAGTGCCCATGGTCGAGAGATCATCGATCAACACGCCCATGTACGCCTGATCGCGACGTGGGCTCCAGCCTTCTTTGTCTTGGCTGTACAAGCTGGCGTTCAGACCCGCCATCAAACCTTGCGCCGCCGCTTCTTCGTAACCAGTAGTGCCGTTGATTTGTCCTGCAAAGAACAAACCATGGATAAATTTGGTTTCATAGGTTTGTTTCAAATCACGAGGATCGAAGAAATCGTATTCAATCGCGTAACCTGGACGAACGATATGTGCGTTCTCAAAACCTTTCATTGAACGTACGATTTGTACTTGCACATCAAATGGTAAGCTGGTCGAAATGCCGTTCGGGTACAGTTCGGTCGTGGTTAAGCCTTCTGGTTCAATAAAGATCTGGTGGCTGTTTTTATCCGCAAAACGCATCACCTTATCTTCGATCGATGGACAGTAGCGTGGACCGATCCCCTCGATGATCCCAGCATACATCGGGCTGCGATCCAAATTAGCGCGGATCACATCATGGGTGCGATCATTGGTATGCGTGATGTAACACGGAATTTGACGTGGATGGTGCTCACGTTTCCCCATGAAAGAGAACACAGGAGTCGGGTTATCACCGTGTTGCGCTTCCAATACCGAGAAATCGACGCTATTGGCATCAATACGTGGTGGAGTGCCGGTTTTTAGACGATCCACGCGGAAAGGCAATTCACGCAAACGGTGTGCTAAAGCGATCGACGGAGGATCTCCTGCTCGACCACCAGAAAAGTTTTCTAAACCAATGTGGATCTTACCGCCAAGGAAGGTTCCTACCGTCAACACCACGGCTTTGGCATGAAATTTTAGGCCCATTTGGGTGACCACACCACGAATATGATCGTTATCAACGATCACATCATCAACAGCCTGTTGGAACAGGGTGAGATTAGGGGTGTTTTCCAAAACATTACGCACATACGCTTTATACAGCGCACGATCCGCTTGCGCACGTGTTGCTCGTACCGCAGGACCTTTTGAGGCGTTCAGTGTTCGAAATTGAATACCTGCGTGATCGATAGCTTGTGCCATCAATCCGCCCATTGCATCCACTTCTTTGACTAAATGTCCTTTACCGATCCCACCAATCGCTGGGTTACAGGACATTTGGCCTAGGGTATCAATATTGTGCGTAAGAAGTAACGTACGCTGTCCTGTACGTGCTGCAGCGAGGGCGGCTTCCGTTCCTGCGTGACCGCCACCAACCACAATGACGTCAAATGTTTCGTGATAAAGCATGAACGACCTCAGGTATTCATTGAGACTATGGGTTAACAAAAGAGGCGTATTCTAACCTCTTTCGATTGGCGAGAGAATCGCTTTCCTGCTTTTTCCGATCCAGAGAGGTAATTAAATATATATAAAGATCTATATAGAGATCTTTTTATTAGATCTACTATTAAGGAGCAGGATCTTTGTGGATAAGTTAAAAATGATCAACAAGATCATGCGGATTGAGAAGATCAGATCATGTGATCAAGCACTGATCTGATCAAGGATTAGCTGGGATCAAAACCGGGGGTTATACACAGGCGGTAGTGAGGATAAAAGTTATTCTTTGGATAACTAAAGGAAGATCACCGGATAATACTATAGTTATCCACACAAGAGTTGCTCAAAAAAGCAACATTTGATTTTCGGTGGATACTCTTTTTATCCACAGTAAATAAAAAAGCGGCCTGAACAGCCGCTTTTGATATGTATAACGCGAGAGAGTTTAAAAGCGGTTAATCACACGCTTTAACCAAGCCTCTGCAGCATCTTCGGGTACTGGATGCTGCTGAATATCGATCGTAAAACAGTTGGCTAAAGGTTTTGCACCTATATCGGCTAGTAATTGGTAGGCATGCTTACCAGCAGCGCAGAAGGTATCGTAACTTGAATCACCAATAGCCACCACGGCGTAGCGTAGAGTGGCGGTATTAGGTGGTGTATCCTGCAGTGACTGGATAAAGGGTTGGATATTGTCTGGGTATTCACCCGCTCCGTGCGTTGAGGTGATGATCAACCAAGTCCCTTTCGCTGGGATGTCGTTAAACTTGGGTTGGTTGTGAATTTTGGTATCAAATCCCTGTTCTTGCAGTAGATCGCTGAGGTGGTCACCGACATATTCCGCACCGCCTAGGGTGCTGCCCGTAATGATATGAATCATAGCGTTACTCTATTTCCCAATACAGAATGATGAAAAAATCCGGCCAAGCAGATCATCAGAGCTGAACTCGCCCGTAATTTCGTTAAGGTGCTGTTGAGCGATACGTAGCTCTTCCGCGAGGATTTCTCCAGCCATATAACCTTCGAGCTGCTGTTGGCCAATATCTAAGTGTTCTGCTGCACGCTCTAGGGCATCAAGGTGGCGACGACGCGCCATGAAACCACCTTCCTGATTACCGGCAAAGCCCATACACTCTTTGAGATGCTGACGTAGTGCATCCACTCCGTGACCTGTTTTCGCAGAAAGGCGGATCAAGGTGGGTTGATTGACATGGCAGATCCCTAGGGGCTCACCCGTTTGATCGGCTTTGTTGCGGATCACCGTGATCCCTATGTTTTCAGGGAGTCTATCAACAAAATCAGGCCAAATGTCTTGTGGATCTGTCGCCTCGGTCGTGGTTCCATCGACCATAAACAGCACGCGGTCAGCTTGACGTATTTCTTCCCACGCCCGTTCAATGCCGATCTTTTCTACCGCATCAGAGGCATCACGTAGCCCTGCGGTATCGATGATGTGCAGTGGCATACCATCTATATGGATATGCTCGCGCAGGACATCACGGGTGGTACCGGCAATGTCGGTGACAATGGCTGACTCTTTACCTGAAAGTGCGTTGAGTAGGCTGGATTTACCCGCATTTGGACGCCCAGCAATCACCACCTTCATCCCTTCACGCATGATGGCGCCTTGATTGGCTTCACGGCGTACTGCGGCGAGGTTGTCGATGATGGTTTGCAGATCGGCAGAAACTTTACCGTCAGCCAGAAAGTCGATCTCTTCTTCTGGAAAATCAATGGCGGCTTCAACATAGATGCGTAGGTGAATCAGTGATTCCACCAGGGTATGGATACGTTTGGAAAACTCACCTTGCAGCGATTGCAGTGCAGATTTGGCAGCTTGCTCTGAGCTGGCATCAATCAAGTCAGCAATCGCCTCTGCTTGAGTTAGATCCATCTTGTCATTAAGGAAGGCTCGTTCTGAGAACTCCCCAGGACGGGCAGGACGTACGCCGTTAATCTGCAGAATGCGTCGAATCAGCATATCCATGACAACAGGGCCACCATGACCTTGTAGCTCAAGGACATCTTCCCCTGTAAACGAATGAGGGTTGGGGAAAAACAGCGCAATGCCTTGATCGAGTTGTTGGCCATTTTCATCAGTAAAAGGCAAGTATTCAGCATAGCGAGGGCGAAGCGTGCGTCCGGTGACCGTTTGTGCCACATGGGCTGCTAACGGGCCTGACACACGAATTATGCCGACACCACCACGGCCGGGTGCCGTAGCCTGCGCGACAATGGTATCTGTTGTCATAGTGTTACCTGAACAGGATTAAATTAGGCTCATTGTAATCAGCAGCCAACAAAAAGGCGACCTTTTGGCCGCCTCTTTCTTACTCAGTTAAACTTACTTGGAATGTAAGCCTTTCTTCTCCAGCGCTTTATAAATCAGCGTTTGCTGGATAAGAGTTACGATGTTTGATACCAACCAGTACAGAACGAGTCCTGATGGGAACCACAGGAAGAAGAAGGTAAACATGACTGGCATGAAAGTCATGATCTTCTGCTGCATTGGATCGGTAACCGTTGTTGGGCTCATCTTCTGGATGACGAACATACTTGCACCCATCAGGAGTGGCAGGATGTAGTAAGGATCTTGTGCTGACAAGTCATGAATCCAACCAAAGAAAGGTGAGTGACGTAGCTCAACGGATTCCATCAGTGCCCAGTACAGCGCAATGAAAATCGGCATTTGCAGTACGATCGGTAAACAACCACCGAGTGGGTTTACTTTTTCTTTCTTGTACAGCTCCATCATCTCTTGGCTCATGCGTTGGCGGTCATCGCCAATACGTTCACGCATCGCTTGCAGTTTCGGTTGCAGCATGCGCATTTTCGCCATTGAAGTGTATTGTGCTTTGGTCAGTGGATACATTGCACCACGTACGATGAAGGTTAAGCAGATGATGGCCACACCCCAGTTGCCAACAAAGCTCTGAATCACAGACAGCAACCAGTGCAGAGGTTTTGCAATGAACCATAACCAGCCGTAGTCCACCACCAGATCAAGGTTAGGCGCAACGGCTGCCATTTTGTCTTGCAGTTTTGGGCCTACCCATAAGGTGGCTTCAAACTCTGCTTTATCGCCGTTCGCAATAGTCTTGTTCGGGGTACGGATACCGATATCGCCCAAGTTGCTGATCACGCGTGAGTAAAGTTGAGCTTGAGGCTCATTACGAGGGATCCATGCCGAAGCAAAGTAGTGCTGGATCATCGCAGCCCAGTTTACGGTTACATCGTTTGGTGCGCTAAGATTGCGATCTTTCATATCGTCGAAGCTGTACTTCTTGTAACGAACATCGCTGGTTGAGTACGCACCACCACGGTAAGTTGGCATGGCTAAGTTGCCACCAGAATCGAGCAGATTTTGGCGCAGGTGGGCATACATACCTAAAGTCGCAGGGTTGCCAGAGTTGTTGGCTACATCAAACACCACATCCACAGCGTAACTACCACGCTTAAGAATGAAGGTTTTGGTGTAATCGATGCCGTTGGCTTGATAGGTCATAGGAATGCGTAGTTCATCTTGGCCTTCGGCCAGAGTGAAACTCTCTGCATTCACTTGATAAGCAGGGCGGTTATTGCTAGTTACATCAATGCCTTGTGGGCCGACTAAACCACTTTGAGCAATAAACTGATGACCTTGGGTGTTTTGCAACAAGACAAAAGATTCAGCAGAATCGAGTTCTTCGGCATATTGATTCAGTTTTGCGCTGACGATATCGCCACCGAGCGTATCAATAGACAGAGTCAGTACATCGCTAGTCACGGTGATGGTTTTAGCCTGCGCTGCTGCATTTTGTGCAGGCGTTGGATCTAACTCATCTGAAAATGAAGGTGCATCAGCTGCGCCTGTGGATTGGGCTTGCTGTGTCGCTTGCGGTGCAGGATTCTTCGCTACTTGCCATTGTTGAAACAGCAGAAAAGAAACCAATGCCAGAGCGATTAACAAGATATTACGTTGAGAATCCATCGTTATTTATCTCTGTCTTGTTTTTGGACTGGTGGAACGGGGTCAAAGCCCCCTTCGTTCAAAGGGTGGCATTTTAATAGACGTTTGGTGGATAACCAACATCCTTTTATAAAACCGTGAGCTCGCAGCGCTTCTATCGCATACGTGGAACAAGTTGGAGTGAATCGACAGCGTGGGCCGATTAGTGGACTAATGAACCACTGGTAAAGTTTTACAATACCAATGGCTAACCACGAGAAGGGCGAGAGAGGCGTTGCCATAGTTTGCCAAGCAAGTTAAACAGTTCTTCATTGCTCAAATCTTGCGCGCTCTTTTTAGCAATGACAACAAAATCTTTATGAGCTAACTGATTTTGATGTAAGCGAAAGCTTTCTCGGCAGAGACGTTTGAAGCGGTTACGACCTACGGCCGTTTTTATTTGCTTTTTAGGAACTGCAAGTCCCAAACGAGGATGAGAAAGATTATTTGCGCGTGCGATGATTGTGAGATGAGGAGAACCAGCACTGTGAGCTTGCTGGAAGACTTTTTGATAATGTTCGGGAGTTAACAAACGTAACTCCCGATTGAATGCGTACGTACTCAAAATAATTCGAGATTATTTTGAAAAGGCGCTTACGGGCCTTTTGCACGACGTGCATTCAGAACTTTACGACCGTTCGCAGTCGCCATGCGAGCACGGAAACCGTGAGTACGCTTGCGCTTCAGAACTGAAGGTTGAAAAGTGCGTTTAGACATGATGTTACCTTTACTGATCAGTAGTTTTAGGTTCTTGGTTAACCCGGCGTGGGCATTAAGGTCTTCACTGAAGACGCCGACGCCTCTCAACAAAGAGGCGGAATTGTAATCACTGTCACAAAAGGTGTCAATGATTGGGTTTTCCCCAGTCAGAACTTACTCAATGAGAGAGTTCATTCTGGTTGCCGCTTTATTTCCGGTCGGCCGATTATACGGACAAACCGCAAAATCTCAAGGATCCTTAACGGATCCCGACTTGATTAAGAAATTTTCTTAAGCGTGGATCCTGTGGATGGTCAAAACTATCCTGTGGAGAACCTTGCTCAACAATGTTTCCTTGTGCCATGAAGATCACCCGATCCGCCACTTCTTTAGCAAACTGCATTTCATGGGTGACCACCAGCATGGTTTGGTGCTGAGTCGCCAATTTTTTCATCAGAGCCAACACTTCACCCACCCATTCAGGATCGAGCGCGGAGGTGGGTTCATCAAATAACAGCAGTTCGGGCTGCAGCGCCATCGCACGGCCAATCCCAACCCGTTGCTGCTGGCCACCCGACAGTGCCGCAGGGTAACTATCCCCTTTGTCACCTAAGCCAATGTCATCGAGAATTTGCTGCGCTCGTTGGTGTGCTTGATCTTTTTTCCAGCCACGTACCGTGATCAAAGCCTCTGCGATATTTTGCCGCGCCGTTAAATGAGCGAATAACGCATAGTTTTGGAACACAAAGCCAGTCTTACGGCGCAGTGCGAGCACATCGGTTTTAGTATGTTTTTGGGTATCGACGGTGAGTTCATCAATACTGATGCTGCCTTGATCGGCTTGCTCAAGAAAGTTTACGCAGCGTAATAGAGTGGATTTACCGGTACCACTAGAGCCGATGATGACCACGATTTCTCCGCGTTGGATTTCAAGATCAATACCTTTTAGCACTTCACTGGTACCAAACCTTTTGTGGATATTCTGCAATTTAATCATCGTGCATACGCCTTATTGAGTTTCTGCTCTGCCCAAGATTGCAAGCGAGTTAATACCAGCACCACCACCCAATAGATGAGAGCAACCGCCAAGAAGGCTTCGAAGAAGCGGAAACTGGATGAGGCTTCCATTTGCGCTTTGGCCATGATCTCTGCTACGCCAAGGGTAAACGCCAGCGAGGTTGATTTGATCATATCAATGAAGTAGTTCATCAATGAAGGTAAAGCCACCCGTGCCGCTTGCGGCAAAATGATCCGGCGCATCGCTTGTGAGGTCGTCATCCCCACCGATAAGCTGGCTTCCATCTGACTGCGATCAATACCGATGATCGCGGCGCGAATACTTTCGGCCATGTAAGCGGCAAAATGCAGGGTTAAACCGATCACTGCCGCGCTAAAAGCATCGAGCCCCACTAATAGCGGGAAAATTTGTGGTAAACCGTAGTACAGCAAAAACAGTTGCACTAACAGCGGAGTTCCACGAAAGAAGCTGATATAGAGTTGGCTGAGGGGATCCAGTACCGGTACTTTAAACACGCGGATATTGGCTAAAATCAGCGCCAGAATCAGCGCGAAAACCAATCCCCAGCTCGCCATTTCCAACGTTGTACCAAGATATTTGAGCAAGATTGGCAGTAGCTCAAGCATGTAGTGAAAGTCAAAACCCATCTACTTTCCTTCCTAAAATAATCAAAGGTGGGAAAGTCCCACCTTTATAGAGTCTAGCTTGGTGAAGCAGAATTATTGCGAGATATCGGTACCAAACCATTTGATTGCGATCTGGCTTAATGTGCCGTCAGCGCGCATGGCAGCGAGTGCTTTATTGACCTCACCTTGCAGTTGCTGGCCTTTTTCGTTGTTTACAAATGGCCACGCGTTTTCGATAGTTTCAAACGGTGAACCTGCGAGTTGTAATGGTAGGCCGGTCTTTTCAATCAACTCAAGCGCGGAAAGACGATCCATCACAAACGCATCAGCACGACCTAAAGCCACATCGTGTTCAATGCCAGTATCGTAGGTTTTGATGTTGATTTTGCCATCCTTATCACGGCTACGTAGTAGCTGCTCAAAATTAGAACCTAGGTTGACCGCAACGGTTTTGCCCGCCAAATCGTCAATGCCTTTAATTGCATCATTGCCTTTACGTACCGTAATTTGTGCACCATCAATCACATACGGATCAGAAAACAGGTATTTGGCCTTACGTGCATCCGTGATAGTGATTTGGTTAGAAATCGTATCAATGCGCCCCGTTTCGAGTAGACCAAACAGACCGGAGAAGTTTGCGGTCACAAACTCCACTTTGTAATCATTACGTTTGCCAATTTCATTCCATACATCTACCTCAAAGCCTTGCAGCTCATCTTGTTTAACAAAAGTAAATGGGAAATAGCGGCCAGACATGCCGACTTTGACATCGGTGGCAGCCTGAACGGTGGCAGAAGAAAGGGCTAGGGCAGCCAGAGCAATGTTAAACCAGTGTTTCATTATGTGACTCCTGTATCATTTATGTTTATATACTACTGGTAATTAAATCATCAAAAGAAATAACCAGTAGTTATTAACAATAACTGAGCAAAGGGAAAAAGGTGGGGATAACTACTAAAGATCCTGAGATATGTGGATCTTTATGTGGGTAGCACGGGTAAAATGTGTGAGGATCTTAGTTGTCGGTCGTAAAAGAATGTGAATAACTTAGATCTTATTCACTGGATCGTCGATCCAGCGCTGGCGATCTGAGTTATCAACAGGTAGAATTGCTCCTCTTTACCGATCGTTGATTTTTGAGTGAGGGAATCGTGTCATCTTCGCTATGGTTGCAATGTTTGCAACGGCTTCAGGAAGAGCTACCTGCCGCAGAATTCAGTATGTGGGTGCGTCCGCTTCAAGCGGAGCTCAATGACAATACTCTCACTTTATTCGCCCCGAACCGCTTTGTGTTGGATTGGGTACGCGATAAGTACCTCAACAACATCAACCGTCTACTGATGGAATTCAGTGGCAATGATGTGCCTAACTTGCGCTTTGAAGTGGGTAGTCGCCCTGTGGTGGCGCCAAAACCTGCGCCTGTGCGTACGGCTGCGGATGTCGCAGCTGAATCGTCGGCTCCAGCGCAATTGGCGCAGCGTAAACCTATCCATAAAACCTGGGATGATGACAGCGCAGCGGCTGATATTACTCACCGCTCAAATGTGAACCCGAAACACAAGTTCAACAACTTCGTGGAAGGTAAATCCAACCAGTTAGGTTTAGCGGCGGCTCGCCAAGTCTCCGATAACCCGGGCGCGGCGTATAACCCGCTCTTTTTGTATGGCGGCACTGGTCTAGGTAAAACGCACTTGCTGCATGCGGTAGGTAACGCGATTGTCGATAACAACCCGAACGCGAAAGTGGTGTACATGCACTCTGAGCGTTTCGTGCAAGACATGGTTAAAGCCTTGCAAAACAACGCGATTGAAGAGTTCAAGCGCTACTATCGCAGTGTGGATGCTCTGCTGATCGACGATATTCAATTCTTTGCCAACAAAGAGCGTTCGCAAGAAGAGTTTTTCCACACCTTTAACGCGCTGCTGGAAGGCAACCAACAAATTATTTTGACTTCTGATCGTTATCCTAAAGAGATCAATGGGGTGGAAGATCGCCTCAAATCGCGTTTTGGCTGGGGCTTAACGGTGGCGATCGAGCCGCCGGAATTAGAAACCCGCGTCGCGATCTTGATGAAAAAAGCTGAAGATCACCAAATTCATCTGCCGGATGAAGTGGCTTTCTTTATCGCTAAACGTCTGCGCTCTAACGTGCGTGAGTTGGAAGGTGCGCTAAACCGCGTGATTGCCAACGCCAACTTTACCGGTCGCCCGATCACGATTGATTTCGTGCGTGAAGCGCTGCGTGACTTATTAGCACTGCAAGAAAAGCTGGTCACAATTGATAACATTCAGAAGACCGTTGCTGAATACTACAAAATTAAGGTGGCGGATCTACTCTCAAAACGCCGTTCGCGCTCCGTTGCTCGTCCTCGTCAATTGGCGATGGCATTGGCCAAAGAACTGACCAACCACAGCTTGCCTGAGATTGGTGATGCGTTTGGCGGCCGTGACCACACGACTGTGTTACACGCTTGCCGTAAAATCGAGCAGTTGCGCGAAGAGAGTCACGATATCAAAGAAGATTATTCGAACCTGATTCGTACGCTTTCCTCTTAATTTGCGCTATGGTTAGCGCACTTGCGTATTTCGCTTTTCACCCGTTTAAGAGAAGACTATGAAATTTACCATTGAACGTAGCCACTTGATTAAACCCTTGCAGCAAGTATCCGGCACTTTAGGTGGCCGCGCCAGCTTGCCGATCTTGGGCAATTTATTGCTTAAGGTGGAAGACAATCAACTGTCGATGACCGCCACCGATTTGGAAGTGGAACTGATCAGCCGAGTGACGTTAGAAGGTGAATTTGAAGCAGGCAGCATTACCGTTCCTGCGCGTAAGTTTTTAGATATTTGCCGTGGTTTGCCCGATAGTGCGGTGATCACTGTTCTGCTTGAGGGCGATCGCATTCAAGTGCGTTCTGGCCGTAGCCGTTTCTCGCTTGCCACTTTACCTGCCAGTGATTTCCCGAATATTGAAGATTGGCAAAGTGAAGTGCAAGTTTCGCTCACTCAAGCGGAACTGCGTGGCCTGATTGAGAAAACCCAGTTTTCTATGGCCAACCAAGATGTACGCTACTACTTAAACGGCATGCTGTTTGAAATTGATGGCACCACCTTGCGTTCAGTCGCGACGGATGGTCACCGTATGGCGGTGGCGCAAGCTCAGCTCGGTGCGGATTTTGCGCAAAAGCAGATCATTGTGCCGCGTAAAGGGGTACTTGAGCTGGTGAAACTGCTCGATGCGCCAGAACAGCCTGTGGTGCTGCAAATCGGTCATTCGAACTTGCGTGCTGAAGTGAATCACTTTGTGTTTACTTCGAAGCTGGTGGATGGTCGTTTCCCTGATTATCGCCGCGTATTGCCGCAACATACCAGCAAAACGCTACAAGCGGGTTGTGAAGAACTACGTCAGGCGTTTTCGCGTGCCGCGATTCTGTCGAATGAAAAATTCCGTGGTGTGCGGGTTAATTTGGCTGACAACGAAATGCGCATTACTGCCAATAACCCAGAGCAAGAAGAAGCGGAAGAGCTACTGGATGTGAGCTTTGAAGGCGAGCCGATTGAGATTGGCTTTAACGTCAGCTACATCTTGGATGTGCTTAACACCCTGCGCTGCGACAATGTGCGCGTTTCGATGTCGGATGCCAACGCCAGTGCCTTGGTGGAGAATGTCGATGATGACAGCGCCATGTACGTGGTCATGCCAATTCGTCTGTAAGGTATAACCGAGTTACCATGCCGCTTTCCCGGTTAATGATCCAACAGTTTCGTAATATTAAAGCCTGTGATATTCGCCTATCAGCAGGCTTTAACTTTCTTATCGGGCCGAATGGCAGCGGTAAAACCAGCGTGCTTGAAGCGATTTATCTGCTCGGTCATGGCCGTTCATTTAAAAGCTCGCTGACCGGACGGATCATTCAAAATGAATGTCCAGAACTGTTTGTGCATGGCCGGATTTGTGAGCATTCTTTGAGCTCTGATCAATTTGAGCTACCCGTTGGCATTAATAAGCAGCGTGATGGCTCAACTGAGGTTAAAATAGGCGGCCAAACGGGGCAAAAGTTGGCGCAATTAGCGCAGATTTTGCCGCTGCAATTGATTCATCCGGAAGGCTTTGAACTGCTGACCGATGGACCGAAACAGCGTCGGGCATTTATCGATTGGGGCGTGTTTCATACCGAGCCTGCTTTTTACGATGCATGGGGTCGGTTTAAACGGCTTAGCAAGCAGCGTAATGCGCTGCTCAAAAGCGCGCAAAGCTACCGTGAACTCAGTTATTGGGATCAGGAATTAGCGCGTTTGGCAGAACAGATTGACCAGTGGCGTGAAAGTTACGTCAATCAATTGAAAAGTGTGGCAGAACAACTATGTCGCACATTTTTGCCAGAATTCGATATCGACTTAAAGTATTATCGAGGTTGGGAAAAAGATCAGCCTTATCAATCGATTCTGGAAAAAAACTTCGAACGGGATCAGCAGTTGGGCTATACCTTTAGCGGGCCTAACAAAGCGGATTTGCGGATTAAAGTGAACGCAACCCCGGTGGAAGATGTGTTGTCGCGGGGGCAACTGAAGTTGATGGTGTGTGCGTTGCGCGTGGCGCAAGGGCAGCACCTCACCGAGTTGACGGGAAAGCAATGCATTTATCTTATCGATGATTTTGCTTCCGAATTGGATAGCCTACGTCGCCAACGTTTGGCAGATAGCCTAAAAGGGACGGGGGCGCAGGTTTTTGTAAGTTCTATTACCGAAAGCCAAGTGGCGGACATGTTGGATGAGTCCAGTAAAACATTTCACGTTGCCCACGGTGTAATAGAGCAAGGATAAACAGAGTGAGAGAGTAACTCATGTCGAACAATTACGATTCATCGAGTATTAAGGTACTGAAGGGTCTGGATGCGGTACGTAAGCGTCCGGGTATGTACATCGGCGACACTGATGATGGCACCGGTCTGCACCACATGGTTTTTCGAGGTGGTGGATAACTCAATTGTATGAAGCGTTGGCGGGTTACTGTAAAGACATCGTGGTCACCATCCACGAAGACAACTCAGTGTCAGTCAGCGATGACGGTCGTGGTATCCCGACCGAAATGCATCCTGAAGAGAAAGTGTCTGCGGCAGAAGTCATCATGACCGTACTGCATGCTGGCGGTAAATTTGACGACAACTCCTATAAAGTCTCCGGTGGTCTGCACGGGGTGGGTGTGTCGGTAGTGAACGCGCTTTCTGAAAAAGTGCTACTCACCATCTATCGTGGTGGCAAGATCCATTCACAAACTTACCACCATGGTGTGCCACAAGCACCGTTGGCTGTGGTGGGTGATACAGAGCGTACCGGTACGACCGTTCGTTTCTGGCCAAGCGCACAAACCTTTACCAATATCGAATTCCATTACGACATTCTGGCTAAACGTCTGCGTGAGCTGTCATTCCTGAACTCTGGCGTGTCGATCAAGCTGTCGGATGAGCGTGAAGAAGATAAGAAAGACCACTTCATGTATGAAGGCGGTATTCAAGCGTTTGTGACCCACTTGAACCGCAACAAAACGCCGATCCATGAGAAAGTCTTCCACTTCAACCAAGAGCGTGAAGATGGCATCAGCGTGGAAGTGGCAATGCAGTGGAATGATGGTTTCCAAGAAAATATCTACTGTTTTACCAACAACATCCCACAGCGTGATGGGGGTACCCACTTAGCTGGTTTCCGTGGTGCGTTGACTCGTACACTGAACAACTACATGGATAAAGAAGGCTTCTCGAAGAAAGCGCAAGCGGCAACCTCGGGTGATGATGCACGTGAAGGCTTAACGGCTGTGGTGTCGGTGAAAGTGCCGGACCCTAAATTCTCAAGCCAAACCAAAGATAAGCTAGTTTCTTCTGAAGTGAAATCCGCGGTTGAGTCAGCCATGAATGAAAAACTGGCGGATTTCTTGGCGGAAAACCCAAGCGAAGCGAAAAACGTTTGTTCGAAGATTATTGATGCAGCACGTGCTCGTGAAGCGGCGCGTAAAGCACGTGAAATGACTCGCCGTAAAGGCGCGCTAGACTTAGCTGGTTTGCCAGGCAAACTGGCGGATTGTCAGGAAAAAGACCCAGCATTGTCTGAACTCTACATAGTGGAAGGAGACTCAGCGGGCGGTTCAGCTAAGCAAGGCCGTAACCGTAAGAATCAAGCGATTCTGCCGCTGAAAGGTAAAATCCTCAACGTAGAAAAAGCGCGTTTTGACAAGATGTTGTCTTCACAAGAAGTCGCGACTCTGATCACCGCTCTGGGCTGTGGTATCGGGCGTGATGAGTACAACCCAGATAAACTGCGTTACCACAACATCATCATCATGACCGATGCGGACGTCGACGGCTCGCACATTCGCACTCTGCTGTTGACCTTCTTCTACCGTCAAATGCCTGAGCTGATTGAGCGTGGTTACATTTACATTGCTCAGCCACCACTCTATAAAGTGAAGAAAGGCAAACAAGAGCAGTACATCAAAGATGAAGACGCGATGAACCAGTACCAAGTGGCACTGGCGATGGATGGCGCAGAGCTGCACGTGAATGCCGATGCGCCTGCATTGGCGGGTGAACCGCTGGAGAAACTGGTTCAGCAATACAATGCCGCGATCAAGTTGGTTGAGCGCATGAGCCGCCGCTACCCTTACGCGATGCTGCATGAGCTGATTTACGTACCACGCATCAATGCCGAGCTGTGTGCGGATAAAGCCGCAGTTGAAGCTTGGACACAGCGTTTAGTGGAACAGCTGAATGCTAAAGAAGTGGGCGCGAGCCAATACAGCGTTCTGGTTGAGCACAATGCTGAACTGAATGTGTACCTGCCAAAAATTCAGGTACGTACTCACGGTGTGTACCCATGAATACTTGCTGAGCGCAGATCTGATCAACTCGAAAGAGTACGCTAAGTTAGCGGAACTGTCAGAAGCGCTAGACGGCTTGATTGAAGCAGGCGCGTTTATCAAACGTGGTGAGCGTGTTCAGCCGATCAGCAGCTTTGCCGCTGCACTTGAGTGGTTAATCAAAGAATCGCGTCGCGGTCTGTCTATCCAACGTTATAAAGGTCTAGGTGAAATGAACCCAGATCAGCTGTGGGAAACCACGATGGATCCAGACACTCGTCGTATGATGCAAGTGACCATCGAAGATGCGGTAGGCGCGGATGAGCTGTTCACTACTCTAATGGGTGATCAAGTTGAACCACGTCGTGCATTTATCGAAACCAACGCACTGAAAGTGGCCAACCTCGACGTATAAGGGGTTGGTTGATTCACAGTGATAAAAAGCAGCGCTGCGGCGCTGCTTTTTTTATCTCTGCAATTTGTACTTTTCCTGATGCTGGAGGTCTGCAACCTCGCGCAAGTACAAAAGACACAATAAAAATTTTGTGTCGAATATCTTCGGTTATTGGGCTAAAGCACCAAAATCAGAGGCTAACTAAGACTTTTCTATCCTGAAAACGGCTTTATTAGACTTTCCTTTTTTCTCTAAATTTCATGAGGTTGCATTCATTTTTTTAGTGTCTATAGTGGTCTGTGAACCCTATTGTTATTCCTCATTTTTTGACTGGAGGTCAGGATGGTCGCCTTTGTGAATTGAACCGGGAGTGTATTTCACTCCCGGGCATACTCATCGATTTGTCACTGTTGGTAATGGAATGAGCAAAGGAAGTATCATGCTGAACCGGTTATCTTTGAATATTCGGCGTTTTCTCGCCGGTTGGTGGCTACGTAGCCGCTTTTTGACCTATCAATCTCCGTTGTTGCTGCTCGAATTGTTCGAGAAGTTGGAGCATCCTCGCTCTCCTATTGAACGAGCGCCACAGCGCATTAAGCTTGGGGATACGGTGAGCCTTGTTGATGCTCATCGTCAGTTGTCGTTCCAAGTCACTCTGACCACGTCTGAAGATCAGCACGAAGTCCACGGTGGCGTGACGTGCGACTCCCTACTTGGTGCCGCCCTACTTGGCCGTCGTCAGCATGAAGTGTTTACGTTGCCTATTTGGGGCCAACATCACTGCTTTGCCATTACTCACGTTCAGTACTCAATGCAGGGTAAGCCAACCAAGCTTTGCCCATGTTTGTTATGTCAGTAATTAGGAGTTTGTCATGAGTAAACAAGAGATGAAAAAACCACAACTCAGCCTTAAAGAGAAGCGCAAGCTGAAGCAAGAAAAAGCGCAAGATAGCTCAGTAATTAAGCCACGCAAAAGCAAAGGCCGTTAAGTTAGGATAAAGTGCATTATCCAAATTAGCCCGACTCAGTGTCGGGTTTTTTTTCAAAAAATTTTGGGGGCAAAAACTTGAAATGGTTTTGAGTGACCTTATATCTAGAAGTGAAGAGGATGCCACTAGGACCTCTGAATGAGACTAACACCCTTGCTCAACTGAGGAGTGTGTTACCTAACTGAAATCACGCCGATTCAGGTCATAAGAATGGATCGGGCGACTTAACAAGTCATTGTTAAGACTATTGCTTAATCAAAGAGGATAGGAATATGAGAACTGTAGATTTTACTCCACTGTACCGCAACGCGATTGGCTTTGACCGTCTACTGAACATGATGGAAAGCAGCGCGGCGAAAAACGCCCAAGGCGGATACCCTCCATACAATATCGAGCAAAAAGAAGACAACCAATATCGCATTACCATGGCGGTAGCGGGTTTTGGCGATGAAGAGATCGATATTACTCAACAAGAGAATACTTTGATTGTGCGCGGTGAGCGTAAACCTGAAGAGAGCAAAAACTACATCTATCAGGGCATTGCCGAGCGCGATTTTGAACGTAAATTCCAATTAGCTGATTACGTGAAAGTGACTGGTGCGACTATGGAACATGGTCTGCTGCACATTGATTTAGAGCGCGAAATTCCAGAAGCGATGCAGCCACGCAAAATTGCGATTAACGGCAAGCACCTACTGGAAAACAAATAACTCTGCGCAGCGTTTTAACGCACTGAACGCTAGATAAAACGAAGCCCGCGAATTTCGCGGGCTTTTTGCATTGCTTAGTTTGGGTGTTTAGACGTTGGCTTGTTGATACGCTTTTTGCACTTCTTCGGCGATGATGGCAATGCCTTGTTCCATCGCTTGCTCGTTCTGCACATAGTTCATACGCAAGCATTCATGAGCGTGTGGCCATTCTTGCGGCTGGCCGATAAAGAAATATTCGCCCGGTACAATCAACACCCCACGCGCTTTCAAGCGTTGGTAAAGCTCCATCGTGGTGATCGGCAGTTCATCAAACCACAGCCAGAGGAAGATCGCCCCTTCTGGTTTATGGATGCGAAAACGCGGGTCAGTAATCGCACTTTGCAGCAGCTCTACCGCATGTTGCGCTTTTTGGCGATAAAACGGTTTGATCACCTGCTCGCTAAGTCTCAGCAGATCGCCTTTTTCTATCATGCGTTGCACCAACGCAGGCCCCATACTGCCGGGTGCTAAGCTAATGATGCCATTCATGTTGGTCAGCGCTTGAGTCACCGCTTCATTGGCGATCACAATGCCGCAGCGCAGACCGGGCAGACCCAGTTTGGACAGGCTCATGCACAAGATGGTGTTGTCGTTCCAAAACGGTTCAACGTCTTCAAAAATGATGTTTGGGAACGGCACGCCGTAAGCATTGTCGATAATTAAAGGCACGCCGTTATCACGTGCTAATTGGTCGAGTTTGTGGATTTCCTCTTCGGTTAACACATTACCGGTTGGGTTGGTGGGGCGAGACACACAGATCGCGGCGACCGACTCATCGACTTTCAGCTCAGAAAAGTCCACATGGTATTTGAACAGTCCTTGATCGAGCAGCTCAATCTCCGGACGGTAGGAGACAAAAATATCGTCATCAATGCCTGCATCGCCGTAGCCAATGTATTCTGGCGCGAGGGGCAGGAGGATTTTTTTGTGTGAACCATCGGGCTGTTTACCGGCAAACAAGTTAAACAGGTAGAAAAAGCCACTCTGGCTGCCGTTGGTTAAAGTGATGTTTTTTTCGCTGATATTCCAGCCATACGTCTCACGCAGCAGTGTGGCGAGCGATTTTACAAACACATCTTTGCCCTGTGGACCATCGTAATTGGTCATGGCATTGAGCAGTGAACCATCGGCCAGCATTTCGGCGCTGGTGTTGTGGAAATAATCGAGCATGGCAGGGATGGCAGCAGGATTACCGCCACCAAGCATGATCGCGCCTGGTGTGCGCAGACCATCGTTTAAATCATCCATTAACTGGGTAATACCGGAGTAGCGATTAAACTTTTCGCCAAAAGAGGAATACTGCATTGCTCGACTACCTAATGATTGCTGTGTTTGCGAAACGATATACCGGTGGAATCTCCGCCGTTTAGAATAGTTCTTGAACATACCGCAATGTATTTGCGAGGCAAAGCAATATTTTTGTGTCCCCTTCCTACTTGAAGCTGCAGCGGTGTTGGCTGCGTTCGTTCACCCCAATCACATAGTTTATCTATGCTCATGGGGATGAACTCACTTGCCGCCTACCTTGCAACTCCAAGTCGTTTGGGGAGCGCGAGCTAAAACAAAGCCCAACTCAAAAGAGCTGGGCTTAAAGTTTGTTGACGAAATTATCGTGCTGCAGATTATTTTTGCAGCAGCGAAATATCGGCAATTTGTAGGAACAGGTTACGCAGCTTGTTGAGCAGCGTTAGACGGTTCTTCTTCAGTGCTTCATCGTCAGCCATCACCATCACGTTGTCGAAGAAGGCATCGACAGGCGCGCGCAGGCCAGCCAGTTTGCTCAGGGCTTCTTGGTAGTTGCCGGTTACAAACGCAGGTTCTAACGCTTCTGCCATGATTTCGACGGCTTCGGCTAAGGCTTTTTCCGCATCTTCTTGCAGCAGAGCCAGATCGATTTCTTCACCCAATTCGCCATCGTACTTAGCTAGAATGTTGCCTACACGCTTGTTGGCAGCTGCCAGTGCTTCGGCTTCTTCAAGAGCGCGGAAGTGCGATACGGCTTTCACACGCTGATCAAAGTCAGCGGGTTTGGTTGGGTTACGTGCCAGTACCGCTTGGATGATGTCGATGCTAAAGCCGGCATCTTGGTACCAAGTTGGGAAACGGCCAAGCATAAACTCGATCACTTCCTGCTCAACGTTAACATTCGTCAGTCGATCACCAAACAGTGATTTGGCTTTGGCGATCAAATCCACCAGATCCAACTGGTAGCCGTACTCAACCAGAATACGCAGTACACCCAGTGAAGCACGACGCAGAGCAAATGGGTCACTGCCTTTCGGCGCCTGACCAATACCAAAGATGCCTACGATAGTATCGAGTTTGTCAGCCATTGCGACCGCAGCAGAAACACCACGGCTTGGCAGTTCATCACCCGCAAAACGTGGCATGTACTGCTCGTTCAGCGCAACAGCAACTTCTTCTGCTTCGCCATCGTGACGCGCATAATGCATACCCATCACGCCTTGGGTGTCGGTAAATTCAAACACCATCGAGGTCATTAGGTCACATTTTGCCAGTAGGCCTGCGCGTTTGGATTTATCTACGTCAGCACCGATCTGCTCTGCGATGTAGCCAGCCAGTTCAGTAATGCGGTCGGTTTTGTCTTTAATCGTGCCGAGTTGCTGTTGGAAAATCGCGTTTTCCAGCAGAGATAGGCGATCCACCAGTGGGCGCTTACGGTCAGTATTAAAGAAGAACTCTGCATCAGCCAGACGTGGACGGACCACCTTCTCGTTACCTTCCACAATGTGGCGAGGCTCTTTCGATTCGATGTTCGAAACGAAGATGAAGTTAGGCAGCAGTTTTTTGCTCGCGTCATAGACTGGGAAGTATTTTTGGTCACCTTTCATGGTGTACACCAAAGCTTCTGCCGGAACTTTGAGGAATTTTTCTTCAAATTTCGCCGTCATCACCACTGGCCATTCCACCAGCGAGGTCACTTCTTCTACCAGCGCATCTTCCAGATCCGCGATACCGCCGAGCTGCTGAGCCGCTTGTTGTGAGCCTTCGATGATCATCGCTTTACGAGTCGCGTAGTCAGCAATGACTTTGCCGCGCTCTTCAAGGATCGCAGGGTACTGCTCAGCCGATTCGATGGTGAATTCCGCTTCACCCATAAAGCGGTGACCACGGATGGTGCGTGCAGAAGCTACACCCAAAATTTCGCCTTGGATCAGTTCGCTACCAAACAGAATGGTCAGAGTTTTCACTGGACGGATAAATTGGGTTTCTTTATCGCCCCAACGCATCGGTTTGGCAATCGGCAGGTTTGCCAGCGCTTTTGCTGCCATTTCCACGACAACAGAAGCCGTTTGTTGGCCTTGCACTTGTTCTTTGAACAGCAGCCATTCGCCTTTGTCAGTCACCAGACGTTCTGCTTGTTCCACCGTGATGCCATTGCCACGCGCCCAGCCTTCAGCGGCTTTGGTTGGTTTGCCATCGGCATCAAACGCAACGTTGACGGCTGGGCCACGTTTTTCAACAACGCGATCCGGTTGGCTTTCTGCCAAATTGGCCACTTTCAGTGCCAAACGACGTGGAGTGGCAAACCAAGTTACGCCTTCATGTGCGATGTCTGCTGCGGCCAGTTCTGCCGCAAAATTTGCCGCAAAGGCTTCAGCCAGCGTGCGCAGTTGCTTTGGTGGCAGCTCTTCTGTGCCTAGCTCAATTAAAAATTCTTTTGCCATGTGACGTCTTCCCCTTACTTCTGTTCTGACTTCTTACACATAGGGAAGCCCAGAGCTTCACGGGATGCGTAATAAGCTTCGGCGACCGATTTGGTTAGGTTGCGAATGCGCAGAATGTAGCGCTGACGCTCAGTCACTGAGATTGCTTTGCGAGCATCGAGCAGGTTGAAGGCGTGTGCCGCTTTCAAAATACGCTCGTAGGCTGGCAGAGGCAGTGGCTTTTCAAGCTCTAGCAGGTATTTACACTCTTTTTCGCACTGGTCGAAGTAAGTGAAGAGGAAATCCACATCCGCGTGTTCAAAGTTGTAAGTGGACTGCTCAACTTCGTTTTGGTGGAAGATGTCACCGTAAGTGACTTTGCCCAGAGGGCCATCGGTCCAGACCAGATCGTAAACCGAATCCACGCCCTGAATGTACATGGCCAGACGCTCAATACCGTAAGTGATTTCGCCGGTCACAGGCTTACACTCAAGACCACCAACTTGCTGGAAGTAAGTAAACTGAGTCACTTCCATGCCGTTTAGCCACACTTCCCAGCCAAGACCCCAAGCACCTAAGGTTGGGTTTTCCCAGTTGTCTTCCACAAAGCGGATGTCATGCACACACGGGTCAACGCCCAGTACGCGCAGTGAACCTAGGTACAGCTCTTGGATGTTGTCTGGTGACGGTTTGATGATCACCTGGAACTGGTAGTAGTGCTGCAGACGGTTTGGGTTTTCACCGTAGCGGCCGTCAGTAGGGCGGCGTGAGGGTTGAACGTACGCGGTTGCGATAGGTTCAGGGCCTAATGCTCGTAAGCAAGTCATCGGGTGAGAAGTACCTGCACCCACTTCCATGTCGAGAGGTTGCACAATAGTACAGCCTTGTTGGGCCCAATAATCCTGCAGCGCGAGGATCATACCCTGAAAGGTTTTGATGTCGTATTTTTGCATAGTCAGGTTCGCGCGATTCTTCTGTCTGAATTGATAAAAAATAACACTGAAGTATACCCAGATATTCCCTGACAAAGTAGCGGAAATCTTGCTGAATTAATCGACAATAATTTCTTTTGCGCTCATTTTTCCCGACTTTTATGCCAATTTCTCTCTGAATCAGGGAAAAGTAGGCAAGTGAGGGTTGCGATTGTTGATTTCGGTGGCTAGAATTCGCTCCGTCTTTGGGGAGTAGCTGGTCGTTAAGTTGTCAACTTGGCGATTCACACATCAACATATTTGGTACTCAATTACCATGGTGTGTGAGACCTGAGCCTTCAGGTTTAGCAAGACCTTAGACAAACAACACGAACTGGGATAGGGCGTGATTGTTTGTCTACGGTTCGATAATAAATCCCTGTCCCAAAGAGCATGTCATGAGCGTTTTAGCGATTTCAATTACTACGGTGGCTTTGGCAGAGATTGGGGATAAAACCCAACTGTTATCACTATTACTCGCCAGCCGTTACCGTAAACCCATTCCGATTATTGCCGCGATTTTTCTCGCGACGATTGCCAATCATGCGCTGGCGGCTTGGCTTGGTGTGGTGGTGGCGGATTATCTTTCTCCCGACATTTTAAAATGGGTGCTGGTGGTCAGTTTCTTTGCAATGGCGGGTTGGGTTCTAATTCCGGATAAATTGGATGAGGAAGAATCCATTTCATCACGAGGTCCTTTTGTTGCGAGTTTTATTGCCTTTTTTATGGCTGAAATTGGCGATAAGACTCAAATTGCCACCTCAATTTTAGGGGCGCAGTATGCGGATGCTTTGAACTGGGTGATTCTTGGTACGACCTTAGGTATGTTGCTCGCGAACGTTCCTGTGGTGCTGATTGGTAAACTCTCGGCTGACAAAATGCCGCTGGGGTTGATCCGTAAAGTGACCGCCGGTTTATTTTTGGCGATGGCTCTGGCGACAGCATTTTACTGAGCGGTGAGCACTTGATTTAGGCTGTGCAGCGTGACTTACCACCCATCCTAGTGCGGATTATCATGCTAGGGTATGAACAGGTATCAAGAGTAAGAGGACACCATTATGCTGACTCGTTATATGGGGATGACACCAAAAAGCCAGAGTTACTTATTCAGTTTTGGCTTGGTGTTAACTTTGCTCGGTATGGCGTTAACCGATTTATGGATGCCGATGGTGGTGGGCGCGATTGTGATGACGGCATTAGCGGTCGAATCTTGGATTCGCGTAGCACATATTATCCCACTGCATGATGAAGTTCGGACGATGAGAAAACAGATCTCTGAACTGCAACGTCAGTTACATCAGCGCGATGAAATGATGTGATCCGCAATGAATGCCGCTTCCCAGTGAACAGCATTGATGCTTTCCAATGAAAAAAGACTGCCTTGGCAGTCTTTTTTGTTTTTACGCCAGACCTTTTTTGATCAGGTATTGATAGGGTAATGCATCGGTTTTTGCGTCAAGCAACTGGTGATCCATAAAGCGGCAGAAGCTGGGAATGTCACGCGTGGTGGAAGGGTCATCCGCTGTAACCAATAGCACGTCACCTTCCTGCATCGTACGAATTGTCTTCCTGACCATCATCACTGGCTCTGGGCAGCGTAATCCTTGCGCTTCTAAAGTGTGGGTCGCGATGTCTGGATTAAAACTCATGGTCGAACCTTATTGGCGTCACTATTTGAGGCGTAGATATTACTGGTGAAGAAAAATTATTCAATAATCACTTGGCAAAAGGATCATTTTGTTATAAATTCTTTAACAAGTTAGTAACAAGTTAAGTGAGGAAATGATGTTAACCACACTCGATAGACTGACCATCTACGCGGTTTTGTGTTTTATTTCCTTGTGTGCCTTGGGCTTGGGAGAAACTACACAAGCTCAATTAATGCCAGTGGTAGGAACTGCAGCTTCGATTTTCGGTATTTGGCTGGAAATGCGCAGTGAGCAAGATACTACCGAGCAACCACATCGTTAACCAACGTCACTGACTACGCTCAATTACATTCCGACACTATCCCCACTTTTTCTTGGGCTTCCCCGCTGAAAGGCGGGATTTTTTTATCTATTGGTTACACTCTGGTTTATCAGCTATCAACCTCGGAATAGGGTGTGGAATTAGAAGATATCTATCGGCGCGATCTTAATCTTCTGGTCGCTCTGCGTGTGCTCGTTGAAGAGTGCAGTGTTAGTAAGGCAGCAGAGAGATTGAATTTAAGTCAATCAGCCATGAGTCGGATTCTTGGCCGCTTGCGGCATCTGATTGATGATCCTTTATTTACACGCCATGGTCAGCATCTCATCCCGACAGAAAAAGCGTTGGCATTAAATCGTGAACTTGGCGAGCCTCTAGAAACGCTGCGTCAATTATTGTCACCAGCCGAGTTCAACCCTAAGTCTTGTGATCAAACCTTTACGATAGCGACGACCGATTATGCGATGCAGACCATTCTGCCTTTTGCTTTGCCGCGTATTTATCAGGAAGCACCAAATGTCGCATTTGAATTATTGCCGCTGCAACATGAGCGACTTGTTGATCAGTTGACTTATGATGGGGCGGATTTAGCGATTTGTCGCCCAATTCGCTCGGTGGAACCATTGCAAAGTGAGGTATTGGGGCGTGTTGGAGTGCTGTGTTTATTATCGGAACGTCATCCACTAGCTCAATCGTCAATGACACTGCAGGATTATCTCGATTATCCACACTCGATGATTGCGATCAGTGATGGTGTGAAAGCACTGCTTGAACAGGCGTTGGAGGGATTACCTGCACGTCGAATGGTTCTCAGGGCTTATCATCTGGAAGCAGCGTTGGCCATTATTGACACTATGCCGCTCATCATCACGGTTCCGGCTGACTTAGCTTATTTGGTTGCCGAGCGGTACAACCTAGTGGTGAAACCTCTACCATTTTCTTTTACACCGTTTGACTATTCGATGATTTGGCATCCGCGTTGTGAGCATTCACCCGCTCAGGAGTGGCTGCGCAGTATTGTAAAAGAAGAGTGCGGCAAGCTGATTGCCAAGCGAGTAGAAGATATGGGACTCGATAACACAAGGCCCATATAGGGCCTTGTGTGGATGACATTACAATTTAATCACCACGCGGCCTGTCACCTGACCATTCGTGATGTCTTCTGCATATTGCACGGCTTGCTCTAGAGAAATTTCAGTACAGGCTTGCTCAAAGTAATTTGCAGGAAGCAGTTCAACCAGTTTTTCCCACGCTGCAATACGTTTTTCCAATGGGCAGTTAACCGAGTCCACCCCTTGTAGGCGTACGTTACGGAGAATAAACGGCATCACGGTGGTCGGTAGATCGAAACCGCCCGCTAAACCACAAGCAGCCACTACGCCGTCGTAATCCATTTGAGCCAGTAATTTTGCCAGAACTTTGCTGCCCACAGTATCAATGGCACCTGCCCACAGCTGCTTTTCCAATGGACGAGCGGGTTCTTCAAATTCGCTGCGGTCAATGATGCGGCTAGCGCCAAGTTTTTCTAATAGCGGACCATTTTGTTCTACTCGGCCTGTGACCGCGACCACTTGGTAACCCTGTGCCGCCAACAAGGTGACAGCAACGGAACCCACGCCACCACTGGCACCTGTGACCAAGACTTCGCCATCTTCTGGTTTGATACCGCCGTCAAGCAAGGCTTGCACACACAACATCGCGGTAAAGCCCGCAGTCCCAATCATCATGGCTTGTTTACTGGTGAAACCTTGTGGCATAGGAACTAACCAATCTGCTTTAAGACGCACTTTCTGCGCCATACCACCCCAGTGGTTTTCACCCACTCCCCAGCCAGTCAATACGACATCATCACCCGGTTGGTAGCGTGCATCTTCTGAGCTGAGCACTTTACCCGCCAAATCTATGCCTGGAACCATTGGGAATTGACGAATAATTTTGCCTTTGCCAGTGATCGCTAAGCCATCTTTGTAGTTGAGTGAGGAATAGTCGACAGCGATGAGCACCTCTCCATCCGGCAACTGGTTTTCGTTAATCTGTTCGATGCTAGCTAAAGTGCGCTTATCTTGCTGATTTAAAATCAAAGCTTGAAACATGGGGTTCTCCACACGTGGTAAACATTAACTCTAGTCTAGTTCTGATTGTTTTATGAATTAAATGAAACTTTAGCATTATATCTATGCTTAATGTGCATAGTGTTGATAGGGGTATTGTTTGGGGTAGTAGAAAGAAAAAGCCCCACAACAAGGTGGGGCGGAGACTATTTGGCGAGGAAGAAACGATACGCAGGGTTATCGGTTTCATCTTTATAGCGATAACCGAGTTCAACTAAATGCTCTGAAAAGCGCACCAGATCTGGTGTATCCAGTTCAAAGCCACACAGCACGCGACCGTAGTCTGCGCCGTGGTTGCGGTAGTTGAACAAGCTGATGTTCCAGTGGGTGCCGAGCATGCTCAAGAATTTGAGCAGTGCACCGGGGGTATTTCAGGGAAACTCAAAGCTGTACAAACGCTCGGTCAGCGGTTTGGAAGGACGCCCGCCAATCATGTAACGAATATGCAGCTTGGCCATTTCATCATCGGAGAGATCTTGCACCGGATAGCCGGATTGGCGCAGCTCGTGAATGATGGATTTCAGCTCTTCTGGACCGCCGACTAAACGCACACCGACAAAAATATTGGCCAGTTTGTCGTCACTGTAACGGTAGTTAAATTCGGTGACGGCGCGGTTACCAATAATTTGGCAGAAGTCGAAAAACGCCCCTTTGCGCTCTGGAATGGTCACCGCGAGTAAGCCTTCGCGTTTTTCACCCAGTTCGCAGCGTTCAGAAACATAACGCAAACCGTGGAAGTTGGTGTTGGCACCAGAAAGTACCGTCCCTAACTGCTTACCTTTGAGCTGTTGCTGTTCGGCGAATTTTTTCAACCCAGCCAGCGCCAATGCGCCAGAAGGTTCAGCGATCGCACGCGTATCTTCAAAGATGTCTTTCACCGCTGCGCAGATTTCATCACTGGAAACCGTCACGTGCCCATCAATGTACTGCTGGCAAAGGCGAAAGGTTTCATCGCCAATTCGTTTTACAGCGACACCATCTGCAAACATGCTGACTTGATCCAGAACCACAGGCTTACCCGCATCTAAGGCTGCTTTGAGGCAGGCAGAGTCTTCTGGCTCAACTGCGATAACTTGAATCTCCGGCATCAACTGTTTCACCAGAACCGCCACTCCCGCCGCTAAACCGCCGCCACCGACCGGCACAAAAATGTAATCCAAGTGACCGTTTTGTTGCAGCATTTCCATGCCGATCGTGCCTTGACCTGCGATCACCAAAGGGTGATCGAATGGAGGCACAAAGGTGTAGCCTTGCTCTTTGGATAAACGTTCGGCTTCGGCTTTGGCTTCATCGAAATTGCTGCCGTGCAGCAGCACTTCGCCGCCAAATCCGCGTACCGCTTCAACTTTAATGTCTGGCGTGGTGCGTGGCATGACGATGGTGGTTTTGATGCCAAGTTTCGTCCCCGACAGTGCCATGCCCTGAGCGTGGTTGCCTGCGGAAGCGGCGATCACGCCCGCGGCTTTTTGTGCTTCGGTTAAGTGCGACACCATGTTGTAAGCGCCGCGCAGTTTAAACGAGTGTACTGGCTGGCGATCTTCACGTTTGATCTGCACTTGGTTACCAATGCGCGCCGAAAGACGCGGCATGGTTTGCAGTGGCGTGACGTTGGCTACCTCATACACCGGAGAGCGCAAGATCTGGCGCAGATAATCTGCGCCAGTTTGATTGGTTGATCCCATGGCTTAGCCCTCAAGTTTGGACTTATCGCGCACTGCACCTTTGTCTGCACTGGTTGCCATGCTGGCATAGGCTTTAAGCGCCAAAGAAACGGTACGTTGGCGATCCACTGGTTTCCAGCCGAGTTTATCTTGCTCAGCGCGGCGAGCCGCCAGCTCAGATTCGCTGACTTCCAGCGTGATCGAGCGGTTTGGAATATCAATCGCGATGCTGTCGCCACTGCGTACCAAGCCAATCGTACCGCCATTCGCGGCTTCCGGAGAGGCGTGACCAATCGACAAGCCGGACGTGCCACCCGAGAAGCGACCATCAGTCAGTAGCGCGCACTGTTTACCCAGTCCCATCGATTTGAGGTAAGTGGTTGGGTAGAGCATCTCTTGCATGCCCGGTCCACCTTTTGGACCTTCATAACGAATGACCACGACGTCACCGGCTTGGACTTGGCCGCCAAGAATGCCGCTGACTGCATCTTCCTGACTTTCAAATACCACGGCAGGGCCACGGAATTTGAGGATACTTTCATCTACGCCAGCGGTTTTTACGATACAGCCATCCAGCGCCAAGTTGCCTTTGAGTACGGCAAGGCCGCCATCTTGGCTGTAAGCATGCGCTTTATCGCGGATACAACCCTCTTGGCGATCGTCATCGAGCGTATCCCAGCGACAATCTTGCGAGAAAGCTTGGGTAGTGCGAATACCCGCAGGACCTGCGCGGAACATAGTACGTACGGCTTGGTTTTCGCTCTGTTTCACATCGTATTGTGCAAGCTGTTCTTGCAGTGAAATGCCTAATACGGTGCGGGTTTGATCGTTGAGTAGGCCTGCACGTTGCAGCTCACCCAAAATCCCCATCACACCGCCGGCGCGGTGCACATCTTCCATATGGTATTTCTGAGTAGAAGGCGCGACTTTACATAAGTGCGGCACTTGGCGAGACATGCGATCGATATCGGTCATATCAAACGCAACATCGCCTTCCTGCGCTGCTGCCAACAGGTGTAACACCGTGTTGGTGGAGCCACCCATCGCAATATCCAGCGCCATCGCGTTTTCAAACGCCGCTTTGTTGGCAATATTGCGTGGCAGAGCCGAAGCATCATCTTGCTCGTAGTAGCGTTTGGTCAGCTCAACAATGCGTTGCCCTGCGCTCAAAAATAGCTGTTTGCGATCGGCATGCGTGGCGAGTAGTGAGCCGTTACCCGGCTGAGAGAGACCCAGCGCTTCGGTCAAACAGTTCATCGAGTTGGCGGTAAACATCCCCGAGCAAGAGCCGCAAGTTGGACACGCTGAGCGTTCGATCTGCTCACTCTGTGCATCCGATACTTTTGGATCGGCGCCTTGCATCATGGCATCGACCAAGTCGAGCTTGATGATTTGGTCAGAAAGCTTGGTTTTCCCCGCTTCCATTGGGCCGCCAGAGACGAAGATCGCCGGAATATTGAGGCGCATCGCCGCCATCAGCATTCCCGGAGTGATTTTGTCACAGTTGGAGATACACACCATGGCATCGGCGCAGTGCGCGTTGACCATGTATTCGACGGAATCGGCGATCAGTTCACGCGATGGCAGCGAGTAGAGCATACCACCGTGACCCATAGCGATACCGTCATCGACCGCAATGGTGTTGAACTCTTTGGCAATACCGCCAGCGGCTTCAATTTCGCGCGCAACCAGTTGGCCAAGATCTTTTAAATGCACATGGCCGGGAACAAATTGAGTGAAGGAGTTGACCACCGCAATGATCGGCTTACCAAAATCTTCCTCTTTGACGCCAGTGGCGCGCCATAATGCGCGCGCACCCGCCATATTACGTCCGTGTGTGGTGGTGGCGGAACGGTACTTAGGCATGGAAACTCCTTACTTCGCTGCTGGGTAAACGTAATCCAACCAGCCCCACTTATCTTCCGTGGTGCCTTTGAACAGGCCAAAGTAAGCATCTTGTACCACTTTGGTGATTGGGCCGCGTTTACCTGCACCCACGGTGATCTTATCCACGCTACGCACCGGAACCACTTCGGCGGCGGTGCCGGTCATGAAAATTTCGTCGGCCAGATAGAGTGCTTCACGCGAGATGTTGGCTTCGCGCACTTCATAACCCATGTCGCGTGCCAGCGTCATGATCGAATCACGGGTGATACCCGGCAGGATAGAGCTGGTGGTCGGTGGCGTCAGGATCACGCCGTTTTTCACTACGAAAATGTTTTCGCCCGCGCCTTCAGAAAGATAACCATCCACACTGAGCGCAATGCCTTCCGCGTAACCGTGGCGACGTGCTTCACCGCCAACCAGTAGAGAAGATAGGTAGTTACCCCCCGCTTTTGCCGCGGTTGGAATGGTGTTCGGTGCCGCGCGATGCCAGCTGGAAACCATGGCATCCACGCCATTTTCTAGCGCTTCTTCACCGAGGTAAGCCCCCCAAGGGAAAGCGGCAATCATCAGATCCATTTCGGTGCCAACCGGTGGACACACGCCAAGACCCACGTTACCCACATACGCCAATGGGCGAATGTAAGCGTTATCGAGTTTGTTGACGCGTAAGGTTTCGCGCGTCGCTTCCATGATGGTCTCAATCGAATAAGGGATTGGGAAGCGGTAGATTTTGGCTGAATCAAGCAGGCGCTGCGCGTGTTCGCGATGGCGGAAGATGATAGGGCCTTTTGGGGTGTTGTAGCAGCGAACGCCTTCAAACACCGAAGTGCCGTAGTGCATTGCATGGGTGAGTACGTGAACGGTCGCATTCGCCCATGGGATCATCTCGCCATTGAACCAAATATAATCAGCAGTTTTTGTTGCCATGATTGCCTTCCTTATGCGCAAATCTTTTGTTGTAAGTTGTTATTGGGCAGCTCGTCATTTCTGATCGCTGTGACTTCCACAGTACGCACATCCCACAGTTTTTCAATTTGATTGGTCAGGGTCGTGATCGGTCTGTCACTGTCGACAATGATCTCAACGCTGGCGATTTTGCTTTCATGATTTTGGGTTGCCGCGACTTGCTTGATGACAAAACCACGATGACGCGTCACGCGCAACACGCGCTCTAATAACACCGGTTTATCGTCCGCTTTAATATCGAGTAGATAACGTTGCATGTGCCTCTCCTTAGGTGTTCTCAAGCATGTCGGTATTGGATGCGCCCGGTGGCACCAGTGGCCACACGTTCTCTTCTTCATCAATCAGCACGTGCAGCAGATAAGCGGTTTTGCTGGCCAGCATTTCACGCAGCGCAGGTTCCACTTCTTCTTTGCGGCTGATGGTTTTGCCGGGGATGTTGAAGGCTTTGGCCAGCATCACGAAATCTGGGTTGTCATCCAAAATGGTTTCGCTGTGGCGGCCATCAAAAAACAGTGACTGCCATTGGCGCACCATGCCCAAACGTTGGTTATCCAGCAGCACCATTTTGACGGGGATCTGGCGACGCTTCAGCGTACCAAGCTCTTGCACGTTCATCATGAAAGAGCCATCACCGCTGATCAGGATCGATTGATCGTCAGGACGCGCGACCGCAGCACCCATTGCCGCCGGTAAACCGAAACCCATGGTGCCAAGACCTGCGGACGAGATGAAGTTTTGTGGTGCACGTGGCTGAATGTGCTGCGCAGCCCACATTTGGTGTTGACCGACATCGGTTGAGACAATCGAAGAGTCCGGCATCATATCCGACAGTTGCTTGAGCAGCAGTGGTGCGAAGATGTTGTCGCCCGGATGATCGTAGCGCCATTTGAACCCACTACGCAGACTCTCGCTATGATGTACCCAAGGGGAAATGTCGTGGCTCAATTCCAACTGCGGCAGGATGAGGTTGATATCACCGCGCAGTGCAGCATGGGCATGACGCAGTTTGTTAAACTCTGCCGCATCAATATCGACATGGATCACTTTGGCATGAGGCGCGAAAGTATCGAGTTTACCTGTCACGCGGTCATCGAAACGCGCACCAACAGCGATCAGTAAATCACACTCTTGTACGATTAAGTTTGCCGCTTTGGTGCCGTGCATGCCCAGCATACCGAGATAGTGTGGGTCGTGACGCTCGATGGTTCCTAAGCCTTTGAGTGTGCTCACTGAAGGCATGGGGTTGAGGCGTAAAAACTCACGCACTGTGTCTGTGGCATTCGCCAGTTGTACACCGCCGCCCACATACAATACCGGACGCTTACTTTGCGCGAGTAGAGCTTGTGCGTTGGCTAGCTGCGTTGCATCCACATGTGGCATTGCGGGAGGGGTAAAGCTTGGCAAAGCGGAGACTGGCGCTTTGCCGAGCTGTACGTCTTTGGCGATGTCTACCAGCACTGGGCCGGGACGACCCGTTTTTGCGACTTCGAATGCTTCGGCTAACGTGGGTGCAAGCTCGTTGATGTCGGTGACTAAGTAGCTGTGTTTGGTACAAGAGAGCGACATGCCGATCACATCCATCTCTTGAAACGCATCAGTGCCGATGTGTGAGCTGGCAACTTGCCCAGTGATGGCGACGAGGGGAACCGAATCAAGAAAGGCATCCGCCAAACCCGTCACCAAGTTGGTGGCGCCGGGACCTGAAGTGGCCATGCACACCGCCACTTGTTGAGTTGAGCGCGCCATGCCAATTGCGGCCATGGCTGCACCTTGTTCATGGCGGCAGAGGATGTGTTCGACACCTCCGTCATACAGCGCATCATAAATCGGCATGATAGCGCCGCCAGGGTAACCAAAAACGGTTTTGATGCCCTGTTGTTTTAATGCGGCAACGACTAACTGTGCTCCGGTCATCGTGCCTCCTTATGGCAACAATACGTGTCGCTGCCTTCCTGTGTGTTGTGTTTGCACTTCATGTGCCGCTCCCATTCTTCCTGCTTATTCTGGGGTTATCCCAACTGAGGGTTACCGATTCGGTATTCATCAGTTGCTGGGTGTAACTTATTCAGAATGTGTCTTTTTTTGGTCTGTCTGAGTTGTAAAAAAACCCCCGGACTTTTCAGTGCGGGGGTTTCTTGGATTCGGTTACTTATTTTTCGCCCACTCGCCCCCGCGTCGTCACTAGAATGACCACGATAATTAGGTTAATTAGAGCGTTGATGCGAGCGTTCAAGTTCATAGTTAATTCGTTTTAAAGGTTGAACTAATATCTTACCAATGTGTTTGCGCTTCTAGTGGTAACACACATCTTCGTTACATGACAAGCAAAAACTCATTCTTTTTTCACATTCCTGTTTTATCTCATCACGCTATATAACCCATTCTGTGCTTTTTATCGCCACACCTTCAGGCGCTGAATGCTTTTTGATCAAACACTAAGGGATACAATGGGACTTGCGATCATTCACAGCCGCGCCAGTATTGGTGTGCAGGCACCTCCGGTCACGGTTGAGGTTCACATCAGTAATGGAATGCCGGGGTTTACCTTAGTTGGGTTGCCGGAAACCACGGTAAAAGAGTCACGCGATCGAGTGCGTAGCGCAATCATCAATTCTCGATTTGAGTTTCCGGCGAAACGCATTACGGTCAACTTAGCCCCTGCTGATCTGCCTAAAGAGGGAGGGCGTTTCGATCTTCCGATAGCACTCGGTATTTTGGCCGCCTCGGATCAAATTGCGCGAACTAAGCTGGAAAATTACGAATTTATTGGTGAACTGGCGCTATCGGGTGAAATTCGTGGTGTGAAAGGGGTGTTGCCTGCCGCGCTCGCGGCTAATCAAGTCCATCGCTGTTTAGTGGTGCCACACTGTAATGGTGATCAGGCGGCGTTAGTCGGGAGTGAGCGGCATAAATCGGCGCAAAGCTTATTGGAAGTGTGTGCCGATTTGTGTGGCCAGCAGAACCTGTCATTGTTTCAAAGTTCGCCCAGTGTGCAGGAAGTGAGTAGTCATACGCGCGATCTGCAAGACATCATTGGTCAACAGCAAGGCAAACGTGCGTTGGAAATTGCTGCTGCTGGCAATCACAACCTGCTGTTTCTCGGCCCTCCCGGGACGGGGAAAACCATGCTCGCTTCACGGCTGTGCGTATTTATTGCCAGAAATGAGTGACGAAGAGGCGATGGAGACGGCCTCGATTGCCTCTCTCACTCAGCAAGAAATTAATCAACACAACTGGAAGTTGCGCCCTTTTCGTTCTCCACACCATTCAAGCTCAATGGCGGCTTTGGTCGGGGGCGGTACCATTCCGCGCCCCGGTGAAATTTCTCTCGCCCATAATGGGTTGTTGTTTTTGGACGAAATGCCGGAGTTTGAGCGCAAAGTGTTGGATTCTCTGCGTGAACCGCTGGAATCAGGCGAGATCGTGATTTCTCGTGCGCAGGGGAAAACCCGTTTTCCAGCGCGCTTTCAATTAGTCGGCGCGTTAAATCCAAGCCCCACGGGTTATTACGAAGGCAGTCAGGCGCGTGCTAATCCACAGAGTATTTTGCGCTATTTGAGTCGGCTCTCTGGCCCCTTGTTGGATCGCTTTGATATGTCGATTGAGATCCCAGCGTTACCCAAAGGTACGCTCGCCAATGGGGGCGATCGTGGTGAATCGACGGCGGCTGTGCGCCAGCGAGTGTGGGTAGCGCGTGAGCGTATGTTGGCGCGATCGGGCAAAGTGAATGCTTTGCTGCAAAGTCGAGAAATTGAACAGTATTGCCCTTTGCTTAAAGCGGATGCGGAATTTCTAGAAAGCGCGCTGCATCGCTTGGGTTTATCGATTCGGGCTTACCACCGGATCATTAAAGTGGCGCGAACCATAGCGGATTTGCAAGGTGAAGCGCAGATCGCTCGTCCACATTTGGCCGAGGCGTTGGGCTATCGAGCCATGGATCGCTTACTCAAACAGCTCAGTGCGCAGAACGTCTAGTACTCTGACCTGCAGAGTTCATGTTTCATTACGATGACAAGTTTGTATAATCACACGCTGTTTTTTTACTCATCTTTGAACTGAGAACTATGTTGGCTTACTTGCTCCTTGCGCTGAATGTGACTTTCGTGGTGCTGAACTCGGCACTCCATTCGCTGCTGATCTGCTTTATTGCTTTGATTAAACTCTTGCTGCCGTCAGCGGCATGGAAAGCGCAGGCTACGCAAGCCGCCAACTGGGTGATGTGGTCATGGGCGAGTGTCAACGCCTGGGTTCTGCAGCTTTCCAATCGTGTGGAGTGGGATATTCAAGGTGGTGAAACCCTAAGTAAGCAGGGTTGGTATTTACTGATTTCTAATCATTTGAGTTGGACGGATATCGTGGTGTTGTGCTGCGTGTTTAAAGACCGCATCCCGATGCCGAAATTTTTCCTCAAACAGCAACTGCTGTATGTACCATTCATTGGCATGGCGTGTTGGGCGCTGGATATGCCGTTTATGCGCCGCTATTCGCGGGAGTATCTGCTGCGTAATCCGCACAAACGCGGCCAAGATTTAGCGACGACGCGCCGCTCGTGTGAAAAATTCCGCGCCGTTCCTACCACGGTCGTGAACTATGTGGAAGGAACGCGTTTTAATTCTCAGAAGCAGCAACGTAGCGGTGTGGGTTATCAGCATGTATTGCAACCGAAAACCGGTGGCATTGCTTACACGTTAGCCGCAATGGGTGAGCAGTTTGAGCATATTATCGATGTGACCTTAGCCTATCCAGACAATCGAGCAAAACCGTTTCGCGATTTATTGATGGGGCGTATGCAGCGCATTGTGGTGCACATTGATTTGCTACCGGTAGATGCCCAAGTACAGGGTGATTATTTCACCGATAAGCAGTTTAAGCGTCAGTTCCAGTTATGGTTGAGTGAGATTTGGCAACGTAAAGATCAGCGCTTAGAGCAGATTTATAAGTCCGAATAATGATGAGATTTAAATAACAAGAAGGGAGCCATTGGCTCCCTTCGTTTTTCCAACACTTGAGTATCGGTTTGAATTACTGCTTTTGAGTCAGCAGGAAATTCACTAGTTCAAAATATTCATCAAGCGACTTTACCGATTGACCTTGCACAAGGTAGCGATTATTGACGATAACGGCAGGTACACCCGTTAAACCACTGTCTTGGAATAGTTTGTCAAAACGGCGCACCATAGAGTCAACCGCAAAACCGTTGTAAGCCGCATCAAATTTCGCCGCATCCACACCCTCATCGAGGAAGATTTGACGCAGTTCTTGTTCGTCTTTCGGTGGCTTACGTAGCGTGTGGATACGGTTAAACATCACAGGAACCATTTTATCTTCCACTTCCAGTGCAATCATCGTCGCGTAAGCTTTGCTCATCGCCTTACCCATCGCACCGCCCATGAAAGAGACATGGTTTTTCTGCAGCGTCACGCCTTCTGGAAGCTTTTGCTTCAACTGAGCAATAATCGGCTCGAAAGTATTACAGTGTGGACAATAGAAGGAAAAGAACTCACTGACCATCGGTGTAGAAGATACGGGCGTTTTCAGTACTTGGTAATGCTCGCCTTCTTTAAATTGAGCAGCATAGGCTGAAACGCTTAACATCAGAGTTGCAACCAGTGCAAACAGCTTTTTCATGACTTTCTCCATTGAATTTTATTGTGTTTGCTTACCACTGCGGTTGCAGTGACAGCGGGGATTCTTGCAGAGCGGCAATCTGCTCTTTGAAAGCGAGAATCTGATTCTCCCAATATTTCGCATCGTTAAACCAAGGAAATGCGACAGGGAAAGCCGGATCTTGCCAGCGTTTTGCGAGCCATGCCATGTAGTGCACCATGCGTAGACCACGTAAAGGCTCGATTAGTTTCAATTCTTGGTGATTAAAATCGCAAAACTCTTGGTAACCTTCAAGCAAGATATCCAATTGCAGCAGTTTTTCTTGCCGATACGCCGTGCAGCAGCATCCACAAATCTTGAATGGCAGGGCCGTTACGTGCGTCATCCAGATCGACAAACATTGGGCCATCGCGCCATAGAATGTTGCCGGGATGGCAGTCTCCATGCAGACGGATCTGAGGTTGGGTCGTGACCCAATGCTGCTTGATTTCAGCAATCAACATATCGAGATCATGAAAAAATACCCGCTGCAAATGAGCAGGAATACAGTGGCTGTACTCAAGGATGTGCCTTGGTTGATGCAGATATTCATCCAGCGAGAGCGTGGGGCGATGGATGAATGGCTTGCTTGCCCCGACTTTATGAATGCGACCAAGAAAGCGGCCGACCCATTCGAGATGTTGTTCATTATCCACTTCGTATTGGCGTCCGCCCATACTGTTGAACAGAGCAAATCGATAGCCTTGGTAGTGGTGTAAGGTCGCACCATTGAAAGCTAGCGGAGGTACGATAGGGATCTCTTCTTGCTCCAATTCTAAAGCGAAATCGTGTTCTTCTTGGATCTGTTCGTTGCTCCAGCGCTGTGGGCGATAGAACTTCACCACAAAACGACGGCGTTCTTCATCGGTAAACTGGTAAACGCGGTTTTCATAGCTGTTGAGCGGCAAAAAGCCCGACTCAGCGCGAATACCGATACTTTCCAGCGCATACCAAATGAGATCTGGGGTTAAAGCATCAAAGTGAAAAGTGGCTTGGGTCATTGAATAAAAAGGGCTCATTACTGAGCCCTTTTCCATACTGATGTAGGTCAGAGCTTTTGAATAAACCGGCTCTCGACTTCAAGGGTAAATTGGTGGCTTTCATCGTGCAGTATAAACTGAATTGTGATTACCGCAGAGCTAAGATTTTCGGGTTTGACACCAAGACTCATCGGGAGATTGAGGACTTCTCCAGGTTGAACGACGATCGTTTGTTTACCGTACCAAGAGACCTGATCCAATCCTTTTACCGAGAGCTGATAGGTTTGTGGCTGCTGGGTTTTATTGATCACTTTCAGGTTGTAAGTGTTTTCAATTTCACCGGAGCCGTTGGTTCTAAACAACTGGGTACGATCACGTAATACTGAGAGCCCGGCAGGGTCAACCGAGGCAACTTGGACAAAGAACAATCCAATCATGACCAGTAGCACGGCGCCATAGCCAAGCAGTTTCGGGCGCAATACTTTGGTGTGCTTGCCTGAGAGACGATGTTCGGTTGTGTAATTGATTAGCCCTTTTTCGTAGCCCATGCGCTCCATGGTGTTGTCACAAGCATCAATACACGCACCACAGTTAATACACTCGTATTGCAGGCCATCTCGAATATCGATACCGGTTGGGCAGACTTGTACACACAGATCACAATCAATACAGTCACCAAGCCCTAATGCTTTCGGATCCGCTTTACGAGCGCGCGGGCCGCGTTGTTCGCCGCGTGCGGCATCGTACCCCACGATAAACGTATCTTTATCGAACATGGCGGATTGAAAACGTGCGTAAGGACACATGTGGATGCACATAATCGAACGCATCCAACCTGCATTTCCGTAAGTACAGATGGCAAAAAACATCACCCAAAACACGGGCCAAAAGGTGGAGTTAAAAGTGAAGAAATCAATGACAAGTTCGCGAACAGGGACAAAATAGCCTACGAAGGTAAACCCAGTGACTAGCGCAATCGCAAACCAAGCCAGATGTTTAAGGGTTTTACGTGCAACAAGTTCTGCCGTCATTGGACTGTTGTCTTGTTTGCGTCTTTTGTTGGCATTGCCTTCCAGTTTCTCTTCAAACCAGATGTACATAAAAGTCCATACGGTTTGCGGGCAGAGATAACCACACCAGACTCGGCCTAAGAAGGTGGTGATAAAGAACAGACCAAAGGCGGCGATCATAAACAGCAGCGCGAGCAGAGTGAGATCTTGTGGGTAGAGAGTGGTACCAAAGAAGTTAAATTGTTGATTTCCGATATCAAGTAAGATGGCTTGTCGATCGCCATAAGAAATCCATGGTACTAACCCAAACAGGAGCAGCAGAAACCAGCCACCATAACGGCGTAATTTCTGATAAGTACCTTTACTTTCACGAACATAGATGCGATTGCTGGGGTTAAAGCGATCTCCGCCCTGGCCTTTGTGGGTCTTGGGGTTGAACACTTTGGGAGTCACATCTTTGACATCGATTTTATCCTGACTCATGACACTATCCTTTCTGGGCATTCGGTGTGATTTCTGTTGTTCACACTCAAATACATTGCTCATTCCCTCAGTAAGAAGGCTAGAGGGGGCTGATTACTTTTTAGGGCGTAAGTATAGCGTTAATCTCCAGTTTATTTCTTTAAGGCAATCAACCTTTAACAACAAATTTCCTTACATTTCTTCACGATATTAACCAAGTAATAAAAAAGCGGCCAAGGCCGCTTTTGTGCAATTTTCTGTTGATTAAACAGGGGAGTGGGATTATTTGATTACGCCACGGGCGCGTAAAATCGCCGTTTTGAAATCATCTTCATAATCCTTTTTCAGCCCACGGAATCACTTCATCTTTGGTCGCTATTGCGCATTTTTAGTATGATAGATCAGCACATCGTCGGTGAGATCTTCCAGTGCACCTTGATAACCCGCTTCTTGAGCCAGCTTCAGAAGAAATTGAATCAGATTAAGTTCGGAATCTTTGTGCCACTCGGGCTCAAGTAGTTGTAGTAGTTCTTCTACGCGATGACATTTCATGACTTTCTCCACAATTTTTATATACCCTTCCTACTTGAAGCTGCAGGGGTGTTGGCTACGTTCGTTCACCCCAATCACATAGTCTATCTATGCTCATGGGGACTCACTCACTTGCCGCCTACCTGCAACTCCAAGTTGTTTGGGTATAGTGATTTGTGGCTAAAGGTATCAAAAGCGTTGGGTAATACCAATTCATCGGCAAGAAAAAAGCGCAGATTAACTGCGCTTTCTGATTAAGCTGCCTGAACCACTTTGGTTTCGGGGGATGCGGTCAACGCATTTCTTTCAACCAGCGTGGGGGCTGTTGCTGTCTTTTTTGCAACTAGGGCCACTGCAAAACCACTGCGGCGACGCATTGCACTACGGTTTGTATGTGAAAACCTGACGGTTGTTGGGCGCATGACATAACCTAACTGTCAGGCATATCCATTGCCGATGGTAAACCCTGAATCATTATGAGTGGAGCTTAGTAACAGGACGAAACCTCGATTCACTCTTTTGGCGATTGCCGATCCGAACAATGAGACAGGAATAATGATATGCGTTCATATCGTTGATAGATTAGCACCAGTTACTAGAATGATCGATAGTTGACCAATTTTGCGTAACATTTATTTTTATCTGCGTCGATTGAGTGAGATTTCGGTTCGTTTTTACTATGCAGTTCTCACTGCTGGAGGTGTGTATGTCGTTTATCAAGAAAACCCTAGCGAGTTTTGGGATTGGTTCAGCCAAAGTGGATTCAGTGTTGCAGCAAGAAGTGCTCTACCCCGGTCAGTCGGTTAAAGTGATCATCCATGTTTATGGTGGTGCCTCTGCCCAAGAGATCGATAATATCGATCTTAAACTTTGCTGCCGGTATATCGCGGAAGCCGCTGATGATCGTGGTCAGCAGCAGGGACAGCAGATCCGTCGCATCCCTCACACTTACACTCTCGCCAGTTGGTCACTTCCGTATGCATTTACGATTGAGGCAGGTGAAACCCGAGATTTTGATATTGAGCTCGATATTCCTTGGAACACGCCAGTAACAATAGGGGAGGCCAAAGTCTGGTTGGAAACGGGGTTGGATATCACGATGGCGCTCGATCCGACGGACAAAGATATTCTCACTGTGCGCCCTGATCCGATGATGGATGCTATTTTTAGTGCGCTTGAAGCACAAGGTTTACGTTTACGTCAGGTGGCGTGTGAACAAGCTAAAGGCTTTGCTTTGCCCTTTGTTCAAGAGTTCGAATTTGTCCCTACCACTGGGCCTTTTCACGGTCGTTGGCGTGAAGTGGAAATTGCAGCCTATCGTGATCATGAGAAACTGCAACTTTGGTTTGAGGTGGATCGCTATCAGCGTGGAGCATCTGGTATGTTAGCGAGTTTACTTAGCCGCGGAGAATTGAAGCGTGAGTTAACCTTGTCAGCACACTCGTCACCCCATGAGGTGGGCAAGCAAGTGGTGCAATTTCTCGATCAAACGTGCTGATCAGTGTATGAATTTTTAGCTAACACATGTACGCTCAATGTGCGATACTAACGGCAACTTTCAGGCTCGGATCGCGTGTATATGTCCAATAGTTACAGTTTTAAGGAAGAAGTCGCCAACGCCATTAGCCATGGTGTAGGGCTGCTTTTAGGGATAGTGGGTTTAGTGCTGCTGTTGGTCAAAGCGCTTGATCATCAAGCGGATGCTTTGACGATTACCAGCATGAGTATTTATGGCGGCAGTATGATTGCGCTATTTTTAGCATCAACGCTTTATCATGCTATCCCTTACCGACGTGCGAAGCGTTGGCTCAAAACCTTTGACCACTGTGCTATTTATCTGTTGATTGCCGGCAGCTATACGCCGTTTTTATTGGTGAGTTTGAGAACACCATTGGCGGTTGGGTTGATGATCGTTATTTGGTCGCTGGCATTGATTGGCATCCTAATGAAGATCGCGTTTGTTTACCGCTTCAAAAAGCTCTCGCTAGTGACTTATCTGACTATGGGTTGGCTTTCGCTGATCGTGATTTACCAGCTTGCCATTCATCTTGAGGTGGGTGGGCTAACTCTGCTGGCGGTGGGTGGACTTATCTATTCGCTGGGTGTGATTTTCTACGTGGCCAAACGGATTCCTTACAATCATGCCATTTGGCATGCCTTTGTACTGGCGGGGTGTGCGTGCCATTTCTTAGCCATCTATCTGTATGTTGATCCTATCTAACCTGGGCGTGCGCTATTCTCAAAAGGCGCGCTAACGGGTTAGCGCGTCTCGACTTGCTGAATGGTTACGTGCAGCGGGTACTCAGGTTGCTGGTCAACGATGAATTCCAGAGGTTTCCCTGCCACGGAGGTGTGTGGGCGTAGATAGGTCTCGGCCATGCGTTTGATCGACTGCCAAACCGTCACTTCTTGCTCATCACACCAAACCCCTTGTGCATCTTGCACTCGCACCGTTAAACGCACGGCAATCACGGCTTGACTGCTTTGGTTGGTGATGGCGCTATCGAGTTTGAGTTTACCTTGTTCATAGCGTGGGTTGCTGAGTACCACATCCACCCCCGAATCACTCAGTTGTAATATCGGTCTATTGTCCCCCACTTTGACGGTTACGGTAGAGAGGGTTGGTTGAAGAATGACTGGCACGACAGCTACGGACGTGGTGCTGCCGGCTGGGTTTTCTGACACATAATGCCAAGTGAAATCATTATTAAGCTGCACGGAACGGCCATCTTTCAGCTGCAGTATTTCTGTGGCGAAAGCCTGTAGAGTCAGGCTGGCTAATCCAACCGCCCAAACGAACCTTTTCATCATCACTTTTCTTCTTGTTAGTGGCGCCAGAAGGCGGGGAAAAACAGCACTAAGATGGTGAGAATCTCTAAGCGTCCCATCAACATACCGAAGCTCAACAACCATTTTGCCGCATCAGGCAACGGCGCAAAATTACCGGTTGGACCGATCACGGTACCCATTCCTGGGCCGACGTTGGCCACCGCGGTGACGGCACCTGAGATGCTGGTGATGGAATCCAACCCCATTGCGGAGAGTGCGCCTGCCAGTACCACGATAGTGATAAAAAAGGTCAAGCCAAACGCAACCACCGAGCGGATGATCTCCTCGTTGACTGGACGCTTGTTATAGCGCTGGATAAAAATGCCAGAAGGGTGGATAAGGTTCAGCAGTTGCTTTTTGAGTAGTGCCATCGCGATCTGGAAGCGGAATACCTTGATCCCACCAGAGGTCGAGCCAGAGCAGGCACCGGCCATCAATAAGAACGCAAAAATCGTTGAGGGAAGAGCGCCCCAAGCGGTGAAATCATCCAGACCATAACCGGTTGTTGTGACGACGGAAACGATGTTGAACATCGAAACTCGGAGTGCATCTAAGATGGTATAGCCGTTATGCAGCCATAACCAAGTGGCGACAATCAAGCTCGAAACCATAAACAACCAGAAGAAGCCGCGGACTTGCTCATCTTTAAAGAGGGCGCGAGGGCTCTGTTTACGTAACACTTGCACGAAAAGTAAAAAGGGTAAACCGCCGAGAAACATAAATAGGGTTGCGACCCAGTGTGCGCCATGCGAAAAACGATTCATCGAACTATCACTGGTGGAATACCCACCAGTTGAAAGTGTGGTAAAGGCGTGGTTGATTGCTTCAAAAGGGGTCATCCCAGTGGCGATGTAACCGACAAAACATAAGCCAGTCAGTACGAGATAGACTGCCACAATATTTTTTGCCACGGTTTTTGCGCGTGGACTGCTTTTATCCGACCAATCTGAGGATTCGGTTTGGAACAGCTTCACTCCCCCCCACATTGAGCATTGGGAGTACCGCTACCGCCATTACGATAAAGCCCACACCACCTAACCATTGCAAGATGGAACGCCACAGCAGAATACTGGGTGGCATATCGTCCAAGCCGCTGAGTACCGTGGAGCCTGTCGTGGTCAAGCCGGACATGGTTTCAAAATAGGCGTCGGTAAAGCTGATGTGGTTGATAAACACAAAAGGCAGAGCGGCAAACGCGCTGGCAATCGTCCATACCAAGCTGGTGATCAAGAACATATCGCGAACATTGAGGCGAAAACTGTCCGTACGACCAATGCTTAGGCAGAGAAAGGCAACCAGATGGGTAATGATCACCGCTTGTGCGAAATCAAGGAAACCACCGCTACCGGTGAAAAAAGCGACCAGTGTCGGCACATACATAAAGAGGGCGAGTTTCGATAACACCAGCCCGATGATAAAGGTAATGGGGCGTAAGTTGAGCATGACGCCAGCCCTTACAAGAAGAATGGGCTCGGCTGGAATAGAGCTTCCGACGTCGGGCACATATTTTTTATACTAACCAAGAACATGACGACGTGGTCGTCTTGCTCGATAACGGTGCGGTCATGGGCAATCAGCACTTCTTCACCGCGCACAATGGCACCAATGGTCGTACCCGGTGGCAGTTTGATATCACCCACTGCGCGCCCTACGACTTTTGACGTCGCTTCATCGCCATGTGCAATCGCTTCGATCGCTTCTGCAGCGCCACGACGTAATGAAGAGACGTTAACAATGTCGGCACGACGCACGTGAGTTAACAGGGCAGAGATGGTTGCTTGCTGTGGTGAAATGGCCACATCAATCACGCCACCTTGAACTAAGTCGACATAGCCGCTGCGTTGGATCAGCACCATGGCTTTTTTGGCACCCATGCGTTTGGCAAGCATGGCCGACATGATGTTGGTTTCATCTTCGTTGGTGAGCGCGATAAACACATCAACCTGATCAATGTTCTCTTCCGAGAGCAATTCCTGATCGGCAGCATCGCCGCAGAACACGATGGTGTTTTCCAACTCTTCAGAGAGCTGCTCAGCACGCTGGTAACTTCGCTCAATCAACTTCACGCTGTAAGTGTGTTCCAAGCGTTTTGCAAGGCTTGCACCTATGTTGCCGCCGCCGACAATCATGATTCGGCGATAGGGTTTTTCTAGGCGCTGCAACTCACTCATTACTGAGCGAATGTGGTTGCTGGCTGCGACGAAAAACACTTCGTCATCGGCTTCTATAATCGTGGTGCCTTGCGGCCGGATGGGGCGGCCTTGGCGGAAAATCGCCGCCACACGAGTATCAATGTGTGGCATGTGATCACGCAGGGCAGAAAGGGCGTTACCGACCAGAGGACCACCGTAATACGCTTTGACTGCCACAAGGCTAACTTTCTCTTCCGCGAAGCTCACCACTTGCAATGCGCCTGGGTATTGGATCAAGCGCTCGATATAACTGGTGACCAGTTCTTCCGGTGCGATCAAGTGATCAACCGGTACAGCCCCTGATTGGAACAGTGCTTCTTTTTCTGCCAGATACTGCGGAGAGCGAATACGGGCAATTCGGTTGGGCGTATTAAACAGAGTAAAGGCCACCTGACAAGCCGCCATGTTGGTCTCATCAGTGTTGGTGACGGCAACCAGCATATCGGCATCTTGTGCGCCTGCTTCACGCAGTACATCGGGATGGCTGGCATGACCATTGACCACCCGTAAATCATATTTATCTTGTAAATCGCGCAGTCGGTCAGCGTTTTTATCGACAACAGTAATGTCGTTATTTTCGCCCACCAAGTTTTCGGCGAGCGTGCCACCGACTTGTCCTGCACCAAGAATGATGATTTTCATAACCTGTTCTCTTTGTTTACTTACGCCCAAGGTGAGTGAAGACTCACCTTGGTTGACCGAATCAGTTCTGTTTGCTTAACACGGCGTAATAGAAACCGTCCATTGCTTCTTCTCCCGGAAGAATCTGGCGGCCGGGCTGTGCAGGATCGGAACCTACCAAGTTGGCTTCTGGCGTGCGTTCAAGGAACGCTTTGACCTGTAAGCAGTTTTCTTGAGGTGTGATCGAGCATGTTGCGTACACCAAAGTACCACCGGGCTTCAGTTGTTGCCACATCGCATCCAAAATTTCGCGCTGTAGCTCGGCTAATGCGGTGATATCGTCTGCGCGGCGCAGCCATTTGATGTCTGGGTGGCGACGAATGACCCCAGTTGCTGAGCAAGGGGCATCGAGCAAGATGCGGTCAAACTGTTCGCCTTGCCACCACTGTTGCGGGTAACGCGCATCACCACAAATCACTTGGGCATTGAGTTGCAAACGCTGCAGGTTTTCTTGCACGCGTTTCAGGCGAGTTTCATCGCAATCAATGGCCACGACTTGGCTATCAGGTGTGTGTTCCAGAATGTGCGCGGTTTTGCCACCGGGCGCGGCGCAGCAATCTAAAATCAACTCTCCGGCTTTAGGGGCGAGGTAAGTCAGTGCTAACTGCGCGGCCGCATCTTGCACTGAAACCCATCCATCCGCGAAACCGGGCAGTTGGTGCACATCGCAAGGTGTTTCCAAGCAAAGAGCGTCTTCGGCTTGGGAATGTGGTGTGCAGGTAATATCCGCTTGCTCTAGCAGGGCTTGATATTCAGCACGGGTGTGGTGTTGGTGGTTAACACGTAGCCACATTGGTGCTTTGCTATTGTTGGCTTCTACAATCTGCTGCCACTGCTGTGGGTAGCTTTCTTTAAGGAGCTTGAGTAGCCAGCCAGGGTGACCGTAGCGACCGGCATCATGACTGGTCGCTTGAGTATCCAAACGTTCTTGATCGCGCTGATAGTTACGCAGTACGGCGTTAATCAATCCACGTAGGCGCGGGCCTTTTAGATCCTGTGCGCCTTCAACCGTTTCACCGACTGCCGCATGGGCAGGGATACGCATAAAGCTGATCTGGTATAAGCCAACCAAAATCAGAAAGTGGAATACGCGTTGTTTGCCTTTCAACGGCTTTTCCATCAAGGCTTGGCTGATGGATTCCAAACGTGGTAACTGGCGCAAAACGCCATAGCAGATCTCTTGCAGCAGGGCGTGATCTCGCGGTCTGATTTGCTGCTGAGCCGCAGGCAAAGCATTGGACAGGGATTGCCCTAAATCAACCACTTGGTAAAGAGCCGACGCAGCAGCAGCACGAACATTCATAATAAAACCTAAACAAAAAGCGGAACCCTAGCGATGACAGGCTAGGGTTCGGGATTAACTGAGTTGAGCGCCGACACGAAACCAGTCAGCACGTGCATTGAGAATATCTTGTACTGGCAAGGCTTTCTTGCCCGGAATTTGCAGGCTTTCGAGCACCAACACGCCTTGTCCGGTTGCAACGTAAATTCCGCTCTTATCCGCTTGGAGAATCGTACCCGGAGCTTGAGTGTCCGCTCGGGTTTCCACTCGGGCCTGCCAAACTTTGATGCTGTTTTCTGCGACTTCAAAGTGGCTCATTGGCCATGGATTAAAGGCACGAATGCAGCGTTCAATATGAACGGCGTCATTGCTCCAATCAATACGTGCTTCCTCTTTGCTGAGCTTGTGCGCGTAGTTAGCTTGTGTATCGTCTTGCTTTACTGCTACCGCGGTGCCTTGAGCGATATCGCTTAAACATTCGATCAAGGCTTGTGGCCCCAGTTCTGCCAGTTTGTCGTACATTGAGGCGCTGGTGTCGTTCGCTTCAATCGGTAAAGTAGCAATTTTCAGCATATCACCGGTATCGAGGCCGACATCCATCTGCATGATGGTCACGCCAGTTTCGCTATCACCCGCCCAAATTGAACGTTGGATCGGTGCAGCACCCCGCCAACGCGGCAGAATCGAACCATGCACATTAATGCAGCCAAGTTTAGGCGTATCCAAAACCACTTTGGGCAGTAGCAAGCCATAAGCGACGACCACCATTAAATCGGCGTTGAGTGCGGCAAGCTGTTGCTTAGACTCTTCAGATTTAAAGTTTTCAGGTTGATACACTGGAATGTTGTGTTCTAGTGCAAGGGTTTTGACTGGGCTAGCAGTGAGTTTTTTGCCGCGACCTGCTGGGCGATCGGGCTGGGTGTAGACCGCAATGATCTCGTGCTCCGAAGACAACAACGCCGCCAAGTGACGGGCGGCGAAGTCCGGAGTACCTGCAAAGACAATACGTAGTGATTGGCTCAAGGTTACCTCACAGTAAATTATTTTTTCTCGTTGAAGCGTTTGATTTTCTCTAGCTTCTCTTTAATGCGGTTGCGTTTTAGCGGTGACAGATAATCAACAAACAACTTACCCGCAAGATGGTCTAGCTCATGCTGGACACAGATAGCGAGCAAGTCGTCCGCTTCAAAGCGGTACTCTTGGCCATTACGATCTAAGGCTTTCACGGTCACCTCAGCAGCACGTGACACTAAAGCACGAGCACCAGGAACGGAGAGACAACCCTCTTCAATGCCATCTTCACCGCGCTTTTCGATGATTTCAGGATTGATCAGCACCATTGGCTCATCACGGGTTTCAGAAATATCGATCACCACAATACGTTGATGAATATCGACTTGGGTCGCCGCTAAACCGATGCCTTCTTCGGCATACATGGTTTCCAACATGTCATCGACAATTTGTTGGATTTCAGGGGTGACTTTCTCGACCGGTTTCGCAACGGTGCGCAGCCGATCATCTGGGAATGTTAATACTTGCAATACAGACATATACACTCGAAATGTTGAAACTGTGCCGAAAACAGCTTAATGCGTGTTGGCTCAATTCTAGACATTTTATGACCCAAATGACAGCATCCGGACGTGATTTCTCCAATACCCCATTATTTTTTCGACCAAGGAAGCAAGGTCATGGCACGACTAACCCGTTATATTGCCTGCGCTTTATTACCTTTCACATTACTCGGTGAATCGGTAATGGCGGATGAGCAAACTCCACTGACTCTTAAACAAAATGCTCCAACTACCTATACCGTGGTGAAAGGCGATACCTTGTGGGATATTTCTGCTTTGTACCTTGATAGCCCTTGGTTGTGGCCAAGACTTTGGCAGATCAACCCAGAGATTGATAACCCTCATCTCATTTATCCTGGCGACAAACTGACTTTAATTTGGCGTGATGGGCAACCGGTACTGAGTTTAAAACCGATGCGCAAACTGAGCCCACAAGTGCGAGTGTTGGAAAAACAGGCCGTTCCGACTGTGCAGGAAGGGTTAGTGTTACCTTATTTGCAGTCTGACCGCTTGATTGCGCAAACCGCCTTGCAACAGAGCGTGCGTGTGATTGGATCGAGTGATGGCCGTAAATATTTGACCAAGCAAGATCAGCTGTACATTACTGGGGTTCAAACCGAGAAGAAGTGGGGGATTTATCGCGAAGTCGCACAATATCAGCGTGATGATGACGTCATGGTTGCGCTGCGCTTGGTGGCGCTGGGCGAGTTGGCGATGACTGGGGGCAATTTTAGTGGCCTCAGCTTGCAAGAGCAAAACCAAGAGATTTTGGCTAACGATATTGCATTACCCGAAGTGGATATTGAAGAGCGGCAACTCTCAACGACGTTTTATCCGCAGCCAGCTCCAGTGGGGAGCGAAGCGCATATTCTCGGTTCGCTAGAAGGCAGCCAGTATGCGGGGCAGAATCAAGTTGTGGTGATGGATCAAGGCAGTAGTGATGGCCTTGCGCAGGGCAGTATGTTTGAACTGTACCAAGCGGGTGTGAAAGTCAGCGATAAGGAAGGTCAGTTTACTTACCAACAAGAAGGTTCGGATGCGGATGTGCAATTGCCGAGTCTAAAAGTCGGTACTTTGATGGTGATCCGCCCTTATGAACGCTTTAGCTTAGCATTGATTACCAATAGCTCGGCACCGATTAACCAAGAGATCATTGCGGTTTCTCCGCAGTCGACGAGCTCTGAGCCCAAAACGGAGGTTGCCCAATCGACTGAACAAGCTCAATCGGTCGATGATGCGAGTTAATGAAGGATCAGGACTTAGCCATTTGGCTCGCGCTTAGCTTTACTCCCAAACTGGGTAGCAGGACGATTTCCCATCTCCTTGCTACCCAAACGCCAACTCAGTTGCAAAGCCTGACACCTAAACAGTGGCTAGCACTTGGGCTCAAATCAGAACAATTGGTGTATTTAACTACAGAAGCCTCCAAGCAAGCAGAACAGTGTTTGCAATGGCGGGATGGTGCGAAAAACCGCTACATAGTGACGTCGCATTGCGCGCTTTATCCCCGCTTATTAAAAGAAATTTCAGTACCACCTCCGGTATTGTTTATTGAAGGGTTATGGGAAGTTTTACATGATCCCGCTGTTGCCATCGTCGGCAGCCGTGACGCTACGATTGATGGTCGGCAGATTGCACGGCAGTTTGCAGGTGAGCTAGCTCAATCAGGGTTAGTGGTGGTGAGTGGTCTTGCGCTGGGGATTGATGGACATGCCCATGATGGTGCTTTGCAAGCGCAAGGGCAAACTGTGGCAGTTTTAGGTTCTGGTTTGACTCAAATCTACCCAAAACAGCATCAAGGACTCGCTGAGCGGATTATTACACAAGGCGCTTTAGTCTCGGAATTTGCACCTTATGTGCCTCCCAAAGCTGATCACTTTCCGCGACGCAACCGTATTATTAGTGGGTTATCGCTTGGTGTGGTCGTGGTTGAAGCAGCGGAGAAGAGTGGATCTCTCATCACCGCGCGTTATGCGGCAGAGCAGGGGCGTGAGGTTTTTGTTGTTCCCGGTTCGATTTACAATGCTGCCAGCCAAGGCAGTAATCAGTTAATTCGCCAAGGCGCCTGTTTAGTGCAAAGTGTGCAACAAATTCATCAAGAGCTCAAAAATGCGCTCACTTGGTCACTCTCTGAGCGGGTACCTTACCAACCCACACTTTTTTCTGCTCCGCAGGGCGATGAAGAATTGCCATTTCCCGAGCTGTTAGCTAACGTAGGAGTAGAGGCTACACCTATTGATATTCTTGCAAGCCGGACCCATATACCGGTTCAAGATGTCATGATGCAGCTCTTGGAGCTTGAGCTCCTTGGGCATGTGGTTGCAGTACCTGGTGGCTATATTAGAAAGGGGAGAGGCTAGCTATGATGATGGATATTTTGATGTATCTGTTCGAAACCTATATCCATAGCGATGCTGAATTGCAAGTGGATCAGGACCAGCTAGAAGATGAATTGCTGCGTGCTGGGTTTCACCAAAAAGACATCTACAAAGCCCTCCATTGGTTGGAAGATCTGGCGGCTTTGCAGCAGACCGATGCGCAAACCGCGATTGCGAAAAGCGCCCCAACCTCGATGCGTATTTATGCACCGGAGGAAATGGAGCGTCTTGATCTCGAATCGCGCGGTTTTTTGTTGTTTCTCGAACATATCAATGTGCTGACTCCGGAAACGCGCGAGATGGTGATCGATCGTGTTATGGGGTTAGAAACCGATGAGTTTGAGCTGGATGACCTGAAGTGGATCATCTTGATGGTTCTGTTCAATGTGCCGGGTAATGAAAACGCCTACACCTTGATGGAAGAGCTGTTATACAGCAAAGAACAAGGCATTTTGCATTAAGCCTGTGCATTGTCTATGAGCAGTAAAATTGACCCACAATTGTTTGCAGCCCATGAACATGCGCTGCAATCTTCACCCTGTCCCCAATGTGGCGCAGAATTGCAGCTGCGCCACGGTAAACACGGGCCTTTTTTAGGCTGTACTGCGTATCCGGATTGTGACTACATTAAGCCTTTGCATCAAAATGATGGCCATATAATCAAGGAGTTAGGCGTGCCTTGTCCTGAGTGTGGACATGAGCTGGTGCTACGCCAAGGTCGTTACGGGATGTTTATTGGTTGTAGCCATTATCCGCAGTGCCATCATATCGAGTCGATGGATTCGCCTAATCAAGCGGAAAGCTCTCCGGATATTACTTGCCCTGACTGTGGTAAAGGTCATCTCATCGAACGAAAGTCTCGCTTCGGCAAGCTATTTTATGCTTGTGATGCTTACCCTAAATGCAAATTTGCGCTCAACGCTAAGCCGATTGCTCAGACTTGTGCCATGTGTGGCTTTACGGTAATGGCTGAGAAAAAGAGCGCGGCAGGTATCCGTTATCAGTGCGCAAATCGTCAATGTGGGCATATTCAGGACAGTTAACCTCAGTTTTTGCCCATCGCATCAAAATTAAAGCCGCGTTAGACGCGGCTTTATTGCATTAGTGAGGTATGGATTAAGGTTGAATTTCCTTTGCTACTGCGTGTACGGCAGGAAAAGCCTTTTCATCTAACACTGTCGCTAATTGGCATAATTTGCGTTGCAGCTCACCACTGTAATCGGCGGTCACATTGATATGCCCCATCTTGCGTCCTGGGCGCTTGGCCTTGCCATACCAATGTACGTGGCAGCCTTCCATCGCCAACACAGCGGAGGGGAGCTGGTCTTCACCGAGAATATTGATCATCGCGGTTTCACGAACCAGTTTGGTGCTACCCAGTGGCAAACCACATACCGCGCGTAAGTGATTTTCGAACTGGCAGGTTTCCGCGCCTTGTTGAGTCCAGTGACCGGAGTTATGAACTCGTGGTGCGATTTCATTGATCAGTAACTTGCCTTGCACTTCAAAAAATTCCAGCGCCAATACACCGACATAGTTAAGCTGCTCAGCCACCGCTTTAAACATCGCTTCCGCTTGGGTTTGCAGTTCGGGTGCATCAATCGCCGTCGAAAGGCTGAGTACACCTTGGGTATGGACGTTTTCTGCTAAAGGATAAACCACAATATCACCAGCGACGTTGCGAGCACCCACCAGTGATACTTCGCGATCAAAAGCCACAAATTCTTCTGCCACAATCGCTTGTTCTGGATTTGCTTCAAGATACTGTGCTAACTCACCCCAGATATTGTCGACCTGAGCTTTTTCTTTTAAACGCCATTGACCTTTGCCGTCATAGCCACCGAGTGCACTTTTCAGCACCATAGGCAATCCAATCTCAGAGATGGCTGAGGTCAGGTCGTCTTGGCTACGAATAATTGCATAGCGAGCATTCGCCACTTGGGCGCGATCTAATAAAGCTTTTTCTAAGCGACGATCGCCACCGGCTTTGATCGCCTCAGCACTTGGGTAAAGCTTGCCGCTGCGAGCACAGAGATCGAGGATCGGATGGGGAATGTGTTCAAACTCAGCCGTGATCACGTCCGCTTGCTCAATCGCTTGCCCCAATCCATGGCCGAGCACGGTTTGAGTTAAGGGATGTACAATGTTTTCGCTACCGACATCAAAGGCAATCGTCTCAATATTCAATGGTGCTCCGGCTAGAGACATCATGCGCGCCAGCTGGCCAGCTCCCAGAACTAAAACACGCATCCGTTACTCCTCCGCTGGATTTGGATTGTCTAACACGGACTGAGTTTGTTTGCTGCGGAAGGCTTCGACCTTGCTCATCACTTCGGGATTGTGAATGCCGATGATTTGCGCAGCGAGCAAGCCCGCATTCGCCGCACCCGCTTCACCAATCGCTAATGTGCCCACCGCAATACCTTTTGGCATCTGCACAATTGAGTATAAGGAGTCGAGGCCAGACAGAGCGCGTGATTGAACCGGTACTCCGAGAACCGGTAGGCTAGTAAACGCTGCCGTCATTCCCGGCAGATGTGCCGCACCGCCAGCACCAGCGATGATCACTTGTAAACCACGTTCTTTGGCGCTTGAGGCGTAATCGGCCAGCAGATGAGGAGTACGATGTGCCGAAACCACCTTGGTTTCATAAGCCAAACCAAACTGGTCAAGCATCTCTGCTGCGTGTTTCATGGTTGGCCAGTCTGATTTGGAACCCATGATAATACCGACTGTCATCTCAAACTCCTTCAGTGTTTAAATTGGTCGGGTAAACCCGTATTGCGGCGCATTATACGGGGATTTTTATCTCAAGCAAACGTTTGCTTTTCGTTGGTGGCGAGAATCACTGGTCAATCGCCATACTATTTGTACACTGCTATTGAGCAATAAAGAGGAGTCAATAAAGTGGGCAATCTGCAACAAGCGGTTGATGTGCTGCAACGTGGTGGTGTGATCGCTTATCCGACCGAAGGGGTATTTGGTTTAGGCTGTGATCCGGACAACCAAGCCGCGATGCTGCGATTACTCGCGATCAAGCAACGTCCGATTGAAAAAGGGGTGATCTTGATTGCCGCAAACTATGAGCAGTTACGCCCTTACATTGATGAAGACCAGCTGACAGAACAACAATTGCTGCAAGTTTTGGCTTCTTGGCCCGCACCTTTAACTTGGGTGATGCCTGCAAGTGTTGATACTCCAAGCTGGGTGCGCGGTCAGTTTGATACGGTGGCGGTGCGAGTGTCTAATCATCCGTTAGTGCAGCAATTGTGTTTGGCGTTTGGTAAACCATTAACGTCAACCAGTGCCAACTTGAGTGGGCAACCGGCTTGCACCACACGGCAAGAAGTGGTGGCTCAGTTAGGAAATCAAATTGAGACCGTGTTGGAAGGTGAAACCAGTGGCCGTTGTGGTCCGAGCGAAATTCGCGATGCACGCAGTTTACAAGTGTTAAGACAGGGATAACCCTGCGCAGGAGAGAACGTGAAGTCAAACATAGATAAGCAAGCAGTGAAGAGCTTTTTGCTGCAGTTACAAGATCAAATTTGCCAGCAATTGGAAGCGGCGGATGGTCAAGCGCAATTTATTGAAGATGCATGGCAACGTGAGCCGGGCGAAAAGTTGGGGGGCGGTGGCCGTACTCGAGTGATGCGCGATGGTGCCGTTTTCGAACAAGGCGGTGTAAATTTTTCCCATGTGTTTGGTGAACAGATGCCGGGTTCCGCCACGGCCCATCGCCCAGAGTTGGCGGGGCGTCGTTTTGAAGCCATGGGGGTTTCTCTGGTCATGCATCCGAAAAACCCGTATGTCCCGACCTCTCATGCCAATGTGCGCTTTTTTATTGCTGAAAAAGAGGGCGAAGCCCCGATCTGGTGGTTTGGGGGTGGCTTTGACCTTACGCCGTTTTACCCCTTTGTCGAGGATTGTCAGTTCTGGCACCACACTGCAAAAAATCTCTGCGCACCTTTTGGTGCGGATATCTATAACCAGCATAAAGCATGGTGTGATCGCTACTTCTACTTACCGCACCGCAATGAAACACGCGGCATCGGTGGATTGTTTTTTGATGATCTGAATGAGTGGCCATTCGAGCAATGTTTCGCCTATATGCAGGCGGTCGGTGAAGGTTATACCCAAGCTTATGTGCCGATTGTCGAAAAACGTAAAAACACACCCTTTACAGAGCGTGAGCGCCAATTCCAACTCTATCGTCGTGGTCGATATGTTGAATTTAATTTGGTGTTGGATCGCGGCACGCTGTTTGGTCTGCAAACCGGTGGGCGTACCGAGTCAATTTTGATGTCGATGCCGCCTCTAGCGCGTTGGGAATACGCTTATCAACCTGAGTCCGGAACCCCAGAAGCCCAGTTGAGCGAGTTTTTAGTGCCGCGTGAATGGTGACACTTGAAGTTGTGAGTGATAGGGTCGAGCAAGTGACCCTTTTGATTGTGTAGGCAAGGATATGGCTTCTCAAATCGATCAGTATGTAGTTTTTGGTAATCCTATTAACCACAGTAAATCCCCCTTTATTCATACGCTGTTTGCGCGTCAAACCCAGCAGCCCATGACCTATACCGCGCAATGTGCGCCAGTCGATGGGTTTATCGAGGCCGCGAGTCACTTTTTTGCGCAAGGTGGACGAGGCTGTAATGTGACGGTGCCTTTCAAAGAAGACGCCTATCGTTTTGCCGGGCGACTGACGGAACGCGCTCGGTTGGCTGGGGCTGTGAACACGCTCAAAAAGTTAGATGACGGTGAAATATTGGGAGACAACACCGATGGTGAAGGCTTGGTGCAAGATCTACTTGCTCAACAAGTGCAACTCAAAGGCGCGAATATTTTGTTGATAGGCGCAGGTGGTGCGGCGCGTGGCGTGCTCAAACCACTGCTGGATCAAAAGCCCGCCTCGATTACGATTACCAATCGGACGTTATCTAAAGCCAAACAATTGGCGGAACTACTGGCACCGTACGGTGCAGTGATAGCCAAACCATTCACAGAGCTTACTCAAAGCTATGATGTGATCATTAACTCGACCTCTGCCAGTTTAGATGGTGAGTTGCCCGCGATTCAGCCAGTGATTTTCGCTGCCCATTCAATATGTTATGACATGATGTATGGCAAAGGGCATACCGTGTTTAACCAATGGGCTCTACAACACGGCTGCGCGCAGGTGATTGATGGTTTAGGTATGCTGGTGGGGCAAGCGGCGGAAAGCTTCATGTTATGGCGTGGGTTACGTCCGGGAACCAAACAAATTTTGCGCGAACTGCGTAAAAATCTCGAAGGTGCACTATGAATCAATCCATCCTATTTCCCGATTTACAGCATTGGGATGAGGCCAAACAAGCCGTCGTATTTTTTGCTCAGCAAAACGGAGCATTAATCGAATGTCTTGTGGCTCGTCAAGTTCTGCAAGAACTCTCAGGCGAAGCCTTAGTAGAATCGCAACACGTGATGACAGTATTCAGTGAGTGGCGTTTTGACCTAGAGGAACTCGCCGAACAGGCGATAGAAGACGAAATGTTTAATGCTCTAGGTCAAATTGAGATCACTCGCGAACGGTTTTAACGTCATTCAGATAGTCATTTTTACTCTGAACGTAGTTGCTTGAGGACTTTAAGAGAAAAGCACGCTCCTTATCATTGAGTGGGCGTGCTTGTTTTACTGGGCTGCCTATATAAAGAAAGCCACTTTCGAGTTGCTTGCCTGGAGGCACTAAACTGCCCGCGCCAATCATCACATCACTTTCAATCACAGCGCCATCCAACACGATAGAACCCATACCGACTAATACTCGATCATGAATAGTGCAACCATGCAGCATGACTTTATGCCCAACCGTTACATCCTCTCCTATCAGTAGAGGAGTAACCATTCGGGTTTTCGTAGCATTTTTGTTGGGTGACATGCAATACAGAACCGTCTTGAATATTAGTGCGCTTTCCAATCCGAATGTGGTTTACATCACCACGAGCGGCCACTAAAGGCCAAATGCTGGCATCATCATCTAATTCAATGTCACCCACGATGACTGCACTGGCATCCACATAAACCTTTTCTCCCATTTTGGGCGTAATACCTTTGTAGCTACGAATTGAACTCATGATTTCCCCTTTTAATAAGCAAGTAACAGGTATAGTAGATGGCTTAATCATTAACAAATAGCCAATAATGCCTAAAACATCACCAAGTATCCGAAATCTTTAAAAAACTTCTAAAAAGTGCTTGCCAATATAACTAGCTTCTCTATAATCCGCCCTCACTGACACGGCAGACGCGGCAAGCGTTAGCAGTGATTCAGTTCGGTATTTTAGGTGGCGAAATCGCCAACGAAAATAAACTGAAAAAAGTGTTTGACACAACAGTTTAT
>NZ_JJMN01000007.1 GCF_000696385.1 Vibrio metoecus | reverse complement strand
TTCATTCAAATGGTCACTCAGTTCATTGATAAATCTTTTTTGATTATCATCAACGAGTGCCCACACAGATTGATTGGTTTATATTGTTAAAGAGCGTTCTTCTTTGCGGTCTGCTTCAGAAGAGGCGGCCATTTTAGCGAGAATCGATTTCGTGTCAAACTACTTTTTTTCTAATTTTCTTTTCTTGGCCTGTTGAGGCATCGATTTGGCTGTGAGCCCTTGCTGCGTCAACGAGGGCGCATTATAGAGATCCGCTTCACACTGGCAAGTGTTTTTTGAGAAAATTTATAAAAATAACGTTTAAGTGCTGTATTTGCGCGCAAGGGCTTATTTATCCCACTTTACTCAGACCTTGATGACAACTTATCCACAGAGTTATTCTTTTATCGACTTAGATAAAGCGAGAGGCTGCATCACGGCAGCCTCTCTTTGTATATGTGTATAGAGAAAACGAACGCGGCTTACTGATGCTCGCTATTATCTTCGTGTAACCCACATTCACGCTTTAAACCAAAGAAACGAGTTTGTTCTTCACTCATCCCCGGTTGCCATTTCTGAGTGGTGTGTGTATCACCTACCGAAAGATAACCTTGTTCCCAAAGTGGGTGGTAAGGCAGATCATTATCCTTGAGATAATAGTGCACCTCTTTATTGGTCCAATCGATCACTGGCAGGAATTTAAACACGCCATTTTGTACCGACAGAATCGGTAGGCTTGCTCGTGACTGTGACTGCTCACGTCGTAAGCCCGAGAACCAAGTGCCAATGTTGAGTTCATCTAATGCTCTACGCATCGGTTCTACTTTATTGATCTGGTTGTAGCGTTCAATCCCCTCAACACCTTGCTCCCATAGTTTTCCATAGCGAGCTTCTTGCCAAGCCGCTGATACAGGCGCTGAGTAAACTTTTAAGTTCAGATTGAGGCGCTCAGTAATCTCATCAATAAACTGATAGGTTTCGGGGAACAGATAGCCGGTATCGGTTAAAACGATGGGAATGTCACTCTTCACTGAAGTGAGTAGGTGAAGCATCACAGCGGCTTGGATACCAAAACTCGATGACAGTGCATGATTGCCTTGCAGATTTTCTAGAGCCCATACGACGCGCTCTTGCGCAGTGAGCGATTCCAGATGCTGATTGACTTCCGTTAGGCGCAGCGTTTGCTGCACCTTGTTTAACGTCAATAACTCTTCCAGAGTTGGAACGGTATGGTTAGGCATAGAAATCCCTCTTCGAGATGATTACCTCTTCGATAATACCTGCACGAATAGTGAAATCACCAAATCCTTCACCGTCCAGACGCTCGCTAGCCCAGCGTCCCACCAACTCATCAATTTCTTGAAGGATTTGCGTGTCGGTAATGTTCTCTTTATACATCTTAGGAATGCGCGTTCCATTTCGATTGCCGCCTAAATGGAGGTTGTAGCGACCCGGCGCTTTACCGACTAGGCCAACCTCAGCCAACATGGCTCGACCGCACCCATTCGGGCAGCCCGTCACACGAAGAATTATGTTCTCTTCTTTTGGTAACGCATGTTTTGCCAAAATACCTTCCACTTCTGTGACAAAAGAAGGGAGAAAACGCTCGGCCTCCGCCATGGCCAGTGGACAGGTTGGGAAGGCCACACACGCCATTGAGTTGATGCGCTGCTCACTCACACCATCATCGATCAAACCATGACTACGCGCGAGCTGTTCAATATGCTGTTTCTGATCCGCCGGCACACCAGCCACAATCAAGTTTTGGTTAGCCGTCATGCGGAAATCGCCTTGATGAACCTTAGCAATCTCTGCCACACCCGTTTTCAGTGGTTTACCCGGGAAATCCAACAAACGACCATTTTCAATAAACAGGGTTAAATGATGTTTACCATCGATACCTTCAACCCAACCAATCCGATCACCACGACTGGTAAACTCATAAGCCCGGCTTGGCGCAAACGCAATTCCCGCGCGTTTTTCAACTTCGGCTTTGAATACCTCAACCCCGATACGATCTAAGGTGTACTTGGTTTTGGCATTTTTACGGTTAGAACGGTTACCCCAATCGCGTTGCGTACTGACCACCGCTGCCGCAACCTCCAAGGTTTTCTCCAGAGGAATAAAACCAAAGTCATCGGCACGACGCGGATAGGTTGAAGTATCGCCGTGCGCCATCGCAAGGCCCCCCCCCACCAACACGTTAAAGCCAACCAACTGGCCATTTTCACCAATCGCGACAAAGTTCAAGTCATTGGCGTGCACATCCACATCATTATGTGGTGGGATCACAACAGTAGTTTTGAACTTACGCGGCAAATAGTTTGAACCTAAAATGGGCTCTTCATCTGGCCCTTCGATCTTTTCACCATCCAACCAAATCTCGGCATAAGCGCGTGTTTTCGGTAGTAGGTGCTCACTGATCTTTTTCGCCCACTCGTAGGCTTGCAGATGCAGTTCAGATTCCACGGGGTTAGAGGTACACAAAACGTTACGGTTAACATCCCCTGCTGTCGCAATCGAATCGATACCAATACTGTTCAGAGTTTGGTGCATCAGTTTGATATTCGGCTTGAGTACCCCGTGAAACTGGAAAGTTTGTCGTGTGGTTAAACGGATACTACCGTACATAGTATGTTCGGTTGCAAACTTATCGATCGCCAACCACTGGTTAGGAGTGATGATCCCTCCCGGCATACGCGCACGGAGCATGACATTGTGTAAAGGCTCAAGTTTTTGCTTGCTACGCTCAGCACGGATATCACGATCATCTTGCTGATACATGCCATGAAAGCGGATGAGCTGGAAGTTGTCCGCGGTAAAACCGCCAGTAATGCGATCTTGCAGATCTTGCTCGATCGTCCCGCGTAGAAAATGACTCTCGCGCTTTAGGCGTTCATTATCCGACCATGGACCGAGCACTTCGCCAAGCACTTCTTGTACTGATGGTTTTTGATTTGTGCTCATTAGTAGACATCCCTTTGATAACGTTTTGCTTTACGCAGTTCACTCACATATTCTTCGGCTTGCTCACGATTCAAGCCACCTTGTTGCTCTACGACAGTAATCAATGCTTGGTGCACATCCTTCGCCATGCGTGATGCATCACCACACACGTAGAAATAAGCACCTTCCTGTAGCCACTGCCACACCAACTCCGCCTGTTCTAACAAACGATGCTGTACATAGACTTTTTCATGCTGATCACGGCTGAAAGCCACATCTAAGCGGTTAAGCACGCCAGACTTAAGGTACTTTTGCCACTCGACTTGGTAGAGGAAGTCTTGGGTAAAGGTGCGATCACCAAACAGCAACCAGTTTTTCCCTGCTGCACCACGGTTTTCGCGCTCTTGGATGAAGCTACGGAAAGGAGCAATTCCCGTTCCGGGGCCTACCATGATCAGCGGCGCATTATCATCACTCGGCAATTTGAAGTTGTTATTGTGCTCAACAAACACTTTAACCGGAGCACCCTCTTCTAATTGATGAGCTAAGAAGCTGGATGCACCACCCAAGCGTTGCTCTCCCTTATACTCATACTCGACCACCCCAACCGTCAGATGCACCTCTTCCCCCACCTCGCTTTGACTAGAGGCAATCGAATATAGACGCGGCGTTAAACGACGGAGAAGTGATAACAGTTGAATCGCGGAAAGGGTGACTTTTTCTTCGCGCAACACATCAATCACTTGCGTACGCGTCGCGTATTCACGCAGTGCCTCTTTATCTTGGGCTAAAGAGGTGAGCTTTTCGCTTTGTGCAAGCTCAGCAAATTGCGCCACCAACTGCGGATTGGCTGCAGTAATTTCATAATAATGAGTCAGTGCCGAATGCAGAGAAAGCGTTTCACCATCCACTTGAACTTGTTCATTACCAGAGAGGCCAACGCTATCGAGCAATGCATCAACCAGCTGTGGGCGGTTTTCATACCACACACCTAACGCATCACCCGGTTGATATGTGATGCCAGAGTCGGCCAAATCAATTTCGATGTGGTGTACATCTTTGCCTGAATCACGGCCAGTAATTTTTTGGCTCGTCGATAAGCTCGCCGTATAAGGTTGCTCTTTACTGTAATGGCTCTCAGCTGTCTGGCTCACTGCGGAAGCAGCCACGCTCGTCACGGCCGCGGCACCTGTCAGCTCATCTTTCAAAATAGACAGCACTTGTGTGCGCCATTGCGTCGCCGCAGCCTGATAATCGACATCCGCATCCAAGCGATCAATCAGACGTTGCGCCCCAAGGTTTTCTAAAAACTGGTCAAAATCTTTACCCGTTTGGCAGAAAAACTCATAACTCGAATCGCCAAGACCTAACACACCGTATTTGAGATTTGGCAGCTTAGGCGCTTTTTTCGATTTGAGAAACTCATGCAGCACTAGCGCATTATCGGGCGCTTCACCTTCACCATTGGTTGAAGCAACAAAGATCACATGCGTTTCTTTAGCTAGATCTTTACCTTTGTAATCACTTGCATCAAACAGTTGAGCATTAATGCCTTCTGCTTGTGCCTCTTTTAATAGCGCTTGAGCAACGCCTTTCGCATTACCCGTTTGCGAAGCGAAAATAATGCTGAGTTTGCCCACGGCAGCTAGCGGTAAAGTTTGCACAGAAGATAATTGAGGTGCGTTAGTTTGGCTGAGTCCCCAAAAATAACCACTCACCCAAGCCAATTGTTGGGGATTGAGTTGAGTCACCGCTTGTTGAAGTTGATTGAGTTGTTGATCATTTAACGGGCTAGCCAATCCTGCTAGCGCCGGGGGTAAGGTGTTTCCTAAAGACATCGTCACGACTTCCCTATTCATTGCATGACGATAGATTAATCACTCTTTTTAATAACAAGAAAGAATAGATGTGAATGTTTTATAACTTTTAGACTTAAACCTTTACTTAGTGTTGCTCGACACGCACTTGACGAAATCCCACGGCCATTGCCGATTGTGAAGCGCTATCCAAATCAACATAGCGGCACTCTTCACCTTTTTCATCCGTGAGTAATACAAAGCCCCCCATCTGGTGACGAAATTCAACAATCCATTCCCCCTCTTGGAAAGAGGGCTCTATAATCGCTTCCACCAATTGTTGGGTCTGGTATAGCTCTCTTAACTCAGAAATTGTCATGATTGACCATCCTTGGCTTAATCAATAAAGCTAAGCATGGTCCAAATAGCAAAAATGAGCCAACTTGTGGCCCATTTAAAACGTATTGATTTGCAACAAACGCAATATTGAGAATATCAATTAAAAGCTAAATTGCGCGCCAAGAAACCAACCATCAGCAAACACGAAAGACTGTTTTACATCCGTCGACTGCTTGGCAAGTTCAGTAAACTCGAGATCCACGACACGATAACCGGCTTTAAAGGCTAATTCACCAGCACGAATCGGTAAGTGATATTGCAATCCGGCAACCACATCTGACGACTTCAGATCGCTGTTATTGCCAAAATCAAATTGGCCAATCACATCAAATGGAGTATGAGGAATAGCAATTTCTGCACTCGCGTACCAGTTAAACGTCGTTTGATCAAAATCGTAGCGACGAGCATCAGGCGCTCGATAGTTACTATTCGCGTACTGAGTCAGCGTGATACCCGCATCAAACTTCATCAATTCACGATCCAACACTTGGTAGTAAAAGGTGTAATCGTATTTATCGAACGAGGCAAAATCCGCTTCTAAATTGGTATAGCGCAAGCTTGCATTCGGCAAATAGGGAAAATCATGTTCAAACGCTATATAGAGTGTTGGGGCATTGGCATCATCACGACGAGTGTTGTCAATTTTCGTGCTCGCCAACCACATATCTGCACCCACTGATGCAGTATAGAATGACCCAGCGGCAAAAGCGGATAAAGGTGAGATCATCAATGCAGTGACCAACGCCACCGATGCAGTTCGGTTCATGAGCTATGCTCCGTTATATTGGGATTCAATGATTTTAAGGTGGATGATGGTAACACAAACCGAAAAACGACGAAGGGTTTTGTCATTACCGACGTGAAGGGCTCACTTTATCACGCATCAGCCAGACCACCAGCAAGACAATCAACAGCCATGGCAGCAATTTCAATACGATACCCAGCATGCCAAACAGCGCCATGATCAAGAAGGCCAACGCCATGGCACCGAATACGCTAAGTAAGGTGATCCCCGTGACCAATAGTGTAGCGGCAAATACCAAAATAAAGATCAATTCAAACATCGTGAGCACTCCTATTGTCGATTCATGATTAATAAGCAGTTTTCGCGCCAACCATATAAAATAGCTAACCAAATGATTATTAGCATAAAAATAAAGCCAATCGGTTCAATACCCATTGGCTCACAAGAGAACAGTGTGAATTTCGCTAAAATGCGGTGTTTTTTACACCCCAAGCTCTTGATACGGAATTTTGGCCAAGGCTTGCTCGACCACTTCCAACCCTGCACCTTGTTTATGCGCATTTTCACTAATATGACGTCGCCATTGACGTGCACCCGGCATATTTTGGAACAGTCCTAATATATGTCGAGTCATATGACCAAGATGCGTACCTTGAGACAACTCGCGCTCAATATACGGCAGCATTTCATGGATCACTTGCGAACGTTTTTTCACAGGCATCTCTAAACCGAAAATCTGCTGATCGACTTCCGCAAGCAAATAAGGGTTTTGATATGCCTCACGCCCAATCATCACACCATCAAGATATTGCAGATGCAGTTTCGCCTCTTCCAAGCTCTTCACCCCACCGTTAACTGCAATGGTTAAGTGCGGAAAATCACGTTTGATTTGGTATGCTCTTGAATAATCCAAAGGCGGAATTTCACGGTTTTCTTTTGGGCTCAGACCACTTAACCAAGCTTTACGCGCATGAATGGTAAATTGATCACAGCCACCTTTCTCAGCCACTGTCGCAATAAACTGAGTTAAAAATTCATAGGAATCTTGATCATCAATGCCGATACGCGTTTTTACTGTCACCGGAATATCGACGACCGAGCGCATAGCCGCCACACATTCAGCCACTAAGTCAGGCTCAGCCATTAAACAAGCACCAAAACGACCGTTCTGCACACGATCTGAAGGGCAGCCCACATTCAGGTTAATTTCATCATAGCCACGCTCTTGCGCTAATTTTGCACAATGCGCCAAATCCTTAGGATTAGAACCACCAAATTGCAACGCGACAGGGTGCTCTTCTTGGTTATAAGCCAGAAAATCACCGCGACCATGAATGATTGCCCCTGTCGTGACCATTTCGGTATACAAAAGAGTTTGCGAAGAGAGCAAACGGTGAAAGTAACGGCAGTGGCGGTCGGTCCAATCGAGCATCGGAGCAACTGAGAGTCTGCATGAGTGAGTCATAGGTGAACGTCCCCATTTCAGTCAAAAACAAACCAACCGCACGGTGGCGAAAAATACAAAGTCCGGCATTTTAATCGTATCTGTGCTTGAGCGCTAATCTTTGTTCGATAATCTGATTTAGAGCGAATGATCAACCCATCGCAGCATAAGTAATACGTTCAACAGTGTTACGGATGACACACTCGCTTCAAGTAACCAGGCTTAGCGGTATCGTTTTTGCACCAGATAAGGTAATTTACGCCTATTCAACGGGATGACTTTATCAACCACCCAGTTTCATGTGGATTTTATTTAGTCGTCTCAACGATATTCATCTCTACATAGTATATTATTACTAAAGTCCAACAGTGATGGTGATAGTTTTGGACAACAAGCTAACAAAGCAAATAGAAGAAATATGTGCAGCCAGAGGGGTTCGGCTCACCTCACAGCGTAAAACTGTATTTGAGTTGATTTGTGCAAGTAAGCGCTCATCGAGTGCCTACGAGCTGTTGGAAGATCTTAAAAAAAGTGAACCACAAGCAAAACCTCCGACTGTATATCGAGCACTGGATTTTTTGCTAGAGCAAGGCTTTATTCACCGAGTGGAGTCAACGAACAGTTTTATATCTTGCTGTTCATGTAACGCCCATAAACACTTTTCACATCTATTGATTTGTGACCAGTGCGGTAACGTCATTGAATCTCGGGATGATAGTCTGGTAGCCTTGCTGGCAAGTAACGCGGAGAAACACGGTTTTACGATAAGCAATCATGTCATTGAATCACATGGAGTTTGTCAAACCTGTCTCTCAAAAGAGAAGAAGCAACAATAGAAGAAGGTTATGCGCGCTGAATTTGTAAACCCGTTTTTAGCGTCTTTAATGAACGTGTTGAAAACCATGGCTTCCCTTGAGTTGAAGCCTCAAAAACCACGGATCAAAAAAGACGAAATTGCTCGCGGCGATGTTTCCGGCCTGATTGGTATGATCGGCCCAACAACACGTGGCTCAATGTCAATCACCTTTGATGAAAGCCTAGCTCTGGAAATTATGCAGAATATGCTTGGCGAACGCCCGAATGGTCTTAACGAAGAAGTTACGGATATGGTGGGTGAAATTACCAACATGGTAACGGGTGGAGCTAAGCGAATTTTGGCTGAAAGCGGCTTTGATTTTGATATGGCAACCCCAGTGGTCGTATCCGGCCGAGGACACACCATTCGCCACAAGTGTGAAGGCGCGATCATCATCATGCCATTCTCATCGCCTTGGGGAAATGCGTTCATCGAAATCTGCTTCGAGTAATTCGGTGTCTCAAATTCGCTTTATCACAGCGTTTATAAGCAAAGTTCTCTGATTTATCGACGTTGATAAAACAAAACCGGACCTATCATGTCCGGTTTTGTTTTATCTGACCTACACCACCATTAATAGCAGTAATAGCGAACAAGCAAACCCCAACTCCCAATGCAGGCTCATATCCTCTTGCAGAGTCTTTAATCCTTGCCACCAACGATCGGTCGTCGTGACCTGAGCGATAGTGAGCGTTTCTCCAACCATGGGGGTTAATAATTCAATCTCTTCAGCTTCACAATGCTTGAGAAGATCCTCCATCGGTTCATCCCACCGATGGGTAAACAGTTCGTAGGTTGCCCAATGGATCGGCATCAACTTTCTAGCTTTTAAATCGTGAAAAGCTTGTACAGTCTGTGACGCTTGCATGTGCCCCCAATTTTCTACTGGGTAACCTTTTTGCCCTTTTACATCGGCCGCGACTTCTAAACAGGCCAAATCAATCGGTCCATATCGCGCAGCTATCTGCGCAAAGTGCTCGTCATAAGCAGTATCACCACTGAAAAACAGGTTTGTCTCACTACTTTTGATCAGCCATGAACACCATAAGGTGGCATTGCGGTCTAAGTAGTAACGACCTGAATTATGATTAGCTGGCGTACAGATAAACGCTATACCGCGAAATTGAAAGCTCTCCCACCAATCAAACTCAATGATCTTTTCAGGTGTCACTCCCCAGCGAATTAAATGACCACCAACACCTAAGGGTACATAAAATGTCACTGGCTGAGTGGCATAATATTCGATACTCGTTTGCTCAAGATGATCATAGTGATCATGGGAAATCAAAATGATATCGGGTAGAGGCAGTTGTTCACGTGTATCACCATTCCGCATATTACGCTTAAACCATGCTTTCGCGAGCCACGGAGAGGCGTAGTCAAAGACTGGATCGGTCAGCACTCTTACGCCATCCAACTCAATAAACAAGCTGGAATGGCCAAGCCAAGTCACTCGTAAGTCATCACTACAGGTTTGCAATAGGTGGGAATTGATTGGTAAGAAAGGCAGCTCACTGCAAGGTTTAAGCTGTGATCTCCCACCTAAATAGCTCCATGTCACTTCCCACCATGATTGATGGCTAGCGATACTGGGCATGACATTCATCACTCTACCCGAACGAAATTGAGCCGACCTTCTGATGCGTTGATCGAGTTGTGAACGATAATGCTGAACAGCATTCTGTTGAGACACCTTACGTTGAGATGTTCGCGTTTTAGTCTGAATAGTCGTTTCTGGCATACAGAAGAAGCCCTATCACCCTAGCGATAACACCAGTTAAACGCGGCCACGTGTCTGTTTTATGACCAAGTACCGTAAAAAAATGAACTTTCGATTGCAGTGAAACAAACAGAAGCCCAGTTTAGAAATAACAAAAAGGCCCTACGTAAAAGTAAGGCCTTGGTATCCAACGTGTTAGGTCAATGCATTAAGCGCGAAAGGCTTTAAATGCGTTGATCAAACCGTTGGTAGAACTGTCATGCGAATTCACATCGGCATTATCCGCCAATTCAGGCAGGATCTGGTTCGCCAGCTGCTTGCCTAGCTCAACACCCCATTGGTCGAAACTGAAGATATTCCAAATCACACCTTGTACGAAGATTTTGTGTTCGTACATCGCAATTAAGTTACCCAGCGTGCGTGGTGTAATTTGCTTGACCAGAATCGAGTTGGTTGGACGATTGCCTTCAAACACTTTGAATGGCACTAACGCTGCGATTTCTGCCGCCGACTTACCTGCTTTTTCTAATTCAGCTTGTACCGCTTGCGCTGATTTACCAAAGGCTAGAGCTTCCGTCTGGGCAAAGAAGTTAGACATCAGTTTTTGGTGGTGATCGCTCACTACGTTGTGGCTTACCGCTGGTGCAATGAAATCGCACGGGATCAGTTTAGTACCTTGGTGAATCAGTTGGTAGAACGCGTGCTGTCCGTTCGTACCTGGCTCACCCCAAATAATCGGCCCAGTTTGGTAAGTCACTGGGTTGCCATCACGATCAACATACTTACCATTTGATTCCATATTGCCTTGTTGGAAGTAAGCCGCGAAGCGATGCAGATATTGATCGTAAGGCAGGATAGCTTCAGATTCTGCACCGTGGAAGTTGTTATACCAAATACCAATCAGCGCCAAAATCACCGGAATATTGCTTTCAAACGGTGTATTCACGAAATGCTGATCCATTTCATGCGCACCCGCCAACAGTTCAACAAAGTTGTCGTAACCAATAGACAGAATGATAGAAAGACCAATCGCTGACCACAGTGAGTAACGACCGCCTACCCAATCCCAAAATTCGAACATGTTCTCGGTGTCGATACCAAACTCAGCGACCGCTTTACCATTGGTTGATAGCGCAGCAAAGTGCTTGGCAACATGTGCTTCATCTCCTGCCGCTTTCAAGAACCAATCACGCGCCGTGTGGGCGTTGGTCATAGTTTCTTGGGTGGTGAAAGTTTTGGAAGCCACTAAAAAGAGGGTGGTTTCAGGATCCACTTTTTTCAGTGTCTCCGCCATGTGCGTACCATCCACATTTGACACAAAATGCATGGTCAGATGGTTCTTATAAGGCACGAGAGCCTCGGTCACCATGTAAGGACCAAGGTCAGAACCACCGATACCGATATTCACTACATCAGTAATCGCTTTGCCGGTGAAACCTTTCCACTCACCGCCAATCACACGCTCAGAGAAGGCTTTCATTTTAGCCAGTACAGCGTTCACAGCTGGCATCACATCTTCACCGTTCACCAGCACAGGTGAATTGCTACGATTACGTAATGCAGTGTGCAGTACCGCACGATCTTCGGTTTGGTTGATCGCTTCACCTTTAAACATCGCGGTGATGGCAGATTGCAGATCCGTTTCTTTGGCCAACGCAAACAGGTGTTGCATGGTTTCAGCATTCACAAGGTTTTTCGAATAATCGACCAGAATGTCTTGCCCAAAGCGCGCAGAGTATTTGGCAAAACGCTCGCTGTCTTGCGCAAAAAGTGCTTTGAGGTCCATATCCTGAGCGGATTCAAAATGCGCAGTCAGCGCTTTCCAAGCTTGAGTTTGTGTTGGATTGATATTTTTCAACATGGCATCTATCCCGATGTTACAGTGGTTTTATTTCATCTCGATGCAGACATAGGCTGCTGATGAAATCCCCGATTTAAGCAAAAAGAATAGGTTAAAAATGAGTTTTCCGCGTGGGAATAACATGTAATTAATTTTCAGTGCATCATTATGAGCGAACTCATTTGCACCCACTTTGCGATAGGTCACGTAAACACCGACCACAACTCATTTTTGTCTGGTAATCTAAGTCGCTCACCTTACCCTTAAACATTCACTTTGCCAATATACTTAAGGAGCTGGCGTAATGTGGAAGCAGCAACCCATTCAATTAAGGCCGCGCCCGCGCGGGTTTCATCTCATTACTGATGAAATTGAACAACAATTACCGCAGATAAAAGCGTTAAATGTCGGTTTGTTACATCTATTTATTCAGCACACCTCCGCCAGTCTCACCATCAATGAAAATGCCGATCCCACTGTGCGCCAAGATATGGAAGCCCATTTTAACCACGTAGTTCCTGAGGGTGCGCCTTACTATCGGCACATTTATGAGGGCGATGATGGCATGCCTGCTCACATCAAATCTTCATTACTCGGATGCAGTGTGAGCATACCAATTTGCAATGGTAGACTGGCGTTAGGAACTTGGCAGGGAATCTACCTTGGTGAGCATAGGGATCATGGCGGAGCAAGGAGGATAATCGCCACGATTCAGGGTGAATGAATAACCAAGAGGTTCACTCACCGACATTTGAGTAGACGGTGAGTGAGGCCATAAATAAGCAGGCTAAATGCCTGCTCCTGAATAAGACATTTCCACTCGCGACGTGAGTTTAGTGACTAACTCATACCCAAGCGTGCCGATATGGGCGGCCACTTCCTCTACTGGGAGTTCACATCCCCACAGCATGGCTTCATCGCCGACACAGTCGTTTGCCTCTGGCCCTAAATCGACGGTCAACATATCCATCGACACGCGTCCCGCAATCGGTACACGGCGACCATTGACCACCACCGGCGTCCCATTCGGCGCGGTGCGTGGATAACCATCACCATAACCAATCGCAATCACGCCAATTTTGGTATCACGTTGACTAGTCCAAGTACCACCATAGCCAACGCTCTCTCCCGCTTTCACATCACGCACTGCAATCAAGTGCGATTTTAATGTCATGACCGGCAGGTAACCTAACTGGGCGGCACTCTTTTCCGCAAATGGTGAAACGCCGTACATGATAATACCCGGTCTCACCCATTCTAGTTGGCTTTGAGGCCAAGCCAGCAACCCAGCCGACGCCGCAAGAGAACGCTCACCCTGACAGCCTTGGGTCAGTGATAAGAACAACTCGGTTTGTGCTGCTGTGGTCGATTTATCTAACTCATCAGCACAGCCAAAGTGGCTCATGTAACGCAGTGGTTTCGCCACATTATCACACTGATGTAAACGCGTGACGAAGTCTTGATATTGCTCAGGGCGAACCCCTAACCGATGCATCCCGCTGTCGACTTTCAGCCATACCATGACCGGAGTCTCTAGCTGAGCTTGCTCCAGTGCTTGTAATTGCTCTTCACAATGCACGACTGTCTGGATGTTGTTGGTGACCAATACTGGCAAATCACCGGGAGAATAGAATCCCTCAAGCAACAAAATGGGTTTCACTACACCACTGGCACGCAGTTGCAATGCTTCTTCAATTCGCGCGACACCGAAAGCATCGGCGCCCATCGCATAACGCGCGATATGGCGCAGGCCATGACCATAACCATTGGCTTTGACCACGGCCATAATTTTACTGTCTGGAGCTTGTTGCTTAACGCGCTGCAAGTTGTGCTGCAACGCATCCAAATTAATGTAGGCGGTAGCCGCCTTCATATAGTTCATCGAATTACTCATCGTCAAATGCAGGTCCCGCATAGTTGTCGAAACGAGAATATTGTCCCTGGAAAGTTAAACGTACCGAACCTATCGGACCGTTACGCTGTTTACCGATAATGATTTCCGCCGTACCTTTCAGTGCACTGTCTGGGTGATAAACCTCATCACGATAGATAAACATGATCAAGTCCGCGTCCTGCTCGATAGAGCCCGATTCACGCAAATCCGAGTTAACTGGGCGTTTATCCGCACGCTGCTCCAAAGAACGGTTCAACTGAGACAATGCCACCACTGGCACATTCAACTCTTTGGCCAATGCTTTCAATGAACGAGAAATCTCAGCAATTTCTAGGGTACGGTTGTCGGTTAGCGCTGGAACGCGCATTAACTGTAAATAGTCGACCATGATAAGAGACAAGCCGCCGTGTTCACGCGCAATACGTCGTGCACGCGAGCGAACTTCGGTGGGAGTTAGGCCAGAGCTGTCGTCGATGTACATATTCTTTTTCTCCATGAGGATCCCCATGGTGGAAGAGATACGCGCCCAATCCTCATCATCCAGCTGGCCGGTACGAATTTTGGTTTGATCAACACGTGATAACGAGGCGAGCATACGCATCATGATCTGTTCAGCGGGCATCTCCAGAGAGAAGATCAGCACTGGCTTCTCTTGTTCCATTGCCGCATTTTCACACAGGTTCATTGCGAACGTGGTTTTACCCATCGAAGGACGCGCCGCAACAATGATCAAATCGGAACCTTGTAAACCTGCGGTTTTCTTATTGAGATCAGTAAAGCCAGTATTCACCCCTGTCACCCCATCTTGTGGCGTTTTGTACAGCAGCTCAATCCGCTCTAAGGTACGCTCCAAAATGCTATCGACGTTTTTCGGGCCCTCGTTCTCACTGGTACGCGCTTCCGCAATCGCAAACACTTTACTTTCCGCCAGATCAAGCAGGTCTTCGGCATTACGCCCCTGCGGATCGTATCCCGCATCCGCAATCTCGTTTGCTACACCGATCAGGTTACGTACCAACGCACGCTCTGCCACAATCTCTGCATAAGCATTGATATTCGCAGCACTCGGGGTGTTCTTGGCTAAATCGGCCAAATAGGCAAAGCCACCAACATCTTCCAGTTGTTCACGCTGCTCAAGGTATTCCGACAGTGTAATTAAATCGAGCGGCTTACTCGCTTCCAAAATCGATTTCACACCATCGAAAATCAATCGATGCGGTCGGCTGTAGAAGTCCTGCGTCACCACGTGTTCTGAAACCGTATCCCAGCGCTCATTATCTAGCAGCAAGCCGCCAATAACAGATTGCTCAGCTTCTAACGAGTGCGGTGGGAGTTTAATTGCATCAACTTGTGCGTCGGAAGTTTTACGGTTTCGATTATCAGTACGTGGATCTGCCATGACTTCGCTTTAAGTAACTTTTGAATGTCCGCCATTATAACGAGAATCCGTGATTTGTAATTAAACCAACGAAAGTTTGTGCGCAACCTAACCAGAATTGACCTAGGGTTGACCCAAGCAGAGTGGAGAGTTTTTACTATGCCGCCACCCTAAAAATGAATGAGGTGGTTGTGTTTCGAAAATGCTTAACTTGGGCTGGCCTATTGCTCTGCGTTCCTGCACTCGCCGATGAACAGATGGAACAAAAGGATGACATTTCATTACCTTCACCTTGGAGTCATCAGGTCGAGTTTGGCTATCAAGCACATACGGGAAATAGTGACTCACAGTCCCTCAATTCCAGAGTCAAATCCGAATATACCTTAGGGCGTCACCGTACCTATGGTGAATGGAAGTTCTATAAGCTCGATAAAAACAACAAAGAAGATAAGCGCCAATCGACTTACGCCTTACAAAGTGACTATAAACTTGGCCCGAAAACCTATTTGTATGGCAGTTTCTATGGTACCGATTCTCGTTATAGCGCCTACTTTAAAGATTACACACTTTCTGCAGGTCTCGGCTACCAGTTTGCCTACACTGAGGATTGGGTGCTCGAACTCGAATTAGGTCCTGGTTTTCGCTACCAAAAGCCGAATCAGGATGAAATCGATGATGATGATATCGTGTTCCCCGACCAAGTCGATGAACCGATCTTCCGTGGTAATTTGAAAAGTGAATGGCAAGCGTTAACCAACTTACGTTTCGCCGCCGAACTAACGTTAGTCTCAGGGGAAAGTAATACCAGCGTTGATAGCGACATCAGTCTAACAAACAAAATCACAGAAAATATCGCATTAAAAAATTACGCCAGTCTCGTCAGTATCACAACCGTGTACCTGAAGGCTTAAGCAAAGCAGACAGCGTTTTATCGGTCAATCTATCCTTCCAGTTTTAACCCATAAAAAAACACCAGCCGAAGCTGGTGTTTTCATATTCGTCAGTAACTGAAATTACTCAGCAACAACTTGTACTTTCGCAGTTGCGAAAACTTCAGAGTGAAGTTGAACGCTAACTTCGAATTCACCAACGTTGCGCAGAGCGCCTTCAGGCAGGCGAACTTCGCTCTTAGATACTTTAACGCCAGCTGCAGTGATTGCATCAGCGATATCACGAGTACCGATAGAACCGAACAGTTTACCTTCGTCACCAGCTTTAGAAGCAATAACAACTGCTTCCAGAGCGTTAACTTGGTCAGCACGAGTTTGAGCAGCAGTCAGTTGCTCAGCAACTTTTGCTTCCAGCTCTGCACGACGGCTTTCAAACATTGCAACGTTAGCTTTAGTTGCCATTACTGCCTTACCTTGTGGGATAAGGAAGTTACGAGCGTAACCAGATTTAACGTTTACTGTATCGCCAAGGCTGCCTAGGTTACCGATTTTATCAAGTAGAATAACTTGCATTGCTTAATCCTCTTTCTTAATAAACGGTGCCGATTACTGATGCTTGTCAGTGTACGGCAGTAGAGCTAGGTAGCGAGCGCGTTTGATTGCACGAGCTAGCTGACGCTGATATTTAGCGCTTGTACCAGTGATACGGCTAGGAACGATTTTACCAGCTTCAGTGATGTAGTTCTTGAGAGTTGCTACGTCTTTGTAATCAATCTCTTGTACGCCTTCTGCAGTAAAACGGCAGAATTTACGACGACGGAAGAAACGAGCCATGGGCTATCTCCTGATCTATATTTGAGAAATTTTGTCGGCATGCAGCACTAATTTACCTACGCCATTTCGGCTGGTTTGGTAAGCCACAAAACCGCTTACCAAAATGCTACTGCCTTGTACTAAATTTTGAGTTAATGCCTCTGACCTAGCCCCACTCACCACCACCGGTAACCGACAAAAAACTTGTCGCGGAAGGTCAGCTTCTACCATCGTAGAGCGATGCTCTAGCCAAAAATGGCAATGTTTAACACCCGATGGACTTTGGCTTCGAACCAGAGCTTTTGCGACAATGCCGCTCAACTCGATTCGATTGGTCATCAAACCATTACTCAACGTCTGCGTCGAATTTCACTTCGTCACGCTTTACACGCTCTTCACGAGCTTTCAGCATGATTGAAGGTTCAGTGATAGCAGCTTTAGTACGCATGATCATGTTACGTAGAACTGCATCGTTAAAACGGAAAGCAGTTTCTAGCTCATCAACGACTGCTTGGTCAGCTTCAACGTTCATCAGAACGTAGTGAGCTTTGTGCAGCTTGTTGATTGGGTAAGCCAGTTGACGGCGACCCCAATCTTCTAGACGGTGGATTTTACCGCCCGCTTCAGTGATTGAGCCAGTGTAACGTTCGATCATGCCAGCAACTTGCTCGCTTTGATCTGGGTGCACCATGAATACGATTTCGTAATGACGCATTATTTGCTCCTTACGGATTATTCAGCTTCCAGAGTTGGCCCGGTCATCCAGAGGAAGCAAGGAACTAATGATAATTGACCGAGAATTAAGGAGCGGGAATAGTACAGAAAGGAAGCAGCTTTAGCAAGGGAATTCTCTGGGATAAACTGGAAACGCACAAGGCAGATAAGCCGCGTCCTGCCTTGTGATACTGCACCTCAGTGGTTCACACTATTCTTCATCTACAAACTGAGCTTGTAAGTAATTTTGAATACCTGTCATGTCAATAAGTCCGAGTTGAGTTTCTAACCAATCAACATGCTCTTCTTCATCTTCCAAGATGCCATGAAATAGATCTCGCGATACGTAGTCACGCACTTTTTCGGCGTAAGCAATTGCCTCTTTCAAATCGGGAATGGCGGCCAACTCAAGTTTGAGATCACACTCCAGCATCTCTTGTACGTCTTCACCAATCATCAACTTGCCGAGATCTTGCAAGTTAGGAATGCCCTCAAGAAATAAAATGCGCTCGACAAGATGATCCGCGTGTTTCATCTCATCAATCGATTCATGATATTCCTTATCAGCCAGATGTTTTAAGCCCCAGTCCTTGTACATACGTGCATGCAGAAAATATTGGTTGATAGCAATTAACTCATTAGCAAGCACTTTGTTGAGATGTTGAATAATAACCGGATCACCTTTCATAGCAGAGCCCTCCTCTTTGGTTCTATTAACTGTAGAACCGATTAGAAGAGAGTCAAAACATGTTGATCACTAACTGGCCATTTTAAACTGACAGCTCAGCGACGCTTCGATGATCTCTTTAGCTTGGCGTACACACTTCCCGCACTGTGAACCCAGTGCAGTACAGCGTTTAATGCCTTTGATATCCGTTATCCCTTGCTCGGTAACCAATCTCTTGATTTTTTTGTCTGAGACACCATGACACAAACAGACGTACATAAAACAACCTCAACGTATCGACGTCAAAAATATAAAGGAGAATCACTCCCATTTCCATTGCGTTTATTGTTTTATTCAGATCGTATGGTTATAAGAAAAATAACAGGAGAGGTGGCCATGTCGGTAAGAGATGGAAGAAAACGGCGGTTCACTGCCTTTTATTGAAACTAATAGGTTGTTTTAGCTATAAACGGAAAGAAGTGGCAACAGCAAAGATAGGTGAAAATCCTTATAACTAAAAATGAAAAAGGGAAGCCGAAGCTCCCCTTTTTCGATGCAGCATTGCGCGGCAAGATAAACGCGATTAAGCGATGATCTTAGCTACAACACCAGCACCTACAGTACGGCCACCTTCACGGATAGCGAAGCGTAGACCTTCGTCCATCGCGATTGGCGCAATCAGGTCTACAACCATCTTGATGTTGTCGCCTGGCATTACCATTTCTACGCCTTCTGGAAGCTCGATGCTGCCTGTTACGTCAGTTGTACGGAAGTAGAACTGTGGACGGTAACCTTTGAAGAATGGAGTATGACGGCCACCTTCGTCTTTTGACAGTACGTATACTTCTGATTCGAACTTAGTGTGTGGTGTGATTGAACCTGGCTTCGCCAGTACTTGACCACGCTCTACTTCTTCACGCTTAGTACCACGTAGTAGTGCACCAACGTTCTCACCTGCACGACCTTCGTCAAGCAGCTTACGGAACAATCTCTACACCTGTACAGGTCGTTTTA
>NZ_JJMN01000006.1 GCF_000696385.1 Vibrio metoecus | reverse complement strand
CGTCTGGGGGAATTAAGCCGCGCTCGAAGACGCGTCAGGCTTTTTTTCCTGCTGCATTTTCACCAAGAAGTAGACGTTGACGCAGGCAATAAAACCGTTGGTGACCACTACAGGCCAAGCATCAATCATCAGACCGTATGCGGTAAACAGTGCACAACCAATAAAATTCAGTACACGCAGTCTTACGATGTCCTTCATGGTTAACGATACCGCCACCATAATTGATGCCGCGTACCCTAAAATTTCAACCATACTCATTTCCATTATTTGACCCTCTATAAAGTGTGGACAGTGTCAGTGTCGTACCAATCCTCTCATCGTGAGAGTAGTGAGGAAGCTCCATGCCTCGAATGGTTATCTTGGTAAGTTTGAAGGCTGAATATACAGGCTCAAACCCTCAAGAAAAGATGCCGCTGTATCGCTATTTTAGTCAATGTTGCGCTTGCTAGGGCATCCAGTTGATTCACTACCACCACTATAGCAATGGAAAATATGTGATGAAAGGCTCGTAATTTTGTTCGGAGAAGGTTAGCGATTACGCAAACGTTTAATGTCGATCACGTTCAGTTTTCGCATTCATCGATTGATAGATATGTTAGTTTTGGGATAGATCGAATCAAAAAAGAAAACCCACCTTGCGGTGGGTCTTAAATCATTAGGCTTTCTTGCCTTGAGTCATCTGCTTATCGTGCTCAGTCAAATCTTTGATACGGCGGCTGATGTCACGGCGCTCTTTAGAAATTTCCGCGCTCTTGATGATGTGGTCATCGACACGATCTTCATAGTCAGACTTCATGTTTTTGATGATGCCAAGAATCTCTTCGTGGCTCATGTTTGGCTTGATGTAGTCCAACAGGTTAACCAACAGTTCAACACGCTTACGGTTATCACGAACTTTTTTCTCGTTATCATCGAGTTCGCGTTGAAGTTTATTTTTGCGACGAGCCAAGCTCACAATTTCAAATACGCTGTTCATAGGTTCCTTTTCCTACTTTTAATGCAACTGCGAAGATTAAAACACAACAATTCTTTTCATAACAGACTTAAGATCAATATGCGGCTTAACTTGGCCAATTTATCGCCACTCAGTGCGCTAGCTGATTGTACATAAGAAAAAATGCGCTATATCATGTGCGCCATTCATGAAGACATGATGAGCAACCATGCGTATTTCTGAGATTTTGGTTCCCCAGCCGCCGGTGCAAACTGAGCCTGACGCGACTGCAGTAAAGTTGCGTGAAGCTTATGTGCAAGAGCGTCATGAGCTTGAGTTGACCGAAATTGAATTAAACCGCGCCAAAATTGTCATGATTGACGAGGATGGCAAGTTGGTTCGGTTACCCCTGTTAACCGAGCACTAAATACCGACTGCGGGTTCGCCCGCCAGCAGAAGGACAGCACGATGAATATTCAACTCTCCCCACTCGAAGCCCGCGTAATTGGCTGTTTGATTGAAAAAGAAGTCACGACCCCTGACCATTACCCACTGACGCTGAATAGCCTGACGACGGCATGCAATCAAAAGAGCAATCGTGAACCGGTACTCAACCTCAGTGAAGCGGAAGTACAAGATACGGTGGAGGCGCTGATTGCCCGTCGTTTAGTTAGCGACGAAAGCAGCTTTAATAGCCGCACCAGCAAATATCAGCATCGGTTCTGCAATACAGAATTTGGTGATTTGAAGCTCAATGAACAAGAGTTAGGTTTGGTTTGCTGCTTATTGCTGCGTGGAGCACAAACACCGGGTGAGCTGCGCACCCGCACTAATCGCTTGTGTAACTTTAGCGATGTGAAAGAAACCGAAGCGGTGTTAGACCGTTTGGCCAACCGCGATTCTGGAGCCTTAGTGGTGAAGTTATCCCGTGAACCGGGCAAACGTGAGTCACGTTATCACCATCTGTTTTGCGGTGATGTTGATATGAGTGCTTTTGCGTCGAGTTCGGAAAACGAGAACGTGGCATCCTCTCAGTTAGCAGAATTAGAGCAAGAAGTGGCAGCACTGCGTGAAGAAGTGGCAGAACTACGCGCACTGATTGAACTGCATTTAGGCTAATGGAAACGTCGACAGAATTGCCTTCACCTTGGTTTGTTTATTTGGTGCGTTGTGCTAACAACGCACTCTATTGTGGCATCACTACCGATGTATCACGCCGCTTTGCCCAACATCAAAAGGGCAGCGGCGCGAAAGCGTTACGTGGTAAAGGGCCACTGACGTTGGTTTGGACACTCCCTGTTGCGGAGGGAAAAAGCGCCGCACTCAAACTCGAATGCCGAATCAAAACACTCTCTAAAGCGCAGAAAGAGGCATTAGTTTCTGGCTGTGCTTACATCGAACAAAGTGACATCCTTTTTAGGTAATTGTTCCAAATTAGTGAACAGGATCGCCTGGTCTACTTGGCAAACCTCATTCTTGTATTAACCTTGTTTATGGAATCACCAAAAACAGGTTGGTAAAGGAATGAATATTCAGATAAAAACAACTCTAGCAGTGGCCATTGCTATGGCAGCCTCATCAACGGCGTTCGCCACCAATTTAGTGATGGATGCCCGTGGTGCAGGCATGGGAAATACAGGCGTTTCTACGGCAGACTACCTGCTTGCTCCTTATTACAACCCTGCGCTGAGCGCGGTTTATCGGAAAAAAGATTCTTTTGGCGTGTTGATTCCTACGATTGGGGTCAGAGCCGAGGACAAAGATAGCTCACTGACGACGATTGACGATTTACAAGATTCAATTAATCAGTTTGAACGCCTCGGCGCGGGAGCGGTAACTCAAGACAATATTGATCAGCTCAATCGCTATCTTGATGATCTTGCGGATGATAAACCGTTGGCGGTGACAGCCGGTATTGGTCTGGCGGTTGCCTTACCGATGGATGCGGTATCACTGAATTTTTTCACCCGCGGTTATGCTGAAGTGATTGGCAAAGCCAATGTGGCAGATAAAACCGGCAATACCGCTAACGATGTGCAAAGCCGTTATGAGAACTCGGATGTGGATTTAACGGCGTTTGGTTATACCGAAGTGGGTATTGCTATTGCCAAACAAGTGGTTCTGGCGGGACAAACGGTGGCATTAGGGGTCACGCCCAAAGTGCAGCAACTCAGAACCTATCAACAGAATGTCTCCGTCAAAGCATTTGAATTAGATAACTATGATCAGAGTGAAGTAAAAGATAACTCTTTTAACTTGGATATGGGTGCGGTTTGGTTGCTAGATCAGTATCGTTTGGGGGTGGTGGCGAAAGATCTGTTTGCCAAAGATATCCAAACCATGAATAAAAACAACACCTACAAGCTCGATACCCAAGTAACGGTATCCGCTAGCTATGTGAGTCAATTTTTTCGTTGCGGCCATTGATCTTGATGTGACTAAACAGCGTCGATTTAACGGTGATAATGACGATACACAGTTTATGCGTTTCGGGATTGAAGGGAATGCTTGGAACTGGGCGCAGCTACGAGCAGGGTATGAAGTGGATTTGCAAAACTCGTTAGCTAATTCGGTTTCTGTTGGTTTGGGTATCAGTCCTGGAGACTTTGTGAATCTTGATTTTGCAGGTTCTTATGCCGGGGATAACCAATTTGGGCTTTCTGCGAATATCGCCTTTACATTCTGAGGATGATTTGCTGAATAAGTGAGCAGTTGCAGGTGTGAGAATCCATTTTTCCCACACCTGCACTATGAATTACCTCCATGATGCTTAATAATCAGTAACATCGATTTCCCACTCAGGGCAAAAAGTTCACCTTTTATTTATGAACCGTCACCGAGCTTATTGGTGTCATTCGTGGTCAGAGGGGGAAGAAAGCTCGTGAGGAAGCTATGAAAAAAAAGCTAATGTTCTCGCTGCTTTTAACAGCAGCACTCTTCAGTGCAGAAGGTTACGCCGATTCACTCAAAGGTTATTGGCATTACGATGAGTTTCTCGCGGAGTTCCCCGAACAACATCAGTTGACGGATCAACTGGCGAAAACGGTTCGAGATAAACCAATCCCTCTTGGTATTGAGCAAAAACAACCCGTGGTGATTTCTGTTGTTTACCCAGGGCAACAAATCTCGGACTATTGGGTTCGGAACATCAAAGCTTTTGAAAAAAGGATGGATGAACTCGGGATTCGCTACCAAATTAATCAAGTCTTTACTCGCCCTAATCTCGATACTCGCCAACAAAGTGTTTCATTGATGGAAGCACTCAAAAACAAAAGCGATTATCTGATCTTTACACTAGATACGACGCGTCATCGCAAGTTTATTGAGCACGTACTACAGTCATCGCAAACTAAATTGATATTACAAAACATCACGACGCCAGTGAAAGATTGGCAAGGCCGACAGCCCATGATGTATATCGGTTTCGACCATGAGTTAGGGGCGCTGCAATTAGCGAAACACTACCAAGCGATGGCTCCGAGCAAACCATACTCGGTACTCTATTTCTCTGAGGGCTATATCAGCGAAGCGCGCGGAGATACGTTCATTCAACAAATGAATGAAGCGCACCGTTTTCAGCTCGCCTCTTCTTATTACACTAAGGCGACCGAGCAAAGTGGGTATGAGGCGACCTTGAGCATAGTCAAGAACAACCCAGAAATTGGGTTTATCTATGCGTGTGCCACAGACATTGCTTTGGGAGCAGCTCAAGCGTTAAAAGAACTGGGGCGGCAGGATATTCTACTCAATGGTTGGGGTGGGGGCTCTGCGGAGTTGGAGGCGTTGGCCAATGGCGAACTCAATATGACCGTGATGCGTATGAACGATGATACGGGAGTGGCGATGGCGGAAGCGATTAAATGGGATCTGGAAGGCAAAATGGTGCCTTTGGTATATTCCGGAGATTTTGAAATCGTGACTCAACAAGACTCCGCCAAACACGTTGAAGCATTGAAAGCCCGCGCGTTCCGTTATTCAGATCGCTAGGGAAAAGAGGATTACGTGTTTGAACATTCGACCTAGCCAAATAAAGCACAAACAACGCATTGCCTCCTTCATTACGCATGCTGTGGTTATCGCGATGGGGATTTTGATCGTCAGTGTTTTATTTCTAAAGCTATCAGATCAGCAGTCGTTTAATGGCTCAAGAAGGGCAGCGTACCTCTGTTCAAACTTCCAGCTTAATTCAAAGCCTATTTGATTTTCGACTTGCTGCACTCAAGATTCATCAAGACAGTACCGCCAAAAATGCCAGCTTAATTCGGGCGCTAGACAGCCGCCAAGCTAGCCAGTTGGATGAGTTTTTTTCGAGTGTTGATGAGCTCGAATTGTCTAATTCCCCTGATCTGCGTTTTATTTCCAGTAACGATACGATTTTGTGGGATGACGGTAATGCCTCTTTCTACGGGATTGCCCCGCAAGAGCTGAATAAGTTGATCCGTAAAGTTGCGATCAGCGGTAACTGGCATTTAGTTCAAATGCCGAGTGATGGTAAATCGCTTTATGTTTTGGTTCGTCGCTCCTCTTTGATTGAATCCGTTACCGGACATGTGATGGGGTATCTCTATGTCGGCGTGGTCTTGAATGACAATTTTGCCCTGGTGGAGACCATTCGCAGTGGCAGTAATTCCGAAAATCTCGTGCTGGCGGTAGACAGCACGCCACTGGTTTCCACCTTAAAAGGGAACGAACCCTACTCGCTAGATTATGTCGTGCATAGTGCCAAAGATGCGATGCGTGATAGCTTCATTGTTGGGCAAAACTTTTTTAGAAGTAGAAAACGTAACCAACGTATCTGTGTGTTTATTCTATCCAAACTAACCAAAACGTACTGACTTTACGTGATAACTTCTATTTTTGGATGGCGTTTGCATTGGTGACGATGATCGGCGTTTCAATGGCTTCTCGTTGGTGGTTACAAAAACGTATTCAGGCTGAAATTGAAACCTTAATGAATTACACCCACAAATTGATGGATTTGGATACGAAGAGCCAATTTGCGGGGTCAAAAATTTACGAGTTCGATTATTTTGGGCGAACTCTCGAACAGTCATTTCGCCGTTTAGCGAATAAAGAAAAGCAGTTTGAAGATCTCTTTAACTTTGCATTATCACCCACCATGCTGTGGAATACCGCGGGGCGTTTGATTCGCATGAATCCCTCTGCACAAATTCAGTTTTTACGTGAAGATGCTCAAAACCACTTCTTGTTTGAGATTCTTGAAAAACAGCTGTTACCGATGATTACCTACGTTGCACAAGGTAAAAATCCCAGTGAAGTGACGACGGAAGTTGATGGACGAGTGTATCGCTGGAACCTCTCCCCGATTATGGTGGAAGGGCAGATTATTTCTGTTATCACCCAAGGTCAGGATGTGACTTCGATAGCGGAAGCCGAAAAACAGAGCCAAGTTGCCCGCCGAGAGGCTGAAGAATCTGCGCGAGTCAGGGCCGAATTTTTGGCGAAGATGAGCCATGAGTTACGTACGCCACTGAATGGAGTTTTAGGGGTTTCGCAGCTGCTTAAACGCACATCATTGACGGATGAGCAGCGTGAACATGTCGCCGTCTTGTGCAGCAGTGGCGAACATCTGCTTGCGGTGCTGAATGATATTTTGGATTTTTCTCGTTTAGAGCAAGGTAAATTCCGCATTCAAAAAAATGAGTTTCCTCTCCAAGAGCTAGTGTGTGCGATTGACCGAATTTATCGTCCACTCTGCAATGACAAAGGGCTACAACTGATCGTCAATTCGAATATTACCCGCTCAACGATGGTACGTAGTGACCAAATTCGCATCAATCAGATCTTATTTAACTTACTCAACAACGCGATCAAGTTTACCCACCAAGGCTCAGTGCGAGTTGAACTGGAATTGATGGTGGGTGATCCACTGGCACAGTTAGTGATTCAGGTGATTGATACGGGAATTGGTATTCGTGAGCAAGATCTGGCGGTGATTTTTGAACCTTTTATGCAGGCGGAATCAACCACCACGCGTGAATATGGCGGCAGTGGTTTGGGGTTAACCATTGTGCACAGTTTGGTGGAAATGCTCAGTGGACAGCTGCATGTCAGCTCAGAATATGGTGTCGGCACCCGTTTTGAGATCCAGCTACCTATCGAGTTGGTAGAAGTGGTCGAGCCGGCGCAACCTCCATTGTTGTTGCCTGATCTTCATCGCTTATTTGATAAACCTCTGCGAGTGTTATTGGTTGAAGATAACCATACGAATGCTTTTATTGCACAAGCCTTCTGTCGAAAATATGGTCTGGATGTGAGTTGGGTTACCGATGGTTTGCAAGCCATTGAAGAGTTGAAATTGCATCGCTACGACTTAGTGTTGATGGATAATCAGTTGCCTTATCTGGACGGTGTGGAAACCACGCGGACCATCAAACAGGTGTTGCATTTACCGACGGTGGTGTATGCCTGTACTGCCGATGGTTTAGAGGAGACTCGACAAGCCTTTTTCCACGCTGGGGCGGAATATGTTTTGGTTAAGCCACTTAAAGAACAAACCTTACATAAAGCGTTAGAGCATTTCAAAAACCAGCATCTGAATCAGAGAAGCTCAAATTGAGCCGGCGAGAAAGGCTTGCTCTAAAACCTGTTTTTTGAGAGTTTCCGTTAAGCTAATTGGTTGATCGAATTGGATACCGATCAGATGCCCGTTGCCTTGACGGCGAATATTGACGATATGACTTTTGATCCGTTTGGGTAGATACGAATCCAGTTCACTGTTGATCCGAACCTTGGAACCCTTGTTTAATTCATTTTCACCCTCAATAAACACACCGCAGCCAGAAGCGGAAAAATCAACCAGCATCCCGATGTAAGTTTTATCGCCTTCACTGAGTTCTGCAGGAATAGCAATTTTGTAGCGTTCATGGCTACGAATGGCCTTAGTGGCAAAATGTTTAGGCGGGCGTAAAAACAAAATACAGAAAGGTTTGGTGTTGGCTTGTAAAATCGAGCTTTGAAACGTCCAGAATATGCCCCAATTTCAGTATCACACATACCGCGCAGCACAATTTGTCACATTGTTGAGTTTGCGCATCACTAAGGCTTCATGAGCCTTGAGTGGAAAATCCAAAATAATGTGTTGATCGATCTTGTGGCCAATAAGAGTGGTGTGGAACGCGTAGTTGTCTTGAGGTCCGAATTGAATTTCAGCTGAGACTCGCATGCCGGGCTTTAACAGTAACGCCAGTTTATTGAGGTCATTGGAACCGACTGCCATATCAAACTCTTAGAGGTTTTTTATTATTGGCAAAGTTATACACCTGAAAGCTGGGTATTTGCTACTTCTTGTTCAGCATTCTTACACTAAGTTGACGGATAGGATGAGGCCAAGCTGAGTGTTGTCTCAACTTGGCGACAAAACGGTTGGGCATTAAAACTGAAAACGTACGCCCATACCGATTTGTGGGCCCCAAACGCCAGCATTACGAGTTTCTGCCGTGAGTGACAACTGATCTGTTGAATGAAAGCGAATCCCAGCCATGAACACCGAGTGATCTCCCAAGCGACCGATGCGCGCATGGCCTTCTACTTGGTTGGTTAGCCAAACACGGCCGCCGAGGTTGAATTCAAGCTCGGTCTCTTTTGCTCCGCCTAACTCTTTTGGCATACGGATGTTGTGCACCAACATTTGCCCATACACATCGGCAAATTGATTCACTGGACCATTAAAACCAATCCCACCTGCAATATCCCAATCACTATCCAGTTGAGAGTCGATGCGTGCAATAAAGTGTGAATTATCGGTAAAGTAAGTGCTGTACTCGACGCCACCAGACTCTGGGTTCATTGCGGTTCTGAACTCAAGAAAGTTGTAGTTAAAGTTGTTGGCCATCGCGGGCGCTGAAAGTGCTAAGCCGAGTAGCAAGGAAAGGTGTTGTTTGTTAAGCATGTGACGTTGTCCGCAAGCAATCAAATAGGTGGCAAAGATACCGTAATAGGAAGCAAATTACAGGCCATTTATTTCAATTGAGGACTTATTGGGGGATTTTACGCCAGAAAAAGGGATCTCAGAGGTGTTCAAGAGAGGTCATGACGTGTTTCAAAAGGAAAATCAATAGCGATGCGCAAGGCATCGCTATTGATGATCAGCGTCTGAAATTACAGCAGTTCGATATGATCGACTTCGATTTCAGGTGTGCGGCCGTTTTCAAATTCACCGAATAGGCGCACTTTGGTTTCTGGAGTCAGGGTTGCGTTCAGGCGAATGTCATCATCCAGTTCGACCTGAATTTCGTTGCTACCATCAGAAAACATATAAGTGTCCTTACGCAGTTGGCGAACCAAGTTGCCTTCCACTACCACTTTTTTCTCCATGAAAGGGTTTGATGAATCCAGCAGAGATTGCACTTTCACTACTTCCACAGGACCTTGGAATTGCACACCGGTTTGTGTTTGGTTATCGCCAATAAATTTGATGTGCTGAGAATTATCAGCAGCCATAGTGATAGCAGGAGCTAGGATCAGAGCAGAAGTCAGAGCGATAATAGTACGTTTCATGGTTTTTCCTTTTTAATGAAGTTGTCTCGTAGTGAGACTCTTTGTTGTCTTGATGTGGCTATTAAACGCGATCGGATTTGAACCAATACTGAGGTGACGATTAATATTCGGTTCATTTTGTTGAGTGAGCTGGGTTCAGCACTTATTATGTCTCCAAATTCAGAGAGTTAAGTTGAAATGATTCCGACATCAAAAGCCTTAATGGTGCAAGGCACCACTTCAGATGCGGGCAAAAGTGTTTTGGTTGCGGGGCTGTGCCGTGTATTGGCTCGCCGTGGCATCAAGGTAGCCCCGTTTAAGCCGCAGAATATGGCGTTGAACAGCGACGGTAACCCCTGACGGTGGGGAAATTGGCCGTGCGCAAGCCGTACAAGCACAGGCATGCGGTATTGCCCCAAGCGTGCACATGAATCCGGTATTGCTCAAACCCAATTCCGATACGGGTGCACAAGTGATTTTGCAAGGACGTGCATTATCCAACATGGAAGCTAACGCTTATCATGACTATAAAAAAGTCGCGATGGATACCGTCATGGATTCCTTCCTGCGTCTGCAAAACGACTACGAAGCGATCATGATTGAAGGGGCGGGTAGCCCTGCCGAAATCAACTTACGTGCCAATGACATTGCCAATATGGGCTTTGCAGAAAAGGCTGATGTTCCGGTAATTATTGTGGCAGATATTGACCGCGGTGGCGTGTTTGCCCATTTATATGGCACGTTGGCTTTACTTTCAGAGTCTGAGCAGGCACGAGTCAAAGGCTTTGTGATTAACCGCTTCCGCGGCGACATTGCGTTGCTGCAATCTGGACTAGACTGGTTAGAGCAGAAAACGGGTAAGCCGGTGATCGGCGTGTTGCCTTATTTGCACGGATTTGATCTGGAAGCGGAGGATGCAATTTCAGCACATCAAACACTTTCGGCGGATCACCAACTGCGTGTTGCAGTCCCCGTGTTTACCCGAATCAGCAATCACACCGATTTTGACCCGCTGCGACTGAATCCTAATATCGATTTTCGTTATGTCGGGCAGGGTGAATCACTTTCGGGAGCGGATCTGATCATTCTCCCCGGTACTAAATCAACGCGAGCGGATCTCGCTTATTTACGTTCTCAAGGATGGGATAAAGAGCTCCTTCGTCACATGCGCTTGGGTGGCAAAGTCATGGGCATTTGTGGCGGTTTCCAAATGCTTGGAGAATGGGTACATGATCCGCTTGGCATTGAAGGTGAAGCCGGAAGCAGCGAAGGGCTGGGTCTATTTGCGATGGAAACTGAGCTCACCGCAGAAAAGACGTCTCACCAATGTGCAAGGCACTTTAATGCTAGATGGACAAGAAGTCATCGCGCAAGGTTATGAGATCCATGCTGGGCGCTCGATTTGGGCTGAAGATCAAAAAAGTCCGATTTTGCTCAGGGATGGCAGCATCGATGGGTTAGTCAGTGACTGCAATCAACTCTTTGGTACCTATTTACATGGTATTTTTGACCGCCCTGAAACCGCGCTGCGTGTTTGCCAATGGGCAGGCGCTGTCGAAATCGAACAGTATGACCACAGAGCAGTACAAGAGCGGGCGATTGACCGTATCGCCGATGCGATCGAACAGCACCTCGATCTCAAACTCTTGTGGCCAGACTTATAAGGAAAATCCACATGTTCAAACGAATCTTGTTACTGCTGTGTATCGCTTTTAATGTGCAGGTTGTGAGTGCAAAAGAGACGCTGCACATCTATGCGGCATCGTCGATGACCAATGCGGTCAATGCCTTGGTCGAAGCCTATCAACAGCAACATGATGTTAAGTTGGTGACGGTGTACGGTGGTTCTTCTTCTTTGGCTCGCCAAATTGAAGCGGGCGCGCCAGCTGACCTGTTTATCTCCGCCAATGAAGAGTGGGCGAATTATTTGGTTGAAAAGTCTTTGGTCAAGGCACAAAACGTCACAACGCTTGCGGCAAACCGTTTGGTCTTGATCCGTCCTTCTACGCAGCCTATTGAAGCATTTGATGTGCAAAATGTATCAGCATGGCAAGCGGCATTAGCGGACTCACGATTGGCGGTGGCACAAGTCGATGCCGTACCTGCGGGTATTTATGCCAAGCAAGCTTTGCAACATGCCGGAGTATGGTCGCCACTGGAATCACGCCTTGCGCAAACCAATAACGTGCGTTTAGCTCTGGCGCTGGTGGAACGTGGCGAGTCTCCCCTTGGGATCGTCTACAAAACCGATGCGATGCTCAGTGACAAAGTCACGATCGTGACGACTTTCTCGGCGCAGTCACATCAAGCGATTCGTTATCCACTGGCACAACTTAACGATAAAGCCGCAAGTGCTGAGTTGGTGGCGTATTTTCGCTCTGCTCAAGCACAACAAATTTTGCAAGGCTTTGGCTTTGAATCTGCCAGCGAGTAATGCGTTGTGTTGACTGATTACGAATGGGCAGCACTGGTGCTGAGTTTGAAAGTGGCGGGTTACGCCACGTTATGGCTGCTGCCTATCGGCATAGTGCTAGCGTGGGTGTTGGCACGTACTTCTTTTGTGGGCAAAGGGCTGATTGATAGTTTAGTGCACTTGCCACTGGTTTTGCCGCCAGTGGTGATTGGTTATTTGCTGCTGATCAGCATGGGTCGGCAAGGCTTTGTTGGCCAGTGGCTGTATCAAGTTTTTGGGCTGAGTTTCAGCTTCAGTTGGCGTGGCGCGGTGCTGGCTTGTATGGTGATTGCGCTGCCTTTAATGGTGCGCTCGATTCGTCTCAGTCTGGAAAGCGTCGATCAAAAACTCGAACAAGCCGCCCGCACTTTAGGTGCCTCACCACTGCGAGTCTTTTTTACTATCACTTTGCCGTTAACTTTGCCGGGAATTTTGACTGGGGTGATGTTGGCTTTTGCGCGTAGCCTTGGCGAGTTTGGTGCCACCATCAGTTTTGTTTCTAACATCCCTGGGGAAACACAAACCATCCCGCTGGCCATGTTCACCTTTTTAGAAACACCGGGTTCGGAAATGGAAGCCGCTCGGCTGTGTGTGATCTCCATCGTTATTGCATTGGGTTCACTGTTTACTTCTGAATGGTTAAGCCGGTGCATGAAGCATCGCTTAGGAGTGCAGTAATGAGCGAGGTGATTTTACAAATCCAAAAGCAATTGGGGGAAACGCACCTCGATGTGGATTTACGACTGCCTGCATCAGGGATTTGCGCCATTTTTGGCCGTTCTGGAGCGGGGAAAACCTCGTTAATCAACCTGATTAGTGGATTAACCACGCCTGAGCACGGTGAAATTCACCTTGCCGGACGAACTCTGTTTAGTTCATCACAGCGTATTAACCTGCCGATTGAACAACGCAAGATCGGTTATGTGTTCCAAGATGCACGGCTTTTTCCGCACTATACGGTGCGTGGTAACCTCAATTACGGGGTGACTCAAGCTGATCCTGATTATTTTGCCAGCGTCACTCGCTTATTGGCATTAGAGCCGTTATTAGATCGCCATCCACGCGATCTCTCTGGTGGAGAAAAGCAGCGTGTGGCGATTGGCCGCGCACTGCTGTCTAAACCCGATTTATTGTTGATGGATGAACCGCTGGCATCGCTCGATATGCCACGTAAGAAAGAAGTGATGCCGTTTCTGGAAAACCTCGCGCAGCATTTTCAACTGCCGATCCTTTATGTCTCACACAGCATGCAGGAAATTTTGCGCTTGGCCGATCATCTGGTGGTGTTGGATCAGGGTAAAGTTTTGAGTTCGGGGCCGATTGAGCAAGTATGGTCATCCAAAGCGATGCGCCCTTGGCAATCATTCAGTGAACAAAGCACGCTGTTTTCTGCAACGGTGAGCAAACACCACCAAGAATACGGTTTGACCCAAGTTCGCTTGGCGGATGAGGTTCTACTTTGGGTACAGCAAGTGGATGCTGAAATCGGCAGCAGTGTGCGCATGCAAGTGCGTGCCAATGATGTGTCGATAGCGTTAGACAAACCCACCGCGAGCTCTATTCGAAATATTTTGCCAGCGCGCATTGTGGCGATTGAACACCAACAACCGAGCAAAAAAAGCGTTTCGCTGAAACTGGAATTAGCACAGGAATGCTACTTGTGGGCGGTGGTTACGGAATGGGCTTACGCGGAGTTGGCGCTAAAGGTGGGGATGTCAGTATTCGCGCAAATTAAAGGGGTCAGTGTGTCACAACGCGATGTGATTTTAACTCACTAATGTTTATCCCCTTCCTACTTAAAACACCAAGTGGAAAGGGGATATGCTCACTACATATTGAGGTGAAGGCATACGCTCAGTGTTCAGCGCGCGAGCTTATGGTGAGCTCGTGAAAAATGTCCCGCACAAAACGCCCCGACAATCGATAACTCACCGGCAAGACAAAGAGCGGCAGCCACTTCCGCTAAGGCTCTTGCGTGACCTTGCCCCGCTAACCCCATTAAGGATAAACAGGCCTGTTGGCTGGGTAGGCTGGTGCCGCCACCGACGGTTCCTACCATCAAATTGGGCAGTGTGACGCTCGCGTACAAACCGCCTTTCGGGTGGATATCCATGCGTGTCATCCCAATCGCAGATTCCGCCACACACGCGGCATCTTGCCCACAAGCAATGTAGAGCGCCGCTAAGGCATTCGCATAATGCGCGTTGACTCCGATTGCTCCACTAAGCGCACCACCCACTGTGGTCATTTGCCCAAACTGCACCATTTTTTCGGGTGTGGTGTGCAGATATTTTTTCACTAACTCGGTGGATAGATGAACTTCTGCGGTCACTTTCTTGCCGCGTACACTGCGTAGCGTGTAGCTGTTGGCCTTTTTATCACCGGAGAGATTACCATCCAAAAAAGCTTGAGTCGGTGTGACCGGAGAGTGGTGCAAAATAAACTCAAATACCGCGTGCGTAGCGATTGTCACCATGTTCTGTCCACTCGCATCACCAGTGGTGTATTCAAACACCAGATAGACGTGATTGCCCTCAATATTGACTTGAATATCTTTGAGCTTACCGTGAGCGGTGGTGGATTGAGCAATCTCTTTCATCTGCTCGAATTGGCTGGTGACCCAACCGACAAATTGTCCAGCTTGCGCCAAAGAGAGAAAGGCAAAGACTGGTGTGCGAGTCACCCCTTCATTGATCAGTAGCGCACTTGCTCCACCTGCTGCGGTAATGAGTTGGCTACCGCGGTGGTATGACGCCACCAAGGCCGCTTCTGTGGTGGCAAGTGGGACTAGATAATCTCCCTGAGCATGCGAACCATTGATACGCAGTGGGCCTGCGATACCAACCGGTAACTTCACCGTGCCAATGAAATATTCGATGTTTTTCTGGTACGCCAGCATGGTCTGCTCGGTATGTTCATCGAGCAGTAGTGCTTGAGCTTGGGGAGCATCCAGTTTGTGCCACCGTTTCATCACTTGTTGCTCAGTTAAGGCTGGGCTGGGTGTTAGGCGTAAATGGGGGCGGTGAAAGCGCGGAGCCAGTTGCTCGGTGAGTCTATCGTTATCAAGAGTATGGTTTTCGATCGTCGCCACATCTGGCGAGTACGGGGGCAGCAGAGCAAACTTGGGCATAGCAATTCTTGGTATTGAGTTTGTTGGGCATTGTAAAGCGAACGAGGTGAATTTCAACGCAAGGATAAAAAAGCTTACAGTTTGGTTTAAACACGCACATCCAGCATGGTGCCGAGCATGTCTTGATCGCGCTGAATGATGTTGGTACCGATGCGACTGTAATGTGATGCTTGGTTGAGGGCATTTAAAGCATCAATATGATCAGCATACTGTTTTTTGAGTGCCGGAGGGGCAGGTTGTAGGCTTGGGTCAACATTTTTGTTGTTTGATGATTCAACAGGGAGGCTAGATTGTTGAATGTCACGCGCGGCATCCTCCATCATTTTGGAAGATTGCATGAGCATCGATGAACCATTGGGAACTGCTGATACGGGCATAGTGCTTACCTCACCGTTGTGATTAAAGTTTAGTCGTATCGTGTCGGTTACTCAAGCTAAGAAAACAGATGTGCAATCGCATCGCGCTCTTCTTCCGTCAAAATTGAGGTTGCACTTTGGTGGAGTGAGCGATCAATTTCGCCTTGTAGCGCACGAAGTTGCTGCGGGCTTAATTGCTGTAATTGCGATTTCCAGCGTTCAAATTGTTGATGATTCATGGTGTGTTCCGGTAGTAATAAAAATAGGTCGTTGTTTAGACGCTTTCGACAATCGGTGCTCATTTTGATTCGCTCCATGTCGCTTTGTTGTAATAGGCAAAAATTAGCGCTGAGCCGGTGGTTTTTTGTCTGAAAAGTGTCAAGGTTATCAAAAAAAATGGTGATATCTGCCTTGGCTACAATAGGTATCTGTGCAGCATCAAATCGTTTGGTGACAAGAAAATACGCCTTTTGGGTGAGGCAATCTTGCGGCTTTTCCTTATCTCTACAACACTTGAATGAAAACAAGCGCAAGTGAGGCAATCCAGATGCAAGGCATTATCTATACCGTTCTCTCCGATATGGTGATTGAAAAGTTTGGTGTGCTGTTTTGGGACCAGATGCTAGAAGATTTGAAACCCAGCTCAGAAGGGGTGTACACCTCTGGTCAGCAATACAACGACGATGAGTTACTGGCCATGGTGGGTTATTTGAGTGAGAAAGCCCAAATCCCTGCGCCTGATTTAGTCCGTGCTTATGGTGAATACCTGTTTATCCATTTATTTAATAGCTTGCCGGAAAACTACCCGCATAAAAGCGACCTCAAAACCTTCCTGCTTTCGGTGGATAAAGTGATCCACAAAGAAGTGCAACGACTCTATCCCGATGCTTACTTGCCTCAGTTTGAAAACCGAGTTGAAGAGAAAACGCTGACCATGAGTTACTACTCGAAACGACAATTGTGCGCGGCGGCGGAAGGGTTAATTTTAGGCGCGGCCAAGCAATTTAATCAGCCGGTAAAAATTACTCAGCCCGTCTGCATGCATTGCGGGGCTGACCACTGTGAGATTGTAGTGGAATTTTTGCCATCATGAGTGCCGAAGTGCAATATCAACGCATTTACGAGCGAGAACGTAAAGCTCGGATCCTCGCGGAACAACTCCTTGAGGAGAAAAGCCGCGCCTTGTACGACAAAGTGCTGGAGCTGCAATCCACGTTAGAGCAGTTGAATGGCGCTCAGGCGCAGCTATTGCAGTCAGAAAAAATGGCGTCAGTCGGTCAGTTGGCCGCTGGGGTCGCCCATGAAATCAATAATCCGATTGGATTTTGTCTGAGTAATTTGAATACCTTGCGTGATTATGCCGAGGTGTTTGCTCGGTTGGCGGATTTCGTTGAGCAGTCAGCGCCAAGTTTTGAAGGCAGTGAGTTTTATCAAGCTTGGATGCGCTTTAAACAGCAGCATGATTTGGCGTTTGTGCGCGAAGATGTGCTCAGCCTTGTCGAAGAAAGTGCCAGTGGTTTGCATCGGGTTAAAGACATTGTCACTAGCCTACAAAGCGTCTCGCACAGCAGTGATGGCCGTTTTGCGGAATGCAATCTCAACGACTGCATAGAATCGGCACTGCGCATTGTGTGGAATCAGTTTAAATACACCATGCTGGTTGAGCGACAGTTGGATAAAAATTTGCCCAGTATCAAAGGGATTGCCCCTGAAATACAGCAGGTGCTGATGAACATGTTCATCAATGCTTCCCACGCTTGTGATGAGCACGGCGAGTTAACCATTACCACCGATACCTTGAATGAGAAGGGCAAAACTTGGGTACAGGTGCAAATTGCGGATAATGGCCATGGGATTTCACCAGAACACTTAGCCAAAATTTTTGACCCCTTTTTCACCACCAAACCGGTCGGGGTTGGAACCGGGCTGGGGTTATCCATCGCGTTTGGAATTGTGGAAAAACATCAAGGTAAGATCTCGGTGACCTCCGAAGTGGGGCAGGGAACACGGTTTACCTTATTGTTCCCTGCGATCTGAATGGCGCGTTCAGTCGGATTGAGAATCTACCTTGACCGCAAACTTGCTGGCGAGCGTGTGCAGCTCAGGCAGCATGCGATAAATCAAGTGTAGCTGTTGCAGTACCATGCGCGCCGAGCCTTCATCATCTTCACGCCACTCAGCAAGACGTTTCTCTAGCCCTGAGCTATCAATACCGCTGGTATCACACTCTTCACAGTGGTTGGACAACTGTTGATGCAGCAAGTCGAGATGCTGATGGATCACGCGATGTGAATCGAGTACCAGTTGATGCACGGTTTCATCATCCAGTCGGGTCCGATGTGCTCCAAGCGCTGAGATATAACTGAGCAGCGCGTGGTTAAGGGTCAGGAAACGAAAACTCTCATCGGCCGCCGCACGATAACGCCCCGGTTCCGCCAGCATATTGGTGACTGCGGCAGAAAGCGCGGCATCTTGGTTGTGGGCATGACGCCGCGCAATCCGGTAACTCAAGCTGTCTTTTTTCCCAATTCGATACTGACCGATGATTTGCGCGAGATACTGCTTATTGGCATCCACAGCTTCAGCCATGACCTTATGTAAGCGTTTCGATTGCCAGTCTGGCAAAATCCACGCGACGGCCGCAACAGCTAAAGCACAACCAATCAAGGTATCGGCTAACCTTGGTAGTACAACAGCATAGCCTTCCCCGAGTTGGTTAAAACAAAACAGCACCAGTAAGGTAATAAAGCCTGTGGCATAGCCGTAATTGTTCAAGCGAAAGGCAAAGAACATCACCCCAGAAAGCACAATAAACACCAGTTGGCTTTCTTGTGACGGGAAGAATGTCAGTAATGGTACACCGACAAACAATCCGGCTAACGTTCCTATGATTCGAGCGGTGAGTTTCTGTTTGGTCGCGGCATAGTTTGGCTGACAAACAAATAAGGTGGTGAGCAAGATCCAGTAACCGCGCTCAATTCCTAATCCTTGAATGATGCCGTAACCGGCGGTCAGTGCGATAGACATGCGTAACGCATGACGAAACAACAAAGAATCTTTATTTAGATTTGCGCGTAACCGTTGCCACATGCTGCCTAAGGTGTGTGCTTCGGTATCATCTAACATCCCTTCTTCAGGCTTTGCGACATCCGGGTTACTCACGTTATTGAGCTGCTTTTCTACGGTGGCGAGGTTATTAAACAGATACCCTAATTGGCCGAGTAAACTCTTCCAATCTCGGCGATCTTGCTGGCGTAAATAACTGAGAGACAGTTGCAGTTCATCCAGTGCGACGATGGATGCTGAATCATGCTGGTAGCTGTGACCTAAACGGATGGACTGCGCGATATCCCGACAAGCTTTGGCTTGTGTTTCCAACAGATATTTAAAGCGAAAGAGGATGTCTGAGCGACCAAAATGATCAGCCAGTTCTTGGTAACGATAGTGGCTTGAGCTGACGCGTTCGTGAATATCTTGCGCGAGAAAATAGATGTTCAAAAATCGGTCACTGGCACTGTCGACATGCCCGCGTTTAGAGCGCGTAAGAAAGATGGCTTTACACTGGTTCAGTGCGTTTACTGTGGCGGCGTTCAGGTTCGCTTCTGTGATGCGATAGGGCTGCGGTACCATATTCGATACGGGATGAAACAGCGTGGATTTGGCTTCCAAGTAATTAGCCAGTTGCAAAAATATATTGGCGAGATTTTGCTGTACTGGTTGCATTGGCCAGAATGCATGCCAAAGCATCGACATTAAGTAGTACCACGCGCTGCCACTGAGTAGCAGCAAAGGCTGGAACCAGATATTGGTGCTTTGGTGCGCCCCGAGCATGGTGTAAATCGCGATCAACAGTGAAGCAAACGCGATGCTCGCGTAACGTGATCCCAGCGCGCCAAGCATGATAAAGCCGAAGGTTGAACTGAAAAGGCCAATGGCGAACAACCAAGGGGTGCGAAACAGAATTTCAATTGAAAAAGCCGCGATCGCGAAACAGATCAATGTCAGGGTGATCGATTTCAAGCGCCCACTAAAACGGTCATCACGCTCGGCGAGTGCCGCCGCAATCACGCCTAAAATGAGAGGGGTAATCCAAGTATTGAGCTGATAGTGCCAAGTGGGGATCACTACACCAAGTAAAGTCAGTAAGATCAAAACACTGTAGTTAACAGTTTTATTTGCCCAATAGAGGCGCAGTTGGTTGATTTTTGGCACAGCGCAGCACGTCAGTGAGTATAGAAAGTGGGGAGTTTAGCAGATTGAAGTAATAAGATTCTGATCAAGATAAAGAAAAATCGTCTTTCTGCTATGAAGCGATAAGGTGGGGTTGGTTGAATCACCGGGCTGCCAAGTGATTGTTGAGTATTGATTAATCACTAAGAATATTGACATTATCTTTTCATCGGGGAGGGGGATTAGGTTATTATTGCCGACAACTTTGTTAGTGGGCTTTTACCAATGCAGCTGAACGCAAATAAGACTGCACAGTTCTTTATTGCCAATGAATATTACCAAGTCCAACTTGAAAAAGAGTGGCTGGTTCTTACTTCGCTCAGTAGCGAAGAGCGTATTCCATTCCATGTGTGGAATGGAGAAGTGCAGATCCGCAGAGGGTTAGTCTGGGGGACATTGCAGTTTTTTGCGCATCCTGAGAATGGCGTACAACGTAGCTGGCTAGTACAAGGGCTACCTTGGCCAGAGTGCCGGCATTTTGCGCATCAACTCGTCGCGCATTATCAGGCTTGGCACAATCAACAGTGTGAGCAGTTGAGCCTGTATTTTCCTCGCTGGCAACAAGAATTGTCGCGCTTAAAACGTCTGCCTTCTTTCTTGTCACATTCGTCTATCGAAGCTTGGGTCGAGCAGGTATACGCCGACTTAAAACGGATGGATATGACGCTGCATGAAGCACAAAAGCACCTTCCTACGGTATTTGATACTTTATTGCCTTGGTTACTCGACACCTCAGCCGCACTTCATGAACGCAACCAAGCTTGGTTGGAGATAGAGCGTGCAAATTGGGCAGTGCTATTTTCACAGTGTGAATCTTCGCCCCTCAATGTATCGCAACAATACGCAGTCTTACTCAATGATGATCATAACCTTGTGTTGGCTGGGGCGGGCTCTGGTAAAACAAGTGTGTTAACTGCGCGAGTTTCTTACTTGTTGCAAAGTCACTTGGCGAAGCCTGAGCAAATTTTGATGGTGGCTTTTGCACGCGATGCCGCACAAGAAATGGCTGAGCGTTTAAAAAATAAAATTGGCTTGGAAGCCGATCGGCTGCACGTTAACACTTTCCATCAGTTGGGATTGCGGATCCTCAACCGAGTGGAAGGAAAAACGGTCATGATGTCTCCATTGGCGAACGACAATAAACTGAAGCAAGCTTGGTGTATTGATTGGCTAAAGCGACATTGGATGACGCCAACCAACTTTAAACGTTGGCAAAAGCATTTAGCAAAATGGCCAATTGCTTATCTGGCTGGTGATGATGAGCTCGGTAGTCATGTTGAAAACCCTAAATTGATTGCTTGGTTAGAGAAGCAGCTCGATCAGTTGGCACAACTAGGTTTGAGTAAGAAAGAGCTGCAGGAGCGCTTAGTCGACCATGAGGATTTTCCGCGCTTAAACAGTGAGCTTTCGCTGTGTTGGCCATGCTATCAAGCTTGGCAGCAAATGCTCAAAGATCAGAACCAGATCGATTTCAATATCATGATTACCCGAGCAACCGAGTACGTTGAAAAGGGCAAATTCCGTTCGCCATGGAAATTCATCATGGTAGATGAGTATCAAGATATTTCGCCGCAGCGCTTACGTTTGCTACAAGCGTTGTGTGAGCAGAACCAAGGCCAGTGTAACTTGTTTGCGGTGGGGGATGACTGGCAATCGATTTATCAATTTGCGGGTTCGGATGTGGATTTAACCACTGGTTTTGCCACACGTTTTGCTCAATCGACAGTGCATCATCTGGATACGACTTATCGTTTTAATGATCAGATTGGGGCAGTCGCTAACCGCTTTATTCAGCAAAATCCGAATCAGTTACCGAAAACTCTGAACAGTTTCAAAACGCAAAAGCAAAAATCAGTCGTGCTGGCATCCAATAACGCGGTGGAAAAAATTCTCGATGAGCTCAATCGTTCAACGAATAAACTAAAAACAGTGCTTCTACTTGGCCGTAACCACTACCATAAACCAGAGCTTTTGAAAGATTGGCAAAATCGCTATCTCTCCTTAAAAATTGATTTTATGACTTGCCATGCGAGTAAAGGTAAAGAGGCTGATTTTGTGATTATTTTGGCGGTCGATGAAGGACAATTTCCTGCTAGAGTGAAAGCACTGCATCTCGATAGCGCGTTGAGCCAAGGTGAAGATGACTTTGCTTATGCAGAAGAGCGGCGTTTATTTTATGTTGCGTTGACCCGTGCCAAAGAGAAAGTTTGGGTTACCTTCAGCGGTAATGGTTCGAGTTTTGTGCAAGAACTGCTGAATGATGATTATCCTGTGGTTCGGCAGAAGTAAGTTGTATCAATAACATAACCCCCTAACCACGAAGATACTCGCAGTTAGGGGCGTTACTATCGTTTATTGAGGCGGTGTTTTATGCCCCATCAACATGCCATGGACATAAGGATGTCCTGTGAGCTTTGACATAATAATGATGGCAGAGACGTGAACGGCAACGGCGGCCATCGTCAGATTGGCTAGGGTTTCGTGTACTTCCTTAATCCAATCCTCTCCCCAAAACAGATCCCATTCATTCATCCAACCAGAGAGTCCTGTGGCAAGTAGTAAAGCCCACATTACCCAAATCATGATCGCACCTGCTGGGTTATGACCTGTATGTTGATCCTGTTTGGTTTTTAGAACCTCTTTAATATGTTCGATGGCTTTGGGTATCGAAGGCGAAAATGCACTCAGACGAGCAGGAGAGCGAGTAATCATTCCCCAAATTAAGCGCAATACAACGGCTGCCATAACGATATAACCAACCCACTCATGGGGATCACTGCCTTCTTCAATCGCAAAAAAATTTGCCAAGAAAAGCACAGCGACTAACCAGTGTGTCGCTCGAACAAAAAGATCCCAAGTGTATGGTTTAGCCATCTTTTTCCTCTTTCACCTTTTCCATATTGGTGGGGTTGAAATAGATTTCTACACGGTTGCCATCTTTGTCATGACCGTATAACTCATAGCAACTGGTCTTAGTGACTTTAAATACCTTGATCTTATAGCCCATATCTTCGACTTGCTTTTGAGCTTGTTCAAAAGGAATCCAGCTACTTTCTGGTTCTTTCGTACAAGTTGGGTCAGCAAATGCGGCAGCCGAAATTAATCCAAGGGAAGTGATAGCGAACAGACGAGATGTTTTAAGTAGTGACATAATGCGCTCCTTTACGTTATGCATTGATCTCATCTTACCGATTTAATCTTAATGAATACTTAAGAATACGGTTAGAATGCGTTCATAATTGAACCCAATAATCTTAGTCCAATAAAAAAGGTTTGCTGACGCAAACCCTTAAAATTGTTTCCATGGCAACGGATGTTTACAACAATATCCAAGCCCAAGTAAAAGCTGCAAAGCAGAGCGCAACAAATACAGCGGCAGAGCCAATATCTTTCGCCCGTCCACTGAGTTCATGATGTTCAGCCCCAATCCTGTCTACGACAGCCTCAACGGCAGAATTTAAAAGTTCAGCGATTAAAATAAGAACAAGGCAGCCAACAAGTAATACTTGTTCAACTTTCGTCACAGATAAGAAAAAGGTAAGAACGGTTAAGGGTAACGTTAAGGCAACTTCTTGACGAAAGGCTGCTTCATTTTTCCATGCAGCGGCGAATCCTTTCATCGAGTACCCGGTCGCGTAAAAAATACGCGCTATACCAGTACGTGAATGCTTCATAGTGTTTGTCATGTTGTGTTTGTTTTTGAATGGCTACGGATTATAAAGATTTATCATCAGCTGCCAACTAATTAAGGTTTTTTTTCATTAAAATTTTGTGTTCTTAAGTATTTTTTAAGATTCGATTGCAAGGCTAGAGTTAGGATGTGTGAATCAATGGTAAATGATAATAGTTGTACTTCTGTTATTAAAATTGTTGATTTTTTAGACATGGTATTTAATTGATATCTTTATTCGGCATGAATTCTGCATTCATAACGAATGCTCGCGATGCGTATTGATGGATCATTACAAATTGTTACTTATTTTATCGACAAGTTTTCACGGTCAATAGTAATAATAATTACGATTGGTGGTGAGGTGTTTGAACTTAATATTCACCGCAAGCCAATGGAAAATGAATAAAAAGAATATCATTTAAAAATAAATAATAGGGATTTTATTATGACGCCTCGTCAGTTATTGGCTATTTCAATACTTATGTGTACCTCTCCAATCTCCTATGCAGCTGAAAAAAGTAAATTAGAGGTATATGGGGATATTGCACAATACGGGATTCCTCTTACCGCTGGATTGATTACGGCCATTCATATGGATGGTGAAGGGATGATGCAGTTGGCTGAGGGGGCATTCTGGACTGCGGCGGCAACGGAGGCGCTGAAATTGTCGGTTGATGCCCAACGTCCAAATGGAGGAAGCCAAAGTTTTCCTTCTGGCCATACATCAGCGGCGAGCCAAGGGGCGGCTTATCTGCAGTTTCGGTATGGTTCAACTTACGGTATCCCAGCTTACGCTGCGGCAGCGCTAGTGGGTTATTCACGAGTTGATGCGAATAAACATTACTGGCGAGATGTTGCCGCCGGCATGGCATTAGCCACTGGCATTCAATATGCGATTACTGTTGGGGGGCTCTCCGCCACCAATTTAGTGCTTGTGCCTTATTTTGATGGTGACGAAACAGGAATTTACGCCAGTTTGTCATTCTGATGTGGTGATGACGCGGCAGCATAATGCCAGAGCGTGAAAGGGATGTTATTCTATGCCCAGCAAATCTAGCACTTTATGATTAATAGGCGAGAATGAATGGCCAAAGCACTTCTATTAGTTGATATTCAAAATGATTTTTCACCCAGAGGTGCCTTGCCTGTGCCTGATGGGGACGCTGTAGTTCCGGTGATTAATCAACTGATTCCTCTTTTTGAGCATGTTATTGCAACCAAAGACTGGCACCCTGCCAAACACGCCAGTTTTTCCTCTGTCCAGGGGAAAATCCCCGGAGAAGTCATAGAGCTCAATGGCATTCCTCAGGTAATGTGGCCGGAGCATTGTATCCAAAATACGCAAGGCGCAGAGTTTATTGATGGGCTAGAGGTGCAGCAGATTACCCCATTACTAGTGCTGAAGGGAACTCATCCTGACGTAGATAGTTATAGCGGGTTTTTTTGTATAACCAACGCTTTCATGCGACAGGACTCGCCGAGTATTTGAGTAGCCACGGCATTTCGGATGTCTATATCGCTGGTTTAGCCACCGATTACTGTGTGAAATTCACGGCACTGGACGCGATTTCACTCTGCTTTAATACTTGGGTGATCCAAGATGCATGTCGTGGTGTGGAGCTGAATGTCGGGGATTGCGCTACGGCATGGCATGAAATGCAAACTGCCGGATGTCAGTTGATCAATGCGCAACAGCTACTCGTGGGTTAAATGAATTCAACAATGGCTCTTTTGAAAAGAGAGCCATTGTTGTTATTAGGCTAAGTTTTAGGTGCGCTCAGCGAGATAAGCCTGGTAATCAGGGATTTCAATATCCACTTCCTGTTCCATCAAAGACGACGAAAACAAAAATTTAGCACTGGCGCGGTTGGTCGCGACGGGAATATTCCACACACTGGCGATACGCAGTAGCGCTTTCACATCTGGGTCATGTGGAACCGCATTGAGCGGATCCCAAAAGAAAATCAGCACATCAATTTTACCTTCGGAAATCAATGCGCCAAGCTGTTGGTCACCACCCATAGGACCACTGATCATGCTTTTGATCGCAAGTCCAGTCTCTTTACTGAGCATATGCCCCGTAGTGCCTGTGGCATACAGAAAATGGCGTTGCAGTTTTTCCTTATTTTCTTGTACCCAACGCAGCAGTTCACCTTTGCAATTATCGTGAGCCACAAGAGCAACGTGTTTATGCGCTGCCATAGTGCGGGTGGTTTTTTTCATTGGTACATTTCCTAATATGTTTGGATTAGATGCTTGATAACCAAAAATTTGCGTTTATTCAACCGCTTTTACGTGAAAAACGGGTCTGTACTCGGATGGAGATAACGAATCCGCAATGATTTTTTTCTCTAGGTGAGTTGGAGTTAACGCTTCAATTTTAGGGGCTTGCTGTTTTGTGTAGGGTTGTGCTCGTAAAAACGTGGCGGCTTGGCGTACAGAAAGCCGACCTTGCTCGACCATTTGATCGGTTGGGGCAAATTCAACACGTCCACGCAGTAATCCACGATAAACGCCGTGACTTAAATAGGTCGCAATCAACCCAATTTGCTCGCTTTGGTTTAGTGTCCGCAATTCACTGATGGCTGCCTCGATGGCAACAGCACTACCAACCAAATAACGTATCTTGTGTTGCTCTAACACTTGTTGAATGAGATTGCGTTGTAACTCTTTATCGTTGTCTGCCCACAAGGTTTGGATAATACGCACATCACTGTCGCGTATGGCATCCTGTAATCCTTGCATGACCGGCTGAGTACCACCACTGGAAGCAGGGCCTGGCAATGCCACAATATTCACTTCACCGCTGCCTTTCGGGTGTTTGTGGGCTAAATATTCTCCGGCATAAAATCCCACTCCAGTACCAATCGACCCCCACTTCACCTTTAAGATGTTTTTGCTGTTTTTCATCCAACAAAAGTTGATTCACGGTAGCAAATACAGGCACGGAGCGTGTATAGCGTGCTAAATCGTGTTGGTAGAGTTCTGGAGATACGGTTCCGAGCAGAATCGCGTCCGCACCCCAACGCACGCATAGAGCAATTTGTTGCTGCTGCTTATCGTGGTTAGGGTAACCCCCAGCTTCCATCACGCGTAAATCAAGGTTGAGTTTATGCGCCTCTTCCACCATGCCGTAATTCACTGACAACCAGTAAGAATCTTTGAGGTGGGGGTAGAGTGCACAAAGTTTTTCTGCTGCGGCCACTGGCAGTGGGCAGAGCAGTAAAAATGCAGAAATCAGAGAAAATGAGTACAAGCGCAGATTTAACATGAGGTTATTCGTTGGCGAACCTGAGTAAACACTGCACAATATAGCCCAATCCGTCACGCAGAAGAAGTCAACAAGAAGGTTTTCCCCATGCGTCTCGCTAAAGCCAGTATTGGTCGCAAGCTCTTATTCTCTTTCAGCGCGATGGCGTTGCTGGTGCTTCTCTCCGCATTGATCGGTGTTTTAGGCTTTTCTCTGGTCGCGAAAACAGAACGGGATATGGTGAATAATGCCATTCCATCGATGATTGAAGCTCGTCAAGTGGCGGAGCTTAGCCACCAAATCATTGCGTCTGCCCAAACCCTCTCTAGTGCCAAAAATGAGCAAGAACACCAAGATACTGGGCAGAAAGTGTTTACTCAATTGGAAACCTTGCTCACCCATATTCAGCAATTGGGAGAGGAAGCCTTTGATAGCGTCTTGCTTGATCGCCTAGAACGGGATGTGCAAAACGTGATTGATTCGCTCGCGCAGCTAGGGCGTCGAGTTGAACAGCGTCTCTCATTGGAGGGACAGCTGGGGCTGAGTGTGAAAGAGATGCGTAAATTGGCGCAAGAGCTTGAGCAGTTAACGCGCACGCAAGTGCTCAATACCAGCACGATTGCGGTGGCGAATGTCACTCACATTTACGATCTATTACAAAAACAGCAGCAAGCACAGGTGTATCGGGCTTTAGATAATCTAGTTGAGGTGGATTTAGATCTGACGGAGCGTCTGCATGAGCTGCATCTTCTGGCTTTTAAAGTGCTCAATGAAATTGAAGAAACGCAAACCGTGACTGATTTGGAGCGGATCTTGGCTTTGGATACGGAATTTGCACAGAACCTGAGCATTATGCAGCGCCGTGTGCAAGCGGTGGAAGATCCAACCCGTTCGAAACAGATGGTCAGTTTATTGCGCGAGCTAGAAAAACGGCGCATCGTGTTTGATTTACTCAAACAACGCTACGATAACGAACAAGCAGCACAACAACTGCTGCAAGACAGCCTGACCCAATTTGCGAGCCTCAATAAAACGGTTAACCAGTTAGTGGACGCCTCAAACCAAGTGACGACAGAGGCGGTGGGGAAACTTTCCAATACTCTGTATTACGCCCAACTGATCTTGACCATCTTGGGGGTGCTCGGTTTGGTAATCGTGGTGTGGATAGTGTGGCAAGTGGTGTACCGTTCGGTGATTCAGAGGCTGGATAAACATACCGCGGCACTGCTTTCTGTGGCTAAAGGCCAACTTGAGGTTGAGGTTGAAACACAAGGTAAAGATGAGTTGGCACAAATGGGGCAGGCGATAGCGCATGCGCGTGATACCGCCAAGGCGCTTAAGGTGGTGGCGGAAAGTGAAGTGCTGGCCAAGCGTGAACTGCAACAACATAAAGAGCATTTGGAAGAACTGGTTGAACAACGTACTCATCAATTGAGTGACATTAACCATAAACTCAATCAAGAAGTGCTGAACCATGCAAAAGCGCGTTACCAAGCAGAGCAGGCAAACCGTGCGAAGTCGGCCTTTTTAGCGACCATGAGCCATGAAATTCGCACCCCAATGAATGGCGTACTGGGTACTGCGCGTTTGTTGCAGGAAACCTCTCTTACATCAACTCAGCAGCACTACGTGCAAGTGATTAACCGTAGTGGTCGCTCGTTGCTCGCGATCCTTAACGATGTGTTGGATTATTCGAAAATCGAAGCCGGACATCTGGAAATCCACCAATCCCATTTCGATCTCTATCGCTTAGTGCGTGAAACGCATGAACTGATGCAAAGCCGCGCTTTAGAAAAAGGCATTACGCTGTCTTACCAGATTGATGAAAATGTCTCGCAATACTGGCAGGGCGATGAAATCCGCATCGGGCAGGTATTGAACAATTTGGTGGGTAATGGGATTAAATTTACCGAACAAGGGCAGGTGTGTATTCGAGTCCGCTTCGATACGCAAAGTGGAGGGCTCTGCTTTGCGGTTGAAGATTCAGGGATTGGTATCGCAGAACAAGATCAAGTCTCGCTGTTTGATGCCTTTACACAAGCAGAGGCTGGCCGCCGTAAACAAGGGGGTACAGGTTTAGGTTTAGCGATCAGTCGTAAGTTAGTCGAGGCAATGGGCGGTGAGCTGCAATTATCATCGCAGCTGGGGCAAGGCAGCTGTTTTTATTTCGACGTTACCTTTGCAACAGGGGCAACCGGTTGATACCCCCATTCTTGCGGTTGATGAAGTACCCGTAGCTAACGTATTGGTAGTGGAAGATAACGAGGTGAACTGTCTGGTTGCACAAGGATTTTTAACCGGTTTAGGACACCGTGTCACCCTCGCCAAAAGTGTGCAGGAAGCCAAACGACGTTTACCAAGAACAGCGTTTTGATATTGCTCTTCTCGACATCCATTTACCTGACGGCAATGGTGTTGATTTGCTGCGTGATTTACGTGAGATGGAAGACAGTACACACAACGCCGTGATCCCGTTTATTGCGGTTTCTGCCCATGTATTTACTGAAGATGTGGCAGGATATTTAGCGGCTGGATTTGATGGTTATTTGCCGAAACCGCTAGTGAAAGAGCAACTTGCGGCCATGCTGCGACAACAACTGTCTAGCCATAAAAACGGAGGAAATGAGGCATTATCATCATCTCAGCAACACGTTTTACTCCCTACACGAGTAGAACCAGAACGTTACCCGATCATAGAACTGGCTAAGTTTGAACAAGATGTACAGATCCTCGGTGTGGATAAAATGCGCGAGATCGTAGGGTATTTTGAGCTGGGATGTGATGAGTTTTTCGCACTCTGTGCAGCACAAAGTGATAATGATGTGCAGATCAAAAGCCAAGCACATAAGTTAAAAGGATCGGCGGGGGCATTGTGGCTAACGGAACTTTATCAACTGTGCCAGCAAATTGAGAAAGCCGAATCTCCGGCTGAAGTCTATCAGCGAACCCCTCTGAGCGATGCGGTGGAAAAAGCTAAGCAGGCGTTGTATCAAGCACTCGATTCATTGACGAAAGAATAAAAAAGACCTGCGGCAAGCGCAGGTCAAGTCCCTATGTGGAGCATTTGGGAGAGTATGATTACAAAGTTTTGGGGGATATAAGTGACGCGGAACCCTACTTTCCACGTCACTTATTAGGTTAGGCGAACAAGGCTTCCTGTTGCGCCAAATTGAGTAGTCGGCACACGTTAATGTGACCAACCCCTTCGAGTGACTCCAGTTGAGTCACTAGGATGGATGAAATTTGCTTATCCTGAGCAGGTTTACGCAGCAAGTGAATCAACTGAGTCGCAATATCTCCTTGCTTGTCTAAATGCTGGAAATAAGTCGGTGTTACACCACGTAGAATGGAAAGCTTACGCAGTAGAGCAGGCTTATCAGACACCGCCCAAATGGTGGCTTGGCTTTGACAACGTGACATCAACAGTGGCGTTTCGCCTTGCTCCGTCACAATCGCAACACCAAGGTCTTTGTTCACTTTGGATGCGGAAATCATGGACGACAGAGCGAAACTTTTGCCCGCATCATTACACAGATGTTGTAGTGCATCCCAGCAATCTTGTGCGCAGTGAGTTTCATGCTCAACACCTTGTGCGATACGCACCATAGCTTGTACCGCTTCAACGGGGTAACGTCCCGCAGCGGATTCCGCAGAAAGCATGATCGCGTCAGTACCATCAATCACCGCGTTCGCCACATCTAACACTTCTGCACGTGTGGGTAGTGGGTTTTCGATCATCGATTCCATCATTTGCGTGGCCGTGATCACTGGTTTACCTAAATGCTTAGCACGCGCGATCAGCGCTTTTTGTACACTTGGTAGGCGAGCATCACCAATTTCTACGCCTAAGTCACCACGCGCCACCATGATCACATCGGACGCACGAATAACGCTGTCCATGGCCGCTTCACTGGCCACCACTTCCGCGCGCTCAACTTTAGCAACAATGTGCGCATGACAACCCGCTTGTACGGCTAATTGGCGTGCGTATTCAATGTCTTGTGCATTACGTGGGAAAGACACGGCTAAGAAGTCTGCTTGTAGCTCCGCCGCAGTAATGATGTCGATTTTGTCTTTATCCGTCAGTGCCGGTGCTGAAAGACCACCGCCCAGCAGGTTAATGCCTTTACGGTTTGAAAGTTTGCCGCTGTTGAGTGCGATAGTGTGAACGATGCGAGTTTGGGCATCTACCGCGGTCACTTCAAGTTGGATACGGCCATCATCAAGGAGCAGGATATTGCCCACTTTCAGATCATCAATCAGTTCTGGGTAGTCTAAACCCACGCGTTCTTGAGTACCGGCTTGACGATCTAAATTGCCATCAAGAATAAAGGTGTCGCCTGCGGCGAGTTGAATCGCGCCTTCTGCAAAGCAAGCGATACGAATTTTAGGACCTTGCAGGTCAACCAGTACGCCAACGCTCACATTCAGCTCTTGAGCGATTTCACGAACCATTTCGGCGCGAGCAATGTGTTCTTCAGCGCTGCCGTGAGAAAAGTTCAAGCGAACCACGTTCACGCCAGCTTGGATGAGTTGAGTCAGGGTTTCACGAGTTTGGCTAGCAGGGCCTAAAGTGGCCACAATTTTGGTTTTACACATATTGCAATTCCTATAACGACGCTCAACAAGAAAATAAAAAAGAGAAAGTAAGCAGGAGCTAGGCTCCTGCTTGGCGTAGATTAAGAGGCGGTTTGGGTTTTCAACGATTTGCCTTCAGCTTCATCGATATCAACGACTTTCTTCGCATTCCACACGGTCAGGGCGAGCAGTACGGAAACAACACCCGCGGCCAACCAGAAGTATTGAGCGTTACCGAAGTCATAGTGTTTTACGCCTTCGACTTCAGTCACTGTGATCAGTGATGCAGAGATCAACTCTTGAGCAGAAGCGGCGATGTAAGAACAAAGACCGATCAAACCTTTCACGGCACCGACTGCGTTTTTCGGCATCAGGTCACAAGCGATAAGGCCAGCTAGGAATACGACTAGACCACCGATGGAGAAGCCGATCATGCTCAGTGCTACCGCATCCACAATACGGTTATCTGGGCCGAAGAACATCAGACACATACCCGCGATGTTGGTCAATCCGTACAGCAGGTTCGGGATGTTACGGTTACCTTTGAACACTTTGTCAGACAAAACTCCCGACAAAATCGCACCCGCCAGACCTGCTGTTGGGTACATAGACATCGCAAAACCAGCGTCAATCAGTGAGTAGCCTTTTTGCTCTTGCAGGAACAGCACAGCCCAAGAAGACATCGCGTAGCGAGAGATGTACATCGCCGCACAAGCGAGAGCGATGAGCCATACCACAGGTTGCTTCAGGATGAACATTTGCGCACGACGTGTTTCTTTTGGATCGTTGGCTTTCTTGATTTCAGTACCTTCATCAAACACGGTACCTGGATCGGGCATACCGTAAGTTTGTGGGCGGTCTTTCAAAAGTTTAAACATGATGAGAGAAGCCACGATACCTGCGATACCCGCACCGATGAAACCTGCACGCCAGCCGAAGTAGCTCACCAAGCTTGCGGTTAGGATCCAAGTGATACCTTCACCGATGTTACGTGAGCCACCCCAAATTGAGTAACGGCTACCACGTTGCTTTGGTGAGAACCATTGGTAGATAGAGACGCAAGAGGGCGCAGAACCGACTGACTGGAACCAACCATTCAAGCCCCAGAGCAGAACGAAAAAGAAAGCGACGGTGTTCATCCCCATGAAAATGGAGGCAACGCCCGATAGCAGCAGTGAGAACGACATAAAGCGGCCAATGTTGGCATAGTCAGACAGGAAGCCGTTCAGGAACTTACCAAAGGCATAAGTGAAGAAGAAGGCCGACCCCATGATGCCGAGTTCTTCGAGGGTGACGATGCCGGCATCCAGCATCGGTTTTTTCACTACGCCGAGCGCCATACGCACGACGTAGAACATGGCGTAACCGAAAATCAGGCCAATAAAGACTTGCCATTGATAGCTTTTGTAACGTTTTAACATTTCCGCTTTTGAGCTGCTGAGTAACGGCAGGTCTGGGCGGGTTTTAAAGAAATTAAGCATAAGAGCTCTCCCTAGTTCACGAGATCAAACGTTCTGTTTGTCGGGAGGCATCATCAAATAAAGCGACTTGTCGCTCAAAAGCCCCCTTTTGGGACAGAAGTGACTCAAATACGCTTGATGAGTGAGTCAAAACTGGGAATTTTGCCCTCAGTGGATAAGCAATTGCTGATAAAATTAATGACAGGAAAGGTCAGAGTTGACCCAAACGCGTTAGCGATTTTTTTTCAACAAATGACAGAGATTTGAGTGAACGCACAAAAACTAAGGGATTTGCCCCATGCAGCGATTGGATTTTTGTCTTTAATTTTGCCCTAGCCTCTTGCTGACTTTAGGTGTGCTGCCGGCTCAAGTTCATGCCGCAGAAAGGGAGTTGGTCATTCTCACCACCTTCTCTCGTGAGCCTTTACTGCCTTTAGTGGAAGAGTTCAGCCGTCGCTACCAAGGGGTTGAAGTACAAATTATCCATCGGCGAGCTCAATCGAGTGTACAACTGCTCAATAAAAGCTATATCCAGAACATCGATCTGGTGTTGAGCTCATCGCCATACTTGATGCACCACTTAGCGCAAAGTGGCAAGTTAGTGACCTTACCCGAACCGATGCAAACGCCAGAGTGGTTGAAGCCATACGCGTTACCGATTACTGATCAGGTCGCAACCATTGGCTATTCTGGGGCGGGTTTGGTTTGGAACCAAGATTACCTCAAAACTCATCAGCTTCCCGAGCCGAAGCAATTTAGCGATCTGGCTAAACCTATTTATTTTGGGCATGTCACCATGAGTACCCCTGCGCGCTCTGGCACCACGCAGATGATGGTGGAAAGCATATTGGCCAAATATGGCTGGCAAAAAGGGTGGGAGATCTTGCTGCGAGTCGGCGCCAATCTAGCGACTGCCTCGGCCAGAAGTTTTGGCGTGAGTGACTATATTGCCAATGGTCAGTTTGGGGTTGGCCCGACCATCGACAGCTATGCCTTGATTCTTGGTCGCAAACTCGACTACGTGCAATTTGTGTACGATGAGAGTTTCACCTTAATGCCGACGTATGTCGCCCAAGTTAGACAAAATCACAACGATCAGTACGCCAAAGCCTTTATTGAGCTTCTCATGTCTAGCTCAGTGCAAAGCAACATGGAAGGCAACGATTTTGCCAAACACAGCGTGCAAGATCAGTCTCTAGTCAACGAGCGATTCACCCGTTTGCCCATGGGCAGCATTATTCGCCGCGAAGAGTGCCTGAACGATTTATTCGATTTGGCCATCACCAAGCAACTGCCGCAACTAAAAGATACGCTACTTGCGGTACTTGAAGCTAAGGCGCAGTTTGCACGTCGTCCTTCTGTATTGGCTAAAATTGAGCAGATTGAACGCACGGTTTTTACCATGCCGATTTCCGAGCAAGAGGTTGATGCTTTAGCCATACAAATCGCCCCAAACTCGGCGCTGAGTGAAGAGCAGCAAGCGGAATCTGCCATGCTGCTTGCAGAAAAGGGGCATGAATGGCAAATGCGTTTGGAAAAACAGCTTGAGCAAGCTAACCAAGAATTGAAAATCTTGCTGGCTGAGGAAGCGCAATGAGTTTGACCACTCGCCACACCATAGGCGCAAGACTATTGCTGGCATTTGCGTTCAGCACTTCGCTTTTGACTATCGTCAGCTTAGTGGCTTGGGGTACATGGAGCCGACTGGATTATCAAGTGGCGGAACTGCTCAATCAAAGCGTGCCCAAGTACAACACCAGCTATGTATTGGAAACCCGCAGTTCAGAAATTCGCAGACGAATTCAACTGATCGTCAGTGCCACCAGCAAAGTGACACTCAATCAGCAATATCAGCGTTTGCAAGAGGATTTCACTGCGATCCACGCAGCGTTGGCGAGTTTGCCACAAAATGAGCAGCAAGCGGCGCTGCAACAAGGGTACACAGAGTTGCGGCAAACCACGCAACAGATTAACGATCTGGTTTCGGCTCGGATTGATGTCGACCGCCGTTTAGCTCTCTTTGCGGAACAGTTGGATTGGCTGCATCAAGATATTGGGATGGAGCTGTCGCCGATGCGTCAAGAATTGCAGTGGCAATTAGAACGAGGCGGCGCGGCACAACCTCAGGCTCAAATCATGTTTCAAACCATTAATCTGATCCAAACGATCTTAGATGGTGAAACACAAGCCTTTTTGTTTGTAGATGAACTACTTAAAGCTAAGCACCTCACCCAAGTGGATAACGGTATGCGTGTTTTGCAGTATCGACTTGATGAAATAAATCGATTAAGTCAGCCGCTGTTTTCCCAGCCTTCCTCCATCGCTTACCAACAACTGCTTGAAGAATGGCGAAATGTGCTGCGTCTTGAAGGGGATTTTCATCACAGTTTGCGTGATATGGTGACATTGACGCAGCAGTTAGATCGTACGAGTGAACAGTTACAAATCCAGTTAGATCAGCAGCATACGGCAATTGCAGATCTGGTGGCGAATGCCGATTCTCTCTTTGTGCAAGTCAAAAAACAGACCGCCCAACTGGTGAAAGAAGGCAACCGAGTATTGCTGGTTTGTTTTGGCCTTTCGATTGGGCTGAGCTTATTACTGATGTATTACTTTGTGCATAAGCGCATTGTTGGACGGTTACACCGCTTAAGTGAAAGTTTGGATGCGATTATTCATAACGATCTTTCCCACCCGATCACCGTGGATGGTAAAGACGAGATCGGGGCGCTGAGTGAACAGCTCATCCTTTATGGCAAAAAAGTGGAGGAGATGGAACGCACTAACGCGTTAAGCCTCATCAATAACACACAAGCGAGTTTGATCACCTGTGATTTGCTGGGGAAAATTGAATCCGCCAATCCGAGTGCGATGGCAACGCTGCGTTTGGAATCTATCGCTCAACCACTGACGTTATGGAGCTGCTTTGCTGAATACATTCAACCTAAAGTAAGCCAATTATTTGATAAAAAAGGTAATTTAATTCAGAAAGGGGCGGAGAGTTTAACCCTATCACTCGGTAACTCGGAAAAGCCTCACTACTTGCGCCTCTATCTGCGTCGTTACAACCAAGGGCTACAAGATAAGATTATTGTCACCATCACCGACGTCACAGACCAAGAACATGCCAACCGCTTGCTGGAGCAGCGGGTCAAAGAGAAAACCCAATCACTGCGCGAGAAAAACCGAGAGTTACAAGCCGAAGTGGAAGAGCGGCAACGTGCCGAAGCTCACCTGAAAAAAACACAAGGCGAACTGATCCAAGCGGCGAAAATGGCAGTAGTCGGGCAGACGATGACGAGCTTGGCCCATGAGCTCAATCAGCCGCTAAGCGCGATGTCGACCTATCTGTTTTCTGCTCGATTGGCATTAGAGGAAACCCCGCAAGCTCAATTGTCAGAATCACTCGACCATATTGAAAGCTTAACCACGCGGATGGGGAAAATTGTGAATAGCCTTCGCCAATTTGCCCGCAAGAATAGCAGCGATGAAACGCTACAACCGATACGCCTAAACAGTGTTGTTGAACAGGCTTTGGTTCTAGTACAAACCAAGGCGAGGCGGCAGCAAGTTCAGCTTATCAATGAGCTACCTGACGATTTAATCGTTATGGCGGATGCGTTGAGTTTGGAGCAAGTCTTAATCAATTTGATTGTGAATGGCTGTGATGCTTCAACCACTCGCGCAGCCGCGTGGGTCAAATTAATGGTGTTGGGCGCGTCGAGTAAAGGCATGTTGCGCATCGCGGTGGTCGATAGTGGGTTGGGCTTTGAACACGATGTTGTCGATAAACTATTTACCCCATTTACGACCACCAAGGAAGTGGGGTTGGGGCTGGGATTGAGCATTTGCCAATCATTAGTTGAAAAAATGCATGGCCGAATTGCACTGGCCTCCGATCTGGGGAAAGGTGCAATGGTCATTTTGGAGTTACAGCAAGATGAAAAGTACCGTACTGCTGATTGATGATGATCAGGACGTGTTGGAATCCTATTTACATTTGATGTCGATTGCTGGCTTAACAGCAAAAGCAGTGATTGATCCCACGCTGGCGATGAACCATATCCAGCCCGACTGGAACGGAGTGGTGCTGCTCGATATGTACATGCCACAGCTGCATGGCATGGAATTGCTCAAGCAGATCAAAGCCGTGGACGACAAAATCCCAGTGATTGTGATCACTGGACATGGTGATATCCCGATGGCGGTGGAAGCGGTAAAAATCGGTGCATGTGATTTTCTCGAAAAACCGATCAACCCGCCTCAATTGCTCACGCTGATCAAGCAGCATCTTGAGTTGCGTCGTTCTTTCATCGAACAAAAACTGCTTCTCTCACGTTCAGTGAAGCGTGAATTGGTTGGCAAATCGGCACACATGGAGCAAATTCGTTCCCATGTTGCGCAATATGCGCTGTTGAACCGCCACGTAGTGATTGTGGGCGAATCGGGATGTGGGAGACACACCATCGCCTATCTTATTCATCAGCTCACTATCAATAATGGCAACTTACCCTTGGTTGAGTTCGTTGCTTCGGAAAAAACCGAATGGAGCGCGATGGAGCCGAAAGTTCAGGAAAGTGCTGGAGGAACGTTATTGATTGATCATATTGAGTTTCTGACCGAAGAAGTGCAGCGCAATTTGGTACAGAGCTTACTCAACCAAGAGCGACTCAATCGACCAAGAACGCGTGTAATTGCCGTGATTGATCAGTCACCCGAGCAGTTGATTGCTCAAAACCAGCTTTTGCCAGAGCATTTACTATTTGTTGAATCAGGGGCAGATCGATGTGCCTTTACTGCGCCAAAGGCCGGATGACATCGCGGCACTGTTCCACTATTTCCTAAAACAGAGCTGTTACAAGCTGGGCAAACCTATGCCGAATGTTGAGGCGCATTATCTCGCCTTGTTACGTGCTCACCAGTGGCCGGGTAATGTGCGCGAACTGCGCAATGTGGCGGAATTGTATGCGATTGGCATTGTAAAACTGGCGGGCAAAGAGCGGATCTACAATCAGGAAGAAATGTTGTCGCCACTGGATGAGTTGGTGGACGACTACGAAAAGCAAGTAATTGAAGATGCGCTGTTTTTGTTCTCTGGTCGCGTCGCCGATGCCGCGAATTACCTACAAGTGCCGCGTAAAAAGCTCTATCTGAGAATGAAAAAGCATGGTTTAGAAAAAGATGCGTTTAAAGCCCGTGGTTAGGGGATGACAGATAAGGTCAGTAAAGCCTGTGCGCTGTAATAACTAAACATCACCACATGTCGCGAGAACTGCGATGAAGAGCGAAAGCGGTCAATCGCTAACACCAGATCGGAAAGCATAAACATAGCGGCCCCCACCAGAGCAAGACGTGAGGCATTGTTGTTGTATCCAAGCCAGTACTCGGTTGCAGCGCATGTCATCAAGACAATAACGATGACATAACCGGCAACGGGAAGTGCCATGTTGCCGAGTGAGGGCAATAGCAAAAGGAAAGCGATGATTCCCACGGCAGCCCAAACGGCGATTGGCCACCAAGTGATGTGTGTAACCGTGGTGCTAAACCCTAGGGTGTAAGCGATGTGTGCTAAATAAAAAAACCACTAAACCGGAGACAAATCTATCCTTGGGAAGCATCAGCAACACATCTCCCAGCGCTGAAAGTACGAGACCTACGACAATCCACCATGCGAAAACGGATAAAGGACTGGGGGTGACAAGGATCGTCAGCGCCATGAGCAAAATGGGGGTAGGTTTAGACAGATAAAATAGCCAACGCGGGCCACGCTCAATTGTCATTAATTGAACGAAACAGAAAGCAATAATCACCAGCCACATAAACTTATCCGCAACAACGTATCCCCAATCACCCCAAATAGGCACGCAATCTATAGTGGATTAGCGTGCCGCGAGAGTGTAACAGGATTTGTTGACGACAGAATAGCGCTACTTGCCTCAGATCTAATACAAAGCGCTTTCAAGTATTTTGCGTGATTCTTGGAGGGTGATGGTGCCTTGTTCACCCAACTTCAACATTCCGTGGGTGGTCAATTGTTGGATGACGGCGTCAACCGCAGCCGCTTTTTCCATACCATGTTCACCAAATTGGGTCGCCACATTCAGTTGGTGGTAAAAAGCTTCAATGGCCGCAATGGTTTTTTCCGCTAAATCATCGGATTTCGGTAGACCAAAGACATTTTTGCCCATCTGTTCCAGTTTTGGGGCTTTTTTATACTCAAGCTGGTTGCGTAGCAATGAAGGTTGAACAATAGCGAGTGAGCGAGCATGGTCTACGTGCCATAGTGCGGTGAGTTCATGTCCAATCATATGCGTTGCCCAATCTTGCGGAACACCGGTACCGATCAAACCATTTAATGCTTGGTTGGCTGTCCACATCAGATTGGCTCGCCACGCATCGTTGTCTCGATTCGCAAAATCCGCACCTAGGGCTAATAAGTTTCTTAGCAGCACTTCAGCATAGCCTTCTTGCACCATGGCTTGAGTAGGTAGTGTCAAATATTGTTCACAAACATGAACCCAAGCATCTACCAAACCATTGACCAGTTGGCGCTCGGGGAGGGTTTTCATCACATCTGGGTCAAGCACCGCAAAGCGTGGCTGAACGGCAGGAGAGAGAAAGGCCAGTTTATCTTGAGTTTCCGCTTTGGTGATCACCGCACCAGTATTGGATTCAGACCCCGTGGCAGGCAAAGTCAAAATTGCACCGATCGGTGTCGCCTGTTGTACGGTGTGTTGCCCTGTCAAAATATCCCAGCCATCACCTTCATAATATGCGGCGGCCGCAACATATTTTGAACCATCAATGACCGAGCCGCCCCCAACCGCAAGAATAAAATCGATGTGTTGCTGCTTCACCATGGTCACCGCGTTATCCAATGTTTCTTTGGTGGGGTTTGGCTCAACCCCAGAAAATTCGACCCACTGGTGTTCACTCAGCGCCTCAACCACTTGGTCATAAACGCCATTACGTTTGATAGAGCCGCCACCGTAAATAACTAATACTTTGTGATCTTTAGGGATTTCTTTGCGAATGCTGGCGATTTGGCCTTGTCCAAAGTGAATTTTAGTCGGGTTTACATAACTAAAGTACATAGTGTTCACCTTATCTGTGTGATGAGTTTACTTTTACCACTTGGCGTTAATTTCGCCATGCGGTTTGGGTGTGAAAACGATTAAGAAATACGATACCGATTTTTCATACGTAGTGACTGTGCAAAAATAGGTCAATTACGAGAAATTTTTTTGTGTTTTTATGTGTTGAGATGAATAACAAAATCAAAAAATTGAGAAAAGAGGAAGTTTAGAGACGTGATTTTTACTCTTTTGCAACATTAAGCATAGTTGTAGGCTAACACTCCCTCTTAGGAAAATTTGTCACAAAAAATTTGTTGAACCCCGTATTTTGTTCTGAAAAACGGGGCTTTTTTTTATGGCTAAAAATTAATGAATAATTGGTTATTGATGCAAAATAACCCCTTGCTCATTGCATAAAATAGACAGTCATTTGCGAGTCATTATTAAATTTCACACTTTTCTGAGTGCCAAATTATCCCGCTATTCTAAAGTTGTTTTACGCAAGAATTTAAGTGAACCCATGTCGACGTGGTTTTATTTAATTAGTGAAACAATAACTTAAGGGAAACATAAAAATGCGTATTAACGATGGAACGGGCGTGAAGAGAATTTTTACTCTCAGTACCTTAACCGCCTCGTGTTTGATGGCGTTTAATAGCTACGCCGCAGTAGATTGTTCAGCACTACCAGAATGGCAATCATCTGCTGTCTATACCGGTGGCGCGAAGGTTCAGTACAAGGGCAATGCTTATCAAGCCAACTACTGGACACAAAATAACGACCCAGAAAAGTTTTCTGGTAACTACGCTCAGTGGAAACGGGTGGATTCTTGTTTGACATCCGGCGGCACTAACCAAGCTCCAACCGTAAACCTAACCTCTCCGCTTGCCACTGCACAGATCACTGAGGGTGATGTAGTGAGCTTGGCGGCGAATGCAGCGGATGCCGACGGTTCTGTCGCTCGTGTTGAGTTTTCTATCGATGGTGTGCTTGTCGCGCAAGTGAACAAAGCTCCTTACACCACGAATTGGACAGCCACTAAAGGTGCACATGAATTCAGTGCAATAGCCTTTGATGACAAGGGCGCGGTGAGTGTCAAAAATGCGGTAACCGTAACGGTAAAAGAGGCTTCCGGCCCAGCTAACCAAGCTCCAACCGTTTCCATTACACTGTCTGCGGCTACTGTGGATGTTGGCGCAGTAGTGACCCTTACCGCGAATGCTGCGGATGCCGATGGCTCTGTTGATAAGGTCGATTTCTATGTGGGTGGAACTTTGGTTGGCACATCGGCTAAAGCGCCTTACACACTCAATTACACGACAATCAAAGCAGGTTCACTGGCCGTTTACGCGCGTGCCACCGACAATTTAGGGGCAACCACCGATTCTGCACTGACAACTTTAGTCGTTAATGGCGTTGCTCCTGTGGCAAGCTGCCGTCCTGATGGTTTGTATCAAACCGAAGGTGTTCAAGTACCGTATTGCACTGTTTATGATGAAGCAGGCCGTGAGAAAATGGGTGCCGATCATCCTCGTCGTGTGATTGGTTACTTCACCAGTTGGCGTTCAGGAGATGACGATCAAACCGCCTATCTGGTAAAAGATATTCCTTGGGAGCAATTGACTCACATTAACTATGCGTTTGTCAGCATTGGTTCTGATGGCAAAGTGAATGTCGGGGATGTGAACGATCCAAACAACGCCGCGGTTGGTAAAGAGTGGCCGGGAGTGGAGATTGATCCAACACTAGGCTTTAAAGGTCATTTCGGCGCTTTAGCGACGTATAAGAAGAAATACGATGTAAAAACATTAATTTCGATTGGCGGTTGGGCTGAGACGGGTGGCCATTTTGATAACAATGGTAATCGTGTGGCAGACGGTGGTTTCTATTCAATGACCACCAATGCAGACGGCTCCATTAACCATGCCGGTATTGAAAAGTTTGCGACATCCGCAGTCGAGATGATCCGCAAGTACCAGTTTGATGGTGTGGATATCGATTACGAGTACCCAACGTCAATGGCGGGAGCCGGTAACCCAGATGACAAAGCGCAGATGGAACCACGTCGTGCGTATTTGTGGGCTTCTTACCAAGAGTTGATGCGTGTTCTGCGTGAAAAACTCGATCAAGCTTCGGCACAAGATGGTCATCATTACATGCTGACGATTGCCGCCCCATCTTCTGGTTACCTGCTGCGAGGTATGGAAACCTTTGATGTCACTAAGTATCTCGACTACGTCAACATCATGTCTTACGACTTGCATGGTGCGTGGAACGATCACGTTGGTCACAACGCAGCCCTATACGACACAGGTAAAGACTCCGAGTTAGCGATGTGGAATGTGTATGGCACGGCAGAGTATAGCGGTATTGGCTACCTAAATACCGACTGGGCTTACCACTACTTCCGCGGCTCAATGCCAGCAGGTCGCATCAACATTGGTGTTCCTTACTATACCCGTGGTTGGCAAGGTGTTACGGGCGGAGACAATGGCCTGTGGGGACGAGCCGCGTCTACCGAATCAAAATCAATGCCCACCAGGAACCGGAGAGGGTGAGAAAAATAACTGTGGTTATGGTGCGAGTGGTATCGACAATATGTGGCATGATGTGAATGCCGCTGGTGATGAAATGGGCGCCGGTTCTAACCCTATGTGGCATGCGAAGAACCTAGAAAAAGGCATTTGGGGTTCATACGCAGCGGCATACCAACTTGACCCTACTACGACACCGCTGATTGGAACGTATACTCGCCATTATGACAGTGTTGCGGTAGCACCATGGTTGTGGAATGCAGAGAAGAAAGTGTTCTTGTCGACCGAGGATAAACAGTCTATCGATGTCAAAGCGGATTATGTTATCGACAAAGAGATTGGCGGTATCATGTTCTGGGAACTGGCGGGGGATTATAGTTGTTACAACCTCGATGCTAACGGCAAACGCACGTCAGTCGACCCAACTGAGCAAGCGTGTGCGACAGGCAAAGGTGAGTACCACATGGGTAACACCATGACCAAAGCTATCTACGACAAGTTCAAGGCTGCGACACCGTATGGTAATAAAGTGGCTACAGGTGCAACCCCAACAGAAGCGGTGAATATTGCGGTGAAAGTGGGCGGTTTCAAAGTGGGCGATCAGAACTATCCGATTAACCCTAAAATTACGTTCACGAACAATACGGGCGTAGAACTGCCCGGAGGAACAGAGTTCCAGTTTGACATTCCTGTTTCGGCTCCTGATAACGCGAAGGACCAGTCTGGTGCGGGTTTGAAAGTGATCGCTTCTGGCCACAGCAAAGCCAACAACATCGGTGGATTAGAGGGAACCATGCATCGTGTGGCGTTCAGTCTGCCTTCTTGGAAGTCACTTCCAGCGGGTGCAACCTATGAGTTGGATATGGTGTATTACTTGCCAATTTCTGGCCCTGCCAACTACAGCGTGAAGATCAATAACGTGGATTACGCCTTTGCTTTTGAACAGCCTGATTTACCGAAAGCGGATCTTTCTACTGGAGGGAATACTGGTGGCAATACGGGCGGTAATACAGGAGGTAATACTGGTGGCTCCACTGGGAGTGTTATTCAGTGGATTGCTGGCTCTACACAAGTGAAAAGCGGTGATACCGTGATTTTCAATGGAAAATGCTTTGTTGCAAAGAATAATCCAGGTGTTTGGGAATCACCCACTCAATCCAATTGGTTCTGGACTGAAGTGACTTGTCCTTAGAATTGAAGATATTGCTTTATTAAGTCAAGAAACCCCGCTAAGCGGGGTTTCTTATTACTCACGGGGTTCACACATAGTGCGCAGAAAGCACATCACCGTATTTAATTGAGCTCACAGAAAAACTGATAACTTTCGGGAACCACAACCACACCACGTTCTGAAATATGGAAGCGTTTACTGTCTTCACTCGGGTTCAACCCAATCTCAGTATTGGGCGGGATTTTTACGTGTTTATCGATAATGCAGTGAACCAGTTTACTGCCTTCACCTACCTCAACATCATCAAACAGAATACTATCCACAATCAATGCAGAATCATTAATGCGTACGTTGGAAGAAATAATCGAATGCTGCACTGAACCGCCAGAGTTGATAACGCCGTTAGCAATGATCGAGTTAATAAAAATCCCTTCATTCCCCGTGGCTGAGGAAACGGTTCTTGCCGGTGGGTATTGTTGTTCGTAGGTGCGAATAGCCCAGTTTTTCTGATACAGATTCATCGGTGGCACGGGCTGTAATAAATCCATATTGGCGTCATAAAAAGAGTCGATGGTACCCACATCACGCCAGTAGCAATCACGAGCAACTCGGCCTTTACCCGAGCAAAACGCGTAAGCAAACACGCTGCCGGTTTCGATGAGTTTCGGGATCACATCTTTACCAAAGTCGTGGCTAGATTGTTCGATCTCCGAATCTTCCTTAAGGGCTTTTTTAAGCACGTCCATATTAAAAATATAGATCCCCATCGAAGCCAAACTGCGATCTGGCTTGTGCGGAATGCAGGGTGGATCACTGGGTTTCTCAACAAAACATGTGATGCGGGATTGATCATCAATCGCCATCACACCAAAAGCGGAAGCCTCATGGCGAGCCACCTCCATGCAGGCGATGGTGAGAGTGGCATTTTTCTCAATATGCTCTTCGAGCATGGCAGCATAGTCCATGCGATAGATGTGATCACCCGATAGAACGACGACGTACTTGGCATCACTGCGTGCCAGTAACCACATGTTGTGGAATAGTGCATCGGCGGTACCTTCGTACCATTTACCACCTTTGCGCATTTGTGGTGGGACGACAGTAATGAACTCACCCAATTCAGGGTTGAAAATAGACCAACCATTTCGCAGATGTTTGTGCAACGAATGAGATTTGTATTGGGTGAGAACTAAGATTCGGCGCAGCCCCGAGTGCAAGCAATTGGTTAATGTGAAATCAATAATCCGATATTTTCCGCCAAAAGGCACGGCGGGTTTGGCTCTGTCATCCGTAAGTGGGGAAAGGCGCGATCCCATTCCTCCAGCCAGTATGACAGCTAAAGAGTCCTGCATGATTTATCTCCCTGAAGATATTTGTACACTGCTTTAGGGCGCAACCCCTGTGCAAAATGTGAGCTGAAACAAATATATCAAGCGTAGTACAGGATAGAGAGGTTAGATAAACGCTTTGTAATACAACGGCAAAGTTAATATATGAACATACACAAGCTGTGAGATAGCTCGTAGTAATTCTCGAACTTTGTAAAATTTTACATCAGGCAAAGTGATGCATTTCCGCGGTAGTGAGTACAGCGATTTGGTTACGACCGGAGGATTTTGACTCATACAATGCAAGGTCAGCACGTTTATAACTTTGATCGGGAATGGAACAGAGATCGGTTACGCCACCGCTGAGTGTCACTTTTTGTTGATGAATGGACGCGATGTACAGGCGAACGCGATTGAGCACGCGCTCCGCTTCTTCTACTGAGGTATGCGGGAAGATAATGGCAAACTCTTCTCCACCAATGCGAGCCACAAAATCAGACTCACGCAACTGTTCTTGTATCCCTTTCGCGACACCCCGCAGAACATGGTCACCCTCACTATGCCCTAATTTATCGTTAATCTTTTTAAAATGATCGATATCCACAATCGCTAAGCAAGCTTGAGCTATGTCAGGGTAACGGCGGATCTTGGCACATTCTAAATGGATCGCTTGATCGAATTTACGTCGGTTCCATAAATCGGTTAAGGCATCTTTTTCACTCAATTCTCGGAGGCGATTTTCCAACGCTTTACGGTGAGAAATATCCACGAAAGAGGCAACGTAAAACTGAATCACATCGTTTTCATCACGGATACTTTGAATACGTAAAATCTCGGTAATACTCTCCCCATCTTTGCGTTTGTTAATGACTTCACCTTCCCATACGCCGTTGTCTTGCAGTGCTTTCCACATCTGCATGTAGAACTCAGTTCGATGTAAGCCGGAAGCAAAAATAGAAGGTTGTTTACCTTTGACCTCTTCAAAGGTATAGCCACTAAGCCGAGTAAATTCATGATTCACTTTGTATGTATCCGGTTACTAACGGTCGGTGACAACTACGGCCGACATGCCATCCATCGCCGCGCGAGCCAGTTTGCTGTCGAGGCTATTTTTGAGATGGTTGATATTCCATGCGGCGAATCCTGCTGCAATGATGGTGAGTAACGATAATATGGTTACCGCTTGGCTCAGTAAGGACCATTGCGCATTGGCATAAGTATTTTCTATTTCTTTTTTGTTGACGCGCAGCACCAATACCAACGGTTTCGCGTCAGGCAGTACAGAACTAAGGTCAACTTGCGCGTAACTAAACCAAGTTTGGTTAGACAGAGCGAATCCTTGTTGGTTGATTAACACTTTCTGCCATAGACCCGGATGTTGGTTGGGAAAACTAAAGTGAGACTTGCTATCCGTTCTTGATTCGCTCAGTAATAACTCCCCCGCTAAATTTAGAATGTCGGGAGAATCGAACTGGTCATAGATAAATGAGAGTCGCTGATAAAGCGACTGTAATTTCACGGTCACGGTAAGGTAACCTAGCGATTGGTCATGCTGTTCGATACGAGTGACAAAACGAAAGGTAGGCAAAGCTCCCGATGGGTCTCCGGGGTTGATGGCTAAACCGCTTGCCCACACTTGGTTGGTTGGAAGGTTGGCATATTTAGCGACAATCGCTTGGCTAAAGGCATCGGTGGTTTGCGCGGATTCGACAAACGTTACCTTTTTTCCATCATAAATAGCTCGAAGTTGCTCGCGTCCTTGAAGGTCAAGCAACTGGAATGAGGAAAAAATGTCTTGAGATTGCAAGGTGACATCCCACAGCGTTTTTAACTGATGGAGTGTATTCGTATTCAACCCTTTGGCTGCGGAGAGTAAGGTGTCACTTCTTGCTAAGACTTCTGTGGATTGATGTGCTTTTTTCAGCATTTGTAATAAATCATGCTGACTAAATTCAAGTTGTAAACGTGTCTGCTTTTCTACGCGGCTGACGGCTTGTGTCTCAAGCTTACTGGCTTCATGTATGAAATACAGTGAAGGAATAAACCCGAGCACAAAGGCAACAATGGAGAATTGAATAAGGTATTTTCGAGCTGACGTGTACATAATTCTGTTTATAAGTATTTAAGTGCATACTATATAGTGATTTTAATGAGATTTCGCTTCCAAAACTTCACTTCGTGCACTCGATCATAGTTCGAGTGGTTGAATAAAACGATCGAGTTCAATATCCCCCGCTAAATAAGCGATGTACAACATTTACATTGTAAATCTTGTTTATCAGTTTCAGTGATTGACAGCATGGATAAGCTTGAGTGGGCGTTACTCAAGCCGTCAATGCATACAGAATTGTGCTCCCACTTCAAAAAAGATCCTCCACTCTGTGAGTTTTGGTTTAAGTTTTGTTGCATTTATCCCGCTATATTGATATAGAAAAGTAAAATCTGTCGCATTTTCTTGCTGAGCAAGTTGCGTTTTTATGGATTTCACGAGCGAGGGTAAATGAAAAAAATACTAATGCTACTCGTGTTATTGATTGGATTGGGGTGTGCAGGTGGGGGGTACTATTTGTTTTACCTCAAACCACAAATGGATGCAGAAGCGGCGAAAGCTAATGCTGCCGCGGAAATAGCACCGGCAACCGAACCTACAGCACCCACTCCAGCTGCTGAAGCTAAGCCTGAAGTCATGGACTTTTATGTTGATGCTACGACGCTAGGCATTCGAGAACAGCCGGATGCGAATGTGTATCCTGATGTCGATAAACAGCTATATCGAGGGGATAAAGTTCACTTACTGGAAAAGAAAGCAGGGTGGGGGCGTATTTCCGATTATTACGTTTATCAAGATGGAGGGCCTGAAGTTGCAGAGTGGATCCCCTTAGATGGATTAGTTGTTGAACCGCCAGTGATTACGCCCGAGGAGCGGACAAAAACCCTCAAGGGATATATTGAAGGTTCGGATGACTTTTTGCTCTACCAAGACATATTTCTTAAAACAACCGATACCTTACTCAAGGAAGGCACTTGTTCTCCCAAAGATTTTGAAGAACTGAGAGGGTGGGTTCGCTCGGTGACATTTGAAAAGCAACCCGTGTATTTTATTTATTGTGGGGGCTTGAGTCAGGCGAATAAAATTTATCTAAATGCGGATACGGGGAAAATTTTCTATCGTTTAGATCACATTTTTTCCTCTTGAGCAAAAGCAGGCCATCGGCCTACACTGCAGGCTTGTTGATGTAAGTTAGAGCTTTGATCATGTTCTGGCGTGTCCTTATACAGTGTTGGTTTGCTCTGCTTGCGATGGTACTACCTTCGCAAGTGATGGCTTGTGCGCTGGATAATGAACGCTCGGTGCTACCAAGCCTTGACTTCCCTCTTTCTCAAGGTCAGACGATTAATCATGATTGGTTGTTAGATTCGGCATCGCCTCCTGCGATACCGAGCTCACAGTCACATATCACTCATCGCTCCTATGCCATTTTGAACCACACTCGTAGTGCACCAACTCAACGGGTACTCACTGGTTTTGGTTCTGATATTCCTTTCGATTTTGACGCCGATGAACCTCAATTAGGCGCTGTCAGTCGACCTCTGTTTATCGCGATCCGTTATTCGAATCGAAGCTACGACTTTTTCACTTCTACTCACAGACTCGCAGGCTGGAAAGAGAGTAATGCGATGTATGTTGCTCTTAACAGCCAGTATTCATAGTTCCATATTCAAAATTTAGTGTGACATTGTCACTTGTTGAATAACTCAGTTTAGGCTGAGAGGGAAACTATGAAAAAAAGAGAACAAAAACAGGCTACAAAGCGCCTGATTAACCACTATTCTGCATGGAAATATGTGGTGTTAATCATCACCATCATCATTCTAACGTTAAGTGCAATTCCAACTTGGTATGGTGAGCAACCCTCAATCCAACTGCAAACCAAAGATGCCGCCAGTGTTTTGCGTAATGTGCCGGAACTGGCTCAGATCTTAAATAAGCAGAATCTTTCCGCTGATGAGATCACTCAGCAGGGTGATAAAACAACCTTGGTGTTTGCCAATGAGAGCCAGCAATCACAAGCGAGAAATGTACTGGATTCGCTAGTGAAAGAAGGAGATACCATCACATACTCCTATGTGTCGGTAGCACCTAAGTGGCTAGATAATTTGGGTTTTTCTCCAATAAAATTAGGGTTGGATTTACGTGGTGGCGTGCAATTTTTATTGAATGTCGATGTGGACAAAGCCTTTCAAGAACAGCGAGAGAGCATGATCGATGCCGTGAAGGATTCGCTGCGTACCGAGCGTTTACGCGGCGTTTCAATTGCGGCATTTGGTAATGATGGTTTTGAGGTAAAAGCCGAACAGCCACAAGCTTTGAATCATGTACGCAAATACTTGCAAGAAAACTATCGTGGTTGGGATATCCGTCAGGGCTCGGATCATTTACAGGTTCAGCCTTCACAGCAAAATAAAACGGAATTTCAAACCGCCACCATTCAGCAAAACTTAAAAATTATGCGGGATCGGATTGAAGAACTGGGTATTACTGAGGCTCTCGTTCAGCGCCAAGGCGAACATGCGATTCGTATTGAACTTCCTGGGGTGCAAGATCCATCACAAGCTAAGAATGTGATTGGTGCGACTGCCAGTTTGGCGTTCTATGAAGCCAAATCTGCAACGGATGCTCGCAGTTTCGATGATTTAATTCTAGCTGATGGCAGTGGACGACCTGTGATTCTGGCCAAACGCCCTGTGCTGAGTGGCGAGCACATTGTCAACGCTCGTGCGGGGGTGGACAACATGGGGATGTCAGAGGTGAATATTTCACTGGATCACGCAGGCGGCAAAATCATGAGTGATTTTTCCGGTAAACACATTGGTAAACCCATGGCGACCGTGTATCGCGAGTATAAAACCAACGCTCGTGGCGAAACGGTTCGCAGCGAAAAAGTGATCAGCGTGGCGACTATTCAATCTCAATTAGGTAGCCAGTTTCGAATTACGGGTGCTGGATCTATGGAAGAAGCACAGCAACTAGCATTGCTATTGCGTGCGGGTTCATTGACGGCACCTGTCACGATTGTTGAGGAGCGCACCATTGGTGCTTCTTTGGGTGAAGAGAACATTGCTAATGGCTTTGCCGCATTAGCGTTGGGGATGGCCATGACATTAACCTTCATGGCGCTTTGGTATCGTCGTTTAGGTTGGGTGGCCAATGTTGCTTTGTTGATCAACATGGCCTGCTTATTAGGGCTTATCGCACTGTTACCCGGTGCAGTGCTGACTTTGCCGGGGATCGCGGGCTTGGTATTAACCGTAGGTATGGCGGTAGATACTAACGTACTGATTTTTGAAAGGATCCGAGACAAACTCGGAGAAGGACGTAATTTCGCGCAAGCGATTGACACGGGGTTTGATAGCGCTTTCAGTACCATCTTGGATGCCAACGTCACAACCATGATCACCGCGGTGATTTTGTATTCGATTGGTAATGGCCCAATTCAGGGCTTTGCACTGACGTTAGGCTTAGGCCTACTCACCAGTATGTTCAGTGGGGTGTTTGCTTCACGAGCGTTAATTAATTTGGTATGGGGACGCGATACGCGTCGTGATGTAAGGGTCTAATCATGGTTGAATACTTAAAATCTCGAATTCGTCCAATTCGTTATGTCACGGGCATCATTTCTCTGTTATTGATGGTGATCTCGTTAGGTGCTTTTGCGATTAAAGGCCTAAACATGGGGCTCGATTTTACGGGAGGAATGGTTACAGAAGCGACGATTAATCGTTCCGTCAGTAAAGTTCAGCTGCTTGAAAAGTTACAACCGACGTTAGGAGAATCCGTTTCCGTTACCCCTTCAGGAGAAGATGGACGCTGGGTGATTCGTTATCCATTGCCTACAGAAAACTCTACACCCAGTTGGTATTGCCGCAGAACTGCCATCAGATCTCGGATCAAGTACAGATTGTCAGCAATAGTATGGTTGGTTCACAGGTTGGGCAAGAATTAGTCGATCAGGGCGGCTTAGCATTATTGATCTGTCTCTTGTCTATCCTGGGTTATTTGAGCTTTCGCTTCGAATGGCGTTTGGCAAGTGGGGCTTTATTGGCTCTGTTGCATGATGTGGTACTGGTACTCGGATTCTTTGCCATCACCCAAATGGAATTTAATTTGACGGTGTTTGCTGCGGTCTTGGCTGTGCTCGGTTACTCATTGAATGACTCGATCATCATCGCCGATCGAATTCGTGAACTGTTGTTAGCGAAACAACAAACACCTACGGCAGAGATTAATGACCAAGCTATTATTGCTACCTTCTCACGAACTATGGTGACATCAGGGACAACCTTGATGACCATTTCAGCACTATGGTTGATGGGTGGTGCACCATTACAAGGCTTTGCGATTGCAATGTTTATTGGGGTTATTTCAGGAACTTGGTCTTCGATTTCTATTGGTACAGTATTACCAGAATGGTTAGGTTTAGAGCCGAAGCATTATCTCCCTGTAGAGTTAGATGCCGCACCATAATCTTTATTTAAGCGATAAAAAAGCCAGTTTATACTGGCTTTTTTATTATCTACAAAATAATAAGTTAACTCATTTAATTCTGTTTTTTAAAAATAAACTATCAGTGAACTGATTATTCCAGTAGCGAGCCCTGTGACTTTTAATATAAATCCTTCTGTTCACTTATTCGTATGGTTAAAATTATTAATGACTGAATTGTCATTCTTTGTTCTCGTTATATTGATTATTTTAACTATTTATCAAAAGTATCATATTGGTGCTGTGGCAGACTTATGGGTTCACATGTAACAAAATAAATATTTTTAACTGTATGATTTGTAATGGATCTGTGATTTTTTCATTCTGTCACCTCAATAAAAATCTCTTAAATTTCATCATCATTTTATTTATTTAACTAATTTTGTTTTCATTTCATCAGAAGGTAGAGCTAGATCAATCTATTTAGAAAATACATCCAAGTGAATTGGAATTGTCATAAACAAGGATTAGCTTTAATGATGACAAGGAAATAGTAATGGTCTCTCTAATTGATTGTTTGATAAATATCTGATCATGAATGATAACTTGTTGGTGAAAATATTCTTCAAAACGTTAACCAAACGATTTACTACTGTGATGATGGGAAATTGATGAATCACACTTGTAGTAAAGATATATAAATTTGCTGTTGAGAATGGAGTCTTTAATGAGAAAAATCGCTTTGATCACAGGATCGAAAGGCGGGATAGGTTCTGCTATTTCAACCCAGTTGGTCAGTGAAGGTTATCGGGTGATTGCCACTTATTACACGGGTAATCATCAGTGTGCGTTAGATTGGTTTAATGAAAAGCAATTTACCGAGGATCAAGTCCGACTTTTGGAGTTGGATGTTACCAACACCGAAGAGTGTGCAGAGCGCTTAGCAAAATTGCTTCAAGAAGAAGGCACCATTGATGTCATCGTCAATAACGCAGGCATTACGCGTGACAGTGTATTTAAAAAAATGTCGCCTCAAGCGTGGAAAGAAGTCATAGAGACGAATCTCAACAGTGTATTTAATGTTTCTCAGCCTTTGTTTGCTGCCATGTGCGAGAAAGGATCTGGCCGCATTATCAATATCTCCTCAGTCAACGGCTTAAAAGGTCAATTTGGTCAAACCAATTACTCGGCTGCCAAAGCGGGGATGATCGGTTTCTCTAAGGCGCTTGCAGCAGAAGGCGCACGCTATGGTGTGACTGTGAATGTCATCGCTCCCGGCTACACGCTTACCCCAATGGTTGAGCAAATGCGTGCTGAGGTTTTGCAATCGATTGTTGACCAAGTTCCGATGAAACGCTTAGCTAAGCCGGAAGAAATAGCCAGCGCCGTCAGTTATTTAGCCAGTGATGCAGCCGCCTATATCACAGGGGAAACCTTGTCGGTGAACGGCGGCTTATATATGCGCTAAAGCAGGAGGATGCATGGAAAAAATCTATATTGTGGGCGCCAAGCGCTCAGCTATCGGGGCTTTTGGTGGTTCACTCAAAGATTGTTCTGCAGGGACTTTGGCGGGGCAAGTCATCCAAGCTGCTCTTGTAGCCGCACAAGTCAAACCTGAAGCCGTTGATGAAGTGATTGTTGGCAATGTCATCAGTGCTGGACAAGGCATGGGTGTTGGCCGTCAAGCTGCGTTGGCAGCAGGCATACCACAATCGGTTCCAGCCTACAGCATCAATATGGTGTGCGGCAGTGGGATGAAATCGGTGATGGATGCGGTTTCACACATCAAAGCTGGAGATGCCGCTGTGGTAGTAGCCGCAGGCGTTGAAGTGATGTCTCAGATTCCATTTGCGACGCCAGCCAGTCTGCGTGATGGCCACAAAATGGGGGCATTTGAAATAAAAGATCTGCTCATCCATGACGGTTTGACCGATGTTTTTAACCAATACCACATGGGGGTAACGGCAGAAAACGTAGCTAAGCAATTCACCATCTCACGTGAAGCGCAGGATGAATTTGCGTTGGCGAGCCAAATGAAAGCGACGGCCGCTATTGAAGCGGGACATTTTAAGCGAGAAATTGTGCCTATCTCGGTGAAAAAACGTCGTGAAACAGTGGTCTTTGATACGGATGAATACCCTAAACCCAATACTACTTTGGCGGCACTGCAAGGGTTGAGAGCCGCATTTGATGCACAAGGTACGGTCACGGCGGGCAACGCCTCAGGTATTAATGATGGTGCGAGTGCGGTGATTGTTGCCAGTGAAAGTGCGGTACAAGAGTTTGGCTTAACACCTATCGCAGAGGTCATCAGTTACGCGCAGACAGGTTTAGATCCTCAAATTATGGGATTAGGCCCCGTCAGTGCTGTGACTCAAGCGTTGGCGAAGGCTGAATTATCTATCGAGAATATTGATCTGTTTGAGCTTAACGAAGCCTTTGCTGCACAAGCGCTTGGTGTTGTGCATGGGCTTGCGGATCAGCATTCAATCAAATCAGAAGCGATTTTAGATAAAGCCAATGTGAATGGTGGAGCGATTGCCTTAGGGCATCCATTAGGCGCATCGGGTAATCGTATCTTGGTTTCTTTGCTTCATGAATTACAGCGTCGCCATCAAAAATATGGTGTTGCTTCATTGTGCGTTGGTGGTGGCATGGGCACCGCGATCGTGATTAAAACTGTTTAATTTAAAAATCATTCACTAGGAGATAACGTATGTACACGGAATTTTTTAAAACATTCAGCGATCAGACAGAGAAAAACTTCGAACCGTATATCAAGTTCAACAAACTGGTGACCAAGAATGTTGAAGTGCTGACTGAGCTACAACTGAATGCTATCCGCACATACAGCGATCTGGGTTTGGCGCAAATGAAAGCGGCCAGTGAGATCAAAGATGTGACTTCCTTAACCTCGTTCAACTCTCAACAGTTGGGCGTACTGAACAAGCTCTCTCAGCAAATGATGGATGACAGCAAAAAACTGCAAAACATCGCGAAAGAGTTTAAAGATGATGTAGAAAAACTTGCCTCTGAAAACCTTAAGACAGTGACCCCTGCGTAACACTGTATTTCGCGCCGCCTTCGGGCGGCGCTTTTTTCTGTTTTAAGGAGTAAGTGTATGTTCCAACATGCCTTTACGGACTACCTTGTCCAATTACAACAAGTGAATCAACGTTGGTGGAAAGAGGTTGAACAGAGCAAAGCGGCCGTCAATTCCCCACTCAATAAAGCGATGCAAGAAGTCAATCTGGAAGACTCTCTCAAGTTCTTTGAGCAAGCTGCCAACCAACCGGCTGCCTTGTTAAAATTGCAAACTCAATGGTGGGAGCAACAACTTCAGATTTGGCAAAAAGTGGTGCTAGAGTCCAAAGTTCAATCCATCATGGAAGCCGAAAAAGGAGACAAGCGTTTTAGCCATGAAGCGTGGCAGCAAGATCCTTTCTTCAATTTCATCAAACAATCCTATCTGTTGTTTAGCAAAACGTACCTCGATACCATCAACGCTATCGAAGGCCTCGATGAGAAATCCAAAGAGCGGATTTTGTTCTTCTCACGTCAGATGATCAATGCGCTTTCTCCGAGCAATTTTATTGCGACGAACCCAGAGTTGCTGCGTCTAACCTTAGAGAAAAACGGTGAAAACTTGATTGCGGGTCTTGAGCAACTGAAAGAGGATGTCGCGTCCAGTGCCGATATTCTCAAAATCCGCATGACCAACAATAATGCTTTCCGCCTTGGTGAAGATGTGGCCAACACGCCGGGTGAAGTGGTGTTCAAAAATGAGGTGTTTGAGCTTATTCAATACAAACCTCTGACTGAGCAAGTGGCCGTGACGCCACTGTTGATTGTTCCGCCTTTTATCAACAAGTACTACATTCTCGATTTGCGTGAGAAAAACTCCATGGTGCGCTGGCTAGTCGAGCAAGGTCACTCTGTGTTTATGATCTCATGGCGCAATCCGGGAGCAGCGCAAGCTCAACTCAATTTTGAAGACTATGTGCTCGAAGGCGTTGTTAAAGCGGTGAATGCGATTGAATCGATCACCGGGCAAGAGCAGATCAACGCGGCAGGTTACTGCATTGGCGGAACAGTATTAGCGACAACCATCGCTTACTACGCGGCTAAACGCATGAAAAAACGCATCAAAACCGCGAGCTTTTTCACCACCTTGCTGGATTTCTCTCAACCGGGAGAAGTGGGAGCCTACATCAACGACACCATTATTCGAGCCATTGAGCTGCAAAATAATGCCAAAGGCTATATGGATGGCCGCTCACTCAGCGTGACATTCAGTTTGCTGCGTGAGAATAGCCTGTACTGGAATTACTACGTGGACAACTACCTGAAAGGGCAGAGTCCGGTTGATTTTGATCTTCTGTACTGGAATAGCGACAGCACTAACGTGGCGGGCGCTTGCCATAACTTCTTGTTACGAGAGCTCTATCTTGAGAACAAGTTGGTTCAGGATAAGGGCGTCAAAGTCGGTGGTGTCTGGATTGATTTAGATAAAATCAAAGTGCCGAGTTATTTCATTTCTACCAAAGAAGATCACATCGCTCTGTGGCAAGGCACTTACCGCGGCGCATTGCGTACGGGGGGGAACAAAACCTTTAGTGCTGGGTGAATCTGGTCATATTGCGGGAATCGTTAATCATCCTGACAAACGTAAGTATGGTTACTGGGTTAACGACACCTTGGATGATTCTGCGGAAGATTGGCTGGAAACGGCTCAGCACCGAGAAGGTTCATGGTGGGTGCATTGGAATGAGTGGTTAAACGGCTTTGCAGATGGCAGCAAAGTTGAACCTTATCCATTAGGTAATGCCGACTATCCGGTGTTGTACAGTGCACCGGGTGAGTATGTAAAACAGGTGTTACCCATCCAAGAAGCTTAAAAGTAACGCCACCTTAGGGTGGCGTTATTCTTACTGTACTTGAGTTTAAATGTCGAGAGAGACGTCTTTACTCAAGGTGTTATCACTATTCTGCATAGGGCAGCAAAAATAGGCCGCGAGGGTTAAAGACTACATACGCGTGCTGAGTTAATGCGTGATTAAACTGCGCGGAATTGAGCTGTAACAGCAGTTCTTGATCGTGCCATTTTACGGTCACTTCATACATTGAACCCATATACGCCGATTTGAGGATTTGGCAGGCTTGGCTTTCGCTGCCTTGCGTATGTAAGGTGATCGCTTCTGGCCGGACACCAATTTGGTATTCGCCGTTAGGCTTATCCCGCGTCACTTCAAGATCGGCATCAATTGCATAGCCATTAATGTGGATCTGCTGCCCGTCAAAATGGCCTTGGAACATATTGGCCTCACCCATAAAGTTTGCCATAAACATCGACTTAGGTGCTTTATACAACTCTTGTGGCGTGCCAATTTGCATAATATCGCCCTGTTTCATCACGATAACGGTATCCGATACCGCGAAAGCTTCTGCCTGATCGTGCGTCACGTAGAGCGAGGTAATATCAAAACGCTGTTGCAGTTCGCGAATCGTTTCACGCATGCTGCGGCGCAAGTTGGCATCTAAGTTACTCAACGGCTCATCAAATAGCAGTACCTTAGGTTTGAGCACCAAAGCACGGGCAAGGGCAACACGTTGCTGCTGGCCTCCGGAAATCTGGTCAACATAGCGTTCACTCATTCCTTCGAGATCAACAATTTTAAGTGCTTCATCAACTCGCTGACGCACTTCTTCACTCGGCAATTTGAGCATTTTCAAGCCATAAGCTACGTTTTCGTACAGAGACATATGCGGGAACAGTGCATAAGACTGAAACACCATACAGATATCGCGTTGTTGGATGGAACGTTCGGTGACATCTTCACCATCTATGAAAATCTGCCCGCTGGTTGGTTTCTCTAAGCCGGCAACCAAACGCAAAACGGTGGTTTTCCCACAACCGGAAGGGCCAAGTAGCGTAACCAAGCTGCCTTTTTTGATCTCAAGATCTAAGTTGCCAATCACGGTATTGCTACCAAAGCGTTTGCAGATGTTTTTGAGCACAACAAAGTTTTGTTTTTCCACGGTGATGTCTCCTAAGAATCTTGATTAGTGGCTTTGGAACGAGAAACGCGAGCTTCACCGACCAGTAAATCGAACAACAAAATGATGGCTAACATCACGACAATCAGCACGGAACCGTAAGCGATAGCAATGCCGTACTCACCATCTTCGACTCGGTTCAGAATGTAGGACGTTGCAACGCGGGTTTCCGGTGTAACCAGAAAGATGATCGCACTGACTGTGGTCATCGCCCGAACAAAGCTGTACACCAGCGTAGAAAGAATCGCGGGGCGCAGCAGTGGCAAAATGATGTAGCGAATGGTTTGTAATGAGCTGGCACGTAAGCTCAGTGAAGCTTCATCCAATGATTTATCGAGCTGCCCGAGCCCAGCAATACCAGAGCGGATCCCCACGGGTACGTTACGCATCACCATTGAGATCACCACAATTGCGGCGGTACCAGTTAAATAAATCGGCGCATCGTTAAACGCCAAGATGTAGGAAACCCCTGCCACTGTACCGGGTACGGCAAAGCAGAGCATGGTTGAAAACTCAATCACTTTTTTGCCGTAGAACTGCTGTCTCACCACCACATAAGCAATCAATAAGCCGAACAGGGCAGTAATCGGAGCGGCCACACCCGCATAAATCATGGTGGTGATCAGTGACGGCCAAGCACCATCAGACATGCCATTGCCAAACAGGTTAAGGTAGTTTTTAAAGGTCAGGGTGTAATCGACCCCCCAGTTGACGGTAAAGCTGCCAAAGAAGATGCTGCCGTAGAGCAGAACGTTAAAGATCATCCACGCATACAAAGTCACAGTGACGCCCAATTTCAGCGAGGCTGGCATCTCTTGCACATCGCCACGGTAGGCTTTGCCGGAAATGGTGACGTAGGAGCGCTGGCCAATCCACAAATACTGCACTACAAAAATCGTCGAGTGAGAACAGCAGTAGAACCGAGCCGAGCGTGCTGGCTGAAGCGTAATCCAGCTGTGCCCCTGCAATATAGAAATAGATTTGCGTTGCGAGCACATCAAAGCTGCCGCCCAGTACTAAGGGGTTACTGAAGTCTGCCAATGATTGCACGAAAATGATCAAAAACGAGTTGGCTAACGCGGGTTTAAGCAGTGGCATGATGATGCCAAAGAAGGTTTGATAGCGGTTAGCTTTGAGCGTGTAGGAAGCCTCTTCCAACGAAGGATGCAGTGACTTGAGCGCACCATCCAAAATCATAAATGACATCGGCGCAAACGCCAGCACCTGTGCGAGCCAAATGCCCGTGAAACCATACAACCAGTTGGTTTTCTGTAAACCAAACCCATCGACCATCAACTCAGTGATATAACCCGAACGACCCAGCATTAAAGTCACACCCAACCCGACAATAAAGGGCGGTGTCACGATCGGTAAAATAGAAAACACGCGCGCGATAAAGGCGGAGCGTTTGGCAATACGTGTGGTGTAAATGGCAAAAATCAGCCCGAAGAAGGTGGCGCCAACGCCTACCGCAATACCGAGTGCAATCGAGTTGTAAATGACGGTGAGGGTATGAGACTGGGAAAGGATCGTCATGAACTGCCATGCCGTCCAGTTGCCCATGTCATCTTTAAACATCGGCAGGAAAATGGCGATGCTCGGATAAACAATAAAAATCACAATCAGCAGAATAATGCTGATCAGCGAGCCAATGACAAAGTGGTCGCCACCGAGGTATTCCAAGCGGGCGAAGGCGAGCGTCATGATCGCGCCAAGAGCAGTGAACAGAATGATGCTGGAATAGCCCAACCCTTTACCGTTTTAGCCATGCGCCTGAGCAAAATAGCCAGCATACAGAAGCCAGAGTAGGCAATATCGAGATAGTGGCGGTTTGTGGATTGACGTCCCTGAGCTTGCCGTGGCCGAAAGACGAGCAATAAAGGCAAGCTAAACCAGAACCAAGAAATGTTTGGCTCACTCCAACCCATCGCCGCATAGAATTCATCTGGAGTCGATTCAAACAGCCCATAATCCAGAGCAAAGGATGGCAGAAGAATAAAGCTAAACAGCACCGCCGCCAGCCAGTAAAAAACCGGATCGGTTTTGACGGGTTGGTGGAGTGTTAGGTTTAGCGTTTGAGAAGGCTCATGCATGGTCAAACCTTAATATTGAGTCGCACTTAACCTGCCCGCAAGCAGTGAGCAGGTTAAGTGTCAGGGGAGAAATACCGCCACTGAGTGGCGGCGCGACTACGATGTCGGGTTAGTTACCCATTTTGATTTCGTTAACCCATTTGGTGATCAAACGTTTACGCTCATCGGATGAACCATAGGTTTCCATATCGTAATTGATCAGTTTGAGTGCTTTCGGGTCAAGCGCATTGGGTGATTGTTCCGCTTGGGTATTGGTCAAGATTTGGTAGGACTCACCTTGTTTCCATGCCACTTCTTGGCCTTCTTTCGACAATACCCAGTCAACAAACAGTTTGGCGTTATCGAGGTTGCGCGCGCCTTTGATAATGCTGACACCACCAATTTCGTACCCAGTGCCTTCACAAGGAGAAATGAGTTCCAGCGGTGCGCCTTTAGCTTGCTCCAGCGAGTAGTCGTGCAGGAATCCGATACCAATCGCTACTTCACCACGCGCCGAGTTACGTGATGGCGTTACCCCAGATTTGGTGTATTGAGAGACGTTTTTGTCGAGCTTTTTGAAATACTCAAATGCGGTGGGTTCATCCCAGAGCTGGATGAAGGTTGCTAGTGCGGTATAAGCTGTGCCAGAACTTTGCGGGTCAGAGATTTGAATTTCACCTTTGTATTCTGGTTTGGTCAAATCCGCCCAGCAACGCGGGATCGGAATGCCTTTTTGTGCCAAGCGTTCGGCGTTCACACCAAAGCCCAAAATGCCCATGTATACCGCAGAAGAGTAGTTACCTTTGCGTTTGGCTGGATCACGGAAACCTTCCATGATGTTGGCCAGTTCTGGGGATTGGTAAGCTTGGAGTAAATCCATTTCACCCGCTTGTGATTGTGGGTCAAGCGTGCCGCCGTACCAAACATCCGCGCGTGGGTTGTTTTTTTCTGCATCAATTTTTGCAAGTGTACTGCCTGAGCCATTGCGCACAAAGGAGGTATTCACATTGTATTTTTCAGCGAACGCTTTGGTTCCGGCTTCACACATCGCATTGGTGGCACTGCAGTAAACCACCAAACGGCCTTCAGCATGAACCAGTGGCGCGGTCATCATCGAACCAAGAACACTCAGTGCCAGCAGCGTGCGTTTTGCATTAACAATCATTGGGTTTTCCCTCTGGTTGATGCTCCCTTGTGTCCTTGTCAGGTCGGTACTGCGTCAGGTCATAAAGTGGAGCACAGTTACGTTATTGGATGGTAAAGATTGGTTGTATTTATCACTCATCTTCCGTCACCGGTTGCTGAGCTTTTATAAAGGGCAGCAGTTGTAAACTGATCACGGCTGCTGCCGCAGTAATGAGGCAGAAGAAGCCTTCCCAGCCCCATGCTTCAATAGCCAGTGACATGGGGTAGCTGGCTAACGCTGCACCGAGATAGCTAAATAAGCCAACAAATCCAGTCGCGGTGCCTGCCAAATCTTTCCTTGCACATTCTGCGGCGGCCATACCAATCATCATTTGCGGGCCGAAGACAAAAAAACCGATACAAAAGAAGCAGCCTGCCAAAAACCATAAATGATCGATCGGGGTTAGCCATAAAGCGGCGACAGAGGCAAAAATGCCTAACGCAAAAATCAAATTCATCGGGGCTCGGTTGCCGCGAAAGTAATAGTCGGAACCCCAACCGCCAAGCAGTGAACCCAAAAAACCGCCCACTTCAAACATGGCTACTGCGCTATTGGCACTGAGAATGTTGTACGCATGCCGCTCAACCAGATACAGCGCTCCCCAGTCGTTGATGCCAATTCTGACCACGTACACCAGCAAGTAAGATCCACACAACAGCCAAATGTAGCGGTTTGTCAGTACATAGCGATAAACCGCAACGCGGAAGGCGAGGCCTTGGCCTTCTTTTTCGTGTTCCTGTTCAAGTGCATCACCGCGCCATTCACCGACCGAAGGCAACCCCATTTCGCTTGGCTTCTCTTGGATGCGATAACATAGCCAAAGCCCAACGAAAATCGCAATCCCACCCGCAAACAAGAATCCGTAACGCCAGCCAAAGGTTAAGCTGATAAAACCAATCACGATGGGGATCAATGCGCCGCTTAAGTTGTGGCAAGTATTCCAAATTGACCACCAAAATCCCCGTTCGCTACGTGAATACCAGTGGGTGAGCACCTTGGCACAGGCAGGCCAGCCCCAGCCTTGGAAAAAAGCATTCGCCGTCCATAACAAGGTAAAAGCCAACAAGGACGAACTAAAACCAAAAGCGATGTTGATGATGCCGGTTGCCATCAATCCCAACCCCATGAAATAGCGTGAGCGGGAGCGGTCGATCATCAAACCAGAAACAAATTTAGACACCCCGTAAGTGAGGTAGAACAGCGTACCGAGAAAACCCAAATCGGAGTAATCGAGTCCTAACTCACTGAGCATTTGCGGCATCGCAAAATTGAAGCTTTTACGAGTGAGATAGAACACGCCATAACCGACATACATGGAAATCATTAAATGAATGCGCCAGTGGCGATAAGCCCGATCGATTTCCATCGTTCCTATGGGTTGTGCCTTGGGTACAATCTTCATATTGCTTGTCCTTATTGAGTTTTATCCTAATCAAGCAAGGTCGGAAAAACATGGGAAGGAGTTGTATTCATCTAGGAATATTTCCTAGTTTTTCGCTGGTTATTGAGCGTTTTGTGGGTAAGTTAACAATTATTCGCGTGCCAGTTTGGAAAGTGGATGAAGTCATCTTTAATTGACCGCCGAGTGCGGATACACGCTCGCTCAATCCTTTTAAGCCTTGTCCACGCACCCGCCAGTCGGTAGGCAAACCAATGCCATCGTCTTTGACTTCCAAAACCATTTCACTTCCCGGAAATAGGCTGATGTGTACGCGGGTGGCTTTGGCATGTTTGGAAATGTTGTTCAGCAACTCCTGCACAATCCGATACAGAGTGACTCGCGTGGTATCGTCCAGCTTTTGCGGATTGACCCCCATATTGAGGCGAACCGTCATACCTTGTTCGGCAAATCGCATTTCTTGCACCAGCTGACGAATGGCATGTTCTAACCCGAGTTCATCCAAAATGTGCGGGCGTAGTTGCTTTAAGAGCTGACGTGTGGATTGATGAATCCGCATGGCGAGCGACTGCACGCTAGAAGCCGCTTGTTTGGCTTGATCATTACTGGCTAAACGTTCAGCGAGCATGGATTGAATTTGAATCGCGGTAATGTTTTGGCCAATCTCATCGTGCAGTTCGCGAGCCACCGATTTGCGAATCTGCTCTTCCACAGAAACGAGCTGGCGCGCGAGGTCTTGTTTTTCACGCAGCTCTTTGGCTAGGCGGGTGTTCATTTTTTGCAGCAATAAAGCGAGCTGATGTTGGCGGCTGATGGCGATGCCCAATCCAAGCCCCACAAACGCTTGGCTTGACATAAAGATCAGCAACTCTTGATCCGAAGAAAAGGAGCCACTGAACTGGCGTGCCGTCGCTAGCAGAATGCAGTTTAAACTGCTCGCCAACACGCCGCCTTGCCAGCCATAGCGATAGGCAAGAAAAATCGTCGGCAGTAAGATGATCAAAAGGGCAAACGGCTTCATCTGCTCAAGTAACGTCAGCTCCGCCAGCAGTCCTAAGCTGAAAAACAGTAAACTCCATACCAGTCATTTTCGGCTTAAGTTTCACATCGTGGTGGATCAGTTGCGGAGAAAGCGGATGCCAAGTTTGGTGACTAAGGTAGTCGGCCACCAGATACAAAAATGGGGTCAGTACAATGCCTCCCGTGAGCGAAGCGATACTCACGGCAATTAACGTCTCCGCCCCCATTTGTAGCGGTTTCGCCAACAAGGTAAAAGTGAGACCTACCAAAATGGTGTGCAGCAGCACCAGTGCCACAATCAGCAGTAACTTTTGCCAATACAAATGTAACTTCGGCCAGTGTCGGCGGGCAATGACTGCGGCTAGCCAAACCACACAAGGCATGAGCAGCATCAACGGGCTGGATTGGTCTGGAAGCAACACCAAGATCGCGCCAGCCAAAAGCATGTCACTCAGTAACCAAACCCAAGCATAGGTTGGGCGTGCTAATAAATAGACCGCCAAGCGTAAGCCGGTGGGGAAAAGTAAGTAGGCTTGGAGCGGATTGTGGCTCAAATATTGGCTGACATTCCACAGACTAAATTGACTAATACTGTAGAGCACAAAAGCAAAAATCAGTGGAAATAGCTTGGCCATGCTTAACCTTCCACGAGCAGATGGTGCTGCAAAGCAAAGCGGATCACATCCACGTTATTGGTTAGGTTTAATTTGCTCAAAATGTTGGCTCGGTGAACGTGAACGGTTTTATGGCTGAGAAACAGCGTTTGCGCGATCTCTTTCACCTCTTTGCCTTGTACCAATAAATCAAACACTTCTACTTCACGCTTGGTGAGGTCGGCAAGCACATTATTGATATCGGGATTACTCAAATTGACCAAGGCATCTGCGCACAAATAGCGCCTGCCAGAGGCAACGGTACGAATCGCACTCACCAGCTCGCTTGGGCCACAACGTTTTGAAAGGTAACCTTGCGCACCAGCATCCAAGGCTTTTTTCACAAACGAAGCGGAATCATAAATGCTAAGGATGATCGCTTTAAAACGCGGATTATGTTGGCGCAGGCGCTCAAGCAGACTCAGACCATTTTCATCGGGCATCGAAATATCGATGATGGCGACATCAACTTCATGGTGGGTGAGGGCATGAAAGGCCTCTTTTGCGCTTTCGTACTCACCTTGCACCGCGATATCTTGCTCAAGATTGAGTAATTGGGCGAACCCCGAACGAACAATAATATGGTCATCAATCAGCGCGATGGTAATCATGGTACGTATCACTTTGCAGAATCAAATTCACAAAAGTGTAATGTTTTTACGGAGGGATGGCTGAGACATGTCGCACGAAGAGCGATTGATGGTCTAATCAATCGCAATGTGTTTATAAAATGGCTTTTATAACAATGGGTTGATTGGTTTTGGTTGCGTATTTAGCGTTGTGATTTTTTTAACAATGCCGCTTCCGAGCGAGTGTGTTGCACCAAAATAAACTTTCGTTTAGCAAGCTCGTGGTGGTCTACTATATTTTTATTATATGGCGATTGTTCAATCGAGTGGTTAGGCACGAGATGCATATAATGAAATCAGTAAAAATCCAGTGGCATGTCAATTTAAGACAAACATTCTTCTGCATCGCGCGAGCGTTAGATTCGGTGGGTATTGATGATATTAATCATGGTCATCGTGTTGGATATATGGCGTATTCCTGCGCCAAAGCGATGGAATGGAGTGAAGAAGAGTGCCAGTTAGTGTTCTCTTTAGGTTTGATTCATGACTGTGGCGTAGCCCAGAAGCGTGATTTCTACAATTTGCTTGAAAACATGCAGCCAGACAATGTTCGTCAACACTGTGTGAGAGGTTATGAGCTGCTTTCGCACTGTCCTCCCTTATCCCTGTTTGCTGATGCGATCTTGTATCACCATACGCCTTGGAAAGATCTGAAAAATATTGATATTGCAGATCGAGATAAACGTTTTGCTGCGTTGATTTTTTTATCAGACCGGATTGATTACCTCAAAGAACTGTATCCCAAAGATCAATTTGGCAACGTAACCCAAGAAGCGCGTAACCAAGTTTGCTTAGAAATTGGGCGTTTAAGTGGAACCTTGTTTGAGCGTGACCTAGTTCGAGAAATGCAGAACTTATTGGAAAAAGAGTTTATTTGGTTTTCCATGGAATATCAGCATGTTGAATCGATTGGACAAAACCTGCCGTCCATTCCTTTCTTTGAGCAAAAGTTAGGGGTTGATGATGTGATGTCGATTGCGATGTTGATGGCGAATATTGTCGATGCTAAAAGCCAATTTACTTTTTATCATTCGCAAAAAGTAGCGGAGATTTGCCAGCGGTTAGCCAAAGAGCTAGGGTTGGATCCTGAGATGCAAAAGGCTTTATATCTGACAGGCTTAGTCCACGACATCGGCAAGCTGACATACGCCAGAAGATATTTTACATAAACCCGGAAAACTCAATGAGAGCGAGTACTTGTGCATTCAGCGTCACTCTACCGATTCTCGCTACACCTTACAGATGATGTTTGGTAACTCCATAATTTGTGAATGGGCAGGCAATCATCACGAGCGGTTGGATGGTTCAGGTTATCCAAGAGGGTTACAAGGTTTAGACATCGATCTGCCTTCACGGATCATTGCGGTAGCGGACGTATTTCAAGCGTTAACACAAGCGCGGCCTTATCGAGGAAGAATGTCGCTCAAAGAGGTGATGAATATTCTGTCCCATGAAGTGAGCTGTGGACGCCTCGATAGCAAAGTGTTCGAGGTTATTGTGCATAACGCGGAAGAGTTTTACACGCTGTCTATCCAAGACAGTGTCAATGAATGGGTGACCGAGCATTCTGGCCGGCAGATGAATGCCAGCTAAGGTTAAGTGGATGGAAAATAAAAATCCGGTGCTTTGCACCGGATTTATTTTTTGCTTATCTGTTTTACTTGTCTTTGGTCATGGCTAGCAAGCCAAGTGAGACAACGGCAACGCCAAGGAAGCCGGCCAGAATGATCACAGGCATAGCGCTGTAGCCTAGCACGTGCCAAAAAATCGATTCAAGAGTACTCATTGTGGCTCTCCTTATTGCCAGCCTTCAACACCGTGCATGTCGGGTAGGTTATGTGCGATACCTTTATGGCAGTCAACACAGGTTTTTTCACCAGAGGCCAAGGCCGTAGAGTGCTGTTGCACCGCGCGGCTACTTTGCTCTGAAAAATCCATGTAGTTGAACTGGTGACAGTTTCGACATTCCAATGAATCGTTCTTTTTCAACCGAGCCCATTCACGTTCCGCCAAATGTGCGCGGCGGGCTTGGAACTTCTCTTGAGTATCGATAGTGCCGATAAAGTGCGCGACCAGTTCTTTCGATGCTTGGACTTTACGTACAATTTTATCTGTCCACTCGTGGGGTACATGGCAGTCAGAACAAATTGCGCGAACGCCAGAACGGTTCGAATAGTGAATCGTTTCTTGGATTTCTGCGACGATCGGTGCGTGACAACCCGAACAGAATTCTTCGCTGTTGGTTGCTTCCATCCCCGTGTTGAAAGCGCCCCAAAACAGCAAGCCGCCCACGAAGCCCATCAGTAAAACCACACCCACGGCGGCTTTACTTGGACGGGACAAACGAAGCCAAAACGCTTTTAAAAATTTCATAAATGGCCTCTTTACGCTTAACGCAGTGAATCAACGCGTTCGAAATCGTTCTCAACCAACGGTTTTGCATCCGCTTGAGGAACATGGCACTGCAAACAGAAATAACGGCGTGGAGAAACATCCGACAGTACCGCATCTTCACGGTTCACAAAGTGAGTCACGCTGATTTTGGTTGCGCCCATCTCTTTGGCATTTTTCCAACTGTGACAAGAAAGGCACTTGTTCGCGTTCAGTGATACTTCATAGTTGCGAATGTTGTGTGGGATCAGTGGTGGCTGATAGACAAAGTCACTGTCCAACGCTTGCTCACGTGGGTATTTCTTCATTGGGTCTGCAGCGCGAGTTGCTTCAATTTCACTCGCCCCACGCAGTGATTCTAAACCACCGATACCGCCTGGATTGTTCAGCTCAGCATGAGCGATACCTGCCAGCACAGTAAACACTGAAAGAAAGGCAATGAGTTGTTTTTTCATCGTAAATTCTCCGCCTTGCGGCTTAATACTTAGTCTGGGCTGGCTGACCAGCCCAGTGCAATCAGGGTTACGCGACTTTAGTGATCTTCACTGGACACTTCTTGAAGTCAGTTTGCTTCGAGAGTGGGTCAGTCGCATCCAAGATCAACTTGTTGATCAGAATGCGTGCATCAAAGAAAGGCACGAACACCAAGCCTTTAGGCGGCTTGTTACGGCCACGGGTTTCAACGCGTACGCGAACTTCACCACGAGCATTCGAAATCAGCACTTCATCGCCGCGGCGTAAACCGCGTGCTTGTGCATCTTCATGGTGCATAAAGCACAGCGCATCTGGTACCGCTTTGTAAAGCTCAGGTACACGACGCGTCATGGTGCCGGTATGCCAGTGCTCAAGAACACGACCAGTACAGAGCCACAGATCGTACTCTTCATTCGGCACTTCTGGTGGTGCTTCGTAAGGAGAAGAGATGATCCACGCTTTACCATCTGGTTTACCGTAGAAATCCCAACCTGAACCTGCTTTCGCATAAGGGTCAGAGCCTTCTTTAAAGCGCCATTTGGTCTCTTTACCATCAACCACAGGCCAACGCAGGCCACGCACTTGGTGGTAAACATCATAAGGTGCTAAATCGTGACCATGGCCGCGACCGAACTCGGCATACTCTTCAAACAGACCTTTTTGAATGTAGAAACCAAAAGTGGTGGGCATCATCGTTCAGCTCACGCGCTTCGCTCACAGGGTACTTGTCAACTTGACCGTTTTTGAACAGCACGTCATACAGGGTTTTGCCACGGTATTGCGGAGCTTTTGCCAATAGTTCCTCTGGCCACACTTCTTCAACTTTGAAGCGTTTTGAGAATTCAATGACTTGCCATGAGTCGGAGTGAGATTCACCGACAGTTTCTACTTGTTGGTACCACACTTGGGTACGGCGTTCGGCGTTACCGTAAGCGCCTTCTTTTTCTACCCACATTGCCGTTGGCAGAATCAGATCCGCGGCTTGTGCAGTAACGGTTGGGTAAGCATCAGACACCACGATAAAGTTTTCAGGGTTACGGTAGCCCGGTAAACGTTCAGTATTGATGTTTGGACCCGCTTGCATGTTGTTATTACATTGCACCCAGTAACAGTTCAGCACACCATCTTTCAGCATGCGGTCTTGTTGTACCGCGTGGAAGCCCGGTTTGGGTGGGATAGTGCCTTCAGGCAGTTTCCACACTTTTTCTGTAATCGCACGGTGTTTTGGATCGGTAACCACCATGTCGGCAGGCAAACGGTGAGCAAAGGTACCCACTTCACGCGCCGTACCACACGCCGAAGGTTGACCGGTCAGTGAGAATGGGCTGTTACCAGGGGTTGCGATTTTGCCAGTCAGCAGGTGCAGGTTGTACACCAAGCTTTGCATCCATACACCACGTGTATGTTGGTTCATACCCATAGTCCAAAGTGACATCACTTTGGTGTTAGGGTCTGCATATTGTTTCGCGAGCGTGATCAGTTTATCGGGTGCGACACCTGAAATTTCAGAGGCTTTTTCAACCGTGTAAGGTGCAACCGATTTTTTGTACTCTTCAAACGAGATATTGCTGACATCACCTGAGTTGGCATTCTTCGCTTGTTTTTGCAAAGGATGATCATCACGCAGGCCGTAACCGATATCCGTAGCCGCTTGTTTGAAGTGGGTGTGCTTGTTCACAAAATCCCAGTTTACTGCATCGTTTTCAATGATGTAGTTGGCGATGAAGTTGGCGATCGCTAAGTCAGATTGTGGTTCGAAAATGTAACCGTGATCGGCCAATTCAAAGGAACGATGGTAGTACGTCGAAAGCACATTCACTTTAACGTGAGGATGACTTAGGCGACGATCAGTAATGCGTGTCCAGAGCACTGGGTGCATTTCTGCCATGTTTGAACCCCAAAGCACGAAAGCATCGGCGTGTTCAAAATCGTCATAACAGCCCATCGGTTCATCAATACCAAAGGTACGCATGAAGCCGACCACCGCAGAAGCCATACAGTGGCGAGCGTTCGGGTCAATGTTGTTAGAACGGAAGCCAGCCTTCATCAGTTTTACTGCGGCGTAACCTTCCATGACTGTCCACTGACCAGAACCGAACATCCCCACGCTGGTTGGGCCTTTGGCTTTAAGCGAGGCTTTCCATTTTTCAGCCATCACATCAAATGCGGTATCCCAAGAGACTGGGGTGAATTCACCGTCTTTGTGGTATTGACCATCTTTCATGCGCAGCAGAGGCGTTTTTAAGTCGATCTTGGCCGTACATGATTTTTTAGAGGAAGTAGCCCTTAATACAGTTAAGGCCTTTGTTCACTGGCGCTTCAGGGTCACCTTGAGTTGCGACAACGCGACCATCTTGGGTGCCGACCAGCACAGAGCAACCTGTACCACAAAAACGACAAGGCGCTTTGTCCCAATGAATAGCGGTTTGATCGGAGCTAGCGATCAAGTTGGTGGCAGAAGCGGGGAGGGTGATCCCTGCAACCGCCGCAGCTGAGGCGGCTGCGTTTGCTTTCACAAACGCACGTCTGGTCATTTTCATACATTACCCTCGAGTTCAGAAAAGGTATTTCCAGTGTGTAATAATTCCTTCCTACGGAGTGCCGTCACGACATCGGCGACAGGCTATCTCAGCAGTTTGGCTATAGTTCTTCTTCTGTTGCTGTTTCTACCTGATGGAAAACCAAAAAAGCGTTAAGCACATTAGGTAAGATTATTTATCTGTTCAATTGTTTCGGTGATAAATCCTTGACGATCGGTTTCAATCACCACGACGAGTTTGCCTTGCGGATCTTCGCCGTAAATTTCCACGTCACGCAGTTCGCTCACTTGCTGTTTTACGGTGAGTAGATGCTCTGGCAAGGTGTGAACCACCAAGCTGGAGATGTGTACTTCATGCAGTGAAGCTACAGGTTGTGACATATTGCTCTCCCATTTATCCACGCCGTCTAAGCGATGTTTTGAGTATAGTGAACCGTCATTGCGTTGCTTGGACAAACTGGAACGCAAGCACCGCAACCAGAACAGTTTTGCGAGTTCACTTGTGGGCTCGCAGTGCGACCAATTTGTAGCGCAAAATGAATGGCCTCTTCTGGGCAGGCATCTTGGCAAGAACGACACTCAACTTGGTTATTCGCTAAACATTGGTTGGAGATGTCAACCGCAGCTTTCCAAGGGGTTTGGTCTTGTGGTAGGAAAATTGGTTCAGGGCAGCTTTGAGCGCATTGATAGCAAAATGTGCACTCATCCACAGTAAAATTGACCCGTGGAAAACCGCCATCACCTTTTTCAATAATGTGGGTTTCACAGGCATCTACGCATTTACCACAACGGGTGCATTCATCGATAAAAGTTTGTGGGCGTGCTAACCAAGGTAGTCGGACTTGGCTCTGGTCTAACTGACGAGCGGGGGCAAACCAGCGTCGTTTACTTAAATCGACCATCTCATCTCTCCCAAACCGTTCACAACTTGCCACATTTCGATACACAAATTGTAGTTTTTGACATATTAGTATAAATACCTCTTAGGAGGTAAATGGGGTGGTGGATTGTTTTGGATCAATAAATTAACCTGCGCGTTTCGGATAGTGTGTAGCCCTAAAGAGGTGGAGCTTTGGTCATTAATGAAAGAGAAACCGCATTGTCGAGTCCAGTTCGTAAATCATTAACTCGTACTATGGCGAAAGCCATGTTGTTGATTCTGTTTCTATCAGCGTTGACAACGGGGGTGGCGATCGTAACGTTGGCGTCTTCTCTCAATGATGCGGAAGCGGTGAATGTGTCAGGCTCGATGCGGATGCAAAGCTACCGTTTAGCGTATGATATCCAAACCCAATCGCCGGATTATCCTGCCCACATATTTTTGTTTGAAAACTCGCTCTATTCGCCTTCAATGCTTGCTCTGCTAGATTGGACAGTGCCGGATGATATTCAACAGGATTATTACCAGTTAATAGAACGCTGGCATCAACTGAAAAAACGTGCTTAACAGTGAGCATAAAGCGGAATATCTCCATCATGTCGCACCTTTTGTCAGTTTAGTCGACAACTTCGTTCTTAAGCTGCAGCGTTTTTCTGAGCGTAAGTTAATTGCTTTGGCGGCAGTCGGCAGTTTTGGCTTAGGGGGGATTTTTGCGGTTTCCCTGTTCGTGGTTTACTACATTCGAGAAGAAGTCGTACGTCCGCTCAATGCGATGGTGGCCGCCAGTGAGAAGATTAAAAACCGCATTTTTGAGGTCACATTGGATGAAAGTAGCAGCACAGAAATGGGGATTTTGACCCGTACCTTTAACAGTATGGCGGGGGATCTCGGAAAGCTGTACCGTGGGTTAGAGCATGCGGTCAATGAAAAAACACACAAACTACAAATGGCAAATCAGTCCTTGCAGGTGTTGTACCATTCCTCACAAGAGCTGACGGCATCACGCATCACCGCGAGTAATTTCCAAACCATTCTTCGCCATTGGATCCGGGTCGATGGCATTAACGCACTACGCTTGGAAATTGAAGAAGAAGCGGGTAAGTCATTAATTTTGCAAGAAGGTGAACCAAGCGGAGCGGAGATGCTCCACACTCCACTGACGTTGGATGGACACCATCTTGGCCTTTTATATTGGGATGCAGGATCGCCAGAGCCGGATCGGGCTCTGATTGATAACTTTGCGCTGATATTGTCGCGAGCCATTTATTACAATCAGGCGCAGCGACAAGCTGAGCAGCTGCTTTTGATGGAGGAGCGAGCCACCATAGCACGCGAATTACATGATTCGTTGGCTCAGTCGCTCTCTTATTTGAAAATTCAATTAACCCTGTTGAAACGTTCAGTGATGCCATTAAAACCTTGTGGTGATCTGAGTAAGACGGAAAGTATTATCAGCGAGATCGATAAAGGCCTATCGGATGCTTATACCCAATTGCGTGAGCTGCTGACCACTTTCCGCCTCAATTTAACGGAGGGCAGTTTTGGCCAGTCTCTACAAGGCATGTTGAGCCAGCTTTCGGGGCAAACGGAAGCTAAAATTGAACTGCACAATGCACTTTCCTCAATAGCGTTGGATGCTCATCAGCAAGTGCATCTCGTGCAGTTGATCCGAGAAGCGACCATCAATGCCATCAAGCATGCTAATGCCAATCGAATTGTGGTCAATTGCCAAGAAGTCGGTGACACAGTTCAAGTCACTATTGAAGATGATGGCGTGGGCTTTGACCCACAAGATCACAAGCTCAACCACTATGGCATGAGCATTATGCAAGAACGTACCGCTCGCTTGCGCGGCGAATTAAAAGTGGAATCCGCTCCGGGTAAAGGCTGCAAAATTGTGCTGACTTACCAACAGGGCGAGGAGAAAAATAAAAATGAGTTGTAGAGTATTATTGGTGGATGATCACCCGCTGATGCGCCGTGGTATCAATCAATTATTAAGTTTTGAAGCTGAATTCGAGGTGGTTGCCGAAGCAAGTAACGGTGCGGAAGCGATCGCTCTGGCGCATGACTTACAACCTGATTTGATCCTGCTCGATCTCAATATGAAAGGCATGTCGGGCTTGGATACGCTGACGGCATTGCGTACCGATGAATGTGACGCCTTAGTGGTGATCCTCACTGTCTCCGATAGTGCAGCAGATATTGAAGCACTGGTCAAAGCTGGCGCTGACGGCTATTTACTGAAAGATACCGAGCCAGACCAGCTTGTGTCGTTACTAAAACAAGCCATGCAAGGCGAAAAAGCCTTTAGTGAGTCGGTAGAGCGTTACCTTTTAAATCGCGATGCAGCGAGTAACCCTTTTGAAGCGCTGACGGAACGTGAAATGCAAATTATGTCAGAAGTCGCGAAAGGCTATCGCAACCGACAAATTGCCGATCGATTGTTTATTTCAGAGTCGACGGTGAAAGTACATATGAAAAGTTTATTGAAAAAACTGAATGTGCCTTCGCGCACTGCCGCCACGATTCTTTATTTAGAACGATACGCAAGCTAAACAGCAGCATTCAGACGATAAGGTATATACTGGTTGATAAGATAGCTTGAACTCTTACGGATTAAGGGGAAAAGTGATGCTCTCAATCTTTTGATATTTACAAAATTGGGGTTGGCCCTTCCAGCTCGCATACCAATGGGCCGATGATTGCAGGTTACCGTTTTGTGCAGCAGTTATTGCCACAACTCAATAAGGTTGGTCGCATACAGGTCGATCTGTATGGCTCGTTATCACTGACTGGTAAAGGCCATCATACTGATCGTGCTACCTTACTGGGCTTAATGGGCAATCAACCTGCCACCATCAAGATTGGTGACGCTAATCAGACTCTGCGTGAAGCGTTGCAAACGGGTAAGCTGCATCTCAACGGTCAGCATGACATTGTCTTCGATTACCATCACGATCTTCTTTTTCATCAAGATAATCTGCCGCTGCATGAAAATGGTATGACGCTGAGTGCGTTTGATGCACAAGGGCAGCAGATTGATTTTGAAACCTATTATTCTGTTGGAGGCGGGTTTGTTGCCACCGCTGAGCAGCTGAAAAATGGCACCGCCAGTGCCGATATTTCTGTCACTTATCCTTTCCGAAGCGCAGATGAAATGCTGCACCAAGCTGAAAAAAATGGCTTGAGTTTAGGCGGAATGATTTTGCGTAATGAGCTGGCGTTTCAAGACATGGCGATGATTGATGCCAAGGCCGATCAAATCTGGCAAGTGATGAGCCAATGTATGGAACGTGGTTTTGCCACCGAAGGTATTTTAGAGGGCGGATTGAATGTCACTCGCCGTGCACCTAATTTACTCAAAAAGCTAGAAGCGAATGCGGCGATTGAAAACGATCCGATGGAAGTGATGGATTGGATTAATCTCTTTGCTTTTGCGGTGAGTGAGGAGAATGCCGCTGGCGGACAAGTGGTGACATCGCCAACCAATGGGGCAGCGGGCGTGATCCCTGCGGTTTTGATGTATTACCACCGCTTTATCAAGGCGCTCGATACCAAGCAACTCAAGGATTTTCTCGCCGTATCTGGCGCGATCGGCATCTTGTACAAAACCAATGCCTCCATTTCTGGAGCCGAAGTCGGATGTCAGGGCGAAGTTGGCGTTTCGTCTTCTATGGCTGCGGCAGGCTTAACAGCTTTACGTGGCGGCAGTAACGAGCAAATCTGCATGGCGGCAGAAATCGCCATGGAACATTCATTGGGCATGACATGTGACCCCATCGGGGGATTGGTACAGGTGCCTTGTATTGAACGTAACGCGATGGGCGCAGTGAAAGCGATTAATGCCTCACGCATGGCACTCAAACGTACCAGCAAATGTTTGATTTCACTCGATAAGGTGATTGAGACCATGTATCAAACCGGAAAAGACATGAACAAGAAATACCGAGAAACGTCATTAGGTGGGTTGGCGCTAATCCACCTTGCACCACCTTGTGAGTGATCGAAAATCGGTAATAGGAAAAAGCGCGGTTCTCTGAATCCAGTCGTTCTCAGTATCAAAAAGAAAGGGCGTGATATTCACGCCCTTTTGAATTTTGCTCATTGCTCGCACAATTAAGCGTACATAGGTACCAGAACCATAGTGCCGATGATCACGGTTAAAAGCCCCAATAAAACAGGAACCGAAGTCCGTTTTACCACTTCAAATGGGCTGATTTTACCCATACCTGCGGTTGCAACGACCACACCTGAAACCGGAGAAATCGTACGACCAAGGTTAGAGGCTTGTAGCATTGGGATAATCAAGAATGCAGGGCTTAATCCCATTTTTGCCGCCAGTGATGGCGCGAGCTCCACAAACGCATAGAAAGGTGCGTTACCAGATCCAGTCGCAATTGCTGCGGCTACCGTTAAGCCCGTTAGGATTAACATAAGTGCTATACCGCCTGCACCGGCGACTTCCGCTAGATGCAGCAGGTTATCGATCGCGCCGATCGACATCAAACCTTGTGCAAAAACCCCCGCCGCGACTAATAGCATCACCACGCCTTTGAACGCATCCGCCATACCTTCGTAGCAGGCTTCAAGATCTTCCAAGGTTTTCTTACCGTTGAAGCGCTTGGTGATGTAATCCACAATCACACCAATAAAGATTGAAAGAACAACGATAGTGTAAATATCTAGCGTAATGCCAGGCAGAGTTTCACCATTGAAAACAAACACGCCAATGATAGGTAGGAAAGGCAGAATGGCGTAATACGCTGGCGCCTTCACTTCCATTTCAGAAAGGTCTACTTTCTCCATCGGAGTATTGTCTTTTTTGTCGAGGTATTTGTTCCAGAAGTAGGCTGCCGCTGCCATCACAATGATCGCGCAGATAGAAACAGGCAATACGGTTTCAACCGCAAATACGTGCAGTGGTAGGCCTGATTTTTCAGCCGCGATGACAACGTCACCTGAGGTTGGCGACAAAATGATCGCAGCTGGGGAGGCACACACTGCCACGGCGGCTGGGCGAGAAATACCCATCGCGGTCATCATTGGGAACAAGGTTGCCATTAACAAAACACCGAGACCGGTTGCTGAGCTCACGGCCAGTGACATTAAGCACGCCACAATGTATGCCGCCACGAGTAAAACGTATGGCGATTTAATAAAAGAAAGCGGTTTAGAAAACTGTTTGACCACCACATTATTCGCACCGATGTGGGTCATATAAGAGGCAAAACCACACAGCAACATAATCTGCATACCTAAGCCGCCGCCGCGGTTTTGCAGCATATATTTCACATACTCCATTGAGTCAGTGAGTAGGTTACCGGTGGTGTCCATTTTTCCAGGCAGAACCTTGTGACCCAAGATCCCCGTCAAAATCAATAGCAAAATCCCTGCGGTGAGTAGGATACCCGCAGGCTTATAGCCCTTAACGATGAAATAGCCAACCGCAAAGGTTACGACTAAGCCAATCAGAAGCTCAAGCATAGCAATCTCCAAAAATGTCCGTTTATTTCAAACTGTAAAATGTATGTCAGGAATTTACTGAAAATTAATTTGTAGCACGAGTTCAACTTGCACTTTGCATGATCTAAAGCAATAAATATATCAATTATTATTGGTGATTAATTCTTGATAATTGTTTGTTCTTTATTGGTTAATAATGTGTTGTGGTTAATTTTTGGTTATTTATATCGAAAGTGGGTGGTTTCGTGGTGTGGCGATAGATGTGGTGAGTGAATATTAATCATCTCTTAGTTGAGTGTTCCAAAAAGAGTAAAGGCTCCTAAAGGAGCCTTAATTCATGAGTCGTCGCTAGTTTTAGATTAGTGACGGCGGTTGGTGCGAAATTCCGCCACAGCCTCATCCATGGCATGAGCTTGGCGAGATACCGTATCGACTTCAGTGAGGCATTGCTGTGCTGAACGCATGTTATTCTCTGAAATAGTATTGAGTTCCGTGATGGATTCACTGACATGATTCATTACGCTGCCTTGCTCTTCAATGGCGGCGGCAATGCGCTGAGAATTATCTTGAATGGTGCTCATGTCTCGCAGGATCTGCTGTAAGCTCTCATCAAGTTGAGTCGATGCCGTAAGAGTGGCTTGTCCTTGGTTGTTGCAGAGATCAATATCATCAACCACCTGGCTCATTTGTGACTGAATATTTGAAACAACACGAGTAATTTCTTCTGTCGACTGATGCGTTCGGGTGGCTAATGAACGGACTTCATCGGCCACTACTGCAAACCCACGTCCTTGCTCTCCGGCACGAGCAGCTTCGATGGCGGCGTTGAGTGCCAAAAGGTTAGTTTGCTCAGCAATTCCTTGAATGATGCTGACAGCGCCACCAATTTTCTCAACAAATTCGTTCAGCGAACCAATCGAGTGCTGGCTTTTTTGCAAGGTAGAAGAAAGCAGATCGATATTTTTCACTGTGGTAACCACCACACTACGGCCATGTTCTGCGTTGCGCGCGGCTTGGTTTACGCCCTCTGCTGCTACGTTGGTGCTTTCGGAAATTTCGCTGATTGTGGAAACCATTTGTTGCACTGAAGTTGCCATCAATGCCATGTGTTCCGATTGCACATTGAATTGTTCGATCACGCCTTCCAACTCGTTATGCATGCTAGAGGTACTGGTATACAGTTGGTGGGATTTGCTTTGAGAGCCGCTGATCAACTCTTCAAATTTATCCAATAAGCCATTGAAGTAACGAGCGACAGAGGTGATCTCATCTTGCCCTTTAATCTCAGCCCGTAATGAAATGTCATTAGATTCTGCAATACGTTGGATCACCAACAATAATTGGCTGACGCGTAAGTTGATCGAGCGGCTGATCTGGAAAATAACCAATAAAATCACTAATACAACCGTAATTGTGACCGCTAGCTTAATATTGTTCATGCTTTGCTGCTTTTCATCGACCGCTTTGGTGAGCGTTTCTGAAAAGGTTTTAAACATCTCTTCTACATCGTGAGATTGGGATCGAGTGCTACCGAGTAAGCCTTCGTTATATTTCAAGCCGATCACTTTTTCTTGAGCAACCACCGCCTGCGCTGCGGTAATCAGTTGTGCATATTGACCTAGCGCTGTCGAATTGACGGAACCTGCCAATGTTTGCTGATGAAAATCAGTAAGGGCTAATAACTCTTCGGCAGTCGCTTGTTGTTTGGCTTGATTGAGTGCTTGATAGTAATTTTTCAGCAGGCCACTCTCTTTATCTAAACCGAGAGTTTGGTAAGCCTTAACCAATTGTTCAAAACCTTGTTTGTATTGCAACAAGTCAGTACGCAGGGCATTGGAATCACCGAGTTTGTATTTGAGCATGATCGCATCAAGTTCAGCTTGTAAGCTAAGGAAGATATCGCTATTTTTTTGGAAGGTATCCAGATATTTAGCATCGCTACGTAGCAGAAAGTCTTTTTCGTTGCGTCTTAAATTGAGAAGTCTTACTTCCAGTTTATCAACTTGGTTGATGGCTCGATTGAGTTCATCGTTGGTGCTGGCAAATTGTGAGGTAGTAAAGAAAATTGCGATGGATCCTAAAATGGCTATGATGCCCAAAGTGTAAAGCTTATTTCTAATATTCATGGTGTTACCTACTTATTATTCTTGCTCAATAGACAACCAATAAGCGTTGATAGGTGTCTTGGTGCAAACCGTTCAGCAGTGTACTGAGAATAATGAAACTATCAATACTAGTGTCGTTCATGGTTTTCGGCTTTATATTAAATATTAATGACAAATTTATTACAAAAAATGGGTGATGATGTGTTCGAAATCGACTTTGATTGTTATGACGGATTTATTTTTGACATGGATGGAACGCTGCTCGATACCATGCCCGCTCATTTAGCGGCTTGGAAAGAAGCCGCAGAGCATTTTGGTTTTTCCATTTGATGAACAATGGCTACACGGCTTAGGTGGCATGCCGAGCGCCAAAATTACGATGCATATCAACAAAAAATTAGGATTAACCCTCAATCCGGAGCTCGTGGCGGGTTACAAGATGGATCGGTTTGCGAGTATTGGGATGCAAGCCGAGGTGATCCCCGCAACATATGCGCTGCTGTGCGAATGGCAGGGCAAAAAGAAAATGGCGATTGGAACGGGTAGCCAACGTGACAGTGCTTTACGTTTATTGGACACCGCACAAGTGCTTGATAAATTTGATGCGGTGGTGACGGCAAGCGATGTGACGGAACACAAACCACACCCTGAAACTTTTTTAATGGCGTGCGAGCAACTGGAGCTGCAACCCAAGCGATGTCTGGTTTTTGAGGATACTCAATTGGGGTTACAAGCCGCACACGCTGGAGGCATGGATTGTGTATTGGTGACTCAGCAGGGATTAGCCTTTTATCCTTGTGCGGCGTAAATTAAAAAGCTGCCGAGGCAGCTTTTTTATTGTCAGATCGAAACCCTGTTGTCACTTATTCGATAGCGAGTAGTTCGACTTCAAAGATCAGTACGGCAGAAGGTGGGATCGGGCCTGTACCACTTTTTCCATAGCCTAGGTTACTGGGAATATAGAAGCGTGTTTTTTCACCCACCACCATAAGTTGTACACCTTCTTGCCAGCCTTTGATGACTTGATTGAGACCGAAACTGATAGGTTCACCACGCTCGACCGAACTATCGAACACGGTCCCATCCAGTAATTCACCATGATAATGTACTTTCACTCGGCTTTTCGGGCCTGGGTGTTCAGTGCCAGTGCCTGCTTGCAACACCTCATATTGCAAACCGCTATCGGTCGTAATCACATTTTCACGTTGACCATTTTCAGCGAGAAACTGTTGGCCAGCAGAAAAGTTGGCATCGGCGGTTTTATGGTTAGTCCAAGTACGATAAATCATAAAGCCAGCGAGTAAAGCAACCACTAAGGGAATAATAATTTTAGACATAAAGCGTGTAGTGTCCTTTAACAAATGTCTTTCCCATCAACGCTATTTGAGAATGAAAGCGCCTGGCCACAAGGCCATCAGGGAGTAATGAATGGCTGACATTCTAACGAGGGATTGTGTGATGGCAAGCAAGCCATTTGTAAATTGTTGTTGATGAGCGATAAAGTTTTTCAAAAAATGCCGATAACTGAATAGAGTTCAATGGCTGAGTGTTGAAAATGAAAGTCTGGTTTTTGTGCATTGCATTTGTTCTAACCGGGTGTGGTTCGTTGGCGACGGATCGCATGTTTAACGACAGTATGCTCGATGTCGCCCCGAAAGGAGACTTCGATGTACGTTATCCAGAATGGGGCAATGCGCCACAACAGAGTGTGAGTGTTGCTCAAACGCCAAAAATGCAGGCGCATTCTTCAAGTTACGAACAGTTACGCCAATATCTCGTAAGTAACGGTATTGAGCATGAAGTCATGCCTGGTGATTACCCGATGATCAAACTCAAAAACACCATTAAATTTGAGACTGGTTCAGCCAAAGTCAGTGCCTCTTCAAAGCAATGGCTCGATAACATGGCGCAATTTTTAGCCGGAGAGTCGGGTGTCGATATTGTGTTAGAAGGGCATACCGACAACACCGGGACCCAGTAAATTTAATGATAAATTATCGGTAAAAACGTGCCACTTCAGTGAAGTCTGCTCTGGTGCAACGGCAAGTTGCGCAGAATGCTATTTATACTCGCGGTTACGGTGAACATGTACCTGCGTGTACCAACAACACCAAAAAGGGGCGTGCTTGTAATCGCCGAGTAGAAGTTCGATTTATCCTTTCTTCTAATTAAAGTTATTTGTCATCGAAGATGAGATAAACCTCAACACAAACAGAAGCACTAAATGGCCACATTATGTGGCCATTTCTATTTTAGGCTGTCGCTTTTGAAGAGTGAGTTGCGTGTATCTTTTGTTGTAAATAGGCTTCAACTTCTGCCACTACGCTTGTATCGTGATTTAAACCAAGTTTAGTCCTGCGCCAGAAAATATCTTGCGCATGACGAGCAAACTCTTTCTCGCACAGATAATCGATCTCTCTTTGGTAGAGCTCACCGCTGAACGCGATGCCGAGATCTTCAATGCCTGTCACACCTACCAAAAATTGCGTGGTGCGGCTGCCATAGCTGCGCAACCAACGCTCAATCACTGACTCAGTAATAAAAGGAAAGGCCACCACCAGCTGGTTTTTTAAGGCTGCATAGTCAAAGTTTTCACCACCTGGCAGAGGAGCATCCGCTGTCCAAGGGGCTTTCATGTTCGGGAAGAAAGGAGCGAGGTGTTTCATCGCCGCTTCGCCTAGTTTCCGATACGTCGTGAGTTTACCACCAAAAATGGACAGCAGCGGCGCTTCATCAGCTTGTTGATCCAGAGACAGTGTATAGTCACGAGTAATGGCCTGTGGCGAGTTCGATTCGTCATCACACAGTGGGCGTACACCACTGAATTCAGCAATGATGTCTGAACGCGCGATTTCGCGCATAAAATGTTTGTTCACAATCGAAATTAAATAATCACGCTCAGCATCGGTAATCGCCACTTTTCTTGGGTCGCCTTTGTATTCGACATCGGTTGTACCAATCATCGAATAGCGATCGAGATAAGGAATGACAAACACAATGCGCTTATCTTCATTTTGCAGAATATACGCCTGCGGCTCATCGTGAATGCGCGGCACGATAATGTGTGAGCCTTGGATTAAACGAATGCCGTAAGGGGAGCTGACGTGAGCATTCTCGTTTAAAAACTGCTTTACCCAAGGGCCAGCAGCATTCACAAGTGCATGACTACGGCGTTCAAAGCGTTGTTGAGTTTGTCCATCAAGCAAAGTGACATGCCATAAATCGCCGATACGCTCAGCTTTTTCGACGGTGCAGTAGTTCAACACTTCTGCACCTTGTTCTTGAGCTTGCATGGCGTTGAGGATCACCAAACGAGCATCATCAACCCAGCAATCGGAATACTCAAAACCGATTTGCATTTCAGGTTTAGTCACGCTGCCCGCTTTTAAGTTGACTTTGTGACTTGCAGGTAGGGAAGTGCGTTTGCCCAAATTATCATAAAGAAACAGACCAGCGCGGATCATCCATGCTGGGCGTAAGAAAGGACGATGTGGCAAACGAAAACGCATCGGCGTTACGATGTGCGGTGCTTTTTTCAAAAGCACTTCGCGCTCCGCCAGTGCTTCACTGACTAAGCGAAATTCATAATGTTCTAAATAGCGCAAACCACCGTGTACCAGTTTTGAGCTGGCAGAAGAGGTCGCGCTGGCAAAATCTTTGGCATCGTATAAGCCAACTTTTAATCCTCGCCCTGTTGCATCTGCGGCAATGCCAGCGCCATTAATGCCACCGCCAACAATAATCAAATCGAGCACTTCATCTTGGGTAAAACGTGTTGAGCGAGCATTCATTTTCTTTCTCCGAGCCTAAATGTTTTCGTTTTTGTTCTTTAATGTTCGTATGAAAGCATTAAAACATAGGAATGCGCAATATTTCTACTATGAATTTTGATCTTGATCATAAATGAACGAGGGAAATGGGTGTAATGAGCGCTCGAATATTCCATTTTTACTGGATCCGTATGTGTGTGGCTGCTGCACCAATCCGTTTGGGTATGAGATGAGACATGATGATTTTTCGAATAGGTAACGTTCCCGAAAAAGTAAAGAGAAACTTACTATAGAGATCGCAATCTCTATTTAAGCTCACAGAAATGAGCAATTCCTGACCTGAACTCGAATATGGCAGTTTTCCCACTTGAACGCTTTGGTTAGACTCAGCTCAAACCACATTTTGAGGAGTGATTCTATGTCAAGAGTATGGCTGACAGGCGATGCCGTGGTCGATCTGATCCCAGATGGGCAACAGCATTATTTAAAGTGTCCGGGTGGTGCACCCGCTAATGTTGCCGTCGCGATCGCCCGTTTATCCGGTCGCAGTGCTTTTTTGGGTCGAGTCGGGAACGATCCCTTTGGCCGATTTATGCAACAGACACTCACTGCCGAGCAAGTGGATTGCCAGCACTTGTATTTCGACCCCGTACATCGCACTTCCACTGTGGTTGTTGACCTTGATGAGCATGGAGAGCGCAGTTTTACCTTTATGGTGAAACCGAGCGCGGATCAATTCCTGCAACTCAGTGATATTCCCTCTTTTCAAAAAGGGGAGTGGCTGCATGTCTGTTCGATTGCTTTGGCCAATGAACCGAGCCGCAGCTCGACCTTTGCCGCAATTGCGCAAATGAAAGAGGTGGGGGGATATGTCAGCTTTGATCCTAATCTGCGTGAAGAAGTATGGTCAGAGCCGCAAGAATTACAGGCCACTGTCATGCGTGCCGTCGGTTTGGCGGATGTGGTGAAGTTTTCGGAGGTGGAATTACAGTTTCTAACCGGGACTCAGTCGATTGAAGAAGGATTACAGGCGATAGCTGATTTCCAGATCCCTCTTGTTGTCGTGACATTAGGCGCGAAAGGGGCGCTGGTGGTCACGCCAAACTCGCAGCAAATTGTGTCGGGCAAGGCAGTCAAACCGATTGATACAACGGGCGCGGGAGATGCGTTTGTTGGCGGCTTGCTCTATCGATTATCCGTGGCGCAAGATTGGCATAACCAAGCCACGATTTTAGATGCCGTCAAATGGGCTAATGGCTGTGGCGCTTTAGCGACCACACAGAAAGGAGCCATGACCGCACTTCCGAATCAAGCGGCGCTGCATGCCTTTTTAGAATGAAATATGGCCAGAGTGAAGATTGACTCTGGCCATATTTACTCCGGGGATAGTGGCTTATATCTCTCTGAGACATATCCTCTGGCAACTTGAAGCGGCATACCTGCAGCTCCAAGTTGTTTGGGTATCATGGCTCAAGACTGCGCATTGACTTCTAGGTTAAATGGCGCAGATGCGGGAGCCATGTAGTACAGCTTTGCGTCTACGCTCGCGCCATGCAATGAAATACCGCTGGCATCGCGTGGGGTAAAGATGCGGCTGGTCATCACATGTTCGCCTTGATTGATGAAAATCTCTAATGAAGATTGATCAGCCAAAATGCGCAGCTCAACCGTTGGGCTATCGAGCTTCAGCTCCCGAATGGTGTCCCCTTGGCGAATTTGAGTTGCAGAGCGATCGAGGCGTAATCGTTGATTTTCTGCATCTAACGTTAGCGTGACGCGATACTGCGCATTTTGCATCAAGCGTAGCTCACATCCCCAAGGCAGAGTCACTTGCAGATCAAAGCTTTTAGCCTCTAGCTCAGTGACGGTGTCACCCAAATGCAAGGTGTGCGGTTCACTTTGCAGTGTGTCGAGTTCACGCAATGGGCGCTGATAAATCCTGCCTTCACGCCACCCTAGTTCACGGAGTGCGGTCAGTTGATGAATCCAGCCTTGGTCGCAGCTTGGGTGCTGCGTTTCATCGGGGAGACCCATCCAACCACACAATACTCGCCGTCCATCGGCGGTTTGCGCGGTTTGCGGTGCATAAAAATCAAAGCCTTCATCCAGTGGCCAACCCTGCAGTAACGCTATTTCGCCTTGTGCATTCTGGGTCGCTCGAAAGATCCGATTTTGATGTTCAATGGTGTGATGAGGATTCGCCGATGCGATGCCTTGTGGCCCGAACACAAAAAAGGCTTCACCTTGCAGTTCAAACCAGTCAGGACACTCCCACATATACCCGTAATCGCCAAGTTCATCGCCATAGAGCTTATCGAAATGCCAATGGAGTAAGTCATCTGAGTGGTAGACCGCCAGTCGTCCTTGATGAGCGAGCGTTTGCGCGCCAAGCAACATCTGCCACTTTCCTTGGGTGTAAATCACTTTAGGATCGCGGATATGTTCGGTCACGCCTTCAGGTAAACACCGAATCACAGGCCCTAATTTTTCAAACTCACCATTGGCGTTCATGCGCGCGGCGCACTGCATGGTTTGGCGTTGGCGTTCTACGCCTAAACGCGTATTACCAGTATAGAAAAGCCATAAATCTTGTTGATGGCTGACCGCATGACCTGAGAATACCCCGTGGCTATCAAACCAATCCGAAGGTGTTAGGGCGACCGACTGCCACTGCCAATCGACTAAATCGAGGCTCTTGAGATGCGCCCAATATTTATCTTTGTGTTCGCAAGCGAAAGGATGCCATTGATAAAAGAGGTGGTATTCCCCTTGATGATAAATAAAGCCGTTGGGGTCGTTGAGTAAGCCCTGTGGTGGTGAGATATGCCACAGGGGCCGATAAGGGCAGTCTAAGGCTGTTTGATAAGGGAGCGTTGCCCGCTTTTGGCGCTCGGCAATCGCTTTACCTATCGCGGCGAGTTGCTGATCGGACACTTCAGCAGTGCGTTGGACAGAGAGTTGCCACTCTCCGAGTACCGATTGCAAACTCATACCGTCAGGAAGGTGAGGGGCATGCAGGGGATGTTTCAGTGCCAAAACCACTTGCCCCTGTGGAGCTAAAATGCGCGTGACATTGTTTATTCCACCCGCGAGTTCGAGCAGCGTATCTAATAACATGGACTTACCTAACCACTATATTCGGGAACGTTCTCAATTTAGCGCTGCAAAATCGGTAAAGCAAGTGTTTCATGGTTAGACTGGGCAAGTCTCACGTTGAATATTTTGGAAGGTCAGTACCACTTTGCTCATCTCTTGTCCACGTCCGGCGATGCGTTCTAATAGCATTTTCGCGGCATTTTCTCCTGCCTTATCAAAAGCATAGTTAAAAGTGGAGAGTGGGGGATTGCTGACATAAGCCAACTCATCATTACCGACACCGAGCAGTTTGACTTGCTGTCCAACGTGAACCCCAAGCTCTTGCAAGGCTTTAATGGCGCCAACCGCTAGCCTGTCGGTGGCACAGAAAAGGCCATCGAGCTGTGGATAGTCAAGGTAGGCTTGTTTTGCCATTTGGTAGCCCGATTCTATTGAAAAATTACCGCGCGCATGAAACAGCAACGTTTGTTGATGGAACCCCAGAGCTTGCTGCAAGCCTTGTGAACGCAGCACATCAACCGCAATGTCATCACTTTGTACCCCAAATGAAACCGATCTGTTTAGCAGCCTGCTTTGACTAAGCGTTGTCCTGCTTCGAAGCCGACACGGTGATCGTCATGCACAATACTGGGAATGTTATACAAAGAGCCATCTTGGCCAACCAAAACCACAGGTACCGCCGAGTGTTGAATCGCATGAATCAGCGGCTGATCAAGATGAGTGGCGTAAAACACAATACCTTCCACCCGCTTTTGATTAAATATCTGAATATATTCAATTTCCTTTGCATGGACTTGATGAGTATTGGCCAGTAAAACATGTTTACCTGCTTGCTCAAAAATAGCGGTAAGTCCATCCACGCCTTGCGCTGTTGCGTGAGAGGAGACGCGCGGCACAATCACGCCAATTAAGTTGGTTTTTTGTGATTTGAGGTCTTTAGCGACTTGATTGACCATATAGCCACACTGCTCAACCGCCTTTAACACTTTGATTTTTGTAGATTCTTTAACGCCATATTCATCATTAATGACGCGTGAGACGGTGGACTTAGAGACACCCGCTAAGCGGGCGACATCATGCAAACTGGCCATAACGTATCCTGTAGGCTCAAAAACTGGGATGGATTGCAGAAATCAGTACGGCAATCAAACGAATGATCGGATTTTAACCCCGTTCTAAGGTTTATCCTCACGAAATTTGGCGATCCTATTCACATTTTCACTGTGTTGATTTTGACCATCACTTCGAAACAGACAAGAATCAGTTTTGCAAACGTTCCCAAAATTAATGTCGAAACCAACAAATCATTCAATTACACAACAACATCCCAACGACTTGGATCAGCAGGTAATACAATTCAAGTTGAAAGGGGATTACTACCGGGGTGAGTTATGGACTATCCAGTCATAGCAAAACAACTTCTTGAGAGCTTGGGTGGCAAAAGTAATATCCAAGCACTCGCGCACTGCGCGACTCGTTTACGTTTAGTGCTTAACGATGAAACGCAAATTAATGAGAGCGCCATTGAATCACTGCAAGGTGTCAAAGGACAATTTAAGGTCGCCGGGCAGTATCAAATCATTTTCGGCTCAGGCATTGTCAACCAAGTCTATGCTGAGATGGCGAAATTGACCGGTTTGGTTGAGATGTCAACCAATGATGTCGCTTCCGTGGGTGCCGAAAAGCAGAATTGGGTACAGCGCGCAGTAAAGGGATTGTCCGATATTTTTGTCCCTATCATCCCCGCGATTGTAGGCCGGTGGTTTATTGATGGGACTGTTCAACGTATTGACTGCACCGGGACTGTTTATTGAAGGCCAATCTTTGATTGATGCCAATCCGGGATTGGCTGATCTCGCGAGCATGATCAATACCTTCGCGAATGCCCCTTTTGTCTATTTACCCGTATTGTTGGCTTTTTCTGCCTCGCGCAAGTTTGGCGGTAACCCCTTTTTGGGCGCTGCGCTGGGTATGCTGATGGTGCATCCCGATCTCTTGAACGGCTGGGGTTTTGGCAGTGCATCCGTATCTGGCACCGTTCCAACTTGGAATATTCTCGGTTTTGAAATCGAAAAAGTCGGTTATCAAGGCTCGGTATTGCCCGTGCTGGTTTCCGCTTACATTCTGGCCAAAATTGAAAACGGCTTACGCAAAATCGTACCGTCCGTACTGGATAACTTGCTTACCCCCATGCTGGCGATTTTTATCACGGGTTTTCTGACCTTTACTTTGGTCGGCCCGTTAACGCGTGATGTCGGCTTCATGTTGGGAGATGCACTGAACTGGCTGTACGACTCGGCAGGATTTGTTGGTGGTGCACTGTTTGGCTTTATCTATGCTCCTTTTGTGATCACTGGGATGCACCATAGCTTTATTGCGATAGAAACTCAGCTACTTGCCGATATCGTGACCACGGGTGGCACCTTTATTTTCCCTATCGCTGCGATGTCTAACATTGCGCAGGGCGCCGCGGCTTTAGCTGTGGGTGTGATGACGAAAGAGACCAAACTCAAAGGGGTCGCGATTCCTTCTGGTGTGACCGCGCTGTTGGGGATCACTGAACCCGCCATGTTTGGCGTGAATTTGAAATTGCGTTATCCGTTTATTGCTGCCATCTGTGGTGCGGCTTTAGCCAGTGCTTTCATCACCTTATTCAATGTAAAAGCCCAAGCGCTAGGCGCGGCTGGTTTGCCAGGGATCATTTCGATTAATCCACAGCAAATTGGTTACTACATCATGGGTATGGCGATCTCATTTGTGGCTGCCTTTGCGTTGACTGTCCTGCTTGCGATGCGTGAAAAAACCAAACAAGCGGCTCAGGTAACAGCGTAACTGCCTCCCCCTATATTGGCTACGCAGCCCACTCTTTGAGTGGGCTTTTTTGATAGTTCAATACCAAGGTGAATCTCTGAAAGATAGAAAAACGAAAGGAGCGCTTTGGCGCTCCTTAGTTATCTTTTTGCCTTTCAAACACGAATGTGCATGAGGGCTAGGTTTACTTACTTAGCAAATACGTCTTTGAAATCACGCTTCAGAATTGGGTCGCGGCGGGCTTTTTTGATCTGCTTAACCATGTCTTTCACACAGTTGTGTAGCACTTGATCAAGCAATTGAGCGCGGTACGCGTCTTTGTCTTCTTCGCTCATGTCTTTAGGAAGGTTCAGAGTTGGGAACTCTTCCATCACATTCAGGCCAGCAAAGGCTTGGCTTACTGAAATTAGCGCGTGGAACTGTTCAAAGTTATCCAGAATGTTTTGCGCGCTCGCTGGCAGTGAATCCCATGCTTCACGAACCACTTCTTCAGAAACTTCATGGATTGAAGTCACCATGTGGAACATTGCTTCAGGCACCTGATCAAACTCTAGAACCTGACGTAGTTCAGGAGAGATGGATTCGAGATCCACTTTTGGTGTTTCGGTTTGGTTTGTCTCAGACATGGAAAATTCTCATTAGAGTGAAAAATGCCATGCTAAAAACTTATCCCAAAATGTCAATACAACAGCGACAAATTGCTGTTTTGCGCACGTTTATCGCTTCTTTTACCACCAATTGTGGCGCAAAGGACTCAAGCCTCTTTCGCTCGATTGACCAAGATGGTTTGGCACATTTAATCACGTCATGAAATTTTAATTAGTCAGTTACGGTCTAGAGTAATAAGTAGAGTGAATAGTTATGACGGAATGATTTATGGATGCAGCCCTAAGCCAATGGATAAGCGTGCACAGTGATTCGCCAATTTGGGTATTTATTGGCATCGTTTTGCTCTCTTATTTATTGGAGGATGTCGCGATCGTGACCGCTGCGGGACTGGCCAGCCAACATATCACTTCGTTACCGGTGGCGCTAATAGCGGTGTTTGTGGGAATTGCGACGGGAGATGTAGCACTGTATTACCTCGGGCGTTATTGCCGATATTTTCGAGCGGTGCGCTATCGGTTATTGACCAATCCTTACTTTCGACTCGTTCGTCGTCGTTTATTACAAAGACCGTTTATTAATCTTTTTGTTATTCGTTTTATTCCAGGATTACGCACGGTGGGCTTTACGTTAAGTGGTTATGTGGCCATGCCTTTGCGATTGTTTTTAACGGCGGTGTTAGTGGCTACCGCACTGTGGACGGTGTTGATTTTTTTCACCATTTATCAATTAGGTAGTCAAGTTTGGTTTCAGGCCAGTGAATACCGCTGGGGATGGTTGTGTTTATTGGTTGTGTTGTTGCTCGGTTTTAATCGTTTATTAAGCGCCAAAGTTATTAAGGAAATCGCATGACAGCTTTCTCTTCTGTCTCTTATATCGCGGACCACAAAGTTAATGCCGGAATGCCTCTATTAGAGGCTGATACTGATCGGGTCATTTCGCCTTTTGAGTTTTTGCCCAGTTGGTTTTTTTACACTCCGGTCGTGTTGCAAAGTTTGGTGCAAGGCCTTTATTACCGAGACTGGCGGTTGCCGTTAGTCGCGAATCCTTCAATTCGCTTGAGCGGGATGGTGGGAGAGTCTAAACACGATATTTTGAGTTTAGCCGGTGCGAAGGCTCGTGGTTGGATCTCGCCATTTATCACTTGCACGGTGAATAATTTACCCACCTCGGATCAGCTAGACATGATTACAGAGCGTTTAGAGGAAGCGGGGCTGAATTTTCCACTGGTGGCTAAACCCGATTTAGGTTGTCGTGGGGTTGGAGTAAAGCTGATTCAAAACGTAGCACAGCTGAGTGATTACCTTCGACGATTCCCGCCCCATGCACGTTTCCTTTTGCAGCAAAAAGCGCCGTATCGTGCCGAAGCAGGGATCTTTTATGTGCGCTTTCCGGGTGAAGTTCATGGGCAAATTATCTCGATGACGCTGAAATACGCTCCAAGCGTAGTGGGAGATGGGGTGCGTACTTTGCGTGAGCTGATTTTGGCTTGCCCACGTGCAGGGCAGCTTGCTCATCTCTATTTACCACGCCACCCCGACAAGCTGGACTGGGTAGTTCCTGTGGGTGAAGAGTTTCAATTGGCGTTTGCGGGCAGCCATAGCCGAGGTTCTATTTTCCGTAATGGCAATCGCTATATCACACCTGCTTTAGTACATCAGTTAGATGCGATATTTGATGATTTCCCCGGTTTTCACTACGGGCGGTTGGATGTGAAGTTCAGCAATATTGATGCACTGATGCGTGGTGAAGCGTTCACCATTTTAGAAGTCAATGGAGCCAGTAGCGAAGCCGCGCACATTTGGGATCGTGAAACTCGATTGCATGAAATTTTTGCCATGTTGCTCAAGCAGTACCGAATTTTGTATGCCATTGGTGCTGAACAGAAAAAGCGTGGCCATCACCCCCCTAGCTTGCGTGATTTATTGCGAGCTTGGAAAGAAGAAAAACAATTGATTCGCCACTATCCAGAAACCGACTAACTCAAAGCGTGAATCAGAAATATTGGTTCAAACATGCTGAACCAGAAACAAATAGGAAAGGGGATTTTATGCTTGCTGTGACCAATTTAGCCCAACCATACCATTACTCTGCTGCTATCCATGGTTGCTTAGAGACATTAGAACAAGGTCGTGATTTTCTAAATGGTATTCAAGATGAACATTACACCTATATTGCTGAACCTTATGTCAGCAGCAGTATTGGCCAACATTTTCGCCACTGGTTAGATATTTTCCACGCGTTGCGAGCCGCTCCCAATACGGTGGATTACAACCAACGTCGTCGCGGTCATCCCGTTGAATCTTCGCGAGAAGTGGCCCTGAGTGAAATCGATGGTCTGATTGCTTGGCTGGAGTCGGAACAGAATATGCCTCCAACGCTGGAGATTGATGTGGTGACGGAGGTTTCGCTATCACAAACCGAAAGCTGTACGTTTCATTCCACCTTAGAGCGTGAATTGGCGTTTGCAGCCTTGCATGCCAATCACCATTTCGCGATGGCCAAAGTGGTGACCAGCTTACTTGATGTCGAAACCGCTAGTGCGTTTGGCATCGCCCCTGCGACAGCGACTTTCTTACGAGGCAACGCGTAATGTGCTCGGTGACTTGGTATCTCAGCGATACTGGCTATCAGGTGTTTTTTAATCGAGATGAGCAACGAAGCCGTGCTCTCGCATTACCACCTAAACCGTATGAGCTGCAGGAAACGTCTGTACTGATGCCGTTGGATCCGCAAGGGCAAGGCAGTTGGATCAGCCTGAATGAGTTCGGATTATCACTTTGCTTGCTCAATAACTATCAGGGCAAAGTGCCTGCCGGGCCATTGATCAGCCGTGGGTTATTACTCAAATCGCTGGCAAGCTTATCTGATGTTGAGCAGGTGACCTTGGCTTTTGCGTCTTTGAATTTGGCTCAGTTTGCGCCGTTTACTCTGCTCGCTTTCGATCCGTTACTCACTCGGAAGCAAGGTGATGTGTTTGCTTATGCTTGGGATGGTGAGCAGTTTGTGTATGGTGCGACCTCATCGCCACTCTTCTCTTCAGGGGTGGCGTTGGCCGAGGTACAGCGTTATCGCACGCAGATTTATCATTCGATGACCACAAAAGGTGTGACACCACAAAAGCTGCTGGCCTTCCATTGCCATCAACATCCGCTATTTTCGCATCTTTCAGTGGCGATGCAGCGGGAAGATGCTCACACAGTGAGTTTTACTCATATCCATGTCAGTGGCGGGAATTTGGGGATGAGTTATGTCCCTGGTCGCCCATCACAACTGACAGAACAGATATTGCAACATCCGCAATATCAATTCCCACAACGGGTTTCGCTTGTATCGTAAAGGAGTTCACAATGAAATATTGGATTGGCTTAGCCATGCTTTTTTTCAGTAGTTTGGTTATCGCACAAGATCAAATTTACACAGGTATTTTCAGTAATAAAGCGCTAGATGGTTACGATACCGTTGCCTACTTCACCGAAAACAAACCCGTGAAAGGGTTGTCACAATTTAAAACCGAGTACAAAGGGGCGCAGTGGTTTTTCTCTTCTCAACAAAACCTTGATTCCTTCGTGGCAGATCCTGAAAAGTACGCTCCGCAATTTGGTGGATATTGTGCTTGGGCGGTGTCTGAGAAGAATGATTTTGCTCCAGGGGACCCGCAATATTGGGCGGTCGAAGACGGTAAGCTATACCTGAACTACGACAAAAAAATCAAAGGATTATGGGATAAAGATCGCGCACATCATATCGAACAAGCCAATAAAAACTGGCCAACGTTAATTGGTAAGGAATAAACCATGAAACTTCGACTCAGTAAAACTCTGCCCGCGATATTCATTGCTTTTGTGTTTGTGCAATCGCTGTTTTATAAATTCTCCGGCTCCTATGAAACCCAGTTTATTTTTAAAACCTTAGGTGGATGGTCTGGGTTCACTTGGTTTGGCGATTGGGGGGCTTACCTGATTGGTAGTGCGGAGTTGATTGCCTCAATTTTATTGTTCACTCGCTGGCATGGGGTTGGGGCACTCATGAGTGTTGGCATCATGAGTGGCGCGATATTTTTCCACCTTTTCACTCCGTTAGGTGTGGTGATGCCAGAATTCAATGAAGTCGGGGAAATGATAGGTACGGATGGTGGATTGTTATTCATCATGGCTTGCTTAGTTTGGCTGTGCGGTGTGTATCTCACGTTACGTGATTGGCGGTCAGTCAACAGTAGCCTACGCAACATTCTCGGGGGGATTTGATGGTACAAACACATCCATTTCGCTTACCGCGCTTCACCCCGTTTGGAGTGATAGAAAAAGGGGTCGAGTTAGCCACAGGCTTAAGCAAGCTAGAACGTTACTATCAACAACGCCCTACAACGCATGATGGCTTTGAGTTCATGCGCTATACCCTAGATGCTTTGAATGTGCAGTATCAAGTCGATAGAGGCAGCATCGAGCAAATACCTAAGCAGGGACCGGTAGTGATTGTGGCTAACCATCCACTAGGGGCGATTGAAGGCGTGATCCTTGCGGATCTGGTTGGGCAGGTACGCAAAGATGTGAAAGTGCTTGCCAACCAGTTACTCAAACGTCTGCCAGAAATCGATCCACTCTTCATTGGCGTGGATGTGTTTAATGGCGCGCAAGCGAGTAAAACCAATGCACGAGGCATTCGTGAAGCCCACCGTCATTTGACTGAAGGTGGCGTATTGATCGTATTTCCCGCTGGGGAAGTTTCGACACCACAGAAAGAAACAGGGCAGTTGAGTGATATTCGTTGGAGTCAATCCGTTGCGAAATTCATTCAGCGCAGCCAAGCGACGTGTGTGCCGATTTACATCAATGGTCGTAATAGCCCTTGGTTTTATCGCGCAGGAAAGATTCATCCTCTATTGCGTACCGCCATGCTAGGTAGAGAGCTGTTGAATAAAAGCGCGAGCACCATTTCACTCAGTATTGGTCAGCCGATTCCTTATTCAGAACTGAAAGAGTTCACGCAAGATGAAGATGTGGTGAATTACTTGCGGCTCAACACCTATTTGATGAGCCCGCATGGCCAACCCGAACTGGCAAAAGTCACTTTTGCTACTCCGGTGATTGAGCCTGTGTCCAAAGCTGATCTCGTCGCAGAACTAGCCCAATTAGAGCAGCAAGCGACGTTGCTAGAACAGGGCGAATTCACGGTATACTGCGTACCTTCAACGCACATTCCCCGCATGATGCAAGAGATTGGTCGTGTGCGTGAAATCAGTTTCCGAGCGGTGGGTGAAGGTAGTGGGCATGCCTGTGATGTCGATACGTATGATCAACATTATTGGCAACTGTTCGTTTGGAACCGAGATAAAAGCGAGCTAGTGGGTGCATACCGCATGGGGCTTGTGGATAGAATTTTGGCGGAAAAAGGGTTACAAGGCCTCTATTCGCGTAGTTTGTTTCAGTATGACCAAGCATTTTTGGCGACCTTAGATAATGCGATTGAGCTTGGGCGCTCAGTGGTGGCAGAACAGTATCAACGCAATCTCAACTCGTTGCTTTTACTCTGGAAAGGCATTGCGCGTTTCGTAGAACTGAACCCGCGTTATACCCATTTGTTCGGACCAGTCAGTATCAGCAATGATTACAGCCCAGCGGCTCGACAATTGATGGCGGCGACGTTATCGATCCATCACTATGATCAAAATAAAGCCGCATTGGTTAACCCGTCGACACCATTACGGGTAGGGGCGGAAGTGTTCTGGCAAAAAAGCTTATTATCGGCACTTGCCAGTGTATCTTTACTGTCAAAAGTGATTGCACGAATGGAGCAGGGTAATGGGTTGCCTGTGCTATTGCGCCAATACCTCGGCATGAATGGTAAGTTAGTCTGCTTTAATGTTGACCCTGCGTTCAACGATGCGTTGGATGGTTTAATTGTGGTGAATTTAAAGCAAGTACCACTAAAAACGCTTGGTAAATACATGGGGAAAGAAGCGGCGCAGAAGTATCTTGCTGATCTGACGTGAGCATAAAAAAAATCAGCCAGTATTGAGGTACTGGCTGAGGGATATTTTGTCCGAATCTTAAAGGGTGATTTAAGCTTTGGCGAACTTATAAGTACGATAACCACCAATCAAATTGCGTGCTTTAAAGCCGTTATTGGCCAGTTGACGGTACGCTACGTTACCGCGTAACCCTACTTGGCAATAAATCACAATCTCTTTGTCTTTTGGCAGCTCATTCATGCGTTGGCGCAACTGGTCAACAGGAATGTTGATTGCACCCGGCAAGTAACCCACGTTTTGTAACTCCATCGGGTTACGCACATCGAGCAACACTTGATCATCGGTGAGGCTATCAATCTCATCAAAATGAATCGCTTTAGCATCGCCTTTCATTAGGTTAGTCGCGACAAAGGCGGCTTGGTTAATCACATCTTTCGCGCTACCAAACGGTGGAGCGTAGGTCAGTTCAAGGTGCTGTAACTGCTCAACCGTCATGCCCGCACGCTGTGCTACTGCCATCACATCGATACGCTTATCGATGCCATCTTTACCCACGGCTTGTGCGCCGAAGATTTTGCCTGTTTGTGGATCAAACAACATCTTGAACGACACGACTTCCGCCCCCGGATAGTAGCTCGCATGGCTTGCGGTGTGTACATACACTTTTTCGTAAGCCATGCCTTCACGTTTTAGCTGCTTCTCGTTTTTACCGGTCGAAGCCACCGCTAAATCGAAGATCTTACAAATCGCGGTGCCTTGCGTACCTTGGTAACTTTCATTACGACCAAGCATGTTATCTGCGGCCATACGACCTTGACGGTTAGCAGGCCCCGCCAGTGGAACCAGCGTTTGCTTACCTGTCACAAAATCTTTCTCTTCAACCGCATCACCGACTGCATAAATCGCTGGATCGCTGGTTTGCATCTGCTCGTTGACCCAAATACCACCGAGTTCACCGAGCTGCAAACCGGCTTCCGCGGCCAGTTTGGTTTCTGGGCGGACACCAATCGCCATGATCAAAATGTCGGTAGTTAGGGTGTCACCATTACTGAGCACCAAATCCAGTTCGCCTTCCACGTGTTTATGCTCAAGGGATTCACCAGATTCCGTGCTCGGTAACGTGGCGGCGGGTCTGTATTCGACCGATTTCAAAGCAACGCCTAAACGCAGGTCGATACCTTTGGCGCGAATTTCAGCGTGAGCAAAGCCCGCCATTTCGCGATCGACGGGTGTCATCACTTGATCGGCCATTTCAATCAGCGTGGTTTTGATCCCAAGGTGATGGAAGGCTTCCATCATTTCCAAACCGATAAAACCCCCGCCAACCACGGTGGCATGTTCTGGCTTATTCATTTGCAGCGTTTGGATGATCTTATCCATATCTGGAATGTTACGCAGCGAATGAGTCAGTGGGTTTTGAATCCCAGGGATAGGTGGCACGATTGGGCCTGCACCAGGAGAAAGCAGAAGAAAATCATAGCTTTCATCATACTCAGATTGGTCGAGCAGATTACGTACGGTAATGGTTTTTGCCGCACGATTTACGCGCAACACTTCATTCATGGTGCGCACATCCACATTAAAACGCGCTAAAAAACTCTCTGGCGTTTGCAGCAGCAAATTGCTGCGTTCTTTGATGTCACCACCGATGTGATATGGCAAGCCACAGTTGGCAAAAGAGACATAGGGGCCACGTTCAAACATGATGATTTCAGCGTCTTCGCTGAGTCGACGAGCACGAGCCGCTGCGGATGCACCACCTGCAACACCACCAATAATCACTATTTTCGTCATGAGTTACTCCAAATCAGTTGCTAGATCCCAACACACAAGCTCGATGAGGCAGAGTGTGTTGGGCTGTCGTTAACGTAATCCTAGTTTCTTAAGAAAGAAGACGGCAGGACAAAATCCTGTGAATGCGCTTTGGATCAGGTTTACGCCCACAAATACTGTTAGCCACAGAAAATTAGGGTGAACAAACCAAGTGAGAATGACTGAAAGCAGAATCATGCTGCCAGCTAATACTCTTACACCGTTTTCAATCGTCATGTTGGTAACCTCCGTTGTTGTTTGTTCAAAACTATACGCCTCTAAATTAGATGTGTCTAATGTAATTTTATCTAAATTGATTGTGACTAAATAAGAATTGACTAATATAAATATATTTGTATGATCTCGTTAAATTTTAGTTAGAGGATAAGCCATGACTAAGCAAGCCAATGACCACATTGAAATTGAACAAATGAAGAGTAATGCCGTGGAAGTTGCTGAGCTACTGCGCGTGATGGCTCATCCGGAACGGTTAATGGTGTTGTGCCAACTGACCAATCGCGAGATGGGGGTTGGGCAGTTACAACAAGGTTCAACATTGAGTCAGTCTGCGTTTTCTCAGCATCTTACCGTGCTGCGTAAACACGGCATTATTCAGGCGCGTAAAGAATCACAACAAGTTTTCTATAGCCTAGCTGACAGCCGAATCACCGCGTTGATTCAAAGTTTACAGAATGTGTTTTGTCGATAATTAAGTAGAGGAAAGTATGACGTTTTCTATTCCTTGGGACTCGTTAATTGGAGGGATGCTTTTAGGGATTTCAGCGACATTGATGTTGCTGATGAACGGAAAAATTGCCGGAATCAGTGGTATTTTGACGGGCTTACTGACGCCTAAATCGCGGGATTTTGCATGGCGACTGCTATTTGTGGTTGGCATGGTTTCCGGTGGTGTGATGGGCGTAAGACTCTTCGCTCATCATGTCCCGACGTATTTTGGTGTAAGTGGTATTGTGCTTGCGACCGCAGGTTTATTGGTTGGCGTGGGTACACGACTGGCGAATGGCTGCACCAGTGGACACGGTATCTGCGGCATTGGTCGCTTCTCTAAGCGTTCCATCGTTGCGACCTGTGTGTTTATGGTGGTTGCTGCTATCACGGTTTTCGTTCGTCTTCATCTGATGTAAGTGGGTTGGTATGCATAACGTATTATTTCGTGTGACTTCGCTCGTCGCTGGTCTGTTATTTGGCGTAGGCATGGTGGTATCTGGCATGGCTGATCCGGCCAAAGTGATCGGTTTTCTGGATGTGACAGGAGTTTGGGATCCCAGTTTGATGTTTGTGATGGGCGGCGCGTTAGCGGTATTCATGCCTGCTTATTTCTTGCTGATCAAACCGAAAGCCAAACCTGTTAATGCCAAAGTATTTTGTTTGGCGAATAACACCAAAGTTGATCGTCGTTTGATCTCAGGTTCCGTGATCTTCGGTTTAGGGTGGGGATTAGTTGGCATCTGTCCGGGACCGATAGTTTCCAGCTTAGCATTAGGCAATTTAGGATCATGGGTCTTTTTTCCTGCGATGATGCTTGGCTTAGGTCTTACTAATTTATTGATCTGTATTAAAAATCGTAAAGAAATTCAGACGCAAACCGCCTAATGCAACTAGTCTATTAGGCAGTATCTAGGAATTCACACTCTGACCCGCTTGAAGCATCGGCGATCCGTGTGGCAACAAGCGGGAAAGTAGAATCTGCGAGGGAAGAGGATGAAAGCGTTAAATTGGAGTATCGCACTGGTGCTCGCCAGTTCGGCCTATGCTCAAAATCAAGACAGTAACGAACTGTTTACGGTGAAAACAGAGTCGATCTCGCAGGTGGTCGAATTAGATGGCGTTGTACAACCTGTCAACCAAGGTTCTTTGGCGGCACAAACCTCGGGACGAGTGGTTGGCTTAATATGTTGATGTCAATGACTACGTCAAGAAAGGCCAAGTGCTGCTAGAAATCAGTGCAGTTCAGCAATCGGCTTCGCTTGATGCAGCTAAAGCCCAACTGGCGAGTGCGACCGCGCAAAACCGTGAAGCGCAAGCGCAATTAAATCGCTATCGTCAACTTTTCCCCGAAAGGGGCGATTTCCAAAGATCAAATGGACAGCGCCGAAGCTCGCGCTCGCAGTGCAGACGCGGCGGTGAAATCGGCACAAGCCGCGGTGGAACAAGCCAAAGAGTCCTTGGGTTACACTAATATCACCGCTCCTTATGATGGCATTGTTACCCAGCGCATGGTGGAGCTGGGTGAAACTGTTGCACCGGGTACGCCACTGCTCCGCGGTTTTTCGCTCGATGAACTGCGAGTGGAAACGGAAATTCCACAACGTTATCAACCTTTTGTTTCTCAAGTCGATCAATTTACCGTGCGTACCGCGCAAGGTGAGCAACTTAAGCCAACAGAATTTAGTTTGTTTAGCTATGCCGATCCGCAGTCACATACGTTCAAAACTCGCCTTGAGCTACCGGAAAAAACCGCTGCACTTGTCCCCGGCATGTGGGTGAAAACCGAATTCAACTATGGCCAACGAGAAGTCTTAGTGGTTCCGAACAGCGCCGTTTTGCGCCGCGCCGAATTGAGTGCAGTGTACCGAGTGAATAACGACCAACGTGCACTCAACCCGGTACGTTTGGGGCAAGTTTATGGCGACTACGTTGAAGTGCTTTCTGGCCTTGAACAAGGTGATGTGGTTGCTACACGAGCAGTAACAGCAAAAGGTGAATGACATGGATAGTCGACTCGGTATTTCGGGTCGCATCGCTGCGGCCTTTCAAAATTCAGCCATGACGCCACTGCTTGCCTTAGTCGGTTTGCTGATGGGGTTATTCGCGGTCATGGTGACTCCGAAAGAAGAAGAACCGCAGATTGATGTGACTTTCGCGGATGTCTATATTCCGTTTCCCGGCGCTTCTCCTCGTGAAGTAGAAAGTTTGGTCACCTCACCGGCAGAACAAGTGATTTCCGAAATTGAAGGGATCGATAAGATCTACTCGTTTTCTCAACCAGATGGCGCAATGATTGTTGCCATTTTCAAAGTTGGCGTACCGCGTAATGATGCGGTAGTACGGATCTACAACAAACTCTATTCCAACAAAGATTGGATGCCACAAGGCGTTGGCGTGGGTGAACCCATCATCAAACCGAAAGGGATTGAAGATGTGCCGATTGTCACCATTACTTTGGCGGATAAGAGTGATCGCTTCAATCAACAGCAACTGACGCAAGTCGCGCACGGTTTAGAAACCGAGCTCAAACGCATTCCTGGCACGCGTGATATCTACACGGTTGGCGGACAAAATACCATTCGTTGACCTGTGCGTCTTGACCCCGCCAAAATGAACAGCTTTGGCATTACGTTAGATCAGCTCAATCAAAGTCTGCCGGCGGCTAATCAAAGCTCACCGATGCTGCGTTTAACCCACGATAACCAAGAGTTTCCGGTGCAAGTCGGTCAGTTCTTAACTCGGGTGGAAGAGGTGAAACAGTTGGTGGTTGGGCTGCACAATGGCACGCCCGTTTATTTGGAAGATATCGCGACCGTTTCCTTTGGTGTTAACACGCCCACTCAAAACGTATGGACGGGGGATCGCGAAGGAATTCATCCAGCGGTCACTATTGCGGTGGCCAAAAAAGGTGGTGAAAACGCGGTCGATGTCGCTAAAGCGGTGGAAGCCCGTTTAGTTAGCCTTGAAAACCAACTGATCCCGCAAGGGATTGATGTCGATATCACTCGCGATTACGGACAAACCGCCGCTGATAAAAGCAATACCTTGATCGGTAAACTCGCTTTCGCTACTACCGCGGTGGTAATTTTAGTGCTGCTGACTATGGGCTGGCGTGAATCCATTGTAGTTGGTATGGCAATCATCGTTACCCTGATGATTACCCTGTTTGCATCTTGGGCATGGGGTTTTACCCTCAACCGTGTGTCGTTGTTCGCGTTGATTTTCTCCATCGGTATCTTGGTCGATGATGCCATTGTGGTGGTCGAGAACATTCACCGGCATATGGCGATGGGCAAACGCAAGTTATCGGAGCTCATTCCTCCTGCGGTAGATGAAGTCGGTGGGCCAACCATTCTTGCTACCCTAACTGTTATTGCGGCCTTGCTGCCAATGGCATTTGTGTCAGGTTTGATGGGGCCGTACATGAGCCCAATTCCAATCAACGCTTCAATGGGGATGCTCATCTCCCTTGCGGTGGCTTTTGTGCTTTCCCCTTGGCTGGCGGGTAAATTCCTTAAAACGGGACATCATCAGGAAGAAGGCAAAGCGGCGAATGGCATCTTCCACAAAATTATGTCGCCTTTTGTCACTGCACCAAAGCAGGGGCGTAACCGACTGTTTTTGCTACTGACCATTCTGGCTTTGATTGCGGGATCGGTATTGCTACCAGTGTTCCAAGTCGTAGTGTTGAAAATGCTGCCGTTTGATAACAAATCGGAATTCCAGATTGTGTTGGATATGCCCGAAGGCAGTTCGCTAGAAAAAACGCAACGGGTTCTGTTTGAGATGGGGGCGGCACTGAATGACGTTCCTGAAGTGCGGGATTACCAAATTTATGCAGGAACGGCTGCACCGATTAACTTCAACGGTTTAGTGCGCCATTACTTTATGCGTAACGAAGCCAACCAAGGCGATATTCAAGTCAACTTACTGGGGCGCAAAGAGCGCCACCGCGATAGCCACACCATTGCTAGCCAACTGCGCCCACAACTGAATGAAATTGCGCAGCGTTTTGGCGGCAAAGTCAAAGTGGTGGAAGTGCCACCAGGGCCGCCAGTTTGGTCGCCGATTTTGGCGGAAGTGTATGGTCCTACACAAGAAATTCGCAACGACGCAGCGCGCCACGTACGGGAAATTTTCCGTGAAACGAAAGACATTGTTGATGTGGACATGTACTTGCCGGAAATGCATGAGAAATGGCAGGTGGTGATTGACCGTAGTAAGGCTGCGCATTTGCAAGTGGCTTATGCCTCGATTGTCGATGCGTTGGCGACGGCGGTGGGCGGTAAACCCATTACTTATCTGCACAGTGAACACAGTAAATATCCGATTCCGATCCAGATTCAAGCAACCGAAACCGCCAAAGTGCGCTTAGAGCAGGTGCTGAATATGAAAGTGGGTAGCCAAAACGGTTACGCTTATCCGCTTTCCGATCTGGTTGAAGTACGCCAAACCCGCATGGACGACTACATCGTGCACAAAAACTTGGTGCCAATGGTGATGGTGGTCGGCGATATGTCCGGCAATTTGGATAGCCCACTGTATGGCATGTTTGAGATTGGCTTCGCGCTTGATGAACAAATGGGGTTGGATCAGTACTACATCCATCAACCAGATGGCCTAAGCGGTGTTGCTGTAGCATGGGATGGCGAATGGACGGTGACTTACGAAACTTTCCGGGATATGGGTATTGCTTATGCGGTGGGCATGGTGCTGATTTATCTACTGGTGGTTGCACAGTTTAAATCTTATCTTGTGCCGCTGATTATCATGGCTCCGATCCCGCTGACCATCATTGGCGTCATGCCCGGTCATGCCTTGCTAGGGGCGCAATTTACTGCGACATCCATGATTGGGATGATAGCGTTGGCGGGGATCATTGTGCGTAACTCTATCTTGTTGGTGGACTTTATTAATCAGCAAGTGGCGCATGGCATTGAGTTCTCTGAGGCGGTCATTCAATCTGCGGCGGTACGGGCCAAACCGATCATGCTGACTGCTCTGGCGGCCATGATTGGCGCGGTATTCATCCTTGATGATCCTATCTTTAATGGTTTGGCGATCAGCTTGATCTTCGGGATTTTTGTCTCCACCGTACTGACTTTATTGGTCATTCCGGTGCTCTATTACGTGGTGATGCGTAAACGCTTCGCGGCACATTAGTCCAGAATCGAGTTACCAAAAATAAGGAGAGGCTGATCGCGCAGATCAGCCTTTTTTTGTCATCCCTAAGTCACCGCTTTTGGTGGTGGTGATTTTTAATCGATATTGAACAAAAAAGAGAAGTAAAACTTTCAAAGGTTTTTAAGCGGCATTTTCAAGATCGGATTATCAAAAAATTTTTGAAAATGATTCAAGCAGCAGGTGGTTTCTTGTTGTGTGTCAGTCAGATATCTTAGCGCCATCTTAAACCTCATCTTTACCCAGACGACTTGCAATGGCAGGTCACAGGCAATTTCCTTAGGAGTGAAACATGAATATTCTACAAGCGTCGCAGTCTCGCTATTCCACCAAAGCGTTTGACGCTAGCCGCAAGCTGTCTGAACAGCAAGTTGCAGATTTGAAAGAGTTGGTACGCATGAGTGCCTCTAGCGTGAACTCGCAACCTTGGCATTTTATTCTGGCCGGCAGTGATGAAGGCAAAGCACGCATTGCCAAAGCAACGCAAGGCGGTTTTTCGTTTAACGAGCGCAAAATTTTAGATGCATCGCACGTGATGGTGTTTTGTGCCAAAACCAGTATTGATGATGCTTATCTGCTCTCACTGCTGGAAAATGAAGATCAAGATGGCCGTTTTGCTAACGAAGAAGCAAAAAATGGCATGCATGGCGGACGCAGCTATTTCGTTAATCTACATCGTGAGACCCTAAACGATGCTGAGCACTGGATGCAAAAACAAGTTTATCTCAACGTGGGTACACTGCTACTGGGTGCTGCAGCCATGGGCATTGATGCGGTGCCGATTGAAGGCTTTGATGCTCAAGTGCTGAACGAAGAGTTTGGCTTAACCGAAAAAGGCTTCAACAGCGTGGTGATTGTACCACTAGGATTCCACAGTGAAGACGACTTCAACGCCAAACTACCTAAATCACGTTGGCCTGCGGAAGCGGTCTTTACCGAGCTGTAAGTTATGATCCATTTACTCGCAGAAATCAAAGCCTTCCCCGACTCAGCGCAGCAAGTGCAAGCGCTGCTCGAAGCGCTCCTTGAGCCTAGTCGTAATGAAGAGGGGTGCTGCCAATATGAGCTGTATCGTGACAACTCGATTGAGGGGCTGTTTTTAATGCAGGAAATTTGGTGCTCGGAAGAGAGCTTGCAAAAACACCAACAGAGCGACCATTTCCAGCATTTTCAGCAAAAGATCGGTGAGCGCGAGATGTTGGAATACCTGCAGTTACGCCCACTGACTTTTGTTGGCTAACGAGGATTTTGCTCTCGCTCTTGAATGGCTGTCAGCACCGCACGTCGTTGTTGGCAGCCTTTTTCACGAATGAACTCCTGAAAAGCGCGAATGGTTGGAGTGATCAAACGTCGATCGGCACACACCATATAAATGGGTACTGGGCCGCTTTCCCATTCCGGCAAAATCCGCACTAAACGCCCATCAATAATGTCCTGACTGATGTCCATCAGCGATTTATTGGCAATGCCTTTGCCTTTTACCGCCAATCTGTGTACCACTTCGCCATCATTACAGGCAGGGTTGCCTTGCACCACCACACTGTGCGTTTCGCCATTGCGGCTCAAAATCCATTTGTTATGCAGCGTATCGGCCAGCATAAAGCACAGACAGTTGTGATGCTGTAAATCGTCAGGATGCAGAATGGGCGGGTGAGCGGCCAAATACTCTGGCGAAGCACACAATACGCGCTCGTTAGAATCGCACAGCAACATGGCAACCAAATTGGAATCGGCGGGCTGACCATAACGAATCGCGATATCAACCGGATTGGCGTACATATCCGTCAGACGATCAGAGAGATCCAGTTTCACCGTGACATTCGGGTGCAGCGCGATAAATTCATCAATCCAGTCGAGCAGCAAATTACGCCCCAAATCGGAAGGCGCGCTGATGTGCAGTTGGCCAGCCAACTGGCCACGCGCACAAGCGATCTGATCCAAACCCTCTTGCAAGGTGGCCAGCGCGGTTTGGGTTTTGGCGAGAAAGATTTCACCCTCATGAGTTAATCGAATATGTCGCGTTGAGCGCACAAACAGCGGAAATTGCACTTGCTCTTCCAAGCGGCGGATCGCAGCGCTCACGGCGGCGGTTGTGAGTGATAAGCTGTTGGCCGCTTTAGAAAAACTGCCTTGGCGCGCGGTTTCGACAAACAAATTCAAATCATTGAGTGCTTTCATCTTTCTAGCCTATTGAGCGAGTTCTAGAGTGGCATCCATGTGCTGAATGATCTCCACAGCCTGATACGCTTGCCAGCGCTGCTCTGCACCCGCATCACCGCCTTGTGCTTTGCGCTGATAGTGCTGCTGCAACTGCTGTAAATAACGCTGCGCGATCTGCTGTTGATCTGCGCCGTTTGTTTGCCAAAGCAATTCACCGACCAAAGAGAGAGGCTGAGAGCAAGCCCCCGAACTGGGAAGGATCTGCACATGCAGTAGCTCATAAATGCGCTGATTCTCTTCCACTAAACGCTCGCTTTTTAGATCCGCATTCAGCGCGATTAACTGCTCGCGCAAGGTATAAGTGTGGTGAACAGGGCACAGCAGCAGGTCAAACGTCATGCTTGGGTGACGCTTGGCAAGCTCGGCAATAAATCCCGTCATCAAATCTCCGCCTACTCCGGCGATGATGACGAGATGCGATCCGGCGTTGGCTTCGAGTGGCAAATCGCGTACATCAAGACAGTAAGTGCGCCAGCGTGGTGAATCGGTCGTGGCAGGAAAGTAGCGGGGTTAAATCGAGCGTCACCTTCTCAATCAAAGAGGGAACGATATCGACAAAATGCACTGTGCTGCTTGGGTGCTGTTTGAGCAACGCTGCGCCGAGTAAGCCGTGGTCGCAGCAGCAATCCCAAATATGGTCGTAGTTGCGCTTTACCTGTTGGACTAACTGAGTCAGCCGTTTTCCTAATTTCATGCCGTACCTACATGCCGTAACTAAAAGAAGCCGCCGCTATCGGCTGCCGAATTAAAACAGAGGCGGCCATTTTACTCAGGTTCGGAAAAATGTTGCAGATAAATTAACAAACTGGTTAATGAGCAGTTCTTCTTAACGGGAGAGTGATTTATAGTGGTTGCCTGTAACCTGTTCTGACAAAAGGAAATGTCATGGCGGCTTTGTTTTTCAAGTGCTTGCTTGGAGCGCTTGCGGTGTTGATCATTGCCCTGTTATCGAAAACCAAAAGCTTTTTTATTTCCGGCCTTGTGCCGCTGTTTCCCACCTTTGCTTTAATCGCCCATTACATTGTTGGCACCGAACGCACTATGGAAGATCTGCGCACTACCGCGCTGTTTGGGCTGTATTCGCTTATCCCGTATGCGGCGTATCTTCTTGCGGTGTGTTACTTTAGTTACCGCCTGAGCCTTACTGGCACTCTGGTCTGTGCCACCTTGGTTTGGCTGGTATTTGCTGCACTTTTACTGGTGGGGTGGACTCGTTTACACCCGAGCATGGCCTAAGCTCACTCGCCATCATGAAACGGATTTAAGGAGAAAGCTGTGTCTGTAGAAAAAACCGAGCCTGTAGAGAAAACGCCAACAAGATTGCCCGTGGCCGAATGTGTCTCTTTTTTGCTGATCAAAGAGGGCAGTTGTCTGCTCGAACGTCGCTCAGCAACCAAAGCGAGCGATCCCAATATCATCGCGATCCCCGGTGGTCATATCGAAGCGGGAGAAAACCAAGCACAAGCGTTGCAGCGTGAAGTGCAAGAAGAGTTAGGCGTGGAAGCTACGCGCAGCGTTTATCTCTGCTCGCTTTACCATCCGACAGAATTTGAGCTGCAACTGCTGCACTATTACGTGGTGGATCAATGGCAAGGTGAGATCGCCTGCCACGAAGCGGATGAAGTTTTTTGGACGCCGATTGCGCCAAGCGCGGTGGAAACCATTGCCGATAAAATCGCGATTGAAGAGTTCCAACGCCTGTATCCACGCTATCTGGCGCTTTAAATTCGCGCTCAATCAATCGTCAAGGAGAGACTATGCCGTTAACTCGATTAACTTTGCAGGATGAAGCGGCGTTTGCCGAGTTCTTCCAAGATTTTCAGCGCCACGACCCGATCAATTGTGATTTTTACCGCCAAGGCGATGAGAATTTTGCCGACTATGTGCAACTGTTGGATGACCACGCCCACGGCCAAAACCTGCCTTGTGGCTACGTGCCTTGCAGCTATTTTTGGTATCAGGACCAACAAGGCAAAATTCTGGGTGCGCTGCGTTTGCGCCACCACATTGATACGCCATTTCTGACTAACGAAGCGGGGCATATTGGTTACGATGTTGCACCCAGTGCACGCCGTAAGGGCATTTGGCCGCGAAATGCTGCACCTTGGATTGATAGAAGCCAAACGCTTAGGTTTAAAACGCGTGTTGTTGGTTGCCGATAGCGATAATCACGCATCACGCCGAGTGATTGAAAGCAACGGCGGTGTGTTTGAAAGCACGATCACCGGAGAGTATTTCCCCTCTTTACTGGCACGCTACTGGATTGACCTTTAACCACAAGGACGTGAGATGAAAATTGCGATTCTGGATGATTACCAAAATGTGGTGCGTGGCTTAAACGCCTTTCAATGCTTACAAGGGCATGACGTCACCGTATTCAATGACAGCCTGAGTGATGAAACGGTATTGATTGAGCGACTGGAACCTTTTGAGGCTTTAGTGCTGATCCGCGAGCGCACCCCAATCACTGAAAATCTTTTGGCTCATCTGCCGAATTTGAAACTCATCAGCCAGACCGGAAAAGTCAGCAACCATATTGATGTGCCTCTGTGTGAGCGTTATGGCGTGACCGTGTTAGAAGGCATCGGTTCTCCCGTTGCCCCAGCGGAGCTGTGCTGGGGTTTAATCCTTGCCGCTTCGCGCCATTTGCCAAGTTATATCGAGCAGTTACACGCAGGTCATTGGCAACAAAATGGCGGATTAGGCTTAGGTCGAACCCTCTCTGGTCGCACCTTGGGCAGTTTGGGGGTTTAGGACAAAATCGGTCAGCGCATTGCTCAATTTGGTCACGTATTTGGTATGCCAATCTTGGTGTGGGGCAGTGAAGCAGCACGGCAAAAAGCGCTTGAGTTGGGTTATCAAGCCGCCGCCGATAAAGCCGAGTTTTTTGCTAAAGCCGATGTACTTTCACTGCACTTACGTTTGAATGACGCCACGCGTGGCATCGTCACCAAACAAGATCTGCTTGCCATGAAATCCGATTCGCTGTTTGTGAATACCAGCCGAGCGGAGTTAGTGGAATCGGGCGCACTCTACTCAGTGATGCAGGCTAACCCAACGCGCCAAGCCGCGGTCGATGTGTACGAAAACGAGCCCGCGTTACCCAGCAGTGAGTCGCTGCTGAGTTTGCCCAATGTGCTGTGCGCGCCGCATCTCGGTTATGTGGAGAAAAACAGCTACGAGATCTACTTTCAGGCCGCGTTTGAGAATGTGGTCAAGTTTGCTCACTCGGCCGCAAAAGCGTCACTGAGCGATAAGGCCTAAAGGAAACACAGCATGTTCGAAAGAGTTTCTTTCACACTCTTTATTCAAATCTTGATTATCGCCGCCGTGGCCGCGGGGGCAGGGACGCTACTCTCTATCCCACTTTCTGAAATGTTTATTGCCTCGGGTTTGGTTATTGTGCTGCACAAGAAGCGTTGGCTAACTATTCATACGCCGCCGTGGCTGCTGCTATTTGTGCAAGTCGTGCTTGGGATCAGTGTCGGTGCGACCATCAGTTTGAGTGAGCTAGGTACCACCTTAACCTTGCCGGTGATCGTGGGTTTGGTGTGCTGTTTAACGCTGCAAATCATCAGTAGCTATTTGTGGCTCACCAAAAAAGAGGGGTGGACGCCGTTTGAATCTCTACTCGGTGCCGTACCGGGTGCCATGGCCGCGATTTTGGTGATCAGCGAATCAAGTGAAAAGCCTTCCGCCAAAGTGGTCTATTCCCATTCTGTGCGACTGATGATCCTCACTTTGTTGGCACTGTTGATCTCCAACAGCGCGCCGGATAGCGCATCCGTAGACGGCAGCTTGACCGTTTACGCTTGGCTTATTTTCTTGGCTCTGGCGTTGATGAGTTTGCTATTGGGTAAAGCTTCCACCTTACTCGGCATTCCTGCGCCTTATATGTTGGCTGCGTTACTCATCACCGCCAGCTTTAATGGCTTTGCCACCGGCATTGATATGCAAGTGCCGAAATGGATGGTGATATTCGCCACCGCTTTACTCGGCATTTTGATCGGCTCACGCATTGCCTATACCACGCTGCGCGAAGCCATGGCGTATTCCCGCGCAGGGGTAATGGTCACCATGATTGGCCTTTTGGTCGCGGTGGGTGTCTCCGGCGTCTTTTCTATTTTGATCGATAAATCATGGGTCGTGCTGCTGCTTTCTTGGGTTCCCGGCAGTGTAGAAGCCATGACCGCCGTCGCCTTACTGCTCGGAATGGAGCCCGCGTTTGTTATGATTAACCACGCTCTGCGCCTGTTGTTGCTCTACTCACTGCCCGCCATGCTGAAAAAGCAGTTAGAGGAGTTGAGGGGGAGGTGATGGGGGAATTCTTGAGTAAGAGCTAGCTAGTGGATGGGGTTAGCTCAGAAGTGCCCCATTCCTTGTTGACGAAAGCAAACCCACTCACTCTCACATCGAGAGTTTTCCATAGATTTCCTAATGCCAAACGTGAAGTGTGTGGAAATACCCCATCTTGTCGTAGTGCGATTCTGCTATGTACGAAGGTGTTGAGTCGGCTGGCTGGTATCAGATGAAATTGTACTGAGAAATGCAGATAGAGTTCGGTAGCAGATACCGTTGACGAAACCACTAAAAATTACTTCAAAGAACGGAGGAAGACCGGATGAGAGAAATTTGTGCTGTGATTCAGGGAAAGTTATGTTGGGGAAGTTAGGCAGAACAAGGCTTGAGGGCTGATCGCTGGGTCAGTCTAGTGTGACCGACCTAGCGATCTAGGATTTTAAGATTGGGGTTGGATGGGCTTTTGGAGCGGGATCTTGTCGATGCATAGAAAAATGCACACCTAACAATAACATTATTTGCTTAAATCATCATGAGCTTCATTTTCAGCTTTAACTTTCATTAGGCTATAAATAAACTCCATGTTATTGCTCATTATTCTCATGATGGCCTGCAATTGAACTAAAGCTAGATAGTTAATTGTTGATATCCCTAACCCTCTAATGATCAAGTAGCAGTCAAGATCTTTGCTTGCATGCTGAATATAAGGAGACATAAGGTTAAACAAAATTATACCAACCAATACAAATGCTGATGTAAATATAGTCAACACGAGACTTTCGAATTCTTTTAGTTTTGTCTCTATTCCTTTTATTTAAGCTAAATTTTTCTGGATTTGTAAATCGAGAAATGGCTTCGGGGTAACTATAGGCAACCCAGATACCAGCAAGGGTGAAAACAGCAGCGGATACATTCTGCAATGTGCCTATTAGATTATTTAAATCAGCTAAACTTATGAACTCCCTACCAAAGTATGCAATTACTAAGACTTAATAACAAAAACGTTACCTGTAGGATAATATCTTTTAGCTTCATTTTATCCACCATACTTGCGTTGATATTGCTCTGCCGCTCCTGTTTTCGAGAAGTTTAGCAGGGAATCTCTCATATCTTGTAATGTGTTCATGACAACTTTTGCAGGATAGTAACTATTTTCTATTTTTTGAGATGGATCTAGCGTGATTTTTCTTCTATCAACATAGTTGCTGAACCACTTAGTGGTATCTTCATCATTTGTTCTAAAGCCTATGTCGTTCCATACATATCCATCGGATTTAGAGTTATGATTTTCATCATTATACAGAGCTAAAATGTCTTTTAATTCTTCAGCTGTAATGCTCGCTTTCTTCAATTTATCTCTACATTGTTTTTTTGCTTTTGTTGCTGTGCGTTTATTGTTAACTTTATTCCATAAACTTAGTACTGGATTTTCTTCAATTTTCTTCTCGCATGAGATAGTTTCTCTAATAACCAAATGCGTAATATATGGCGCAAGATTCTCAGGTGATATGTCATCAACGGTCAGTTCTTTCATTTTTGTTTTAAATGAAAACTTCATCGAGTATTTACCGCAAGGTGACTTGTAGGTGACGTTTTTGTAATCCAAATCCGAGCCAGCAAACTGATTGTATCTAGTAGAGTTGTGTACGATTTTATTATCGTCTGAAATAAAGTTATCCAAACTTCTCTTAATGTACCAACACATATCATCGGTGCTTACAATTGAATGCGGAAATTTAATTGATGCGATTAGATTCTTCTCTGGAATATACCAAAAATACATAGGTGCGCCATAAATCAGCTTTTTCCCTTTAGCATTTTTTTCAACTTGGATAACATCACCACTTGTGCTTCCAACCTTGGCATCTTGAACAAAGCCACTAAGCTTACCTTCATCATTTGTAAACGCTTTACAAAATACGATTAATCGGTCTCCATTTTCTGGTGAGATCTCACAATCTTTGAAGTAAACATGAGTACGTTGTGGGTGTGACGCCGAATCAAAAGGCAGAGTCTCAGAAAAGTCTCTTTTTTTAGCCCATTCAGTAACTTTTTCTAAGGCTTCTTTTAGGTCTCCTTTTACATGTACTTGAGTACGTTTATTGGAGTCGCCAAGCTTTTTACTTCTGTAAAACCCACATTCTTCAATTTCAAAAAACGTGATTAGTCCATTTTCCATTTATCAATCTCACCAAAGTATCTAGGCAATGACCTATATTAAGTAATTTTTAATGTCTTATGCTACCACTCAGTGATTAAGTTGCATATGTTGTTGGGTTAAAAATTGCAAGATATCCACATTCAGCCACCACTAATTGTTTTATCTGTTTGGCTACAAGTGACTTGTTTGAATCAAATAACAGTGAGCGATATACCCACCGTTTTCACTTCTACCCGTTACTAACATCTCCAACCAACTCCGCTACGTTGGCACTCACGTCTCTCAACCTACTCGAAGCTAAATGCGCATATCTAGTACTGGTCTGAGGCGATTGATGCCCAAGTAAATGCTGTAAAAAAGCCACCGACTCAGTAGACACTTTTGAGCGGCTTTACCCCTAATTTAACTTATCCGAATTTGACAGCTTAGGGCGCCGACTCTAACGCGTTTCTGTCCATAAACGAGTTATACATTCACAATCAGCCACAAAATCCAAATGACCACAAATCCAGTTCCCTCCCCTTCTAGGGGAGGGGTAGGGTGGGGTATTTTAGTTATCGCTAACGTAAAAAGTGAACGCGGTTTAGCTTTTCACCTTCAACCGATTTTTATTATCACGATTGGCGATCACTTGTGCTTGATCGTCAATCTCACCGAGGCTTTTGGCTAAACGGTCATACAGCACAACATTGACGGTGGCGGCGAGGTTCATACAGCCGTGGGTGGGCACGTAAACCACATGATGCGCTTGATCGACCACCTCTTGCGGCAGCGAACCATCTTCGGGGCCAAACAGATAAATCGCTTGTTCTGGATGGGTAAAGTGAGGCAGCGCGGTTGCACCTACCGCCAGCTCGACACAGACGATTTTGACTTCACTATCCAATCCCGCGGTGAGATCGTCCATCTCGACCAATCCAATACGTTCATGGCTATTTTGAGTGTCGGTCTGAAATTTCACGGCGCGAGCATAACGCGTACCGTTGTAACGCACTTGAGTGGCGTTGTAGCAGCCAGCAGCACGCATTACTGCGCCGACATTGGTTGGGCTTTTCGGGTTGTGCAATCCAATAATTACGGTGGAAGAGGTGGTCATTGCGGTGGTTCTACTTCTGTGTTGCTTTGATTTGAGCTTGGCTCACGAATGGCGCGATTGTCGCGCTAACACGAGAGAAAAGCCAGTTGATCGTTAGGCTTGTTTTAGTGAAAACAAAAATCCCGCCGCAGCGGGATTTTTTATCATCGTATTTTTCTTTGCGTAACAAAGAAATAAATCGCTTTTAATTACGCCAGCAGTTCTTTGGCTTGTTTCACTACGTTTTCAGTCGTGAAACCAAACAGTTTGAACAGCTCACCGGCTGGTGCTGATTCGCCGAAGCTGGTCATACCGATGATGCGACCACCAAAGCCAACGTACTTGTACCAGAAGTCGGCAATACCGGCTTCAATCGACGATACGCTTGGTGACTGCAGATGGCAGAACGGCTTCACGGTAGGCTGCATCTTGCTTATCAAATGCGTCGGTCGATGGCATAGAGACCACGCGAACCGCTTTGCCTTCGGCGCTCAGTTGCTCGTAAGCAGCAACCGCGAGTTCCACTTCAAGAGCCGGTCGCAATCAGGATAAGCTCAGGTTGACCTGCACAATCTTTCAGGATGTAACCACCTTTGGCGATGTTCGCGACTTGCTCAGCGCTGCGTGGTTGCTGCGCAAGGTTTTGACGCGAGAAAATCAGCGCAGATGGCGCATCTTTGCGCTCGATGGCCAGTTTCCAAGCCACTGCCGATTCCACTTGGTCACATGGGCGCCATGTGCTCATGTTTGGTGTCATACGCAGAGAAGCGATTTGCTCAACCGGTTGGTGAGTTGGGCCATCTTCACCCAGACCAATCGAGTCGTGCGTGTACACTTGGATGTTTTTGCACTTTCATCAGTGCTGCCATACGCATCGCATTACGCGCGTATTCCATGAACATCAGGAAAGTGGCGCCGTAAGGCACAAAACCACCGTGCAGCGCGATACCGTTGATGATAGCCGTCATACCAAACTCACGCACACCGTAGTGGATGTAGTTGCCTGACGCATCTTCTGCTGTCAGTGACTTAGAGCCAGACCACATGGTGAGGTTAGAAGGCGCTAGGTCAGCAGAACCACCCATAAATTCTGGCAGCAGTTTGCCGAACGCTTCCAGCGCATTTTGTGATGCTTTACGCGATGCGATGTTGGCAGGGTTAGCTTGCAGGTTGGCGATAATCTCGCTGGTTGCTGCTTCCCAATTCGCTGGCAGCTCGCCCGCTACGCGGCGCTTGTATTCTGCAGCTTCGGCTGGGTAAGCTTTCGCGTAAGCGGCGAATTTCTCATCCCAAGCGGCTTCTTTGCTTGCGCCTGCTTGTTTTGCATCCCACGCTGCGTAGATGTCCGCAGGGATTTCAAATGGAGCGTGTTCCCAACCCAAGAATTCACGTGCGGCTTTGATTTCATCGTTGCCCAGAGGCGCGCCGTGACAGTCGTGTGAGCCCGCTTTGTTTGGTGAGCCGAAACCGATGATGGTTTTGGTACAAATCAGCGTTGGGCGAGACGTTTCTGCTTTCGCCGCTTCAATCGCAGCGTTAATCGCATCTGCATCGTGGCCATCAACCGCAGGGATCACATGCCTAGCCGTACGCTTTCAAAACGTTTTGGCGTGTACGTCTGAAGAACCAGCCTTCCACGTGACCGTCGATAGAAATACCGTTGTCATCCCAGAATGCAATCAGTTTGCCAAGGCCCAGTGTGCCAGCCAGTGAACAGGCTTCGTGTGAAATGCCTTCCATCAAACAGCCGTCACCCATGAATACATAAGTGAAGTGGTCAACGATGTCGTGACCCGGTTTGTTGAACTGCGCTGCCAGAGCTTTTTCAGCAATCGCCATACCTACGGCATTGGTGATGCCTTGGCCGAGTGGGCCAGTGGTGGTTTCGATGCCCGGTGCGTAACCGTACTCTGGGTGACCCGGTGTTTTTGAGTGCAGTTGACGGAAGTTTTTCAAATCGTCAATCGACAGCTCATAGCCGCTCAGGTGCAGCAGCGAGTAAATCAGCATAGAGCCGTGGCCATTAGACAGTACGAAACGGTCGCGGTCAAGCCCAGTTTGGGTTTTGTGGGTTGTGGTTTAAGTGTGAACGCCACAGCACTTCGGCGATATCCGCCATGCCCATTGGGGCTCCCGGGTGGCCAGAGTTAGCTTTTTGAACGCCGTCCATGCTCAGGGCACGGATAGCATTGGCAAGTTGTTTGCGATTCATAGTGTTACTCATTTCAATAAAGGAGGTTGAACGGAGTGCGTTCAACAAAAATAAAAAGCAGAAAGAAGCGAGCCGGAGCTCGCTTCAAAATCAGGATTACAGCTTAGCCGCGATCATTGCTTCCAGTTTGCCTTGGTCAACCGCGAAGTTACGGATGCCTTCAGCCAGTTTTTCAACGGCCATAGCGTCTAGGTTGTGTTCCCACAGGAATTCGCTGTGCGTCATTGGCGCAGGGCGAGCTTTAGATCCTTTTGAGTCAACCAGTTTTGCAACCAATTCGCCTTCAGCTGCTTCAAGCTCAGCCAGTAGCGAAGGTGCGATAGTCAGGCGGTCACAGCCAGCCAGTTCTAGGATCTCGCCGATGTTACGGAAGCTTGCGCCCATCACAACCGTTTTGTAGCCGTGCTCTTTGTAGTAGTTGTAGATCTTGGTGACTGACAGTACGCCTGGATCTTCGCTTGCTGCGAAATCACGGCCTTCTTTAGCTTTGTACCAGTCCATGATACGGCCAACGAAAGGAGAGATCAGGAACACGCCTGCTTCAGCACACGCACGCGCTTGTGCGAAAGAGAACAGCAGAGTCAGGTTACAGTTGATGCCTTCTTTCTCAAGAATTTCCGCCGCGCGGATACCTTCCCAAGTTGAAGCCAGTTTGATCAGGATACGATCGTTGCTGATGCCCGCATCGTTGTACATTTTTACTAGCTGACGTGCTTTTGCTACGCTGCGCTCGGTGTCGTAAGAAAGACGCGCGTCAACTTCAGTCGAAATACGACCCGGAATGGTTTTTAGGATTTCTTTACCGATGTTGACCGCCAGCATGTCACAAGTGTCTTGTACTTGTTGTGCTTTGTCGTTGCTTTGAGTTTTTGCGTAGGCGATAGCTTGATCAATCAGAGGTGCGTATTCAGCAATCTGCGCAGCTTTAAGAATCAGAGAAGGGTTAGTGGTTGCGTCTTCTGGCTGGTATTTTTTGATTGCATCAATTTCACCAGTGTCGGCCACGACTGTGGTCAGTTTACGAAGTTGCGCTAATTTATTGCTCATTTCGATCGTCCTATTTCGTTGGGCTTATCTGCCGATGAGGGTCAGATAGGGCAAGCAGTTGAATGACTCAATCACTTTATCCCCTTCCTACTTGAAGCTGCAGCGGTGTTGGCTACGTTCGTTCACCCCAATCACATAGTGCATCTATGTTCATGAGGATGAACTCACTTGCCGCCTACCTGCAACTCCAAGTAGTTTGGGTAGATTTTAGAGAGTGCGAGTCAGTAAATGCAAAATTTTCAGCGCCCGAACTTTTGCTCTGAACATTTGCTCGTTCGCTGAGTAAATGATGGAGCCATATTTATCCTATCTGTGGGGAAAGTCAATTCAACAACCCGGTTTATGACGCGTTGAGCGGAGTTTTTTTTCGCCTTCACAGCCCTTGCTGCCATTAAATCGTTTGCTCAAATTTGACCACCCCTAAATCCATCCGCTCATGTGTGAAAAACAGTATTGAGAAAATGTCATGACAGAGATCATTTGCTCACTCCAAAAAGGCGAGTAACATAGCGCGCATACTGATGTTGAGCTGAATGTTGAGTGCTGCGGCATGCAAGGCCGCTGCCATAGAAGGATAGCCCATGAGCCAAATTCCAGAGATTTCGGTTGAAAGTACCGACCTGCTGACTGAAATCGCCGTTTCTTATTATCAAGATGGCGCAACGCAGGAAGAGATTTCCAAAAAATACGCCATTTCACGCGCCAAAGTAGGGCGATTGCTCAAACAAGCCCGTGATGAGGGGATTGTTGAAATCACTGTGAAATACCATCCGGTGTTTAGTGCCAAAATCGAGCAACGTTTGATCGAACGTTTTGGTGTACGCCGCGCCCTGATTGCGCTCGATCAGCCCAATGATGAAGCGCAGCGCCAGCAAGTCGCGGGGTTGGTGTCCAACTATCTCACCAGTACGCTCAAAAACGGCATGGTAATGACGGTTGGACAAGGGCGTAATGTGTCGGCCGTAGCACATCATGTTGGGGTGATCACGCCGCGAGATTGCAAATTTGTGTGCAGCATCGGTGGGATTCACCCGCGCGGCGGTATGTTTAATGCTGACCACATTTGTCGCCAGTTAGCCAAAAAATACGGCGGCAGCTCGGAAACCTTGTATGCCCCAGCTTACGCAGAAAACCCAGAGCAGAAACGGGTATTCATGCAGAACAGCACGGTGAAGCAAACCCTTGATCTTGCCCGTAAAGCGGATATCGCACTGGTCGGGATTGGCGATATGAGTGAAAACAGCTACATGGTTGACCTTGGCTGGTTTACGCCGGAAGAGGTGGTGCAATCACGCCTGAATCAAGGTGTGGTCGGGGATTTCGCCGGGCATGACTTTTTTGATGTGCACGGGCGCATCGCCAATACCGTGATGAATGACCGTGTGATTGGCTTGGGGATTGATGAGTTCCGTCCGATTGCCGAAGTGATCGCGATTGCGGCGGAAAACAGTAAACCGCTTGCTCTTTTGGGCGCACTGCGCACCGGCGCGATTGATGTGATCGCGACGAGTGTAAGTAACGCTTTGACGGTGCTCAACTTAGATGAGCAGATGCAAACGGCATTAAGTTCATAAGGTTGAATGAAATCGATGAAAAAGTGAGCCAGTTTTTAACACTGGCTCGCAAGAGTCGCATGTTTTTTAGTCAAGCCTACGTAAATTTGCTGTATTGGAGGCAGTGAAACGGAGGCTCTAAATATGAAAAAAACAGTCATTGCTACCGCATTATTTACTGCATTGTGCAGCCATGCGGTGCTCGCTAACCAACCGGTGGTCGCGGGGTATTTTGCCGATTGGCAATATGCCAACACTGCTAATCCCTACGTTGTAAAAGATATTCCTGCCGAGAACCTGACTCATGTGATCTACGCGTTTTTGAGTATGTGTGGCCCACACACCGGTGCAAATGAAACCGTACAAAAACTGGTGGCTGAACAGTGTAAAGGCAAACCTGATTTCACCGCCATTGTAGTGGATACGGAAGCAGCGTTGGAGAAAGACTTTGGCGCAGTCAAAGTGAAGGTGCCTTACAAAGGCCACTTTGCTCAGTTAGCACAGTTGAAAGCCGATCATCCACAGTTGAAAATTTTGCCTTCCTTTGGTGGGTGGACCATGTCAGAGCCATTCCACGCAATGGTGAAAGATCCTAAATCGGTCGAGCAGTTTGCAAAGACAGCGGCACAGCTAATCGCGCAATACGATTTCTTCGATGGTGTGGATCTCGATTGGGAATACCCCGGTGGCGGTGGTTTAACCACCTCGCCTTGGAACCCAGACACCAAGCTTAGCGATGAGCAAATGGCCGCAGAAAAAGCCGCATTCACCCACTTAGTGAAAACTCTGCGTGCGGAATTGGATGCGTTAGGCAAAACTAAACAGCGTGAATATGAGCTTTCCACTGCGGTCGGTGTTGGCGCAAAAGCGGCGCAAATTGACTGGCCATCCGCTGCACCTTATTTAACCAACATGTTTGCCATGACCTACGATTACCTTGGCGGATGGGGGCCACAAACTGGTCACGTTACTAATTTGCATGCCACCGAACGTAGTTGGTGGGGAATGGGCTCGGATGTTTTTATCAATCAGATGATCGAGCTCGGCATTCCACGTGAAAAATTGGTGATTGGTGCAGCTTATTACGGTCGTGGCTGGCAAGGTACCAAAGATTATGACGGTGGTTTGCCCACTGCGGAGCTAAGCTCCGAGCAGGGAGCACAGTTTGGTTACCACAGAAAATGGTTACTTCATGTATTGGGATTTAATGAAGAACTACACTGCGCAACAAAGCTATCAATATCATTATGACGAAGCCTCACACGCACCGTATCTGTGGAACCCAGAGAAGAAAGTCTTCATCAGTTTTGAAGATGAACGCTCGGTAGCGGCGAAAGCCAAATGGGCGAAAGAGCAAAAACTCGGTGGTATTTTCACGTGGGAACTCTCTGGCGATCCTTCCGGTAAGCTAACTCAAACCATGTTTGAATCGATCAAATAATCTTGCTGGGCATAAAATAAAGGCCACTGAAGTGGCCTTTACTCTTTCTAATGTTTGAAGGTTTAGACATTACTCAATCGGCAGATCTTGCCGTTCTCCCCATTCCGTCCACGAACCATCGTAAACCGAGAGGTTTTGATAACCGCACACATACGCCGCGAGCAGCACAATACATGCGGTCACGCCTGAGCCGCAGCTAAACAGATATTCTTGTGCAGTATCGGGCAACATATGAGTCAGTAGCCGGCGTAACTCGGCTTGCTCTTTTAGCTTGTGACCAGTGATGAGCTCTGCAAAAGGCAAGCAGGATGAGCCGGGGATATGTCCACTGCGCACGCCGGGGCGAGGTTCTGGCACTTCACCGAAAAAGCGCGCTAATCCGCGAGCATCAATGGTTTGGCTGTGCGGATTAGCGATCTGTTTGTGAACATAGCTCGCATCAACAAAGGCTTGTGGGTTGAGTTTGCCGTCAAAGTTCCCTTTTGGTGTGGGCTCACGATAGTTTTGAGTGACGTTGTAACCCTGAGCTTTCCATTCGGTTAATCCGCCATTGAGGATATACACCTTGTGATGTCCCATGGCTTTGAACATCCACCATGCTCGGGGAGAGGCAAACGTGCCGCTGTTGTCGTACACCACAATAAAGGAATCTTGGTTGATACCCAGTTCGCGAGCGAGAGTGTTAAAGCGCTCCTCAGAAGGCATCATGTGCGGCAAGGGCGAATCAGGGTCGCAAAAGACTTTGTCGTAATCAAAGCGCTGCGCATTAGGGATCTTGTTGACCCAATCTTTCTCAGACTCGGTCGGAATTTGAAACTCGATGCTGCTATCGAGGATCACCAAATTAGGATCGTGCAGATGTTGTTGCAGCCATAGCGCCGTGACGAGTGGGGAGGTCATTGTTATTCCTTATTTTTGTGATTACCCAATACGTTGACCAATACGCCACAGAACATCACTCGGGTCAACTAAACAAAACTCCAACATGCCCCAAGGTTGAGTGACTAAATTGGTCACTTTGCTTTCAAAGCGCTCTTCCAATTGCAAAGTTTTGACGTGATCGAACCAGCTTTGTGCATCTTCTACTAACAGATGCATCATGGTGTTGCCTTGATGGGGGCGCTGATGGGTGTTTTGCAGCAAAAAGGCGCATCGGCCTAAACGCAAATAAGCCACATCGCCAAATTCTGTAATCAGTTCAAAACCGAGGGATAAGTAAAACTGTTTGGACGTGGTGAAGTCCTGAGCGGGAACAAAGGATTTGATTTCAAGCACATCGAGATTGGGCATAGCGACTCTCCTTAACACATCAACTGAGGTAACTGTAGCGACCTTTACGATGTTGAACCCGCGAGCCACCCACACTTTTGGCGGCAGAGGAATGGCAACACCCCAAAATTGGAGCGTTGCCACACTCTATCTGTTCTCAAATATTTAGCTCGGTCACTCTGATGTATGACAGACAGGACACTGAGGAAGTTTCATCAGGTTCATTTCACGCCATGACATGCTCATCGCATCCAGAATCAAGATCTTACCTTGCTTAGGCGAGCCCAAACCGGTCAGCACTTTAATCGCTTCCATTGCTTGAATTGCACCAATAATGCCGACCACTGGAGCCATCACACCCGCTTCAACACAACTGAGTGCCGATGAGCCGAACAGGGCGCTTAAGCATTGATAGCAAGGCTGTGTGGGGTCTTGATAAGTAAACACGCTCACTTGGCCTTCCATGCGAATTGCCGCGCCAGAAACCAGCGGCGTTTTGTGTTTAAAGCACAGGCGATTGAGCTGGTTACGTGTGTCCACATTATCGCAAGCATCCAGCACCAGATCGTGGCGTGCGATCAGCACATCCAATTCGTCATCACTCAAACGTGCTTGGATCGTCTCGACATTAAGATGAGGATTGAGTAGACGCAGCGAATCGGCCGCCGAATCGACTTTCGCACGGCCAATATCCGTATCATGGTGTAGCACTTGGCGCTGAAGGTTGGAAAGCTCAACCACATCATCATCAATCAATGTGATGTGACCGACACCCGCCGTCGCTAGGTATTGGCTACTCGCACAGCCTAAACCACCCGCACCGAGGATAAGTATCGAGCTCTGCTTTAGTTTTTCTTGTCCTTCAAAATCAAACGCTTTGAGAATGATCTGTCGGTTGTAACGCAGCATTTCTGCATCGCTGAGAATATCCACCATCACTCCTAGTACAGGGTTGAGTTAAACAGCTGGATTTGAACGGTTTCACCGACTTCCACGCGGCCACGTTCACGCTCAAGCACCACAAAGCAGTTAGCCAAGCTCATTGAGCGGAACGCGCCAGAGCTTTGGTTGCCTGTGCTTTCCACCACGAATTGACCATTTTCAATGCGGTAAATGCCGCGTTGGAAATCCGTCCTTCCCGGTGCTTTTTTAAAGGGGCTGCGCGTGATCGCTGGGATAGATTCCGGCGCTTGCCAAGCGCTGTGTCCCGCCAATTTGGCAAGCATAGGTTGTACGAGCACGTACATGGTCAGTACGGCAGAAACAGGGTTGCCCGGCAGGCCGCAGAACCATGCGTTTTGCAGCGCGCCAAATGCAAAAGGTTTACCTGGTTTGATCGCCAGTTTCCAAAAACCGATTTCGCCGAGTTCTTCCAAAATATCTTTGGTGTAATCGGCTTCACCCACGCTGACACCGCCGGAGGTGACCACCACATCCGCCAAGCTTTGTGCTTGCTCAAACGTGGCTTTCAGAGTGGCAGGGCAATCCGGCACAATACCGAGATCAATCGCTTCGCAGCCGAAGTTTTCAATCAAGGGTTTAATGCCGTAGCGGTTGCTGTCGTAAATTTGTCCGGCTTGCAGCGGTTCACCGAGTGGTTTGAGCTCATCACCGGTGGTGAAAAACGCCACTTTCGGTTTGTCGATAGACAGTGACATGGCTAATGCCTAGTGTCGCAATCATCGGAATATCACGTGCGGTTAAGCGCGCACCGCGTTCCAGCACCACATCATTTTGGCTAATGTCGTCACCCGTCGGGCGGATGTTGTCATTGGGTTTGACTTCGTGCTGGCAGAACACCACGCCCTCTTCGGTGATGGTCGCTTGCTCTTGCATGATCACCGCATCACACCCAGCAGGAATTTGTGCACCCGTCATAATGCGCACGCAGGTCATTGGCGGCCATTCTGCTGTAAAGGGTTGACCAGCAAACGATTTTCCTGCAACGGGCAACGGCTTTTGCTGCGCAAGTTCAGCTCGACGAACGGCATAACCATCCATCGCTGAGTTATCAAACGGTGGCACATGAATCGGCGAAAGAATCGCTTCGGCAAGTACATAGCCCAGCGCTTCTGGCAGCGGTAAACGTAAAGTGGATTCAACAGGTTTAATGCGCGATAGCATTTTCTCAAGCGCATCTTCAATCGGCATTAAGCCGAGTGCATCACAACAGCCCATCTGGATATCCTATGGTGTTCTTCTTTTGCGGCAGACTGTAGCACAGAATCCTTCTGTGATGCAGAATCCCACGTGAATTTAGGGGTGTAATTGTCACTAAATCCGAGTATTCTTGTCAGCCATCCGAAAGGGGTATTTAAGAGGTAGAGGAATGTCAGGTCTTAGCGAATCCGCAAAGTTAGTCAAAGATGCGCTAGAGCGCCGCGGGTTGGAAACACCAATGCAACCTAGCTTGGCGAGCCCAGCAGAAAAAAAGGATAAAATCGAACATCACATGCGTGAGATCCTCAACCTGCTTGGACTGGACTTAACCGATGACAGTTTGGAAGAAACCCCACAACGCATTGCTAAGATGTATGTGGATGAGATTTTCTCAGGGTTGGATTACGCCAACTTCCCCAAGATCACTGTTATCGAAAACAAGATGAAAGTGAGCGAGATGGTCAAAGTCAAAGACATCACGTTGACCAGTACTTGTGAGCACCACTTAGTCACCATCGATGGGACTGCGGCGGTGGCGTATATTCCGCGTGGCTAAATCATCGGCTTAGTCAAAAATTAACCGCATTGTGCGCTTTTTTGCGCAGCGCCCGCAGGTGCAAGAACGTATGACGCAGCAGATCTTAGTCGCACTGCAAGCGCTGCTTGAATCTGATGATGTGGCGGTAACGATTGATGCAACGCATTACTGCGTGAAATCTCGCGGCGTGATGGATGCGACTAGCGTGACCACAACAACGGCGTTGGGGGGGATTTTCAAATCTAACCCAGCGACGCGTGCTGAATTCCTACACGGCTTGCGCTAACAGGTTGTTGTAAAAGTAGAATAAATCAGCCCTCAATTTGAGGGCTGATTGCTTTTCAGGGATTGATATAGCTAATTATTTGAATAGAGCTAAATATTCGCCGTAGCCTTGCGCTGCCATCTCTTGTTTGGGGATGAAACGCATCGCGGCGGAGTTCATACAGTAACGTAAGCCAGTTGGGGCGGGGCCATCGTTAAACACATGACCAAGATGTGAGTTGGCAAAACGGCTACGTACTTCGGTACGAGTGTAGAACAAGCTATTGTCATCCTTTGTGACAATGTAACCTGAATTGAGCGGCTTGGTGAAACTCGGCCAACCGGTTCCTGATTTGTATTTGTCGGTAGAAGAAAACAGTGGTTCACCCGACACAATATCAACGTAGATGCCTTCTTCTTTATTGTCCCAATATTCATTATCGAATGGACGTTCTGTGCCTTCGTGCTGAGTCACCTTGTATTGCAAGCTGGTCAGTTTAGCGCGGATCTGATCATCTGATGGACGCACATAAGTTTTGACGTTAGCTTGCCCATTTTTCTCATCAATCAACTGGCGAAGGGTTTTCGGATTTGTGTTACGGTCGGCACCGAAAATTTCATCCAAATACTGATCACGTCCTGATGCGTAGCGATAATAGTTGTAACGGACTTTATTCTTCTTGTAGTAGTCCTGATGATAATCTTCCGCTGGCCAGAACTTTTTAAACTCAATCAACTCGGTTTTCAGTGGCTTTTTGAAAATGCCGAGCTGATCAATCTCCATCATAAAACGTTTAGCGACGTCAAGTTGCTCGGCATTGTGATAGAAAATCGCAGGACGGTATTGTTCACCTCTGTCCACAAACGAACCTTGGTTATCAGTAGGGTCAATATGGCGAAAGAAGTTATCCAGCACTTGTTCATAACTGACAACCTTAGGGTCAAAGGTGACTTGGATCGATTCGATATGTCCGGTTTTACCAGACGAGACTTGCTTATAAGTTGGGTTATCGACATTTCCCCCGGCATAGCCTGAAACCACATTCACGACGCCGGGAAGTTTCTCCATATCAGATTCTGTACACCAGAAGCAGCCGCCAGCGAGTGTGGCTTGCTGGTAACCATCCTGACTAGAGGGCATATTGTGTGGTTGAGTATCCGCTTGGCTAAACAAAGAAAGGGTTAGCGCAAGCAAGGCGAAGAGTGGCGCTCCCCAAGTAAAGAGTCGTTTCATGAGCATTTCCTTTGTGTTCTTTACAGAGTTATAGAAAAAGAACGACAAAGCGGATCAGAAATTTCATTGCAGGAACGACTTTTATTTGAAAATGACGCCGTGAAGCAAGTGACAACACGGCGCGAATAAGAAATGCGATTAACTGAGGCCGATAATATTGCCGTTGTGATCCAAATCGAGTGACATAAAGGACGGTTTTTCTGGGAGCCCCGGCATGGTCATCACACTGCCACACAGGGCGTAGACAAACTCTGCACCCGCACATAAGCGCAGTTCACGGATCGGTACGATAAAATCTCGTGGAGCCCCTTTAATCGCGGGATCGGTGGAAATAGAAAGCGGTGTTTTGGCCAAACAGACTGCGAGATGATCAAAGCCTTGGGCTTGCAGTTTTGCCAATTGCTGAGCGGCTTTATCACTCAGGTCAATGTCGGCTGCACCATAACCTTTCATCGCCACGGCTTTGAGTTTTTCATCCAAGGGTATGTCTGAATGGTAGAGGGGGGTAAACGTCGCCGGATTTTGACACTGCTCAACCACTTTTTCGGCAAGGAGTTGGGTGCCTTCGCCACCTTTGGCAAAGCCTTCAGAAATGGCTACGGATACACGATTGGGCAGGGTTTCAATCAGTTTCACCAACTGTGCTAATTCTTCGGCACAATCTTGTGGGAAGCGGTTAATCGCCACCACGGCAGGCACACCATACTGGTTAACGTTATCAATATGCCATTTCAGGTTTTCAAAACCGGCTTGCAAAGCAGTGCTGTCTGGCGCGAAGAGGGTATTAGGTACGGCTTGACCGGGACGTAAATCGTACTGGCCTGAATTGGCTTTTAAGCCGCGTAAGGTGGCGACAATCACTGCACAGTCTGGTGTTTTACCAGATGCTTTGGCTTTGATGTTACAGGCTTTTTCAAACCCCATATCGGAGCCAAAACCGCCTTCGGTCACGGTGTAGTCTGCCAAACGGGTGGCAATTTCATCGGCAATGATCGTATGAGTTGCCGTGTGCGATATTGGCAAATGGGCCTGCGTGGATCAGTGTTGGGACGCCTTCTAACGTCTGCATCAAGGTCGGCTCAATGGCTTCTTTCATGCTGACGGCCATTGCACCTGCCACTTTCAAATCTTCGGTGGTGACCGGATTACCGTCCAAATCATAAGCCAGCACCACATTACCGATGCGGCGACGCAAATCGCGTAGATCGGAGGCGAGAGCCAGAATCGCCATCAATTCGGAGGCGGCAGAGATATCGAAACCATCGTCGCGCTCATAACCATTAATATTTTTTCCGGGTTCATTACGGCCGACCGTTACCATACGCAGCGCGCGATCGTTATGATCCATCACGCGTTTCCATACGACCTGTTTGGGGTCAATCCGCAGTGCTTGCATGCCTGTGCGGTGTTCGAAATCTGCATAGCCAAGGCGCTGCTCGTGATAAATTCGCGCATCAATCGCAGCTGCCGCAAGGTTGTGCGCCGCCGTTACGGCATGAATATCACCAGTTAAATGCAGATTCAGTTCTTCCATCGGCGCAACTTGTGAATAACCGCCACCCGCAGCGCCACCTTTTACCCCAAAAATCGGCCCCATCGAAGGCTGGCGAATGCACGCCATGACCGAGTGATTAAGTTTGGCCAACCCTTGTGCTAAACCAATCGTGGTAACGGTTTTACCTTCACCCAGTGGTGTTGGGGTAATTGCGGTGACCAGAATGAATTTACCTTTGGGTTTATTGGCCAATCGCTCTAGACAATGTAGTGACACTTTGGCTTTATGCAGTCCATGGCTTTCATACTCATTCGCGAGTAATCCTGCTTTTTGAGCAATGGTGTCGATCGGTGCTAATGGTGTAGCGCGGCAAATTTCAATATCTGGCAGCATAAAACCCTCATCTAGAGCGGTAAAAATGGTGAGGCAAACGTTTGCGCGCAAATCATATCGATTAATTGTAGCTTGTAAAGATTCTTATGGAGTGAATTCTGCGAGCGAGTGGGATTTTAGCGGATTGCTGATTTTGATCAATTGAAGCACACGGTTTTTACTACTTTTTGCCGTATGAATATGGAAAAGGCGCTCAACCGAGCGCCTTATATAGAGGGTTACCGTGCAGCATTATTTATCTTGCTGAGATTTCAGCAAGTCACGAATCTCTGAGAGTAATTCTTGATCTTTCGTTGGCGCAGGTGGGGCTTTAGGCGCTTCTTCTTCCTTACGCTTCAAGCTATTGATTGCTTTTAACCCCATGAAAATAGCGAACGCGATAATCGTAAAATCGACCACGGTTTGGATAAATTTGCCGTAGGCAATCACTACAGCTGGGGCATCACCTTGCGCGGCAAGTAACACGAAACTCAGATCGCTAAAATTCACACCGCCTAAAATAATACCAATTGGCGGCATAATGATATCGGCCACGAATGATGACACTATTTTGCCAAACGCTGCGCCAATAATGATACCGACAGCCATGTCGATCACATTGCCACGAGATGCAAAAGCCTTGAACTCTTTCAGTAAGCTCATTGGGTTTTCTCCAAAATTTGGATTAAAAGTTAAAGTTAAAAAGGGTAACGGTATCAGGAGAACCAAACGGTCTTTTGCTGCCTGTTACGTTATCAAGGTTATATTGGCTTCAAGATTATGGCAATTAGGCCATTTGGAATTTCTATAAAACTATCACTATTAATAGCTTGGTTTTATTTGTGGGACAAATGCTGATGATAAAAATAAATGCCCACGTGAAGTGGGCATCAAAATCGGCAGCGTAATACAGCGCTAAGCCAGTTGCAGTAGACGTTCGACAAGTTTTTCTATTCCGCTCGCCGCTTGGGAAATATTCTCCGCCAACATGTAAGCAGGAGTGGAAAGCACTTTGTGCCTTTCATCAAATACAATACCTTCCACTGGACAATCCACATGCTGTCCACCTAACTGATTAAACGCAGTTGCGGTACCGTGATCATTGCCTATTGTGCCTTGTGCGGCTTCGCCATAAATCATTGGAATGATGGTCGGGGCAATACAGATATAACCCGCAGGTTTTTGCGCATCCGCAAAAGCAAGGCAAGCGGTGGTCCACATCAGGATTGATACTGCATTGTGTGCCTTTGACCGCAAAGTCGGTGAGATTTTTCGCGGCTCCAAATCCGCCCGGTAGCAGAAGTGCATCAAATTCATTCACATTGAGTGTGACTACATCTTGGATGTTTCCGCGCGCAATGCGGGCCGATTCCACCAATACATTGCGTGTTTCTGGCATCTCTTCACCCGTGATGTGGTTAATGACATGCATCTGCTCCACATTCGGCGCAAAGCAGTGCCAACTGGCTCCTTGTTTCTCGATGGCATGCAGCGCAAGCACCGATTCGTGGATCTCTGCTCCATCGAAAACTCCACAGCCACTGAGAATAACCGCGACTTTCTTCATGACATTAATCCTCCATAGATTGCTTATGCGCCTTAGACGTGTCGGTGAGATGGTCTGTAGCCATCGAGGAAGGAGTGTCATGTTCCGCACCATCTTCTGCCGCTGAATACTCTTCCTGCTCGGGGTAATGTTTGACCACAAACGGGACCAACATGACTGATGACGGGAAAAAACGCTTCATAACCACTCCTTCTGCCGTTCAATGTATCGCTTCACGCTTCTTTATAAAAAGAAATCTCGGGCTACTTTTTGCGCTAAGTCACCGAATCGAACACTTGGCAGAAATAAAACACACATTTGTTAGTGGATTAACAAAATGATAACCATGTTCATTCGCTGCGAAAAACACTACACTGTCGGCCTGATTTTAAGGAGATCATCATGAAGTACGATTGGATCTTATTTGACGCTGACGAGACCTTGTTTCATTTCGATGCTTTTAAAGGGATGCAGCTGATGTTCGCACGCAAAGGTGTGGAGTTTACCGAACAAGATTTTCACCAATACCAAGAAGTGAATAAACCGCTGTGGGTGGATTATCAAAACGGTGATATTACTGCGGCGCAGCTGAAGCATACGCGCTTTGCGGGCTGGGCTGAAAAGCTTAATACCACCACAGCCGAGCTTAATAGCGCATTCTTGCAAGCTATGGCAGATATTTGCACCTTGCTACCGGGTGCCATGGAGTTGATGCAGGCACTACAAGGTAAAGCGCGTTTGGGCATTATTACCAATGGTTTTACCGAACTACAAGATGTACGATTGGCCAAAACTGGCATGACCGACTTTTTTGATCACATAGTGATTTCCGAGGAAGTTGGGATTGCGAAGCCGGATGCTGGGATTTTTGCCCACGCACTAGAGCGTATGGGGAACCCTGCCAAAAGCCGAGTGTTGATGGTCGGGGATAATCCACATTCTGACATTCTTGGCGGCTTGAATTTTGGCATCGAAACTTGCTGGCTCAATATGCATCAGCACCCGAAACCAGATGGCATTACGCCACATTATGAAGTGACATCACTGCATGAGCTGAGAGAGATTTTGTTGGCCTAAGATTGCCAGATGACTTCGTTTTTGCAGGTCAATCTCTTGTATCGATAAAAAAGGCGGGATCCTATCCCGCCTCAGTTTTTCCACTTATGCTTTTATTTGAGCTTGTAAGCTTAAGCGGTCATCAATCACCATACTGTTTTCTAATTCATGCACTGTGGCAATGCGACAGCGCTTCTCTGGCGCGAGTTTTTCATACTCGGTAAGGTAGATGTCACTATGAATGTGTTCCGCCATCATTTTCACCATTAAGTGATTGTTAGAAAAAAGCCCTTGTGTCTCTTCTCGGTTAGAGAACATCATAGCTTGTTTCATATCCACTACTAGCATAAAACGGTGTGAAGGGTAGCGTTGCTCTATATTGTCGGAGCGAGAGTAGTGTTCAATCTTCGGATGAGGCAGACTTAACCGATTGAAAGAGAAAACAATCACTCGCACACCGCGTTCAATGGCTTGGCACATTTCATCTGCAATAAGGTCAAGATGAAAATCAGTATTGAGATAGACCTCGATTTGCGCCAAGTTCAGCATTTCACGTGCTTTTTGTAACAGGTTTTCAAACCCGGAAACGTTGTAAATAAATTCTTTCTCTTCCTGAAGCATCATCCGTGAGAGTTCTTTTTTCAGGATCTGAATGTTTTCTATGGTTTTTTTCTCAATCTGGCTAAAAATCAAATCGGGTGATTTCGCTTCGTATTCTTTCGTCTCTCCATCAGACATAAAAATGCAGCCATTCTTATACAAGTTATCAATCGACGAATAGACAGATGAGCGAGAAAGTGAAATATCTTTGGCAATTTTATAACCGCTGGCGCGGCCATTTTTGAGTAAATTGATATAAACCAAGGCATCGGTTTTGGTAAAGCCAAAGTCCATCAGTTTTGTTACCAGCTCGGTCACGGGGGTTCCTCGGTAATGATTCACACGAATTTTCCTGTCAAGGTTACCACTCATCATGAGGTGAATGTAGGGAGTTGTGCACAATTTACGGTGTACATCGAGACTGAGCCCTTAGCAAAATCGTATCCTTCATTATTAAGACACTCGATTTTGGGTAGAGCTTCAGATAGACAGTAGCGACTTAAGGCGCTTCTTAGAGTTAAGGCTAAATCAGGGTGTTGGATTAGACCGCCACTTAAGATGAGCAGCTTGGGTTTGAAGTGAATGATCGCATCGGATAGAGCGCGAGCGAGCTGATCAATCCAGATGCGATAAATACGGGTTGACCATGCTTGGTTTTGATCAACATTTTGGATAATTTCACTCGCGGTGCAATGTTGTAAAGAGAGCTGATGATATTGGCGCTCAAGCCCTTTGCGCGATAAGTATTGACGAATGCACTCATCACTACCGCAAGTACAAAGGGGCGTCAGCCCATCAATTAAGCTTTGATATCCTTTCAGTGGCTTATGTGCCCAGCCTAAATCGAGCACGTGGCGATAGGGATCGTTTGGATTGAGTTGATCAGTTACGTACAACTCACAACCATCGTCTAATACGGCACTTAAGGTATTGCCTTGAGGTAGCGGCTGTATTTGCGCTAGCGCAATGACAGCCGGATTTAAGATTTGATAGGGAACGGTAAGGTGCGTTGATAACCACTGAGACAGCGTTTCTTTAGCCTTAGGTAATGCCCCTTGCCAGCAGTCAGGCATCAAATTAATGCCTATTAGCGTTAAGGTTCCAAACATGCGTTGCATGTTAAGAGCCACGTTCGTTATAAGCTCCGCGGTTTGCTGCATGTTGGTGGGGGAAATTAACTGGCCGTGATAGAGAGGCTGCCCACCGTCATCGATGAGCATGCTCCATATCCACTCGGAATCAACAGAAAATCCTAATTTCATAACACTTGTAAGGTCTGAAGATCCCGCACTTCAAAGCCAAATGCAGGAAGAGTGAGTTCGTTGCCATTCACGGCGCACACTGCTTCTCTATCGCTATTATTGATCACCACTTGCAGTGAGCCTTTACGGAAGGCAACGACATGAGGATGTGCTACATCAATCCATTCTAGATAGGGGTTGTTACATTCCGGATAGGCTCGGCGAAGCTGGATAAGCTTCTGTATAAAAGATTTAAATTCAATATCTTGCTGATCCTCATCCCAAACCATGCATTTTCGGTTCAGTTCTAAGCCAATTCCTTTTTGTCCATCCATGCCAATTTCGCCACCATAGTAGATACAGGGAGCTCCGACTTGCGTGAACATGAACAGATAAGCCAGTTTCGCTTTACGTTTATCACCGCCACATAAACTAACCAGGCGCGTGGTGTCGTGACTTTCCAGCAAATTAAACATCGCTTCGTTTACATTGCGTGGATAAGCAAGGTAAGAATGGGTAACTGAGTGGATAAAGCGTGTTTTATCATCAGTACCCAGCGCAAAAAAGTCTGTGATCGCTTGTGTGAGCGGGTAATTCATCAGCGAATCGTATTGATCTCCACGCAACCAAGGCATGCCTTCGTGCCATATTTCGCCCAATATGTAGCAGTCAGGTTTTATGCCTTTGACTAAACGGCGGAAATCGCGCCAAAAGTCGTGATCAACTTCATTTGCCACGTCCAGTCGCCATCCATCGATATCAAACTCTTCGATCCAATGGCGGGCTACATCCAAAAGGTAAGCACGACATTCAGGATTTTCGGTATTCAACTTGGGCATTTCGGCTACGTTGGCAAACGTTTCATAATGGAGGTTACTAAAATCCCACTCGGATTTAGGTTTATCCGGATACACAGGGAATTGTTTGATCCAGAACCAGTCGGCGTAGCGAGACTCAGCCCCTTTTTCTACCACGTCCAACCATAGTGGTGACTGGTGGCCAATATGGTTGAATACCGCATCTAACATCACTTTCATCCCGCGACGATGAGCCTCTTGCACCAAAGCGCGAAACGCCTCATTACCGCCAAAATGTGGATCGACTTTGTAGTAATCAATCGTGTCATATTTATGGTTAGCATTAGCCGTAAAAATAGGGCAAAAATAGAGTCCGTTAACACCAAGATCTTGTAAGTAATCCAATTTTTCAATAACGCCCCACAGATCACCGCCCATAAAATTGTGACGGGTTGGCGTACTTCCCCAAGGCTCAACTTGTGGTGGTGAAATCTCTGGCCGTCCATTGTGAAAACGTTCAGGGAAAATTTGGTACCAGATGGTGTTACGTACCCATTCTGGTGTTTTTAAAACGTCTTTGGGGTTGATGTAAGGAAAGCAAAAAAAGTTGCTTAAATTGCTCAGCTCAATATCTGCTTGCCGCTTGTCCTGAATATCCACACAGCGTTTTTCACCAAACAGCAGTTTTTCCCCTTCTTTACCATGCAGGATAAAACCGTAACGGCTACGCTTTTTCGGTGGAACAAACGAAGCAAACCAATGGTCATGATGTTCACTTTGGCCTTCTAAATACATGGGTACTTCGGTACCACCAATCCAGCCATGGGCGTCACTTCCTCCTAAGTTGCCGCCGTCTAATCCGCCTTTCGCCCAGATGTAGGGGTCGCCAATCCATAACGTTACGCGGTCGACTTCGCCTTTAGCACTGCGAAAGCGAATATGCAGTGTATTGTTGTCGTAAGCATAGCTGTCTGCGCTTTTTGCCAAGTGAGTTAATGAGCTTCTTGTAATCATACGAGTTCCTGATAATTATTCTTTTACTGCGCCACTGACTAAGCCAGTGGTGATGTGTTTTTGTGTGATAACAAACAATAGAGTGATCGGCACTGCGACCAGTAGCGAGCCTGCGGCAAAGAGAGTGAAGTTTTCCGCTGAGTTGGATGTGATCCAACTGAAGATGCCGATAGCGAGAGTCATCTTCTCTTCGCTGCGTAAAATCAGCGTCGGTAAGATAAAATCCATCCAAGGCCCGGTAAAAGAGACCAAAGCGACAAACACTAAAATTGGTTTAGCCAGCGGTAAAATGATCTCAAGGAAAATGGTCATATGCCCAGCACCATCGATTTTGGCCGCTTCATCCAGAGAAGTGGGAATGGCATCAAAATAGCCTTTCACCAGCCAAGTCATAAATGGCAGAGAACCTGTGACATAAACGAATAGTAAGCCGATATAGGTATCGATTAAGCCCATTTTTGACAACAGAATGTAAATCGCCGTCATAGATAAAAAAGCGGGAAACATTTGCAACACCAAAATGCTCATCAACACGTTGCGTTTACCTTGAAAGCGGTAACGTGAGAAAACAAAGGCCGTCATGGTGACCACCACCAGTGAGATCAACATGTTGGCGGTAGCAAGTAAGAAGGTGTTCTTGTACCACTCTAAATACGGCGTATCGGTAAACAGAGCTTTGTAATGGTCGAGCGTAAAAGCGAACTCACCAAATGAGGAGCTGAAGAGGTTATTGCCCGGCTTAAAGGAGGCTAAAACCGTCCACAATACGGGTCCTAAAACGAGGATGGCATTGATGGTGAGAAACAAATAGACGATAGCAGTCGCGAGTTTAGTCAGTAGTTTATCCATGGTTACATTCCTACATCGTCTTTAAAGGATTTCATGCGGCGGAATTGCCAGATAGCGATTACCGACAAGAACAAAAAGATCACAATCGAAATCACAGAGGCGATTTGGTACTGCTGGAAGTCCAAGGTTAATTTATAAATCCAAGTGATCAGAATGTCGGTATGGCCTGCAAATCGGTATTCTGGATTGATTGGGCCGCCTTCGGTGAGTAAAAATATCGCACCGAAATTATTGAAGTTGTGGGCAAAGGTCATCACTAGCGATGGCGCGACTTGATGCAAGACCATCGGCAGCGTGATTTCACGAAATTGTTGAAATTTACTGGCACCGTCGACTTCGCTTGCTTCGTACAAATCGCGGGGAATATTGGTTAAGGCGCCAGAGATCAATAGCATAAAGTAGGGCGCACCAACCCAGACACTGACCGCAATGACCGTTAACTTGGCTAAGTACGGATCAGAGAGGAAAGCAACTGACTCAAATCCCCATGCATTGAGCGTCGCGTTCACAGGCCCAATACCGTTGAGCAGTAAACGGAACATCAGTAGCGTAACAAACGCAGGAATGGCATAAGGCAAGATAAACACAAAACGCCAAAGCTTCTTTGCTTTGATGTTGCGATTTTCCAACGCCAACGCAAGGATAAAGCCAAAACCACAAGTACAAATGGTCGCGGCAATCGCCCAGATAACCGTCCACGTCGCTACACCTACAAAAGTACTCGACCAGATCTTTAGCTCAAATAGGGTAAGAAAGTTTTTAAAACCGACCCAATCGACCAGATTTTTCGGCGGAATATGGTGTGGCGCAGAGTAGTTAGTGAACGAGACCAGTACGGTGATCGCAATCGGCATAATGATGAAAGCGATGCTGGCAATGAACGCAGGCGATAAAACAATAAAAGCGAATTTTTCATCGTAGATTGTTTTAAGTTGCTGACGTACGGTCAATCGGCATGGCTCACATGCTTGCGCATGACGAACGTTCATCACGTAAGCGATGATAACTAAGAAGAGGAACAGTAGGGCGATAACCCCTTCCACCAACATAAAGATGGAGTTATCCCCTTGGATCACTTTAAAACCCTGACGAGTCTGGGCTACATCTCCCAGTGATATTAAGCCGTTGAGTGCGGTAGCTAAATCGGGCAGGTAGAGAATAAACAGGCATTGAATGGCGAAGAAAACTCCGCCAGTAATCCAATGTTTATGCGCCAATTGTGTTGAGCCCATGATAATCCAGGATGCCGACACATTGGGAGCTTTGAAGGTTTGCGACAACAACATAGTTACTCCTGAAACGCGATCTGCTCTTCAATTATCGCTTTGGCATGATCAAGAACCTGTTTTGGCGTTTGATCATTGACCCACATGGCTGTGATGGCACTCGCCATCGGTGACCACAAGTAGCCCATCTCAGGAATCGATGGCATAGCGTCGGAATGGAAACCTTGAGCGATAATTGCGTAGGTGGCTTCATCCGCATTAACAATGATTTTTTCCATCAAGCTCTGTACTGGTGGAATCGATTTGGTCATTTGATAGCGTTTCATCAGCATCTTTTCGGAAGAGAGATAATTCGCAAATAGTTGAGCGGCTTTTGGGTATTCACTGTATGAGGAAACCACCGCTAGACGTACTGTCGAGAATGTTCGGGGCTGTTTACCTTCAAAAGTTGGGATTGGAACGACACCATAGTTGACACCACTGTTGTCATAGCCTTGAATCGCCCAAGGACCATCAATAATCGTGGCTACTTTCCCCTCACCAAACAGACCTCGGCGTACTTGTGGGTTACGCATATCAACAGGATTCGAGTTATTCGCGGCTTTCAGCGTTTTCATTGCACTCATACCCTGTTGTGCTAGCGATGAATCGATACCGAGATCTTTGGCATCAGTTCCTCCTTTGCCAAATTCATACGCACCATACAGAGTCAAGAACATTCGTGATTCATAGTAATTCTGGATATCCCACAGCAGAGCGTATTTATTTTCTTTGGCGTTATTAAAACCTTTCCCAAAGTCCATGATTTCTTCAAAGGTTGCCGGGGCTTTAGGGAGCAAATCTTTGTTGTAAAACAACGCTAAAGTCGCATAGCTCACAGGGAATCCGTAATAGTTACCAGCATATTGAGCGGCTGCGTTAGCATTGGGTAAAAATGTGGATTGAATATGCTCTGCGGATACTAGGTTTTCCATCGCGCCACCTGCGACAACCAGTTTGCCAAGTAAATCGTGTTCGATTTCTGCAATATCAGCGACTCGGGCAGATCCGCCGTCTTGAATCATGCGAGAGGCCGCATCAATCGGGGCTAATCCACGAAATGAAAATTTCACCTTGTAACCAAAATCTTGGTTAAACGATTCCGCCGCAGACTTCATGTAATCCAGAGTCGTAGTATCAGTCCAGATCAACAGATCGGAATCAGGTTCTGGCTGAATATCTTGAGCGTAGATAGCCGTTGGCAGACTCACAAACGTGGCAAGTAGCGCTGTTGTTATCCATGTCTTTTTCATTGTGACGACCTTGTAGTAGTTCATAATATACTACTAGGTTAAGTGTGCGGTATTTTAAGTCAACCACTCTCAGTCTAACTTTGATTTCAAGTGTGATGCTCATCAATAAAAACCTGTCATTACTGTGTTCGAGACACTTTTTGCCTTTTCCTGTTATCTAGATATTTTTGTCAGCAAAAAGCGCACACAGTTTAAAAGAATGATCGGCTGATTAGATCGTATTTGTGACGTTTGTCACTTGTTTATTGTGTTGAGAGTGATGGGTATCTCATTTGAAGAAAAGGGAAGAAGAAAAACAAATTAACATGCAGAAGAATATCTAGGCGTTCACAGTGAACTACTAAATATTCATCTTGATTATACCAACGATTTACAACCCAATGGTTGATAAGGACCTATCGTGAAAAGAACGTTAATTTCCGTCTCCGTAGCGGCAGCGCTTGCTCTCTCATTTCCTACCTTTGCAGCCAGTGAGCATGGCATGGATGCAGACGCAGGTTTTCTTGACCAAGCGATGCAATTTGGTGGGCATGTCGGCACGTCACTCGAATATGAGGACAAAGTGACGGATGGTTTCAATGGCAACAAGAAAAAAGAGAGAACGACCACGCACGAAGTGTTTGGTGTTTACTACAACAATGCTCGTTGGAATTTCAGTGCGCTGTATGGCTTGAAATTGGAAAATCGTGAGCAAAGAGAACCAAGCTACTACGAAAATGAAGACGGAATTAAACATCTTTTTTCACTCAACAAAGGCTTTGATTTAGGTAATGGCTGGGCAACGGGCGCTATCTATGAACTCGAATACACCAACAGTAAAGTGTTTTCCCCTTATGTGAGTGGTTTACGCAAAGAGCTCGCTGAGCACAGCTTCCGCCCTTATCTCACCTATTTTAACAATGAACATAACTGGGGTTTTTACTCGAATCTGGAATATCTCTACAGCAAGGAAGATAAGAGTGACTGGGGTGAGCGTATTGAAGATGGATATAGCTTACTGTTTAAACCTTATAAGCGCTTTGGTAATTGGGAATTGGGTGTCGAGCTGTATTACCAAATTAAAGACAATGAAGATCGCCAAGCCAATGGCGGTATTAATGAAATCAGTGACTTCAACGAAAAGTATATTGAACCCATTGTGCAATATAGCTTTGACGATGCTGGCGTATTGTACGCTCGTGTTCGCGTCGGTAAAAACGAAACCAATAATGCCGCCAATAGCGGTGGAGGCAATGCTAACGTCGATTACTTCAAAGACATTCGCAAAGCGACCCTAGGTTACGAACAAGCCGTAGGCGATAGCTGGTTACTAAAAGGCGAGTATGAGTATGCCAATGAAGTAGAAGAAAAAAGTAAACTGGCTGGCTGGGAAGCTAAGAATGAAAGCGAGCTAAAACAGCACACCGTTTATTTCCAAGCTTTATATCGTTTCTAACTTGAGTTCAGAGGTCAACATGCTGAGTGTTTCAGAAATTGCGCAAAGTTTATCAGGGCGAGTCGAGGGAGATGCCTCGTTGATAGTGGAGACAATACGTCCAGTGGTCAGTGATATCCACGGTGGCCTTGCGATTGTCTTTGCTCGCTCGGATCTTAAACAGCTTTCTGAAACCTCAGCTGATGTACTGATTGGCCCCGCAGCAATTTTACAAAGCCCAGTTAAAGCGCACATTGTGATTGAACATTTGGATGTTGAGAAAATTAATCAATTACTGCGTTATTACAAAGTCCAAAAGTATCAACTGTTTGATCAAGGCAACACATCGACCATTGATGGGGTATATGTCGGCAAACATTGCCAAATAGGAGAAGGATGCCATTTTATGCCCGGCGTCCGCATTATGAATGGCGTGACCATCGGTAACAACGTGGCGATTCACGCGAATACGGTGATCAAAGAGGGGACGGTGATCGGCAACAACGTCACCATCGATTCCAATAATTCGATTGGTAACTACAGCTTTGAATACATGTCTGGCAAAGATGGTAGCTATCAGCGCGTGGAAAGTGTTGGACGCGTCATTATCGAGGACGATGTGGAAATCGGCTGTAATAACACCATAGATCGCGGCACATTCGGCGACACTGTGATTGGCAAAGGCAGCAAAATCGACAATCAAGTGCAAATTGGCCATGACTGCCGCATTGGTAAACACTGTTTGATCATCTCTCAGTGTGGCTTCGCCGGGCATACCGTATTGGGTGATCATGTTGTCGTCCATGGTCAAGTTGGTACCGCTGGACACATTCATATTGGCAGCCATTCGGTGATCAAAGCCAAATCGGGGGTGAGTCATTCTTGTCCACCCGGTAGTGATTTGTTTGGTTACCCAGCTAAAGAATCCAAAGCCTATTACCGTAATCTTGCGGTTTTGAACAAACTGACTCAGCACTATGAGCAGTTAAAAAAATCGCCACCTGAGCAAAAGCACTGGTTTGCCCGCCTGTTTGACAAGAAATCGGCCTAACAAGCGAACACAATCGACAACGCGGAGCAGGCAGTTCGGACTCCGCTGGATAGAAACGAGAACGAAATAATCAAGGATTTGTTATGAAACATACACTTCTTATTGCAGCGACAGCTACCGCGTTACTGGCCGGTTGTGCCAGCACGACTGAACAAACTGCTCCTGCAGCAACCAATATTGATGCGCGTTTTACAGATTGTACTTTACCAACGCTAGCCGATGACCGTGGGCCAATTCGCCCGTCATTATTTGTCGTTGGTACCTTTCCTGAAGGCCAGTGGATTCACATGGATAACCACAAAATGGGTTACAAAGGTGATGGTCTCTATCAAGTGGTCGTAGAGGAGAAAGCGGGTAACGTGAGTTTGCAATTTGCCACTATGAGTTGGACGCCGCAGTTTACTGCTTCCGGCATGGAAATGACGGTCGGCCAACTTAAAGAACTCAAACGTGGCGGCTTTGCAAAAAATACAGTGGTGAATATACCCAAAGATGGCAAGTACGTTTGGAGCATTCAAATTGCCGCGGACAAAACCCCATTGCTAGCGATGATTTCTGAGTGCCAGTGATATTGATAATGCAGGGCAGGGTTGGTAACTGAATTTCGGTTCAGTTACCTCACTTACCTAGGCAGATTGTGAGCCAGTCTGTCTCGGTAAGTTGAAAACCAATTTTATACCCTTTTGGTAAGTGGAGAGATTCATGGCAACGGTTAGCTTACGTAAAGTAGAAAAAAAATATGAGAACGGTTTTAAAGCTGTCCATGGCATAGATCTGGATATTCGCGAAGGCGAATTTATGGTGTTTGTGGGGCCATCAGGCTGCGCAAAATCAACCACCTTGCGCATGATCGCGGGGCTGGAAAGCATTTCAGGCGGTGAAATCCACATTGGTAATAAAGTGGTAAACGACTTACCACCGAAAGATCGAGGCATCGCAATGGTGTTTCAAAACTATGCGCTTTATCCGCACAAAACCGTGTTCGATAACATGGCCTTTGGCTTGAAAATGCAAAAGCGGCCGAAAGAGGAGATTAAGCGTCGTGTGGAAGAAGCGGCTGAAAAGCTGGAAATCACTGACCTTTTGTATCGTAAACCGAAAGAGATGTCTGGTGGACAGCGTCAGCGTGTAGCCGTTGGACGTGCGATTGTGCGTAAGCCAGATGTCTTCTTATTTGATGAGCCTTTATCCAACCTTGACGCAAAACTGCGTGTGTCGATGCGAGTCAAAATTGCTCAGTTACATCAATCGCTAAAAGAAGAAGGTAATCCGGCAACCATGATCTATGTAACCCATGATCAAACTGAAGCATTGACATTAGGTGATCGTATATGCGTGCTAAACCTTGGCAAGATTATGCAAGTCGATACCCCAGCGAATTTGTACAACTATCCCGCTAACAAATTTGTGGCGAGTTTCATCGGCTCACCCGCGATGAACTTGATTGACACCGTGATCCGTGAGGACAACGGACAACTCTATATCGAAATCAGTAACGGCATTCGTATGTTCATTCCAGTAGAAAAACAGAAGGCGTTGCGTGAATACATCAACAAACCCGTCTGTTTTGGTATTCGTCCTGAACACATTCGTGTTGCCGAACCGGATGACACGATTAACGCTTTCGAGGGTATTTTGACGGTGGTTGAAAACATGGGGAATGAAAAGTACCTCTATTTCAAAGTCGGAGGAAAAGAGCTTATTGCTCGTGTGAACGATCAAACGATCACTACAGCCAATATTGGGAAGCCGATTCGCTTTAACCTCAATACCGCTTTCTGTCACATCTTCGATTTCTACAGTGAAAAGAATTTAACCAACAACCGGGAATAGTTCCCGGTTCATTTTCGCAAACCACGGGGGATCTCCAATGAAAAAACGCACTTTGCTTTGCAGTGCGCTGCTGGCGGCTATTGCCGCAAATGGACTGATGTTTAGCCCAACACTTTACGCTGCGACCAGTTCGCAGACGGAAAGTGGCACTTTTCTCGATTTTCGCAAAGAAACGATCTACTTCGTTTTTCTTGATCGTTTTAGCGATGGCGATGTGAGTAACAACACAGGCCGCAACCCAGCAACTTACGATCCGAACAACTTGAAAAAGTATGTCGGTGGAGACCTTCGTGGCTTAATTAACAAACTGCCGTACTTAAAATCTCTGGGTGTAACGGCGATTTGGATCACGCCTCCAGTGGACAACGCCGATAACCTCGATGCCAATGGTGGCGCGGGCTATCACGGTTACTGGGGACGAGATTTCTTCCGCGTCGATGAGCATTTCGGCACGTTGGAGGATTTCAAAGAGCTGACCGCCCTAATGCACAGCCCCGAATACAACATGAAGTTGGTTCTTGACTATGCGCCTAACCATTCGAATGGCAACGATGAAAATGAATATGGCGCGCTGTATCGTGATGGGCAGTTCATTACCGATTACAACAGCGATGTTGCAGCAGGCACCAATTGGTATCACCACAACGGCGGTGTGACCAACTGGAACGATTGGTATCAAGTCCGTAACTTCAACTTATTTAACCTTTCTGACTTCAATCAATCCGATGCCAATGTTTATCAGTATTTGTTAGATGGCGCAAAATTCTGGATAGATGCAGGGGTGGATGCGATTCGTATCGATGCTATCAAACACATGGATAAATCCTTTATCCAACAGTGGACGACGGACATCCATAACTACAGCAAAACGCTGGGTCGCGAAGGCTTCTACTTCTTTGGCGAATGGTTTGGTGCCAGTGCCAATACCACTACAGGGATTGATGGCTACGCGATTGACTACGCTAACACCTCTGGCTCAGCGTTACTTGATTTCGGTTTTCGCGATACGTTAGAACGCGTGTTAGCCAATCGCTCAGGTAACAGCATGAAAACGCTGAACAACTATTTGGAAACACGTAAATCCGTCTTCAGCAGCGATGATTGGCAAGTGGTGTTTATGGATAACCATGATATGGCACGTATCTCTACTGCGTTGCGCTCTAGTGCCTCGACGTTTGGCCCAGGTAACAACGAAGCGGGTGGCAACCAGAGTGAAGTATTTGCCCAGCAGCGCGTTAATTTAGGTTTGGTCGCGACCATGACGGTGCGCGGTATTCCGGCGATTTACTACGGTACGGAGCACTACTCGGCAAACTTTACTCAAAATGCGTTTGGTCAAGTGGGGAGTGACCCGTACAACCGTGAAAAAATGCCAAGCTTTAGCCAAGATACGCAAGCGTTTAAGATCATCCAAGTGCTGACTGAACTACGCCAAAACAGCTTAGCGATTCAACGCGGCAGCTATACGCAGCGCTGGGTGAATGACGATATTTTGGTGTACGAGCGTAAAGAGGGCGACGATGTGGTGACCGTGGCGCTCAACCGTGGTCCTGCAACGTCGGTCACGGTAAGTAACTTAGCACTACAGGACGGTAACCACATTAACTTGATTGGTGACGATAGTGTGAGCGTGACTGGCGGGCAGGCGACGTTCCATTTGGCACAAAACCAAGCGGTGGTATTGCATGCCGTAGATAGTGGTAGCGTTGATCCAACGTTGAAAAGCGTAACGTTCACTTGTTACAACGGTTACACCAATCTTGGTCAAAGTGTTTATGCAGTGGGCAGTGTCGCTCAACTCGGCAATTGGATGCCGGCAGATGCAGTGAAGCTTGCTCCGACGCAGTATCCAACGTGGAGTGCAACTATTCGCGTGCCGGTCACACAAAGCATTGAGTGGAAGTGTTTAAAACGCAATGAGACCAATCCAGCGTTGAATGTGGTTTGGCAATCAGGCGCAAATAACCAACTCCATAGCAGTAGCAGTGCCAGCCAAGGTTCTTTCTAACCGAAAACAGGGTTGAATGACGCTGAGAATATAAGTCCGGTCATTAATGATGATCGGATTTTTTATTTATAGATAAGCGAGGCGCTCCTGGTGCAAAGTGAACCACTTTGCACCGGATACCTGATTAACGGTGGAATTCGCCAGCGCGTTCAGGTTGATAGACGATATCGATGATTTCGAGGGTTTTGAGTGTACCGCCCGGCATTGGCCAAGCCAACTGTTGACCTACTGCTAAGCCAAGCAATGCACTTCCCACAGGGGCGAAAATCGAAACATCCGCGCTGCTTTTCACATCGTTTGGATACACCAAGGTTTTTTCCATCACTTCATTGCTGCCTGAGAATTTAAAGCGCACCGTAGAATTCATGGTGACGACATTGTCTGGCATCTCTGCAGGTTCGAGCACGGTGGCGCGATCCAATTCTTCTTCCAGTTTCTCTAGCTCTGGCGACAAAGTGGCTAGGCTATCCATCAACTGGCTGATTCTGTCCATATCGCGAGTGGACACCACGATAGTATTAAGTTCAGACATTTTATTCCTCCAAAATAAATACCGCCCTGAAAACAGGGCGGTATCAATCAGTTTTATTACGTTGTCTGGCTAACCATAGCTCGCATAGCAGAAGATTTCAAGTCCCTAGTAAGTAACCAGTTTTTCACACAACACGGGGAGAATTGAATAAGCGAAGTCGTTCGTTAAGGTCGTTCACCGGCTAATAATCTTTGCTCAATTTGCGCGAGCACGGCAGGCAAGTCTGCAACCGTATCGATCAAATAATGCGGTTTTGCCTGTTGCAGTTTGGCTTGTGCACGTTCGCGCGCCGCTTGTAGCGTTTGGTCATCAGCATGTTGGTACTCTTCAAGGGTTAACCCGGCTTCGTTGCCTGACAGCAGTAAACCAACCGTCCACATCCCCGCATTATGGCCTTCCTCGATGCCGGGCAGGGCATCATCGACTTTCACACAAGCGCGTACATCGGTCACGCCAAGCTCAATGACATTTTTGAGTGCCATAAAAGGGGCGGGGCGGCCACCTTGCGGTAATTCATCGGTAGCAACCACATAATCCGGACGATAACCGTAATCGGCTGCCGCAGCGATCAACACGTCCATCACTTGGCGTGGATAACCAGAGCAAGATCCGATTTTGATCCCACGCGATCGGATCTGTTCAACCACTTCAAGTGAGTGTGGGATCGGTGCGGCGTGATCGGCGACTTTGGCGATTTGCAATGGCATAAAGGCCGCGTAAATCGCATCAATATCGTTCGAGTTCATTGGGCGACCGAATTGGTTTTGCCAGCGCTGCGCAACGGTTGGGAGTTTGCCGACTGCTTCAATGTGTTGCCATTTGCCCAGTCCCATTGGCTCGCGAGCTTCGGCAAGGCTAATCTCAAAATCAAAACCTTGCTTGAAAGCTTCAACAAAAATAGAGGTCGGCGCAAAGGATCCAAAATCCACAATAGTGCCAGCCCAATCGAAAATAACGGCTTGAATCGGAGAGTTCATCATTTTTCCTTAATATGAGTAATTCATCTGCTGGCTAACAGCGAGCAAAGCGGAATAGAGAATATCGAGAGCTTGATCTAGCTCTTGACGTGAAATGATCAATGGCGGGCTAAGCTGCAGCACATTGCCTTGTGAGACTTTAAAGCTCAGTCCATGACGTAAGCAGTGATAAAGTACGGCTTCGGCTTCATCGTGAGCACGCTGTTTGGTCTCGCGATCAGTCACCAGTTCAATGCCCCAAAGCAAACCCATACCGCGCACATCGCCAATCAGTGAAAATTGCTGCTGCATTTGATTGAGATGTTGGCGCATATAAACGCTATCCGCTTGAACTTTAGCGAGTAAGTTTTGCTGCTCAATCACTTCAATTGTGGCTAATGCGGCAGCGCAGCCCAGCGGGCTTTTTTCATGGGTGTAATGCCCCAAAGAAACCTGCGCGGCGGTGTTGTATTTATCCTTGGTAAGTAGAGCGGCGATGGGGATAAGCCCAGCCCCCAAACCTTTGCCGATACACAAAATATCAGGCTCGATGCCGAACGCTTGGTGAGTAAACCACTCACCGCTGCGCCCCATGCCGTTGGGAATGTCATCAATGATCAGCAATACATTGTGTTTATCGCAGATTTCCCTTACGCGTTGCCAATAGGCGCGGCTAGGGACTTGTACATCGGTATTGCGTACCGCTTCGGCGATGAATGCACCAATGCCGCCTTCTTTTTCAATCACGTATTCCAAGTAATCGGCGTAGTGCACATCGCTGCCGTCTTCTCGGGGAAATGCACCGCGATAGGTGATAGCCGGAGGAATGCGCTCCACGCCTGCCATCAGTGGCCCCATGCCTTGGCGGAAACAAGCTTCGCCGCCAACGGAGATCGCATCCAGCGACGCGCCATGAAAAGCGTCCCACAGACTGACCACTTTAAAATTCTGCGTGACATGACGCGCTAATTTGAGCGCCATACCAATCACCGAAGTACCGCCGGGAGCAAACAGCACTCGGTTTAGCTCACCGCCAGCAATCTCCGTGAGCTTTTCTGCGCAGCGAATGGCGGTTTCATGGGTAAAACGGCGCGGGGCGAAAGGTAAGGTTTGCATCTGTTCGGTGATTTTTTCGATCACCTGCGGATGACCATGACCGAGTTGATGCACATTATTGCCATGAAAATCGAGATAACTTTTCCCTGATACATCATACAAATAGCAGCCCGCTGCACTGGCCAATACATCGAGACAAGGTGTAGACATGGCTTGATGCAGAAATACATTCGCGTCACGTTGTAACAAATTCTGAGTGGTTTCATCATTCACCTGCGTTAACCAATCACGACGTGCGGCAGTGGTATTGATATCACCTTCGCTGCGCCAGTGAGTTGGGCTATGCGGCGAGAGAGGATCGAATGCTTTCATCGGATTTTCCTAACCGTTTACGCTTGTTGCCAATACATAGCGTGCTGCATAGCGCTCAGTAGGCGCTCAATATCTTGCGGATACACCTCACCAATATTGCCAATCCGAAAACAGTCGGCGTGACTGACTTTGCCGGGATAAATCACAAAGCCTTGCTGTTTTAAGCGCTGATAAAACTCCGCAAACTGGTAATCCGAATGTTCAGGTGAATAGAAAGAGGTGATGATGGGGGAATGCAGCTTTTCTGGGAGTAACGGGGCAAAACCCAGTTCACGCATGCCTTTCACCAATTGGGTCTGATTGGTCTGATAACGCTGATAGCGCGCCGCGATGCCACCTTCGCTCTCCAACTCAAGTAACGCTTGGTAGAACGCACGAACCGTATGAGTGGGAGAGGTAAAACGCCACTTGCCGTGATTTTTCTCCATACATTGCCATTGGTCGAACAGATCTAAAGTGAGTGAGCGTGCGCGGCCTTGGCACTGTTCAAGCTCGCTGCGTTTGGCAATCACAAAACCAAAGCCCGGCACCCCTTGAATACATTTGTTGGCTGAGCTGATCATAAAATCGATGCCCAGAGCACCAATATCCATCGGAATACCGCCAAAGCTCGACATCGCATCGAGAATCACGCGCTTGCCATGCTGTTTAGCGAGCTTAGCCACCTCAGCAATTGGGTTCAGCATGCCGGTGGTGGTTTCGCAGTGCACAATCGCAACATGCGTAATTGCCGGATCATGGGTAAGCACATCAGCAATCTCATCAAGATTAGGCTGCGCCGTTTCTCCGGGAGCAATAACACGACATGCGATATTCAGGTACTGCGCGATTTGCGCGATGCGTGCGCCATAAGCACCGTTATCAATCACGAGTAGCTTATCCGTCGGTAACATCACGCTTCCAATCGTGGCTTCGACAGAAGCGGTGCCACTGCCTTGCATCAACACGGAGGTGTAACCGGATTGTGTGGTGGCCAGTGTGACGAGTTTGCGGCGGATCACTTCAACAATTTCTAAGTTGTAATCATCATCCCAAGTACACCAGTCTTTAAGCATGGCTTCACGCACGGATTCTGAGGTAGAAAGCGGTCCCCGGGGTCGAGCAGTAGGTAAGCATTTTTTCATGTTTATTCCTTTTTGGACTATACCAGTAAATCTAACACTATCTAACAACGAGAAATGCACGCGGTAAACCCTTCGAAGGCGAATTTCATAAAAGTTTCATAACTACGGATACAGGAAAAATGGCATAAAAAGAACTCAAAATCGTCGTTAAACTGCCAATTTTTCTTCATCGAATCGTCACACAGACTGGGTAGGGTAAATACCAATTCTGGTACATACCAAATTTAATCAATTGGAGAGGATGATGAACCCACGTATATTGAAAGGAACCTTAACGGCGATCGCAGCACTTGTATCTGCTCATGTGTTTGCGGCGCAAGAAGTCACGGTGTATACCGCATTTGAAACCGATCTGCTGGCGAAATACAAAAGCGCTTTTGAAAAAGAGAACCCAGATATTGAGATTAAGTGGGTACGCGATTCGACCGGGATCATGACGGCAAAACTGCTGGCTGAAAAAGACAACCCACGTGCAGAAGTGGTGTGGGGATTGGCTGGATCGTCAATGGCTCTCCTCAAAGATCAAGGAGTGCTAAAACCTTACACTCCCAAAGGAGCGAACGAGTTACGATCTAACTTGAACGATCCGCAAGCGCAGCAAGCTTGGTATGGCAACGATGCTTTTTTTAACGCGGTATGCTTTAACGAAGCGGTGGCCAAACAGCTGAATTTACCTAAGCCACAGAGTTGGGAAGATTTGACCAACCCTGTCTACAAAGGCCATATTGTGATGCCTAACCCTGCATCTTCCGGCACGGGGTACATGCAAGTTTCCGCATGGCTGCAAAACATGGGCGAAGATAAAGCGTGGGATTACATGCAACGCCTTGATCAAAATATTGCCCATTACACACATTCTGGCTCAAAACCTTGCGTTCAAGCGGGGATGGGGGAAGTGGCGATTGGCATCTCGATGGCAACGCGTGGTGCTAAACTTAAAAACCAAGGCGCCCCCTTGGATGTGATTGTACCAAACGGCATTGGCTGGGAATCCGAAGCGGTAGGACTAGTCAAAGAAAGCGATGCGGCAAAGCGTGTGGTCGATTGGTCTGTCTCGAAAGCGGCAAATGAGCTGTATATTGAGAGCTATCCTATCGTTGGCCATCAGGACGTTAGCAAGCAAGTGCCGAATTATCCGAATGTTGAAAAAGTGATGGCGAAGATGAACTTCACGCAAATGGGAAGTGATCGTGCCCGCGTGCTGCAAACCTGGTCTGAAAAGTTTGATGCTAAATCGGAACCCAAATCTTAAATTGTTCATCAAAGGAGGCGAAAGCCTCCTTTTTTATCCCTCTGTCATCAGATAGTCACGCATCAGCGATAAAACTGTCACCGCATTGCAATAAAGTCTTGTTAATTTTGGACTATACCAAATTAAAGGTGACTTTTATGACCATTCATCATCCTAATTCACAGCAGCAGAATGAACCTCAAGCGATCAGCAGAAGCTACCTCGATATTCGTCATGTGGTAAAACAGTTTGGCTCATTTACCGCGTTGAAAGAGATCAGTTTGTCGATTGAAAAAGGCGAGTTTGTCTGCTTTCTTGGCCCTTCTGGCTGTGGCAAAACCACCTTGTTGCGCGCCATCGCAGGGTTAGATCTCCCCACCTCTGGCACCATCCACCAAAACCAGCAAGCGATTACTTTTTTACCACCCGAGCAGCGTGATTTCGGCATCGTGTTCCAATCATATGCTCTATTTCCCAATTTAACGGTGGAAGAAAACATCGCCATTGGCTTACGTAATCAAGGCATGTCAGTCCGTGATGCCTTAGAAAAAGTTGAGCAGTGGTTGGAGATGATCGGTCTCGCCACATCAGCGCAAAAATCCCCAAGCCAGCTCTCTGGCGGTCAGCAGCAGCGGGTGGCGTTAGCGCGTGCTTTGGCATTATCGCCGGGGTTATTACTGCTTGATGAACCGCTTTCCGCTCTCGATGCCAAGGTAAGAACGCATTTGCGCGAAGAAATCTGCCAACTGCAACGTAAATTGGGCATTACCACCATCATGGTCACGCATGATCAAGAAGAAGCGTTAACCATGGCGGATCGCATTGTGGTAATGAACCACGGGGTAATTGAGCAAGTTGGTACGCCGCAAGAGATCTACCAAAAGCCTGCCAGCCGTTTTGTGGCTGAGTTTGTTGGCACGATGAATTTTATTCCCGTTTCCATGGCGAGTTCCCATCAACTGCGTATTGCTGAATCCCTTATCGCCTTGCCCAAAATCGAAAATTATACGCCTTGCCAAGGTGAGCAATTTGATTTGGCTGTACGCCCAGAAAATCTAGAGCTAGTGATGCGTTATAACGATGCAATTCCGGTGGTGATCCGTCACATGGAGTTTTTGGGGGCGTTTTATCGGGTCGAATGTGTGTTTCAAGGTGAGCGTTTAGCTCCGCCCGTGTATGTCGATTTACCGATCTCGCAGGTACAAACCCTGAATTTAAAAGCGGGAGATGTTCGATATTTGGCACTGAGAGCAGGGCAGTTGCGCGCGTACCGTCGTAAGGTCATGTCGACAACGCCAGCAGCCACAGCTGCCTGTGCTTATGCGGCTTAAGGAGAAAAGTATGTTGAATGTCGCTCGTACTTTTTCAGTGCGGATATTGCCGCATTGGAGCCGTGATAGCCTGATTTTATCGATCACCTTATTGATCCTGCTATCACTGATGCTGTTGTTTATTGTTGCGCCGCTGGCCGCTATGTTGGTGAAAAGCGTGCAAAATGGGCAGGGTGAATTTGTCGGGCTCGCTTACTTCGCCCAGTACTTTTCCTCGGCCGCACTCTGGCAATCCTTGCGCAATACCTTAGTGCTTGGCATGAGTGTGACGGCGATTGTTGGTATCCTCGCGTTTGGTTACGCCTACGCATTGACCCGCTCTTGTATGCCTGGAAAACATCTGTTTCGAGTATTAGGCAGTGCGCCGATTCTCGCGCCTTCATTACTGCCCGCGATCAGTCTGATTTTCCTATTTGGTAATCAAGGCATGCTCAAAAGTTGGCTCGGCGGTGAATCCATTTATGGTGGCTTAGGTATTACGCTCGGGTTGATTTTCTGGACATTTCCGCATGCGTTGATGATTCTGACTACCTCGCTGAGCACCTCAGATGCCCGTTTGTATGAAGCGGCGAGGGCGCTGAAAACATCCCCCATCAAAACGTTTTTTATTGTCACGCTACCGGCGGCCAAATATGGGTTGATCAGTGCGTTGATCGTTGTCTTTACCTTAGTGGTGTGTGATTTCGGCGTACCGAAAGTGATTGGTGGCAGCTATAACGTGCTTGCAACAGACATTTTCAAACAAGTGGTGGGGCAACAGAATTTCGCGATGGGCGCGGTGACCAGTATTGTGCTGTTGCTACCCGCCGTGTTTGCGTTTATTGCCGATCGCTGGGTGCAGAAAAAACAACAAAGCCTGTTTGATACCCGTTCTGTGGCTTACCAACCTGCACCACATCGGCTGCGTGATGGTTTATGCCTACTCTATTGTGTGCTGATTTGCGTAGCGATTGTGGCAGTATTAGCCACAGCGGTATACGGATCGCTGGTGACGTTTTGGCCGTGGAATACGGCGCTGACACTCAAACATTACCAATTTGCCGAAACCAGTGCCTATGGTTGGAGCCCGTATTTTAACTCACTCACCTTAGCCAGCTTCACCGCGTTGTGTGGAACGGTGATCATTTTTCTCGGCGCTTACAGTATTGAAAAAGGGCGAGTGTTCGCGCCGCTGCGTCAGACGATGCAGATGCTGAGTATGGTACCGATGGCGGTTCCCGGCTTAGTGCTGGGTTTGGGTTACATCTTCTTTTTCAATCACGCATCTAATCCGCTCAATGGCTTGTACGGCGGCATGCTGCTTTTGGTGATCAATACCGTGGTGCATTACTACACGGTGGGGCATATGACAGCGGCTACCGCGCTTAAACAGTTGCCACCTGAATTGGAGGCGACGGCCGCCTCCATCAAGCTGCCGCAATATCGTTTACTGTGGAAAGTGACGTTACCCGTGTCCTTACCTGCGGTATTGGACATTGCTAGCTATTTGTTTATTAATGCATTAACCACCACTTCTGCGGTAGTATTCCTCTACTCAACCGACACCGTACCCGCATCGGTTGCGGTACTGAATATGGATGATGCAGGACAAACGGGCGCTGCCGCCGCCATGGCGGTGATGATTATGCTCTCGGCCGCATTAGCCAAATTGCTGCATGTGGGATTAGAGTTTGGATTGTTTGGCCGCCTGCAAGCTTGGCGCAAGCGTTAGTGGAAAGAGGCAATAGGATCGCAAGTGCAATACGTAAAAATTAAAGATGCCATCGTAGAGCAGATTGATGCCGGCATGCTGATGCCGCGCCAAAAGCTGCCCGCTGAGCGCAAGTTAGCCGAATCATTTGATACCACGCGAGTCACTCTGCGTGAGGCGCTTTCCCTGCTTGAAGCTGAAGGGAAGATTTATCGTGAAGATCGTCGCGGTTGGTTTATTTCGCCCGCGCCTTTACGCTATGACCCCACTCAAACGCTCAATTTTACCAATATGGCGTTGGCGCAAAATCGCCAGCCGAAAACGGAGCTGATGTCTGCCAAAGCAGTGATCGCCAACAAGCAGGCGACTCGTCTTTTAAAACTCAAACCGTTTTCGGATGTGTATCGCGTAGACCGTGTGCGTTATTTGGATAACCGACCTGTGGTGTATGTCACCAACTACATTCGCCCAGAGCTGTTTCCAAACCTGCTCGATTTTGATTTGTCGCAGTCACTCACCGATCTGTATCGTGAACACTATGCGACACAATACCAGACGATTCACTACCGTATATCCACCAGCTCGTTACTGGGCGAAATGGCTCAAGCTCTGCGCGCAACATCGGGTACACCAGCAATGGTGGTGGAGAGGGTCAACTATAACCAGAAAGGCGAGTTGATCGATTGTGATATTGAGTATTGGCGTCACGATGCCATTACCATTGAGTCGATGGCTGAATTGAAGCGCTAACTCTATCACTCATGCATTTCTGCCCTGTCTTCGACAGGGCTATGACAAGGTTGTCGTATGTCTATTGTGCCTATCATAATTGTGCTGTTTTCTGCGCTGTTGCATGCGGGCTGGAACATCATCGGCAAACGCTACCAAAGTTCGGGTCCTTCGTTCTTTCTTGGCGCCACGTCAGCGACGTCACTACTCCTAACTCCTTATATTTTGTGGTATTTCACTAAGGTTGGTTGGTCAACGCTGCCGACTCAATTTTGGTTACTCCTGATTGTGAGTGGGCTGAGCCAGATGGTGTACATGCTAGGGCTGGCTTTTGCTTACAGCAAAGTGGATATCGGCATTGCTTATCCTTTAGCGCGTGGATTGCCCGTGTTGTTGGTTGGAGCGGGCACTGTGATGCTGGGCTATGACTTACAGCTTAATCAGTGGCTAGGATTTGCGTTGATCACGCTCGGCTGTTTGATGATCCCGCTACAAAAATTCCGTCAGTTTCGTTTCGCCGATTATGCCAACCTCGGCATTGTGTGGGCTCTAGTCGCAGCGCTAGGCACGGCAGGGTATTCGATTATCGATAAAGAAGCGTTGGCGATCATAGAACAAAACGTAGGTATACAGATGCCTGCCAGTTACTCTGCCGTACTTTATTTGGGGATTCAATTTTGGGCGATGTGTTTGCCACTGACGATCTGGTATTTACTCACTGGCCAACGCGCCCCATTTGTTGAGGCATGGCGCATTCGTTATACCGCGACTATCGCGGGACTCATGATGGGGGGGACTTATAGCCTAGTGCTCTATGCCATGACGTTAACCGAGAACGTCAGTTTTATTGTCGCGCTACGCCAAACCAGCATTGTATTTGGTTTACTGATGGGCATCGGTTTTCTAGGAGAACGCTGGTATATGACTCGAATCTTGGGGATCGGGGCGATTGTGGCAGGGCTTGTGGTGGTATTGGTATAACAGACAATAAAAAATGGCCCGCAGGCCATTTGATAAAAATCGCGCTATCCAGAGGATGGATTAAGCACTCGGAGAATTTTGATTGGCAGCGGCAAGCATCTTACGGACAAGGACTGAAGCCAGTAAAGCAACGCCAACCATCACCACCGCTAGCATAGTCAGCAGTTTGAAGTAATCACCGTAAATGATCTGTACGATCTGCTGAGTCACTACTTGGCCTTTTTCTAACGCGATGGAAGTCGAGAACACCGCGCCAATAATGCCACTGAGCGCCATCGCGATATAAAACAAGCTCACTGAGAAATTCTCAATCTGCTTGGGTGCGACCGACAGAATAAACGCTACTACTAAACTTCCCACCACAACTTCGGCAAACGCTTGGAAGAAGTGAATGACTAAGAAAATTTCAGGACGGATGATCGCCTCTTCACCAACGGTTGAAACGGCAAACGTCAGAATGCCAAATGAAATGGCAGTCAGCACAAAGGCAAACGCGATTTTGGTGGTGGTGGAAAAGGTAATGCCACGCTTTTCTAGTGTAGAAAACAGATAGGAGATGGCGGGGCCCGCCACAATACACCAAAGTGGGTTCATGGCCATCGAGGCTTCTGGGGCAATCGGGATGATGCCGAACAGATCGCCGCGCATAGTGTTAATCGTGACCATGGTCATCGAGGTCATCATTTGTCCGTAATACACAAAGAAGCAGGTGGTCAGTACCGTTACAATCAAGATGGTGCCCATTTTCAGCGCTTCAGCATGGCTTACCTTAAACATCAAGCTGATGAAATACATAATTGCCGCAAGGCCAATGGCGTACACGATGTTTTGGCCAATTGCCATGTTTGAGAACATGAAAAATACCAAACCAACCATCGCGAGTGAAAGCACACCAAATGCTATCCAGTTGCTCAAGCTGACAGGCTGTTGATCCTTGTCACTGGCAACATGAATCAGCGGGCGGCGCATGGTCACAATCGTCAAAGTAGCGAGTGTCGCCATCAGGGCTGATAACGCAAAGCTGCCATGAAAACCAAGCAACAGTACCAACATCGGGAATAAATACTGCCCCAATAATGCCCCGACATTGTTCACGGAATAGTTAACGGGATAACCATTGTTGAAATCCTCTTCACTGGCGAAAGTTCGCTTGTACAAACTGGGGTAGGAAGGGGACATCAAGCCACGAGCATAGCTGGCAAGTGCAATACCCACCAAGCTCAGCGGTACGTTGGTGGAAGAGGCACCGAGAACCAACAAGCCGTAGCCAACCGCAAAAGTTAAATAAGAAATGGCCAGTGATCGATAGGCGCCAAGAAATTTATCGGCAATAAAGCCTCCAGCGATGGCAAACAAGGGGCCAATCGAGGAGAATGCTCCAACCACCATCATGGTATCGGCTTCACTGTAGTTAAGATCTTCCAAGAAGAAACGGGTCAGGATCACCATCACACCGTAAAACGAGAGGCCAAACATCATTTGGCAGAACATCATTGATTTATTGAGTTTATTCCACATATCGGTCTATTTTTACATTGCCTGCTAGTGTATAAAACCAAATACCTTTAATACGCCAGCATCTAATAAAATTAAGGGCGCGATTATGGCAGAAAAAATCCGTGATGTACTCATTTTCTGAAATCAGAGAATCCCTTGACGGTGTAGAGCTTTACATCCTGTTAAAAAATATGAAATTCTGTTTATCAGAAAAATCAAACAAGGAAGATCGTCATGCCCATCACTCGCCCCATTTTTATCGTACTGGGTAAACGCTTAAATTCGGATCAATTGACGTTAGAGGGAAAAAGTCGGGTAGAGGGATTAATTTCTGCGTTACAGTGTCATGAAAATAAAACGGCTTTAGTGGTGTTTTGCGGCGGTGTAACTCAACGGCAATCCGCATCAGAAGCACAGCGAATGTATGAATATTTCCAAACGCGATGCCAGCAGTTGGCACTTTCGCTGCCACACGTTCAAGTATTGCTGGAGCAACAATCCACCAGCACAGTAGAAAATATCGAGCATGTCGCCCAAGTCTTGCTCACCAGTGGCCATCTTCGAGTTGGTGATACGCTGACATTGACCTTGGTTTCTAATGACTACCATCTCAAACGAATTTTTGAGATTCAGCAACTGATGGATGAACAAGGGTTACTGCGCACGTTGGATGAACGTTGCCAACAGGCCGGGGTTCGGCTGAACATTTCTCGTGATCTTAATGCACATATTAGGGTGCCATACCCGCACCGAAGCCAACAAGGTGTCCGATTTTTGTGGGTTGATGAACTGACGACTTATCGTGTTTTCCTTTAGGGTGTAACAGTAAATGCTTTCCAAAGACCCCTTGAGGAAGTTCGCCAAGCACCATACCAAATCGCTCAAACCGCGCTCGCTCAGTTGCGGCGACATTGTGAGAATGAACCCATCATGTTGGCGCAGCTTGCTCTTATCGCGACAGTTGTCGAATCTGAGGCAGACTTAACCACAGCAGCGAGTGTCGGTGATCTGTTAGCCGTTCTCGATACGGAGCTAACGCTACTCAACCGACTTTGTGATCCCGAGCTTGACCGAACTGGTCGTTGGTGGAAGCACTAAACAACCAGATGGAAAAAGGCAGCAACGCTGCCTTATCGAATGTTATTGGCTAGCGTGGTTTTTCCTGAAATATTCCCACTGTTCCATGCGTTCACCTGCTGGGGTTACGCAATAGGTTACACGTTGTCCATCTTCTGTCACCATCTCCAACTTACCACCTTGTTCAACACAGTACACTGAGGCTGGATTGGCCATGGATGTGTATTCTTTCACGGTATACTCGTTTTCTTGGCGTGCACAGCCAGTCAGTAGGGTTACTCCAACAATACTGGCGAGTAATAGGGCTACCTTGTTCATACTGTCTCCATTTTGGTTACGGGTTGCATATCAGTATTCTACAAAAAATAGGTTTTGCCATATGTCAGGTTTGTCAAAAGATCGATGCTGTCTACAATTAAGAAAAGCTTAATTAAACAGCATTTTTAGTCTGATTTTTCTTGATGTCTAACCTGTTAAGGGGGATAGCATGTCATCGCTTAAGTATCGATTAGTGACACGCAGTGATTTTGATGGTTTGGTGTGTGCAGTTTTGCTCAAAAGTATCGAACTGATTGATGATATTCAGTTTGTCCATCCTAAAGACATGCAAGATGGCAAAGTTCCTATTACGGAACGAGATATCATCACTAACTTGCCTTACGTTGCCAACGCTCACTTAGTTTTTGACCATCACTTATCTGAAACGTTACGCAATAAAGGTGAACGTTCTAACCACATCATTAATCCTAATGCTCCGTCGGCTGCTCGCGTAGTATGGGATTATTACGGTGGCCAAAAAACCTTTCCATTCGAATGGCTTGAAATGATGTCTGCCGTTGATAAAGGCGATTCCGCCCAATTTACTCGTGATGAAGTTTTGGATTCTACCGGTTGGAATTTACTGAATTTTCTGATGGACGCGCGAACTGGTCTGGGGCGTTTCCATAATTTTCGGATCTCTAACTACAACTTGATGATGGCTCTGATCGATCACTGTACCCATGCCAGCATTGAAGACATTCTCGAACTTCCCGATATTAAAGAGCGTGTGGATTTATACCGTGAGCATGAAATTCGATTTAAAGAGCAAATCCAACGTTGTAGCAAAGTCTATAAGAATTTGATTCTCCTTGATTTGATGGAGGAGGAAACCATTTACGCGGGTAACCGTTTCATCATCTATGCACTGTTTCCGCAGTGTAATATTTCCATTCATAAGATGTGGGGCTTTCAAAAGCAAAACATCGTTTTTGCTACTGGGAAGTCCATTTTCGATCGCAGTTCAAAAACCAATATTGGTGAGTTGATGCTTAAATATGGTGGGGGTGGTCATGCTGCGGCGGGAACCTGCCAGATTGCGGTGGAAGATGCGGATCGTGTCGAAAAAGAGTTGATCACCAAGATCAATGCTGACGGTTAAATTTGATTCAGCGCAAATAGACCCTGATTTATCAGGGTCTTCAACTTTTTGATGTGTTAGCATCGCTCAAAACCGTTGGAAGTTGGAAAAGGAGAGCCGATGAAACCGTTATACGTCGCCGTACATCCAGAGATTAAGCCTTTGAATGAGCAACGTATCGTGCAACGTAAAGCCGCACGAGCGATTGCAATGCAAGGTGAGCAAATTTTGCTGCTGTATACCGAACGCTACCATGACTATTCATTACCGGGTGGCGGTTTGGAGACTGACGAAGATGTCCTTATGGGCATGATTCGTGAACTGCAAGAAGAAACGGGTGCACAAAATATCCGTAACATTGAACCGTTTGGTTTATATCAAGAGTTTCGTCCATGGAACAAGCAGCAAGATGTCGATGTAATTCATATGGTGTCTTACTGTTATCGCTGTGAAGTGGATGCCCAATTAGGTTCACCCCAATTGGAAAGTTATGAACAACGCAATGGAATGAAACCGGTCTGGGTGAACATTCATGAGGCGATTGCTCACAATGAACAGACACTGCTTAACGATCCTCGCAAAGGCATGAGCATTGAGCGTGAAACCTATCTTCTACGTTTGATTGCTAAAACACTTCATTGATCACGTTTCAGGGGAAGAATTTCCCCTGACCCCTCTTGCTGCTCAGCGGTAACTTACAGTAGTTTGGTTATATACTTATTCAAATTACTGAATTATCAATTTTTTGTATTGTCTTAGTCCAAGCCAGAAATTAGGCACATAAACTATTGGATGACGTGTTATCAGGGAGAGAGCTATGCGCAATTGGAAGCCAATCGCACTGGGTATTACCTTTGCATTATCCAGCCAACTCAGTTGGGCTGCAGTGGTGGAAACCACCCGTCTAGTCGGGTTTGGGGAAGCAAAGTACCCAGAAAACTTTACCCACTTTGATTATGTCAATCCGCAAGCCCCCAAATATGGCAAAGTCACCTTTGGTGAGCTAGGAACTTACGACAACTTTAACCGCTTTGCCTCGCGTGGAGTATCCGCGGCTAACACGGAAGAGCTGTATGACCCGTTAATGTTTTCTCCAGCCGATGAAATTGACTCTTACTATCCCTTGATCGCCAGTAAGATTCGTTATTCCGATGACTATCGCTGGTTAGAAATCGATCTCAACCCGAAAGCACGTTTTCATGATGGCAAGCCCATCACCGCGCAGGATGTTGAATTCACCTTTAATAAATTTATGACCGAAGGTGTTCCGCAATATCGCGTTTACTACAAAGATGTACAGTCGGTAAAAGCTCTCTCTGAACACACCGTTCGAATCGAAATGAAGCAGCCTAATCGAGAACAGCTGTTCAGCCTCGCGCAATCAACGCGAGTGTTACCCAAGCACTTTTGGCAAGATAAGAATTTGGCAGAGCCACTGAATCAACCGCCGGTAGGCAGCGGTGCTTACCAAATCGTCGATTTCAAACCGGGCCAAAGTGTGACCTATAAACTTGACCCCAACTATTGGGCAAAAGATTTACCCGTCAACGTTGGGCGGAATAATTTTGCGCAGATCCAATACGATTATTACCGCGATGACACGGTAATGCTTGAAGCGTTCAAAGCGGGCGAGTTTGATTTGCGCCAAGAAAGCCAAGCGAAGTTCTGGGCTACATCCTACACCGGTACTCACTTTGATCAGGGTTTCATCAAAAAAGAAGAGATTGCCCATCAAGCCCCCGCATCCACGCAAGGTTTTATCTTCAACACTCAGCGGGCGGTTTTCCAAGACGTTCGTGTTCGTGAAGCGTTAAATTATGCGCTTGATTTCGAATGGATGAATAAAAACCTGTTCTACGATCAATACAAACGGACACGCAGTTACTTTCAAAATACGGAATATGAAGCGCAAGGTCTCCCCGATGCGGCGGAGTTAGCGGTGTTGTCTCCGTATAAAGAACAAGTTCCAGCACGCGTTTTTACGGAGGCTTATCAACCCTCTGTAACCGATGGGAGCGGGCGTATCCGCAATCAAATGCGCGAAGCTTTTGCTCTATTAAAAGAGGCCGGATGGGAGTTGAAAAACAAGGTTATGACCAATGTGAAAACAGGGGAGGCACTGAGTTTCGAGCTACTGATTTACAATCCAACCACGGAGCGCATTGCCATCCCACTGCAAAAGAATCTGCAGTTGATGGGGATCGAAATGAAAATCCGCACCGTAGATACCACGCAATATACTAAACGCCTGCGTGATCGCGATTTTGATATGATCTCGCACGGCTATGGTGCCAATCCTTATCCTAGCCCTAATCTGTTGATTGTGTGGAACTCAAATTATATGGATTCTACCTACAACTCCGCTGGGGCAAATGATCCGGTGATCGATGCATTAACCGAGCAAATTGCCAAAAACCAACAAGATACCGAAAAACTTCTGGCATTAGGTCGCGCATTAGATCGCGTATTGCAATGGAAGTTTTACATTATTCCTCAGTGGCACTTAAGCATTTATCGTGTGGCCATGTGGGATAAATTCCGTCGACCAGACGTATTACCCAAATACTCGTTAGGATTGGATACTTGGTGGGTTGACCAAGAAAAAGCCGCGCGGCTTCCAGAAAAAACGGCGTTAGGAGGCGCAATGCTCAGCTATATTCTGCGCCGTTTGTTATTGGTGATACCCACGTTGTGGGCGATCATCACCATCAACTTTTTCATCATCCAAATCGCTCCGGGAGGTCCGGTTGAACAGGCGATTGCGCAACTTGAAGGCAATACGTCGGGCTTGATGGAGCGTTTTTCCGGTGGTGGGCAAGAGGTTGCGCCAACGACAGATGCTCCGGTTTCGGGCTATAAAGGCTCACGAGGACTTGATCCACAAGTGGTGGCAGAAATCACTCGTCGCTTTGGCTTTGATAAGCCATTGCATGAGCGCTATTTTCAAATGTTGAAAGACTATGCCACCTTTAATTTTGGCGAAAGTCTCTTTAGAGGCGGCAATGTGATTGATCTGATTATCGAAAGGTTACCAGTTTCAATATCATTGGGCTTATGGAGCACATTGCTGATTTACTTGATCTCCATTCCGCTTGGGATCAGTAAAGCCATTCATCACGGTTCGCGATTCGATATATGGTCAAGTGCCGTCGTCATTATCGGTTATGCCATTCCTGGATTTCTGTTCGCGATTATCTTGATCATTCTGTTTGCCAGTGGCAACTACTTCAGTTGGTTTCCATTGCGCGGATTGGTTTCCGATAACTTTGCGGCTTTGCCTTGGTATGCGCAGATCATCGACTATTTTTGGCATTTAACTTTACCCACGATTGCCATGGTGATTGGCGGTTTTGCCACGTTAAGTATGCTCACCAAAAATTCCTTTCTGGATGAAATCAACAAACAATATGTGGTCACCGCCCGAGCCAAAGGGTTGGATGAACGACAAATTCTCTACAAGCACGTTTTCCGTAACGCCATGTTAATCATTATTGCCGGATTCCCTAGTGCATTTATCAGTATTTTCTTCACTGGCTCAATGCTGATTGAAGTGATGTTTTCTCTTGAAGGGATTGGTTTGCTCGGCTTTGAAGCGACGATTCAACGTGACTATCCCTTAGTGTTCAGCTCACTTTATATCATGACCTTATTAGGGCTATTGCTCGGTATCCTATCGGATTTGACTTATATGTGGGTTGACCCCCGCATTGATTTTGAGGCTCGCTAAACATGATGTGGCAACGTAACAAGCGCGCGCCCAACCCGTTGATTGAAGCTCGCTGGGCTCGATTCAAATCCAATCGGCGTGGGTTCTGGTCATTATGGATTTTCCTACTGCTGTTTGTGATGAGCCTGTTTGCTGAACTGATCGCCAACGATAAACCATTGTTAATTCATTACAACGGTGGTTGGTATGCACCGATTATGCAGCGTTACAGTGAAACCCAGTTCGGGGGGGAATTTGATACAGAAGCGGATTACACCGACCCGTATGTGATCGGATTAATTGAAGAAAAAGGGCAAATCATTTGGCCGCCGATTCGTTTCCACTACGACACGATTAACTTCAATATTACTGGCAGTGTGCCGTCAGCACCGGATGCCGTGAACTGGCTCGGCACGGATGATAAAGGTCGCGATGTTTTAGCGCGGATTATTTACGGTTTTCGTATCTCCGTTCTTTTCGGTTTTGTGTTAACGGTGATCTCCTCATTCATTGGCGTACTGGTTGGTGCCACTCAAGGTTACTACGGCGGTTGGCTCGACCTGTTTGGTCAGCGTTTTATTGAAGTTTGGTCCGGTATGCCAACCCTGTTTCTTTTAATTATCTTATCTAGCTTTGTGGAGCCTAACTTTTGGTGGCTACTTGGCATCATGGTTCTGTTTAGTTGGATGAGCTTAGTCGGTGTAGTGCGTGCGGAATTTTTGCGCTGTCGAAATTTTGATTATGTGCGAGCCGCGCAAGCGATGGGCGTGAGTGATATGCGTATTATTTTACGTCACATGCTGCCCAACGCGATGGTGGCCTCATTAACTATGATGCCGTTTATTCTCTCAGGCTCTGTGACCACTCTTACCTCACTCGATTTCCTTGGTTTTGGCTTGCCAGCGGGGTCGCCGTCACTCGGTGAACTTCTCGCACAAGGCAAAGCCAATCTTCAAGCGCCTTGGCTTGGTATATCTGCCTTTGTGGTACTTTCCTCGATGTTGACGCTATTAGTTTTTATCGGAGAAGCGGTACGCGATGCCTTTGACCCACACTTGCAACGGAGTACTTCATGAGCGAATGGGTATTAGAAATTGACAACCTCTCAGTGGGATTTGGCACAGCTGGGCAAGTTCGCCCAGTGACTGAAGGTGTGTCTTTGCAAGTGGCTCGCGGGGAAACCTTAGCGTTAGTCGGCGAAAGTGGATCAGGAAAGTCAGTGACGGCCAATGCTATTTTGCGTTTACTTCCCAAAGGTTCAGCACACTATTTGAGTGGCCAAATTCGATTTGCCGATATTGATACGTTACGTTGTTCAGAACGAGCGCTGCGCGGGATCCGTGGCGGTCGAATTGGCATGATCTTTCAAGAGCCGATGGTTTCACTCAATCCACTGCACAAAATTGGTAAACAGTTGCTAGAAACACTGGCGATTCACCGCGGTATAAGAGCAACAATCGCGGAGCAAAAAGCGATTGAATGGTTAGGAAAGGTTGGGATTCGTAATCCAGAAATGAAGATCAATGCTTATCCACATGAGCTTTCTGGTGGCGAACGCCAACGCGTGATGATCGCGATGGCACTGATTAATGAACCTGAACTGTTGATTGCGGATGAGCCCACGACAGCGTTAGATGTGTCGGTACAAGCTCAGATTCTTGATCTGCTGAAATCATTGCAACAAGAACTGGGTATGGCCATGTTGTTCATCACCCCATGATTTTGAGCATTGTACGACGCATTGCAGATCGAGTGGCTGTGATGCAACAGGGTAAATTGGTTGAAACCAATCAGTGTCAAGCTTTGTTTCATTCCCCTTTGCATCCGTATACCCAACAATTGATTAATGCCGATCCGCGAGGCACACCAGTGCCTGTTACCCCTAACGCACCAACTTTGCTGCAAGCTGAAAATTTGCGGGTCTGGTTCCCAATTAAAGGTGGGTTATTGAGGCGTACACAGGCTTATATCAAAGCCGTCACCGATATGAATTTTACACTGCTCAAAGGGCAATCATTGGGTGTCGTGGGTGAGAGTGGCTCAGGGAAATCGACTACGGGAATGGCAATTTTAAAGCTGTTATCGTCACAGGGCATGATCCGCTATTTAGGGGAAGATCTGCAACCGCTCAAACGGCACGAAATGTTGCCTTTTCGCAAGTAAAATGCAGGTCGTGTTTCAAGATCCATATTCAGCGCTCAACCCCAGAATGTCGGTCGCGCAAGTGATTGGTGAAGGGTTACGCGTACACACTCAACTCAATGATGAACAAATTGATCAAGCGATTTGCGAAGTGATGCACGAAGTGGGGCTAGACAGTGAAACACGGCATCGTTACCCCAACGAGTTTTCGGGTGGGCAAAGGCAGCGCATCGCCATTGCTCGTGCTCTGGTGCTCAAGCCAGAGTTTATTTTGCTTGATGAGCCCACATCCTCACTCGATCGCACCGTTCAAGCGCAAGTTCTGGATTTACTCAAAGATCTGCAGCAAAAGCATCACCTCACATATCTGTTTATCAGCCATGATTTGGCGGTGATCCGTGCCATTTGTCATCAAACCATTGTGATGAAAGCCGGGGAGGTGGTTGAGCAGGGTGAAACTCAAACGCTCTTTACGGCACCTCATCATCCTTACACTCAAGAACTAGTCCAGTTATCGTCACTCAATCACTAACTCACCATACCCGGTAGTGGGATCAAATTGGCGAGAGAAACGTTGTTGTGGATAGTGGTGAATTATCAATTCTGCAGTGGTATTGATGATGTTGCCATCAAGTAAATGGCCGCCCCAAGCACGCCCTTGTGCATCTGCAACTGTGATGTGTATATGGCAGTGATCATAGGTTAGGGTGCCAGAGAGAGAAAGAATTTCAAACGGTGCGCTCACCTGCATCAGAGAGACGCTATCGGCTAAACGCAGATTAAGGTTTGAAAGACACCCAACGCAAGAGGCAATCGATCCAGCATGAATGCCATGCTTTTTTACCAGGTGAGTGATCTGTTGTTTAAGGTCATCGCCCTGAGTTAGGCGAACCGCAATAAGCTCAATCATGCTCGCCCCTCAATTAACTGAGTTAACACCGTTAAACCTTGTTCAAGATCCGTCTGACGCTGTGCCTTACCCAACACTCGCATCCCTTGCATTTGGGTGAGAATTAATTTGGCGATAGCATCCGCAGGTAAAGTGGTCGATATCTGTTTTTGCTGCATGGCATTATCGAGCGCTCGGGTCATCAATCCGAGTAATCGGTCGAAAAGGGCATGACCTTTGCTGAGAACTTCGTGATCAGCCCCCGCGTGCTCAACTAAAGCATTTTGGATAAAACAACCGTTTTTAGAGGTTTTCTGCAAATCGGCAAACCCTTCAAGAAAGGCTTTCAACTCTCCCCAGCCGGCATTTTCATGCTCAAGTGCTTTTAACGTCGGGCCACTCGTCAACGCCAGATAGTGATCAAGCGCTTCATAGTACAGTGTCTGCTTATCACCAAAGGCGTTATACAAACTGAAGCGGTTGATTTGTAGGTGATCAACCAAATCAGAAATGGCGGTATTGGCGTAGCCTTTTTGCCAAAACAACCGCATTGCTTCGTGCAATTTTTCTTTTCGATCAAAGTTGCATTTTCTTGCCATTCGAAACTCTACTACTGAAAAATATATTCTTGACTGAACGTTCAGAAACTGCGTAGAGTATAACCAGAACGATCGTTCAGAAAAAGAAAATAAGGATAGTAGAATGAAATTATATGAAACCGCTATGACACCCAGCAGCCGCCGAGTTTCGATTTTTCTTAAAGAATTAGGTTTGGATGTTGAACGTGTTCATGTGGATATTCGTAGCGGAGAAAACTTGTCCGATACGTTCCTCAGCAAAAGTCTTAATGGCAAAGTGCCGCTACTTGAATTAGATGATGGTACGACCTTGTGTGAAAGTGTGGCTATTTGTCGCTATTTTGATCAAACCTATCCTAATTCGCAGCAACTGTTTGGCCGCTCACCTTTAGAGCAAGCTCAAATAGAAATGTGGCATCGAGTGGTTGAGTTTCAGGGGCTCTACGCTGGATTCCAAGCGTTTCGCAATTTGACGGGCATCTACAAAGACCGTGAAAACTGCGTTTATGCTTGGGGCGAAGAGAGTAAAGCACGAGTTGCAACCTTCTTACCTCAACTTGAACAACGTCTGGCAGAGTCTACATTTATTGCTACGGATCGTTTCACTATTGTGGATATCACCGCCTACATTTTTATTGGCTTTGTCCAAAAAACACTCGAATTGCCCGTAGCCGAAAACTATCCGCACATTACTCGCTGGTATGAGCAAGTGGCTCAACGCCCAGCTTTTCAATAAGGAATATTTCCATGATTGATTTTTATACTGCAGCTACGCCCAATGGCCACAAAATTGCGATTGCATTGGAAGAGATGGGGCTGGAATACACGACTCATGCGCTTAATCTTTCCAGTAATGAGCAAAAGCAACCTGAATTCACCGCGATTAACCCCAATGGTCGAATTCCTGCAATAGTTGACCGTGATAACGATGATTTTGCCGTTTTTTGAGTCGGGGGCTATTTTTGCTGTATCTGGCCGAGAAAACAGGCATGTTCTTGCCACAAGAAAGCAAAGCTCGTTCACGTGTGATCCAGTGGTTAATGTTCCAGATGGGCGGTGTGGGTCCGATGATGGGACAAGCCAATGTGTTTTACCGCTATTTCCCTGAAAAAATTCAGCCTGCCATCGACCGTTACCAAAAAGAAGGTCGACGCTTATTTGAAGTAATGGACGGACAACTGGCGCAAAATGCGTATCTGGCAGGGGATGAATACACGATAGCCGATATCGCAACATTCCCGTGGGTACGAATTCACGAATGGAGTGGTATCTCAATCGATGGCTTACTCCATTTACAACGTTGGATGAATGAAATTGCGCAACGTCCATCGGTAATAAAAGGTTTAACGGTTCCACCCCCAAGCACTGTGAGTGACGAAGAACGCGCGAAGCAGATCCGCAATATGGTCACACGATAACGCTCTCCTTATTCAATATAGTGGCTAACAATTTTATCCAGTTGGCCGCTACTTTTTAGCTCAGCTAATGCAACATTAAATGCAGCAACAAATTTGCTCTGGTAAGGATACTGTTCAAGATTTTGATTGGTGAAACCAATGTAACCTTGTTCAATACTCAGTTTCGCCGCGATTGAAAAGTTGGCATTTTCAATCGCACCTTCTCGTTTTAACCGAGCTAATTCCCACAAAATCGAAATGTGATCATTGATGTAGCAGTCAATTCTGTCACCGCGTAACTTTAAAAGATTCACCCGATTACTATTTGCACTTTCAACCGTGAACTTTTTTTCATTTACCGCTTGCCAAAAGGCCTGACCACCGGCACTGAATCCATCATTGATACCTATTTTTAAACCATAAAAATCTTTTGGCCATTCAGTCAGGTTTTTACGGTTTAACCATTTATTTTGGCAAAACACGACCACCTCTTCATCGAGGATAGGATCTGAATAAGGTTGGATGTAAGGGCGCTTGTTGGGGTAATAATAAGGGGGGAGAAGGGCAAAAATTCGCCCTGCTTCAAGCAACTTTAAACCACGTCGCCAAGGGGTAGGTTGTAAAACAATCTCAAACTCCTCCATCAAGGTATCGGCTGAGCGCACAATGTCTGGGTAAATCCCCATGGCTTGGCCGTTCTCGGCATAACTGTAAGGAGGATAAGAGTCATCAGTGAAAATGGTGACGCTGATTGGCTTCGCATAGAGAGAGGTTGAGATTAGCCAAGAGCACATCAAGAGCACATCAATACGCATAGTTGCCTGATCAAAGAGTACGTTGATAATCTTTAGTTTAGTGTTTGTTTGCGTTGACGTTGGTAATTACGTTTGAAAAAGCTAAACTGCGGAAAATTTTTTGAGAGTAATGTCATGACAGACGAACAATTCAATCCACAAGATGAAGAAATCGAAATTGAAGCTATCGGTGTGGAAGTTTCTAGCCAACCCATTGAACTGTATAAAGTGCTGAAAATAGCGAACGCCATTAGCGGTGGTGGGGAGGCAAAACACGTGATCAGTGAAGGGTATGTGTTTGTCAATGGTGAAGAAGAAACTCGTAAGCGTCGTAAAGTCTATAACGGTGATCTCATTGAATTTAATCAAGAGTTTTACGTCGTGATTTGTGATGTCCCTGTTATTGAATCCGTACCTAGCGTAGCAGCTCCGAAAAAGTCAGTAAAAAATGAGGTAGAAGCGGCTCCATCAAGTAAAAAGGCCTCTGCTAAAAAGAAAGAGAAAGCTCAAAAGAATTCGTCGAAGACAAAACAAAACAAGTCGAAAGAAAGAAAAAAAACCGGCAAGCGGTAGATTCAGTAGCCAGTTCAGGACGCAGTGCTATCCGCTTCTTCTGACGTGACAGTGTCGCAAATACAGCTAGGCGGATGTGTCGGTCTAGCTGTATTTGCTTGTTTGATGATTCAGTTACAAAGAGCAGTGTGCTTTCTTTCCCTGATAAGGAGGGAGAGTGCTGATTGTCGCACTCAAATCCGCGATACGAGTATTGTGCGATGGGTGAGTTGAGAGAAGCTCTGGCGGCTGCTTACCCCCTGATGCTTTTGCCATATTTTTCCAAAGCTCAATGCTCTGGGCTGGATCAAATCCCGCTTTAGCCATCAACGCTAACCCCAATACATCCGCCTCAGATTCTTGGCTTCGCCCGTAAGGTAGAATAACGCCATATTGTACGCCCACACCCAGTGCTCCCATCGTCAAATTACGGTATTGACTGTATTCTGATGCACCAATAGCAATATCGGTTAATTGTAAGCCCGCATTCGCTAATTGTGATTGTGATAAACGTTCATTGCTGTGATTAGAAAGTACATGAGCGACTTCATGTCCGAGGACTGTTGCCAATTGATCTTGGTTAACCGCCACCTTCAACAGTCCTGTGTAAACACCTATTTTTCCGCCTGGTAATGCAAAAGCGTTAACTTGATCGCTTTCAAAAACCACCACTTCCCATTGAGAAAAGCCTTTTTGTGCAGGGACTTGAGCAGTAATCGCATTTGCAACACACTGCACATAGGCGTTCGTTTTTACATTTTTATTAACGGGGATTTCTTGTTTCATCTGCGTAAAAGATTGTGAGCCAAGCTGGCTCATATCATTATCAGAGAATAGGAGTAATTGATTTCTGCCTGTGGGAGATGCGGTACACGCGGTTAAGCCTATCGTCATCAATAAAGCGAGCGCCAATCGAGCCTTATTCATTATCTATTCCTTCATTTTGTGGCGACTGATGAGTGCCATCAATATTATCATCAAGCAATCATAATGTTACATCTTTCACTCACTTGAAGCCCGGCGAGGATCCTCATTTTGTGTAAGTACGCGCGAGTCGGTACAATGTTCTTTCAGCCGATTCTCTTAGGATTTTGTCATGGCCATCTGGAACAAACCTATTACGTTAGAAGTGCTAAATGCGACTTCTAAAAATACACTCATCGAACATTTAAATATCGTTTATACCCAGTTAACGGACAATAGTATCTCAGCAACCATGCCGGTATGCCACTTCACGCATCAACCATTAGGGATGTTGCATGGTGGTGCATCTGTCGTTTTGGCTGAAACTTTGGGCTCCGTTGCGGCTAATTTTAGCGTTGGAGAAGAGGCATATTGCGTAGGTTTGGACATCAATGCCAACCATGTCCGCGCGATGCGAGAGGGAATGGTGATTGGTACAGCAACACCGTTACATATGGGGATTTCAACCCAAGTTTGGCAAATCGAAATCAAAGACGAACAAGGGCATTTGGTTTGTATCAGCCGACTCACCGTTGCCGTCAAACGAGCACGCGTACAAAAAAACCAGCAGTCATTAGAGGTTTAAGTGGTTATTCAATTTAAAGGCGGCAAAATCATCCTCACTCCACATGAAGTGGTTGTCCGCTTAGGAAGTGAAAACATGGTGACTCTACAAGCGTACTCCGATGCCATTACGTTGATGGGAAATGGGGCCAATGTGTTAGTCGCTAATGGAAGTGAAGCTAAATGGTCACTCAAATTAGATGATGAAGCGCAACTGCGCATCATAGCCCAAACGCTGGGTTGTGATGTGCTCTAAAAGTTTTTTCGTGAGGCTTGCTCATTTCATAAAAAATAGGGAAACTGCTTAAAAATAGAATCGTTATGAGTTTTCCTCTTTATGAGTAGCCCCCGCTTACGTGTTCAGTTCGAAACGCTCTTTGAGCACTTTCAAGGCCAAGATGTTGAAACCCAGCTTGAAGATGTTACAGACATCCTATTTTGTACCCGCCGTAATGCGCGGATCGTACTGAATAAAATGGAAGAAGAGGGGTGGATCGAATGGCATCCTGCAGCAGGACGCGGCAAACTCTCGCAGCTCATTTTTAAACGTAGCCGTGCCGATGTGAGTGAGAACCTCGCTCGTCGCTATCTTAACGAAGGAAAAATTGGTCAAGCCTTTGCGGTTCTTGATCAAGATGCCGCAAAATTAACCCAAGTGATTGAAAGCTATCTTGGTGTTCAACACCAAGAAGGGCTACAAGTGGTAAGGCTTCCATACTACCGCCAGCTTTCAATGTTGAACCCGCAAAAACCGATGCGCCGTTCAGAGCAGCATATCGCTCGGCAAGTGTTCAGTGGGCTCACCCGTCTTGACGAAGATGAACAATTACAACCCGATTTGGCGCACGCTTGGCAAGCCATTTCACAAACACATTGGCGATTCTACTTACGCCCAGGAGTCCGTTTTCATAACGGAAACCTGCTTACCACCGAACTGGTGGTGCAGAATCTTTGGCAGTTACGTTTGCTGAATTTATTTGCGCACATTGATCGTGTCGATTCTCCCTATCCTTGGGCGGTTGATGTCTATTTGCAAAAGCCGGATGCTTATCTACCTTTAATGCTGTCTGAGGCTTGCGCGAAAATTCTTCCAGCAGAAGCGGATCGTAACCCAGATTTTGATTTGATGCCGGTCGGTTCCGGTCCTTACAAAGTAGTTATCAATGATGAAAAACGCTTAGTTTTACAAGCATTTGATGGCTATTTTGGTTTCCGTCCACTTCTCGATCGAGTGGAGGTTTGGGTCATCGATGAAGTGCACTCTTCAATGGTTTTTCCGAGTTTGTCGAACCCGATCAAATCGGCCCGCGGTTCATCTACCGAAGATGTAGAACTGGATCCCGGATGCACCTATTTACTGCTGAATCGCCGCACTGGGGTAGCCCAAAATGAGCATTGGGCGCGTTATTTATCCGAAAAACTCAGTGCTCTAAATCTGTTTCGCCTTCTCCCTGAAGACAAAATTATTGAGCTTGGGGTTTTACCTGCATATGGCTTAAAGCCGGGGTGGTACCATCATTCAACCCCACAACACAGAACATTCCCCCCAGAAACGAAAGAACTGACGATTGCGTATCACGCCCAACACCCGATGTTTCCCACGGTTGCTAGTGCGATAAAGCAATTGCTCAATCAAGATGGGATGAGTGTCAACATCATCAAGTATGAACATACAATCTCTGATACAGACAATGTGGATATTTGGATTAAACCAATGGGTATCGCCAATCATCGTGATGATGCGCTAGCTGGCTGGTTACTCAACTATTCTGATATTGAGTTTTTGAGCCAGAATGAAGATTTCAAACAATGGGAGAGCTTAATTGATGGCTGGCGAGCAGATCCATCCGCCGTGTTTCCAGCGAAAGAATTAGGTAAGTCTTTGGTCGAAAAGCATCAATTGATCCCAATGTTTCACTGCTGGCTTGGGATTAGTAAAGATCAGTGTGGTGCTCTACAAAATGCGAAATGCAATGCGCTCGGTTGGTTTGATTTTAGCCAAGTTTGGGTAAAGCCCGATATTTCGACTCATCAAGTTTAGCCTCGGTTTGATCTTGATCGCTAATCAGTCAGTTTTGCAAAATAAACCCTGCTTAGCCCACAACTCAGTGCTAGACTTACGGCGAAATTGATTGTGACTCTTAGGAGGATAAGTGGAACTGGCCTTGATTATTGCTTTTATCGTTGCTGCTGCAGTGATGGTAAAAAAAGAGATGACTGAGAACAAATGATTCATTTCAACACTTTTTAAATTCCTTTTGAATGAAGTGTTCTCAAAGAAAAAAGCCAGCGTAAGCTGGCTTTTTTGTGTTCAAAATTAGAACTGGTAATCGAGAGAAATCCCCCAGTTACGTCCCGGTTGAGATTGGTAGTCAATATTGAACGCCTCGGTTCCTGTTTTTCCAGAAAGATCCGAGTAGTGCCAGTACTTTTTATCAAATAGGTTAAACAGCCCAGCACGAACCGTGAGATCTTTTACTGGAACATAATACGCAGTAAGGTCAACGACAGTATATCCTGCCACATCGAGGTTGTTATCAAGTTGCCACTCATCTTTACTGGCCACCATTTTCACATTGAGTGCTGAACCGAAGTTCGCTTGCTCATAACCTAGCCCAAACACACTGGTTAATGGCGCAACGGTATCAATCTCTTTACCCGTAGCTCTATCTTCACCATGTGCATAAGCGATCGCTAGGCGCGCATAGCTACCATGAGGAAGAGGAGACACTGCATCGAGTAATAGGGTAGAACTGAGTTCTGCACCATAGATACGAACCTCGTCGATGTTGTACTTGCTGATCACATCTTTACCACCAGATTCGCCCGTTTTGGTTTGGGTGATGAAATCTTGGTAATCATTGACGAACAATGCAAATTCCATATTGCCATACGCATTGTTCCCACGAGTTCCCACCTCATAAGAGATGCTGCGTTCAGCTTTCAAATCAGGGTTGGCGTTAATAATGGCTCCTTGATTATAGAAGTAATACAGATCATAAACTGTTGGTGCTTTGAAACCTTGGCTAATCTGGCCAAAGAGCGCGAGATTAGCCTTTAAGTGGTAAACTGCACCAAGTTTTCCGGTAAAGGCATTATCTTTATTTGGTTGATATTGGGTAGTAAAACCTGCATCTGTTTTGGGTGTAGCTTCAAACGAGTCATAACGTAAACCCGCGGTCAGGATTAGTTGTTCATCCATTAAATAGAGTTGATCTTGAGCGAATAAACCCCATTTTACGATATCTGCATCTGGCACTCCTGTGCTACCTACACGAGATGTTCCTGTTCTATAAAAATGGTCCGTGTTTTCTAGACTGAACGCATTGTTAAGGAAACCACCGCCGTAGGTTACATCGTGTGAGACACCATCAACTTCAACTAACTTATTAAATTGGGCATCAAATTGCACCGCTTTATCCGCTGAATCACGCTCACGCATACGAGCACCACTACTTGGTGTCGTATCGTAGTTCTTATTCAAAGAGCTAGAATCTTGGTAACTTAGTGTTAGGTTGCTTTCGTCTGCGAGTAAAGCATTCATTAACCATTGATGATCTAATGAGATACGAGTACGTTTATTCACATCTTCATTAAAGTTATTGCTATAAACAAACCCTGGCATAATCGCATAGCCATTGTAATTGAGTTCATCTTCATCATAGTTTTTAGTGTAATGTTCTAGGGTTAAACCCAAACGATGGCTTTCATTTGCTTGGTACTGAGCTTTAGCAAGCACATTGCCTAAATCAGTATCAGCTGGGTTAGTTGCACCACGCTTAGGCCCTTCAATGTCAGCACCTGAACCGTGAGATTGAGTTTCGTGACCTTGTGCATAGGTAGCCATTACCAATGTTTCGAGTTTACCTTCACGCATTGCCCAAGTCAGAGTGTTTTTGAACTGTTCATCCACAGAAGTGTACGTTGACTTAATACCAAAGCGATGTCCATCATCGTCACCGACTAACACGTCACTTGGGTTCTTCGTACGAAATTGAACTAAACCACCCAATGCGTCCGAACCATACAGAGTCGAAGAGGGACCTTTATTCACTTCTATCGCTTGTAAAGTATCTACCTCAATTGCATTACTGTATTTACGCTGTTCTGAAGCTCCGGGGTTATAACCGACTGGTTGCTGAACGCCGTCAATCACTGTCAGGATCCGGCTATCTTCCATACCGCGAATGTTAAAACCGGATATACCAAAACGACTTCCTGAATTAACTTCAACGCCAGGCATGTATTTGAGTGCATCTTTTGCATCAGTTGCGATCGAATTATCAATATCTTGAGCGTTAACAGTATTGATCGATGCTGCAACATCTTGTTTGTTTTGCGCAGAGCGCGTTGCCGTTACGACAACCTCATTGAATTGTGACTGTTGTTCAGCGTATGCTGAAGGCACTAGCGCCAGAATGATTGCACTAGAGAGCAGAGATTTTTTATACATTTGAACTACCTGCGGTTTCCATGTTGAATAAACGCAGGAATTCTAATAAACATTAATGATAATTGCTATCATTTGTATTTGTAAGCATCTGTTTAAGTCGATGAAAGAAAGGCAAGTTATAAAGACAAATTCATAATATTCATATGGTTAGATTTATATCTTCGATACTTACAATGTGATTATTTGTGATTTGAATCACATTTAATTGCGTACTAATGACCAGATGGAGGGAGTCTTGTTAAGTCCAATTACGCTTGAAGCCTTGCACATTCTCGATGCAATAGAGCGTCGGGGAAGTTTTGCCGCCGCTGCCAATGAACTGAACAGAGCACCAAGTTCATTGAGCTATCAAATCCAAAAACTCGAACAAGACTTGGACTTGATGATTTTTGATCGCTCTGGGCATAGGGCCAACTTTACTGAAGCGGGCAAATTAATTTTAGAACGGGGTAGGGCAATTCTAGCCGCAACAGAGAAGCTGGTGAATGATGCCACCCTTTTGGCGAATGGCTGGGAGCTTGATATCACGATTGCTTTAGATGGTATTGTGCCTGCGACCAACTTATTTCCATTGGTCGAAGCGCTAGGGAATATCAGTAAAACGCGAGTCCGTATTCAAGATGAAATTTTGGCAGGTTGCTGGGAAGCATTAGCAACAGGGCGCGCTGATCTCCTGATTTGTCCTCGTATCGAAGCCTTGCCACAAGATGTTAAAGCAGAAACTATTGGCACAATGAAAATGGTATGGGTTGCCGCACCCACACATTACGTACATCGACGTGTTGGCGAATTTAATGAAGAGGCAAGAGAAAAATACCGAGCCATTGCGATTGCGGATACCGCCCGAGAACAACCGGCGATGAGCGTGAATATTTTACAGCGCCAACCTCGCTTAACTGTGAGTAACTTAGACGCTAAATGCAAAGCTTTGGTTGCAGGTTTAGGAATAGGAACTTTGCCGCAACAAGTTGCAAAAAGTTATATTGAACAAGGTGAGCTACAGCGTATCAACGGCTCTGAAGACTCAGACATGGAAATTGTTCTTGCTTGGCGACGCAACCAAATGGGCGAAGCCAAATCATGGTGTATCCAATATCTCAAAAAGAACTGGAATTGGTCGTAGATCGTAAGAAGTGACAGAAGATCACCGGGATCTTCTGTCACTTTTATATTCAGCGTAGTGGCAGAACCATATCAGCAGTGCCATCCTCAAAATGAATATCGACGGCAAAGCCCATTTTTTGTGCCAGGGTTAGCATGCCGCGGTTTGTGGGCATCGTCATTCCAGACATCTGGAGTGTGCCTTTTGAGCGACAATAATCGATGATTTTACGCATCAGGATTTTGCCTAATCCTTTGCCTTTCAAATCGGAGCGAATCAATATCGCAAATTCTGCATCGGTATTTTCATGATTGATTAAAGCCCTGGATACGCCAATGATTTCGGAGGTTTCCCCCTCACCACTAATCGCGACAAAAGCCATTTCTCGGTCAAAATCGATTTGGGTCAGATTCGCTAATGCTTCATGATTAAATTCGCCCACATCAGAAAAAAATCGCTTATAGAGATCTTCTTTAGATACTTTTTTAATAAAAGAGGCATGTTTGGGTTCATCTTCAGGCAATATCGGGCGCACCATAATCCACTCACCATCACGAGCTTGACAGCGTTCTTCCAGCTCGGTTGGATATGGGCGAATCGCTAAACGGTTTTGAGCATCTCCATGAAATTTACGCAATACGAGATTAGCATCGAGAATGGTGAATTGATTTCCATTGACCAGCAATGGATGAATATCAAGTTCATGCACTTCTGGACATTCGATCACCATCTGTGAAATGCGCACTAAAAACTCCGATAAACCTTCAATATCAATAGGCACAGGAAGTTTTTGCAGGCGAATTTTGCCACTACGGATGGCTCGTACAATGAGATAACGAGCCAATGTTGTGTTGAGTGGTGGTAAAGCAGCGGCGGCATCAAGCGACTCATCCCATTCGGATCCTCCTTGACCCAACAAAATAACAGGGCCAAAAGTCGCATCTGTTTTTACTTTGATCCTGAGCTCTTCGCCTCCAGCCAACTTAGCCATGCCTTGAACTAACAAACCATGAATATTGGCTGACGGATAAGAGAGCTGGGTTCGATCGAGTATTGCTTGCGCCGCATTTGCCACTTCAATCCTATTACGTAAATTCAGCATAACGCCTTGCACATCCGACTTATGGACGATATCAGGCGAACGTAATTTCACGGCAACAGGGTAGCCAATCATCTCCGCGATATGGACAGCTTCTGTGCTATCAGAAGCAATCCATTTTGGTAACTACATTAAAATTAAAACAATTTCAATAAGGTGCCAATTTGGTGCGTATCTAAATTGATGCATTCATGTTCTCCCAAATGTTCTTCTATCCATAATTTTGCAGTTTCCATTTCGGAGGCGTGCACAACTTCAGTGGTCGTTGGCGTTTCCATTAGGTGTTTTTGGTTGCGCCGGTACTCGACAAGGTGCATGAATGCAGTAACCGCACTTTCTGGAGTACGATATGTTGGGATCCCAGCCTGATTAAAAATGCTACGTGCAGGTTTAGCCGAAAGTTCACCAGACCAATTCGTAAGGATGTTAAAGCGTTTAGTTCGCGGATGTTTTTGAATTGCCTCAACTAATGCAAGCGCTGTCTGTTCTGAGTGAGCAATCGCAGAGGGACTATGCATGATCAAAATGGCATCAATATTTTCGCTTTCCAGCAGAATATTAAGTGTAGCGACATAACGTTGGTGATCCGCATCGCCGACGATATCGATCGGATTACTGTGTGACCAACTTTGTGGAAGTGTTTGGTTCAGTTTTTCGTAAATGAAATCTTCGAGTTGTGCTAGTTTTCCGCCACGCTCCAATAGAGCATCGACGGCCATAATCGCAGGTCCGCCTCCATTGGTAATGATCGCGAGCCGCTCTCCTCGTAATGGGACAGAGTGAGTTAAGGTTTCAACCGCAGCAAACAATTCGTGGGTATTATTTACCCTTAACATACCTGTACGACGAATCGCAGAGTCGTAAATAATATCGAGCGTATCATCGCCCCCCGTGTGCATTTGTGCGGCTTTTCTTCCCGCTTTAGTCCGCCCACCTTTTAGCACTAAAATCCTGCGGTTGCGTGATGCCGCTCGGGCAGCAGACATAAAGCGCCGCGCATCACGGATCGTATCGACATAAAGTAAAATCGCATCGGTATTCTTATCGGTGCTCAATGTATCCAATAAGTCAGCAAAATCGACGTCACTGGCATTACCTAAAGAGATAAAAGCTGAAAAACCTATCCCTTTGTCATTGGCCCAATCCAGAATGGTGGTACACACTGCCGCCGATTGTGAAATAAAAGCAATGTTACCTTTGAGTGCTGAAACGGGTGAAAATGAGCCATTAAACTGAATCCACGGTAACATTAAACCTAAACTGTTAGGTCCAAGAATGCGCATTCCTACAGGCTTAGCCACTGCCATACATTGTGCTTGGTACTCTTCGCCTTGTGCATCCAATGAATACATGTCGGAAGACAAAACGATGACCTGTTTAACCCCTTTATCGGCCAATTGCTTAAACAGAGTGACATTACGCGAAGCATGCGTACAAAGAATCGCGATATCAGGGACAATCGGTAGGTCAGAGATCGTTTTATAAGCTAACACACCACAAACAGAAGGGTAGTAAGGCGTAACGGGCATAATGGCACCATCAAATCCACCTTGCAGTAAGTTTTTCATGACGATATTGCCAGCTCGAAAAGGCCTAATAGAAGCGCCAATGACCGCAACAGATTTGGGTTTAAGCAGTTGATTCAAGTGATTCATACGCTGCTAGCCTTATTGAATGTCTGTCTATATGGTAACCAATTCTTGTGAGCTCTGTTGGTCAGGAATAGACCTCTGTGATCGAGTTTACAGTTCCCTTTAACTAGTTTGTGACCATAAATCACAGGATAGATGCATATATTGACGCTGTATGCTTGATTCTCTCGGTTGCAATGTGCATGATTTAAAGCACTTTGTACCTAAGGCATGACTAAAGCTATGAAAAAAATCGCAGTTATTGGGCTATCGGCACTTCTTGCAGCTTGCGCATCTGGTGATTACACCACGGATGTCAAGACAGAAAGCCATCGCGAAGAGTTCGCTGTGGCAGCTGTTGAACAACCGATCATTTCAGAAAACGGGGCAGCAGAAGGCATTTCTGAACAGAATGTTGAACAAAACGTCATTAAAATGACCCCAACAGATAACGAGAAGAAAGTGGTGAAAATGAGTCCTCAGGCTAAACCTGCAGTCTCGATCACACCGCCAACGGCAAAACAAGTTGCTATGAATCCTCGTTATGGTTTCACCATTCAGGTCGTTGCCGTTGGTGCACAAAGCAAAGTCGATCAATTTGCCTCGAAACTTCCTAAAAATGGTCAACCTATTTGGGAAAATTACAAAATGGTCAATGGTACAAAATGGTACACCGTGCTTTATGGTGATTACGCCACTCGTCAAGAAGCAATGGAAGCCATTACCATGCTACCGAGTGAACTCCGCGGAATGAAACCGTTTGTTAAAAGCATCGATTCCATTAAAAATTCTGAGTTTCCAACACTCAACAAACTAAACTAACCTTTTCTTTAAGGGGCTTCTAGCCCCTTTTTTGTTTGTTCTATGAGCAGTTGAATACGGTTTTCGTGATAAACGATAACATTGACTGTAAGTTCATTTTGAATGGACTATCATAGCCATCAATTACTACTTCGGTGTCACGGAAAGATCAATGACTAAGACGACAATCCTACTTTTGTGTGGTGGTGGCTCTTCTGAGCACGAAATCTCACTGGTATCTGCTAACTACATCCAACAACAACTCCAACTGACACCTGAATTCGAAGTGATTCGTGTCGAGATGAAAAAAGAAGGGTGGTTTTCCGAGCAAGGGGAGCTAGTTTATCTCGATACCAACAGCGCAACGTTAAATGGTGAACGTTTCTCTTCTCCGATTGATTTCGTGGTTCCTTGTATTCATGGCTTCCCAGGAGAAACGGGAGACATCCAATCCATGCTTGAACTTGCGGGTATTCCATATTTAGGCTGTGGTCCTGAAGCCAGCGCAAACAGTTTTAATAAAATCACATCAAAACTGTGGTATGACGCGTTAGACATTCCAAATACTCCGTATCTTTTTTAACTCAAAATACGTCTGACTCGATTAAAAAAGCTCAACAAGCTTTCAAAGAGTGGGGCAGTATTTTTGTTAAAGCTGCTCGTCAAGGTTCTTCTGTTGGATGTTATAAAGTGACAACAGAAGAACAAATTGCCCCTGCGATAGAAGCTGCATTTGGTTTTTCAGAACAAGTTTTAGTTGAAAAAGCAGTAAAACCAAGAGAGCTTGAAGTCGCTGCCTATGAGATGAATGGTCAATTGCATATTTCAAAACCTGGTGAAATCATCGCACCAGAAGATGCATTCTACTCATATGAAGAAAAATACAGTGCAAGCAGCCATTCTCGTACTGTAATTGAAGCGGATAACTTAACTAACGAACAGCGTGAATTAATTCAACAATGCGCAGAACGTGTTTTCATTCATATGAAATTACGCCATCTATCGCGGATTGATTTCTTCCTAACGCAAGACAATCATATCTATCTCAATGAAGTAAACACATTCCCTGGTATGACTCCGATTTCAATGTTCCCCAAAATGTTAGAACACAATGGCCATCGGTTTAGTGCATTTTTAGCAGAATGCGTTACGAGCACATTGGCAGCCAAGGCTAAATAATTACCGATCCAATGTGACATCGTCACAAATCGCCTTTCAGCATCTACTTACAGAAGTAGCGAAAGGCGATAACTACCTGATAAGTGCCGTAACAAGCATGAGATAACTCTCTGTAAGCTAACGAATTAGCGACAATAAACTTGATTACCTGAGATATAGAATTATTATTTAGGTAACGTCAACAAAAAAGCAGAGTTTATATGGCTGTTGCAATTTATCGAGGTTTTAATCTTCAGTCGGCGGATAATTCGGCTGAAGTGTGGCAAGTTAGGATCAAAAACCGAGTACTAACGGGCAATTTAGCTGCAGTAAAGAAAAGTATTGATTGGTTTTGTGATACCGCATCAATCATAGATCCTAAAGAGTTTGAGTCTATCGGTCAGAAGCGCGAAGTTACTGCAGGTGCTCAAGAGCAATTCAATGGTTTTACCATCAAGAATGATACTGGTGAAGCTAACGAGTGGTATTGCTTTTTCAATGGCCGTTTAATCAAAGGTTCTAAAATTGCCATTCAAAAACATATCGAAGCTTATGTGGTTGCTCGACAAAAAGCGATGCAACAACAGGCACAACATAAAAGATAGAAAGTGAATTATGACACTGGTTTATTCAACAGAAGTTGGGCGAATTAAGCCTGAAGAAGTAAAAATTGAACGTCCAAAAGGCGACGGCGTAGTGCGTCTTTTACGCGAAACTAAAGGACGCAAAGGTAAAGGTGTAACACTCATTAAAGGCTTAGATGTCGATGATGCCGAACTCAAACTATTAGCGGCTGAGTTTAAGAAAAAATGTGGGTGTGGCGGTGCAGTGAAAGACGGTGACATCGAGATTCAAGGTGACGTGCGAGAACAGCTCAAAACGTTAATTGAAGCTAAAGGATTCAAAGTAAAATTAGCGGGTGCTTAACCCGCTTTTTTATGCCTGCATTTCATGGCCAAGACTACTTAATGACCAATAGCAATCAAACAAATAATCATACTTAGCATAGTAGATGATAAATATGATTATTAGGTATTTTATGGTAAATAGATTTATGTTTAATCTTGGTAGCTCTGGTAGGTAAATCCGTTTGTGTTCTTATGTCGCCGATACTTTATTTAACATAACATACATAATACGCACTAAGGTGTTTTAGTTTATGGATGATTTTTGTAACGGATTTCAACTGCCATAAAGAAGCATTTATGACAGTTGAGAACGATTATCGCGGGTTTAGTTTAAGGCTTGGTGACTCTGCTCTTTCAGCAAGTGTGCTTTGAGCAATGGCTGCATCTCGATAAACGACAATACGCTTTGCAAGTGCTCGATTTGAGACTGCAGACGCTCCCAGATAATGGCTTGTAACGCTTCGTTCTCTCGACACGATGTGGAGTTTAAGAACAACGAGATATCAGAGAGATCATTGGCAACGGCTTGTGCATCGTCTAAGGTATATTCCTTCATAATTAACTTCCTATCTAAGTTGTCAGTTACGGGCTTTGTCTTTAGCGTTCGAGTAATGACGCCAAGTTACGAAACGGATTATCCGACTCGGTTAAAAACTGTTGTTGATGGTTCGGCGCAGCCACCAAGATGCGTGAGCCGATATCGAATGCTGCAACGACTAATGCTCTATCGCTGAGTTCCTGAGCTTGGAGAACGCGAACCGCTTGACGATAAAGCTTGAAGTGCTTGGCCGTCTCTGGTGTTTGTGTCCAGAACGTTCCAGACGACCCACGAACCGCATGTAAAAAGTCGTCTTTCGTTGGGTTGTGTATGAGCCATCCTAAAAACGGTGATTCGACCGGAACACCTGCGGCCAGTTTGATTTCGGTGACGCTTGGCTCTTTCATAGTTCAGCCTCAAGCGGTTCGATGATCATGCCGAACTTTTTCAGCTCCAGACCACCGAAGTTATTAACAATGTAGCTAGCGCTACCTGAATTCGTATTATCCGACATTATATTACGTGCTCACTTTGACAGAACGATGCAGCAAGCTGCCCACGTTCTGATGCAAGTGAGGCCGCCAGTGCTTGCGCAATGGTACTGACGGCTACCACTCAACATAATGACGCGCCACATAATGCGCACTGCTAGGTAAACAAACAATAGTCTTTAGAACTTGTGACAACGCAACATCACTAGGATTTTATGCTACCTAAAAAACAAGGCTCTCCACTGTGTAATTTAATTACAAAAACACTATCGAAGCACCACCAAACCCCAAAGTCATCAGAATAAAAAACTATCACAACTCATTGTTTTTTGGACATATAGTCATGAACACTTCTTTGGAGGCGAGGTTATGGAAAGTGCTCGTGCTTGGATGATATTGATTCTGATATGTGGAGGTTTGGAAATGACAATAAAAAAGGCACTCATAGAGTGCCTTGGTCTTGTTGCTTTGCTTTTTCCTGTCGGATTTTTTGAGCAATAATTTTTATTGCTTCTGCTGTGCTGACACCTTCCGTCATTAGCTTTTGAATTTGTTCAACTGCAGCTTGTTGCTCTGCATGAGTTAAAGTAGGTAGATCATCAAACATAAAAAAGGCTCCTCAAAAAGGAGCCATACTATAAAGAGATGATTAGTAACTCGCAAGAAAGTTCACGTAAGCTCCCATAGCATTTTCATTGGTATAACTAGCACCGACATCTAATTGAAATAGGTTTAGTGGCGACAAGCCAATACCTGCAGTGACCGTTCCTTCCGTATTATCGTAAGCGAGGTTTTTGTTGTACCCTGCCCTCAATTTTAATTGGCGCATAATATCGATTTCTCCCCCTACACGGATCATTTGTGTGTTGTCTTTGAAATCTTTATAACGCTCTTCTTCATTGAGATCGTAATCAACACTCAAGGTAAAATAATCAGCAACGATACCAGCACCTAGAGTGTATTGAGGCTTCATGTCGTAAGTATATGAGATGGGATTTCCAGACACAGCGGAGTTAATGGTCTTTGTTTTTATTTCACGCGAGATTAAGTTGGTTGCAGAAAAGCCTATACGTACAGGTCCATAAAACCACAGAGCCCCTGCATCCATATTGAAAATCGTTTCGCCTGTACCATTGTCTCGAAGATCTTTGATATCGTAACTATTTAAACTAGCTTCATAAACATAGGTATAAACGCGTTGTAACTTTGGGGTTACACCAAAAGCAATATGTTGACCGAGAAATGTTTGATATTTTGCTAAAGTAATACCTAATTCAGTAACACCAACCGATACAGCATTTATAGAGCTATTTTCCGCACGTTTTAGTTCGCAAGAGAAATCCGTACATGTACTCTCATCAATATTTGGAGATACAAAAGACTCTGTGTATGCCTTACCAAATATGTTGGCAGATATAAATTGGTTTGGGATTGCAAAAGCCACAACGCCACCGAGCTCAGCATTTAATACGTCACCCTGCATAGCTGAGAGGCTTTCATTTAGCTCACCGACATTGTTTTCTGAACCCTGTTTAATTATTTCGGAAACTTTATCTAAATCGGTAATCAGATCATTAGGATCGTTATAAGACAAGCCTATGCTTGGTAAAATCATACCCACATCATCGTTACGACGATAGATAGCTACTAGGGCTGGGTTGTAAAAAGGGCCAGTAAGAAAGTTTCCCGAAACTACCCCTACGCCGCCCATTGCATCACCACGTGCTTCAACGGCATAGTTTGCACTGAAGACTAATGGAGATGTTAAAACCAATGAAAAACCAACAGAAAGAGAGAATTTTTTCATAGTGATTAAGCCTGTCATCCTTTTTCTTTTATAGCGGCATATTGTCCAATATCTTCAACTATTCCTCTACATTAACATCGTAGGTTTTGCTAATAACCTGAGATTGCTCAATAGTCAGTGGTCCTTGCCAACGTTGATGCATCATAGACACTGTGACAATGTAACGGTCTGAAGGTAGCGATACATTCTCTAAATTGGTGGGATAATCAGATTCGTAACTTTCACTCCAAATCTGTTTATAGTTGCCATCTACATGATCAAATACAGAAATAGATAACTTAGGTAATGGACAATGTGGGTTAAGCAACTGAGTTTTTTGTATTTTCCACTCATCTTTTGATGTCCAACGCACAACTTGTTTAGCAATGGTGTCACCAAAAACAACCCAAGAACTCCACGATTCTTGATCTGCCGCTGTAACATCAATCCGGTATAGTCCTGCACCAAGGGGACTCGTTAAGTTATAACGTTGAGCATAGCTATAAATCCCAGACGATGTGACATTGTCACTACGATTGGTAAAAAGAACTGTCGGTTGAAAACCACTTTATCAACCCACTTGGTTAAGCGAATATCAACAATTGGTACCTTACTCTTGGTGTCGATGGCGACTTGATAAGCATCCCGCCCTGGGCTTTGCACATCGACTCGTCTAATCGTTACAGATTGAATCCAATCAGGAAATGGCTTGTTATCAAGGCTTTTTCCACAGTCCACCGTTAATGATTGAATCAGTAGATCATTCAAGTGGTTTTTCAGGTTTTTATTTTTCTCGAGCTGCCACACTTCAACTAATGAGCTGAACATATTTTCCAGATCATTATTTAATAAGTGTTGGTGCGCTTGAGTTAAGGGCGTGTTTTTTTCAAACCATCCCATCGCGTCAGCCAATGCAGGTGTACTTAACAGTACACCTAACAATAAGAACGTATTGGTTCCTGATATAGCCATAGTTACGCTTTCATTTTGTAGCCAACACCACGTAATGTTTCAATTTCTAAGCCTAGTAATTTTTGGCGCAGCTGTAAAACGTGAGTATCTACCGTTCGGGTTGTCGGGAAATGGTTGTAACCCCAGACATGGTCGAGTAACTCATCACGAGTAAAAACTCGGCCTAAATTACTGGCTAAAAACAGCAAGAGATCAAACTCTGTACGTGTAAGCGTGATTGATTCACCGTTGAAGAAAACTTCGCGAGTCGCTTTATCAATCGTTAGGTTAGCCGTTACCACTTTGCTATCATCTTGCCCATTGTCAGGTGAACGAAGCTGCGCACGAATACGAGCAAATAATTCAGCTTCTGCAAATGGCTTTGTTAAGTAGTCATTTGCACCCGCATCAAGCCCAGTTACTTTATCTTTAACGGTCACTAAAGCGGTGAGTAAAATGACCGGAATGTCTTTTAGTTTCTTCCAATCCATTAGATGTTGAACAGAATCACCATCAGGCAATTGACGATCAAGAATGACGAGATCAGCCTTGTCCCAATGCTGTTTCACATCGGCAATGGTTTCTGCATGTAAACAGTCATAACCGGCTTGCTCTAAACTGACCAGTAAGCCATCAGCGAGGTTCTTATCATCTTCAACGAGAAGCAGTGTCTGTTTCACAAGGTATCTCCAAAATAAAAGTAGTCGGGGGACCTTCAAGCGACATTTTGCCGCCCATACGTCCCACCATCGATTCAACAATGGTCAAACCAAGGCCTAGCCCGCTTTTGCTTACAAACGGTTTACGCAAATGCCGCCAATCACGATGTGTTAGCGAGCCTTGGTCCGTCACTTTAAAGGTGACTGAGTTAGTTTGAGTAATCACTTCTAGAGTGACGGGAGCAACGCCGTATTTGACAGCATTACGCAATAAATTATCCACACAGGTTCCTAACCAATACACATTCAGTTTGGCTGCGACATCTTGATTCAGTTTTAAAGCAACATTGCCGCTGAATTCTTCTTCGACTTTATATTGTAGCCACTCTTCAACTGAAGGCACCCAGTCAGAAGCTAAGGGTTTACTATCAGACTGTAAATAATCTTTGCTGGCTTCGGCCAATTGGCGTAAACGTCTTGAGTCTTCACATAGACGGCGAAATTCATCGTACAAAGATTCTGGCAAATGCTCAAACTCGCGGCGAAATCCCTCTACAGTGAGTGACAGACTCGCGATCGGAGTACGTAATTCATGGGTCAAGATTTGCAAAATCAACATTCGGCTGCGCATTTCTTGGCGCTTGGAATTCCAACGATAACCAGACCAACCCAGCACAAGGAGAATATTCGCGATAACCAGAATGATCATGCTGGTACGCAGGAGATCCGAATGATCTTCCACATTCCAGCAAATAATTTCCCAACGTTGGATGAAGCACGTATTGTCAGTAGAGAATAAGCTATAACTCAATCCGGCCTTATTCGCATTGGTTAACCAAGCCTCTTCATTAAAAAGATAGTAAATATCCCCTTTTCGTAACCACAATTCATTACCAGAACCAAACATTGATGCACCTGCAATCAAGGCATTGATCGAGTCTTCGCTCATATTTTGCAAATGGTAGAGCAATGAACCTTCGGGTGCATTAGGGCGCTCTTGAATGTGCATGTAGGGTAGCAAATTAGCAAATTGCGCTGGGTATTTCTCAGCATAGCGAAAGGCGTAAGTTCCTCCCCCTGGATGAATCAAACCGCTGCGAGCAAACCAGCGAGGAGAAAGACTAGAGCCTTTACACAGTGAACGGGTAAAAACCAGTGGCTCCGTGATCAGCGGACTTAATGGGAGTTTACCTGTACAACCTTGTGATAGCTTATAAAGCAGTTGGATATCTTTCAGTGGATATTCCGATGTCTGCGGTAACATGCTGTCAGGTGTCAGTAAACGCGTTGGGAAATCGGTTTGAATTGAACGAATATCATAAGACGTCGTCGCTGAATTGTAGTCAAAGAGCGATACGAACAGATCGATGCGCTCAGGAAGCGAATCGGCATAAACGATGTTCGGCAGTATGGCAAAGCACAAGCTTGCCAATGTTAAATTAAGCGCTCTGATCAAAGGATTACTTGGTTTTACTAGCATGCAAAAACTATAACGCATTATCCGGTAAAGAGATATTCAAGTGTTATATTGATGTCAATAATGGCAATAGCCAAAATAAAGAAGCCAGCGTGATGCTGGCCTCTTCTTTTAATGGTGCTGATTTTAAAGTGCTTTAGCGATTGCGTCGACACTCTCTTTGGCATCACCAAACAACATCATCGTGTTCTCTTTAAAGAACAATGGGTTTTGAACGCCCGCATAACCGGTATTCATTGAGCGTTTAAAGACGATAACATTTTTCGCATGCCACACTTCAAGAACAGGCATACCTGCGATTGGACTGTTTGGATCTTCCAATGCAGCAGGGTTTACCGTGTCATTGGCGCCGATCACTAGCACGGTATCAGTATCAGAGAAATCGTCATTGATTTCATCCATTTCCAATACGATGTCATAAGGCACTTTGGCTTCGGCTAGCAACACATTCATGTGACCAGGTAAGCGTCCCGCAACGGGATGAATACCAAAGCGAACCGTAACACCTTGTGCACGCAGCTTTTCGGTAATTTCATACACGGGATATTGTGCTTGAGCCACCGCCATGCCATATCCTGGAGTAATGATCACCGACTTCGAATTTTTAAGCATTTCCGCGACTTCTTCAGCGCTGGTTTCACGATGTTCACCTTGTTCTTCATCGCTGCTGATCACCACTTCTTGGCCAAAACCACCTGCAATAACACTGATAAACGAGCGGTTCATTGCTTTACACATGATGTAAGAAAGAATCGCACCTGATGAACCTACTAATGCACCAGTCACAATAAGTAGATCGTTAGCCAACATGAAACCTGCTGCTGCTGCTGCCCAACCGGAATAGGAGTTCAGCATCGAAACGACGACTGGCATATCCGCGCCACCAATAGAAGCCACAAGATGATAGCCAAAAGCAAAGGCAATCAGCGTCATCACAATCAGTGCAAACAGGCTACCATCGACATTCACAAAGTGGATGAGTAATAGACCGGAAATGACAAGCGCTGCCAAGTTTAGCTTATGTTTGTGTGGAAGATTTAATGGTGTCGATTTAATGATGCCGCGTAGCTTGCCGAAAGCAACAATCGAACCTGTGAAAGTGACAGCACCAATAAAAATGCCTAAAAAGACTTCAACTAAGTGAATCACATGCTCTGCGTGCGTTGCCGCCTCTGGAGCATCGATATAGCTGTTGAAACCTACCAGTACGGCAGCCATACCCACGAAACTGTGTAGTACGGCTACCAGCTCTGGCATTTCAGTCATTTCAACTTTCTTTGCATAGTGGATACCAATACCACCACCAATCACCATCGCTAATAATACCCAAGCCACGCCTTGTGCACTTGGGCTAAAAATGGTTGCCAGTAAAGCAATCGCCATACCAGCAATACCATAGTAGTTACCCATACGAGCTGACTTCTTGTTTCGATAAACCCGCCAAACTCATGATGAAAAAACAACAGCAGCAACAATGTACGCTGCTTGTACCAATCCTGCAGACATTGCGTACTCCTTTAGTGTTTACGGAACATTTCAAGCATACGTTTAGTGACAGTAAAGCCACCAAAAATGTTGATGCTTGCAATCAAAATAGCGATACAGGCGAGGAACGTGACAATACCACTCCCCTGTCCAATTTGCAGTAACGCGCCCACCACAATAATCCCAGAAATCGCATTCGTGACAGACATCAAAGGTGTATGCAGTGCATGGGTCACATTCCATACCACGTAGTAACCCACCACACAGGCAAGCACAAAAACAGTGAAGTGACCGAGGAAAGCCGCAGGCGCAACAGAAGCAACCCAAGCAAATAACCCAACACCAATGGCGAGACCTGCGACTTTTTTGACCGGGGAAGTCGGCTCAGGCTCTTTTTTCTGCACTTTAGCAGGTTGAGCTTTCGCTTTTTGTTGTGGCTGCGCTGAAACTTGAATTGGAGGAGCCGGCCAAGTCACTTCACCCTCTTTAATAACGGTGACACCGCGCAATACCACATCTTCGAAGTTAATATCGATGTTGCCATCTTTTTCTTTACTCAACAGTTTGAGCAAATTCACTAAGTTAGTGGCATACAGTTGTGAAGATTGCGTTGGGAGTCGGCCAACCATATCGGTATAACCAATCACTTTCACGCCATTTGCAGTGGTGATCACTTGATCTTTGACTGTGTATTCGCAGTTTCCGCCATTCGCGGCCGCCAGATCCACAATCACACTACCCGCTTTCATACTGTCTACCATTTCTTTGGTGATCAGTTTCGGAGCCGGTTTGCCTGGAATCAAAGCTGTCGTAATAATAATATCGACATCTTTTGCTTGCGCAGCATAAAGCTCAGCGGCTTTGCGATTGAATTCATCCGACATCTCTTTAGCATAGCCATCCCCTGAGCCCGCCGTCTCTTGGAAGTTGACTTCCAAAAATTCAGCGCCCATTGATTGCACTTGCTCTTTTACTTCGGGACGAACGTCAAAGGCACGCACAATTGCGCCCAAGCTTCCAGCTGCACCAATCGCCGCCAAACCGGCAACGCCAGCACCAGCAACAAAAACTTTCGCTGGAGGTACCTTACCTGCAGCCGTAATTTGACCTGTAAAAAATCGACCAAATTCATGGGCAGCTTCAACAACCGCACGATAACCGGCGATGTTGGCCATGGACGATAGCGCATCCAAAGCTTGTGCACGAGAGATACGAGGAACCGCATCCATAGCCAGAACATTGATCTTTTTGCTGGCCAGTTTTTCCATCAAAGCGGGATTCTGTGCTGGCCAAATAAAGCTGATTAACGTTGTTCCTTCTTGAAGGAGAGCCATCTCCTCTTCCAATGGTGCATTGACCTTGAGGATAAGTGGACAGGCCCAAGTCTCTTGGCTTGAGACTATTTGGGCTCCTGCTGCGGAATAAGCCGCATCATCGAAACTGGCAAGCGCACCAGCTTTAGATTCGATACAAACCTCAAACCCTAATTTTATTAGCTGTTCAACCGAAGACGGTGAAGCGGCCACCCGCGTTTCTCCTGCGAGTCGTTCTCTTGGTACACCAATTTGCATAGCGGTTCCTTGACTATTGGCACAATGATTAACTGTTTTTATCGGACGATGACATGAACTGCAAGTTGTTTGTAATTCAATTACGAAGCTTGGTTACTTTTAATGTCAGGTAGAGGCTGATTGTGTGAACTCTGTTAGATAATTACAACGGTTTTCATACAAAGCAGAGGTCGAACCAGTGATGGTGATGTTCCATAAAAACAGTGAGTTACACGATGCCTGTGTTTGAAAAGTCACTTAGCATAGCCTCATGAACATGAGGCATTCATGATTTCTATCAATATCTAGGTTGGTTACGAAAAAATCTGCCCAGACATTTGATCAATAAAGAGCTGAGCTTTTTTGAGCATAAGCTCTTCCGCATCGGCTTTGTTTGCCAACAGATCTGACCGAATAAAGCGATGAGTCTTCAGTTCACCGTTGATTTCTTGAGTGATTCGACCTGCTATACGAAACTGGCCGTTTTCCGCGATCGGTTCTTGGTAAATCATAAAACCTTTGTACTCAAATGGTTGAACCTCAGGCAATGCTTGTTGTTTGGTTTTTCCAAAAAGGCGTGAAAATAATCCCACGTTGGCGTTTTCCTTATTTATGGTGCTGAACTTTATTAACGATTGGCGTTTCAAACCACTCTAATTCGGCGTCGTCATCGAAACGGGCATGAGTAAAAATAACCGGCACATCGTAATCTCGATTCTGACGCCGATCATTAACTATCATGGATTCAGCAGCTTGAACAGCGATCAACGCATGATCTTTTAGGATCACCAGTTTGGCTTCAGGCAGCGCAGAGAGAAAATCAATATCATGACGAATGTAGATCGGTCTTAATTGGCATAACGCCAAACAAGCTAGGTCAGCTAATTGATCTTGATCGTAAACATCTGAATACTCTGGTAGTCCAAGAACTTGACCGACTAACGTTTCCATATAGTTGTGAACATCTTCACTCAATTGCATTTTTATCTCTCCGATATGACAGCCAAAAGCCTGCGCGCTCGAAATCTAGCATAGCTCTTACCGCTAGGTTTTGCGGTGCTGAGATTACTGTAGACGAATTTACAGTGGTTTATCTTTAATCAAGCGCACGCTTGTCACAATAAACTTACGCAATTAGCACTGTTTTCATCACTGAAGTGTAGTAAAAAGCTTGGAAATTCATGAAATCAAAGTATGCTTGGTAACAGTTTTTTAATCGTAGAATTATCATTAATTCAATGTAGAACCTCAGGAATTCATGTCTTCTAGCTTTGTTACTTCACCTTGGTTCCGTTTCGGTTTCCCTCTATTGCTATTGGCCACAATTTGGCTAGGCATGGATAACGTGGTGTTGGTAATAAAGTCGAATCTGGGCATGGCGTTGAATCTGCCTTATATCCTTTTTACAGTCTCATTCATCGTCGCTCATATTTTTAAGCAAAGCCGGATTGCCATGGTAGCGATGACAATGCTGTTGGCTTATGTGCTGATTCAAGTTCGTTTGCAGATTCCGCTCACAGAAAACTCAACCATGCTTGAGCTGATTATGCTAAGCCTACTGCTGCCCGTCGCCTGCTTCTTACCTTATGCTTATAAAAACTCAGGCTTATTTAGCCGCTCATTTTTCAGTTATCTCGCAATCTTACTCTTGTTTGCCTTTTGGGCGTGGTTAACTCAACTGCATATCGGTGAAACTGAACATTCAAGCCTTACTGAAAGCATTTTTTTTGTCGTCCCGCAAATCTCTCGATTACCATTGATTGTTGTCGCTTACTTAACTGCTTTAGTGGGAATCGCAGCGATATCGGTTCTAACTCGTAACCAAATCCTCGATGTAGTTGTATACAGCGCTATTCTATTGGCAATGAATGCTTTCGTGCTGTTCCACGTAGCTTACATTTCCACAACGATGTTTTCTCTGTCTGGCTTGTTGATTTTGATTTACTTAATTTCAGCGGGTCATGAAATGGCGTTTAACGATCCACTTACCCAAATTCCAGGCCGACAAGCCTTAGATCAGGATCTCAAACATATTGGTAGAAAATTCACTGTTGCGATGTTGGATGTCGACCACTTTAAAAAGTTTAATGACACCTATGGTCATGATACCGGTGATGATGTTTTAAAACTGGTGGCAACTCGCTTACGCCAGATTGGTGGTAAAGCCCGAGTTTACCGTTACGGCGGGGAAGAGTTTTCGATTATCTACAGAGGCAAACTGGCAAACGAGGTTATTTCCTTTATTGAGGACTTACGGCAAGACATTGAATCTTATGAATTAGTTATCCGAAACACCACAAAGCGCCCCAAAAATGATAACGAAGGTGCTAAGAAACGCTCAAGAAAATCAAATAGTGACATCGTCACAATAACCATTAGTATCGGTGTTTGTGACTCCAGTCTGCACCGAAATCCTCATGAAGCATTGAAAGCCGCTGATGGTGCACTCTACAACGCCAAACAAGCTGGTCGAAATTGCGTTAAATCGGCCAGTTAATCTTGGTTAAAGAACAGAACAATACTGCCCCCTTTGAAGGCACTACCATAGTTAAACGTTAAACCTAAACCAATATTATCAACCAGCTTCATTGCAAAGGGAGGGGTCATTAGCCACCCGATACTTGCTTCATAGTAGTTTGATGTTCCAAGAGGTTCTTGCGGTGTGCTTCCCAAATCAACTCGTTTAATACTGCCATAGATCGATTGCACCGAACGTCCTAACTGGGTGAAATCATAAACACCCGTTAACGTATTCGCGATATACCACCCTTCTGGGTTGCCAATATCGCCATTATTGGCTTTCCCCCAACCATAACCACCAAAATAATGCCATGCAGAGGACGCTTTCCAATGTCCCCAGCTTTTCTCTTCCTCATATTGGATTTTTAGATTGGCTTCCATCAGATTTGCCCACGCATACGTGTTCAACAATAAGCCATCGAAAGGTGAAAAGAGCGCTTTAAACAATGGATTGTTGTAAGTCACACTGTTTTGGTAGTAAAGCAAATGGGTGCCGACAGCGGGAGTCAGCGTCCAATTTTCGGTTAAGCGGTACTGGTAACGATAAAACATCGCTCCCCCTAAAACCGATTGACGATAACGCTCCGTTTCTCCTGAGCTTAGATTGGAAAGACTTAATTGATCGTCGATTACCGAAGCGGAAAGTCGGAAGAAGAGTTGATGTTGGTGATACGCATCTTCATCGCTTAGTGAAACCGTGATTGGCAAAGTACTCGATTTGTATTTCTTACGGTTTTCAATCGATTCAGCGGTACCTAAGTTATCATTATCGGTTTTAAACCAATCGTTAGGGTCAAAATTGTTAAACCCTGCAGTAAACACATCACTATCCGATAAAACCACGCTTGACGAAAATGCTTGTTCAAGCTGATCTTGAATAAAATCATAGCTTTCAGCTGTGGCAGAAACGGACACAACAAGAAAACATCCACAGCTCAATCGTAATGACAACTTCATCAATTTTGACACCTACTTCACGTACTGGTTGCAGATAATAATCAACTTAATACTCTTAAGGTACTGTTCTGAAGAAATTATTCTATTGAGGCCTGTAACCCAGCACCATCACTGCGAGGATCGGTGGCTACGTCTACCTCTCCCGCCGGATGTAAAACAATTGCCCCTGCGTGTCCCATCATTTCATTCTTTTCTGAAACCGAATGAATGGTGTGTCCCCTAGAGGATAAAATAGGATTCAACTCATCGGCTAATGAGGTTTCCATTCGTAGTTGAGTCGAGCTATCTCCCCATGTTCTTCCTAGTAACCACCGGGGTTTAGCAATCGACTCCTGTAGAGTCAGATCCTGATATAGATAACGGCTCATTAAACAGGCTTGTGTCTGGGGTTGTCCGTCTCCCCCCATTGTTCCGTAAACCATTCTTCGGCCATCGTTGAGCTGTGCGTAGGCCGGATTAAGCGTGTGGAATGGCTTTTTATTCGGCGCAAGACAATTCCGGTTTTTAGGGTCTAATGAGAAACTTTGGCTACGAATGTTCCAAAGAATTCCACTAGAAGGCAGTAACACACCACAACCAAATTCCCAATAAATGCTCTGAATAAAACTCACCATCGTACCGTATTGATCTACAGCTCCCATCCATACCGTATCACCTGCTTGAGTGTCTTTGGGCCAATGTGTTGCTTGATGTAACTGAATTTTTTTGGTCAGGGCATCGATTTCAGAGCAAGCGAGATACTCTTGTAACGCCGTCGGTAACCGTTTTTCATCGGTTATCGCATGATTGCGAACATCGAAGGCAATTTTCGTTGCTTCAACCAGAATGTGTACATGATCGGCTACTGATGTCGCCCGATGCACTAGGCGATCATACATACCCAAAATAAGTAGTGAAGCTAACCCTTGAGTTGGAGCTCCAAGGTTATACAGTTGACCATGTGATATTCGGCAGGTTAAGGGAGCACCCATCTGTGCACGATGCTGGGAAAAATCGGCGAGTTTAAGTGGACTTCCTGCAGAATTTAACTCTTGCGCGATTTGTTTGGCTAGATCACCACGATAGAAACTCTCAAGGCCATCTTTCACTAAATGCGAAAGTGTTGCCGCCAATGCTCTTTGCGTGACAATGTCACCTACCGCCAGAGGTCGCCGATTGGATTTCAAATAAACATGGGCAAAATCATCTAATTCCGCCAACCTTGCCAACGTTTTCTGGCTTGCGGCTGCAAGGCTCGGAGTCACTCGAATCCCCTCCTCTGCGGCTAAAATTGCAGGGCGAAGAAGATCATCAAGACTGACCCCGGAAGAGGATTGTTCCAACGCCATCTGCCAACCAGACAATGTTCCCGCCATAGTGAGAGCCGCAGCACCACCTTGTTGCGGCAAACCCGCCGAAGAGCAGTAATCGCTCAATGACAGATTATGGGCAGAAGCACCACAAGCATCAATGGAGATTGGCGGCTTATTTTTAGGGGCAATCAGCCAAAAACCATCACCTCCGATACTGTTCATATGCGGATATTGCACTGCAATCATTGCGGCAGCTGCAACCATGGCTTCACAGGCGGTACCGCCTTGACGGAGAATCTTTAAACCGACATCACTGGCTTTAAAATGTGGGGCAGTAAAAGCGACATTTGCCATTGTTCACCTCGTAAAAATGTTTACGAGAACACGTTAAATGTTTTGCATCAACTGGGCTATTGTACGTTGGTAGAAAATAGGGATATAACCGGAGGACTTGGAGCGGGCAGCGGGAATCGAACCCGCATCATCAGCTTGGAAGGCTGAGGTAATAGCCATTATACGATGCCCGCGCACCGAAGAGACGTTGCTAATATGCCACACTCACACGAAAAGAAAACCTCTTTTTAATCATTTGCATGCTGTTTGATTACGACGTGAGCAAATAGTCGAGAATAGAGTATTAATCCAGCAAAATTAGACTAACTCACGGAACACCACTTGGTTCTTGCCTTTGTGTTTTCCTTCATACATTAAACTGTCTGCTGTATGGAGAGTAAATGGGTTTTCAGGTGATGGATAAAATGCACAACCGATGCTCACGGTTAAAGAAACAAACTCAGTGGTAGAGACCACCAACTTTTTTCTCCGCTAATCCGTTGGCGGATACGTTCAGCCAATTGAAGTGATTCTGCCGCACTTTTTGCACGAATCAAAATGGCAAACTCCTCTCCTCCGATTCTGGCAAATTGCATTTCCGGGGGAAGGATTTCACGCACACTGGCCGCCACAAGGCAAATCGCTTTATCACCAATACCGTGACCGTAGGTATCATTGATCGCCTTAAAATCATCAATATCAAATACCATTAACGTTAAGCTTCCTGACTCTTGTTGTGTTTTACGTAATTGGCTAAAAAAGAAATGACGATTGTGGATCCCAGTTAAACTGTCTGTTTGCGCTAAATGGGTGAGCTTTTGATTTGCATTTTCCAACTGTTGAGTTCGTAATCGGACGGTTCGGCGAAGTTGAAGCGTGTAAAATAGAGCCGCTATGACGATGCTAGCGGCGAGAGCTGGGATCAAATAACGGGGATAGACGGTTTCGATATGGACCCAACGACTCAAAATACGGTTTTTCTCTTCCGTCGTCAGTTTACTAAAGCCTTGATTGATTTCTTTAAGTAACTTTTCATTGCCTTTTTGTACCGCAGGACGCAATAGCTCTGAATACAGAAATTGTGCGGGAGTAAACTCTTTCGCCCCTTTCTCTATCACAATATAAAAATTGGCCACTTGTGAGTCTGCAATAAAGGCATCCAGTTCTCCTCTTTGCACAGCTTGCATCATAAGATCATTGTTGAGGTATTCAACCAAAGTGAGCTCAGGAAAGCGCCGTCGAGCAAACTCTTCTTCAAAGCCACCTTTTACCACCCCAACGGAAACATCAAGCTGCCCAGCGAGTAATTCGCTGAGATTTTCCCCTAATAGGCTTTGATGCACAAACAGCTCTGTGTCTAATTCCAGCAGCGGCATTCCAAAATCTAAATACTGCAAACGGACTGGTGAACGAACTAATCCGGCATGGATATCCGCTTGCCCTGATTTCACTGCCTGTAATGATTCCCCCCAGTCCATCAGTTTAAACTCAATATTGATCTTATTCGCTTGACCATAAGCGATCCAGTAATCGATCAAAATTCCAGACGGTCTACCTTGATCGTCAAGGTATGAATACGGCTTCCATGCTTTGGAATTCGTGATGATCAGCGTCTGCCGTTCAGCGGCCATTCCTACCGAAGTTACCATGAGGCCGTACAGCACAATGAGAAAAAATTGACGAGAAAAGCGATGCTTCATTCGCATGATATCCTTGAAAATCCTCATTAACTTACAATAAGGAGGGCGCGTATGCCATGAATGCAGGTACTAGAAAGTATGGTGGTGAGTAGGCCTGATTACAAACCTAATAGATCATTTGATTGAAAAGAAATTTACTACTTAGGGATTACCCACTCACCGTCATTTATGTTCGTGGGTAATACTAATCTTATTCGCGCTATCAAGCCAGTAGGCTTGAGATGGGTGAATTAAATGTGGCTTGCTTGAATATAAGCATTAAGCTCTTGGTTGCTCACTACAGTAAGCAGTTCGCCATCAAGGTAGAAAGCGACATCATTTTGCCCTTTCTCTCCACGTAAGACTTTGCGTGAACCATCAACGTAAGTCACTTCCATTTGCAGAGTACCTTCATCGAGCTGTTGCATTGTCGCCTTTTCAATAGGTAGCACATTGGTTTGTAAAGGCGCCTCTGTCAGTGAGCGATCTAGCTGGCCATTGACTTTAATGATGGCATTCGCTGGCATATCAACCACTGCGGGTGATTTACCTGAAATCGGGTTTTTACCTGTCCAAAATTCAATCGAGTTGAAAATAAACAGATCAGCCGTACTGGTTAAACCATACACTGGTGAAAGTAGTAAGAACAAGCCTTCACGTGCATAGCGGTTGTCGACAACTTCTAAGTTGAATTTATTCACTAAACCTGTAGCGGCCATTTGCCCCATACAACCTGTTAATGACGTTACACCTAGACTGGCAACCAATGCCATTTTTAATACTTGCGGTTTCATACTATCTCTACACTAATGGAAAGGGCGGGCGATAGTAGAGATTTTTGGGGGTTTAGGAAGAGGTTAAAAACCAAATTAACCATATTTTTACCAAGCTCTTTGAGTGCACCAAAACCGATATAGCACCGTGATGGTTTAGCACAAAACAGTAACATTCATGCTGCTAATGAGTGACCATAATCAATACGACGATTGATTGCTTGCCTTGAGTTAAAAGCACATTTTTTATCCAGACACACAACAGTACTGGAAACACCCAAAAAAATATTTTTTAGACCGACCTAAAAAAAGTGATTCCAATCACAAGTGTATTGGATATAATCCGCGCGCTTTGCCAAAAGAGTTGAATTTTGCAAAGTTATTTTGAACAAATACCCTAGTAAATGGGGTTGTCTATCCTAATTTTTATTGAGTATCACAAACAATGAGCAAGATTGATAAAGCTATGCGCATTCTGCTGGCGGGTTTCTGTATCAACCTTTGTCTTGGCATTCTTTATGCCTGGAGCGTATTTAACAAAGCCCTAGTAACAGACTTTGGCTGGAGCGCAGCCGATGCGTCTTCACCTTATGCTATTGCGACCATCGCTTTTTCTGTCTGCCTTTTAGTTGCTGGCATTTTTACAAGATCGTATGGGGTCCTCGTAATATCCTGATCCTAGGCACAACATTGACAGGCCTTGGCATGATTGCCTCAGGTTTTGCATCTTCAGTGCTGATGCTCAACATCACTTTTGGCGTGATCACAGGTGCAGGTATCGGCTTTGGCTATGCTTGCCTGTCACCTTCTGCGATGAAATGGTTCCACCCAAGTAAAAAAGGGATGGTTAACGGTCTGATTGCAGCGGGTTTCGGTTTGGCTGCCATTTACCTTGCGCCGCTAACATCTGCATTGATCACTCACTTAGGTATCCAAACCAGTTTTATGATCTTGGGTGTCGGTGTATTGGTGATTGCTGTTCCTCTAGCTTGCACAATCAATAATCCGCCAACGGGTTATATTCCGGCAGAACCAAAGCTAAAAGCAGGTCAAGAAGCTAAGGTTGTCGCTAAAACGGCAAATCTAAGCTGGAAAGCGATGCTAAAAACACCACAATTTTATGCGCTATGGTTAATGTATGCCCTAGCCGCTTCCGTGGGTTTGATGATCATCGGCAACATCACCAATATCGCCAGCGTTCAGGCCAATCTGCCTAACGCTGTTTATCTCGCATCTATCTTGGCGATTTTTAACTCTGGTGGCCGTATTGCAGCGGGTATCCTGTCCGATAAAATTGGTGGTGTACGTACTCTGCTTCTCGCGTTCTTACTACAAGGGGCAAATATGGTGCTGTTTGCATCATTCGACTCTGAGTTTACATTGATCATTGGTACCGCGATTGCGGCCATTGGCTATGGTACTTTGTTAGCCGTTTTCCCATCGATCACCGCAGAATTCTATGGTCTGAAAAACTACGGCACTAACTATGGTGTACTTTATACCTCATGGGGTATTGGTGGTGCGATTGGTGCAGCCGTTGTCGGCTACTCAATGACTCACGGTGGTGGTTATACACTCGCTTACACCATTTCTGCAGGTATGATGGCAGTCTGTATTGTACTTGCGTTGATCACGAAGCCGATGTCTGCGGAAAAAGTAGCACAACTACAAACCGCATAACCCGCCACTTTTTTGTTGTTCAGAGCCTGACCTAGTCAGGCTCTTTTTTATCTGCTTTTCTCTTAGTAGAGAGAGCCACAAGTTGGACATTTCCCCTCTTCCTTTGCTTTAATTCACTCATTCTCATTTTTCGTTTAGTGATCATGAACTCTAAATCTTCTCTTCTTCTGCTATTCGTGACCCTATTTTCTGGGTGTGTCATGTACGCAGGCATCAATTATGACCAACTGTTTGGTTCAGAGCATGTCCGCAACCGGCAGGTGCCTCTGCAATCAAATCAAGCACAATATTTCATGAATGAAGTGAAACCGATCATTGATAATCGCTGTGTTGTTTGTCACGCCTGCTACGATGCCCCTTGTCAGTTAAAAATGACTTCGGTTGACGGAATTGATCGCGGAGCGAGTAAGGCATTGGTTTATCAAGGCACTCGCCTCACTGCAGCCACTCCGACTCGTCTTTATGAAGATGCACAATTCACTCAACAATGGCGTGAAGCGGGTTTTCACCCCGTATTGAATGAACGAGAGCAAATACAACAAGCCAACCTTGATGCAGGTGTCATGGCTCGTTTATTGATGCAGAAAGAACGCCACCCATTACCTCAACAAGATCAATTGACGGGATTTGTATTTTTCGATCGATCGTGAACAAACCTGTCCAACGATCAATGAAATGGAACAATTTGAGAAAAATAACCCGAACTGGGGAATGCCTTTTGGCATGCCGAACTTATCTGCAAAAGAATACGCAACGCTTCTCTCTTGGCTAGAACAAGGCGCGATCATGAATCAGCCTTTGCCACTTTCACAACAGGAACAAACCTTCGTCGATGAATATGAAGCTCTACTGAATTTTAGCGCACGTAAAAATCAGCTCACTGCACGTTATCTCTATGAGCACTTATTTCTCTCACATCTCTATTTTTCAGACATCGCTGTAGAACGTCCGCGTTTCTTTAAATTGGTTCGTTCAGCGACACCACCCAGTGAGCCTGTGAAGTTGATTGCCACTCGCCGTCCTTATGATGACCCAAAGGTTGACCGTGTTTACTATCGCCTGATCCCTGAGCAAGAAACGATTGTGGATAAAACACACATGCCCTTTGCGCTCAATCAACAACGCATAGCAAACTGGAAAACATGGTTTATTGATGCTGACTATCAGGTTGCACAATTACCAAGTTACACCCCAGACATTGCGGCTAATCCTATGTCTGCATTTATTGATTTACCCGTGAAAGCACGTTTCAAGTTCTTACTGGATAATGCCCAGAACACCGTGATGGCGTTTATTAAAGGGCCAGTTTGTCGGGGGCAGCTCGCTTTAAACGTGATAAATGACCGCTTCTGGGTATTCTTCCTTGATCCGGATAAAGCCGATCTGCCTGAGGTCAACGAGTTTTTATCGCTCACAAGTTGATAACTTAAAACTGCCCGCGGAGCAGGAGAATACCGCCCTTCCCTTGAGTAATTGGGTACGCTATTCATTGCAACAAAGCCGTTACCTTGAAGCTAAATCGGCATTCATTAATCAATGGTTTAAAAATGGAACACACCTCACTACCGATATTATTTGGAATGGTTCCGGGACTAACCCGAATGCGGCACTCACCATTTTCCGCCACTTTGATAGTGCTTCAGTAGTACAAGGTTTGGTTGGTGAGCCACCGAAAACCGCTTGGGTAATGGATTATGCCTTACTCGAACGTATCCATTACTTACTTGTTGCCGGTTTTGATGTTTACGGCAATTTCGGGCATCAGCTCATTACGCGCATGTTTATGGATTTTCTGCGTATGGAAGGCGAGAGTAATTTTGTTGCCCTCCTACCTCGTGATATGCGCCATCAAGAATTATCGAGTTGGTACCAAGACCAAAGTGTACAGTTTTCAGATTTCTTGCAACGCAACGTCAAACCTTTTGATCAACCAACCAGTGTCCACTATGTTAGCGACAACCCGAAATTGGAGTTGTTTACAAAACTTCGTGCTCAGGTACAACCTGTGTTGAATGAACGCTACACCGTTACCCAGACAGGTTTGAAAGCCGAAAATGAATTTGCACTACGCCAGATCGATCATTTGCGTGGGGAAGGCTTTACTGCCTATCCCACAATTGATGATGCTAATGGTTGAAAATGAGCATGACCAGTCGCAGCTGTTTACGCTTATCCATAACAATGCGCATACCAATATTTCCAGCTTGTTCGATGAGCACAATAATCGTGATCCCAAAAACGATGATTTAACCTTAGTACGAGGTGTTGTGGGCAGTTACCCTTCGGCGTATTTGAAGCTGAAAGAAAATCAAATTCCAGAGCTTTACCAGCGCCTTGCTCAGATGAAGACCGAGCAAGACTATATTGCGTTACTGGATCGTTTTGCCATTCGCCGCAGTTCCCCCGAATTTTGGGCATTTAGCGATCAAGTCCATCAATGGTACCGCCATGACCAACCCATTGAATTTGGCTTGCTCGATTACAACCGTTTCGAAAATCGTTAATTCATCCTTTCTATCCCCTTTAAGAAAAGTTCGTTTAAAGGGGATCTTTTCCCAACGTTAACTCGTACCTAGCAGTAACCATCGTTTTCTCGTCACATTTGCATGACGAACCAACATGGCTTTGGACTAAACTTGTTCTAGATGGGAGAAAAATCCATCAACGCAATGTCCTAATGATTGACATACAAGAGCCATCACAGGAGGTAGTCGATGAACATTCGTGATCGCATTGAAACCATTGAACAAGAAATCTATGTTGCTTGTTCAGAAGGTGATTTAGAAACCGTCACTCTGCTTGAACAGCAATTAGAACAGTTGCGCGGTAAGGTCACCAGCCATGAACCCTATGCACCAGAAGGTAGAGACTACTGGGATAATGATTGGCGTTAATGACCCAATGATCATCCGCCTTGAGCATGATGATTGGGGATTTCGACCATAAGAGCCGAATCTAGTGCTTCGGCTCTTATCGCGTGACTCAAAAACTAAGTTCCCAAGATGAGTAGTGGCAGACTCAACAGCGTATCTCCCGTGGAAGCAAACCCGATGATGATGCCGATTAAGCCACACACCAACCCTAAATACCAAACGGTAGAAACTACCTGCGCGTAACGGTTAAGTGGAAGTAAATGACTATGATGACGTTGACGCCACTCAAAAATAATATCGAGTGTCCCCATCAAAAGTAGGAATCCAAATAGGGTTAAGCCTAAACGGTAGCTCAGCGCAATCCCCCCCGCGATCGCCAATGCACAGACAATCAGACCCGCCTTACTGTTCATAGAAAAACTCACGCTTTTCAACACATGACCACCATCTAGTGGTAATACTGGCAATAAGTTAAACAAATTCAGAAATGCGTTGAACACGGCAAGAGCAGCCCAAAACGGAGAATCGGTCACCCAGTACACTCCGACCAAAAGCAGTGAAAGCAAAAATCCAAAGCAGGGGCCCATGATTGAGATCACGACATCTTGCCAACGGGTATTGATTTTCTCGTCACTGAGTGCCAAGCCACCGAAGAATGGGATCAGATATATCCCTTTGGTTTTCATACCAAAATACTTCATTGCTCGCACATGACCATACTCATGAAAAACGAGGCAGCCGATCAACGCGAGAGCAAATTGAAATGAAAATAACCATGAATACGCCGCAAGACTGGCGGAAGCCATCACCACCTTAACCATCTTGGCACTCTTGAGCGCTTTCATCGCCAACGAAGCCAATCCGACCACGCTCAATCTTCGTTCCACTTTTGGCGCTTCATGTGGCGTTTGGCGCTCAATGTCTTTTTCACTACGCACACCTTGCGAAATAACGTCACCATTGAGCAAAGTTTGGTAGCGCAAGTCAAATGGTTGCCAAGTCAATTGGATCGCAACACAACAATCCAGAACGGTTTCCCCTTGCGTCAGTTGGAAATGATGCAGAATCTCGCCGTCATTGCCCTCCTGAGCAGCACGTTGTGCTACCAAAATGTCATTCCAAAACAGTTGTTGCCATCCTGCCATCGACCCTTCAAGTCGTAATGGTTTGCCTAAATAATCAATGCGAAGCAGTTCCAAGTTTCAATCCGATGGTCGCCATAAAGATGCCGCATTATAACGAAAGCCTTGAAAAGAGGCAGAAATTTCCCATTTTTAGCTCCGCCTATTGCTAAAGAAAAGCTGTGATTTCGATGAATTTACCGATTATCCCTTTAAATCTTGAGCTTAAAATGGATAATACGCGCTTACATTTATTTACAAGGTGGGTACTTATGTCTACTGAAGCAACTTTACTTGAACGCTGTCAATCACAATGCGAGTTATGCGCTGCATCAGCTCCTCTTTCTCCTTTTGTGGTTGCTCCGCATGCCTTAGTCACTGTTGATCACGCTGTGATGCTGTGTGACACCTGTAAAGGACAAATCGAAAACCCAGAGACAGTGGATGTAAATCACTGGCGTTGTTTAAATGACAGCATGTGGAGCCAAGTACAACCTGTTCAGGTTCAAGCATGGCGCCAGCTCAAACGCCTTTCTGAAACAGAAACTTGGGCTCGTGATCTGCTGGATATGATGTATCTGGATGAAGAGACTGCTAAATGGGCAGAAATCGGCATGGATGATGATGCAGAGAAGCCACGTGACGTGAACGGTGTTGAACTGAAAAAAGGTGACGATGTTACTGTCATCAAAGATCTGCCAGTGAAAGGCTCAAGCATGGTGATCAAGCAAGGTACTGCTGTACGTGGCATCGCCCTGACTGAAGACCCAAAGCATATTCAAGGCAAAGTCAACGGCCAGAGCATGTATATCATTGCTGAGTACTGCCGTAAAAAATAATCACGAATGAACCATTGAGTGTTCGAACGAGATGAATAAAGAAAAAGCGCTGTTGGCGCTTTTTCTTTATTTGCAGCATCTGGTGACGTCATCAACCAAAATTAAAAACAAAAAAGTCGGCAATTTGCCGACTTTTCAAATTCGATTTTTGTGTGCTTAACGGTATAAACCCACATCTTTTTGGATGTGTGCTGACATTTCAGCGGTGTAGTAATGACGTGGTTCATTATCTACAAACAAAATGTCAAACAGATGAGCAATCAATCCTTTGAAGTTAACCGTATAGGTTTTTTTTATTCCTTAGAGGTTGGGACAGTCATTGTTCCCATTTGCATTGCATGAGCCATGTTAGCCTCTCTTGAATCGGTCACTTACTTTGTTGATGTGAATATTAGTCAATCACTTAACGGTTAGAAAATGACTAATTTTATACATTCGAATAAGTTAAAGTAATGAAACAAGGCATTAACAAACATCGAATTAGATATGCAATTCAAAACCAAAAAGATCAAAAACCAAGCACTTTCAGAGCATAATTATTTGATTACTATTTTTGCACTCAAATAATTTAACAAACCATTTACTGTGTTTTTTTACTAAATGACTCTCTCTCCCTACATGGGTAAGTAAGGAGAGAGTGCTGTTTATTATAAATTTTTCCCAATGATGGCTTTACTTTTTCCTTTTTGACGGACTAATGAAGCAATCACCGCCACGCTCATCGTGATCAACAAAACACACAAGGAAACAGGGGTTGGTATTGCCCAAGGAGAACCGACTAACATCATCTTCACACCAATAAACATCATAATGAAAGCTAATGCTAGTTTAAGATAGAAAAATTTATCCATCATCCCCTGCAGCACAAAATACAGAGATCGCAAACCTAATAGAGCAAATACGTTTGCTGCCAGAACTAAAAATGGCTCTTGTGTCACCGCAAAAATCGCGGGGATCGAATCCAGTGCAAACATCACATCCATAAATGCGATAACACCAATCACTATAAACATAGGTGTCACCCACCAGTGGCCTTGCTGTTTGGTGATAAGCCGATTGCCTTGATACTCCTCTGTCACTTTAAACCAACGACGAATCAATCGCTCAGGCAATGGATTGATGGCCTCTTCACCTTTATCTCGCGCTAATTGGATCCCTGTCCAAATCAGGAACAGAGCAAACACATATAAAATCCAATGGTATTGGCTGAGTAGCTGCGCCCCTACGGCAATCATGATGGCTCGTAAAACCAAAGCACCAACCACGCCCCACAAGAGCGCACGCGGACGCAAGTGCTCCGGCACGGAGTATTGATGAAAAATAATCGCAAAAACAAATAAGTTATCAACACTCAATGATTTTTCGAGCAAGTAACCGGTAATAAAGGAGATTGTGGCTTTTTCTGCGCTGTAAGTGCTGTGCGGTGCATACCACTGCCAACCGTAGTAAAGGCTTACGGCAAAAACAAATGCCAGAAGAAACCAGAAAAGACTCCAGATAGCCGCATTTTTGATCGTGACTTTTCCTCCACGGGTTTGCCACAAATCAACAGCCACAAGAGTTAAGGTAAGTAGGCCGAAGCCCAGATAAGTCATTGGGGACATATTTCCTCCGAAAACAGAAGATCTTAGATAGTCGCCAAACCTCAAGACCTTCCGCATACCAATAAGCACTGCAATAAATGCAGCATTGAATGCGTTGGTCTCGTCGAAGCATTGAAGTTGGATTTCAGAGCTTATATTTTGCCGGTTGAGTCAATCTCAACGTGATGACGACAAATAAACCTAAGGCGACTACTCCCCAAAACAGCGCCATTTTATGCCTGCGCTAAAACGATGTCTATGAGCGGATGAAGAAAAAGGAGCCGTAATAAAGGCTCCTTCTATGTGTGGCTACCCAGTATTGAATTGCAGCAGACACGGTAATTCAATACTGGGGAATATCTAAACACCGGCAAAGGGTAATAGATAAATTAGAGCTGACCATACGCCAACCCAAGCCACCACCACTAATGTATCGAACCAATCTTTACTTAACATGTTCTCCCCCTTTTTGCTCGGCAGAATTGAGCAGAAACTAAACAGAACTCTGCAAGCTATATGCCAATTATTGGTTCTCAATACTCTCTTATGCGGTGATGTTCGATATCAATCTTAATGATGGCATTCACAAAGATTATTGGAGTGTGTCGTGAGCAAATCAGGACAATCAGAAAGCAGTTCAATAAAGGCATCGGCCATGGAGATCTGCGTGACCATACCTTCCCCCTCCATTTCCAACAAGGCATCATAACCTTCTTTGCCTTTCATGGTATAAGCCGAAGAAGTCCCGCAATATGAGCGGTCAAAATCGACAGACTGCCATTTTCCTTCTAAGCAAATCTGCAGTTGTGCAATACGTTGACCAAGTGGTTTATGTGCCTGATATTGGTAGCGTAACTGATGACAATACGGATAACTGCCCGATCCTGTCCCTTCTACACCATTGCTTAATGCATTGTTGATCGCGCCCTCAAGTGCACGAGCAATAACCCGCCCTGTGACTTGGTAAACCCCAATCGGCACGGCAAAAGGCAAAAGTTTTCCTGCCACATCGGCAACCGAAATCGATCCCGGCAAGATAGACGTTCGTACACCGCCGGCATTATGAATCGCGAACTGAACGTCCAAACCTCGCTTATTAAGTGCATGTACAAACGCTTTAGCTACCAGCGGAGCTATTTCACTGCCTCCTTCAGTATCCGGAATTCGGATATGGCGCAGCGTGCGATCCGCCTGTGCAATGATTTGTTGCTGTAGCTGGCGAACTCTTGGAATGTATTTTTCCTGTAGCAATTTGTGCAATAGCGGATCTTTCTTACAGACCACGACATTTGGATGGTTATCCACTTCATCGCGTGCTTGGCTGTAGCGCACACTGATTTGTTCTTGGCTCATACTTGCATCGACAAACATGCGTCGTCCCAGTAATAGCTCGTTACGGCCCTCAAATCGTGTCACTTCTCCATCAGCAGCAAAATCAATTTGGCAATGGCCGAGTGTGAGCGCATAAAAGCCCGCCTGAACAATATAGGTGTTATTGATCTTCAAGCCATATTCGTCTTGGCTGCCAATCCCGAGTGCAGAAAAATCTCCCTGCAACACATGGCTATGACCACCGACGATCACGCTGATCCCTGTGACTTGTTCTGCAAGCGCGATATCACCTTCATAGCCAAGATGGCTCAGTAACACAATTTTATTGATACCTTGCCGATGAATGGCTGATACGGTGGCTTTGGCCGTAGCCACTGCGTTAACGAAAGGAGTATCACTGTCAGGGTTAGCAATATCGGCCATTTTATCAATCGAAAGGCCAAAGATGGCAATCTTCTCCCCTTTTGCCTCTTTTTCGATCCAGCGAGCATGCCCTTGAGCTGCGTTAAAACTGTAAACCTTCGGATTGGTTGCCAGACGCAGAGATTTACTCTCGCGCTCATGTGAGAGATCCCAGTTACCGGCTAGTAATGGAAACTGGATACGCTGGGCAAACTGAGCAACCGGATAATTTCCCATATCCAGTTCATGATTACCGACCGCCATTGCATCCAATTTAAGGGCGTTGAGCATGTCGGCATTAGCTTTGCCTTTGAACAGCGAGAAATACAAGGTACCTTGAAAGCAATCACCTGCATGCAAAAACAGGAATTACTCGCTGCATACGCAGTGCATCATCACGTAACTGTGCGACACGGGTTGCTATTCGTGCGAAGCCACCAGCACTGACAAACGGTTTTAGCGTATCCGCTTCATGTTCAAGCGTCAGTTGTAACGAGGTGGGTTCAAAGTAGGAATGGGTGTCATTAATGTGTGCCAACGTGATCGACGCTGGCTGATTTGTTCTTCTCATAGGCATACGTCTTCTCTCTTATCCACTCCTATCCTAGCTCGCCGATCATGACAGAATCGTGACTTTTATGAAACCTCTCTGAAATTTTAGTGACTCAAAATTACCTGTGTCACATTTTCTTTCGGTGCTTCATCACAAAAGTGTGACCTCTCATCGGAAAACCCAAGCTTAACACCCTGCTTATATTGGTTTTTTCCTTTATTCTTAAAGAAAACTCACTTGAGCTTATTTTTCACTCTGGTGAGCATTCTAAGGAGCAGCCTATGCATTTAGAGCGAATTGAAATCGCTGGCTTTCGTGGCATCCGCCGACTATCACTAACCTTTGATGAAATAACGACCCTTATTGGCGAAAATACTTGGGGTAAATCCTCGTTGTTAGATGCGTTATCTGTGGTTTTGCCTGCTGATGGTTCTCTTTACCAATTTACGTTACAAGATTTCCACGTCGATTATTCGATTGCCGATCCTCAAACTCAGGATTTGCAGATTATCTTGATTTTTCAAGCCGCCGATCACTATGAGCCGAAAGCCGGCCGCTACAGAAAACTCAAACCTATTTGGCAAACCGATGAGCAAGGCGCGCAAAAAATCATTTATCGCATCAGCGCTTCACGAATTAAATACGATATCAGCACCCAATTCGCCTTTTTAGATTTAGCTGGAAATCCATTACCACTCCATCACTCTGAAAAACTGGCGCAGGAGTTGATGAGTTTACACCCCGTGATCCGTTTAAAAGACTCACGGCGTTTTGAGAAAAACATTCAAAATGGCAACGGTAAGAATGCACGAGTTGAAAAGCGGATCAGCAATACTTGGCGACGCCTCATGGCAACGCCCGGACATGTCAATAAAGGTGAGATCCGCAGTAGTCTTAGCGCGATGAACTCCTTGGTAGAGCACTACTTCTCGTTCAAAAGTCAAACCCGTAAGAATCCGCGTCGTGAGCGGGATAGCTTGCTTTATTCTGCCTCACCCAATGAAAAGACGCTCAGCCAAATTGTTCATGAAACAAAGAACAAACAAACCAAGCTGTTATTACTGGGTTTATTAAATGCCTACTTACAAGGTAAAGGCCCGAAAGAACTTAGACGCTGTGCACGACCGATTTTGATCATTGAAGATCCTGAAGGTCGCTTACACCCAACCCACCTTGCACGTGCTTGGAGCTTTCTCGATTTATTACCCATGCAGAAAATTTTAACCACTAACAGCGGAGATTTATTAGGCGCTGTGCCATTACACTCGATTCGACGCTTGGTGAGAAAATCGGATCGCACCATTGCAACCCGAGTGTCACAACGCAGTCTAAGTCGTGATGAATTACGTAAAATTGGGTTCCATATCCGCTTTCACCGTTCAGGAGCTCTCTTCGCCCGTTGCTGGTTATTGGTTGAGGGTGAAACCGAAGTTTGGTTGTTTAATGAGTTGGCTCGCCAATGTGGCTATAACCTTGCGGCAGAAGGTGTCCAGATAGTTGAATTTGCCCAATCAGGACTGAAATCATTGATCAAAGTCGCTCGTGCATTTGGAATTGATTGGCATGTCGTCACCGATGGCGATCCTGCCGGTAAAAAATACTCGGCGACGGTACGCGGCTTACTGGGACATGACCAAGAACGACATCGATTAACCGAATTACCGAATCGCGATATTGAACACTTTCTATATACACATGGCTTTGAATATTTCTTTAAAGAATTGGCCAAAATCCCCCACGATCACCCGATTCCGGCCAAAAAAGTGGTTTCCAAAGTTCTGAAAAAACATGCCAAACCCGATCTCGCCTTGGCGATTGTCTCTCATTGCGAGATGAACGGAATGGAATGCATTCCCGTACTTTTGCGCTGGACGCTAAAACGCGTCATCACCATGGCAAATGGCAATACTTAACATTACTCAGTCCCAACTTAGACTCAGTCCCAACCTAAGTTTATCGTGGCCAAATAACAAAAA
>NZ_JJMN01000005.1 GCF_000696385.1 Vibrio metoecus | reverse complement strand
GCTTCTTAAAGGCTGGAATCATCAAAATCCAAACTCAATCGTTCTAAAAAATAAGCTTTTAGCGTTCAAATTGCACAAGTTGGCTTTCGAGTTTGTCGTATTCTGACTTGGTAGAAAGTGTTGAATGCTCAGCAGTTTCAAAGTCGCTGAAAACCATCAAGTTTCGATGCTTCAATGTTGTTGGATGCTCCACACGGAAAGTTTCGTTTCACAAAGACTGCATTGTCGCTGAAATCGCGCTTTCTTTGTCGGAAATTCGGTAAGTGGCCAACTTAACCTTGATCGCTGCGAGTTTTGGCTGCTCACTTCACAGCTTTTGGCGTTGGACGTGTGTTTGAGTGATGCTTTTGCGTAAAATGCATTTCAAGCAAATGTGTTTAAAAAGTCATTGGTAAACAATGGGCTACGAAGCTAACAAACGCCTCAAGAGGGACTGTCAACGCGTGGCGTTTCCAGTCCCATTGAGCAGCGGTGGTTACAGTTGTTGTGAATTGAGTTTAGTGGTATGCGTTTGCCAGTCCCCTTAGGCGGGCGTTATAACGCGGAGAGTTATGAGTACAAAAGATCTA
>NZ_JJMN01000004.1 GCF_000696385.1 Vibrio metoecus | reverse complement strand
AAAAGCTTAAGTGATGTTTTCCCAACACATCGCTCAAGTGCGGAGCGCATCTTATCAAACTCGCTCCCCCTGTAAACTGTTTTTTTAGAAAATTGAATCGAATGCTGTCTTTTTGGGCAAAGATGCAAGGAATTGAGCATTTTAGCTGCTGAAGTCACAGCGCGCCTTACACTTTTACTGGCAATCTTTACGTTCCTTGACGTTCAAGTTGCGTATAACTCGCTACAATATAAACGCATTTTCTAGACACTAAGCCAAATCATGAACAAAAACACTGTACTTTCATTGACATTATTGACGGTGCTGATGCACAGCGCCGTGTTATCCGCCAAAGAACCTTCTCAATCTCCGGCTATCTCGGTGGTGACCGAACAAGTGCAATCTCAGCAAATTTCTCAGTCGCTTTCTTTGGTCGGCAAAATCAAAGCACAACAATCGGTGGAAATTGCTCCAGAGGTTACCGGCAAGGTAAATGTGATTGCGGTACAAGCTAATCAACAAGTGAAAAAAGGCCAACTGTTGATTCAGTTGGACGATGACAAAGCTCAAGCTGCATTAGTTGAAGCAAAAGCTTATTTACAAGACGAACAACGTAAACTCACCGAATACGAGCGTTTGTTGAAACGCAATGCCATCACTCCAACCGAAATTGATGCGCAGCGTGCGCGCGTGGAAATTGGCCAAGCGAGATTGAATGCCGCACAAGCAAATCTCGCGGATTTGCATATCACCGCGCCATTTGATGGTACGGTTGGCTTTATTGACTTTAGCCGAGGTAAGTGGGTGAGTGCTGGCTCAGAGTTATTGACGCTCGACAACCTCTCCTTGATGCAGCTCGATCTGCAAATTCCAGAACGTTATCTGCCACAGCTCAGCAAAGGTATGAAAGTGCTAGGAAGTAGTGAGGCTTGGCCAAATCGCCAATTTGAAGGTTCGGTGGTGGCCGTCGATTCACGCATTAATCAAGAAACGCTGAATCTGCGGGTTCGCGTCCATTTCCCGAATCCGGAACAACACTTAAAACCCGGCATGCTGATGTCAGCACACATCAGCTTCCCGGCGATGAATGCGCCGATTATTCCAGTTCAGGCTTTGGAATATTCTGGCACTAAACGTTTTGTGTACGTGATTGGCGACGATAGTGTGGCTAAACGTCGCGAAGTCAGCCTTGGCGCACGGGTTGAGAATCAAGTCGTGATTGAAAAAGGCTTAGAGATTGGTGAAAAAATTGTCGTGCAAGGCATTGTCAATCTGCGTGATAACGCGCGAGTGAGTGAAGTGACAGTGGAAGGACGTCCGCTGAAAAAGGATGACAAATAATGTGGTTGTCGGATATTTCGGTTAAGCGGCCCGTTGCGGCGCTGGTTCTGAGTATGCTGCTGTGCGTGTTTGGTGTGGTTTCTTTTACCAAGCTTGCCGTACGTGAAATGCCAGATATTGAAAGCCCCGTGGTTTCTGTATCGACGCGCTATCAAGGTGCCTCTGCCACTATCATTGAAAGCCAAATCACCAGCGTGTTGGAGGACCAACTGGCGGGCATTAGTGGCATTGATGAAATCACCTCGATTAGCCGCAATGGTATGTCGCGTATCACGGTAACGTTTGAACTCGGTTATGACTTAAATACCGGTGTGAGTGATATTCGTGACGCAGTCGCACGTGCGCAACGGTCACTGCCTGAAGAGGCGGACGATCCGCAAGTGTTCAAAAATAAACGGACTCAGGTCAGGCTTCGGTCTACATCAATCTCAGTTCATCAGAAATGGATCGAACTCAATTGACCGATTACATCGAGCGGGTACTGCTCGATCGTTTTAGCCTTATTTCGGGCGTCAGCTCGGTGGATGTTTCCGGTGGTTTGTACAAAGTGATGTATGTGCGCATCAAGCCAGAATTGATGGCAGGGCGCGGCGTAACCACCAGTGATATCTCTGATGCGTTGAATAAAGAAAACATTGAAAGCCCAGGGGGGCAAGTTCGTAACGACTCAACCGTGATGTCGGTGCGTACGGCGCGCGGATACCAGTCACCGGAGGATTTTGAATATCTGGTGGTGAAGCGGGCAAGTGATGGTACCCCGATTTATCTTAAAGATGTTTCAGATGTATTTATTGGTGCAGAAAACGAGAATTCGACCTTTAAGAGTGATGGCATCGTCAACGTGAGTATGGGGATTGTGCCGCAATCGGATGCTAATCCGTTAGAAGTTGCGAAGCGCGTACATCAAGAAGTGGATAAGGTTCAGCAGTTTTTGCCGAAAGGGACACGCTTAGCCATCGATTATGACTCAACGGTGTTTATTGAACGGTCGATCAGCGAGGTTTACAGCACACTGTTTGTGACCGGTGGGTTAGTGATTTTAGTGCTGTACATCTTTATCGGTCAGCTACGTGCTACGTTAATCCCTGCCGTGACGGTACCCGTTTCGCTTATCTCCGCCTTTATGGCCGCTTATTATTTTGGTTTTTCGATCAACCTGATCACCTTGATGGCATTAATTTTGTCGATTGGTCTGGTGGTGGATGATGCCATTGTGGTGGTGGAGAATATTTTCCATCATATCGAGCGGGGTGAAAAACCACTGCTGGCCGCTTATAAAGGTACCCGTGAAGTAGGTTTTGCGGTTATTGCAACCACCTTGGTGTTGGTAATGGTGTTTCTGCCGATCTCCTTTATGGATGGCATGGTAGGACTGCTGTTTACCGAGTTTTCGGTACTGCTTGCGATGGCGGTGATTTTCTCCTCTCTCATTGCGCTGACTTTGACGCCCGTGCTTGGCAGTAAACTGTTGAAAGCCAATGTGAAACCAGGCCGTTTTAATCTGTTTATCGATCGATTGTTTGCCAAGTTAGAACGTGGTTATCGCCAAGTCGTGAGTGGGGCTATCCGCTGGCGTTGGACTGCACCATTGGTGATTATGGCCTGTATTGGCGGCAGCTATGGTTTGATGCAGCTGGTGCCTGCGCAGTTAACGCCGTCAGAAGACCGCGGGGTGATTTTTGCCTTTGTTCGCGGCGCGGATGCGACCAGTTATAACCGCATGGCGGCCAATATGGACTTGGTCGAACAACGCCTGATGCCAATGTTAGGGCAAGGTTTCTTGAAATCATTCAGCATCCAATCTCCCGCATTTGGGGGGAACGCAGGTGACCAAACCGGCTTTGTGATCATGATTTTGGACGACTGGAATGAACGTAGCGTGACCGCCCAAGAAGCCTTAGGTCAAGTGCGTAAAGCGTTAGCGGGTATTCCCGATGTTCGTGTGTTTCCATTCATGCCCGGATTTAGAGGGGGATCGAATGAGCCTGTGCAGTTTGTTCTCGGAGGGTCGGACTATTCTGAACTGAAGAATTGGGCTGAAAAGCTCGAAGCGGAAGCGGAAAAATCGCCGTTTATGACAGGGGCCGACATCGATTACTCAGAAAAAACACCAGAACTGGTCGTGACGATTGATAAGCAGCGTGCTGCTGAGTTAGGGATCAGTGTAAAATCGATCTCCGATACTTTAGAAGTGATGCTCGGCGGCAAAAAAGTCACCACCTTTGTGGAACGTGGTGAAGAGTATGATGTGTATCTGCGTGGTGATGAAAACAGCTTTAACAATGCGGCGGATCTCAGCCAAATCTATATGCGTACCTCGACCGGCGATTTAGTGACGCTGGATACCGTAACGCGGATTGATGAGGTTGCCTCAGCCATTCGTCTAGCGCACTACAACAAACAGAAATCCATTACCGTTACGGCAAACTTAGAAGCGGGATATACCCTAGGTCAAGCGCTGAACTTTCTTGATCAAAAAGCTCAAGAGATGTTGCCAAGTGATATCTCGGTGAGTTACTCGGGAGAGTCAAAGGATTTCAAAGAGAACCAATCGAGTGTCGCGATCGTGTTTGCTTTGGCTCTGCTGGTTGCGTACTTGGTGCTGGCAGCGCAGTTTGAAAGCTTTATCAACCCATTAGTGGTGATGCTGACGGTGCCGATGGGGGTGTTTGGAGGCTTCCTTGGCCTCTTCGTTATGGGGCAAGGGATGAACATCTACAGCCAGATTGGCATGATCATGTTGATCGGTATGGTGACCAAAAACGGTATTTTGATTGTTGAATTTGCCAACCAGTTACGTGATCGTGGTGTCGAGTTTGAAAAAGCGATCATTGATGCGTCTGCTCGCCGTTTACGCCCAATTCTGATGACGGCATTTACGACGCTTGCGGGTTCAATTCCTTTGATTATCTCGACAGGTGCAGGCTATGAAAGCCGCATTGCTGTCGGTACGGTGATTTTCTTTGGGATGGGCTTTGCAACCTTGGTTACCTTATTAGTCATACCGGCAATGTATCGATTAATTTCGGGCTCAACCCAAGCGCCTGGTCACGTTGAAGCTGAGCTCAATCATGAGCTGCAGCAAGATGTAAAAGGTCGTGCTCAGCACTAACTTTAGTTATATCCACACCATCGCTTTGTGCGGTGGTGTGTTTTATCCCTTCCCAATCACGTTGTGAAACAATCGTATTCATTTCCAATTCCCGCAGCGCTTTTAGGCTCCCGCTCATCATTACGTTTAATTAAATTATTTTATTTATGTCAATAACCATCACTAAGTAAATTTAGCTTGTCGTATTTTTGATTCAAATTGCCACATTTTTTATATGAGCTCGGAAAGCAAAACTACTTTTATTTTACTGCTTTAGTTCTAATTAATTCTTGGCTCAATTATGAGACACGCATTGTCGGTCGGCTTAGGATAACCTTATAGCCAGTTTAGTGTGTATTGTTTGAACCATTGCCCTCTGATGCCGAATTTATTGGATACGAAAAATAAGCCTTTATCGATACTGGTAGTGTGTACCGGTAACTTATGTCGATCTCCGATGGCTGAGATTATTCTGCGAGAAAAAATTCGACAGCAGAAATTAAATATCTCTGTGAGCAGTGCTGGCACAATAAAAATGAAGGGTAAAACCACTCCGGATGAAAAGGCTCTGCAAGCATTACAGCGTCAAGGATATTGTTTGGCGGTGAGCCAGGTTAGACAAATCACGCAACAAGACTTCCTCGATTACGATCTTATCTATGCGATGGAATAAAACCCACCTCGCCGTACTTAATTGATCTATGTCCTCTATCTTGTCGGAGTAAGCTTGGGCTGTTTCTCTCATATGCAGCAACCACAGAAAAAGAAGTACCAGACCCTTACCAACGCAGTATGACGGTGTTTCATCAAACCGCGGCATTGATAGAAGCGGGAGCACAAGCTTTGATTGAATACTGGGGAAAAAATGGCATGGCGACCTCGAAGAATGCCATCACCAACCAAGAGAGTATGGCTTGATGGGTAGAAAGGACATGAATAACACTTAGTGTCATCGGTCTTATTTTACGTAAGTCTTGGTTTTATTGGCGATAATCTCAAGAACATATGGCTTACTTTCTATCTTAGGTATTTTTTGCGTTGTTACCGTCTGTATTAAAAGGCAAATGAAAAATAAATCAAAAATAGACCGTTTGCAATACATTTGAAATCTAAATAGTCGAAATTAAATAAACGAGTTAACCCTTAAATTAATTAATTGAGACTTTGCTTATATAGCACTCCTTATTAGGAGTGTCAGGTTTGTTGTTCATACGTTTGATGTGAAGAGTGTTGAGAGGAAGTAGGGAAGTGAAAAAGGTTCTTATCGTATTTGGTACACGCCCAGAGGCGATCAAAATGGCACCGTTAGTACAACAACTATGCCAAGATAGCCGCTTTTCGGCCAAAGTCTGTGTGACCGGACAGCATCGAGAAATGTTGGATCAAGTGCTAGAGCTTTTTGCTATCACCCCAGATTTTGATCTCAACATTATGGAGCCAGGACAAACTCTCAGTGGCGTAACCAGTAAAATCCTACTGGGTATGCAGCAAGTGTTGAGTAGTGAAAAGCCAGATGTCGTTTTAGTACATGGTGATACCGCAACCACTTTTGCCGCGTCTTTAGCTGCGTACTACCAACAAATTCCGGTAGGGCATGTCGAAGCGGGTCTTCGTACGGGCAATATCTACTCTCCTTGGCCAGAAGAGGGTAACCGCAAGCTTACTGCCGCGCTCACGCAGTACCATTTTGCACCCACAGAAACTTCTCAAGCCAATCTGCTGCAAGAAAACTACAACGCAGACAATATTTTCGTTACAGGAAATACGGTGATTGATGCCTTGCTGGCGGTTCGCGAGAAGATCCATACCGATAGTGATCTACAGGCGACATTAGCTAGTCAATTCCCAATGCTCGATGCGAGTAAAAAACTGATTCTAGTGACAGGGCACCGTCGTGAAAGTTTTGGTGGTGGTTTTGAGCGTATCTGCCAAGCGCTGATCAATACCGCAGAACAGCATCCAGAATGCCAAATTCTCTATCCCGTACACCTTAATCCGAATGTGCGTGAACCCGTAAATAAACTCCTCAAAGGGGTTTAGCAATTATTGTGCTGATTGAACCACAGCAGTATTTGCCTTTTGTTTACTTAATGGATCGCGCGCACATTATTTTAACCGACTCGGGTGGCATTCAAGAAGAAGCCCCTTCACTCGGTAAACCCGTTTTAGTCATGCGTGAAACCACAGAACGACCAGAAGCTGTGGCGGCAGGGACGGTAAAACTCGTTGGTACAGACGAACAACAAATTTGTGATGCGTTGAGCTTACTTTTAACTGATCCGCAGGCTTATCAAACGATGAGTCAGGCGCACAACCCTTATGGGGATGGTCAGGCTTGCCAACGTATTGCGGACATTTTAGCGAAATAGCTCATCAGGGGATGAAAGATGTTTAGTAAAGTTTCAGTGATTGGCCTTGGTTACATTGGCTTACCAACCGCAGCTGTGTTGGCTTCACGTGGATTAGATGTGGTTGGTGTTGATGTTAACGCGCACGCGGTTGATACCATCAATAAAGGCGAAATTCATATTGTTGAACCCGATCTTGATATCGTGGTGCGCAGTGCAGTTATGACTGGCAAATTAAAAGCCACATTAACCGCTGAGCCAGCTGACGCATTTTTGGTTGCGGTACCCACCCCATTTAAAGGTGAAAACCACGAACCAGACCTGAGCTATATTGAAGCCGCAGCAAAAACGATTGCTCCAGTTTTAGCCAAAGGTAACTTGGTGGTACTAGAAAGTACTTCTCCAGTAGGTACAACTGAAAAGTTGGCACAATGGCTAGCAGAAGCTCGTCCTGATCTCACTTTCCCACAGCAAAAAGGCATCGCTGCAGATGTGAAGATTGCTTATTGCCCTGAACGCGTATTACCCGGCTACGTTTTACAAGAACTGGTGAGTAATGACCGCGTCATTGGTGGTGTGAGTAAAGCTTGTAGTGAAAAGGCGGTCGCGTTGTACAAAACCTTTGTAAAAGGTGAGTGCATCGTCACCAATGCTCGTACAGCCGAAATGGCAAAGTTAACCGAAAACTCATTCCGTGACGTCAACATTGCGTTTGCCAATGAACTGTCGTTGGTGTGCGACAAACTTAAAATCAATGTGTGGGAATTGATCCGCTTAGCTAACCGCCATCCTCGCGTGAGCATTCTTAACCCTGGCCCTGGTGTCGGTGGGCACTGTATTGCAGTAGATCCATGGTTTATCGTCAACAGCTGCCCGGATGAGGCTCAATTAATCCGTACTGCACGTGAAGTCAACGATGGTAAACCTCATTGGGTTGTCGATCAGGTTAAGCAGGCTGCAGATCAGTTTAAAAAACCGATTATTGCTTGCCTAGGTTTAGCATTTAAAGCCGATATTGATGATTTGCGTGAAAGTCCAGCGTTGGATATCACTAAACATCTGGCTGAGAGCAAAGTGGGTCAACTGTTGGCAGTTGAACCTAATATTACTGAGTTACCAAGCAAACTTGCGAAGCAAGGTATCGAGTTGGTTTCTCTGGAGCGTGCGCTTGAGCTCGCCAATATCGTTGTTGTGCTGGTAGACCACAAAGAGTTTAAAGCGGCGGATAAAACCGAGTTTGCCAAGAAAGTGGTGATTGATACTCGCGGAGTGGTGGCATGAGTTCATCTTAAGCCCCAAAAATAGATACCAATGTCGACAGGACTCAGACCACTTGACCAAAGCGGTCTGAGTTAAATATTTAGTTCATAGAATAAGATGGAAGAGAACTGATGAAAAAAGTATTACTGATCATGCCCATTTCAACTCTTAACTGGGGAGAGAAAAATGCAGGTGGTGTGGATTCAGTATGCCAGATGTTGGTTCGCGAGTTAGCCTCTAAAACTCAGCCTTCAAAATATCACTATCGCGTCTTGGCTTTTGATCCTAGCAGCCAAGAACAGTATACCGGTCGTCCAATTATTCTATCTGAACAGGTAGAAGTTATATTTGCACCTGCTAATGAATCACGTATAGGGTTACCCTTACCCGGAATAGTGACAGGATGGTTGCGGGTAAGAGAACAAATCTCGAATTACAAGCCTGACATAATACATGGGCACATGAATAGTTGGATGATTTGGCTTGGAGGCAGGTCTAAGAACATACTGACGCTCCATTCTTATCGAAAAATAGGACGAAAACCTGTATCTTTTAGTAACGATTTTTTATATGAGAAAGTTGTTCCATTTTTTAGTAAATTCTCCGTTGATACTTTTACTTGTGTAGGAGAAGAGCTAATTAATGCACTAAAAGAGGATGCTAAAAAACCAATACACTTAATTGGTAACCCTATTGATACAGCTTATGTTTCACTATTACATGAAAAAAAGTCTAAGGTATCGGATAATAGAATAACTTTAGTTACCTGTGCTCTAATATCGCGCCGCAAACGTGTGGATCTCATTTTAGGCTTGCTAAAAGCGATTCGAAATTTAGGCAAAGATGTAATATTAAATGTAATAGGTCCAAATGTTGATCCTGTTTATTATGCTGAACTTGAAAGTTTAATTGAAAAATGGGATTTGGAAGAGAATGTATTCTTTCTTGGAAAGATGAATCAGAAAGAAATTATTCAGCGGTATAAAAATGCTGATATAGGTGTCTTTTTATCAGAACAAGAAACATTTGGTTTAGCCCCTCTGGAAATGTTGGCAGCAGGCTTGCCTCTTATTGCGACACCAGTGGGAATTTTAGGCGAGAGGAAAGAGACGTTTGCCAACCTGGGGGTTACATTTTTTTCAGATGAACAAGAAAATCATATAGCAAACACTATAGATTCCATTTGCTATTGTGATACTCAAAATGCACAAGATTATATACGCAGGAATTTTTCATCCCAAGGTGTTTTAGAACAGTATGAGTCTTTATACGATGAGGTGATGGGGTGATCGCTAGCTTACTCAAATATGCTCCTGTCCAGGTCATTTCTGCTCTGAGTGTCTTTACCTTGATCGCTGTGCAAACTCGTTTTCTAGCTCCAGAAAATTATGGCGTATTAGCGGTAGCTATGGTCGTCTTAGAACTTGTGCGTGCTTTCAGTACTCAGTGGCTCAACACGTCGATGTTGCGTCTCTATCCTGCTTACTCGAATCAAGAACAAGGGCAACTTGTACAAACCATTTCAATGATGGCTATCGTCGGATCCTTAGTTGGCTTTGTTGCTATTGCCTTAATCTTATTCATATATGGGCAAATGAACTGGGAGCGGTTGCTAGTGCTATGTACTTTGCTATTAACTAAGTCGATATTTCAATATCAGCTAGAATTTAGCAGATTAAATGATCGATTAAACGCTTATCGTCAAGCTACCTTATTGCAGGCAGTATCTTCAGTAGTATTTTCAATGCTATGGCTCTCTTGGAATTCCACTATTGAGTCTGCGTTATTTGCATTAAGTTTGAGTTTTTTCGTTGGATCATTGGCGCTTGGTTTCCCCAAACCGCCTAAATGGCATAACGCTATGTTAAAGCGTCTGCTTACTTATGGTATCCCGATTATGTTAGCGGGAGGAATTGGAGTGCTAGGGGGGAGAGTCGACCGTTTATTCATAGCCCATTTTGTTGGAATTAATGATACTGGTATTTATGCGGCTCAAATTAACTTGCTGACTGGTGTTATGAGTTTAGTTTTTATGATGATTGCTATGCCTCTTTATCCTAATTTAGCTAAACATGCGGAAGATAAGGCAATTTTGTTGAATCAACATAAAATTTACTTGCATTTATTGATTGCTCTTACTTTTCCCGCACTACTTGGGCTTGGTATATTACAAGATGACGTCATTAAGATCTTTCTCGGTGAACTGTATTTAATTGATTCTAAATCATTATTCTGGGTTTTGGGGATATCAGTTTATCTGATTAATTTTAAATGCCATTACTTAGATCATGGCTTACAGTTTTTATTACAGACTCGCAAGTTACTATGGGTTTCAGTTAAGGGCTTAGTGGTTAGTCTGCTACTATTGCCTATTATGCTCAATCAATTTGGTGTGTTGGGTGCGGCTATGACTTTGCTTATAGTGAGTGGTTTAGTTTCCATATTCTCTTTCATTAGCTCATGGCGAGCTGGTTATCGCTACTCAATTGGCTTTGATGGTGTCAAAGTCATCATTTCGGCATTATTGATGGGCGGTTATTTATACGCAATTAAACAGTTGCCACTGACTATCAATCCGGTGTTAACTTTGGTCTTTTATGTCTTATCATCATTGTTATTTTATGGTGCCTGCCTTTTGTGTGCCAATGCCTTTAATGTGCGTCAGCGTTTATTGTCAATGTGGAGGATTAATTGAGCGAACGTAATCTCATTCGATGGATAATTCTGATTGTACTTAGCGCATTTTTTTTAGGCGCATTCTTACTCGAAAATATGGGTGTTCAGTATGTTTCAGAAGGTGGGAATCCAATATCAAAAATTCATGTTTATTCTTATTTTACCATGATTGCTTTTGCTGTGTTTTCATTTAGATTTGGTTGTTTAAATTTATTTAAACAGTTGGGTGAACTCAGCAAAGTATGGTGTCTGGCTATGATTTCGATAATATCTGTTATTTTTTATGGATTCATGAGATTCGGCACATCAGGATTGGCATATCTTATAGATTCGATTTTTATCCCATTGCTATTGGTTCCATTAATACTTAGCTTGTCATCTTCGGCCAAAGATAGTTTATTATCTCTATTGGCTTATTTGATTTTTTTAAACGCCTGTGTCGCTATTGTTGAATTTGTTTTAGGGCAAAGCATTGTCGCTGTCGAAATTGGAGGGTTTTCTATTTTTCCGCTCAACAGCATTTTTGGTCTCATCCTCTTAATAATGCATTAATCACAGCATCATTAAGTCTGCTGTTGATGCGCTACACAAAAATTCCAGAAGTGCTTTATGTATCAGTTGTTATATTGGCATTATTTGCATTTGGTGGACGAGCTGCGCTAGGTATTTTTTTGTTTGGAAATTTTATGCTGACATTACCAAATTTGCGGTTATTTTTAGGTGAAGGTCTGCGTTATTCAAAAACTAAATTTGCGTATATGCAGGCATTAGTCTATTTCTCTGCGATTGCGGTTATATTAACGGTTGTCTTTAGTCCTATTGGTGAAAGAATTCTATCGAAGCTACATATAGATAATAGTGCTGAGGCGAGATTTGATGCTTTTATCTTACTTGAACAGCTATCTTCTTCTGAGTGGTTGTTTGGTGCTTCACATGGGCTATTGAATGATATTGTTTTTTATATTGGAATCAATGTTGTTGAAAATTATTTGATTGGGTGGGTTTTGAATTTTGGTCTATTAGGATGCATAGGATTACTTTCTTCTACTTATCTAGTCCCTTTTATGTTGGTTTATAAGCAAGGATGGTCAGCTAAAATTGTTCTTATCAGTTTTATTTTGATATCAGTTACAAATAATGCTTTAACGGTAAAAACTCCTGCATTGATGTTTTTGGTTATGGTTTTATCTTGTTACTACCGCTCATCTGAATACCGTCAAAAAACTTATGTATAGTGAATAGATAAATATGGCTCTACGCATTAATTTTAACCTTAAGTCATTTGTGATTTTAATATTGACAAAGATTGTTAAAGTTGCAATGAACTGAATTGATTTTTGATATTCGTCGAGATATTTAGAAAAAATATCTAACGGGTGATTTTTAAATGTAATTAGTGTAGCTAACCTAGTTTTCAATACAATCTAAGCTATGCTGACATTGATCAAAAGGACTTTTACTGATGTTTACCAGCTCACTATATGTTAGAGCGCCAATATGGTTGCAAAATATCATGCTTTCGGTTCGGGCCTTATCGCGCAAACTGGTTAGAGAGAATGGAGAAATGCGCGCTGTTCTTAAAGAGATTCAAACGAATGAATACTCAAAAGCACAGTTGGCAAAGTATCAACAGCAGCAACTGCAACATGTATTAGAGAATGCATGTCAAAATGTACCTTTCTATGAACGCTTAGGATTGGCTAATTCACCTATTCAAGCCTTTCCCTATCTTGATAAAACGGTTCTGCGCTCTGAACATGAACAGTTTATCTCGCAAATGAAACCGTCAGTGGTCGTGAAAGGTGCTACCAGTGGTACCACCGGAACGCCATTAACGATCTTGCAAGATATGCGTTCAGTGATCCGTGAACAAGCCTTTGTCGCAAGACAGTTGTCTTGGGCGGGTTATCGGAAAGGGGATAAGCGAGCATGGATCCGTGGAGATATGGTGGTACCGCTCAGTCAAAAGCAAGGCTCATTTTGGCGTTACTCTTGGTTTGAACAGATGATTGTTCTGTCATCTTTCCATCTTACACCGCAGGCTATGCCAAATTATCTGCAAGCGATGGTTGATTTTGGCGTCGATATCATTCAAGCCTATCCGTCGTCGATTGCGGCTCTCGCTCGCTATTTAGAAGCCAACCAAATCTATTATCCCGCAAAGTTGAAATCGATCATTACCTCTTCTGAATCGTTATCTGAAGAAGATAGAAAAGTGATCGAGACTCGTTTCAAATGCAAAATTTTTGATTGGTATGGTTTATTTGAACGAGTTGCAGCAATTGGCGAATGTGAACACCATCGCTATCACCTCTTAACAGACTACTCACAAGTTGAGCTTTTGGATGCTGGGCAGGATCGCTATGAATTGGTGGGCACGAATTTCAATAATCATTATTTTCCTTTGATCCGCTATAAAACGGGTGATCATGTCCATTTATCGGAGAATGAGGCTTGTCCATGTGGGCGAGTATTTCCCGTTATTAAGAGAATTGAAGGGAGGGTAGGTGATTATTTGGTTGGTGAAGATGGCCAAAAAATCCACATACTTAACCATATACCTAAAGGTGTTAATGGGTTGTTGGCAACGCAATTCTTACAGAAGGATGTCAATAAAATAACCGTATTGGTTGTCGTGGAGTCAAGAGTTTTTGATATGACGCAGGAGGAAATTCTAATTAAAAACACCAAGGATAGGATAGGAAAAAACATTTGTGTTGAGATTGTAAAAGTTGATTCTATTCCTAAGACTAAAAATGGAAAAACAAGACAGGCTATTTGCCTGATATAGGAGTAAATATGACGTCAGTTGGTATGTTTAAGCATAAAATAATTGATTATATAAGATTGGTTTATCTCTTTATTAAAGATAAAAGGACTCGTGAACATGTTGCTCGTTACATTAGATCTAATAATAAGAAAGATATAGATATTATTCGGTTTGAGATTAGAGAACTTTGGAAATATTGGGGTTTTTTCCCTGTTCAATATTACACTCATGATTTTTATTCAAATTCATGCTTGTTAAAGTTGGACGAAATGAAGGCGTATATGCCATCATATTTATTTTTACAAAATAATATACCCATATTATGATGATATAGGAAAAACAACATCAATGTTAGAAAATAAGATCTATATGAAGAGGTTGTTTGAAGGGGTTGGTATTCCAACACCAATGACATTGTTTACAAAGTTAAATAACGTATTTTTATTAAATGATAATGTAAGTGTTGTTGGTGAAACTGAGATTAATCTTTCAATTGAAGATTGTTCGGACAAAAAGTATTTTTATAAAACCTGTCGGTGGTCGCGGTGGAAAAGGTATAATTATTGCTGAGAAAATTGGTTCTGGATATTTTTTTGAAAGGAATATAATAGACTACAAGTTTTTATTAAGTCTAGATGGTGATTATGTTGTAGAGGAAGGGATTGAACAACATGCAGAAATATTAAAAGTGTATGAACAAAGTGTAAATACACTTAGAGCTGTGACTTTAAGGAAAAAAAACGGTCAAGTTGAATTACTTGCCGTGACATTACGGATGGGGATTAATGGCCGTAAGATAGATAATAGTTCTGCTGGCGGAATACTAATTGGCATAGACTTAGTGTCAGGTGGCCCTTTAAAATCATATGCAACTTATGAATACGGTGAGGAGAGATTTACTCATCATCCAGATAGTGGTTTTTTATTTTCAGAGCTAAATATACCAAACTGGAAAAATATTAAATCTGGTATTATTGATTCTGCAAGAAAATTAGAAAATGCAAATCTAATAGGATGGGATGTCGCTATAACTAATGAAGGCTTTTTGATGATAGAGGCTAACACTCTTTTAGGTTTAGATCATACGCAATCTGGTGTTGGTGGTTTGAGAGATCACTTTATTGTTGGTGAACCATTGTTAGCTATTTGTAATAGTAGGAGGGATGAGATTTTTTTATGAAAAAAATATTGGTAATTAGCGTGCCGAATTATGCTAAAGGTGGAGTGGCATCTGTTGTTTCTACATTTATGAAAAATAATTATATAAATAGTAGATATAATATTAGTTACTATTTTACGCATGAGCCTAGCGGTTATTTTAAAAAACACCTTTCGTTTTTTTATTTTCTTATTAGATTTCCATTTTTCTTACATTGTAATAATTTTGATGGTGCTCATGTTCATGGTTCACTTAAGGGTAGTTTTTTTAGAAAATCATGCTTTTTGTTTTGGATTAAAATGTACAAAATACCTGTTATTTACCAATGCCACGCGGCTCAGGTTGATGAGTTCTTTTCTAACTCAATAAAAAAGTACATAGTGAGTAAAATTTTCAAACAATATGACCTGCGATTATGCTTAGGTAATTATTGGAAAAGTAATTTTGAAAATATTACAGAGCTAAAATGGAATGTATTGCATAATCCTGTTTCTACTTTTTCAATTAAAAAATCACAACATGAAGATTTTAATTTGTTATTCATGGGGGAGCTGTCAAAAAGAAAAGGGATAAGAGATTTAATCGAAGCATTTTCCCTCGTCAAAAATGACAAGGCAAAATTGTACGTGGCAGGAAATGGAGATATTAGTAGTCTAACAGACCTTTGCAATAAGCTTGGTATTGAAAAAAGAGTTAAATTTCTTGGATGGATTGATTCTGAAAAGAAAATTTCCTTACTATCTATAGCAGATGTTGTTGTCCTTCCCAGTTATGCAGAAGGGTTACCTATTAGCATATTAGAGGCAATGTCGGCAAGTGTTGCTGTAATAACGACCCCAGTGGGTGCTATTGGTGACGCTATCACTCATGATGTCAGTGGTATGTTAATCCCACCAGGTAATATTCATGAATTGGCAAAAGCTATAAATATCTTGGCTAGTGATAAAACCAAAAGACTAGAACTTGCAACATTAGGAAAAGAAAAGTTTGACCAATTATTCCAAGAGGATGTAGTCGCACAAAAACTATTAGGATTTTATGAGTTATTGACGAATAAGGAAGGTGACGTTAGATGACTATCGATGGTATCTCTACTGCTATTCTCAAGAAAGCTCGTACGGAACAATTTGCTGGATACGATCCTTTTGATGGATTGAATTCAAGTTGGTTTTCTTGGATGCCAGTTAGTAAAGACTCTCTCTTTGGTTTAGTGTGGATCCAGCTATTTAAACGATCACCAATCAACTTGCGTCCTTGGCTTGGCGTCAATAAGGCTCGCAATCCCAAAGGTGTTGCGCTGTTTATTCTTGGATTGATAGAGCATTACCAAGTGACGAAAGATGAAGCGCTATTGCAGGAAGCAAAGGAGCTTGCAGTATGGTTAGTGGAGCAACGATGTGATGAGCAGCAGTGGCATGGTGCATGTTGGGGATACCATTTCGACTGGAAAGCCCGAGCTTTCTTTGTGCCTAAAGGAAAGCCTAACGTTATCACTACCGTTTATGTTAGCCGAGCGTTATACCAATTAGGCCACCTTATTGATCAGCCAGAGTGGATTGAGTTGGCGCTTAGCAGTGGCGATTTTATTGCTCGTCATTTACTTACCCAGAGTGATTATGGGGTAGTTTTTTGCGTACATTCCCGGGGAAACGGCGTTTGTGCACAACGCCAGTTTGTGGGCGGCTGCTTGGCTGGCTGTGGTTGGCCGAGAAATGTCTCGTCCAGATTACACCGAGTTAGCATTACGTATTGCTCGAAACAGTGTGCAAGCACAAGCCTCTGATGGAAGTTGGGCTTATGGTACACGTCATCACCATACATTTATTGATGGTTTTCATACGGGCTATAACCTAGAAGCTTTGCACTTAATTCGTACGGTTTTGTCAACAAATGAGTTTGATGGAGTGATTGAGCGGGGCCTGAGTTATTACAAACAGCATTTGTTTGAAATGGATGGTACGGCTAAGTACTACCATGACAACCCTTACCCGTTGGATCCACATTCTGTTTCACAAGCTATCATTACACTACTCAGTGTGGGTGGAGAGGAGAGTGATCGGCAACTCACTGAACGAGTTGTTGAACGTGCAATCCAGACCTTATATATGCCAGAGCGTGATCAATTTGTTTATCAACGTAATAAACATTTGGTTAATCGAATTCACTATGCTCGATGGACTCAGGCGTGGATGTACTTTTCATTTCGTTTTTATCTAAGAATCAACGAGGAACACAACCTTGCAACGCATTAATTTTCTTGGCAGCCCCATGGATGTTGCTTCAATGGGTGAAACTGTCGCACTAATCCATGAGCGTATTTTGCGTAAAGAGTTTACACAACACGTGGTAGTGAATGTCGCAAAATTGGTCAATATGCGTACGGATTTGGAGCTTGCACAGTCGGTGACTGAATGTGACATCATCAATATAGATGGGATGGGTGTTGTATGGGGAGCTCGCTTTTTAGGTCATGATGTACCTGAAAGAGTCGCGGGTGTTGACTTATTCCTTGAGTTGAATGCCATGGCAGCAACAGAGCAACTGCCTGTTTTTTATTTAGGCGCTAAACCGGAGATTGTTGAAAAAACGGCTTCAGTCATGCGCGAAAAACATCCTGAACTGAGCATAGCTGGCTATCACCATGGTTACTTTTGGGATGATGAGCAAGCGATTGTCGATCAAATCCGTCAGTCAGGGGCAAAACTGCTCTTCGTTGCGATTACTTCTCCGAAAAAAGAAAATTTCATTAACCGCTGGAAAGATCAGTTAGGTGTTTCTTTTGTCATGGGGGTTGGGGGGACATTTGATGTTGTAGCGGGGCATGTCTCTCGTGCACCACTTTGGATGCAAAAATCTGGATTAGAGTGGTTATATCGAGTGTTACAAGAGCCTAGACGAATGTGGAAACGTTATTTAGTGACTAACACAAAATATGCATGGTTATTGCTGTGTGAAAAGTTGAATGGATCAAATAGCAATAAACCTTAGTTTATTTTTGGTTGAATTGTCGCGACAAATGAACTGATTTTAGGTGAGTATTATATTTTAGACCCTTCATGATTATGGTGTCTTATTTTTGATAAATACAATTGCTTTCATAAAAGAGTGATGTATTTTACTAAAATTATAAATTAGCCTTGTATCCATCAAATGACACCATGTCTAACCAACATCCTTTGGAAGGGAAATACTATGAATATCCGTCGTTCTTATTTGGCTTCATGTTTTGCATTACTATTCTCAGCAGCATCTTATGCAACCGTTGATTGCGAATCTCAGCCATTGGTTGATGCCAATATCAGCTTGAGTCAGCATCAACTTGCCGCAACAGGTGGCTATATCTCAAGCCAACTAGGTATTGCTAATGACAGTTGTGAAAGTGTGAAGTTTAAATACTGGTTGTCAGTCAAAGGCCCTAAAGGTATTTATTTTCCTGCGAAAGCCGTTGTTGGGGTTGATACAGCTCAACAAGAGTCCGATGCACTCAGCACTGGTCGTACATTGAAGGTTACGCGTGGTTTCTGGATTCCAGAGTACATGGCTGATGGTAAATACACTGTTTCACTTCAAATCGTGACTGAAAATGGTCAAATTTTTAAGGCAAATGAGACTTTTGTTAAAGGTGTCGACCTAAATACTTTACCAGAGATTGATGGTCTGACAGTGGATATACAAAACCAATTTGCCATTGAAAGCGTAGAAAACACTGGTGGCTATGTGCCTTTCTCAGTTTCTCTTAACAATAGTCGTGCTTCAGAAGCAACGGTTGAATTCTGGATGACCGCTATCGGTCCCAATGGGTTGATTATCCCTGTTCATTCAAGAGAAAAATGGACTGTGCCAGCGGGTAATAGCACATCTAAAGTCCGAGGTTTTAATCTGGATAAAAGTTTCCCTGCTGGTGATTACATCATTAACACTCAAATTGTAGACACTGTGTCTGGTGAGCGCGTAGAAGAGTCAATTACTGTAGTAAAAAAGTAATAACTTTCTAGTTGAGAACGATATCGAAAAAACCGCCGAAAGGCGGTTTTGCTTTTTAAGTCAAAATAATGAGTATTACCATGATGGTTATATTGCATCATAGATTAAGTTTATTGTTTTTCCGTATCATTAGTAACCGCTGTTTGAAAATTATTATTGATGTAGAGCGAGGTGCTTTTGTTATCGATAGAAAAAAAACTGCTATAAGGAGTGAGGTTATAGTGGTTTTCAATTATTTTTACGTTGTTAAATGAAACATTTTTGTCATTGCTAACGGTTCTTATAATTGCTTTGTATTTATTTTCAATGCCATTTCCAAAATGAATTCCTTTAAATGTGTTTTTGATTATTTCTATATTTTCTATGGCTTGATGATTGTCATCGTGATTTGAAAAGCTCTGTAGACGAATACCTTGCTGAATATTTTCAAATCTATTATTTGTGATATGAATACTTCCCCATTGAACGGGTTTACTCGTTCTAGCGTTGGGATAAATATTGATAGCAAATCCGCTAATATTTTCGTAACCTATTGTTCTCATAAGTGACGTCAGAGTAATAACTTATCTCATTAGAGGTTCCATTAATATTAGAAAAAAGATTGTTTATGACTTTTGCACCTCGTGTATCAGCTCGTGCTGAGAGTTTTAATTTGCATCCAATAAAACGATTATTATCGATCATAATATTTTGAGTTCCAGCCATTTCGGTGCCTTGAGTTGCTTGTGTGGTAGTCACTTGAGTGCAATCTTCAAAGTCATTATCACTAACCGTAACAGATTGAGAGCCTGGGGTTGCTGATTGGTCAAGGCTAGACGTTGTTACCCTTAATGCTGCGTCACCAAAGGTTTTGAAGTGGTTCTGAGTCACAAGTGTGTTTTTAGTGCTTCCTAGATAGACGCCCTGCTCCCCCCAGACAGGTTGTTGGTTTCCGTTATGGATGCCTTCAAAACTGAGATCTTGTAGCTTTAAGTTCTCTGTGTAGGTGATACTAAGTAAATATTCGCCTTGGAAGTTTCTGCACTTTTTGAGTTTACTTTCGCCTAATCCAATAATCTCAATATTATTCTTATTTTTTAAATAAAGACTATTACAGATTTGGTAAGTTCCAGAAGGAATAACCAATACATCACCGTGTGTTAATGAATTTAATGCTAGTTGGAAAGGCTGGGAGTCATCAATATCATCATTTGGGATAGCTCCAAAATGAGTAATGTCTAAATAAGATGCCTCTACTGAAAAAGATAATCCCAACAAAGCCATCGTTATCAAATTAGAGTGCAAGGTTTAATCCTAACTTTGGTGCAATTAATGATACTGAGTATAACAGTTTCATAGCGTTGGTCAGGTTAAGACGCTCATTTATTTTATCAGGTAAGTTTCTTTCTTAAAATTGAGATGTCTCATTACTGAGGCGCTTAAAAAGGCTTGACATGTTGAAATATCTTTCTTGCGTATTGATAATTCTGCTTGTTGCTAAAGAGCAATTTAAGTCGTGACAGTTCTAGGTCGGAAAATAAATAAAAACAAACAAAATACAACCGGATGCATATTGTTGTGTGTCTGAATGTTGCATGCATTAACACTAAGTAAAGGTAAAGGGAGTCTTCCTAATGACATCTCAATATATTGCGCTCGCTGTCGGCTTGTTGTCGCTAAGCAGCTCTGTGGTTCAAGCCACAACGAATGATGCTGAAGGGTGTATTATCAGTCGTCTTAATGGCGAAAAGTATTGCTTAAAAGCCGGAGAGCGCTCTGGCTATTCACTGCCAAATTGGATTTATGCTCATCCGATCGACGTACAAGCACCTAGCGGAATTTCCGTAATGCTCAGCGATTGGGATAATCTTTCTTATAATCGTCTGGCGGTATTCAGTGGTTACACTGGTAACGAAGAGCTAAAGAACGTCAAAGCGTATAATGGCGCGTATCTTGACTTCTCTAAACCACGTTCTATGCGCGTTTTAGCTTCTGAAACATATCCTGAAGCTTGTATTGTGAGTCGCCAAACTGGTGAACGTTTTTGTTTGAAAGAAGGTGAGCGCTCTGGTTACTCTCTACCAGCGTACATTTATGGTCACGAAGTTGATGTTGAAGCTCCTCAAGGTTTAGGGGTCATGCTGAGTGACTGGGATAACCTTTCTTACAACCGTCTTGCGGTGTTTGGGGGCAATACCCAGAACGAGCAAATGCGCGCAGTCAAAGCCTATAATGGCGAAACGTTGGATTTCTCAAAACCACGTTCAATGAGAGTAGTACCTTATGAAGGTGACAGCTCAGCTCTGAATATGAAGCTGAAATGGTCATGGCAAGGAAGCACTTTCCAACCTAACTCTAATCAGGTAATGGTTACTCCTGTCGTTGCACAGCTTAACGATGATAACGGTGATGGCAAAATCGATGAAAAAGATGTTGCTGACCTAATTATTGTGACTTTTGAAGGTAATAAGTACACAACTGGTGGTTTAGTTCGCGCTTTAAGTGGTGTGGATGGCTCTGAGTTGTGGAGTTACGCAAATGGCGGTGTTATTGCAGATGCTCGTTATTCGCCAGCTGTTGCTGATTTAGATGGTGATGGCATTGTTGAAATCGTCACAACCAACAACCGTGAGCAATTTATTACGGTGCTTGATAACCAAGGTAATATCAAAAAGCAAATTCCGACCACTGAAAGTGGCTGGCGAATTGTTGGTGATATCACTTTGGCTGATCTAGACCATGATGGTAGTGTAGAAATTCTTGCACCAGATGGTGTTTATAACTACAACACAGGTTTAGTGTTTAACCATGCATGGGCTCCATCTTCGATTAACGTTGATGTCGACGGTGATCAACAGCAAGAGGTTTTTGCTGGTGGTACTTTGTTCCAGAACAATGGCGCTATTAATTGGCAATATCAAGCGAATGATGCGGTGTGGTTCTCTTCGCTCGTTAACTTAGATGATGATGCCGAACCTGAGATTGTTGCCTCTGTGCCTGCGAGTTTCGCTACCGGTGATAATGCGCGTTTTGCAGTGTTGGAACATGATGGTTCAATCAAGTGGGAAATTAATAATGCAGCTAACCCTGGTGGTGGTGTACAAGCGGTGTCTAACTTCTTAGGCAAAGCGCAAGCTGTTGAAACAAGTGAATTCTCAAAGATTTATGGTTATCAACCGAACAACAATCCATCGTCAATTGCTTTAGCGATTGATGGTAAAATTTCGGTACGTTCTGGTTTTGCGATTGACGCGATTGGTGCATCAGCTTCAACACTGGTGGGTGGCACTGGCGGAAACCTGAACTCTCCGGTCAATGTAAAAGATATCAAAGCGATAGATCTCACTTGGGGTAAATATTACTGGGGTGGTTATCACTTGTTGGCGCTTGACTTTAGAATGAGTAATGGCAATGTGATTTCTATGGGCTCGAAAAACTATGCCTACTCAAAGCAAACCGAACGTTTCACCGTTCCTGCGGGTAGCCGTATTAAAGGTATCAAAGCTTGGTCTGCTGGTTGGTTGCTTGATGGTGTGCAATTTGAGTTAGCCACACAAAATGGCACCAATGATCTCGACGTAAAAGGCATTGTTTATGCGGGTTATGCTGCGGTTGATATGTACAACAGCAAAGGCGAACGTGTTTGGTCTGTAGCCAACGATGATACAGGCAGCGGCAAAATTGGTGTATCTGCATATGACTTTGATAACGATGGCATCGATGAAGTGCTCGTGCAAGATCATGCACGTGTGCGTGTATTAGATGGCAAAACGGGAAAAGAACGTGCATCGCTAGCGCACTCCACGGCAACACTTTGGGAATACCCAATCGTTGTGGACTTGGAAGGGGATAACAATGCTGAGCTGATCGTTGCGGCGAACGACTTCGATCGTCAATATTCGATTAATCACGGGGTATATGTATACCAATCAGCGGATAGTGCGAAGCCTTGGAAAAACGCAACTCGGATCTGGAACCAACATGCATTCCATCTGACCAACGTTAATCAAAAATGGCACAATCCCAACATTCGTTGAACCAAGCTGGTTAAGCCATAATACATATCGTTCGAGCACCATGCGTGCGGCGGTGGGTGGGGAATCACCAATCTTTGGTTACTCAAATACCCAGCAGTATCAACGCGTAGTAACGGCTGATAACCAACTGTTTTTACGTTCTGGTTTTGCGATCGATGCGATTGGGACTACAACTAGCAATTTGATCGGTGGCCCAGTGCAAGGTACCAATGGTGGCGTGTTACAAGCTCCGGTTGCCCTTGACCAACTGCAGTCAGTAGAAGTGACATCTGGCCTATATAACTGGGGCGGATACCATATCGTCGCGATCAAGTTCACGATGAAAGATGGTTCGAGTGTTTTGCTGGGTTCGAAGAACTACGCCAGTAACAAGAAAGTGGAAACCTACACCGTACCTCAAGGTAAACGTATCAAACAGATTAATGTTTGGACCGGCGGTTGGTTAGTTGAAGGACTACAGTTCGTTTACTAATTTTCGCGCTGACCTCATTCCTAACTCAATACCCCGCTAAAGCGGGGTATTTTTTTGTATAGAGCCCTCAGCTAGACACGATCAATTGACGCAGCTAAATCATGCCGTTGTCTTTCCATAGTAGCGGGTTCTCTCTGCTATTAACTCTCTATGACACTAGCCATCCGTTAATAAAGTATTTATTCGAAGTCAGTGGTTAGTTCCTGCTCGATGGCTAACGCTTCATTTATAAAGACGTTATTGAACACTCCTTAGCGGACTGAGATGAATACAACAATGTTGATTATGCTTACTGCACCGAGAAGAATTGTCCCCCGTTGTTGAGCAGGCTATTACGCAGGCATCATGCATAATGGAGTAGGGAGGAATGTATTGCCAGAGCTCTATTCTGCTTGGTTTATCTATCTTGGTTTTGATTAACGGAACCAATACAGAAAGGCGAAGGGAGCGATGCTGCTCCCTTCGCCTTTCTGTTATGCGGAGTGTCGTCTTGAACGGTATTTAGGTGTGGGGATGGTCATGCTCCAGTTAGCCATGCATAAACAGAGCATAAAATAAAGTGTTGTGGCCGGTGCTTGTAAGGGGAAGTCAACGCTCATATGCATTAACATTCCAATAATTGCCATTAGACTGCCCAAACCAATACCACGCATTGTGGCATTACTGCGCTTACGAAAAGCAGAGAGACCTTGCCAAGCTGAAAATAAAACCATAATCCCTAGTAAGCCCGTGGCAATAAGGCCAGATTCAAGAGCACACTGAACATAGTCGTTGTGCGCATGGTCATAAAAAAGGGCGACATTACCTTGGTTGTAAGCTGGAAAAGTGGAATAAAAAGTGCCATTACCAAACCCCGTCAATGGTCGCTCTTGGATCGCTTGGAGTGCATAGCGAACCACATCATCACGCGATTCATTTTGTAAGCTGGTTTCGACTAAGCGCTGACGAACCTTATCGAGTCCAAACCAATTACTGACCACAAAGGTATCGATCACAAAGAGGCTAATGATCAAGATGTAAATGCTTTTAGGCTTGTTTTTATAAAACATCAGTAGCAGCAAGCTGCCGAGACTTAGAGCGGTAAAGAATGCGATGTTCCCCATTCTGGAACGAGTCAAAACCAGGGCGATCACCATGATCACTAACCCTAAACGGATAAATGCCTTATCTGAAATCATGATCGTGAGAAATGTTTTAAGGGTATTCTTCCAGCCTTGGGTTGTTTGGTGGCTAAGCTGAGCAATCAAAAGGCCAAATCCCAAACAGAGGTTCAGCATTAGAAAATTAGCTAAGTGATTATGATAAACAAAGCTACCAGAGGCTCTTTCGCTTAATGGAAGTGAAAAAATAGGAGAGGTGTGTAGCTCTAGCAATAAAACCACCCCGGCATAAAAAGCTTGGCAAGTGCCACTGGCAACCATGGTGGTCGCTAGCACCTTTAGTTTTTGCGGTGTGTCGATCAATAAGGTGGCAATTAAGCACACCTGAAAATAATGCAGTGACTTGATGGCTGAAATAAAGACCAATCCTTTATCGGAGGAGAGATCTAGACTTTGCCAGCTTTGTATCCATGACCACAACGTAAACGCTGCGACAGACAGAAGGATTAATTTGGCGCGCGTTACGGCTTGCCACCATTGTGAGGTAGGGATCCTCAGTAGGCAGATGAGGAGCAGAATTGCGGTGTAAACTTCATTCAATGACCATGCCCAAGGGCGATTACTACCTAATGGAATGGGTAACCAGAAGATCAATAATAAAAAAGCGATGAACAGGGGTTGTCGCAGTAAAGCCATAAAATATCTGATCAGAGTTAGCTAGCATCTAGCGAAAATGAAATTGAAAACTCACACACGATCATTTGAACTCATCCGTTGTTTGAGCTCTCAATGTGCAATGGTGTGACAGAAAAGATGATACGCAAAAGAGATGTTGTAATGAAAGATCTGGCTAAAGTAAGACGCGAGCAACATTCAGCTTTTGTATTATCGGTAGCTTAAGGTCGATGAAAGAGAAGCGTATGAATGAAGACACTAGCTCGAAATAGCTTGAGTTTCCGATCAACATATTTCTTATCAACGACAATGAAGCTACCGTAAAAAGCCAACTCTCTAGTTTGGAGAGGCTGTACCACCACCATTACCATTACCCGTGCCAAAAGTATTCGTTGTACCTGGCGTGAGTGCAATGGGGGGCGGAGTTGCAATACCCGCTGCGGTAGGTTCGGTAATCGAACCAGGATCTGCCCCTCCCGCAATTGCGGCGATGATAATATCCGTTGGATCCATTAAGCCTGCTTCTGCTACTGCATCAACAATTGCTTGAGCCAGTTCTTGAGGCGCATTTTCAATGGCAGCTTGTACTACATCAGATCGTTGCTCCAGAGCGACACTTTTTACTGCTTCAACAGTTTGTTGTACTAACTGTTCATTGGGCGTTTGTTGAAATAACGCAGTGTAAATTTCCCGAGTGAGTTGCGGATTAATGCTTGTTGCCAATGAGGCGATCTGCAAGGCATTGTCTGGGCATGAGGTGAGGAGCGCTGTGACAGTTGACACAAAATCCGTTGCTTGCTGCAAACGTTCAAGTATCTGAGTGTTATCTGAGCAGATTGCTGGATTGAGTGTTTTTGTCGAATCTATTGCGGTTTCTGCCAACACGGTTTGGCTGGTGATTAAACCTGTCAATAGCAGGAATGGAATAGGTCTCATGTCGAATAATCCATCTTTCATTAAATTGAATAGATTCTAATCGAAGCATGTAAAAGGATAGTTTTATTCTCAATGTATTTTTTTTAAATTCTCACTTTTGCTAATTGGTTAATCTCAATTTTGATATTTATTTCTTAAATATTGGACGTAACCATCAGTTCATGAAATTGCCACGTAGTAGTCATATGTGATTGGATGAAATATAAACTTAGGTTTAGTGCGGGTTCTTATTGTTTTCTCTTGGTTGTGTTTTGATTAATTTGTTGTTTTTTAAAGACAAAGGATTCTTTCTCATAGGGTGTTCAATATCGGTTAATGCTTTTTAATTGTTTAACGAATGCTTATTTAGTGCCAGTCTTATAATTGACGCACCTATTTCTGTTGATAAAGATGTAGTCTTTAAAAAATAATTCATACATTCAAATTATTCTTCGTGAAAAGCTTACGTGAGTTTAGGAGCGTTTAGTGATGAAGGAAAAAAGCAGAATACGTATTACTAATTATCAGGGGAAGTTTTTTTATCGTCTGATCGATAGCTTCTTTATATTAGCAATTATGTATATAGCGATTAAGTTAAACCAGCACGTCGTAACAATGTCTTATGTTTCGGTGGCATTGTTAGGTGTGCTTTTTTACTCCTATATCGCTGAAAGCTTAGATATATATAGTGGTTGGCGTACTGCAAAGCTACGTTCGCTTTCACTGCACACCGCTTTCTGTTGGGCTGCCAGCATTGCGAGCCTTACGCTGTTAGGCTATTTCTCAAAAACGGGGATTGAGTTTTCGCGTCTTGTCATGGGTAACTGGTTTGTGGGCTCGTTCATTGCCCTAATCGGATGGCGTATTTTAGCGTTTGCCACCATCCACTACATGCACAAACAAGGCTTCCATACACGCAAAGCCGTTATTATTGGGATGACCACCCAAGGACAAGAGCTGTCAGCGAATTTGCTTAAAAACCCAGAGTTAGGGATTGTTATGCAAGGTTTCTACGATGATCGTGCTCCGTCACGCTTAGAGGGAAGTGCACCTGTACTGGGTAATATTAACGATGCACTGAGTCTGGCGAAAACAGGTCAAGTACAAAATGTGTACATCGCCTTACCTATGCAAGCTCAACGTCGAATTAACCAGATTTTGGATGCGTTTTCAGACAGTACCGTGAATACCTACATAGTGCCTGACTTTTTTACGTTTAACTTATTGCACTCACGTTGGTACACCATCGGTGATGTTAACGCTTTTAGTATCTTTTGATACGCCATTTAATGGCTTTACTTAACTGGGTAAAACGATTTTGAAGATTTGGTGCTTAGCAGCATTATTTTGCTACTGATCAGCCCTGTATTATTGGCTATTGCGATCGGGGTTAAACTCAGCTCACCAGGACCTGTCATTTTTAAACAAAACCGCTATGGACTTGATGGGAAACCGATCCAAGTCTGGAAGTTTCGAAGTATGCGAGTGATGGATAATGGCAGTAAAGTGCAACAGGCCACCAAAGGTGATCCTCGAGTGACACCATTTGGGGCTTTTATTCGTCGCACATCATTGGATGAGTTACCGCAATTTTTTAATGTTTTGCAAGGTACGATGTCGATTGTTGGGCCTCGGCCGCATGCGGTCGCGCACAACGAACAGTACCGTACAATCGTCAATCGCTACATGCTGCGTCACAAGGTGAAACCGGGTATTACCGGTTGGGCACAAATTAACGGCTGGCGTGGTGAAACAGATACCGTAGATAAAATGGAAAAACGAGTACAGTTTGACCTTGATTACATCCATCGATGGTCACTATGGTTTGATATCAAAATTGTATTTCTGACCATTTTCAAAGGCTTTGTTGGAAAAAACGTTTATTAAGTTAAGGGGCTCTCTTTGTCGAGAGTCGTACTCATTGAATGAATATAGATTTGAATAAGTGCAGGCAAATGGAACCGATTAAACTGACTTCTCTTCTTTCAGCCAGCTTGGTTACGCTGGCTGTCTCTTACGTACCTTTTGGCGTCGCGAAACTTACACCGAATCCGATTACCACTGAATCTGGCATGGCGATTGTGCCATTTTTAAATCTTTCCACAGGTTACAATGATAACTTGGCTAAATCTAACCAGCAGCAAACCAAATCAGCTTTTTCAATCATAGAGGCAGGCGTTGGCTTTATGGTCGAGCCGGAAGGTAATAAAACGCTGCTTGGTTACCGTTTTAGTAATGGAACCTATTTTAGTTCTCAAGAAGATAACTTTACGGATCACTATCTTGACTTGAGCAGTGATTGGGAGTTGAACTCTCGGCACCGAATTGGGTTTGAGTACAACTTAGCGTTAGCCCACGAAGGGCGTGGTGAGAATGATACAACGCTAGGCTTAGACTATAACCAATATGATAGTAATAGCATTAATTTAGGTTATGGCTTTGGTTCAACAGAGGCGATTGGTCGTATTGAGACTAATTTAGGCTGGCAAGATTTTACGTACCAAAATAACCGGACGATTACTCAGTATCAGGACTGGGATGAGCTGCGTTTTAACTCGACCTTTTATTACCAAGCCCTTCCTCGAACTTCGTTTATTGCACAAGTGATTGCTAACTCTCGTGGATATGACGTTATTGCACCGGGGGCAAGCAGCAAAGATAATAATCATTACTTTGGCTACATCGGTGCATCTTGGGATGCGACTGGTAAGTTGCAAGGGAATGCTAAATTGGGTTATCAACAAAAAGATTTTGATGCGGCCAGCCGTAAGGATTTTGATTCATTTTCATGGGACGTTGATGTTACCTACTTAATCCGTACCTATTCTGCATTACAGTTAGTGACTAACCGACGCTCGACGGATTCTGATGGTGATGGGGATGCGATTGATGCGGCAACCTACCGAGCCAATTGGACACACAACTGGGATACCAAATGGACGACAGAAGCGGCGCTAACTCGTTTGAGTGAGGATTATACGGCATCAAATCGTAAAGATGACACCACGAATGCCACTTTACGTGCTAGTTATGATTTTCGTCGTTGGTTAGCGTTGGAGGTTGGATTTGGCCGAGAAAAGAAAGACTCGAATATCGACTCACTCAGCTATAGTCAAAATGTGTATTACCTGACCGTTCAGGGTGTAATGTAACCAGTTATGAAGTACTTGTTCTCTTTTTTATTGAGCCTTTTGCTCCTACCGTCATTCGCGATGGCGAATGACGACTTCTATCGATTGGGTGTTGGTGACCAGATTCGCATCCAAGTTTATGACGAGCCAGAGCTTTCTTTTGAAACTCGCGTCAGTGATAACGGTAATATTGATTATCCATTTTTAGGTAAGATCCGTCTAAAAGGCAAAACCTTGGAAGACGTAAAAATTGCTATCCATGATGGTTTACAAGATGGTTATTTGATTAATCCCAACGTATCCGTTTCTATTCTTGAATATCGACCTTTCTTTGTGAATGGACAAGTCATGAAGCCTGGAAGCTATCCTTTCCATCCCGGCTTGAGTGTGAACCAAGCAATTACTATTGCGGGTGGATTCACTGAACGTGCATCTAAAACCAATCTGTTTATCTCTAGTAGTGATGATCCGGAAGCAAAACCGATCAAAGTGACTTTACTCAGTAAACTTCAACCCGGTGACATACTGACTGTCGCCGAAAGCTTCTTTTAATTTTAGGGTGTAATGGTACACGAGATGACAGGTAAACAATTCACTCAAGAAGAAGTGATCGATATTCGTCAGTATTTTAATGTACTGCTTAATTACAAATGGCGTATTTTGCTGTTTTCAATCATGGTCACAGCAATCACGCTGCTTTTTGTCCTTTCCATGCGGTCGGAGTACACGGCTCGAGCGACCATTCTGATTGAATCGACACAAGCGAAAGCGGTGTCAATTGAAGAAGTGTATGGGCTCGATACCAAAAGTCAGGAGTATTACCTGACCCAAATTGAAATCCTAAAATCTGACACGATTGCTCAAGAAGTGATTGATAGGCTTGATTTGGCCTCCGATCCTGAATTTGATCTTAACCCTGAGAGCGAACAATCACCGAGCTTAAAAGAACGCTTATTAGAGTGGATGCCATTTCTTCAAGGATTTAAGCAACAAGAAGTGGTGATCGATCCTGAGTTGGAAGCGTACCGGGGAAACCGACTGATTTTGTACAAATTCAAACGCGGCATGGAAATTAGCCCGATCCGCAAGACCCAGTTGGTCAATATCTATTACACTGCAGGCGATCCTAAATTGGCGGCGAAAATTGCCAACGAGATTGCACGGGTGTACATGGACAGCCACTTGGAAGCGAAGTTAGAGGTAGAGCTAAAAGCGAATACTTGGCTTAATACCCGGATGGAAGAACTGCGTACTCAATTACGAGAATCCGAAGCTAAGTTACAAGCGTTTTTGCAGTCAGAAGGCTTGGTTGATGTACAAGGCGTGGAAGGACTCGCAAGTCAAGAGTTGGAAGAACTGACCTCTCAGATGAATAAAGCACGCGATCGCCGAGTTGCCGCAGAAACGCTCTATCAGGTGGCGAACAGCTACAGTAAGAATGATAGTGACTTGACGGCTTTGTCGTCGATCCCTGAAATTTCTAACCACCCAACCATTCGTGATTTGAAAGTGGCTGAAGTGGATGCTGAGCGTAAAGTTTCAGAGTTTTCCAAGCGCTATGGCCCGAAGCACCCTAAATTAAAGTCAGCGACTGCTCAGTTAGACGCTGTTCGTAAGAATTTACGCTCGGAGTTGAAACAGTTATTGAATGGTATCAATAACGAGCTGCAAGCGGCTAAGCAATCCGAGCGTTCGCTACAAACGGAATTTAATCAGCGTAAATCAGAGTTCCAGACGCTGACTGTGAAAAACGCCAAGTATTCTGAGCTTAAGCGTGAAGTACAAACCAACCGTGAGTTGTTTGATTTATTTTTGGCTCGTCAAAAAGAAACTAGCGCTTCAGGGGATTTTAATACCACGATTGCCCGTTTCACCGACCAAGCTAGCGCACCTTTAGTTCCGAGTAAGCCCAACAAGAAATTAATTGTCATGTTGGCGTTTGTAGTTTCGTTTGGTTTTGCTTGTGTGGTTGCGTTTATCGCGGATGCGATGTCAGATACCTTTGCTGACATTAAGCAGGTTGAAAAGCAATTGGCACTCAGTTTACTGGGTGTGGTACCGGCTGTTCGCAAACGTAATGGTAAGTTGGATGCGAAAGCTTACTTTGATGCCGAATTGCGTGAATTAACGGAAGCGGTACGCACCATACGTACTAGCTACTTACTTGCTCATGTTAACCAAGAACAGCATGTGGTGATGTTGACATCATGCTTACCGGGAGAAGGGAAAACGACGTCGAGTATTAATCTAGCACTATCGTTAGCCCAAATTGGAAAAGACGCTTTCTGATTTGATTGTGATCTGCGTAAACCGGCAATTGCGCATCGCTTTGCGATTTCAGGGTCACAACCGGGTGTGACGAATTTGTTGACAGGTACACAGAGTTTTGAAGATTGTGTATATCATGATGAGCAATCCGGGCTTGATGTACTTACCGCGGGTGTGTATTCCTCTAATCCGTTAGAGCTGTTGTCATCCACGAAATTTAGTGAACTTCTTGCGGATTTACGTGGCCAATACCAAAGAATCGTGATTGATACCCCGCCATGCCTAGCAGTTAGTGACAGTCTTTATGTTGGCACAACATGTTGATTCTGTGATTTTTAGTGATTGATGCTAACCACACTCGTACCCAAGTTGTACCGTGAAGTTGTGGGTAAGTTAACTCAACAAGGTAGCCGAATTGATGGTGTTGTTCTTAACCGTTTGAATGCTAAAAAAGCATCACGCTATAGCGGTTATTATCACTACCAAGCTTATTATGGCGAAGATCATAAATCGAGCGCTACTCAGTGAATCGGCTAGGGCATTTTGGATGGCGTGCAGGGATAGCGATATCTGCGCTGTGGGTAATTTACTTTGCCTTTCAACAAGGGATTGCATCACTGTACGCTCTTACTGCAGAAAAAGAGTTGCTGGCTTGGGATCATCGCTCTCCGGCAACGCTTATCTCTGTTGATGACGCGCACAAGGCCATCCAACGCGCAATCGAACATAATCCGAGTCATCCTCAATACTATTTTTTACAAGGCCGAATTTGGCAGTGGCAAGCTTATCTCTCCAGTGATAATGGAGTGGGTGAGGCGCTTGATAGGGCAAAAAGGGCGTATCTTACCAGTGTTGAGTTACGCCCCACATGGCCAGATAGCTGGGCGGCGCTACTGAAAATTGAGGCACAGTTGCACGACGAGGAAGCGCAAGAGCAAGTGCCGCATGAGGCGTTGAGTGAATATCTTGCTAAGGCAGCGCTATATGGCCCCTATACTCCAGCGGTCAATATTGCGATATCACAAGTGGGATTAGCTAAATGGAAGTTCTGGAGTCGTGAACAAAAATGGCTGGTGATTGAACATCTCGCTCGGGGTTTGAATGGGAAAAACAGTCGACACCTTTTGGCTGATTACCTAAAATCAACACATCAGTTTAAGTTGGCTTGTACTTTAGCCTCACGTCGTGAACCGAAATTAGAGATCTCCATTTGTACATCCGTTTTAAAATAGGTCGACAAATTTACCAGCAGCGCCTTGCATCTGCGATATTGTTTGGATTGCTCGCGTTATCTACGGTTTTAGCTTCGTGGCTTAAATCTTCCGGATTCCACGCCGATTACGTTTATCAATTAGAGCTAGCCGTTGGTGGTGATACTCATTTGCACAGTTTGTTAGCATTTTTGCTCACTTTAGCGTTATACCGAGTATTGTCTGTTACGGAGAGTGGCTACAACATGGTGTTAGTGGCAGGTGGACTCGTGACATTGTGCTGCCTAGTTGATGAAGGGTTACAAGCATTTTCACCATTACGCACCTTTTCCGTACAAGATATTTTAGCAAGCTTGATTGGTGTTGCTGTGGCTTGTGCTGTAAATACCTTATTGGCAGGGTGGCGGCAGAGAAAGCGAAGAAATACCTAAACGGTATTTCTTCATTGTGTTCGAGGGTTAGTAAATCACGCGGTAACGGCTTGGCTTATGATTCATGGCAAGCACGATATTGAGTAAGAAGGCTCCGAGAATCGACAAACCAATCGTTAGTGGCGATACGAAGAAAAATGACGTGAGCAAGATTAGACCATCTATCGCCATCTGACTTTTGCCTACAGAAATGCCAAATCGATCTTGGATAAATAGGCATAACACGTTAAAACCACCAAGACTTGAACGGTGGCGGAACAGAATTAGCATTCCCAATCCCATCAACAGTCCACCGGCTATCGCACAATACACAACGTTAATTTTTTCAAGCGTAATAAACATCGCGAGATGATCTGCAAACAAGGAGACTAAAGCTCCTGAGATCGCACTGTTGAAGGCAAAGCGGGCTCCAAAGCGTTTCCATGCCAATAGATAAAAAGGGCAATTGGAGAGGAAATAGAGTACGCCAAAAGTGAGTGGTACGAATTGGCTCATCAATAACGCGAGCCCCGTAGTGCCACCAGTGAGTAAATTACCCGCTTGCAAAAAATAGACGCCTTGAGCGACCAAAAATGTCCCTGTTAGTATCGCGATCCAATCTTCTTTGTATGAATGTTTTTCCATAAATTTAGTTATCAAGGGAGAGAATTGCGCGGATGTTAATGAAAATAAGTGATTTCCGGTAGCTAGGGATGAAAAATTGAGGTAAACCTATGTCACATCCGCTTTACAGGGTGTAAAGCAAAAAATTGACAGTGTTATCGTTTAGGCATCTTTTACCCAATCTAATGAGGGCATTTGCGCCTTATTGTGCAGGAAAATGTCAGTAATGATGAATACTGCGTGAGTGTTTATGAAAAAACTGCATGATAAATTCATGAATTTGGGCTTTATGATAAAGATCAAATTATGTAGAATGCGCGCCATAAAGTGATGACGAAAACGTTTGCGTTGAGTCGTTGTGTAGTTTTTTTTGCAATTTCAGTCAATCTGAGTCAGGAGATACAGATGCTTAAGCGTGATATGAACATCGCTGATTATGATCCGGAGCTATACGCTGCCATTCAGGAAGAGACGCTTCGTCAAGAAGAACATATTGAACTTATTGCTTCAGAAAACTACACCAGCCCGCGTGTAATGCAAGCACAAGGTTCTCAACTGACCAACAAGTACGCCGAAGGTTATCCAGGTAAGCGTTACTATGGTGGTTGTGAGTATGTTGATAAAGCCGAAGCCTTGGCTATTGATCGTGCTTGCCAACTGTTTGGCTGTGAATACGCGAACGTTCAGCCTCACTCAGGTTCCCAAGCGAACAGTGCTGTGTACATGGCGCTGCTTAACCCAGGTGATACCGTATTGGGCATGAGCCTAGCTCACGGCGGTCACTTGACTCACGGTTCACCAGTGAACTTTTCGGGTAAACACTATAATGTGATCCCTTATGGTATCGATGAAGCGGGTCAAATCAATTACGATGAGATGGAAGCGCTAGCCTTTGAGCATAAGCCAAAAATGATCATCGGTGGTTTCTCTGCCTATTCACAAATCGTGGATTGGAAACGCATGCGTGAAATCGCCGACAAAGTGGGTGCTTACCTATTTGTCGATATGGCACACGTTGCGGGGCTGATCGCGGCGGGTGTTTACCCAAGCCCTGTACCTTTTGCACACGTTGTGACGACGACAACGCACAAAACTCTGGCGGGTCCACGTGGCGGTTTGATTTTGTCAAACGCTGGCGAAGAGATGTACAAAAAACTGAACTCAGCGGTGTTCCCTGGCGGCCAAGGCGGCCCTTTGATGCATGTGATTGCGGCTAAAGCAGTTGCTTTTAAAGAAGCAATGGAACCTGAGTTCAAAGCATACCAAGCTCGTGTAGTGAAAAATGCTAAAGCGATGGTCGCGCAGTTCCAAGAGCGTGGTTACAAGATCGTATCTAACAGCACTGAAAACCACCTTTTCCTCGTAGATCTGATTGATAAAGACCTCACAGGTAAAGATGCGGATGCGGCGCTTGGTGCAGCAAACATCACCGTGAATAAAAACTCAGTGCCTAACGATCCTCGCAGCCCATTTGTTACTTCGGGTATTCGTGTGGGTACGCCGGCGATCACTCGCCGTGGTTTCACTGAGCAAGATGCCAAAGATCTGGCTAACTGGATGTGTGATGTTTTAGACAACATCAACGACCAAGGCGTGATCGAAGCGACTAAGCAAAAAGTATTGGCAATCTGTAAACGTCTGCCAGTTTATGCTTAATCCGCGAGCGCTGAATGACTTCGAAGAACAATGATATGAGTCGCTTCAAGTCATCACGAGAATAAAAAAAGCCTGCAGTATGCAGGCTTTTT
>NZ_JJMN01000003.1 GCF_000696385.1 Vibrio metoecus | reverse complement strand
GTTTTTACTGTGTCTTTGATACCTACGATCGCAACTTCGTCACCCACTTTCAGGATGCCGCGCTCGATACGGCCAGTTACTACTGTACCACGACCTTGGATTGAGAATACGTCTTCGATTGGCATCAGGAATGCCATGTCTACTGCACGCTCTGGCTCTGGAATGTATGAATCCAGTGCTTCTGCTAGTTCAACAATCTTCGCTTCCCACTGTGCTTCGCCGTTTAGCGCGCCTAGTGCTGAACCTTGGATTACTGGCAGGTCATCACCTGGGAAATCGTACTCAGACAGCAGCTCACGAACTTCCATCTCAACCAGCTCTAGAAGCTCTTCATCGTCAACCATGTCACATTTGTTCATGAATACGATGATGTAAGGAATACCTACCTGGCGACCCAGCAGGATGTGCTCACGAGTTTGTGGCATTGGACCGTCAGTTGCCGCTACAACTAGGATACCGCCGTCCATCTGTGCAGCACCAGTGATCATGTTCTTAACATAATCCGCGTGTCCTGGACAGTCTACGTGTGCGTAGTGACGGTTTGGAGTATCGTACTCTACGTGAGAAGTATTGATTGTAATACCACGCTCACGCTCTTCTGGTGCGTTGTCGATTGACGCGAAGTCACGAGCTTTACCGCCGTATACTTTTGCAAGTACAGTACAGATAGCTGCGGTTAGAGTTGTTTTACCGTGGTCAACGTGGCCGATAGTACCAACGTTTACGTGCGGTTTCGTACGTTCAAATTT
>NZ_JJMN01000002.1 GCF_000696385.1 Vibrio metoecus | reverse complement strand
TGGCGTTTCCAGTCCCATTGAGCCGCGGTGGTTGCAGTTGTCGAGTTTAAGTTTTGTTGTAATGCGTTGCCAGCCCCTTAGGCGGGCGTTATAAAGCTCGAAGAAAGAGGACATTTTGTGGAAATTCGAACAGGTGAATTTGAAGATGTTGCGGGCATTACCGACATCTTTAACTTTTATATTGAACATACCAATGCACGCTTTGAGGAATTTCCATTTACTCTGGAAAATCGTGAGGAATGGTTCTCTCAGTTCTCTAGAACCACCAAATATCAAATATATGTGGCTGTAGAAAACGGGGTGTTGCAAGGTTTTGCATGTTCCCAAAAGTACAGAGCAATACCAGCTTTTGATGACACTGTAGAGGTGAGCGTTTATCTGGCACAAGAAGCTAAAGGGAAAGGTTTAGGTTCGAAGCTTTATACTCAGCTGTTTTCATCCATTCGTGCTTATGGCGTCCATCGTATATTGTCGGGTGTTGCATTACCAAACGACGCATCAGTAGCATTACATAAACGGTTTGGTTTCCGAGAAGCCGGCATTTTCAACGAATATGCCAAGAAACATGGGCAGTACATCAGCTCGGTGTGGTTAGAAAAAGCGCTTAACGTAGAGTCCGCTTTATAACAAACGCCTCAAGAGGGACTGTCAACGCGTGGCGTTTCCAGTCCCATTGAGCCGCGGTGGTTACGGTTGTTGTGATTGAGTTTTGTGTTATGCGTTGCCAGCCCCTTAGGCGGGCGTTAGCAAAATAATAATTAACTGAGGTAGATATGGGTTGGAAAGGTACAGTTAGATCTATAAATGCAGCTGCGAAAAGAGCAGATCGAAACGCTAAAAAAGCGCCAAAAGAGAACTTGAGCTTAGACGTAAACAAAATGCAAAAATGCAAGAGCTAGAAGAAGCGGCTTATGAAGTTGAGGTTTTTGAAAATTACATAGAGATTATCCAATCTATGCATAAAGAATGTGGTGATGAAATTGATTGGCATAGTGTTTTAGCTTCAAAAGAGCCTGCAAAGCCTTCATTCTTCAATAGGCTAGAAATACATGCTGTTAATCAAAAGGAAAAATATAAGCCAAGTTTCATTGATCGTTTGTTTAAACGTGTTGAAAGTAAAATTAAATCTTTCGATAGAGACATTGAATCTGCTAAAAAACAAGATCAAGTTGATTTTGAAAAATCGCTTAAAAAATGGCAACAAGATTGTAAAGAATGGTTGGAGAGTATTGAGCAAGCAAAATTGCTTATTGCAGGTGTTCCAGAAGCGAAAATTAATACGATTAAAGAGCTTGACCCTTTTAGTGAGTTAGACAAATTAGGTTCTAGCTTACATTTTTCAGTGTCAGATAACTCACTTTTGACTATAAATGTCAATATTCATGGGGAGGATATTATTCCTAGTGAGCAAAAATCGTTACTTAAGAGTGGAAAGTTATCAGTTAAAAAAATGCCTGTAGGTAAGTTTAATGAACTTTATCAGGATTATGTTTGTAGTTCAGTTTTACGAATCGCAAGAGAGGCTTTTGCCATTTTGCCTGATGAATTCATATTAATTAACGCTACAGATAAGTTATTGAATAAAGTAACTGGCCATCTCGAAGAACAGAATATATTGTCAGTATATATATCGAGAAGTACATTGTATGGCTTGAATATGGAGTCAATAGATCCTTCAGATAGTATGCAGAATTTTATCCATAAAATGTCCTTCAAACCTACTAAGGGTTTTGAGGCTGTTCCGTCAGTAGAATTTGAAGTAAATGTGTAAATTATTTTGCTAACAAACGCCTCAAGAGGGACTGTCAACGCGTGGCGTTTCCAGTCCCCTTGAGCCGCGGTGGTTATGGTTGTTGTGTTTGAGTTTTGTGTTATGCGTTGCCAGCCCCTTAGGCGGGCGTTAGGCAAATAAAGGGATTCCTATAATGACAATTCATATCGAAAAAGGTTGGGATTTAGCCAGTTCACAGGTGGTTGCTGAGTTGTATGAAGAAGCATTTGGTTTGAAATTCTGTCGAGCTATACCGGACAAAAATAAACGTATTAATGTTCTGTCAAAGAGCTTTGTTCCTGATTACTCATTTGCTGCTTTCTCCGATGAAAAATTGGTTGGTTTAGCTGGTTTTAAAGTTGCATCAGGCTCTCTGACTGGAGGCATTGGCGCTAAAGGTCTAATCGAACAACTTGGATTTTTCCGTGGCCTTTGGGCATGCTTTGTTTTCAGCCTATTTGAGCGTGAACCCGAAGAGCGAGAGTTGGTTATGGATGGTATCGCTGTTGATAGAGAGTTTCGTGGTCAAGGTGTTGGTTCTTTGTTGCTAGATCAGATTGTTACCTATGCGACAAGAAAATGACTTTTGAATCAGTAAGGTTAGATGTTATCGACAGCAATCCGAGAGCGAGAAAGCTGTATGAGTCAAAAGGGTTTATCGCACTAAAGAGTGAGAGCTTCCCTTATTTAAAATGGCTAGTGGGTTTTTCAGGTGCAACAACAATGAAACTGGACCTAATAAAATTTGCCTAACAAACGCCTCAAGAGGGACTGTCAACGCGTAGCGTTTCCAGTCCCAATGAGCCGCGGTGGTTACGGTTGTTGTGTTTGAGTTTAGTGTAATGCGTTGCAGCCCCTTAGGCGGGCGTTAGGAGTTTTGGGTAACTTATATGAACTGGACAATTTTAATCGCAATTGCTGGTTGGTTCTTAGCCATTCTTCAATTTGTATTTACATTCAGAGAAGCTAAAGATAAAAATGAAGCCGAGTTGCTAGAAAAGACTCTCAATTATTTTAATCAAGGTGCTCAAGCTAGAACAATAGGCATTAGTTTAGTCGAGGGAATTTGGCTTAAGCGAAAGAAGAATTTGAATATAATTTTACCTGTTCTCTCTGCTCAAGTTTTGCATTTGCTAACCCAAGAGAAACTTGAAGCTCAAGAACATAGAAACATTGTTAGGCTTCTGTTTTTAATTGAAAAATTATTGCCATATGCGACTGAAAGGCATACAGAGCTTGCTGAAATATCAGAAGCACTAATGTGGGGCGCACAAAGTAATAGTGTAGCCAACGTGTCGCTACGAAGTTGGTACAAACGGTTTAATGGCGATACTGACTTGTGGGATGCGGAGATTGAAAACTCCTAACAAACGCCTCAAAGGGACTAGTCAACGCGCGGCGTTGCCAGCCCCTTAGGCGGGCGTTATGTGAATGGAGAAAATAATGTCTTCAGTTCCTGAATCAAAAGATGAGTTGCTCACAGCTATAAATTCTATATTCCCGAAACTTATGGACGATTATCTGAGTGTTCCTGCATCAATGGCACGTAAGTGTGAAATTGAAGGTAATGTAAAAGGAACACAAATTAGCGTTTGTGACACTGTCGCTTATCTTATTGGTTGGGGAAACTTGGTCTTGAAATGGCACAGTTTGAAGTCTCAAGGTTTGCCAGTCGATTTTCCTGACACGGGTTATAAATGGAATCAGCTTGGATTGTTGGCGGTCAGTTTTCACGATCAGTATCGTGATTGGCAATACGAGGACTTACTTAAGGAGTTAGACTCAACAATAAACAAGCTTATCTTGTTAGTCGCAAGTTTAAGCAATGAAGAATTGTATGAAACGACGTGGTATGAACAATGGACATTTGGTCGAATGATCCAGTTCAACTCGTCATCACCAATGAAGAATATGCGAGCCAAAGTTAGGCGTTTTAACAAAAACAACAGGCTCCGGTAGGTTATTCACATAACAAACGCCTCAAGAGGGACTGTCAACGCGCGGCGTTTCCAGTCCCAATGAGCCGCGGTGGTTGCAGTTGTTGTATTTGAGTGTAGTGGTAATGCGTTGTCAGCCCCTTAGGCGGGCGTTATGTTGCTAAGGATGGACTTTGGAATAACATGCTAAATTTATTGAGGTTTTTTCTCATAAGCAATCTCACTGCATCAGCAGTTGTGGTCATGTTTGAGAAATCTACGGGTTTCTTTGGCCTGAGGTCTTGGCCCGATTATGCATTCTTTGTTGTGGTGCTCCTTTGGGGGTTAGCAGCCTTATTTTTTATGTACCCACCAGAAGGCGGTTTTGGTGGTGATAGGGCAGAGAGTGTAGCGGGTTCAATGGTAGATAGCTCGGTGGCTAATGAAATTGACAGTGAGCGTTTTTCATCAAACACGATGCTTTGTATCAAACTTTTTGTTTCAGGGTTACCTGCATTTCTAACATTCATAATAGTTAGCACCGCAACATAACAAACGCCTCAAGTGGGACTGTCAACGCGTGGCGTTTCCAGTCCCATTTCGAGTCCGCGGTGGTTTCGGTTGTTGTGATTGAGTTTGGCGGCATGCGTTGTCAGCCTCTTAGGCGGGCGTTATAGGGATTAAGAGGTATTAATGAAACCGAGAGTTTTTATTGCTTCATCAGTCGAAGGATTAGATGTAGCAAAGTCACTTCAAGTTAATCTTGAGCATACTATGGAGGTTACGATCTGGAGCCAGGGAGTTTTTGAGCTATCTGCTTATACTCTCGAATCATTAAATTCGGCATTAGATGAAAATGATTTTGGTATTTTTGTCTTTTCTGCTGACGATAAATCAGTGATTAGAGACGCAGAGAAGACTACAGTTCGAGATAATATAATCTTTGAGCTTGGCTTGTTTGTTGGTAGGTTGGGGCGTTATTCAAATTTCATTGTTAAACCTAGAAGCGTAGATTTGCATATTCCTTCCGACTTGTTTGGTTTAACACTTGCTGATTATGACGACCTGAGAACTGATGGGAATCTTGATGCTGCTCTCGGTGCTTCATGTACAAAAATTGAACGGCAAATTAAAGCCTTATTTAATTTTGACTATCCAGACTCTGGTCATCATGGAGAAAATGTTTTATCGGACAAAGTGAAGCAGTTAAAGCATCAACACAAATACAGTTTTAAAGCGAAGCTGAAAAATAATCAAACATTAAAAGTGCGAATGCTATCAGTGGTTGAAAATGGTAGTGCATGGTCTTACAGCGGAGTGCAAATTGGTGATTGGCAAGTTGATACATTTGACACTAGTAATAAAGAACAGTGGTTTCATCTAAAAGGACCATCAGAAAGCGATTTGAACATTACTTTTGATAACGGTGCAAAAGTTAGGATCGAATACTTTGAAAATGGTGATTTAGAACCGACGAGAATAAAATCCCTATAACAAACGCTTCAAGAGGGACAGCCAACGCGTGGCATTTTTATCATGTATTGGTTTTTGTGATTACGGTGTTATGCGGAAGCTTGGTAGTAGCGTTGGCTGCCCCTTAAGCGGGCGTTAGCATTTTGGGGGAAAGTTGGAAGAAAATGTAATTGTTGCACTAATTTCGGTTGGGATTGGTTGGTTATTAGCTCAATTAACCGATGCGATAAAGAAAACGCATCAACAACGAGCGATAAAAAGAGCACTTAGAGCTGAATTATCAGATATTAAGCGAGGAGCTGAGGCTGCTATTGATTTATGTATAAATTTTAAAAAGCATGTAAATCAAATTCAGTATGGGGTGATCGCGCCACATTCGATAAAAACCCATGTTTTTAATAACTTCTATCACACAATCTATGCTGATTTTGACCAAAATGAGAGATATGCAATTGCTACAATTTATGGGCATGTTGAATTCTTTAACATTGCACTTTCATCTGTGAGTCAGGAAACCGCTAGAAATGCTTTTGGAGATATGTATTCAGCACTGCTATGGTTGCAAGCATGCATTAACCAGTATGAGAATGACCCTACAAAACAGATTTCAGACGATATTGCTGAAGTGGAAAGAGTGAATAATGAACTATTCAACTATTTAAAGTCTTTGGGGTTGCTGGGCTGAAATGCTAACAAACGCCTCAAGAGGGACTGTCAACGCGCGGCGTTTCCAGTCCCGTTGAGCCGCGGTGGTTTCGGTTGTTGTGTTTGAGTTTAGTTGTTATGCGTTGCCAGCCCCTTAGGCGGGCGTTAGGCAATTTTATTGAGTCATCATATGGACGTGATATGTCATTGTGGAAATATCCACTTAAAACTGGCTCAGCTGCCAAAAGAAGTGGGTGAATGTAATTGTTCGATTTGCCGACGTTATGCAGCAATGTGGGCTTATTACACTCCCGAGCAAGTTTTAGTAACGTATACCAAAGAAAACTCGAAGTTTTACTGTTGGGGAGACAAAGACGTTGAATTCCATCGATGTAATATATGTGGTTGCGTGACGCACTACATAACAACGCCTAAATGTGATTCAAGAATATTCGCGGTGAATATGCGGATGGCAGAAAATGAAGTTCTTTCTGCCATTCCAGTTAGAAAAATCAATGGCGCAGCGTATTAAAATTGCCCAACAAACGCCTCAAGAGGGACTGTCAACGCGTGGCGTTTCCAGTCCCATTGAGCCGCGGTGGTTTCGGTTGTTGTGTTTGAGTTTAGTGTTAATGCGTTGCCAGCCCCTTAGGCGGGCGTTAGCTTCTTAAAGACAGAAATCATCAAAATCCAAGCTCAATCGTTCTGAAAACTCAGCTTTTAGCGTTCAAATTTCACAACTTGGCTTTCGAATTTGTCGGATGCTGACTTGGTAGAAAGCGTTGAAAGTTCAGTAGTTTCAAAGTCGCTGAAAACCATCAAGCTTCGATGCTTCAATGTTGTTGGATGCTCCACACGGAAAGTTTGATTTCACAAAGGCTGCATCATCGCTGAAAGTGTGCTTTCTTTGTCGCGGACTCTTAACCGTGGCCAACTTAACCTTTATTGTTTTGAGTTTTGGCAGCCAACCTCACAGCTTTTGGCGTTGGACGTGTGTTTGTGTGATGCTTTTGCGTAAAATGCCTTTCAAGTAAATGTGTTAAAAAGCCATTGTGAAACAATAGGCTACGAAGCTAACAAACGCCTCAAGAGGGACTGTCAACGCGCGGCGTTTCCAGTCCCATTGAGCCGCGGTGGTTTCGGCTGTTGTGTTTGAGTTTTATGTTATGCGTTGCCAGCCCCTTAGGCGGGCGTTAGTTGCTAAAGGAGAAATATGGAAGAATTATCAGGTGGGCGAGAGTCTGCAATTTACCGTGATGGTGAAATTATTTATCGACCATTACAGTTATGGAGCCCAACAATTCATAAGCTGTTAACGCATTTACAAAGCTCAGGCTTAACAGAGTCGCCTAGATTTCTTGGCATTGAAGTGAAACAAGAAAAATTAAGTTTCGTTGTTGGTGATACTTATAATTATAATTATCCATTAGTTGGTGCTATTGCAACGTCAGAAGCTTTGAGATCAGCAGCTAAATTGCTTAGAAAAATTCATGACTCAACAGCATCGTTTGTCAGTAATAACGACATCGTAAATTTACCGTGGATGCTCGACCCACGAGAGCCATTCGAAGTTATATGTCATGGTGATTTCACGCCGTACAATGTAGCACTTTCAGGAAATTCAGTAGTTGGTGTGTTTGATTTTGTACACAGCACATCCCGCTTCAAGAGTGTGGGACTTAGCTTATTCAATATATTGTTGGGCACCTTTTAAAACGGACAGCATTGATGGCCTTGGCACAATGGAAGAACAACTTTTAAGGGCAAGGTTATTCTGCGATAGCTACGATGCTACATATAGTCAAAGAGAGCAGCTTGCGGATGCAATGGTTCGGCGATTAAATGCCCTTGTGAACTTTATGCGAAAAGAGGCAGATAGTGGCAACGAGCAATTTGCGACAAACATTGAGGAAGGGCATCTACAATCTTACCTTAATGACATAGATTACATCGAAACTAACAAGCACAAAATTCAGCGCGCGCTGTGCAACTAACAAACGCTTCAAGAGGGACAAGCCAACGCGCGGCATTTTTACTATGCGTTGGTCATTGTGGTTACGGTGTTATGCGGAAAGTTGGTCGTGGCGTTGGCTGCCCCTTAAGCGGGCGTTAAGTGCCTATGAGGATATCAATGATAAAATTCGAGATAGAGTTTATTAATTATCTAGTCAATAGGCGTAATGCCGTAACGTTAGATACAGCTAATAGCTATGTAAGTTATTTAAAAAGAGTTGATAAGCAACTATTTGGTGTGGATTTTCATACACTTTCATGTGTAGATGACATAAAGAACCTTGTTTTTGGCCTACGTGCTACTCGTATGCCTGAAGGGTCAATAAAGAATTGCGATGTCGCGATGCGTGCATATTTAAAATTCTTGAATAAAGTTATACATCCTGAAAGGCTGTTTCCGGAGGAATCTGAAAAGCATATCGAGGGGGCATCGATAAGTGTTAAAGTAAACCGCTTTGAGCGAAACCTTCAAGCGAGGCTTGCATGTATTGCTCACCATGGCGTCACTTGTGCGGTGTGTAGAATCAACTTTGGTGAGGTTTATGGTGATATCGGAGTTGGTTTTATCCATGTGCATCATGTTACTCCATTGAGTGAGATTAAGCAGGAGTATAGTGTCGACCCAATAAAAGACTTGGTTCCTGTTTGCCCAAATTGTCATGCAATGCTTCACAGAAAAATTCCCCCTTATACAGTTTCAGAGCTTAAAGAAATCATCGAAAAATAGGCACTTAACAAACGCTTACAAGAGGGACAGCCAACGCGTGGCTATTTTTACTATGCGTTAGTTTTTGTGGTTACTGTGTTATGCGGAAAGTTGGTAATAGCGTTGGCTGCCCCTTAAGCGGGCGTTAGCTTAAAACAATGAAAATCAATTGGTTGCAGCCTGTTTTTTCTTCCCTTGGCAGTTCGTTCAGGCTTTTCGGCAAATCAGCATTGTTTGTCAATGCGAGTTTTGAGCATTTGCCTCAATTGAGTTTTGGGATTGCGCGAGGTTAGCCAGTTTGGTGCAAAGTCGCTTTGGTAGTTTTGCTTTCGCTTTGAGTTTTCCGAAAATGAGTTCTCAAAGTTTTCGGTTTTTCAAATTGCATGAAAGGCCACAAAGTTTGCGTTATTTCGGGTTTTAAAACTCAGGTGGTTTGTCGTTTTACCAAGCTGGGTTAGTCTCGGGTTTGGTAAATCTAAGGTGCTGAAATTTAAGCTAACAAACTGCTTAAGCGGGATTCGCAATGCGTGGCATTTTTAGCATGCGGTGAGTTTTGTGATTAAGGCGGCGTGCGGTAGCTTTTGCAGTGCATTACTCACCCCTTAGCAGGGCGTTATGTGAAATAGGGAGATACGGTAGTGGATCGAATTGATAAGTATGCAGGGATAAGCTTCTGGGGTGTTTTTATTATTGCTGCTTTCATCAAGGTATTATCATTAGACGTTATGATAATTAACTTATTAAAAACGTTAGTTATTCTGGCTTTGGTTCACATGCTTTTGTATTCATTCTATGTGTCTTTTAACCGCTAAAAAAACGTCGCATAAGATTCGGCCTGACTGCGTTTTTCAATTTTTTTTCCAATAACTTCGGGCTTCATGTTGTACTTTTTTAAACAGGTCTTAAAAATTGGTGCTCGATAGTTGGGTTTTCACATAACAAACGCCTCAAGAGGGACTGTCAACGCGTGGCGTTTCCAGTCCCATTGAGCCGCGGTGGTTACGGTTGTTGTGTTTGAGTTTTGTGGTTATGCGTTGCCAGCCCCTTAGGCGGGCGTTAGTTTCTCTTAGGAAAATCCATCAAAAATTCACACTCAAGGCTCTGAAAAATCAGCTTTTAGCATTCAATCTGCACAATTTAGCTTTTGAGTTTGTGACGATGCTGATTCGGTTGAAAGCGCTGAAAGCCAACAAGCCTCGATGCTTCAATATTGTTGGATGTTCCACACAGAAGGTTTGGTTTCATAAAGGCTGCATCATTGCAGTGATCTGGTTTTCTTTGTCGCGGACTCTTAACCGTGGCCAACTCAACCTTGATCGTTTTAAATTTTGGTAGCCAACTTCACAGCTTTTTGGCGTTTGGACGTGTGTTTGTGTGATGCATTTGCATAAAATGACTTTCAAACAAAAGTGTTAAAAGTCATTGATAAACAATGAGCTACGAAAATAACAAACGCCTACAAGAGGGACTGTCAACGCGCGGCGTTTCCAGTCCCATTGAGCCGCGGTGGTTGCAGTTGTTGTGTTTGGGTTTAGTGGTAATGCGTTGTCAGCCCCTTAGGCGGGCGTTATACCTACTACGATATTTTAAGGTAAACGCACGAATACGGTTTGGTTTATGAGCATGTTCTGTTTGTTATTTAATCTATATTGGCCGTTCTTACCTGATCTTTTAAAGACAAGTCACTCGGTACGCTCAAAAGTAGGACACACGTGAAATTGTCCCGCATTTATAATGCCTATCTGAACTGCTTTGAGTTGCAGGTAGGCGGTTGATGAGTTCATTATCATAGCAAACTATGTGATTGAAGGACGAATGTAACCAACACAGATGTAGCTTCAATTAACAAAGACAACAATCGATTGTATCCATTAGGAGATGAAAATGTTTGGATTTGGGAAAAAGGACAAAATAGATAAGTTAGTTAATGCCATTGGCTCTGTAATTACAGGACAAACAATATTAATGACAATTAGTGCAGATCAATTAATCAGAGATGTTCAAAAAGAGCCATTAATCGCTGGATATTTTTTGGGTTTTCAATTGCACTTGATACAGAACTCACCATTCCCAGAAAAAGATCATCAGGGCATTCTTTCGGATAGCTACTATAATTTATTTGGTCCTGATGGGGATAAAGCTAAATTATTTGCATTTCAAATGGCTGGTGCTAGAAACGCCGCATTCAATGCTGGAATAGAATTTGCGATTAATGATCTCACAGAATGGCAGTCAAATCCGTCGAATTCACCAATTGGCTTGCTTAGATTAATCGACCGCTTATACCCAAGTAGTTAAATAGAATTGTTGGATGCAACTAAATCGGCTTAGTATCAAGTTTGAAGTGC
>NZ_JJMN01000001.1 GCF_000696385.1 Vibrio metoecus | reverse complement strand
TTGCTCACTGCTTAATCGGGCGTTATAAGCAAGTTGAAGTTTGGGCTTTAAAGGAAAGTGAAAAATGGAAGTTGAATATTTTGTAAATCGCCCAATTACGCCAGAGCAGTTTGTGGAACTCCTCAATCAGACAACGCTTGGAGCTAGACGTCCAACCGATAATTACGAATGTATCAGTGGGATGTTGGCAAATACGGATTTGCTTGTTTCAGCTTGGATTGGTGAGCGGCTTGTCGGTATTGCTCGCTCGGTGACAGATTTTCATTACTGCTGCTACTTATCGGATTTGGCTGTCTCGGAGCAGGTCCAATCGAAAGGTATTGGTAAAGAATTGATCCGACAGACTTTAGCTAGTCTTAAAAAAGGTTGTAAGTTGATTTTGTTATCAGCACCACAAGCAACAAAATACTATCCAAAAATTGGTTTTAAGCAGCATAACAGCGCATGGCTAATGTCGGATTTAGAAGAGCTTCTGTAACGTTGGTATCTTGCTTATAACAAACGCCTCAAGAGGGACTGTCAACGCGTGGCGTTTCCAGTCCCATTGAGTCGCGGTGGTTACGGCTGTTGCGTTTGAGTTTAGTGTTATGCGTTGCCAGCCCCTTAGGCGGGCGTTAGGATAATCAGGGAATAATCACCGATGTATGAAAGTTTGTTGCCATTGGCAGGTGTGGTTTTGGGTGCTGTGTTGGCGGGTTCTTTTCAATACTTAACAATGAAAAAGCAGATTCAGAACGATTCTATTAAGCTTCGTACACAAATATTGGCTGATAGAAGCAAATCAGCAGCAGAGCGCAAAACTGCCTACTTGCTAGAGTGGTTACCAGAGTTCATCTATCTTGCAGATCCTGAAGCTCATGTCGAATATGACTATAAGCGCGCTCTTCAATTAGTCCATAAAATTCAGCTCGTTTTAACCCCTGAGCATTGTGAATATGAGGCTAAGCTAAACTATGAAGTTGGACAACTAGCAGCGCTACTTCAGTCGGCTGCGAGTGGTTCACCCAATCAATACAATTTATTAGGTGCTCAAAGCGCAGTTATGGAATCTGGGCGCAAGGTGTTGCAAAAATTATCCTAACAAACGCCTCAAGAGGGACTGTCAACGCGTGGCGTTTCCAGTCCCAATGAGCCGTGGCGGTTACGGTTGTTGTCGTTTGTAGTTTAGTGGTAATGCGTTGTCAGGCCCTTAGGCGGGCGTTAGTTTCTATCTGAAAAAATCATCAAAAACTCAGATTCAACGTTCTGAAGAATCAGCTTTTAGCGAGCGTTCAAGTTGCACAATTTGGTTTTTGAGTTTCAGGCTGATGCTGCTTTGGTAGGAAGTGTTGGAAGTTCAGCAGTTTCAAAATCGCTGCATCGTCGCTGTGATCTGGTTTTCTTTGTCGCGGACTCTTAACCGTAGCCAACTTAACCTTGATCGTTTTAAGTTTTAGCAGTCTGCTTCACAGCTTTCGGTGTTGGACGTGTGCTTATCTCATGCATTCGCGTAAAATGACTTTCAAGAAAATTTGTTAAAAAATCATTGGTAAACAATGGGCTACGAAACTAACAAACGCCTCAAAGGGACTGTCAACGCGTGGCGTTTCCAGTCCTAATGAACCGCGGTGGCTACGGTTGTTGTGTTTGAGTCTAGTGGTACTCGCGTTGCCAGCCCCTTAGGCGGGCGTTATGCCAAACGGTAGCTAAAAGGTTAGGAGTATGAAATGAATAAAAAATTAGCCCAACGATTTAATGAGCTTCAAGACCAACTAGATACAATAGAAGGAACCAAAAAAACTGTAAATGGTGCTTATGGCTCAACAGAAACAATTGATACGGAACTATTTACAAGCTGGAAAGTAAAGGCAAAGAATCTACTTGTAACTGCATGCGGTGAAAACTCGCAGCATTTCATCGCATTTGTTGAAGGTGAAAAGCGCCGAACGATGGAATCTGACTATGGTATTAAAAAACGAGTAGGTGCTTATTTTCGGTGCTGACAAAAGAAGATTTTGAAGGTGGTTACCTAATCTCACTCAAACAACTTGTACAGGCAGAAGTTTTTGAGAGTGAGTTAGAACAAGCTCAAGAATTGCTCAACAGTGGTTACAAATTAGCATCTGCTGTCATCGCTGGTGTTGTTCTAGAAACAGCACTTCGAGATATTTGTACTGATAATGGTATTTCGCATGGCAAGTTGGATACCATGAATTCCCAACTTGCCAAATCAGGACTCTATAGTAAGTTGCAGCAGAAGCAAATTACCGCAATAGCCGATATTCGTAATAGCGCCGCTCATGGAAAACCAGAATTATTTTCTGAGCAAGATGTCCGGAATATGATACGTGATATTGAGTCATTCCTTTTGAGCTATATGGCATAACAAACTGTTTAAGAGGGATTCAGCACGCGTGACATTTTTGGTATGCGGTGGTTTCGGTGTTGACGTGCTATGCAGCGGCTTAATCATTGCGTGCTTCACCCCTTAACAGGGCGTTATGTGACAAGGAGTCACAATGAAAATTGCTGTTGTTTTAGGGACTTCTAAATCTGACGGAAATACTCGTAAATTGGTTGAAGTATTTCAAGCAAGCACAGATACAACGCTATTCGATTTTATCGGACTATGCGATTTCCTTTTTACGATTTATGAGCATATGAATCGAAATGATGACTTTATCCATTTAATCAATAAATTGGTTGAGTTTGACCATCTGGTTTTTGCCTCACCCGTTTATTGGTATTCAATGTCCGCGCAACTAAAAGTGTTCTTCGATCGTCTTTCAGACTTACTAACAATCGAAAAAGAGCTCGGTCGATGCTTAAAGGGTAAGTCAGTTTCGGTATTATCAACGGGCTTTAACAAAGCATGTCCCAGTTGCTTTTCAGAGCCTTTTCAACTGACAGCAGACTATCTTGGGCTTGTTTACAAAGGTTGTACGTATGTATCGGTCCAATCTGAAGATGACCTAAGTAAACTAAAAGAGACAACTAGACAAGCGATGGAAATTGTCACATAACAAACGCCTCAAGAGGGACTGTCAACGCACGGCGTTTCCAGTCCCAATGAGCCGCGGTGGTTGCAGTTGTTGTTTTTGTAGTTTAGTGGTAATGCGTTGCCAGCCCCTTAGGCGGGCGTTAGTTTACATATCAGATTCAGAGGACGAAAATGAAAATTAGATCAGCAGATGCGTCAGATTTAGACTCACTTTTGCGTCTTAATTATCAGATTGGAGTTATGCACTTTGAAAATGCACCTGAAGCATTTGTAAAACCGTCATCTGAAGAAAAAGAGTTCCTTCTTAAGGCTCTAAATGATCAATCAAGGCTGTTTCTTGTTGCAGAAATCTCTGGTGATGTTGTTGGCTTCGTAACAGCTACGGTAACTCAAAATGAAGCTATCCCGTTTTTAGTTAAAACACCAATTTGTCGTGTCGGCACAATTGTAGTTGATGAAAATGCTAGAGTTTCTGGTATTGGTACTCAACTCATGGCTCGATGTAATGACTGGGCTAAATCTCAGGGTGCTGAGCAAATTAGACTAGAGGTCATGGCTTTCAACAAGAGTGCGCAAAGCTTTTATGTAAAACTAGGCTTTGAAGAGCAGTCAAAAACAATGTGGAAAACTGTAAACTAACAAACGCCTCAAGAGGGACTGTCAACGCGTGGCGTTTCCAGTCCCAATGAGCCGAAGTGGTTACGGTTGTTGTGATTGAGTTTGGTGTTATGCGTTGCCAGCCCCTTAGGCGGGCGTTATGCTTAATCCATAAAAATCAGCAGGTTGTGATTGTCGATTCCTTTGGCATTTCGTTCTGGTTTTGTCGGCAATTCAATATTGTTTGTCGCTGTCTAATGAAGCAGCCATGTATCTGGTGCTAAAAATTCAGTGTTATTGCCTCATTGCAATATTGAGTCTGCGCGGGGTGAATGTTGCTGGCTCAAGTCGTTTTGAGCAGTTTGGTGCCTTTACTTACAGGCTGAAAGTCAGTCGGCAATTGAGCATTGTTTTTCGCTGCTTAATGAAACGGCAATGTGTCTGTCGCTGTAAGTTTCAGTGTGATTGCCTCATTGAGTTATCGTGCCCATGCGTGGTGAGTTGGTTTGTCGGAGAGGGTCTCCACATTGGCCTAGTTGCTAAATGAAAGCCTGCATTGGTCAGTTCATAGGTAAAAGTTGAGCCAGTTCTAATTCAAGGAAACTCGGAGTTTGACCAATGATTTCAGTTGGTTATCATTGATTTGATTCAAATGTAAAGTGTTGAAGCTTAAGCATAACAAACGCCTCAAGAGGGACTGTCAACGCGTAGCGTTTCCAGTCCCATTGAGCCGCGGTGGTTACGGTTGTTGTGGTTGAGTTTGGTGTTATGCGTTGCCAGCCCCTTAGGCGGGCGTTAGTTTCTATCTGAAAAAATCATCAAAAACTCAGGTTCAACGTTCTGAAGAATCAGCTTTTAGCGAGCGTTCAAGTTGCACAATTTGGTTTTTGAGTTTCAGGCTGATGCTGCTTTGGTAGGAAGTGTTGAAAGTTCAGCGGTTTCAAAATCGCTAGAAAACCAACAAGCCTAGATGCTTCAATGTTGTCGGATGTTCCACACGGGTAGTTTTGTTTCACAAAAGGCTGCATCATCGCTGAAATTGCGTTTTCTTTGTCGCAGACTCTTAATCGTGACCAACTTAACCTGATCGTTTTGAGTTTTGGCTGTTTGCTTCACAGCTTTTGGCGTTGAGCGTGTGCTTGCTTGATACTTTTGCGTAAATCGCATTCAAGCAAAGGTGTTTAAAAGTTATTGCGAAACAATAGGCTACGAAACTAACAAACGCCTCAAAGGGACTGTCAACGCGTGGCGTTTCCAGTCCCAATGAACCGCAGTGGTTATGGTTGTTGTGTTTGAGTTTAGTGGTATGCGTTGTCAGCCCCTTAGGCGGGCGTTAGGTATCTTGGAGGGGGCAGTGAGCGACATTATTTTAACAATCTTAGCTTCAGTAACAGCTAGTAGTGTGGCTTCTGCTGTAATTGTTTGGCTTTCAAAAACTTGGATTACAGAGAGAGTTAAAAGCTCAATAAAACATGAATACGACTTGAAGCTAGAGTCTTACAAAGCAAAAGTTGAAATTGAGAAAACAGCAGCGATTGAAAACATCAAATCGGCTCTTAAAGATTCAACATTTAAAAGGGAACTGCGTTTTAGCATGTTACATGGAAAACGCTCTGAAGTGATATCCGATCTACATGCTCATTTACAAGATACAATAATGTTTTTAAGGCATTATTACGATGCTAGCTGCTCACATGGTGACTTTGATAAGCTAAATGAAAGTACATTAAAACTGTCTAACTTTCTCCGTGTTAATCGGTTATTTCTGCCTGATGATATTGAGGTTAAGGTTGACGATCTTTGCGATAAGATTTTAGATAGTTCACAGTTAGAAAAAGATATCAACTTTGATGTAGAAGATGAAATTAAACCTCTATTTTCTGCAATTAAAAAGGAAATGAAAAAGTTACTAGACGATGACATATAGAATATAAATCCAAGATACCTAACAAACGCCTACAAGAGGGACTGTCAACGCGTGGCGTTTCCAGTCCCATTGAGCCGCAGTGGTGATGGTTGTTGTGTTTAAGTTTTGTGGTAATGCGTTGCCAGCCCCTTAGGCGGGCGTTATGTGCTAATGGAGAAAATATGAATTCCAAGGACGTTGTATTGTCATTCTGGAATGCCATGAAAACCAATGACTTTGCCAAAGCAAGTGAGTGGTTAAGCTTGGATTTCGAAGGTTTTTGGTCCTCAGTCAGGCGAATTGATTCTTGGCCGAGAGAAATTTTGTAGTCCATTAATGCGCACTATCCTGCAAATGGTCATTGGTTATTCAACATTCACTCTGTTGTATGTGAAGGCGATAGCGTTGTAACGGATGTATCGATAACAGATGGTGTGCAAAAAGCCAGAGCTATTACATTCCATACTGTTGAGAATGGATTAATCACTAAACAAAAAGAGTTTTGGCCTGACGAGATGCCACCTCAAGCATGGCGAGCTCAATGGGTTAAAATCGTATCGAATCAACCACGCACATAACAAACGCCTCAAGAGGGACTGTCAACGCGCGGCGTTTCCAGTCCCATTGAGCCGCGGTGGTTACGGCTGCGTGTGTTTGTAGTTTTAGTGTTATGCGTTGCCAGCCCCTTAGGCGGGCGTTAGCTTCTTAAAGGCTAGAATCATCAGAATCTAAGCTGATTTGTTGTGAAAAGTCAGCTTTTAGCGTTTAAATTCCCCAACTTGGCTTTCGAGTTTTTCGGATGCTGACTTGGTAGAAAGTGTTGAATGTTCAGCAGTTTCAAAGCCGCTGAAAGCCAACAAGTCTCGATGCTTCAAAGTTGTTGGATGCTCCACTCGGCCAGTTTGGTTTCACAAAAGGCAGCATCATCGCTGTGATCTGGCTTTCTTTGTCGCGGACTCTTAACCGTGGCTAACTTAGCCTTGATCGTTTTGAGATTTGGCAGTCAACGTCACAGCTTTTGGCGTTGGACGTGTGTTTGTGTGATGCTTTTGCGTAAAATGCCTTTCACGAAAATGTGTTAAAAAGTCATTGTTAAACAATAAGCTACGAAGCTAACAAACGCCTCAAGAGGGACTGTCAACGCGCGGCGTTTCCAGTCCCATTGAGCCGCGGTGGTTACGGTTGTTGTGTTTGAGTTTAGTGCAATACGTTGCCAGCCCCTTAGGCGGGCGTTAGCATGTGGGTGCAAAATGAATAAAATTCTCATTATTGGCAATTCTGGTTCAGGTAAGAGTTGGTTGTCAGCGCAGTTGTCTCGAAAGCTCCAATTACATGAAGTTAACCTAGACTCAATTGTATGGGAGCCTGGTGGCTATAATCGGAAACGATCTCCCGAAGCAATCGAAAATGAAATCGTTTGCTTACGTTCTCAGCATAGTTGGGTAGTTGAAGGTGTATTTGGTGCCCTAGCTGAACAGCTAATTCCTTTCGCTGATACGCTACTGTTCTTGGATTTGGAGTGGTCAGTGTGTGAGAACTCTCTTAAAGCTCGTGGTTCTGAGAGCTCTAATCAGCTTGATGTTAAACAGGCGGAGAAAAATTTTAGTGAGTTATTGAAATGGGCTTCTGAATACTCGATTCGAGAGTCCAAAAGCTCGCTGCAGTTTCATCAGCAATTGTTCAGTGATTTTCACGGCAATAAAGTAAGATTCACTACACGTTCACAAATCAACGCATTTTTGGCTGAAACGACATGCTAACAAACGCCTCAAGAGGGACTGTCAACGCGTAGCGTTTCCAGTCCCATTGAGCCCGTGGTGGTTATCGGTTGTTGTAGTTTGAGTTTAGTGTTATGCGTTGCCAGCCCCTTAGGCGGGCGTTAGGCTTTTGGCGAAGGTTAATGAAATACGAGTGTGATATTGAGTTATTGGAACGGCGATTGAAATTGTTAAAGTGGCTTAACTATGGATTTCTGATCCCTTGCTTAGTTACTTTATATTTCAAACCTTCAGTTTTTGTCATAAATGATTCTCTGACTACTGGTCTAGTCATTTGTGCAGTCATTATGTGTGTATTGAGGTTTATCGATCAGCATTATAGTGGTGCTTTATACAACCATCGGAGTGAAACGATTAGTGTAACTAACACTGGATTTGAACTTTGTCACCAAGCCTCAGGCTACAACTTTCAGAGAAACAACGAAGATATTGTGTCTGTCGAGTACACGAAATTTCTAGGTACACCAAAGGTAAAACTGTTGTTTAAAAACAATGAGTTTTACGAACTAGTTTGGTTTAAGGACTCCAATTCCCTTTACCATGAGCTAAAAAGCAAAGAGAACTGGGTAAAAAAAGCCTAAACAAACGCCTCAAGAGGGACTGTCAACGCGTGGCGTTTCTAGTCCCATTGAGTCGCGGTGGTTTTGGTTGTTGTGCTTGAGTTTAGTGTTATGCGTTGTCAGCCCCTTAGGCGGGCGTTAAATGCATGGAGGCAAAATGATTGAAACTCCTAGATTATTGCTCCGTAAGTTCGAGCTCTCTGACATTGAGTCGATCGTAGAATTATTAAGAAATCCAGAGTTCATGGTTTATTCACCAACAGGTGCTATGAGCTACGAACAGGCAATAATTCGATTCCAAGAATTGCTAGATGCTTATGAAATACACGGTATTGGGAAGTTTGCACTGGTTGAAAAATCCACAGGAGAGCTTATCGGTTACTCAGGCCTGGAGAATTTTTCATATCAAGGAAAAAATGTTGTTGAACTTGGTTATCGTATAAGGCCTCAGTCCCGAGGTTATGGGTATGCAATTGAAGCGAGTTCGGCGGTTTTGGACTATGCCAAACAAATAGGGTATTCAAGCGTGCTAGCTTTAACTGAGCCTGAAAATGGACAGTCACAGCACATCCTGAAAAGCTTGGTTTTGAGCGTTGTGGTAAAGGTGTATTTGAAAATATGTCCGTGGACTACTTTGAAAAATGCATTTAACAAACGCCTCAAGAGGGACTGTCAACGCGTAGCGTTTCCAGTCCCAATGAGCCGCGGCGGTTTCGGTTGTTGTGTTTAAGTTTGGTGTTATGCGTTGCCAGCCCCTTAGGCGGGCGTTATATGCTTTTAATTTACAGTAAGGAAAGAACATGCATTCGATTATTTACGTGATGCGTCATATTGATGTAGGTGGACATATCGATATCCCATATAAGAAAGTTGGTATCACTGGTGCTGGAAATGCAACTCTCAGCAAAAGGTTACAGCAGATAAGCAATACCAAGTCACCGATCAAAGCTCAGTGTATTGCCGCGTGGGAGCATGCAGATGCTCGATCAGTCGAATCTGCTATACATAATTTTATGCAGGAGAGTCGTATCGAAGGTGAGTGGTTTTTGGACAAAGAAGATAGCCTAGTTGAACGGATGCAACCATTAATGGAGTTGCTAGGTGCGAAAGTAATAGCCTTAGAAGAAAGTAATGATTCATATACAGTCAGCGCTTTAAAAAGGGAGGAAGAGGCTAAGTTACAATCAGACCATATTTTACTTGGTGAGATATCGAACTTATTGGATAGCCCTTTACGCTCTAGTTCTAGAATTTCTGGCCCGACGTTCTTCAGTGAGGATAAATCACTAACGTATTATGTGAATGCACGAAAGTCAGGTAGGCATTATTTGGCAATAGGACGCAGTAAAGGTTTCTATAAGGAGCTCAGTGAGTTCTTAGAGTCCCACGGATATGATGTTGAACAAAGCCATAAAGAAGCACACAAAAGTAATTAAATGTCGATACAGCAACCATTGCAGAAGTTATTAACTTAATAGAAAAGAATTTTTCTGTACCTGAACCAAGCCAAAGCACTTAGTATCAAGTTTGAAGTGCAACGATCAGCGATAATATCCAACAAAACATTCCTCCGGAGTTTGAAAGCCCAGACGAGCTCTGGGTCTGCTGTTAAGTTTGTGGGTCGAATCGCGTTGCACTTTGCTTGTGTAAGTGTCGCCATTGAGGTGCCTTTGGGCAAATATTGTCGGATAAGTCCGTTGGTATTTTCATTGGTTCCTCGCTCCCAAGAGTGGTGTGGGTTAGCAAAATAAAATCGAGTATCGGTGGCCGCTTCAATAAGCTCATATTGGTTAAACTCAGTGCCATTATCGGCGGTAATGGTGGTAAACAGGCCATCAAATCGACTCATAAGCTGAATGGTTCGCCGGTTAAGTGATGCGGTTGTTCGGTCGTCCATTTGCCCAATCAGGGTGTAGCCGGTCATGCGCTCAACGAGTGTCACGATGCAGTGTTTAGAGCCTTTTCCCATAACCGTATCAATTTCCCAGTGTCCACGCGTTTTACGTGTTTCGGCACTTTTGGGTCGTTCCGAGATATGTCGTTTATTGGCGAGCCTTCCGCGACTATCGTAGGCAGCGTAACGCTTGCGCCGCTGTTTGGTTGATTGTCGTAGGTGCTTCCAAAGCGTGCCTCCATTGGCTTTATCTCGCCAGATGAACTGGTAAATGGATTCATGGCTAATGGTCGGCTGTTTATATCGTTTCATTCTTCCGACCACTTGAGCAGGACTCCAGTCTTTTTTAATAAAGTGCACGACTTGGTTATATTGCTGCTGAGTAATGCGCTGATTACGCCTAGATTTACTTCGTCTTTTGTCCGAGTGCGTTGGTCGGCTTTGAAAGCCCGGTAGGCGCCATCGTAAGCACAACGGTTGCGAGCAATTTCGCGAGAAATCGTACTCTTATGTCGCCCAGTGAGTTTGGCGATATGGGTATAGCTTAGACCTTGCTTTTTATAAGCAGCGATTGTATATCTCTCACCCTCGGTGAGCTGTTTATAAGTCATTCTTTTTCACTTCTTGGCGGGAGGAAAAATAGGGATTATGACGGCTCACTGTTTTATTTTTTAGTGTTGCACTTAGTATATGAATCCAAGGCATATAACAAACGCCTCAAGAGGGACTGTCAACGCGTGGCGTTTCCAGTCCCATTGAGCCGCGGTGGTTTCGGTTGTTGTGTTTGAGTTTAGTAGTAATGCGTTGCCAGCCCCTTAGTC